>CAWEYR010000023.1:0-35518 GCA_963813345.1 uncultured Acidobacteriota bacterium | reverse complement strand
GGCTCAGCGGGAGAGATTCGTTGTAGTAATCCAGCGCGCGCTGCCGCTCGCCCAACTCGCTCTCGACCAGGCCCAGGTTGTTGAGCGCCGTGGCAGTCCTTTCATGTCGTTATCCGAGCGAAGGAGTGGGAGCGCTCGACTGAGGTAATCTTTCGCCTGGCGCAGATCGCCGAGCAGCTTGTGAAGCCCCCCAAGATTACTGAGCGTCGCCGCTTCAAGGTGACGGTCATTTATTTCGCGTATCAGCGGCAATGCCCGACGGAAATGGTCGAGTGCTTGCCGCGTTTCGCCAAGCGTGCTGTACATCGTACCGATGTCGTTGAGTACCTGGCCTTCGCCGCGACGATCACCGATGGCCTCCCGGAGCAGCACCTCGCGCTGATAGTTATCGAGAGCCTTCGACTTCTCACCCAATGACGAATATGCAAAGGCGAGGGCGTGCATCGTCTCGGCCGCTCGGCGCGTCGCACCACCAGCCCGCCAGAGAGGGATCGCCGCCTCGAACTTCTCGATCGCCTGTCGGCGGGCAGCGATCACCGGCCGTACGAAGAAGTTTCATACCTTCGACAAAGAGCGCCTGTGCGGAAACGCACGACTCGTCTTGCAGCGGTCGCGACCCGCATCGCAGCTAATTCTTACGACATATGGCACTGCTGCGAGCACGCTTATCCGTCGATCTCACCTCGATCCGGTATTCTCCAGCGACAACGCCAATCAACCTGACCGGCTCGGGACCGTACGCGCCGTTGGGACTGTCCACTTCGGCCAGCTTTTTGCCATCAGGGCCGAAAGCCGACATCACCAGATCAATGCCGTTTTGCTCAGCTATTACAAAAGGTATTGGCCCGCAGCGAGGGTAATATGATAGAGGTGCGACTGACCGCCCGCGATCTCGCGTTCGATCGGTTTGCCCGACTCCAGCAGGCGCGACACAGGTATCTTGCTCCGAGTCGGCTGCAACCAGATGGCACAACGAGCAGGATCAAGAGCTCGAAAAGTGCGACGCAGCGGAGACGCTTTTCTCGGAGTCATCACGTTACCTCCTGATTGGTACCGATACTCCGGGGCTGGGAATGTGCGCGTATTATACGCTCGGTAGTAAGGACTCCTAAAGCTGTCCGTTACCGTTATCTCTCCTTTGCACTACCTCAAATTTCTGGCTGTGGCGCAATTGCAACACTACTTCCTCTTGAAAGCCTCTAACTTCTTTACTTCGTTGTCGGCCCTTTATTTGCTTTAATGCGGCACGAATGGCTCAACAGACTACGATCTCAAGACGTTTTGCGGCGAGTGGGGTTGGGCTTCATTCTGCCTCGCCGGTAAACGTCTCTGTGCATCCCGCTCCGGCTTATACCGGTTACCTCTTCAGGCGAACCGATCTCAATGGATTCGAGATTCCGGCTTCACCCGACAATGTAGCTCACGTGAGTTACGCGACCACGCTTATGAAGTCGGGAGTCATGATCGCGACTGTAGAACATCTGCTTTCGGCTCTGCGTGGATGCGGCGTTGATAATGTCTTCATCGATGTCGATTCGCTCGAGGTTCCGATCCTCGACGGAAGCAGTCTGGGCTGGGTCGAGTTGATCAACGACGCGGGCGTTGTCGAACTCTCTGCTCCTCGGGCACATCTTCGCGTCCTCAAGCGAGTCGAGGTGAGTGAAAAGAACCGCAAAATGTCTATCGAGCCAGCTTCAACCTTTCGAATCTCGTGCGAGATCGAATTCACTCATCCTTTGATCGGCCTTCAAACGCTGGACGTAAGCTTCACGAATGGAAACTATGCCGATCTGATTGCGCCTGCGCGGACGTTTGGTTTTACCGATGAGCTCGAAATGCTGCGCTCGAGCGGTCTTGCTCGAGGCGGCTCGCTGGAGAATGCGATCGCACTCACCAAAGACGGAATCCTTAATCCTGAACCCCTCAGGTTCGCTGACGAGTTCGTACGTCACAAGATTCTGGACATCATCGGCGATCTGGCTCTCTGCGGCCTGCCAATTCAGGGCCACGTGCGTGCCAGCCGTTCAGGGCACGGCCTGCATACGATGCTCCTTTCAACCCTGCTCCGCGATCGCTCTGCCTGGGAAGTTACCTACTGAGTGGTCAGTGACCAGTGGTTCGAGTTCACGCTTTAGCGTGTTCTATAGCTACCAACCACAAGCTGAAGCTTGAACTCCAAACACCGGCCACTGGCCACTGGCCACTACTTCCGCTATCATTCCGCAGCTTATGAAGGCTGAAGTCTTTCTTGTAACTGGAGCGCACGGTTTCATCGGCGCCTGGGTAGTCAAGCGTCTTCTCGCGGAGCGGTCACGTGTTGTGATTTTTGACAACAGCGCGGATCCGCGGCGGTTGAGGTCGATTATCGACGAGGACGAGATCGCGCGCGCTAACTTCGTCGAAGGAGACATCACTGATCCTGACGAGGTACTGCGCGTCATTAACGAGCAGATGCTGTGACGCATGTCATTCATCTGGCCGGCCTGCAGGTACCCACGTGCCGCGCCAATCCGAGACTGGGCGCAATGGTCAATGTGATTGGCACAATCAACGTTTTCGATGCAGCATTGAAGACGAAGAACCAGGTGCAACAGATCGTCTATGCAAGCTCGGCTGCAGTCTTCGGAAAGCCTGAGGATCATGCCGCGAGTGAGCACGAGGCCACTAGCACTACATCGCACTACGGTGCTTTCAAGAGATGCAATGAAGAGAACGCGCGAGTCTACTTTCTTGATAATGGAATTTCGAGCATAGGGTTGCGGCCCTTGACAGTTTACGGTGTGGGACGAGACTTTGGTGTTACTTCAGACCCGACAAAAGCCATGAAAGCAGCCGTGCTTGCGAGACCGTTTCACATTCGATTTGGCGGGCGAACTGATTTTCTTTACGCCGCAGACTGCGCCGATGCATTCATCAATTGCGCCCGAAAGAAGATCGATGGCGCTCACGTCTTCAATCTACATGGAGACACGGTTTCGATTGCAGAGATTGTTTCAGCGATTGAGGACCTTGCACCAAGGGCTCGCGGATCGATAACCTTTGATGATCAGCCGATGGCAATCCCGGATGAGCTTGATGACACGGCATTGCAGAGGCTGTTGGGAGAGGTAAATCACACACCCTATACGGCTGGCATCAAAGAGACCATGGATCGTTTCGCACTGCTGCGTGATGAAGGACGACTTGATACGAGCGACATCGACACATAATTATGCGAGCACTGGTTCTATATGACAGTCAGAAGTTCGAGGTCCGCGACGTCGAAGCGCCGCGACCCGGGCCCAACGATGTTCTTGTTCGAACAGACGCGGTGGGTTTGTGCGGCACTGATTTTCACATTTACGGGGGACATGCAAACTATCACACTGATGAGCGCGGCCAACCTGTGCCGCTCAGGGTTGCGCCCCAGATCCTTGGACACGAATTCTGCGGGGAGATCGTTGAGGTGGGCCGCAATGTCAGTGACCTTGCCATTGGCGATCGTGTTCTTGTGGACCAGGGAATCAGCTGCTCGAGCCGCAATAAGCCCGTGCTGTGCGAGTACTGCGCGACGGGTAATTCGCACCAGTGTGCAGAATATGCAGAGCACGGGATAACCGGTCTTCAAGGGGCACTGGCTGAGATGGTTGCGGTTCCGGCTCGAAATGCGGTGAAGATATCGAGCGGGATTGCGCCTCATCATGCTGCGTTGTCGGAGCCGCTCGGATGCATTATTCATGCATCAAACGCGGCCGCGAAGGCTCAATCGAGATATCGGTTTGATGGCGAAAACAAGATTCGAAACGTGCTCGTTCTCGGCGCGGGGCCTGCCGGTCTGCTCTTCGTTCAATATTTGCGAAAGGTGATCGGATTCGAAGGGTTGTTGATGGTAAGTGAACCGAATCCCGGGCGGCGGCGCCTTGCTGAACGCTACGGCGCTACAACGATCGATCCTCGGGCGAACGATGTCGTCTCGAGCGTGAACGAACTTACCGATGGCGAGCGCGTACATTATCTGATTGAGGCGGCGGGCATTGCTTCGACATTCAAAGAGATGCCCGGACTACTGCGCAAACAGGCGACGGTGCTGCTCTATGGGCATGGCCAGCATGGTGTCGACCTTGGTGTCCTGAATAACATTCAGTTTCTCGAGCCAACCCTGGTGGCGCCGATAGGTGCGTCGGGCGGGTTTGACGCTGATGGCCGGCCCACTATTTACCGGCGTGCGTTGGAGCTGGTCGAAAGCGGCACAATCGAGGTGTCCGGGATAATCACAAATCTGTATAAGCAACTCGAGGACGTCCCGGCTGCATTTGCGAAGGATCATACCGAAGACGGATACATAAAAGGCGTCGCAGTTCTAAGCTCATCTCAATAAGGCGGAAAAGAATGGGAATAATGAAAAGGCTGACCGGAATATTCTTTCCGGGAATGGTGCTTCTGTCGATCACAGTCGTGTTGGCGAGCGGCGACGGGATGCAATCGCGCGAGCAATGATGGAAAGAAAGTAATTGCGGTGATTCCGAAAGGAGTATCTCATTTCTTCTGGAAGAGCGTCGAAGCAGGCGCGCTTGCGGCGGGGAAAGAACTTGGTGTCGAGATCCGATGGAAAGGACCGGCACAGGAGACCGACTACACCAGTCAGATCAACATCGTTGAAGACGCGATTGCAAGCAGGGTTGATGGAATAGTTCTCGCTCCTTCGCACGGGGACTCGCTGGTCCCGGCCGTTCAGCGCGCAAACCAGGCCGGAATTCCGATCACAATTTTCGATTCGGGCATTTCGACGGATAAGTACGTATCGTATGTGGCTACAGACAACCGTCAGGGCGGTGTTGTGGGAGCCGAGCGGATTGGAGAGCGGCTTGGCGGCAAAGGGCAAATAGCCATTCTCGGTGTCAAGAAGGGATCGGTTTCGACCGATCAGCGGGAGGAAGGATTCCAGGCGACGATTCAGGCAAAGTTTCCCGGCATTCAGATCGTGCAGTTTCTTTACGGAGACGCGGACCGCTCGAAATCGCTGGACAGGGCGACCGACATCCTGACGGCGCATCCCGACCTGAATGGCATCTTCGCTTCGAACGAGTCATCATCGGTTGGAGCCGTGCAAGCGATCAAACAAAAGAATCTGCAGGGGAAAGTCGTGCTCGTAGGCTTCGATTCAAGTCCGAACCTGATCGAGGATTTGAAGGCAGGTGCTCTTGATTCGCTGGTGCTTCAGGATCCATATCGGATGGGATATGAAGGCGTGAAGACTATCGTTGACAAATTGAACGGCAAGGAGCCGCGCACGGCTGATAGACACGGGGGTCAAATTGCTGACGAAGGAGAATCTTGAGACGCCCGAGATGCAGCGTTTGACGAAGAGGCGCCGTGAGGTAGAGCCTGGCGCTCCCGAGCGGCATGTTTTCAACCCTTTTTCTCAACTATGAAGAGTAGCGCTCTCCTCTCCTCTTCAATTGAACTATTTTCATGTTTCATACGTTCAGCTGGAGAGGTGAGGCAAGAGCGTGGCGTGCTAAACTTATCGGGATGAACTGGATAAGCTTTCTTAAAAGACATGTTGTCTGGATCGGCGTCGCGATCATTGTGGTCGCGTTGCTCGTGAATCTGCTCGTTCAGTATCGCTCGCTGCAGAAGCTCGGCGAGGCGCTGCCTGCGGCGCAGAGAGTGGCGATCACCAAGCGTCTGGCGCTTGTGGACGACAAGATACAGGAGTTCTACCTCTCAAAGGCAAAGCACGCATTCGATGATCTGTCTCCGGCACTCTTCCGGTCGGATTTGATCGACAAGTCGATGACATCGGATGCGTTGGATGAAGCGGTCAAGGCTCACTTCGAGAAGAAGGACAAAGAGGGTGTCAAGAAGTACTTTATATTGACTCTTTGGATGCCCAAGGGTTTGCGGATTCTGGCCATGTACGACACCGCAACCGGAATCATGCTGGACGGCTCACCGCCACAGGAAGGCTGGGCGGCGTTTGCTGCCGGCGCACCCTGGATGACGCTTCTCTGGCGAAATATGCAGGCTTCTTACGGAAAGTCTGAGAAGGCACCCGGACTGACAGTAAACGGCACAGAGTTTCACTTTGCCGAAAGCGACCCTGAGAATCCGATCATTCTCAAACCAGTAACGAACGAGCATTCGCATCTCATCGGCATCGCCGGACTGGTGATTGACAAAGCGTATTTCCGTGAAAAGCTGTTGCCTCAGGCACTAGCTGAAGGTGGACGCGCGTACTTTACGCGCGACGATCCGGACCTCGCTCTGGCGGCATTCGACGACGGTGGCAATGTCGTAGCATCAACGAAACCAATGACTGTCGCCAACGCGGATTTGAAAGTACCGCTATCTTTCGTCTTTCCGCGTTGGTATGTCGGCATCAAATCCCTCGGAGCGACTCAGGAAGTAATTGGACAGCGATATCTGCTGAACAACCTTTCCCTGACGCTTCTCATGACCGGCATCATCATTGGTGCGATCATCTACGCGCTGCGCGCCGCTTCGCGTGAGATGAAGCTCTCGCAGATGAAGACCGATTTCGTCTCGAACGTCTCGCACGAATTGCGCACGCCGCTTTCATCGATTCGCGTCTTTGGCGAGCTCCAGCGGCTGGGAAGAGTACGAGATCAGACGAAAGTCAGAGAGTATGGCGAGTACATCGAAACCGAGAGCCGCCGGCTGACGCAGCTAATCAACAATATTCTGGACTTTTCGCGGATCGAGTCCGGACAGAAGACTTACCGCTTCCAGCAGGCTGACGTAACAGAAGTAGTTCTGGATGCGATCAAGACCTTTGATGTGCGGCTGCAGCAGGATCATTTCAACGTCAAGGTCGAATCGAGCAGCAGCCCGTTGCCGCCGGTGATAATCGATTCCGAAGCGATCGGACAGGTAATCGTCAACCTGCTCGATAATGCGGTGAAATACTCCGGCACATCACGCGATATCATCATTCAAATCGCACGAAGGTTTGAGTTTGCAACTATTTCAGTGACCGACTTTGGTGTTGGAATTCCCGCCGGAGAGCGCGAGAAGATCTTTGAGCGATTTCATCGCGTAAGCACCGGGCTGGTTCACGACGTAAAAGGCAGCGGCCTCGGTCTCTCACTCGTCAAACATATCGTTGAGGCGCACGGCGGGACCGTCAGCGTTCAAAGTGAAGTCGGCCGTGGCAGCACATTCACGGTTTCTCTACCGTGGCGAGGTGAGGAAGCAACGGCGGCAGAGCGAGAGCAGACAGTAGAGCCCACTCAATCGATCAATCCAGTTTGAGTGCTGAGTGCTAGTGCTGAGTAAGGGGTTTGAGTTCAAGCTTTAGCTTGTGGTTGCATTCTGAGACCTGCATGATCTGCGGAATGCAACCCCAAGCTAAAGCTTGAACTCAAACCCCATACTCAGCACCTCAGCACCTTTCTTATCCATCGACTGTGATAATGCCGCGCTTGACTGCGTAGCGTATTAGTTCGCTCTGGTTCTGAAGGAAGAGTTTGCGCATCAGATTTGCACGATGAGTCTCAGTCGTCCTCGGACTGATAAAAAGCCGTTCAGATATCTGAACATTTGTGAGTCCCTCGGCTGCAAGTTGCAGCACCTCGCGCTCACGTCCTGTCAGCGAATCAAATGGATCGGTATGTCCACTCTGCGATTTCTGGTTGTAACGCTCGATCTCGCGCTCGGAGAGAGGGTGACTGAGGTAGCGGCGGCCCGCCGCTACCTCGCGAATCGCGCGCACAAGTTCGGAAGACTGCGAATCCTTGAGCACATATCCCCTGGCACCGTTCTTCAATGCTTCTGAAACATAAGCATCGCTCGCATGCATCGATAGAATCACGACGCGCGTCCTCGTTTTGTGCGTCACCTGTCTGGTAACCTCGAGGCCGTTCAGGCCTGGCATCATGAGGTCGCACACCAACACCCGAGGCTGAAGTCGCTCGACAATTCTCACCGCCTCCAGACCATCGCCAGTTTCACCAACAAGCCGAAACCCGGTCTCTGTTTCAAGGAGTGCTTTAAGTCCCTGACGAACGATGTGATGATCATCGGCGAGAACGATGGTTATCATTCGAGCTTAGCCTCGTTCGACGAGATCAAGCGGAAGGCGCGCAGTAACTGCGGTTCCCTTACCGGGAGATGAATCGATTGTCAGTGATCCATAGAGGAGTCCGGCTCGCTCTCGCATTCCTGCGAGACCGATCGATCGGTGCGCAGCGAGCGCGACATCGACATCGAACCCGGCTCCCTGATCCTTGATCTGTATTGTCAGGAGTCCGCCTTCCACCCGAGCATCGAGATCAACGCGATCAACCGCTGCGTATCGCGCCACATTTGTGAGTGCTTCCTGCACTATTCGAAAGGCGCTTGTCTCGATCTCGCTTCGAAATCTGCGGCCATCGAGACCCTCATGAGTGAAGTCTACCTGAACACCCGTTTGCTTTGAATATCGCTCGATGTGCCAGAGTAGCGCGTGAAGGACTCCCAGATCGTCAAGCACGCTTGGTCGAAGGTCGAGCGAAAGATCGCGAACTCGCCCCATTAGATCGCTCAGCATATTCTGCGCCTGGACCAGACTTTCGAGCCGTTTCTCATCGGACTGGCGGACTGCTGTTCCAAGAACAAGTTTGAGGCCAGTCAAAGCCTGTCCCACTTCGTCATGAAGCTCGTGCGCTATTTTACGTCGTTCTGTTTCCTGAGCTTCGACGAGCCGGTGCGAAAGCGCTCTCAGCTCAGCCGTCCGTTCAGCTACTCGAATCTCAAGCTCGTCGCGTGACCGCCTGAGCGCCTGCCCGGATCTGCTTTCGTTCAATGGCATATCGAAGTGAGCGAAGAAGCAATGGCCCGGTCACGGCGCCCTTAACAAGATAGTCCTGCGCCCCGCGCCTGACTGCTTCGATAGCAAGGCGATCGTCATCGGTTGCAGTCAGAGGGATAATTGCTACTTCTGTGGCGTACTTCTCGAGCTTCAGAAATGTTTCGAGGCCGTCACAATCGGGAAGATTGAAATCCAGGAGAATAGCGTCAAAACGGGAGGCGGCGATACACTTCAGCGCACCCGCCAGAGTGCCGGTAGCTTTACATTCAAATTCACCCTTCGAAGTGAGAATCAGCGCTTTGACGATTTGTGTATCAAGCGCATTGTCTTCGACTAGCAGAACCTGAAACGGCTTGGTCACGGCAGGGATGATAGCAGAAGAAGGGGGTCGGGGGTCAGGGGTCGGGCAGTCGGGTCAGGGTTTGAGTTTAAGCTTTAGCTTGTGGTCTTCAGTCGTTCCAACCACAAGCTAAAGCTTGAACTCAAACTGACCCCTGACCCCTGGCCCCTGACCCCTCTTCAAGGCGTTGCCGGCCTCAGCTCGATGCTTCGGCGGGTTACGAGGTCATAGTAGTTTTCGTATCCGCCCGCGTTCTGATCGCGAATCAGACTGTCGAGAGTCTGCAGCAACTGGACACTGAAATAGTTGTCTATTGTCTGCGGGTGCTGTGAAGTGTAGTACGCGTAGTTGAAATAACTTCTGATGAGGAGGCTCTTTTCATCAATCGGCAGAAAGCGAAGATTATCGACAAAGCGATCAAAGCTTCCGTTTCGGACAAGATAAAACTCGACGTTCGATACGTAGAATGTCGAGACTGTCTCTCCTGTTTTGCGAAGGTACTCTCCGACTGCCCGGATTGCCTTGGGGCCTGACAGGTCGCCGGTGATCGGGATGATCAGATCTCGTTCCTGCATCTGCCTCAGAAACTGGAAATCGCTCTCAGATGCCAGGAAGTTGCATTGCTTGCCATCGAGGTCCTTCTCGAGCAGAAGTTCCCGGTAAGCTGGAAAGAATCTTCCGGTTGGCCGGTCGCGTATCGTGTACCTGACCTCGAGGCCCGCCGTGCTGAAAGCGCGGTAGATTTCGTCGACCGTTTCCAGATCACGCTCTGAAAGCGAAACTCCAAATGACAGAACGCGACGCCGCACTTCGGCGCGTGTCCTTTCGATCAGCTTCTCATCTCCCGGTGTGCGATCGATATAGTCAGCCAGCTCGCCGATTGTTTTTCCATTCCACTTCTTCGAGTCCTTGGGGATCGGTCTTCCCATGAGCAGTGACATGTACTCGATGCGATTCCGCGACATGACAAAGACGGCCTTGAATAACAGGTGTTGCAGCAGGCAGTCGCGGCGGATATCGATCATGAACGCGATGCGCGGTTTGAGACGCGCGATGTATGTGAAGCTCTGATCCGGACCGACACCGAGGAACGCTCCACCGCTGATATTCATCCGGTCCAGCTTGCCGAGTACGTGCTGGTATGAGAGTTCGTTCGAAACCAGATTATCTGAGCCGAAATAACCCGCTCTCTCAGAAAGCCGTTCGACCAGCATGCCGAACGCACGCCTTTTGGCAATCTCTTCCGGTTTCTGAATGCTCGCCGACGGATGGCCCGTCAGAAGGAATATCACCAGCAGCGCAAATGCCATTCTCCGCATTAAATCCATGCCCGCTCTTCCTTTGAAAGTAATCTGAGGGATTCGCTGGTACTTACCGTCAGTGCCGAGGTGAACTATTCTCGTTGTGGGCGAGACACTTCGCCATCGTTTTGCGATCGCGAAGTCAGCTTGAGCTCAAACGGACCGATTGAGAATGTCTCGCCGGCACCAAGCTCGACGCGATCTCCCTGCTGCAGTTCGCGCCCTCCAACTTCGACCGGATTGCGGCCATCGCAAACGACTGCGAATCCTTCCTCGAGTTTCTCGACAGTTGCCTGTTTACGGCTGATTTCGAGATCCCCTTCCAGCTTCAGATCAACGGCGAAATCCTTTGATCCACGACCGATCGTGATCCTTTGCTGATAGAAATCCCTGGTCTCAGTGGCTCCTCCATCACGACTGACAACGACTGAGAAAAGAGGTGCTCGTGGTCGAACGATGGTGGCGTCACTGTCCGCGGCATCCCCGATCTGCTTCGATTTCAGGCTGGGATTCTGAAACTGACGGCTTTCGAGGACGAACTTCCGTCTTTGGTGATGCAATATCCCATACAGGCTGTACGCGGAAACTCCCCTTTTCGAGCGAGCCATCGATGCGCAGCTCAATTGCGAGACTTCGCGTCTGAACATCATCATCGCCAATCAATTCACTCACATGCTGCGATAAAACATGATTGAGGCCGCGTTCGAGCCCTTCGCGCTTGGCTCCCTGCCATTGCGCGTCATCCTCACGACTGAGAAACACAAGATATTCAGGGGGAATGTAGGTCGGTCCGCCGGGAGGTGTGAACATTTCGCGTTGCATCACGGCTTCAACTTCGCGTGCCAGAGAGATCAGAAACTCCTCCCACTCGCGCCGTGCAGGAGGCGTTTCGCTCTCGATTGCAACAGCCTCGTCGCCATCAAGCCATTTTTTGAAATCGCCGATAAGATTTGAAAGATTCACCATCACTGCTCCCGACACTCACCACATGCGACGCGTGACTATACTAACATATTCGCCGCTACCGCTAACCCAGCCGTTCCTCTCCGTCAAATCGTGCGGAAACGATTCGTTCCACTGGCTGACCTCAATTCTGAGCCACCCATTGTCAGCATTCCCCACTACTCGATGACGACTTCCTTTTGAAATTGTTCCCAGAATTGAGTACTGGTTGCTCGGTCCGGATCTGACGTTGAGATTGAGTGAGACGACCTCGACTTCAGTCGGAGATCCCTTGACACTCGAGAAGTGGAAGACGCTCGCGAGGAGTCCAAGAAACGCCGCAACGAGCAGGATAATGAATAACCGTTTTCTCAGTTTCGCCGAAAAGCTTTCTCGGACATTCCACTGCGGAACCGTCCACTCAGTGTTTTCCTTCGCTTGCGGAGTCTGGGCCTGAGGCAGGCGTCGCCGGGTGCGCCACCGCCGGCGCGGAATCCGCGGAAACCGGGCGCGAAACTGGCACGATGATGCGTGCCTGGCGCTGGCGAGGCTCGGGGATCGATGCGGGGTTGCGACGAATGGCACCAGAGCCGACCTGAACGTTTACTCGTGAGCTTGCCAGTACGTGCTCAAAAACAGGCTGTTCCGGGGAGTCCGGAACTTCACCGGGACTGATTTTCAACCGCGGCCGGACCTGAGTCTCGATCTCTTCTGACGGAAGACTGCGAGCGGCGACGTTAGCGAGGTCGCTCCAGAATTCGATGACTGAACCATAGCGTTGGCTCGCGGAGTTAGCCGTCGCCCGGCCCAGCACTTCGATCAGCGGACCTGCCCACAGCTCGTTCGACACTCGCGGCGCAAGCGATGTGATGCGACTGCGCACGAACTGGCTCGGCGGGCGACCGCAAACAACCGTATAGAAACTCTTGGCCAGTGAGTAGATATCTGCAGCCGCAGTCAATCGGTCCTGCACGATTCCGGGCCCGCGGTCGGGTTCATCCGGATGGTGTTCAGGAGGAGCATAAACGCCCGCACCGACTCGCGTGATCTCGGTATGCTCTGATGAACTGATTTTTGCGACACCAAAGTCAGCTATTTTGAGCGTCAATCGATCTGCACTAAGAAGAAGATTGTTCGGCTTCAGATCGCGATGGATGATGCCTTTTTCGTGCGCATAGGCGAGCGCTTCGCACACCTGTCGAAAATAGAAGAGCGCCTCCGGCAATTTGAGTGAACTCGCCTCGCGCGTCTTGCACAGATGCAGAAGATCGCCGCCTGACATGTACTCGAGTGCAAGGTAGTGGAATGGTACTCCCCTCAGATCGGCTGCAGATCCGTGCCCAAGCCGCAGGATCACATTCGGATGACGAACCGTGTCGAGCGCAATTGCCTCATTCTGAAAATTGTCGACGAGCGTACGCTCGAGGTCTACGTCAGGAGTCCCCTGAAGACTGGTATTGAGCGCCTTGAGAACCACTTCGCTGCCACCATCGTGCCGATCGCTCGCAACGAAGATCTCGGCGTAGCTACCAAGGCCCAGCCGCTCGCGGACTTCGTAACGCTCGTCTACCAGACTGTTTTCAAGCCTCAATTCAGGCATCGCTATCTTGTGTTGTCCAGGAAAATCCCTTTCACTGCTTCAACAACGCGTTACGTCGAGCCTCCTTCGCCTTCTCGCGATCTCCGGTCCCATCGAATGCCTGCGCCAGGTACTCAAAGGATTCCTTTGTTCCACCGTCCAGCCGAATCGACTCATTCAACTCGCGTATCGCATCCGGATAACTTCTTTAGCTCGACATATGTGCGCCCAAGCCACATTCGATATTGCGCGTTTTCCGGCTTCTCGTTCAACATCTAGCAAAAGTTGATCGCGCGCCGTGTCGTAACGGCCATCAGCGACGAGAACTTTGACGGCAGCAAGATTCGGGTCGTTATCTGCAGCGACCGCGACCGGCTGCTCTGTGAATACCGTTATTCCAAGTGATTCGAGCACCGATCTTGCGACATCCGGCCGAAGCCAGGCGCCGCCAGCAATCAGTGCAATCGAGAGCAGCGCAACGATCAACCACGAAAAGCTCGCTCCACTTCCGCTTGACGCTGGTTGGCTCGTTCCCTTTCCCGTACCGCGGTCGTCGGGCTCAGGTTCAGGCGCTGGCTCTGCGACAACTTCTCCGGCGGTGGCCACACGCTGAGGCTTTGACACATCGATCCGGAACCGCGAACCATCGGGCGGCGCAATAACCTCACCGAGCTTCTTCTGCTCGGTTGCATACTTGCGCTTTCCCACATCGACGACGATTGCCGTCAGATTGTCTTCGGCCCCGCGCTTATAGCAAAGATCCTTGAAAGCGAGACACAAGGCACGAGGATGTTGATCAGACTGAAGAAACCCTTCGATCTCGCTTTCAGTAATGTGCCGTGTAATTCCATCGCTGCACAGAAGAAAGCGGTTGCCTTCTGCGAGCGTCAGTGATTTGAGATCGGCTTCCACCTCCGATTCGACGCCGATCGCACGGGTCAAGACATTTCGGCGCGGATCGTGTGCAGCCATGGCAAGCGTCAGCTGACCCGCTCGAACCGCCTCAAAGACCTCGCTGTGATCCTCAGTTTCACAAATAAGCTCACCCGAGGCGAATCGATAGACACGACTATCGCCGACATGACCAATGATTCCGGTCGTTCCCGGATGGCGAGAACGGCTACTGTAGTCGCCATTCCCTCGAGCTCCGCCGACTTCGAGGATGAATCGAAAATGCGCCGGTTGCACTCGACGATCGCATCATTAAGCGCTTCTATCGTGACTTCATCTTTTGTGGATTTAAATGCTTCCGAAAAGACGTCGACAACCGTATGACTTGCGACCTGGCCGCCTCGCCTTCCACCGACTCCGTCGGCGACCAGGAAGAGCCCGCGACTCTCGAGCACAAAGAGCTGATCTTCGTTCGCGACTCTTCTGGGATTCAAACCACGATCTGTAATGGTACCAACCGTCAGCTTCATCCCTGGCCGACCCTGTCAGGCGAGGTGGAACCAGCGATCGTCGCATTCCTGTGCGAAATGGCAAGCAGCATTCCAAGCATCGTGTAGCTCGTTATCAGTGACCACCCTCCGTGGCTTACAAATGGCAGTGTAATTCCGGTCATCGGGATCATCCGCAGAACGCCACCGATATTGACCAAAGCCTGAAGACCCAACGCCGTCGTTATTCCCGCTGCGAGCAGCTTCGTAAAGCTGTCGCGCGCTTCGATCGCCACTCGCAGCCCGACACTGACGAGAAGAATGAATCCGATGACAACGATTATTCCACCAATCAATCCCGTCTCCTCTGCCAGCGCCGCAAAGACAAAATCTGAATCGGCGATCGGTACTATCTCCGGGAAGCCGCGCCCGAGGCCCCTCCCGAGAAATCTGCCATCAGCCACTCCGAACAAGGCCTGCGATGGCTGAAACGCGTAGGAATTGTACCACGCGTCATCGTTTGACAGTCCTCGGCTCTCGGCTGCATCAGCGTCAGGACGCCACCACCATGCGTTCTCGGGGTCTGGCGCCGTTCCCAGACTCGTCCAAAGATAGAAACGCTGATGAACGCGACGAGGGATTCCGCGACTTGGCACCGTCTTCAGCGTGTCGATCACTGAAACCTTCGTTTCGGCGTTCGCGATATCTCCTGCTGTCTTTATTGATCCGATCAGCAGAATTGCCGCGCCCAGCAGCACCATCGTAGCGACTCCTGCAATCGCTACCTGAGTCAGACGCTTCACCGCAACCAGATAGAGTGTGAGGAAAACACCGAAAAAGACCAGCATTTGTCCGAAATCCGCAAGCGCAAAGAAAGGAACCAGAGGCAGCAGAGATATGATGAGAAAAGGAATCAGGAAACGCAGCCGCGGAATACCCCATCGCGTTAGCGAGAGGTTGCGATACTGATCGGCAAGGATTCCAGCATATCCAACCAGAAAGCTGACCTTGACAGGCTCCCAGGGTGTGGTGCGACCAAGAAACTTTCCTCCGCTCGAGTACAGTATTGCAACCACCGCAAACGGTATCGCGCTCACCACTGCTATCAGCAGGCTGTGCCGCTGAAGCCATAGGAGGACGTCGTCGCGGCGAAGCATATTGAATGCGAATGCAAGAAAACAGAGTCCGACAATCGGAATCCACGTCGACGAAGACGTAAGAGCCCGGCTAAGAGTCCAGTAAGTAGGCGAATCTTCGCGCTCTGCATCCAGGGGAATGCGATAGTTGGGATCACCAAAAAGCGCGCTCTTCTTCTCCGCGTCATAGTAATCGTTGACATATCGCTGCCGGAGTGTGTTTGTCTTCTCAGCCCTTGCAGCCGTCTTCTGGCGCGTACTGTATTCAGGGTCAGTAAACAGACGGTACTGCACTATCTGGCCTACTGTGAACAGGACGACCGCAATCGAGAGCAATGTGAAATCGCCTTTGAATCGTTTGCGTCTGGCCAGCCATACGATCAGAAATGCAACCGGAATAAAAAGGACAAGATCGCGAAACGCAAGCAGCAGTGACGGAGAAAACCCGCGAAGAACACCGGACCGCCAGATCGCCAGATATCCAATCAGACTGAGAGCGGCAGCAACCGCGAGCAAAAGCAGATGTGACGAAGGGCGATTACGCATCTGTATCACATTATACGATGTCAATGTGAGTGCTAGTGCTCTGAGCAATGGTCATTGAGTTCAAGCTTTAGCTTGCGAAAGATGCCAGCATCAGACACATCAACTGACTATAAGCACTCAGCACTCAGCACTCAGCACTCAGCACTCAGCACTCAGCACTCATACGAATACCCGCTCGCCTCTTGTTCTCACCTGCGCTGGCAGCGTGGACAGTAGTAGGTTGAGCGTTGGCCCTGAACGGTGCGTTTGATGGGAGTCAGGCACACAAGGCATGGTTCTCCTTCGCGATCGTAGACGCGCCAGTAACTCTCGAACTCGCCGCCAACGTAGGTTGCGCCTCCGTCGAGCGGGTCTGCGTTGAGAGTGCTTCCCTTGCCTATTGCTTCAGTTAACACTTCGACGATCGCGTCACGCAATCGCAGCGCCTTCGGTCGCGAAATCGTGCGCGCCCGCGCCTGAGGTGCAATTCCCGCGCGGAACAGGGCTTCAGCCACATAGATGTTACCAAGGCCCGTAACCTTGGTCTGGTCGAGCAAAAAAAGCTTAATTGCCCGCCCACTACTGCGAAGCGTTGCATGCAGCAATTCAGGAGTGAAATCGCTCGCAAGTGGTTCCCAGCCAAGTTTGCTGAGACCATGCGTATCACGCTCTGCCGCCGTCTTGACAACGGTCATCCAGCCAAAGTGACGTTGATCGGTGAAGAAAAGCTTCTTTCCATTATCGAGCCAGAAAATGGCGTGAGTGTGCGGGGCCAGACTCGCTCGCTCATCTACTAGTAGAAATCGACCACTCATCCGCAGGTGAGTGACGAGAGTGCGGCCATTATCGAATCGCGTGAGAATGTTCTTGCCACGTCTTGAGACGTCGTCGACGCGGGCACCCTTGAGGTTGATCGCAAATGACCGGGCGAGATATCAGGCGCGAGTCTCGGTCTGAGGAGTTGAGCGCGAACGATCGATCTTCCCGTCAGAAGCTCACGCAGATGACGTACGATTATTTCGACTTCGGGAAGCTCCGGCATATATGAAGTAGAGTATGTTGTACCGCCTTCAAGGCGGAATCGTGAAATCCTCGATCGGACGATTCCGCCTAAAGGCGGTACAACGTACATACTTAAACTCGAGCCATTCGCTCGCCTTCGTCCATGAGCGTTGTCATCTTCACTTCCGATGTCGCTTCGCAGTAAATCCTGAGCAGTGGCTCGGTGCCGGACTGGCGGAAAAGAATCCAGCTTTCGTCAGAAAAAACGAGCTTTGTGCCATCCAGAGTCTCGATATGATCAACGTCCTGACCTGCGAATTGGCGCGGTGGCTTCTCGTTTAATTGTGACACCAGGCGCGCACCCTTCTCGATTGGCACATGAAGGTCGCGGCGCTCAAAGTGAAACTCACCGAACTCGCGCCACAGGTCTTTCACGATCTCGGACGGTGGCTTGCCGGCGCTCAATACTGCTTCCAGCAGGAGCAGTGCGTTGAGAATTCCATCGCGTTCCGGAATGTGGCCGCGAACTCCGATTCCTCCCGATTCTTCGCCGCCGATCAGAAAATCATTTGCCGGATCTAGCATCAGATCGCCGATATACTTGAACCCTACGGGGGTCTCGAAGAGCCTCAATCCGTACGATTCAGCGATCCTCCGCACGAGCACTGATTGCGAGAACGTGCGCGCTACTGATCCCTTCTGACCGCGATTCCTTACCAGATGCAGCAGCAGTATGCATAGGATCTGATGCGTGTTGATATACTCGCCGCGTTCATTCATCGCTCCAATGCGGTCAGCATCACCATCGGTTACCAACCCGATCAGGGCGCCGCGCGCGTGAATCGCTTCCCGCAGGGCCGCCAGATGCTGCGGCATTGGTTCAGGGAAGACACCTCCGAAGAGCGGATCACGATCTGCGCGAATCGTCTCTACGCGCAGTTTCCCGCCTGACAGTATGTTCTCGATCCAGCGTCCTCCCGTGCCGTACATAGGATCAGCTATCACCAAAGCCTTTACTGACTTGAGACGGTCTAAATCGACAAGCGATTCAAGCTGGTGTCGATAGTCGCCACTCTGTTCGATGACCGATATCAGACCCTCGCGCTGACCCTGCTCGAAGAGAGTTCTCTTGACTGGTTGTGCGTTAAGAAAACTTTCGATTTCGCCGGTAATCTTCGGGGTGGCGGCACCACCGTAAGGCGCTTTGAACTTGTATCCATTGAAATCGGGCGGATTGTGCGAGGCGGTGATGACGACACCGCCGTCAAGATTGCGACGCTTGACGTCGAATGAAATCAGGGGAGTGGGCGCATCGCCATTCAGAAGATCGGCAGCGATTCCATTGCCTGCGAGCACCTCAGCGGTGCGCGCAGCAAACCACTCGGAAGCAAACCGACGGTCATAACCGACAAGCACTCTCCAGGGACCCGACGCGTTCTTTGACTTGATGTATTCAGCGACTGCCTGCGTCACGACTTCCACATTTGCGTACGTGAAGTCCTCGGCAATACGAGCGCGCCAGCCATCTGTTCCAAACTTGATCGTTGCCATAGTCCGTCCGGGGTTCAGATGTTGGTGTAGTCGGTGAGCGATGACTTGTCACCGAGGACAGCGCCGTCGACTGTCGCGTTCCTGCCGACAATCGCTCCCCTGCCTATGACTGAGTTACGAACGACCGCGAAGGCGCCGATCCTCGCGCCCGAAAGAACCACCGAGTTCTCGATGTGTCCTTTCTCTTCGACAAAGCAGTTTGGTCCCAAAACTGAAGCCGCGATGTCACTTCCGGCTTTGATCGTGCAGCTCTGATCGATGTACGAAATCGCATCGATCCGCGGCGGTTCTCCGTCGCCAATGAACTCGAATCGTTCTGACTCATCACTCGTCAACACCGATACATCCCTCACAGGACTCCCCTGAATGCGTCCGCTAAGGACATCCAGGTTTCCCTGAAGATAACGCGACGGTATCCCGATATCCAGCCAGTACCCTTCCCACACATACGCGTAGAATCTCTCATTCGCTTCAACGAGCGCGGGAAACAAGTCCTCTTCAAAAGAGTATGCTCGATCACCTGGGATCAATTCCAGAAGGCCGGGTTCGAAGACATAGACACCCGCGTTAATTGTGTTTCGAGCGATCGCATCAGCGTGCGGCTTCTCTCTGAATGAGCGGACCCGGCCATCGGATTCGAATTCGACGATTCCCAGACCGGCAGGATCTGCCACCGGAGTAGTGACAATCGTCGCCACCGCGCCCTTTTCCCGGTGAAAGCGGATTACGTCGGCGAGGTCGAGCGATGTGAGAATGTCGCCATTAATTACGACTGAGGTCGATTGCAGATAATCGCTCAGATTCCTGTAAGCGCCCGCAGTTCCAAGCGGAACCGTCTCCGTGGTGTAACGAATGTGGACGCCATACTCCTCGCCGTTGCCGATGATCTCTTCAATCTTTCCCGGCTGATACGAAAGTGAAAGCGTGATGTCATTCGCGCCACCCCTCTTGAGAAGATCAATCTGATAGAGGAGGAATGGACGATTGACGATTGGGAGAATTGGCTTGGGTGTATGAATCGTGAGCGGACGGAGTCGAATTCCTTTACCACCCGCGAGGATCAGTGCCTGCATAGGAACGACAGCACCTTTCTTCTCTTCTCTTTTCAAATGGCTGATCGAAACAAGCGCCGAGTGTAGCACACGCTGTATGGAGTTCAAGCTTCAGCTTGCCGGGATGAATGAAGAAGCGCAAGAGCAAGCTAAAGCTTGAACTCCGAACATCTCTCGCTATAATCAATTGGTGATAAATGCGAGCGTGAGCTCATGTGAGGTGCTCTTGCAGCAGTTTGATAAATGAAAGATGCCGTTATTCTCAGCGCCACTCGTACCCCGATTGGCAAGTTTCAGGGAAGTCTGAAATCGTTCAGCGCGCCTCAACTCGGTTCGATAGTTGTGAGAAGTGCGATCGAACGCGCCAGTCTCGACCCGAGTCAGCCGAATCAGTTCGATGAAGTCATCATGGGCTGCGTCCTTCAGGCGGGCCTCGGTCAGAACCCTGCTCGCCAGGCTGCACTCGGCGCAGGCATTCCCTACTCTGTGGGGGCACTCACAGTTAACAAGGTCTGCGGTTCAGGGCTCAAGTCAGTCATGCTCGCGGCGCAGGCGATTGCTGTTGGAGATGCAGAGCTGATCGTCGCCGGCGGAATGGAATCGATGACTAACGCCCCTTACCTCCTGACGAAGGCTCGTGGAGGCTACCGTCTTGGCAACGGTGAAATCATCGATGCAATGATTCACGACGGCCTCTGGTGCGCGCTCGATCATTGGCATATGGGCGAAACGGGAGAGATAGTCGCCCAGGAATTCAAGGTCTCGCGCAATGAGCAGGATACTTTCGCAGCCGCGTCTCATCGCAAAGCGCTGGCCGCGATCGAGGCGGGCCGCTTCAACGAAGAGATCACTCCGGTGGAAGTGCCGCAAACGAAAGGTGAAGCTCTCCGTTTCAGTGTGGATGAAGGCCCGCGGGCAGATGCATCGATTGAAGGACTTGCAAAGCTCAAACCTGCATTTCGGCGCGAGGGAACCGTGACTGCCGGAAATGCGTCGCAGATCAGTGATGGCGCAGCGGCCGTGGTCGTCACATCAAGTGATCGCGCGCGTGAGCTTAGAGCGAGTCCGCTTGCTCGCATAGCGGCGCAGGCGACTTCAGGAATTGAACCGAAGCTCGTCATGATGGCTCCACTCGAGGCGGTGCGCAAAGTTGCGAAGAAGGCGGGATGGAAGCTCGACGACGTGGATTTGTTCGAGCTCAACGAAGCCTTTTCGTCGCAATCGGTTGCTCTTGTTCGCGAGCTTGGAATCGATCCGGAGCGCGTCAACACGAATGGTGGAGCGGTGGCGCTTGGACATCCGATCGGAGCTTCAGGGGCTCGAGTGCTCGTGACATTGATTCACGAAATGAAGCGCAGAGGTGTACGCAAGGGTATTGCGAGTCTCTGCCTTGGCGGGGGCAATGCTGTAGCGCTTGCCATAGAACGCTAATTAAAGTGGAGGTGATACAAATCGGGCTGCCTTCGGGCGCGCGAGTTCAACTGTTTTAACATCATGATATTTTGTCAACGTTGCCAGACCAGTAACCCCATCGAAAGCGAAAACTGTATCGCTTGCGGAACAAGACTGCTCGTCATCTCGGGTCCGCAGGCAGGCGCTCTCCTCGCTTCGCAGGACCATACGCTCGAGGAGCATTTGCTTGAGAGGATCAGCGCGCTTGAAGCCGCTTTGACTCGAGCGCAGAGTCGCTTTGAGCAACTCCTGGAACTTGCGCAGCAGCAGGCCACCGGCAGCTTTTACGATCACATGATGATTGAAGCGTTGACGGAGATTCTGGGTGAGACGCACGTCGTCGACAATGACGACCTCGAGCAGAGATGGCGAATCCGTGTAGCGCGCCATTACGAAGAGACTATCGAGCGCGAACGCCTCGACGAGCGGTGCGCGCGAATCGTCTCAAGCTATCGCGGTGCCAGCCGTGATGACTTTGCCAATCTTGTCGAGGGTGGAACTCAACTGATCAGTGACGGCTATGTGCGGCGCGGTTTGCGCGCGCTCGAGTCCGCGCTGGATCTCGACGCGGATAATCCGGAGCTTGTCTTTACGATTGGTGAAAGCTATTTCCAGTTGGGGAAGGCGCCGGAAGCCGCGAATTATCTCGACCGTGCACTTCTGATCGACGGGGATCATTTTGGCGCGAGGCTGCTTCTCGGGCTTTTGAGCGGAGACGAAGGGAAACCCGAGACGGCCAAGATGTATCTCGAACAGGCGCTCGAGCTCGACAGCAACTCTTTTGCAGCGCATTACGGGCTTGGCCGGCTGCTTGCTCTCGAAGGCAGAATCGCCGAGGCACTGGCTCACCTCAAGAGGGCGCTTTCACTCAGGCCAACGCCAGAGATGCACTATCTTGTCGGTCGTGCCTACTTCGAACAGGGTCAGGCTGACCGGGCATTGAAGCATCTGCAAAAGGCCGTGAGGCTCGATCCCAGCTTCGATGCAGCGCTTTATAGCCTTGGCTGGCTGTACTGGCAATCGAATCGAACGAATGAGGCACTTGAACATTTTCGCGCAGCATATGAAGTCAATCCGCGCGATTCTCACTACAGGGTTGCAGTCCAGGCAAATGCGGGAGATGAACTGCCAAAGCCACCCGCTCCCGGTTGGAGTAATCTCACGCGGCGCCGCAAGTCGCAGAAGAAAGAATCGAGATTCGTCGAGCTTCTGTGGCGCGACCTCAACTCGGTGGCACTGGCACCGCTTCCGGCACGCAAGAACCCGCGAAAATAATGGTCGATAGCCCCGCGCTTCCCTGCCCTGTTGTCCTGCCAGACAAATACCGAAAAGATCGTCGAGGATCGCTTCCCCGATGGAAGCGGAGGGTTGCGAGCACGTTGAACTAAGGACAAAACGAGCGGTTACAACTGAAAGGCATGCATTCATGGCGAACGAAAAGAACGAGAGGAACGAAAAGATCCGAGCAATCGAGGCCGCGTTAGCGCAGATCGAGAAGGCGTTCGGAAAAGGAGCGATCATGCGGCTTGGAGAACACCGCGTTGATGACATTCCTGTAATCTCAACTTCAAGCATCGGAATCGACGCTGCGATCGGAATCGGCGGCGTGCCGCGCGGCAGAGTCATCGAGATCTTCGGACCTGAAAGCTCAGGTAAGACAACGCTCGCGCTTCATATAGTTGCCGAAGCGCAACGCGGCGGCGGAGCGGCTGCCTACATCGACGCTGAGCACGCGCTTGACGCTGGTTATGCCGAAAGGCTCGGAGTCAACATTGACGATCTGCTGGTTTCGCAGCCTGATTCCGGTGAGCAGGCTCTCGAGATCACCGAAGCACTGGTGAGATCAAATGCAGTCGATATCCTGGTGATCGATTCGGTTGCGGCGTTGACGCCACGGGCAGAGCTTGAAGGTGAAATGGGTGACTCGTTGCCCGGGCTTCAAGCGCGGCTCATGTCGCAGGCATTACGCAAGCTGACAGCCGTCGTGGGCAGGTCCAATACGTGCCTGGTTTTCATCAACCAGATTCGCGAAAAGATCGGAGTCATGTTCGGCAGTCCCGAGACGACCACGGGCGGCCGCGCGCTCAAGTTTTACTCATCCGTTCGGATTGATATTCGAAGGATCAGTTCGATCAAGGATGGGGATCGCGTTGCAGGCAATCGCACGAAGGCAAAGATTGTGAAGAACAAGCTCGCGCCTCCATTCAAGGAAGCGGAATTCGACATTATGTACGGAGAAGGAATCTCGCGTACGGGCGAACTGGTCGATCTGGGCGTTGAGCAGCGGATCATAGACAAATCCGGGGCATGGTTTTCGTACAAGGGAGAGCGGCTCGGCCAGGGTCGCGAGAACTCGAAGAATGCTCTCCGCGAAAATCCAGAGATGACAGCAAGAATCGAAGGTGAGGTCAGAGCCGCCCTCGGTATCGCGAAGAAAACTCAGGTTGCAACCGCAAACAAGACGAACGAGCAATAGACGTGGAGTACCGCCTGGGAGCGCCGGCCGCCTGGGAGCGCCGGCCTCCCGGCCGGCCACGAGCCGCGAAGCGTGCGAGTCTTCAGCACAGGACTGTTCCACGACTCGCACGCTTCGCGGCTCGTGGCCGGCCGGGAGGCCGGCGCTCCCAGGCGGCCGGCGCTCCCAGGCATTTACGTGAATGATATGAGCAAGCGACTGACCGAGATGGTAGCCTGCGCTGGCTGAGCGTCGAAGCTCGCGCCCGGCGCGCTCGCTCAGGTGCTGAGCGGGTTACCACGACAAACGGGAGATCCGAATCTGCTGCTCGGCTATCAGAACGCCGACGACGCAGGGGTCTATCGTCTGCGCGATGACCTTGCTCTGGTTCAAACTGTAGATTTCTTTACGCCAATCGTTGACGATCCTTTCGACTACGGTCGCATCGCCGCTCTCAATTCAATCAACGACGTCTGGGCGATGGGAGGCACACCCATCACCGCACTGGCGATTACGTGTTTCCCCAAGAAAGGCGTCGACTACGCGATTCTTACCGAGATCATGCGAGGCGGGCTTGCAGTTCTGACTGAGCACAACGTCTCGCTTCTTGGCGGTCATAGTGTAGACAATGATCAGATAATGTTCGGCTACGCGGTGACTGGCACGATCGATCCATCGAAAATCGTCGCCAACGCAGGTGCGCGAGCCGGCGACGTACTCGTGCTGACAAAGCCCATCGGTACTGGAATTGTCTCAACTGCAATCAAGTATGCGAAAGCTTCGAGCGAAATCGCAGCAACTGCACTCGGAATCATGCTTACCGCCGGTGATAAGGGCGCGAGTGTGATGCGGGAATTCGGAGTCAAAGGCGGTACGGATGTTACCGGATTCGGACTGCTGGGGCATGCGCTTGAAATGGCCCAGGCAAGCGGCGTCACGTTCGAGATCGAATCATCATCGGTTCCAATTATCGAAGGTACTCTGGAACTGGCCGGCCGCGGATTGGTCACTGGGGGCGGCAAACTTAACCGGGAATTCGTCGGAGAGAACGCCGTGCTTTCCAGATCAATCGACGCATGAGATGGTCAGCCTGCTCTTTGATCCTCAAACTGCTGGTGGTCTGCTCATCTCGATTCCCCAGGAGGCGAGCGGAGCTTTTGTCTCGCGGCTTCAACAGGACTATCCTTCAGCAACAATCATAGGTCGGGTGGTAGAGCGAGGTAAGAATGCGATCACAGTCAGTTAATTCTCTCAATCCTCGGTGAGTTCAATATTGAGATTGAACGTGGATTTGGCGCATTCAAGGGTACAATATGGCGAGTAGCTTTGATGGGATCAGGGAGTACTTAGAACAACATCCTGCTGCTGCTTGTGTGAGGAACGCGTGATGTTCTGCCCGCGATGTTCTACGCCGATCAATGAGCAATTGAAGTTCTGCCGCAGCTGCGGTCTGCCGGTGACCCAGGTAACAAGTTACGTCGCCAGCGGCGGTACGCAAGACCTTGTACGGCCACCGATGGCCGAGGTTCAGCCTGATAACTCTTCGATGACACCGCTGCAAAAGATGATCTTGAAGATCCTGGCTCTTCTTGCGGCGCCGGCGTCGTTGGAATATTCTCAGACATGCTCGGCTTGCCGGATGAATTTGCCATCGTCCCGGCGATTTTCTACCGTTCGGAATCCTGATCACTGTGTTTCAATACAGGACGCAGAAACGACGATTGTGTGCGTTGGATGCTACGGGTGAGGAGCCAAAGCAAGTTGCTCAGGTTACAGCACAACGAGCGATCTCCCCGAAGGAAACCAATCCGCTGGAGTACAAGCAGCCAGCAAGCGTTATTGAAGAAGAGACTATTCGCCTACCACGCGAAAGTTGAGACAACCCTCGACTCGTGCACAAGGAGGAATCCCATGAAAAACAAGCCATTCGGTCGAATCAGCCGGCGAGAGTTTGTGTCCGGTAGCGTCTCCGCCGCTGGGATCCTCGCTGGTGCGCCAGCCTTATTGAGAGGCCAGAATCTTAACAACAAGCTCAATATCGCGATGATCGGTGCCGGCGGTCGGGGCCGCGCAAACCTCGAGGGCGTGGCGTCAGAGAACATAGTCGCGTTATGCGACGTGGACGTGCCGTCGATGGACAAGATCGGCGAAAAGTATCCGAAGGCGAAGAAGGTTGTCGACTTCAGAAAGCTGTTCGACAACCCAAGAGACTTCGACGCGGTAGTCATAAGCACCTGCGAGCATACTCACGTCTTTGCAACACTGCTTGCACTCAACGCCGGCAAACACGTGTATTGCGAGAAGCCACTGACTCACAACATCTGGGAAGCCCGTCTTGTACGCGAAACCGCATCGAAACTGAAACTGGCAACGCAGATGGGAAACCAGGGCCACGCGTCCGACAACCATCGCCGAGTGAAAGAACTCATACAGGCCGGGGTCATTGGTCCCGTCCGTGAAGTACACGTTTGGGTGAACCGCGCCTGGGGACTTCAAAGCGAGGAAGCAGCAAAGCGGAACAAAGACATTGTCTTTGTAACTGACCGGCCTAAGGAATCGGATCCGGTGCCACAGGGACTTGACTGGGATTTGTGGCTGGGACCGGCACCAGCACGCGGATTCCATTCAGTCTATGTCCCTGGGCCGAAGTGGTATCGCTGGTGGGATTTTGGTAACGGAACGATGAGCGACCTCGGCAGTCACAGAAATGATCTTGCGTTTTATGCATTGGACATCAAGACGCCCCTGACTGTAGAGGCCAAAGCCGCCGGTCCAGCGCACCCGGAAATTGCTCCTGCAACGATGACGGTCACCTACGAATATGGAGCGCGCGGTGCGATGCCGCCTCTGAAGCTGACGTGGTACCAGGGAGAGGAGCGGCCCAAGATACTGGACGGAAGGCGGAATCCCTCAGTGGCCCGATGCGCAACTGTTCATTGGTGACAAAGGAATGATCCTCTCGAGCGGCAACAAACACATGCTGCTCCCCGAAAAACAGTTCGCGGGGTTCGTACCACCGCCACAGACCATTCCGAATTCGCCCGGACACTATGTTGAATGGATCGAAGCCTGCAAGGGTGGAAAACCCTCACTTGCGAACTTCGAATATGCGGGATGGACGACCGAAGCGAATCACCTCGGCAACGTCGCGTATCGTGCGGGGAAAAAGCTGAACTGGGACGCGAAGGCGATGAAGGCAACGAATGCACGCGAAGCGGACAAGTTCATTCGCCGCGAATACCGCAAAGGGTGGGAAGGGATTCTAGGGACTAAGACTGGGAGCCGCCGGTCTGGAGACCGGCGCTCCCAGGGGCTCGTGTCATGATCTGAACGAAGGGTCGGTTCGATCCAGTTTGCGGAGTAGTGCAGGCCACGCGAGCTGACCGCCCATACCACGAAGAACCACCTCGGTCTGAGCTGTGAATCCCTTCAGGATCGGCTCAGACACTTCTATGAGCTCAGCGCCTGCCGACTGTGCGAGGATCTGGACTCTGCAGGCTCGTTCGAGGATGTACATTCCAAGGAATGCATCGGCTACTGTCTGGCCAAGTGTCAGGAGGCCATGATTGCGCAGGAGCATGTAGTTCCTGTCACCCAGGTCTGCCTGCAAACGAGGTTTCTCCTCATCGTTGAGAGCCAATCCCTCGTAGTCGTGATACGAGAGCGACGAGAGCGGAAAGAGGGCCTGCTGGGACAGACGACGCAAGCCATCACGCTGGACAGAAACGGCGACGCCATATGCGGAGTGCGTATGCATAACGCATTGTGCATCGTGCCGGACGGCGTGGACGGCGCTATGGATAGTGAAGCCGGCCGGGTTGATTTGATACGGCGTTTCCATCACGATCTTCCCGTCAAAGTCTACTTTGACAAGGTTTGACGCGGTCACCTCTTCGAACAGCATCCCGTAAGGGTTGATCAGGAAATGGTCTTTATCTCCCGGCACGCGCGCAGAGATATGCGTAAAGATAAGATCATCCCAACCGTAGAGCGCCACCAGACGATAGGCAGCCGCGAGGTCGACGCGCACCTTCCATTCGCCTTCAGAGACCTGCTCTCGCACGCCCGGCGTTCTAGCTTCCATCACGTTACTCATTGCAACTTCTCCTTCAAAAAAGGCATCCAAATTGGAGTTAAACAGGAGGACAAAAACACATGAAACGAATGATTTATCTTGCGTTTCTGTTTGCGCTCGCGCTTACCCCCGTCGCGAACGCGCAGACGGTCCAGGGAGCTCGCAGAAGCACCGGCCTCGAAAAACTGGAGAAAGAAGTGCGCCATGAGCTCGTGATGCTTCCCTACTATACGCGATTCGATGCTCTGGAATACAAGGTCGAAGGTGACAAGGTGACGCTTTCCGGATGGGTAACACGGCCGACGTTGAAGTCAGACGCCGAGAACGTTCTGAAGCAGATCGAAGGCGTCGAAACAATCGTCAACCGGATTGAGGTTCTGCCACTTTCGCCGAATGATGATCGCATCAGGCGCGGACTATTCTACGCGCTCTTCGGATGGGATAGCCCGCTTTACCGCTATGCTGTTGGTTCTGCCGACAACATCCGAATGATCGTCAAGAATGGCAACGTGACGCTCGTAGGAACCGTGGCGAGCGACTTTGAAAAGAATATCGCCGAAGTTCGAGCAAACCAGGTCCCTGGCGTCTTCTCGGTAACGAATCGGCTTGTCACGAAGAAAGAGAAAGAGGAGTAAGGTACGTTGTACCGCCTGGGAGCGCCGGTCTCCTGACCGGCCACGAGCCGCGAAGCGTGCGAGTCTGCAGCACAAGGACTTTCCACGACTCGCACGCTTCGCGGCTCGTGGCCGGTCAGGAGACCGGCGCTCCCAGGCGGTACAACATACTTAAGACATTACTCTTCTTCTTCCTTCCTTACCCTTCCTTCAGCGACTGCCTGCTGCACAACCTTTTGCGAGAGATGGGTCGGCAGTTCGTCATAGTGCGCAAATTCCATGTGATAGGTTCCGCGCGCGCCTGTGACCGAATTGAGCGTCGACGGATAATTCAGCATCTCTGCCATTGGCACCTGGGCTTTGATGACCTGCATGCTCCCTTTTGAGTCCATTCCCTGGATCCTGCCGCGTCGCGAATTCAGATCGCCCATGATGTCACCCGAACACTCCTGCGGAGCGATGACCTCGACGTGCATTATCGGCTCGAGCAATACGGGATGAGCCTTGTCGATCATGGCTTTGAACGCCTTCCGGCCGGCTAGTTGAAACGAAAGATCGTCAGAGTCGACGGTATGGTAAGAACCGTCTATGAGCTCAACCTTGAAATCGACAAGCGGATAGCCCGCGATCGCGCCCCTGGCAGCTGCGTCCCTGATTCCCTTCTCGACTGCAGGGCGGTAGTTCTGAGGGATCGCTCCACCGAAAATCTTGTCTACAAACTCAAAACCTGAACCCCGCTGCAACGGCTCGAAAACGCACTTGCAGTCTCCAAACTGTCCGCGGCCGCCGGTCTGTTTCTTATGTCTTCCCTGCACCTCGACGCGAGACTTGATGGTTTCGCGGTAAGGCACTTTTGGCTGATGCAGCGTTACTTCCACGTGGTATCTGTTCTTCAGCTTGCTGACAACTGTCTCGATGTGCTGCTGGCTGCTGCCTCCAAGCTCAAATTCCTTTGTCTCATCGTTTCGCCAGTAGCGCAGCTGCGGATCTTCTTCCAGAAGCTTTCCGATCGCGCCTGACAGCTTGTCTTCGTCCGCGCGGGATTTCGGCTCGATGGCAAAGTTGATAGCCGTTTCAGGAAAGACGACAGGCTCGTAGTAGATCTGTGATCCCTTCTCGCAGAGCGTGTCTCCGGTCGCGGTGTCTTTAAGCTTGAGAACCGCAACGATGTCACCTGCGTGAGCTTCTGAGATTTTCTCGACCGTTTTCCCTTGAATCACATGCAGGGGTCCAAGTCGCTCCTGTGCGCCTTTTGAGACGTTGTAAAGCGTCGCGTCAGACTTGAAGACGCCTGAGAATATTTTGATGACTGTTATCTTGCCGAAGTTCTCGACGATCGTGCGAAACACGTATCCCGCCGGCGACGCACTGTCCGAGACGGCACGCTCGATCTCGCCCGCGTCACTTTCAGGCCCCGTCAATGCTTTCACTGGCCCAAGGTCTTCCGGATTGGGAGCGTAGGCGGCGATGTCATCAAGAAGCTGAGCAACTCCAATCATGGAGGTCGCCGAAGTGGCGAATACAGGCGTCAGAACCCCCTTGAGGATGGCACGTTTGATGCCACCGACGAATTCATCATCACTGAGCGTTCCGGCCTCGAAGAAATGCTCGAGCAGACTGTCATCCGCTTCGGCAACCATCTCAATCAGCCGCTCGTGAGTCTCGTCGATGTAGCCGCGACCGGCCTCCGGTATTGGAATCTCCCTGGCCTTTCCAGAGGCGTCGAACTCATACGCCTTCATCCGGATGACATCAACCACTCCACGAAAGTTTCTTTCACTGCCGATGGGCAGCGTAAAGGGGACACATCCCCTTCCGAACGACTCACGCAACGCATTGAGGGTCGCTCCAAAGTCCGCGCGCTCTTTGTCGAGCTTGTTGACCACGAAGAACCTGGGGCGCGCACGCTTGAACTCGTTGGCATATTCCCAGGCCTTTTCGGTCTGCACGCCGATGCCGGTCACTCCGTCAATAACGAATAAGGCAGTCTCGCACACTCTCAGTGCCGGCTTTGCATTTGCAATAAAGGCGGCATAACCGGGCGTATCGATAATATTGATCTTGGTATTGTTGTGTTCGACGTAGGCGGATGCGAGGTTGAGACTGAGTTTCCGCGCCATTTCTTCTTCGTCGAAGTCGGTCGGCGCTGTTCCGTCGTCAACGCGTCCAAGACGGTTCGAGGATCCGGAAGCGTAAAGCATAGCGGCGACCAGGGAGGTTTTCCCCGAATCGCCGTGACCTACAATGCCCAGGTTTCTGATCTCCTGTGTTGTGTATGTTTTCATTCAACTGGTTCCTTTCAGGGGCGGATATCATAAGATTTGGTGCTCTATGTCGCTGTTTCGTGTTCTATCAGGAATGAGATTCCGCGCGGCCATATCCTTTGCGCGTATGCTAACACAGCCACTTTCGGCGAGAAAAGTTCAGAGGTCATTCAAGACCCGGTGATGGTCCTGTGATAATATTGACGACTTGAAGACGAAGAGGAACAGGAAGACCAGGAAGGACCAGGAGAGGAAGAAGGGGGAAAGTACCTATGGATACTGCACGAGCTCATGTGTTCACTGATCCTGAGAAGGGACAGGACGCTTTCCGGGACTATCGCTCCGGCGTACGTCCGAGCGTTCAGGAGCTCTATCGCCTGAATCACAAGAACCAGACGCTGGATCTGGTGCTCGAAAAGCAGCGCCAGTTCTCGCCTCTAACTGCAATGCGGATGGGCGTCTGGGAAGCGATGGAACGGCTCAATAGTCTGGTTGACGATAGCGACCCTGACACTGAGTTTCCGCAGATCGATCACGCTCTTCAAACTGCCGAGCAGATACGCCACGATGGTCAGCCGCGATGGATGATTCTCACCGGGCTGATTCACGACCTCGGGAAGGTTCTATGTCTACTTGGCGAACCCCAATGGGCCGTCGTTGGAGACACGTTCCCTGTGGGATGCGCATTCAGTGAACGTATCGTCTTTCCGGAGTTCTTCAATTTGAACCCCGATTCGCGACATCCGGTCTACGCTTCGAAACTGGGTATCTATGAGGAAGGGTGTGGTCTTGAAAACGTAAATCTTTCGTGGGGACACGACGAATACCTTTACCGCGTCGTCAAGGACTACCTTCCGGAAGAGGCGCTCTACGTCATCCGCTATCACTCGTGCTACCCGATTCATCGCGAAGGTGCCTACGATTACCTCCTGAATGACCGGGACGTTCAGATGATGGAGTGGGTAAAGAAATTCAACCCATACGATCTCTACACCAAGAGCCACGAGAAACCCAATTTCGAAGAACTGAAGCCCTTCTACCAGGAATTGGTCGCTGAGTATTTTCCTGGAGAGCTGCGGTGGTAGAACGTTTTGGGTGCGGATCGCCGCCTTAGTTGCATTACCAGGGAGAAAGCGGCGCCAAGTCGCCGCACTAAATCGGCATCAATCGCCAGGCTGGAGCCTGGCGCTCCCGGGGTCCTTCACGTCATAACACGCAAGCCAACCCTGATTGCGAATGTAGAGACGGCCATCGCTGATTACCGGATGCGCCCAGCTGGGAAATCCCTGATCCGGAATTGAGAAGCGGCCTTTTTCAGAGTACGCGTCGCTGGAGGCCTTCGCGAGCCCGACTACGTTGTTCTCGCTCAGGAGGAAGAGCATTCCATCCGCAACTGTAAGTGATCCCTTGCCGACGCTTCGATCCTTCCACTTTACATTTCCGGTATCGAATTCCATACAGGTGAGAATATTGTTCGAGAAGCCGTAAATATGGCGATCGAGCAGGATCACGCCTCCGTGATGGTTTTGCATTTCACGGCTGAAATAGATCTCTTCGGCCTTCACCTCTTCGCCACCCTGCACCTTGAGTCCGAGTAACGCGGCACCTGTGTTGTAAGCAGAGGTGTAGAAGACCTTATTGTCGAAGAAGACCGGAGTCGCGATATTTGCCGTCCGGTTCGCCACAGTCTGATAGCGCCACATTGGTTTTCCGTCGGATGCTCGGACCCCAACAGCAGCTTTGGATGTAAAGCCCATGATGGTCCGCACGCCGCCCACATCGGCGGCAATGCATGACGAGTAGTGTGCCGAATCGCTCAATCCCTTGCTCTGCCAGACCGTCGCTCCAGTCATCTTATTAAGCGCGACGATGCCTGCATCAGGCCCGCCCGGTGTCACGATCAGGTTATTACCGTCAACCAGCGGCGACTCGCTGATGAGCCAGTGTGGATTCTCACCCCCAAAGTCCTTGAGTATGTTTCGACGCCAGACCGACGAACCATCACGAACGCGCAGGCATGCCAGATCGCCCGCCTCCGTCAGGACGTAGACACGGTCGACGTCGATTGTCGGCGTTCCTCGTGGTCCGTTTCCGCGCCCTTCATCCAGTTTCTGACCGAGCGCGGTCTGCCATATCACCTTTCCATCAGCTCGATTCAAACAGAAAAGAATGCTTGCTGAGGAGCTCGAGCCCTGAACGAACACGCGATCACCCTTGACCGCGAGCGATCCATATCCTGCACCCAGGTTATTGATCGTCCACAACTGTCGCGGCCCATTCGCCGGCCAGGCTTTCAACAACCCAGTTTCCTTTGAAATTCCGTTTCGTTCAGGTCCACGCCACTGAGGCCAATCCGCTCCGAACACGACAATTCCATTCGCTACGATTATCAGAATTGCGATCAGCTTCTTCATTGTCTCTCCTGAAACGAGCTTCGACTCCTCACGATGATGGAATTGATCGCAAAGAGTCTGGTAGTGTCAATAAAGGCAGTTTATCATTGCAAACACCATTTATCCACGAGGCGACCCGAAGGCGCACCCGGCATTTGAGCGCTTCAAACCCTTTTCGGAGAAACGAATGCATGACTCGCAGCCTGACATAAACTCGCTCCTCAAAGAGAAGCGTGTCTTCAATCCTCCATCCGAGTTCAGCGCCCACGCGCACATCGGGAGCCGCGAAGATTACGATCGCATCTATCGCCGTTCGATCGATGATCCCGACGGGTTCTGGGCCGAGATTGCCAGCGACCTCCACTGGTTCAAGCCCTGGTCCAAAGTCCTTGAATGGAACGAACCCTTTGCCAAGTGGTTTGTAGGCGGTGAGATCAACATCTCTTACAACTGTCTCGACCGGCATATTCAGACGTGGCGAAAGAACAAGGCTGCACTCATCTGGGAAGGAGAGCCTGGTGACACGCGGACGCTGACGTATGGTCAGCTGCACCTTGAAGTCTCAAAGTTTGCAAATGTCCTGCGCTCCCTTGGAGTAACGAAAGGCGATCGCGTAGCTCTTTACATGCCGATGATTCCCGAGCTTGTGGTTGCCATGCTGGCCTGTGCTCGTATAGGAGCCACCCATTCGGTGGTCTTTGGGGGATTCTCAGCCGAAGCGCTCAAGGATCGCATTAACGATGCGCAGGCAAAAGCTGTAATCACTGCAGATGGCGGTTTTCGCCGCGGAGGTGTCGTCGCGCTGAAGCAGGCCGTGGATCAGGCCATCGTCGGGTGTCCGACGATCAAACAGGTAGTCGTCGTGAGACGTACCGGGACGCCCGTTACGATGGAAGTCGGTCGTGATCACTGGTACCACGAGTTGATGCAACACGCGCCTGCTGTCTGCGAAGCGTTACCTCTCGATTCGGAACATCCGCTTTACATCCTCTACACCTCCGGCACGACCGGAACGCCCAAGGGAATAGTTCATACGACGGGTGGATATGCTGTCGAGACCTACATCACCACAAAGTGGGTCTTTGACCTAAAGGACGACGACACGTACTGGTGCACCGCAGATATCGGATGGGTCACAGGTCACAGCTATATCGTTTACGGTCCGCTCCAGAATGGGGCTTCGGTTGTAATGTACGAAGGCGCACCAAACTCTCCCGATTTTGGAAGGTTCTGGTCGATTGTCGAGAAGCACCGCGTCAACATTCTCTATACTGCGCCGACAGCGATTCGCACTTTTGTCAAATGGGGCGAGCAATGGCCCCTCAAATACGATCTTTCAAGCCTCAGACTATTGGGAACTGTCGGTGAGCCAATCAATCCCGAGGCGTGGATGTGGTATTTCAAGGTAATCGGAAAAGGCCGCTGCCCGATTGTCGATACCTGGTGGCAAACCGAAACAGGCTCGATCCTCATCAGTCCCATTCCTGGAGCAATCGCGACCAAGCCTGGCTCGGCAACCCTCCCGTTTCCGGGTATCGCAGCCGATATCAGGACCAGGGAAGGTGAATCGGTCGGTCCCAACAAGGGCGGCTTCCTTGTGATTACGCGACCGTGGCCTTCGATGCTGCGCACGATCTATGGTGATGATGAAAGATACAAGAAACAGTACTGGAGCGACATTCAGGGGTGCTACTTCACAGGCGATGGCGCGCGCCGCGACGACGATGGATACTTCTGGCTCATGGGACGGGTCGATGACGTGATCAATGTCAGCGGTCACCGTCTGGGAACGATGGAAGTGGAAAGCGCGCTCGTTTCACATCCCGCGGTAGCCGAAGCAGCGGTCGTCGGGCGCCCCGATGAGATAAAGGGCACAGGCCATAGCAGCGTTTGTCACGCTGGAATCCGGACATTCGGTAACCCCCAGATTTAAGGAAGAGCTTCGCCGTCACGTTCAGAAGGAGATAGGCGCGATGGCGAAACCAGATGACATCAGGTTCAGTGACGCGCTGCCAAAGACCCGTTCGGGTAAGATCATGCGCCGTCTGCTGCGCGATATTGCATCGGGATCATCGATAGGCGACACAACTACACTCGAGGACTTTTCGGTGCTGGCGAAGCTTCGTGAAGATGAGGAGTAGTAGAGGAGAAGGTGAACTATGGCTCACAGCAAAGACTTCGACAGGAAGTTGATAATCACCTCGAGTGATGGACGGAATCTGGGCGAGATCAAAGGGATATTGCTAGATGCAACAGCATCGCGGTGTGTTGCCGTTTATCTTGGTAAGCACGGCATCCTCAGCCGCAAGGCAACGATGATCGACCTCAAACATTTCAAGCTTTGCGGTATCGACTCCTGGCTCACGAAGGATTCCGAGTGTGTTGTGTCTGAGGATGACTACCCCGGATCGGAGAAGTTTGTGCTTGCTTCTGATCTCTTTGGCCGTGAGATTCAGACTGAAGGCGGTCACAAGATTGGAACTATCGGCGACGTGATGCTGGATGAGAAATTCAATGTCCTTGGCTTCGCGTTCGACAAGCTCCATATGGAAGGTCCTCTGGCGAAGGCCCGTGCAATCGCAAGAGTTGCAGTCAAAAGTCTCGGCGACAACAAAACCCCGGCCATCGCCTCGCTCGATGAGGCAGAAAAGATGACTCTCAGCGTGT
>CAWEYR010000022.1:0-156261 GCA_963813345.1 uncultured Acidobacteriota bacterium | reverse complement strand
TTGGATCGGGTGACCCCAACGACTTACTGCGGACGCCGTCAAGACCTCACTCAAAAAATCTGGCAAATACGACGACGTGCTATAGGCTTTGGTTTTGTTCCGTAAGGATAGCTGCCAAGCGCACCATTGGACCGCCGGGTGGGCGGCAATCTCCCGGCGGTCACTTTTTCGTCAACCACCGTGCCGTTACCTGACCGACCACAATTGGAACACTAGGCTTTTTGTGTACCGGTAGAATAGATTTGTTCAAATGCTACAGCTAGTCTTCAGCCTGGTTTATCTGTGGCTCTTGCCTTTCCTTTTCCACTCGGGATTCTCTCCCATCAAGATAAAAAAGCAGAGTCGGAAGTCTTCGAAAAGTCTGCGAAACCTTCGGGCGAAACTGTGAAGCAAACACCCCTATTCTTTTCAACGTCGCTTGTTTGACATTAGAAACGGATTCGCGCCTTTTTGTGATCTCACGACTAGGCGCCGGGGAGAATCGACAACGGCTTGGTCATCGTCGGTTGCACAATGTCCGAGCGAGGATTGGATCTATTCGGTATCGGCCTCTCGATCCGGCCAAGCTGATTACGGCAGAGGGTGAAAGGGTTAAAGGACCGGGCCGGGGTAGAATTTTATCTCGGCAGTAAGTTGGTCCTCGTCGCCACTTTCCACCGGAATGCAGACTTCTGTGTGGCCTGCTGTGAATGGGATAAGTTGTATTATGGCCGTGGCAAAACGAACTAAACACGACTCGCAATGACCGCCGGCGTTCAGTCAAGAGGCGGATTTCACAGATATCTCGGGGATTATTTCCGGGACTGACTAAGCTGGCGAAAGCCCGTTTCCCGGTTCTACGTGGCGGTCAATGTGGCGGTGACTCTTAAACTCGGCAATCGCCCACGAAATAACTTCAATAGGATGAATGAGCCGTGCAGGGCTCGAACCTGCGACCCGCTGATTAAGAGTCAGCTGCTCTACCAACTGAGCTAACGGCCCAAAACTGCATTTACTTTATACTACAATCTCGACAAATCGGGCAAACGTGGACTTCGGACAAAGACCCGATCCGTGGCGCCGTATTGAAATCACGCGCCAGGCTTCAGCCTGGCGCTCCCGGGGGCAGGGACATTTCGAGAATCTGGATGTTTAAAACGCACGCAGCCATTCTACTTTTGTTCATCGCGGTGAAAGGGATCGCGCAGGACGGGCGGCAAGGTCCGGAAGATGTGATTCGCGCGTTCTACAAGGCCGTTTATTCTGGCGATAAGGTTGCTTTCGAACGCCTCACCGTGGCGGATCCGCGCCGTGGAACGTTCTTGAGGGAAGGCTCTCGAAATGAGGCCGGGCTGCGCGAACTTATAGATGACCCGGGATCGCTGCAGATCAAAATGAAGCGACCTATGATGAGTAAAGGCCGTGCGATTGAACCTGACGGCAATGGCGATTATCCAGCCGGTACTACGGCCCTATATATGACAGCGCACGGACGTGGTCCTACGATGATCACTCTAAGAGGCAGGCTGACGGGTGGAGAGTCGATCTTCGTTGGTTGCTGGCGATGATTGAGATGGCTACATCTGCAGGACCTGGTCCGCAAAAGAGTTCTCCGGATTTGGCGGCAAGAGGGCTGACTGCATCGCTCGTAGCGCTCGACCGTGTACGCGCGTTGCGCTTTGTCAGTGCCGGGCGCAAACCTCGATCTGCTCTTTGCAGGCGCACCCAGGTATCGCGAACCGTCTGGTCATCTGGACGCGATTGCTCTCGAGATGCCGATTGTAGAAATCAAACCCGGAGAGTTCTATGCGTTGCCATCGGGACGCGTTGTTGAAGGTGTCGAGCGCGATGACATGAAGCTGCTCGTTGGTTTGTTTGGCACCGTTGAGCTTCCGTTCGTCGTACGTCGCTTCGGGACTGAGTGGCGGGTGGAGCCGGAACCGTACTTGCCTCTGATTAATCAGTGACGAGCCGGTTGGATGCGGCGCCACCGCCGTTGCCTTCGGCAACGGCGCTGAAGTTCGGCCATTGCGGATCTAGCTTGTCTCCTATGACGACATTGCTGCTCCGCGCGCCAGCATACGTGTCAGTAGCCGACCGTGAGGGAGGGCTTTCCGTGCGCCTGTGTGTCGCTAGCCCTCCCTCACGGTCGGGCTACTGACACAGGCACAGTTGGTCGCGTACGAGCCACCGCCAGCCGGAGGACGGCGCTCCCAGAAGTCGCGCTCAAGGCTCCGATCTTCGACCGGCGCGCCGCCGTTGCCTTCGGCAACGGCGCAAGCTAAAGCTTGAACTCAAACCGACACAAGCTTTAGCTTGCGATCGCGCAATGGCGCCTTAGGCTTTCTAGGCGAGAATTTTCTTTACGACTTCTCCTTCGACGTCGGTCAGCCGGAAGTCGCGGCCCTGGTACTTGTAAGTCAGACGGGTGTGATCGATGCCGAGGCAGTGGAGAATCGTTGCATTGAGATCGTAAACACTCACAGGATCGGTCACGATGTTGTAGCTGAAATCGTCGGTTTCGCCAATCGTTGTTCCTGGCTTGATTCCGCCGCCTGCGAGCCACACCGTGAAGCAGCGTGGATGATGATCGCGACCGTAGTTCTCTGCCGTCAAAGTGCCTTGAGAATAGACCGTGCGTCCGAACTCACCGCCCCATACCACTAGCGTGTCATCGAGCAGCCCGCGTTCCTTCAAATCGGAAATCAACGCAGCCGTCGGCTGATCAGTATCGCGACACTGGTTGGCGATCTGTCTTGGCAGATTGTTGTGCTGATCCCACCCGCGGTGAAATAACTGTATGAACCGTACTCCACGTTCAACCAGGCGTCGCGCGAGAATACAGTTCCGCGCGTAAGTGCCGGGCTTGCGTGAATCGGGACCATATCGATCGAGTATGGATTCAGGCTCGGAGGAGAAGATCGGTCAGTTCCGGTACCGAAGCCTGCATGCGATAAGCCATTTCGTACTGGGCCACGCGAGAGAGAATCTCAGGGTCGCCAAAGCTCTCGGCATTTTTTTGATTCAGCTTTCCCAGATCATCGAGGAAGCGGCGGCGTACTTCACGGTTGACTACCGGGCGGATTTGAAAGATAAAGCACCGGGTCGGAACCGTTGTGAAACTTTACGCCCTGATATTGTGAAGGCAGGAAGCCACTGCCCCACAGGCGGTCATACAATGGTTGATCGCCGGTGTTCCCCGTTCCCACAGAAACCATGACCACAAACGCCGGCAGGTCCTGATTCTTGCTGCCCAATCCGTAAGCGAGCCATTATCCCATGCTGGGACGTCCGGCCAGGTGAAACCCGGTGAGCGCAAATGTGATCGCCGGATCGTGATTTATCTGCTCGGTGTGCATGGACTTGATAAAGCAGAGGTCGTCAACAATCCGAGATGTGTGCGGCAATAGCTCGCTCAGGGCCGCGCCGGATTTCCCATGCTGTTGGAATTTGTAGAGCGAAGGTGCGGTCGGAAACGACGATTGATACGCCGTCATCCCCGTCAGTCGCTGCCCCTTGCGGATCGATTCCGGCAGATTCTGACCTCGATATTTTTCAAGCTGCGGCTTTGCATCGAACAGTTCCAGCTGTGACGGAGCACCGGACTGAAATAGGAAGATCACTCGCTTCGCCTTTGGCGCGAAATGCGGGAGAGTGTTCCTTTCCTGAATTGACGCCAGCATAGCCATCTTCTCGCAATAGCGTCGCAAGCGCCGCTGTGCCGATTCCGAGGCTGCAGCGGGAGAAGAAGTGGCGGCGCGTTAATAGCAACTGAGATTCAGGGTTCACTGTGTCCTCTTGGTACAACATACTCACTGTTACTGCTTTGTGATGGCCTCATCCAAATTGAGGAGCATGCTGGCTGTCATCGCATACGACGCCAACTCGGATGCATCGAGGTTATCGAGGCGTCGCTTCTCGCCTATTGAAAGCAGACGCTGGGCTTCCTGCGGATGGCCGCGGAAGTAATCCAGGTTCGCGTTCAGATTATTCAGCAGGAAGCCCGCGCTCGGATGCGTCGGGTTGGCGCGATGTCACGAGACGAAATGCCCACGCAATTCTCGCTCTCCGGCGTACTGCCACCTTCGATCAGGATTCGCCGGGCGAGCAACCGCGCCGCCTCAACGTAGGTTACATCGTTCATCAGGTTCAGTGCCTGCAGCGGAGAATTTGTCCGCGGCTCCCTCACCGTACAGAACTCACGCGGCGACAGCATCCAGGACCAGCATCGACGGCGCGAGAATAGTCCGCTTCCAGAATGTGTACAGACTGCGCCGCCACAAACCCTCGCCCCGCTCCTGCCCGTAACCAGTCATATTCGAAAAAACCATGTCCTTGTAGAGCCCTTCCGGCTGATACGGCCGCACCGACGGTCCACCGATCTTCTCAACGAGCAGTCCCGATTGAAAAAGAGCGGAATCACGTATCATTTCAGCCGGCAACCGAAATCGCGAACCGCGCGCCAGCAAGCGGTTTTCAGGGTCACGCTGCTCGAGAAAGGGCGTAATCCTTGATGACTGGCGGTATGTAGCGCTCATCACCATGGTCTTGAGCAGCGCTTTGACATCCCAGGCCGACGACGTCATGAATTCGGTCGCCAGCCAGTCGAGCATTTCCGGATGCGAAGGCAATTCGCCCTGTGCACCGAAGTCCTCGACGGTCCGGGCAAGCCCCGTCCCAAAGAGCATTTGCCAGAATCGATTCACCTGAACACGCGCTGTTAGCGGATGTTCACGGCTGACCAGCCATCGCGCAAGACCAAGCCGGTTATTCGGAGAATCTGCGGGCATCGGCGGCAGGACTGAAGGCACGCCACGCTCGACTTTCTCCGCCGGAGTGTCATACGCGCCACGTTTGAGCAGATGCGCAGGACGCGGCTCGGATGCCTCCTGCATGACCATCAATGTAGGAAAGCTCGCTTCGAGATACTTCTTTTTGCGTTTCAGCTCACGCAGTTTGTTTCGCGCTGTTTTGAATTGCCGGCGGCGCGGCAGCATCCAGCCATGCGTTCGTTATTTTCAGTCGTTGACCTTCGGTCCGCTGATTCGAAGGAATCGCACCGATGCGCGCAAGTGAATCAGCGCAGGCAAGCACTGCTCTTTGATCGGCATCGGGGAGAGCCTGGTAGATGCGCACTTCATCAATACCGCCTTTGAAGCGGAACTGAGCACCTCCTCCGCCGCCGATCCGCAGACGCCCGTTCGAGTCAGCAAACTGTCGGAACAGGTAAGGCTGGTTGGTCTTGAGCTGCTGTTTCTGACCGTCGACGAAGATCTGAACCTTCTCATAAGGCTCAAGACTGTCAAAGGTCGCAAGCACGTGATGCCACTCTTTGACGGCCACTCGATTCGAGGTTTCGACGCGGAAAGAATCGTCCGCCCACACGCTCACGAGATTGAAGTGAACTTTGCCATCGATGAAGAAAATGCCGTAGCCCCTGCCCGTCGGCAGCCCGTTCTCGGTTGGTTCAACGCCATCACGCATCCGCGTAATTATCGCGCCGCTATTTTCGGCCTCCGGATAAATCCAGACAGAGATCGCGAACTGGTCCTTAAAGTCCCGAAGTCTGTCGCGGTAATCGAAATTGGCTACCGGGCCGGCATCGAAGTAAGTGCGGCCGTTGAACTGCACGCCCTTCCCCAGGGGTGACGCGAGGAACGTTGGAATTCCATCCTTGAATCCGGGCCGGGCGGCCGCCTGTGCGTTCTGTTGTGTGCTTTGTTGCGCGATCGGTTCTGTATTCGTTGGTTCATCCGGTTGTGTGTCTGCTTTGGTGTCCGTTCCAGAGACTGGCTTATTGAGTTCGAGCGCCGCGTTTTCATCAAGAGAATTTCGAACGAGCAGATCGTCATCGGGAAACCATTGCCGGCCGGTCGATGTGGATGCGGACAGCGATTTCTCCCATCGCTTCTGCAATACGCTCGAATGTTTGAGCATGTCAGCAAACTGCCGTTCAGCCGTGGCGATTTCTATTTCAAGCGCGCGCAGCGATCTCTGCTGACTGCGATCAGGCGCAAAAATCCATGGCGGCGCGTTCCCGAAATTGCTCACGCGCCCATATTCGGGAATGCTGTTGAAGTAGGCGAATAACTGGTAGTACTCCCGCTGCGTGATCGGGTCGTACTTATGGTTATGACATCTGGCGCACCCAACTGTCAGACCCATGAAAACCGTCGAAGTCGTGTCGACGCGGTCGACTACATATTCGACGGCGTACTCTGCCGGAACGATTCCGTCTTCTGAGTTTGAACGATGGTTGCGATTGAATGCAGTGGCGATCTTCTGATCAAGAGTCGGATTAGGGAGCAGATCACCTGCCAACTGTTCGATCACGAACTGATCGAACGGCAGATTTCGATTGAACGCTTCGATCACCCAGTCGCGCCAGCGCCACATATTGCGCTCGCCGTCAATCTGATAGCCGTTGGTGTCGGCGTAGCGTGCCGCGTCCAGCCATCTGAACGCCATTCGCTCGCCATAACGCGGACTGGCGAGCAGACGGTCGACTACTTTCTCGTAAGCATTGGGAGCTCTGTCATTGATAAACGCATCAATCTCTGCGAGCGAGGGCGGCAACCCCGTCAGATCAAACGATACCCGGCGAATGAGCGCCGCGCGATCGGCTTCAGGTGACGGACTGAGCCCTTCCTTTTCCAGCCTTGCGAGCACGAAATGATCGATCGGATTGCGCGGCCAGGTTTTGTTTCTAACCGCGGGCAGCGCAGGCCGTTCGGGCGGAACGAATGACCAATGCTGCTGCCACCGCGCGCCCTGTTTTATCCACTCAGTCAGGAGCTCGATCTCCTTTTTCGTCAGCGTGCGGCCTGAATCAGCAGGCGGCATGCGTACGATCTCTTTTTCACTCGTGATGCGACGCACGAGCTCGCTCTCGTCAGGATGTCCCGGGCACGATAGCGTGCCGGCCACGACCCAGATCGGCGCGCGCTGAGGCTTCGGAATCGAGTCTTAATTTGATCTTCTTATTTGGCGCGTCAGGACCATGACATCTCCAGCATTTGCCGGAGAGGATAGGGCGGATGTCGCGGTTGAAATCAATTTGTCGCGGTGCCTGGTTTGATTGCGAACTGACCGCGCGCACCGGATTGCTGCGCAAAGTGAGTGATAACGCGGCGCAGACAGCCAGCAGCAGGCTAAGTTTGACGATGGATTTGGACATGGTCGGGACAATTTCAGATCTCCCTAGCGCGGAGCAGAGATTGATCGTAACACGATTTGGAGTGCGGCGCCTTGTCGCCGCTTTTCGTCCGTCGGATACTCGACGGACTAAAGCGGCGCCAAGTCGCCGCACTCCAAATCGGTAATACCGACGACATTCATATTCTGTCAGCCTCTCTATCAACTTGCGTGTCGATCACGTTCAAGAACCCCCGCATCGACTTCATTGGTCGTTCTGGAATGAGTTCAATTCTGCCTTCGTAAGCAAACGCCCTGAACTTCTGACCTGGCGAAAGACTCAGCTTTTCGCGAATTTCCTTTGGGATAACAATCTGATACTTTCGCGAAATCGTTACTGTTCCCATCTATCCTCCCGCTCGAACGCGATTTGCCTGCATGGCAGGTCGCAGGAATTACAACTTTTAGCATAGAGCCCTGCTGAAATGTCACCTCTCTCATCAAGAACGAGGAGGCATAGATGGAGCTATTAACAGCCGAACTGCGCGAGCAACTACCCGCACTCCGCGCGCAGGAGCAGATAGTCGATCCGATCGTCCATGTAAAGTTCTTCACTCCAGACTCAAACTGGACGTGGTTTGTAACCGAAGGGTCATCCGAAGGCGACGATTTCGTCTTCTTTGGCTATGTTTATGGCCTGGAGGAAGAGTGGGGATACTTTTCTCTCAATGAGCTCACCGCAACGCGTGGCCCGAAAGGGCTCGAGATCGAACGTGATCTTCATTTCGAACCGGGACCGTGGACTGAAGTTACCAGCCGCTACATCAGGGAGCGAGGAATGATATCGATTTCTTAGAGCGCCGGAGCGCCGGCCTCCCGGCCGGCCCTGGGAACGCCGGCGTCCGCCGGGTTGGTGACAGAATGCCCGTCCGTCACGCACTCGACGGCCGGACGCCGGCGTTCCCAGGGCCGGCCAGGAGGCCGGCGCTCCGGCGCAGTTGCCGGAGTCGACTAGAGGTACTTCAAGAACCACTCGGCGGCGGCGCTGGCTGATTTTTCGAAGGCGGTTCCGGGGACGCTCACAATTGAGGATGGTCCTTTGAGCAGTTTCGATGCGGCGATCGCGTTCGCATCTCCGTTCGCAGTGGCAATCAAGAGCACGGCAGTCTTTTCAGGAATCTGATCGAGATACCAGAACGGATGGTACTCCGCGAGAGCGAGTCTGGTTTCGGTAGTGCTCAGGATCTGACCGGTTCGCGCTCGCTTCTGCTCTGCAACGAGTAACTCGCCCGAATGCGAGTAGGCGCGGCGTGGGACGTCCTTTCCGGCTAATGACGGCGACTGCGCAACCACCGCCTTTACACGTGCATCGGTTGCGGCAATGACTATGGCGTGGCCGCCAGCCAGGCCCGCTCCCCAAACTCCGACGCGATTGCGATCGACGCCGGGCTCACCCTGCAGGTAATAGAGCGCATTCCGAATGTCGAGTATCTGCTGTTGAGGCAAAATACGCTTGCGGCGAATGCGAACTTTGGCAGTCATCTGAGAGAAGCGAAGACGGTCATCACTCTGAACGTCATCAACCGTCTCCAGATATCCACCACTCCGTCCCCAGCCGCGATAGTCAATGACCATCGCAACCAGGCCCCGTTCTGCGAAGTAGGCAGCGTAGTTTTCGATTGATTTAGCAGTTTCGCCCGAGCCAGGCGCGAGCACTACGGCAGCCGCCTTTGACTGCGGCGAGAAGTCTTTCGGAAGGTAAAGCTTTCCGTAGCACTGAATCCCTTCGCTGTAGAATCGCACTTCATTCGCCGGAAGTCCCACAAAACAAAGTGCGACGATGAGCAGATATTTCATTTGATGTTGAGGTGCTTGAGAAACCAGTCCGCTGCGAGGTTCGAGCTCACTTCAAATCCGGTGAAGGAATAGATCTGAAAATGAGTGAGGTACGGTATCTCGATGACCTGCGACTTGCCTTTGAATGCCTGTGAAGCCGCATAGGAACCGCCCGCTCCACGTCCGGGTATCAATTCGTCCTTTTCAACCGGCATCCAGAGAATCGCAGTAGTCTCAGGTATGCGTGGAAGCATCGAGCCTGAGCGAAACTCACGATTCACCTGGCTGCTCCACATATCGATCTTGCTTCTGAACGAAAAGCCGCCGTCAACCTCGGCTCCCTGCCCCGTTCGCGCGCGGCGAATGCCATCTTCGAGCATCCGATCCGGCACAGTCACAGGGCCGCTTGCATTTATTCCACCGGCAGCGCCGACCTGTGCGACTACCGCCTTCACGCGGGCGTCGAGCGCGGCAACCATAATCACAACGCTCGCGCCATTGCTCGATCCCCAGATGCCGATGCGATCCGGGTCTACACCGGGCTCCGTCTGGAGGTATGAAATGGCTGATCGAAAGTCTTCTGTTTCGCGAAAGTTGTTGAGGTTGGTCCTTTTGATCTGTATGCGCGCGGCTCGCTCCCATACGACGCGTTCGTCAGTCGAAGTATCGGGCTCGAGAAGCAGCACGTCGCCACTGCTGTATCCGTACGTCCGATAGTCGATCGCCATCGCCACGAGACCGCGCTCAGCAAATCGCGCCGCATACTTTTCGATGCCTACGGCCTGAGCGTTGATGCCATGTCCGACCACCACCCCAGGCCATTTGCGAGCTTGAGAAGAAGAGAATCCTTTTGGAAAAAAGATGCGTCCGTAACACCGCGCGTTGTCAGAATAGAAAGTTATCTGGCGCGATGATACGCCTTCGGGAAGTGTGAAGTATCCAGTCCTCGGGCTGAGTGCCGCGCTCTCGCTTCATATCTTTGTCGGTCGATTGCTTTTCGAGGGCGGCGCGGTTTTTTTCGATGATGGCAGTGTCGATCTGTGCAGCGACAGGCGAGACTGCCAACATCGTGAGCACCAGAAAGAAAAATGATCTACGAGAACAGATGGTCATCTCAAGTTTCCTAACGCCTGAATTCAAACCTGATCTCGCATTCTCTGTTCATGGGGCATTTAACCTTGGCGAACTCCTGTCCGTTGACATTCACTTCAACGTCTTCCACGCTCCGTTGCGCTGCCCTTCGGAGTAAGGCATCAGCACCGGCGAACGTCATCTGACTAAATCTGACACGCGTACCCGGAGTTCCTGCCAGCGGAGCGTTCGAAACAACGACTTCGTCCTCACCAGAACCAGTCAGATCGACAATTACTGTAAACGGAGCCTCGGGTAGCGCAATCGTGGCGAGGTCAACGGGTCCGGACGCACCGGTTGCACTCACAACAACGTCAACCGGGTTCGGACCCGGAGAAAAAACTCTCCCCTGAGATTCGTTGGACTGAACGATCCTTCAAGCTTCAAGTCGACGCTCGGGCTGATCATCCCGGTACTCCTGTCAACAGCGCTCGTAATTGTGATCTGTTTCAGAGCACCAGCGGCCGGACGACCTGGCGATGGACTCGAAGATAGCCCCGTGGCCGGGCTCGAAGCAGCGGTCGCAGGTGTAGCACTGGATGATGTACTAACACTTTCAGGCTTTCGTGTGCATCCTGCGTGGAAGCAGATGAGTATGACGCTCAGGAGAACTAGTGACGAAGTACTTCGCGAAGTCGGCATATCGGGTTGGCCTCCTTGATCTGGTTTCGTTGCTCCAGTTGAGCATCGAGTACCTTACATCTTCTCCTCGATCCGTCCAAGGGCAACCCCGCCTGGGAGCGCGGTCTCCGACCGGCCACGAGCCGCGCAGCGTGCGAGTCGTGGAGAGTCCTTGTGCTGAAGACTCGCACGCTTCGCGGCTCGTGGCCGGTCGGAGACCGGCGCTCCCAGGGAGTCCTAGAACGAACCTACGCGGTGTCTGGTACTGGAAAGGACGTTGATCGTTGGCGGCATGTTGTTACCTCGAAGTATCGTTCCCAGCATCTCGAGTTGGAGGCTCGCACGCTGATCAGGGAAGGCAAGGCGCTGGAACATTGATTGAACACGGTCGATGTCAACTGCGGCAAGTGCTGACATCTGGCTCGCGAAGGCTTGCTGATACATCCAGTTTCCGCGCGCCATGGACAAGACCATCTCTCGCTCGCGAAAGACTCCGTGTGACTCGAAGCTCAACAGGATCGCGCTCGCCGCAAACAACTCGTTGAACCTGTCGATTGTGCCCTCGATGATCTCGAAGCTGCGAGCCGGAGCAAACGGAAGATACGCTGTGGAGATCTGCGCGTGCAACTGAAACTGCATCGATGACTCGAGCGGGCCACTCACAAGCTTCCACGCATCGTCCAGAAGTTTCACTGCGAGGTCCTGGCGCCCGGAGTTACCAGCCTTGGCCGCTATCTGGACGAGTATGTTGATGCGCTCGAACTTCGTTCGGACCATCGGAAGCATCTGGAGAGCATCCTCGATTTTGCCTTCATTCGTCTTTCGCTGAAGTCGCTGTCGCGCGACCGCTTCAAGTGCCATCTTGCGTTGGGCACTGTCAGAAATGTTCTCCTTGATGATCCGTTGAGCCAGGTCATCGTCACCTTTCACGCTCGCCTGCATCGCGGCGTTCTGGTAGTAGTGCGTCCGCATCTCCAGAGGCGCGCGAGCCGCAGCCGCGACCAGTTCATCAATAGCCCCTTTCTGGACTAGTTGATTCATCACCTCCCAGTGATGCGCTGACTCATTTCTCGGATCGACTTCCGTTGCACTCTTTTTGATCAACGGCAGACTGGCCGGAGAATGTTTTTCGATGTATGGCATCAGAGGTTTCAATTGATTGATGATACCGTCAGCACGTATGCGCGCAGCCAGTTCGGTTGCTCCTTGTCCCACTATCTTCTCTATGAGAGACCGCGCCTGAGCAGTCGTGAGCAGTGGCTTGGCTTCTCGATTCTTTTCATTGGGTTCCGACTGCGCTCCGAGCCTCAGAACCTGAAGCGAAAAGTGCACCGACGCTATGGTGGGCGGATTCTCTGCCACCAACCTGGTGACCAACAGTCCCACCAGTTTCCGCGCTGCTTCAGGATCGTGGACTCTCAAGTTTTCGAGGATTGGGGAAACGGCAAAAAGAGGCTTGTCTGAGGCAAGCATCTCTTCGGCGCGCTTGAGGGCTTCCTGCGGATTCTTTGATGCCATCTGCTGGATGAGCATCATTTCGAGGTGCCATTCCTGATCCGGCTGGTGGACCGCAACGTCGCTGCCAGCAGGCGGTCGCGTAGCTGCAAGAAAAGTGCTCGCGAGCTGGAGGTCGCGGGCCGCAATCAGACGTAAGATCTGGCCTCGCAAATCGGACACATTCCAGCGAAGACCTGACTGAAGCGAATCGGAGCTCTCGTCAGATTGATTAGCGATCGAAACGAAGACAGCTGTCACTTCGTTGAAAAGTGCGCGGGCGCGCTTTTCGTCGCGCGTCCAAAGGAGATCAGCCGCAACCGAAAGTACCCAAATCCTGTTTTCAGGAAGGCGAAATGCCGGTGCCTGCTCGATCAGTTGATCAAGCATCGCCAAAGCTTTTTGCTCCAGCAGCTGCTTCTTCTTCAGCTTCTCTTCCTCTGTGTCGAGCTTGACGGAAGAAACCGGATTCTGAGCAATAACGGCTGAACTTGAAAACAGGGTGAGACAACAGCAGGCTGCAAGAACTCCAAGGGAACGCATCGTGACCTCCAGGGCCAACCCAGGCATCTGACTACCACTCTGACGGGAGCCTGGCGCTCCCGGGCCTTGCAAACCGTGAACGGCCTGGAACGCAGATCTTGCAAGGGCAAGTTAATCTGCCTCCAAGCCTGTTCAACTAACTAGATCGCGAAGATGCGGGAAAAGTTCCGGAAGATTCCGGCTGAAGCCGGTACTACATGCCTGCCTATTGCTTGTTTACTTTCAGGGCGACTAAGAGGACGAGCGGGTTGCCGGGTTTGCTGAGAATGCGAAACAGGGTTTGTGGAAGCTCGTCTTCCTGGGTGAGTAACCTGGCTCCATCGACGCCGGCCTCCTTCTCGCCTTTAGTGTATGTCTTCCCCGCGCCGTCGGTCATTTCATAACGTTCAACGGGAGCCCGCCAGCGCGTTTCCATCTGGCTGATGAGTTGTTTGTCCAACTTGATCATGCCCGGGCCGGGAGTGATCTCGGCGAGTGGCTGTGGAGTTATCAGGAGTGTCAGTACTTCGCCGACATAGTTGGCGCTTTGAGGTTCAAGTCGAAAGGCGCTTCTGCCTGGAAGCTCGATCACTTTGCCCGCTTTGACCGAGTTGTCGCCGCCGCGATTTCGTTGAGTTGGAAAAATGAGGTACGGGTCGCTCGACGATCCGTCAGTGTATTGTTCGCGGTTGATGACATAGAGATAGCCATCGCGCGGAGATTCGATGCTCAGCCTGACGCGGTCACCGGAAGTGAAGATGGTGTCAGCTTCGACTCGCTCGGGCGTCCATTCGCCGCTCTCGCTCCCCTCGGCAATCAAAAGTCGTGAGTCTTCGTTGTCAGCTGCTTTCGGCTTTCGCAGTTTCCAGATTGTTATCCCCACCATCTCGGCGGGAGCTTTCAAATCGACTGGTGCTTCCTTTGGGTCCTTCGACGTTGCTTTCCGATAGGTAGTCTTCTTTGGTGGTGCCGTTGTGCGATTTTGCCGGAGCGCGCTTCTTGAGAAACTCGGCGTCCCAGAGCTGCCGCTCTTCCTGTTCCTGAGGAAGCGCAGAGCCAAAGAGAAGAATCGTGATGAGAACTATTATTCCGAAACGCACTATAGACTCCTTTCGCTCCTGGGAGCGCCGTCCTGGGAGCGCCGGCGTCCTCGCCGGCCCCGCGTCGCGAAGCGGCGCTCTTCAGTGAAACTCTCGCGCGCACGAAACACCACGTCCCAGCTTTTACGGTCTTGCGACAACCATGGGGGTTGCTTCCATCTCGCGTCTGAAGAAGACTCGGGGGCGCTGCACGCTGCGCTTTGAGGGATCTTTGATCTTCTCTTCGCCTTCAACGAACAACAGCAGCCTTTCCTTCATCTCCTTCTCCTGCATCTGCGGAACGCGGTCTGTAGCGTAGTTGAACCATTCGCGCGCAAGCACCTGACCGTCCTTCAAATCTCTATCCGCAAGACCACGTTTCAACCCCTCCTCAACCAGCGCATACGTCAGATATCCGTGACCCAGCTGCGCAGCCTCGAGCGCTGCCTGGTAGCTCTGCGCCGCTGTCAGAATGTACATTCCCTTTTCATAAGCCAGTTGCGCAAGCCCCTTCGAGTTCATCGGGCCGCGGCGCTTCTCTTCAGCTTCAAGCGCCTGCCCTGAATTGCAGGCATCGAGAACGAACAGAAAGCGCTCCGCATCGATACCTTCCACTGCAGCCTCGATCTCGAGATCCGAAATGCTGCGCTCGAGAATCGTCTCGACTGCTTTCGCATCGACCGAGCCCCTGGGTCCGGTGTAGCCAAGGTCGTGCGGGACAAGATAAAACCGCGCGCCGCGGGCCGTACCGTGGCCGGCGAAGTATATGATCACCGCGTCTTCCGGCTGCGCTGATTTCAGCTTCGCGATCGCGGCCAGGATCTTCTCCTTTGTAGCGTCCGCGTCAGCCAGCAGAACTACTTCCGCCTGCGCATATTGACCGAGCTTCAATTGCTGCGCGCGGATCTCTTCGCCAAACGACGTCGCATCCGCTACTGCATACTTGAGATTGTATTGCTCGTTCGCATAACGATTGATTCCGATGGCCAGTATGTGAGCAGTGCCTGCGCGCTTGAGCGAAGCCGATCCCTTGACCGTCAAGACTGCATCGACGCTCTTTACATTGTCACGGTTGAACGCGTAAGCAGTGATCCTGTTCTCACCGGCGACAACAGGTAAAGTCGCTTCAAGCGAGGTCTTGCCTGCGCTCTTGATCACATCGCCACGCCACGCTTTGACGAGCGTGCCGTTACGAAACAATCGAACATCCTGAGCACCCACGCCAGCCGCAGGCTCGCTGATATCTATCCGCACCGCCAGCGTTCTCGCAGACACTTCCGCTGTTTGAGGCTGGCCATCCACTCGCGTGATCGCGACGACCGGCTGCCGGCGATCCTTCTGCGAAACATCCTTTGTCGCACGCGGGCGCTGGCCTGAATGAATCATCGATACAAGACCCGGCGAATAGAACTCATTGAAAAAGACTTCAACCGGCGTGACGTCAAAGACGTTGGCTGAAAACCGCCAGAGTATCTGGTTCCAGGCACCGGGTGTTCCGTCAAACAGTCCATCAGGTGTAACCGCAAGCCAGTCTGATCCACGATTGACTGAGACCATCGTCAGCAGCAATTCGCCGGTTGCGAGGTCCCAGAGTCTTGCACTCCCGTCTTCGCTGCCGCTCACGAGCGTCTTGCCATCCGGACTGAAATCCAACGCGTTGATTGAAAGTGCGTGACCGGCAAGCTTTGCGACTTCGCGGCCGCGTTGCGGTCTCCCATACACGGACTATCGAATCGAGTCCGCCAGCCGTTACAAAGCGGCTATCGGGGCTGAAGACGATTGCATCGATGCTCGCCGTTGCTCCTGAGAGTGCGCGAAGATCGCGCGGAGGCGCCTTCGGGTCGGATACGTCGAGAAGTCTGAGTGCGTAGGTGAAGTTGGACAGGAATCCGGAATCGGACATTATCGTGTCCGCCGTGACTCCAGCTTTCGATTCCATGACCGAAAGCGCAAGCATCTTTCCGTCGGGAGAGAACTCGAGATCAGTCACCTGCATTGCGCGCGGTGGCGTGAAGGATGAAAGTTCCTTTCCTGTAGCGAGATCAAAGATGCGTACCGTAACACCACCATTGGAAGCAGCAAGGCGCGTCGCATCCGGACTGAAAGCGACAACAGAATGCTGAGCACCCATCATGCTTCCTGGTACCTGAATCTCGCGCGGATTCCCCTGAGTGCCAGTGTCTAAAACGCGAATGCGCGCTCCAGTGCCACCCGCTGCGGTGCCGGTAGCTCCAGCCGCTCCGCCTGCAAGAGCGCCAATACCGCCTGAAAGTCCGCTCATCATCTGCGCGCTCATTTCCTGCATCTTTCCAAAGTCACCACTCGCTGCAGCCTTCTGCATCTCTTCCGCCATCTTCTGGAGTTTCGCGATATCATCCTTGCTCATCCCGCCGGCTCCGCCGAAACCACCCATGCCGCGCCCGGACTTCGCCATCTGCTCCATTTGCTTGCGCGCTTCCTTCTCCATCTGCTTCCGGTTTTCCTTCTCACGCTTTGCGTCAGCTTTTGGATCGCTTCCTCCGGGCGCACTTGCGGTTCCCGTTCCGGTTCCAGTTGCCGTTCCAGTTCCGAGAGGAGAAGGAGGCGGTGCCGGAGCTGCAGAAATCGTCGATCCTGGGAAGCCTGGCATCGCCGAAGGTGTCCAGTCACGGCCCTCAGGAACGGCCAGGAGTTTGCCGTCGAAGCTCAGATCGCCTGCTCCGACTCTTGCCTCCGGATCAAATGTAAGACTCCGCACTTCGCGACCGGTTCGAGTTTCCCAGACCTTGAGCGAGCCATCGCTCGTCCGCGATGCAATCAGTTGACCGCCAGCGCTCAGATAACTTCGAGTAAGCTCTTCAGTCAGGTCCGCTGGACGCTTTATGGTTGGTGGAGCGATCTCCATTGTCCGCGAAGCCGAGCCGCTCGAAAGGTCCCATAGATTGACAGCATTTGATCCGGCGACAGTTATTGCGCGTCCATCTGATGCATACGCCACACTGCTCACGGGAAGCGCAGTTCCGCCGAAGGTTCTGACAAGCTGAGGACGGCTCGCATTGCTGCCACTGATATCCCAGAATCTTGATCGTGCGATCAATTCCCGTAGTTGCCAGACGCGATCCGTCTGAAGCAAAGGCAAGCGTCAGCACGCTTCCTTCATGGGCGTCGATGGTCGCCGTATTTTGCCCGCTCGAAGTGTCGAAGAGTTTGACCTCGCGGCTGGCGCCAGTCACCGCGCATAGCTTGCCATCGAAGCTCCACGCGAGAGTGTTCTCTGCTCCAATAAAGAAATCGCCTAACCGGATCGCCGCCGGGTGCAACGACCGCTGAGTGTGCCTCACGGCCCGACGTTACATCCCACCATCTCAAACCGGTCCCGACGCTGGTGTTTCTTTAGCGAGCGCTGGCAGCCACGTTGTAAATCTGATCCTTGAGTGCCATTCCCACAAAACGCCCGTCGGGACTGAAGCGAATAGTGCGCATGGGCTGCGTGTTGTCCGGCGCACCTCTCTTACCTGTCTCGCTCAGCTTGATCGTCTGCACAGCCTTCCATGAACGCAGTATCACGCACCACGAGCAGGCGCCGCTCATTTGTGCCCTCGTCTTGCTCTTCACCGGTTCCAACCAGCCGGCCGTCGGCGCTCAACGCAAGTGCGTGGATGCTAGAGCGGTCAGCATAAGACTGCGTTTGAAGTTGCTGGCCGGTGGTCGCATCCCACACTTTCAATATCTGACGTGAATCGGAGAGCGTTGCGGCTCGCTGGCAGTTGAGGCTGAGCATTGCCATACCGAAATCCTTACCTTCGTTGATGGTAAGGCTTCGAATCAGCTTGCCTGTCTTTGCATCCCAGTGCTTGATCGCGCCGGACCCCACAGATACAACCGAGTTGCCATCGGGCGTGAAGCCGAAGGCCGAATTCATCGCGCTTGTGATCGCACTCCGCTCACCGAGGCTTATCGTATAGAGCTCGCGGCCGGAGGCTACTTCCCATAGCTTGATGGAACCGCCATAGAAGCTCATCGATGCGAGTAGCTGCCCGTCGGGGCTGAACGCCACAATCGCGACGGGCGCCGTAACACCGGTTTGCAGAACCAGCTCAGGGCGCACGGCCGACGTTACGGAGGGTTGCTGCGTGTAGACAGAAGATGCGGTCATCACGAGTGTGATTGCAGCAATCAATCTCAGGTTCATTCGTGTCCTCCGTTGTGTACGTTGTACCGCCTTCAGGCGGAATCGTCGAGGGCATTCGCGCATCTGACGATTCCGCCTGAAGGCGGTACAACGTACCTGTTACTTTAATGGTGTTCGAGCTTCACAAGTTTTACGAGCACGTCGTTTGTGCCACGGACATTCGTCTGCTTCGTCGCCTCATCTTTTTCGGCGTTGGCTTCGGGAGTGCGGCCAAGCAATTCACGGATCGCATTCTTTTGCGCATCGTCTTTGATCTGACCACGATCCTCGGGATTCGCCCAGCGTTTTACCGCTTCCAGCTGCGGCACAGACGCGCGAGACCAGATGAGCCACAACTTCTCAGTCCCCTGCTGTTCATCAAAGACGAAGCCCTCGCCGCGCTCAGGTATCTGAATAGATTGTCCCGCAGCAACCTCGGCAGATCCGGCATTGCTCGTCGATGAAGGAAAGAGCAGATTCTGTGATGAGTCGGGGCTCTCATTGACTATGTAAAGAAATCCCGGCTGTGGAGCCGTCACAACCAGCCGAATCCGGTCACCGGGCGAAAAGATCACTTCGCCAGGAAGCTGAAACGGTTTGCTCCCGGGATATCGACCAGGATCTTTCTGGACCAACATCGAATAGCTGAACGTCTTTCCTGTATCTGTCACGGCCGGGTTTGCTGTGACCTGCGGTGTAACTTCGGGCCGGGAGGTCATCAACCAGACAATACCGACGATCCCCAGGACTACGATTGCAATCGCGCCTGCGATCAATCCCATGCGAGCCTTTGAGCGGCCTTCGGTCGCACTCGCTGCCGTTTGAGAAGACTGCAGAGTGACTGGCGAGGCAACCGGGGACGCGACTGGAATGGAGGCAGGCGCAACAGCACCCAATACCTCGGTCGATTGAGGTAAGGGAGCACTCGGAGTTGCGGCGCCGGACTGGAGAGCGCGCGCGAGATCGTCGGCAAAGACACGCGCGTCCTGCGGGCGCAATCGCGCATCGAACTTCAACGCGCTGAGGATCAGAGTCTCAGCGTCAGCCGGAAGACTGGGCCGCAGCGCGCGAGGAGAAGGAATGCTTTCAGTCTGCTGCAATCCGGCGAGCTGTTGCGCGGCGCCAAGGTAGCCAGGAGCATCCGGATTGAATGGACGGCGCCCAGTCAACAACTCGAAAGCAATGATCCCGAGCGCGTAGAGATCTGTCGCCGGTGAGACGGGCTGTGAATTCAGCTGTTCCGGAGCCATGTATTGCAGCGATCCCGCAACTACTGCGACCTCAGTCGCGGCGCCAGACTGCGAGTCGTGGATCTTTGCGATTCCGAAATCGATTAGCTTTGCCTGCTCTTCACCGCCCGTGAGCGATTGCAGAAGAACGTTCTCAGGCTTCAGGTCGCGATGGATTACTCCCTGCTGGTGAGCAGCATGGAGCGCTGCGCCTATCTGACGGATCAGTTGCGCGGCATATTCGAGATTCAGCCCATTGCTCGTGATTGCTGCGCGAAGTGGCTGGCCGCTGACAAATTCCATGACAAAGAAAGGCTTGCCGTCATCGGTCGTATCGCGATCGATAACCCTCACGACTCCGGGATGATTGATGCGAGTGAGTGCTTCAGCTTCCTGAAGGAACTTCTTCGTCAACCACGAGCTCTTTCCTGAGTCATCGAGAAGGAACTTGATCACGACTGGCATGGAATGCAGCCGCTCATCCCGCGCCAGGTAGACTACGCCAATACCTCCGCGTCCCAGCTCGCGATCAATAAGATAGCGTCCTTTGAGGCGTTGGCCCGCCGAGAGTGCCTGAGGCATGCTGCCCCGCGACTCGATCACTTCGGTCGATCTTGATTCAGGCTCGGATTTGCCTTCTATCGGATCTGAGGCCATACGATGTTGAACGCAAGTTTAGCACGCCTTGAGACGATGAGGCACGTTGTACCGGCTTTAGCCGGAATCGTACAATCAGGGTTCCACGATTCCGCCTGAAGGCGGTACAACGTACCTTCTTCCTTTCCTGGAGAAACGTAAAATGAAACGACTTAGGCTTGTGATCGCGGGAGTGCTCGGGATCTCGATGCTGGCAATCGCGGTCATGGCGGCGCGCGAGAGCCAGGTTCGGATAGCCGATCGATTTGAGGTTCGTGACGAGATGATCCCGGCACGGGACGGGGTCCGGCTGAACACGAAGATCTTCATTCCAAAAGAACGCACGGGTACGCTGCCGATCATCATGAACCGCACACCCTATGGCGTCGAAGACTCTGCAGGCACGTTCAATGCGTATTTCAAGTCGCTCGCGGAAGACGGGTACATCTTCGCTTTTCAGGATATCCGCGGAAAGTTCAAATCTGAGGGAACATTTGTGATGCTGCGCCCTGCGCGGATGCAGGGAGATCAGAAATCGATCGATGAAGGAACGGACACGTATGACACGATCGAGTGGATGGTCAAGAACATTCCTGGAAACAATGGACGAGTAGGCATGCTCGGGGTTTCATACGACGGATGGACAACGATTATGGGAGCGCTTGAGCCGCATCCCGCACTGAAGGCGATTTCGCCCCAGGCATCTCCTGCCGACATGTGGCTTGGCGATGATTTCCATCACAACGGCGCGTTTCGATTGAGCTATGCCTTCGAGTACGCCGCGATGATGGAAAGCGGCAAGGAGATAAAGTCGTTCTCCTTTGACAGATACGATACCTACGACTGGTATCTGGCCCTCGGTCCCTTGAGCAACGTCAACGCGAAGTATCTACACCGAAAGATTCCGACCTGGAATGATTTTGTTACGCACCCGGACTACGATGATTTCTGGAAGCGGCAAACGATGATACCGCACATTCGAGACGTCAAAGTTCCGACACTCAACGTTGCGGGATGGTGGGATCAGGAGGATTTCTACGGCCCGATCGCGATCTACGACGCAGTGGAAAAGCACGACGCGAAAGATGGCGCAAAGAGAGCAGCAACCGGAAGTGGGTTGAACTATCTGGTAGTCGGTCCCGTGGAATCATGGCGGCTGGGCGCACGGAACGGGCGAGGCTCTTGGACCGATTCCATTCGGCAGCAAGACGTCAGAGTTCTTTCGCGATGAATTACAGGCAAAGTGGTTTGCCTATTTCCTGAAGGACAAAGGCAAGCTCGACTTTCCCGAAGCGCTGACGTTCGAAGCGGGGTCAAATCGCTGGAGACGATGGGATGCGTGGCCCCCGAAGGCACAGACCGAAGCGAAGAAGGTGTATTTCGGTGCCGGTCGGCAGTTGTCGTTCGACAAACCCACAGAAGCGGCGAATGCGGCTGATTCGTTCGTTTCGGACCCTGACCGTCCGGTTCCCTATCGTCATCGGCCTATTCAGGCAACATATTTTTCCGGTGGATCGAAATGGGGGCCGTGGCTCGTCGAAGATCAGCGGTTTGTGGATGACCGGCCCGATGTCCTCAGCTGGGAAAGCAGAATTCTCGAGAACGACGTTACGATTGCAGGTGAAGTTATCGCTCAACTGTTCGCCTCAACGACTGGAAGCGACCTCGACTGGGTGGTGAAACTGATCGATGTCTTTCCGGAAAGCTTTCCGGAGAGATGGGATCTGGCGGGCTATCAACTGATGGTTTCAAACGAAGTATTTCGTGGACGCTACCGGAAGAGCTTCGAGCATCCGCAACCAATCACTCCCGGAAGCGTTCTCGAATACTCTTTCAGCCTTCATACGCAGAACTACACGTTCCGTAAGGGGCATCGCATTATGGTGCAGGTGCAGAGCACCTGGTTTCCGATCATTGACCGGAATCCGCAGACCTTTGTTCGTAATATCTTCGATGCGAAGCCCGGCGATTTCAGGAAGGCTACCCACACCGTTTTTCGGACGGCGCGATATCCTTCAAACGTTACGATTCCTGTGACCCGCGGGGAGTAACTGTTTGGAGTTCAAGCTTCAGCTTGCTCTTCGGGCACTCGCGTGCGACCACAAGCTAAAGCTTGAACTCAAACATCAGTCCGCAAGGCTCAGCGTAAAAGTGTAGCTTCCAGTCCGTTGTGGAGCGAATGGAGTCGCGAACACGAGATAGATTCCGTCTGCAGGCAGAACGTATTCGATCCGTGCATCGTTTCCTCCCCCGCTCTGATCATCGCTCATCAGATTGAGGCCGGTATTGCGATAAAGCAAAAGGTAAGAATCAAACGCCGATGAACGCATCACGGCTCGCACTTTCTGCCCGCTGCGTCCCATGAAACCAGTAGACCTTGAGGTAGTCGCCCGCAGACGTTTGTATGTCCGTAGTTCCGATGTTGCCAGACAGCGGAGTAAGGCTGTAGTCGACCAGTTTCATCGGCACGACATTGAGAGTGAGTGAGTAGCTGCCGGTTCCTTCAGAATTGTCGTCCGACGACGACGCAAAGAAGACATATTCCCCTGGATCAGTGAGCATCGTTAGCAATAACGCGTTCTTGTTTGCAAACTCACCGTTGCCGAGGCCGCCTGTGAAATCATCCGATGAAACCGGTACCAGGTCTTCGCCTGCGACCTTGAATAGATTGACCTCAGCGTCAAACTGAGATGAGCGCAGGTCGATCGATACGCCGGTATTGGGCGAAAGCGTCCTGAAGCGATACGCATCGTAGTAACGAATGCGGCCGGCATCGAATGTCGTTGACTGTACCGGATCACTTGGCGTCAGGTCGCCGTTCATCGCTTGCCCGAGCTCGATCTGGGAAACTGCCAATGTAATCCTTGGACCGCCTATCTTGATGGTCACTACGTTGGACGCTCGACCGCCACCAGTCATAAGGACTTCTGCGGTGCCGCAACCTGAAAGCTGCCACGGAATATGAACATTCGCCTGATCGAGGCCAATGTAGCCCGGAGCCTCACCCGCGTACGCTACGCGGGACGGAATGTTGTTGATCTTCACTCGAATGTCAGAGCGCGGTGCGTAACGCCAGCCCGTACCATAGAGCACCAGAATATTGGTTTGTTGTGGCGTACCCGGCTGCACTTCGCGCGCGGAACCATCAGGGTTGCTCACGCTCAGGACATTCACGCCATCGAAGGTCGTTTCCGCGGCCGCTGTTCCCTGTCCGTTTGAAAGCGCAGAGAACAGGCCAGGCGCAACTCGAGTCACCGGCGCTTCGATTTCACGGTGCACGCCATCCGCGTCAGTAACTTCAACCCTCTTCATTCCCTCACCAACACTTGCAGGCACCGCAAAATTGATCTGCGTGGGACCCGCATACAAGAGACCTGCTGGCTGGTTGTCTATAAAGAGACTGATGCCCCCAAGAGTTAGCGGTAACTGAAGAGAAGTTGCCGAATACTGTTGGTTACCGGTAGTAACGAATTGCCCGAAGCACACTGCAAGCGAGTTTGGTGTTATCAATGGACCGTAACTCGAAGCAGAAGTAACTGCGATGCCGTTCAATGCCGCGGGTCGTGCCGTAACTGTCACAGCAGATGCAGTTGGCATCAGCCCTGAAGAAAGCTCCGGCATGAAATATAGGATGAATAAGGTGAATAAAGCGAAGAGGGCGAGCCTGTTTCTCGCGATCAAATAGATCCTCCCAGAGATTCAGTATTCAATTTCCCGATGAAACTTGCGGGCCAGCGCGACTGAGGGAGCCCGCGCATACCGGGATTACGGATTCTCGCGGAATTACGATCTCGTGTCAATATGAGCTTCTTCCAGATAAGATTCTTCTGTAACTATTTTGTCAGCTTCAGAACCCTTCAGTTCTTTTTCGTGTTCATCAACCGCGACGAATTCGCTGCCTCGCGTCTCCGGGCCCAGCCATAGAAGTACGATTGCAGTCGTACACGAAGCGGCGATAAGCGAACCCATCGCCACCGGAAGCGTCATACCGCGATCCTTGAGTGCCCCTATCAGCGTCGGAGTTATGGACCCGAGACCTGCTCCTGCGTGATAGGCAAAGCCTGGTCCTACGCCGCGCGCGGATGTTGGGAATCTCTCGGTGAGATAAGTCGGGATAATTCCCCACATTCCGGCACCACCGGCACCCATGAGGAAAGCGGCAAACACCGCGAGCATCGGCCAGCTCACAGAAAGGTAAACAGGCATCAACACGATCGCCATCAACGATGCGGCTGTCGCCGCACCGCGACGGCCGAGCCGCGTCTCAGACATTCTTCCCCAGAACGCAGCGCCAATGATTCCTCCGAGATTCAACGCGATCAGATAGCGCATCGGTTCGAGTCCGGTTTCGCGCAGTAGTGTCGGATACCAGAAACTGATTGAATAATAGGAGAACATGAACGCGCCGAGGAGCAGTGAACACTGGATTGTTACTCCGAGCAAATCCTTCCTGAAGATTCGGACCATCGACATCTGGTCCTTCTTGTGCGTGTCTCGAAGGTGTTTCTGACGCGCAAGCCAGACGGGACTCTCTGAAACCCCTGAACGAATCCACAGGACAAGAAGCGCTGGAAGCACACCGATCCAGAACATCACTCTCCAACCCAGATCCGCACTACCTCTGAAAAGCGGGTAGACATACTGGAAGGCTATCGCGGACAGGATAAAGCCCCACGAGTAACCTCCCTGCAGCAGACCTGATGCGATGCCGCGCAGGCGTGCCGGCCAGTGTTCAAGCGCGAGCGGCATACCGGCTGCCCACTCGCCGCCCATCCCGATTCCAAAGAGTGCGCGAAAGCCAAAGAGCATGGCATACGAAGTTGAAAAGCCGCTCAGACATGCAAAGATCGAGAACCAGAGTATCGACAGCATCAGTGGCAGCTTGCGGCCGTACTTGTCGGCCATAGAGCCTGCAACCACGCCACCAACCAGGCGAAAGAGCAGCGTTACAGTGCCGAGGGCTCCGGCGAGTGCGCTGTCTACCGTAAAGCTTTTTTGAATATCAAGAAGAACGAAGGTCAGAATGGTGAAGTCGAAGCCGTCGAGTACCCACCCCAGAAAAGTGGCGAGGAACGCCTTCCACTGCTCCCTGTTGACCTGTCGATACCACGGGAGGGCAGAATCGACTTGAGTCATCTATTGTTAATGATTCCCTTCTCGGTTGGTCTTGTAGGAGGAGAGTCTAACACCTCGACGTGAACTTCACGAAGTGCGCAAGCCTGCTTGCTGAGTGCGGCGAGCTCCAGGCGCCGCACTCCAAAATAGGGCTCAATCCAAATGAAACATCTCTTCGAGCGGAACGGCCGTCGGACTTTCGTCTTCGTTGGTCTCCATGAGGTCTTTCATCGATGTCCACCAGCGACGGCACTCGTCGGTCTCGGCGATTGAGTTCCAACTCGCCTCATCGGCGATCTCTGCATAGGCAAAGAGCTTTCCCGTTTCCCGCTCGAGAAAGATCGAATAGTTACTGACGCCGTGAGCCTTGAGCACTCGTTCGAGCTCCGGCCAGATCGGATTATGCCTTTGCAGGTACCGGTCTTCGTTGCCCGGAAGAAGTTGCATTACAAATGCTTTGCGTCGCAATCAAGTTACCTCGTACCAGGATTCCGCCTGAAGGCGGTACAACATACCTGAAACCAGCACTCCTCGGGAATCGTCTCGTGATAAGGCACAAATTTCCGGAAACACAATTCAAGGAGAAGATTCATGAAAAGAATTCTGCTACCGCTGCTTCTGCTTTCGGTGTCAGCAATCGCGGCGGCCCAACCCAAACCCCATATCGTCGACAAGGCGCACAGTCAGATCAATTTCGTAGCCGAAGCACGCCTGCTAACGGCGCACGGCTTTTTTGACAAATGGGAAGCAGACATACAGCTTGATGCAGCCAAAATCGAGAACTCGACCTTCAAGATCACGATTGACGCCACGAGCATCAATACACGCAACGAACGCCGCGACAATCATCTCAAGAGCAATGATTTCTTTGGCGTTGCGCAGTATCCGCAGATAGTACTGGTCTCGAAGAAGATCACCAAGACCGCAGACAAGAAATACACTATCACCGCGCGATCTCACGCTGCATGGCGTTACAAAGCAAATCGAAGTTCCTTTGACGCAGGTCTTTTACGACAACAATCGCGGCCGGTTCCGTGCGAGATTCGAGATCAATCGCAAAGATTACGGCATCAACTACAATTCCAACATGAACCCGATCCAGGATATCGTCGAAGTCCAGGTGGACATCAACGTCCAGGACAAGGAAGCAGCGGACAAAGCTGCAGCGCAGAGACAACAAAGACCGAATTAGAAGAAGGTGCTGAGTGCTGAGTGCTGGGTGCTGAGTGCTGAGTTAAGTTTACGCGAGTTGCAAGCTGTTAAGCTTGCTGGTCTTCGAATCCAACCACAAGCTAAAGCTTCGAACTCAAATCTCAGCACTCAGCACTCAGCACCCAGCACTCAGCACCTTTCCCCAATGGCCAACCAACGACAGGTCGCGTTTGTCAGCGGCGCGAGTCGCGGCATAGGGCGCGGAATCGCTATCGAGCTCGCGAAACGCGGCTTTGACATCAGCGGCAATTCTCGAAGTCTCGACCCATCACAGACTGAAAGCGGCATATTCGAGGTCAGCACGCGCGTCAAGGAACTTGGTTCGCGCTTTCTGGCACTCGAAGGTGATGTCGCGCGCCTCGATGATCACGCGCGAATGCTCGAGACGACCCTTGCGGAGTTCGGACGCGTAGACGTCTTTGTTAATAACGCGGGCGTCGCGCCAGAGAAAAGAGTTGATGTTCTTGATATGACACCCGAGAGCTTTGATCGCGTCATGTCGATCAATCTCCGCGGCTCTGTCTTTTTCACACAACGAGTCGCGAGACAGATGATCGAGCAGGTCAAGAGGGACCCTCAGACTGCGCCATCGATTGTTTTTGTTACGTCAGTATCTGCCTACACTTCATCTCCCTCGCGCGCCGAGTATTGCATCTCGAAAGCCGGCCTCAGCCACGCGGCGGCAATCTTCGCTGACCGGCTTTCCGAATATGGCATCAATGTTTACGAAGTCCGGCCCGGGATTATTCAGACCGATATGACCTCCGCAGTTCAGGAGAAGTATGACAAGCTTATTTCCGAAGGTCTTATTCCGCAGCGCCGGTGGGGCTTTCCTGAAGATGTAGGAAGGGCCGTTGGCGCGCTCGTCAGTGGAGACTTCAGTTACTCCAGCGGAACGGTGCTCGAGGTGAGTGGTGGAATGAATCTTCGGAGACTGTGAATGAAGATCATCGGCAACGTGAATCAAGAGGCGCTGCGCGCACAATTCGAAAGCGCATTCGAATTCGGGATGGGTCAGGTCTGGAATATGCGGCCCAAATGGCCGGCCAGCAAACCGGCTCCGATCTATACAGAGAAGGGTGTCTGGACGCGTCCCGGTTATATCTGGACTGACTGGTGCCCCGGTTTCTACGCCGGAATGATGTGGCTCGCATTCGAGCGCACAAGGGACGACAAGTGGCGCAAAGTCGCTGAAGAACATTCGCGCGCCCTCGAGCATCGAAAGTTCGATCGAGACGTTCACGACCTCGGGTTTATCTTCATGTCAACAGCCGACAGATGGTATCGCCTGCTGGATGATGGCGATCCTCAGAAGCAATGGCTGAAGGATCTGCTGATCACAGCCGGCACGATTCAGTCGTTCAGATGGAAGGAGACCGGAGAGCATCATTACATCTATTCGTTTCACGGCCCGCAATCGCTCTTTGTTGACATCATGATGAACATCCGCCTCCTGTTTCGCGCGCATGAGCTGGGAGGTGATGAAGAGCTCTATCGCAGAGCGACGACGCATGCGCGAACGACCGAGAAGTTCCTCGTTCAAAAGGATGGCTCGCGGATATTCGATCACGACGGGATGGTGATGCACGAAGGCATCTTCAATCCGGTTCGCGGGCGAGTTCAGGAATCTGTCGAGCCAGCAGGGATACTCTCCATTCACCTGCTGGTCGCGGGGCCTTGCGTGGGCAATGTATGGCTATTGCGACACCTACAGTTTCACTCGCGATCCCTTCTTCCTCGAAACGGCCGAGCGCTGCGCTGGATACTACCTTAAGAACACGCCGGACAATGGCGTACCATACTGGGATTACGGAGCTCCGAATATCCCGGACGAGCCGCTCGACAGTTCAGCAGCAGCCATCGCCGCCGGAGCATTCTGGAAGCTCAAAGACCTTGAAGTAAAGAAAGAGAGCCGTGAAACCTACCGAGATGCCGCACTAACCATCCTTGCAACTTTGTCTACGGATGAGTTTCTCGGACGAAGCGAAGCCGGATACGAAGGCATCCTGCGGCATGGCGTCTACCACAAGCCGATGAACTGGGGAGTCGATGAGTCGGTGATGTGGGGCGATTACTTTTTTATGGAAGCACTCAGTGAAGCGTTGAAGAAATAACCACGGAACACACGGAAAAAGGACACGGAATTACTTTATTTCGCGATCGTCCTGGCGGGCATCTGTGGAAAGAATTGAAAACTTTTGTAGAGCTGTCTCATCGAGAATAGACCCTTGTAGCGGTCTTGGCTCTCGATCGACTTCGGTCAAATCCGGTATGACTTCGTTCTCCCTGGCGGCTCCAAGCTCCTTAAACTTCCGGGCACTTACAAGCACTCGCGACTCCATAGAGCCGACAGTCTTGTTGTAAGCCTCGACGGTCTGACCGATCGATTTCCCGAGTCTCTCTATATGCTCGCAAACAACCACCAGTCGTTCGTGAAGATCGCGACCGAGATCGCTGACTGTCTGCGCGTTCTGCGTTAGCTTTTCCTGGTTCCAGCCATACGCGACCGCCTTCAGCAACGCGATCAATGTAGTCGGCGTGGCGATAATGACTCCCTCGTCAGCTCCGTGCTCGATAAGCGACGGATCCTGTTCGAGAGCTGCACTGTAGAAGACCTCACTCGGGAGAAACAGCACAACAAATTCCGGAGCGGGCTGGATGGCCTGATAGTAGGATTTGTTCTTCAGATTGCCGATGTGCGCGCGCACTTGTCTGGCATGAAGCTTCAGCTTGTTTGTCCGCTCGCTTTCGTCAGTCGCTTCACAAGCGTCGAGATAGGCCTCGAGAGGTACCTTGGCGTCAACGACCACAGATCGACCGGATGGGAGGCGAACGATAACATCCGGTCGCATGGTTGCCGATTCTGTCGTCAGCGTTTTCTGTTCAAAGAAATCGCAATGATTGATCATTCCAGCCAGCTCGATGACCCTCTTGAGCTGTACCTCACCCCATCGGCCTCTTGCTCCCGGAGAGCGTAGAGCCCTGCACCAGACCTGCAGTCTCCTGACGAAGTTCCTGCTGCGATGTTTTCATCGTGTCGAGGTAGTGTCTGACTTCCCCATACGCCGATTCGCGCTTGCTTTCGAGCTCGCGGATGTGAGTTTCGACCGTCTTGAGAGCAACACTCACGGGGTTTATGAGGTCAGAGAATTTTGAGTTCGCCACATCGAAGAATGACCGCGTATTGGCGCTCAACGCGCTCGCCGAAATCGCGGAAAAGGCGTCGGAGAGCTCGGCTTTTGCGTCCTCGAGCAGTTGGAGCTGAGCGAGGAACGACTTCTTCTCGCTTTCTGCCGCTGCCTCGATGCTGGCGCGATTCTCTTTTGTCCGAACCAGCTCCTCGCTCGTCTTATCCAGCCGCTCCTGAAGGTCAGTCGAGTGAGATTTGAGGTTTGTGGCAGCCAGGCGAGTAAGCAGGTAGCCCGCTATAAGCCCCAGAACCACGCCACCAAGCAGAATTATTGCATCAGGTATTTGATCCATAAGAGTGAAGCAGTGGCCAGGGAGGCCGGCTGGTCAGTGGCCAGTGCAGTGAGGCAGTGCCAGTCGTCTTGAGTACTAGTCAAAGGCCTTAATTGCACTTGCGGCACTTGGCACCAGCCACGAGCCACTAGCCTGACCGCTGCCCATGACGCACCTACTTACTATATAATCGCAGATTCGAATGGAGGAACAAATTGCTCGTACTTTTATTTCTAGTCGCCTTGTTCTCGGGCGCTCAGCGCCTGGAAGGACAAATCGTCTGTTGCGAAGAATGCTGGGCCAAGGCAGACCGCCGCACTGTGCCCTACGGCTCGGCTGACGACCTTGCAAGCGCGGCAACTTGCGTCGCAAATGGAGATCCGACGCTGCTTGCTGTCCTGAAGCCTGACGGCACTACGCTTTTCTACCAGCTTGAGACCGGCGAGTATCGCCGGACGGGAAAGAATTGGCTGGGATATGTGGGCAGTCGCGTGGAAATCACAGGACGCGTCCGCGTAAGTAAACGAAAGAACCTTGTTCAAGTCGATTCCTTGACTGTTCTCGAACCTCCGTCGGCTCGCGCAGCATCCGAATCAAAAACGATAGGGACGCAGGTGGAGCTGGCTCTGAAGGACATGTTCGGCGCGGAGCAGAAGCTCAGTAGCTATCAGGGTCGTATTGTGGTTCTCAATTTCTGGGCCACATGGTGTGGACCGTGCCGCACAGAGATGCGGGACCTGGCCGCGATTCAGAATCAGTATGCTGCTTATGGTGTTCAGGTGATCGGAGCATCTGCGGACACGCTCGAGGACCTCAAGGCAGTTCGTGCGTTCATCAAAGACGCCGGTGTGAACTTTCCAGTTCTGCTCGGGGCAACAACCGCTGACATGGCGAGGTTCGGAGTCGGGCCTGGCCTTCCTGCGACCGTGATCATCGGACGCGATGGCAAAGTAGTTGCCGTCTACCGTAGTGTCATTACTCAGGCGGAGATAAAGGGGCATATCGACCGGCTTGTTGCCGAAGGGAACAAGGACGCAAAGCGCGAGCAGATAGCGTTCGCGAAGAGTAAGGAGCGGGCGGGAGCTTCAAGCGTTCCCAGCTGACCACTCTGACCGGGCGAGGGCCGCGCCGTGAGCGGGGCAGAAAACGACAGTCAGGAGAAGTGGACTTTTGGTCTCAGGGTGATACCGGGGGCTGTGGCGCGAGCTTCGCTAAGGTCGACGATGACCTACAGGCTTCATCCGCGGCTCACAGCAGGCATTGAGGTCAACCCGAGAGCCGAGGAAACTGCGGGCGTCGTCAGTCCTCTCGTCAACTGGCTTGCGATTGCAGAGACGGCGCGTCGACCCGCCGTGATTATCGGCACAAGCTCGGATCGGATTGGCACGCCGCGTGGCCAATCGTTCTATGCAACGCTGAGCAAGAATCTGAAGCGTGAGACGAGGCTTCCCATCGCACCCTATGCGGGCATCTCATACGGTACCTACGAGCATCGATGGCTGCCGATCGGAGGCTTGAACGTCTATTTCTCGGAACATTTCTCGGGACTGGTAATCTTTGATGGGTCCAGAGTTCATCCAATGGTGACATATGCCCGCGGACGGTATGCCTTTTCGTTCGTGCTCGCGTTCTGCAATAAGCCGGGGGTAAGCACGAGCATCAGCTTCTAGTTGGAGGTATGAGTAGAATAAGAAGTTACGCAGAGAGCGCAGAGATAAGACGCAGAGGGCGCAGAGAAACACGATAACTGAGTTCTCCGTCTTATCTCTGCGCTCTCTGCGTAACTTCTTTGTTCCCTGCTTTTGTTTCCCTGCACGAACATGATCCTTCTCCCCCAAAACCGGCTTTATGCGATCACCGACCCGCGTTTCGGGCGACGCTCAAATGATGAAATTGTGGCTCAGCTGCTTCTCGGTGGGGCGAGATTGATTCAGCTGAGGGACAAAGATGCGACGGCTCGCGAGCTTCTCGAAATGACTCGAAAGTGCCTCAAGCTGACGCGGGCGATGAACGCAACATTGATCGTGAATGATCGTGTTGACGTGGCCATGTCGGCAGACGCAGACGGAGTTCACCTGGGCCAGGACGACATGAAGGTCGACGAAGCGCGCGAGATCCTTGGTGCTCACGTCATCATCGGGCTTTCAACGCATTCGATCGAACAATTTCGCGCCGGCCTCGATACCTCTGCAGACTATCTGGCCGTTGGTCCCATCTATCCGACCGCAACAAAGGACAATCCGGACCCGGTGGTCGGCCTCGAACTCTTGCGCGAAGCCCGGGCAATCAGTGATCGTCCAATCGTGGCAATAGGAGGAATCACGGGCGACAGAGCTCGTGATGTAATCGCAGCAGGAGCTGACTACGTTGCCGTGGTCTCGGCACTCTATCCTCCTCTCGACTTTGAGCGACAGCCGGAGGCCGACGTAATCATTTCGCAGGTTCGGGAGCTTGATATAAGCTTCAATTCCCTATGACACGACAGCAACAGCATAGTCAGCAGTCTCGAGGACAATAGTCGGGCGAGAGCACGTTTCGGTTTCGCCTGAAATCATCACCGAGAACTCGCAGGACGCTCTGAAAGAAGTGTATCCCGCCGACGCAGTCGTCTTTCCGCGAACAGCCGAAGAGATTGCAGCAATCATCAAGCTTGCAAACCACCACCGCTTCTTTGTGACAGCGCGCGGCGGAGGCGTCGGGTACACGGGCGGCGCGGTCCCGGTTCGCGGAGGAGTCGTCCTCGCGACGCGGCGATTGAATCAAATACTCGAGATCAACAAAGCGGACCTTGTGGCGGTTACTGAACCTGGCGTGACGAATTTTGATCTTCAGAAGGCGGTTGAGGCCGAGGGACTGTTCTATCCGCCGGATCCGGCGAGTTGGAAAGACTCTTTTATCGGGGGCAATATCGCTGAAAACGCGGGCGGGCCACGCTGCGCGAAGTATGGTGCGACCAAACAATTCGTGCTCGGCCTCGACTTTGTAACGCCTACAGGCGAGATCGTACATGCGGGTGGGCGCACGACCAAGAATGCTACAGGATACAACCTTGCCGCGCTGATGGTGGGAAGCGAGGGCATGCTCGGGATCATTACGCGATGCATTCTCAGGCTGCTTCCGCTCCCCGAGGCTCGTCACACGTCGCTTGCCGTCTTTGGTTCGGCTGAAGACGCGTGCAGATGCGTGGCTAACTTTTCGGATGGGGGCATCCTGCCTGCGGCACTCGAGCTTCTGGATCGTGCGTCGATCAACGCTATCGAGGACTATGAACCATCCGGGTTACCGCGGTCAGCAGGTGCGCTGCTCATCATCGAGGTGGACGGCCTCAAAGAAGCCGTTGACCGCGAAGCAGCCATTGTGCGCGAAGTCTGTTTGCGCAGCGGTGCAATCGACTTTCGCGCCGCCGCAACAGTCGAGGAAGCGGCCGGGATCTGGGAGGTTCGGAGAAAGCTTTCGCCCGCAGTCAAGCGCACGGGCAAGCGGAAGATCAACGAAGATGTGGTCGTTCCGCGTTCGCGCATTCCCGAGCTCTTGAAGTTCATTGAGGATGTTGGGGCGCGGTACGGGTTCCTGATTCCCACTTTCGGTCACGCCGGTGATGGCAACCTGCACGTGAACGTCATGCTGCCGAATGATACTCCGGACGAGCGCGACCAGGGGCACGAGGCGGTTAAGGAAATATTTGCTCGCGCCGTTCGGCTTGGGGGGACCATATCCGGCGAACATGGAATTGGGTATGCCAAGGCTCCGTATCTTGATATCGCGCTCGATCGTTCAACGATTGACCTGATGAAAACTCTCAAACGGGCAATGGATCCGAACGGGATTCTCAATCCCGGGAAGATGTTCGGTGATTGGGTACCTCCAGGGGACTAGAGTGCAACCACAAACTAAAGTTTGAACTCAAACCTCATTGTGGTTTGAGTTCAAACTTTAGTTTGTGGTTGCATTCGCACCCCCTGGAGGTACTATTTGACTGTTTGACCCTGTCTCAGCCTTTCGATTAACATCTTCTCGAAATGCAGGTACAACAAGGTTCGACCACGCGGCTGGTGAAGATTCTGGCTATAGGGTTTCTTCTTCTCCTGATCAACAGCTCGTATCTCGCCGCCTTCGATACTCCGACGGCTGTCTATGTCGTCAACCTGATGCTGCATCTTGCGCTCGGTGTTGGTCTGACTGCCATCTTTCTTTACTTTCTATTCCGGAACTGGCGAGACATATCGGCTGTTGCACGCGTGAATGCCATTCCATTGCTTCTGAGCGCGGCGTGCGGAATCTACATCCTCATCAAAGCGAGCACATACACGAAACCCAATCCGCGCGCATCATGGACGCATGTGATCGCCGGTGTGATTGGCGCGCTGATGATGTCGATGGTATTGCTCTCGCGGCGATCACAGAATCGTGGGCATAGTCGAAAGTTTGCGCATGCCCTCAGTTTCGTGATTGCCTTCAGTGTGCTCTTCGCCGTGGTCGCCGGCTTTTACGAGCGATACAGCCGAGCGAGCCGCGACTACATCAAGAATCCGAGCTCGCCTCCTCTGTCGATGGATGGTGAAGGACCCGGACCTTCGAGCCCATTCTTTCCGTCGTCTTCAAACACCAACGTAAATGGAATCATTCCGGCGACATTCTTTATGACATCGGACACATGCGCGCGATGTCATAAAGATATCTACGATCAGTGGAACTCATCAGCGCACCATTTCTCCTCGTTCAATAATCAGTGGTACCGCAAGTCGATCGAGTACATGCAGGATGTCATCGGGACAAAACCCTCGAGGTGGTGCGCGGGCTGTCACGATCACGCGGTCTTCTTTAACGGCCGCTTCGACAAGCCGATCAAAGAGCAGATCGACACGCCTGAAGCACAGAACGGGCTGAGCTGCACCTCGTGTCATTCGATCGTGCACGTTCGAAGCTCGATGGGACAGGGAGATTTTGAGATCGAATATCCGCCACTTCACGACATGGCGGCGAGCGAGAACGGATTGCTGAAGTGGGGACACGATTTCATCACCTTTGCCAATACAGAGCCGCACAAGCGCACGTTCATGAAGCCGTTCATGCGGGAGAACACGGCGGAATTCTGCTCGTCGTGTCACAAGGTCCATCTGGACGTTCCAGTCAATGACTATCGCTGGTTTCGTGGATTCAATGACTATGACAACTGGCAGGCATCTGGTGTCTCGGGACAGGGCGCGCGTGCGTTTTATTACCCTCCGAAATCAATGAAATGTGCGGACTGCCACATGCCGCTTGTAGCGTCGAATGATCCGGCGGCGAAGAACGGGATGGTCCGATCGCATCGATTCCCGGGCGCGAACACGGCGTTGCCGTTCGTCAATCAGGACGAAGTGCAGCTCAAAACGGTCACCGACTTCCTGAAGGACAAGCAAGTCAGCGTGGACATTTTTGCAATGACACCTGCAACGCCGCGCGAGATCACCGAGAGCCGAGTGCGCAGCGAGGAACCGAAGGCTGCATCGACATTCGCGGTAGGCGAGGAATCGATGGAGTTTGGCGCGCAGAAGGTCTTCATAGCCAAACCAGTTGACGTGATTGCGCCGCTCAACAAGGTCGAGAATGTCGCAGTACGTCGCGGCGATGAGATGCGCGTCGAGGTTGTGGTGCGGACGCGCAAGGTCGGCCACTTCTTCCCGGGCGGAACCGTCGATGCATTCGACGTCTGGGTCGAGCTGCAGGCTGTGGACAATAACGGCAAGGTGCTCTTCTGGAGCGGGATGGTCGAGGATGAAGGGCGAGGGCCAGTTGAAAAGGGCGCGCATCTCTACAGATCGTTGCTTCTCGACGAGCGCGGCAACCCGATAAACAAGCGAAATGCATGGGCTGCGAGGTCTGTCGCTTATGTTCGTCTGATACCACCTGGCGCGGCCGATACCGTGCATTACCGGCTCAAGATTCCAGCCGATGCCGGCGATCAGATCACATTGAAGGCGAAGGTGAATTACAGGAAATTCGCCTGGTGGAACACGCAATGGTCATTTGCGGGTGTGCGAGACCCTGAGCAGAAGACCTATTCGATAGCTCACGGGCACGACGACGGCGGATGGGTATTCAACGGTGACACATCGAAGGTCTCTGGCAAGGTTAAAGAGATTCCGAATCTTCCGATTGTAGTCATGGCCGAAGACGCGGTGACGCTGCGCGTGGCGAATCGTGGTGACAAGCTACCGCCCATGAAGTCCGTCATGAATCCTGAGGTCAGAGAACGTTGGAATGATTACGGAATTGGACTGCTGCTGCAGGGCGATATCAAAGGTGCTGAAGCGGCATTTTTGAAGGTGACTGAGATGGAGCCGGGTTACGCTGACGGCTGGGTTAACGTCGCGCGCGCCCGGATTCAGGAAGGTCAGATGGCAGCCGCCGCGGAAGTTCTGCGCAAGGCGCTCGAGATCAATCCAAACCTTGCGAAGAGTCATTTCTTCTACGCGCTGACACTCAAAGCAGAAGGAAAGTACGACGACGCTCTCAAGCATCTCAAGACGGCTTCTTCGATGTATCCGCGAGATCGCGTCGTCCTCAATCAGACAGGGCGCGTGCTCTTTCTTCAGCGAAAGTACGACGAGGCGATCGTCTGGCTGGAAAAGGTTCTCGCCGTCGATCCTGAAGACCTTCAGGCGCATTACAATTTGATGCTCTGCTATCAGGGTCTCGGCAAGACGGAGCAGGCTGCCCGCGAGGAGAAGCTCTACCGTCGATTCAAGGCAGATGAATCCGCACAGGCGATTACCGGTCCATACCGGCAACTCCATCCCGAAGACAACAACGAGCGCCAGCAGATTCATGAACACGGAACTGTCGCGCTCGAAAAGAAGCCGAAGGCTGAAGCGATATGTTGCAGGAAGGCGGAGGAATCGAGACACGACTGCTCAGAGATAGGATATCAACCCGCTCGGGCGCTGCGAAGCAGCGCATCACCGCAGCGGTGCGAGAACGTAGCCAGGGGTTGAGTCTTCGAAACCCCTGGATCGATTCCATTGACCAATGCATCCGGAGGGATGCGAGAAAAGACGCAGGTCACCCCTGTTCGTTCTCGCATCCCTCCGGAGCACTCCTCGCACGATGCAACCAGGGGTTTTCGAAGACTCAACCCCTGGCTACGATCTGGACGCCTCCGGCGTCAGGCAAATTCCTAAATGACCAAACACTCGCACGCCAAACATTCTGACAAATATGATCAACTCACGTTCGGCCCGGAGGCTCTGGGCTCTTGTGCTGTTTCTTGCGGTCGCACTCGCGATTGCGATCGTTTTCATCCCGGTGTTTCTCATCCAGCCATTCAAGCCGCAAACAAGCGGTCAGATCGAGCTGTCGTATTTTCTCCGCAGATGGTCACCGCTGCTTACTGTTGTGATCGCGATGGGAGCAGCTCTGGTTGCAGCGATCATGTGGCGAGGCGCGCGTGCGTGGTGGCGAAAGGCAGCCCTTGCAGCCATCGTGCTGGTTGCGACCTCGACCGTTTGGGCATCCCGCCAGAACCACTTCGAATGGATGTTCAATCCGCTTGCTGATCCGCGATTCTCAGTTGCAAGCGACACCAGTTTCGTTGCGGGTGACGATATCGTCATGAGTGTCGAAATCAATGACGAAGCTGTAGCGTATCCGGTCCGCCAAATGGCTTATCACCACATCGTTCAGGACACGGTCGGGAGGACGCCGATTGCGGCGACCTACTGAACGCTCTGCCACACGGGTCTCGTGTGGGAGCGAACGGTAGACAATCGAGTGCTCACGTTTCATCTGGCTGGAATCAATAACCAGAACTTCATCATGAGAGATGAAGAGACCGGCTCCTGGTGGCAACAGGTCTCAGGTGAAGCGATTCAGGGACCTCTAAAAGGGAAAAAGCTGAATGCAGTTTTCAATGACGAGATTTCGTTCGCCATATGGAAGCGCGAGAATCCTCAGGGGCGAGTCCTGAATCCCAACGAAACTGTCGCGAGTAAGTACTCGCCTGCGAACTGGGAAGAAGGCATCCTCAAGCTTCCCACCGTGACCTCCGGCGACGCGCGGGACGGTTTGGACACACGGAGTTTGATTCTCGGCGTCGAAGAGAACGGCGCTTCGCGTGCCTATCCGATCGAAATTGTCGCGAAAGAACGTCTGATTATTGATTCACTGGGCGGAACGCCGTTGATGATTGTGGCCGCGGCGGATGGGAAATCCGTGCGCGGATTCAACAGGAGAGTTGAAGGTCGAACCCTCGAGTTCTTCGTCGAACTGAACACCGAGCCTCCGATGTTCATCGATGCACAGACTGGAAGCAAATGGGATTTCACAGGACGCGCGGTATCAGGTCCGCTGCAGGGCAAAGAACTGAAGCGGGTCTTCCTGCTCAAGGACTACTGGTTCGACTGGAAGATTTATCATCCCGCAACGACAGTGTTCTCAGGCATGAAGTACCGCCTTTAGGAGGAAGGCTGGAAGGCTACGGAAGATGTTCAAGATCGACCATATCCTTACTTCGAGCACTGGCCTTCTTATTGGCTTTCAAGTGATGCAAGCTGATGATGGGAACGTTCAGCTTCGTCTAGAATGATCTCTTCGCGTGCCTGCCAACATTCTTCGAACGTTACACCGGAGATAGAGGTGAGCAATTCTATCCTCAATGGTGGAACGCCCATTCGAACGATCCTGGATGGCTGTAAGAAGAGCTCCTCGTTCAGCTCGCGCTGACTAAAGCCAAAATCCCGAATCGCAGAGACAATTCGTGACGCGTTACCGGCATCGGACCTCACCCAAATGTCCATGTCGGCGGTAGCCCTGACATATCCGTAGTAGCCTACAGCGTGACCACCGATCAGCAGGAATTCAACCTGATGTGAGATCAGCAATCTCAAAAACTCTTTGAAATCGGACGGAAGAGGAGGTGTAGCCATACAAGACCTGCCGAGTTGTTTCTATACCTTCCAGCCGTTCACGAGGGGTTCTCGATAACCAGTAATCAATCTCGGTGTCCGCCTCATCCAACGACACAACGGAGAAGGCGCTGCGATCTACCCTGGAATCGATCGATTCATTCATAGGCACTCCTTTGAGTTAAGGTTGCCCCAACAATGCGCTAAAGTCGAGCATACAGTTCAGTCCTGGCGTCCGTTGCGCTCGGAAAGATAGAAGTGCCACAGCAACCTGGCCGCAACCGCTCTCCACGGACGCCACGCTTCGCTCATTTCAATCAGGTCCTGGTCAGTTGGCCGAGTGGTCAACCCTTTTACCCTCTGCACCGCGCTCGCAATGGCGAGATCTCCCGTGGGCCAGATGTCGCGCCGTCCCAGCGCCATCAGCAGATAGATCTCGGCCGTCCAGGTGCCGATGCCTTTGACTCTCATCAATTCCGTTTTGGCATCGTGGTCATCGAGTTTCTGCAAGCCCGCCAGGTCAAGGCGACGTTCCAGCACGTCAGAAGCAAGGTTGCGGCCGTATTGAGTCTTCTGGCGGCTGAACCCAATCTGCTTGAGTTGCGTGTCACTGAGTTGCAGAAAGTTTTCAGGCGTCACCGATCGAGTTGCCTGCTCGAGACGGTTGTAGGCCGCCCTGGCAGATGCGAGTGATACCTGTTGCTCGAGGATGATATGGATCAGTGTGTGGAAGCCCTCTTCCCTTTCCCAGAGCGGAGGTGGACCGTGACGCGAAGCGATCAAGGCAAGGTCCCGATCTGTGGCTGCGAGGTCACGAACTCCTCTGAGCAATATCCTGTTGTTCAATCGCTTCAACTTTTCCCTGCCGTTTCGAGCGCTTGTTACAGGTCGGCGCTTCGCGTTAGGATAAATGGCATTCAAGTCAATCGACAAGATTCCGCCCTGAAGGCGGTACAACATACTAAGAGCTCTATATACGATGAAAAAGACCTACTGGTTGGTGTTCCTCGGCAGCAATTGCCTTGCTCTCATCCTGCAATCGTCAGGCTTCAGTCGCTGATCTGCAATCGAGTGCAAGTCCGACAGCAAGTCCCGCTTCAGCAGAGACTTCACCTTCACCCGGGGCCTCGGCGTCACCGACTCCTCCATTGACACCGGTTGAGTTCACTGATGTCACCCAGGAAGCGGGCATTCGATTTCGCCACAACAATGGGGCCTACGGCAAGAAATACCTCCCTGAGACAACCGGATCCGGCTGCGCTTTCCTCGATTACGATAACGACGGATGGCAGGACATTCTCCTCGTCAATTCGATGGACTTCGTGGATGCGCCAAAGAAACGGCGTTCGGTGATGGCTCTCTATCACAATGACCAGAACGGTAAATTCTCTGACGTCACGGCGGCGGCTGGCCTTGCGAAACCAATGTACGGAATGGGTGTCGCCGCGGCTGACTATGATAATGACGGATGGGTCGACATCTACGTCACGGCGCTTGGCCAGAACCGGCTTTTCAGAAATGGTGGCACTGGCAAGTTTACCGACGTCACCGCAAAGACCGGATTGACAGCCACACCCGCATTCTCGACAAGCGCTGCCTGGCTGGATTTCGACAAGGACGGTTTTCTCGATCTTTTTGTCTGCAACTACGTCGACTGGTCGATAGAGAAGGACCTTCATTGCACGCTCGACGGCACGAACAAGAGCTATTGCACGCCTGAGAGTTACAAGGGCCAAAGCTCACGACTGTACCGCAATACTGCCGGCAAATTCGAAGATGTTTCAGAGCGGGCGGGCATTCACGATCCTACGAGCAAATCTCTTGGCGTAGTTGTCCTCGACTATGACCGCGATGGCTGGCCTGACATTTTCGTTGCAAATGATACTGAACCCAACAAGCTCTACCACAACAGTGGCAAGGGCATCTTCACCGAGACTGCGGTTGCCGCGGGTATTGCATTCAGTGAAGAGGGAAAGGCGAGAGCGGGCATGGGTGTTGACACAGCCGATTATGATCGATCGGGATATCCGAGCCTTGCAATCGGTAATTTCTCAAACGAGATGCTCGGGCTCTATCACAATGAAGGAAAGGCCGGGGGCCTCTTTATTGATGAGGCGCCTTCTTCGACTGTAGGGCAATCGACACTCTTAAGCCTGACGTTCGGATTATTCTTCTTCGATTATGATCTCGATGGATGGCCTGATCTTTTCCTTTCCAACGGTCACGTTGCTGACGATATCAGCAAGGTCCAACCCAAGATCACATACGCGCAGAGTCCGAAACTTTTCCGTAATGCCGGCAAGAAGCAATTCACAGAAGTCTCGAAGAAGGCCGGCAAACCTTTTCAGCGTCCGATCGTTGGGAGAGGGACGGCCTACGGCGACTATGACAACGACGGGGACTCTGACATTCTGATCTCAACCAACGGTGGTCCGGCGTATCTCCTCCGTAATGAAGGCGGGAATCAGAATCGATTCGTGCGATTCAGGACAGAAGGCACCAAGGCGAACAGGAACGGGATCGGGGCCAAGATCACTCTCTTTCTTCCTGATGGTGCTCGACTCTGGAACACAGTCCGTGTGGGTTCGAGTTATTGCTCGCAGAACGAAATGCCGCTGACTTTCGGGCTCGGCCAGCTTGTCAAAATACCGCGGGTTGAAGTCGAATGGCCGACAGGAAAGACAGAGACGCTGACCGACGTCGAGGCCAACAAGGTTTACCTCGTGAAAGAGGGTCTTGGCATAATGGATTCGAAACCACTTCCGTTACCTATGGTTGCTCCGTCTCCCTCTCCTTCGCCGCTGGCATCAGCTACTCCCTCGATGCGCAAATGAGATTTGACCTGCTGATTGCGAACGCAAACGTTGTCGATGGAAGCGGGCTGAGTAGATTCAAGGGGGACGTCGCGATCGTTGATGATCGCATCGCCGCAATTGGCAGTTTCAAGGGCCGAGCTCATGCCACGATCGATGCAAGTGGTCTGACGTTGATTCCCGGGATTATAGATCCGCATTCTCATGCAGATCTGATTCTTCCACTACCGGCAAAGAAGCAAAGCACGACTGCTGCGTTGCAAGCTTTCGCAGGGAGTGACAACGACGATAGTCGGGAACTGCGGCCTGGGGTGCGCGCCGGTAACTTCGGGTACTGCCGAGTCCACGTTGCGAGCGCTCAACTCGTGGATGACTCCGGAACCGGTCGCATGGAAATGGCAAACCGTTGGCGACTACCTCGCACGACTCGAATCCGTGGGGGTAGCGTTGAATGTCGGCACACTCGTGCCGCACGGCCCGGTGCGGATTTCGTCGATGGGCTTGTCCAAGCGTGCGCCTTCACGCAGTCAAATGCGGACGATGCGCAAGCTGGTCGAGAGTTCAATGACGGACGGCGCGCTTGGGCTTTCTACCGGATTGATATATCCGCCGGGAATGTATTCAGGAGCGGAGGAGATTGAAGAACTCGCAAAGGTGGTTGCCGACTTTGATGGCATTTACACGAGCCATATTCGTGGATCAAGCGAAACCCTGATACACGCGGTCAGCGAGTTGCTGGATGTCGGGAAGCGAACGGGTGTCAGGATTCATCATTCTCACAACGAAGCTGTAGGCCGCCGGCACTGGTCAAAGATCGACAAGGTTCTCGAGATGGAAGAGACGGCTGCGCGCGAGGGAGTTCGCGTAAGCTTTGATATGTTTCCCTACACTGCAGCAGCGACCATGATGATTGCAATCTACCCGCCGTGGTCGCTTGAGGGCGGAGTCGATCGGTTGATCGAGCGCCTGCGTGACCCGCGAGCGCGTCGCAAGATTGAGCACGAAATCAAAACCGTGAGTTCGTCCAGCAGAAGATCAGGCAGAAGATCGGGCGGAAAAGCGGCAGATGGCCTCACAATCTGGTAAAGGCCACTGGCTGGGAATCAATCTTTATTGGCCATGTGGCGAGTAAAAAAAACAAGCGCTTCGAGAGCTGCAGCCTCGGCGCCCTTGGGAGATTGGCCGGCAAATCGCCGTTTGATGCAATCTCGGATCTGGTGATTGAGGAGAATGGCGAGGTCTCGATGGTGATTTACGAAGTTACCGGCGAACGCTCGCAGGATGATCTCCTCGACAAGTATGTCAGGCATCCAATGTCCGGGTTCTGTACTGATGCCGAGGACTACGGTCGCGGCGTGCCGCATCCGGCAGCATATGGCACCTTCCCACGGATTCTCTCGACGTTTGTGAAGGAGCGCGGTTCGCTTACTTTTGAGGAAGCGGTACGGAAGATGACCTCGCAGCCGGCGAAGCTATTCGGACTTGGAAATCGAGGCGTTATCAGGCCCGGTGCATTTGCGGATCTGGTGTTGCTCGATTCGGCTAAGGTAAAAGATCAGTCGACGTTTGAGAAACCGCGTCAGGAAGCGACGGGGATCCGGACTGTATTTGTAAATGGACGCGTAGTCTTTGACAGAGGAGAATTACGAAACATCTCGCAAGGAAGAGTTCTAAAAAGAAGTCGTGAGTAGTGAGTCCGAGGTATGTTGTACCGCCTTCCAGGCGGAATCTTGGATGCGAAGAACGTTAGAGCCAAGATTCCGCCTGGAAGGCGGTACAACGTACTAAGAAACGTGAGGATAGCGATGCTCAGCAAAAGGTCGGTCTGTCTAGTAATGCTGCTGGTCCTGGTTTCAGTCGCTGCGATGGCACAGTCGCGTGTGACGACGCCCAAGGAGCAATTCGGCTTCAATATCGGTGATGACTATCAGCTGGCGAACTACACGCAACTTACGGACTACTGGCGCAAGCTGGATACCGAGTCGGACCGAATGAAGATGGTTGAGATCGGAAAGACTGCTGAAGGCCGCACGATTCACATGGCGATCATTACCTCGCCGGAAAATCATCGCAACCTCGATCGCTTCAAACAGATTTCGCGCCGGCTGGCGCTGGGTGAGGGGGTCACAGATGACGAAGCTCGCAAGCTCGCAGCGGAAGGGCGTGCCGTAGTCTGGATCGATGGAGGACTCCATGCGACTGAGACCCTTGGAGCTCAGCAGCTCATCGAGACGGTCTACCAGCTACTCAGCCGCAACGACGACGAGATGCAGAGATTCCTGAAGGATGTCATCGTCCTGGCTACACTGGTCAATCCGGATGGAATGGAACTCGTCTCCAACTGGTATATGCGCGAAAGTGACGCGACCAAGCGTTCACTTGCCGGGCTGCCGCGTCTTTACCAGAAGTATATCGGCCACGATAACAATCGCGACTTCTACATGTCAGCACAGCCTGAATCGGAAGCGATCAATCGGGTCTTTTATCACGAATGGTTTCCGCACATTGTCTACAATCACCACCAGTCGGGCCCTCCCGGCACGGTTCTTTTTGCTCCCCCTTTCAGAGACCCATTCAATTATGTCTTCGATCCCCTCGTAGTTTCTGGAATCGATCTGGTCGGAGCATCGATGCATCAACGCTTCGTTGCGGAGAACAAGCCGGGGCAACGACGCGGCAGGGGACCGGATACTCGACGTGGTGGAACGGCGGACTCCGCACGACAGTCTATTTTCACAATATGATTGGGTTGCTAACAGAGACTATCGGCAATCCAACACCTATGGAGATTCCATTCATTCCATCGCGACAGCTGCCGAGCTCGGACCTGATTGCGCCTATTGCGCCGCAGAAGTGGCACTTCAGACAGTCAGTCGAATACTCTCTCACAGCGAACTGGGCCGTGATCGACGTTGCCTCAAAGCACCGCGAAGAGTTCCTTCTCAACGCATATCGCATGGCAAGAAACTCAATCGAGCGCGGCAATCGCGACAACTGGACTCCTTACCCGCGCCGAATTGCCGAGGTAGAAGCTGCGATCGCAAAGGAACGCAGTCAGAGTCAGGGAGCAGGGGGCAGAGATCAGGGGACAGGGGTCAGGGCGGAAGCAGGCGATCAACCGGATGGGCCGCCGGCTGGAGGTTTCAATCGCGGAGCTCCGTTGAAGTTCTATGAGATGCTGCGTAAACCTGAACTGCGTGATCCGCGCGGCTTTATCATTCCGTCAGATCAGGCGGATTTTCTGACTGCTACAAAGTTCGTGAATACGCTTATCAAGACAGGCGTAACGGTGCATCGAGCGTCAAAGGATTTTGAAGTTGCGGGAAAGCGCTACCCGGCAAACTCATTCGTCATCAAGACTGCACAGGCATTCAGACCTCATGTGCTCGACATGTTTGAACCGCAGGATCACCCAAATGATTTCGCATATCCGGGGGGACCTCCGATTCCTCCGTATGACAGCGCCGGGTGGACGCTCGCATTTCAGATGGGTGTCACGTTTGATCGAATTCTCGATGGTTTCGATGGACCGTTCGAGAAGGTGGAGGGGTTTGCAAAGCCATCAGCGTCTGCAGGAGCTGCAACTTTGTCCTCAACATCGGGGTCTGTGCCCGCGAACGCGACCGGATTTCTGGTCAGCCATGAGATCAATGACTCTTTTGTATTGGTAAACCGGCTTCTGAAGAACAATGAAGAAGTCTACTGGTTAAAGGCACCGGTAACGGTTAACGGGAAGACGTTTAAAGCAGGTGCGGTCTATGTACCAGCAAAGGCGAGTGCTCGAACATTAATCGAAGGCCTCAGGCGTGACATTGGTCTTCCCTTTGAAGCCACGACAAGCAAACCCACGGTTGAAGCGATGAAGCTGAGGCCGGTGCGAATCGGACTATGGGACCGTTACGGCGGATCGATGCCATCGGGCTGGACGCGATGGCTCCTCGAGCAATTCGACTTCCCATTTACCGTAATCTATCCGCAAACGCTCGATGCAGGAAATCTCGAATCTCAATTTGATGTATTGATTCTCGTGACCGGTGCGGTTCCAGCTTTGCGCACGGCTTCTGGTGCGGCTGGCGGAGGTGGCCGTGGTGGGGGTGGTGGTGGGGTGGCGGTGGCGGCGCGGGCGGAATTAATGCCGCCAATGTTCCAGCGGAATACCGCGGATGGCTGGGCAACGTCACGGCTGATCGCACGATTCCTCAATTGCGCAAGTTTGCCGAAGCAGGCGGAACGATAATTACTATCGGCAGCTCGACAAATCTCGGTTATCACTTGGGGCTGCCGTTTACGAACGCCCTTGTCGAGCGAACTGCGGATGGATCAGAGCGGAATCTCTCGCGAGACAAGTACTATGTGCCCGGTTCAGTGCTGCAGGTGAGCGTCGACACGACTCAGCCTCTTGCTTTTGGCATCCCGGAGCGTGTCGATGTCTTTTTCGATAACAGCCCGGTGTTCAAGTTGCGGCCGGATGCGATGCGCGCAGGCTTGCGCCCGGTAGCCTGGTTCTCGAGCGATGCACCACTCCGCAGTGGTTGGGCGTGGGGCCAAAGGTATTTGCAGGATGGGATCGCAGTCATCGATGCTCCGGTTGGCAAGGGACGACTACTCATGTTCGGACCTGAAATTGCATTTCGCGCGCAACCCCACGGCACTTTCAAGTTTCTTTTCAACGGAATCTATTACCCGCGTGCGGAGACAGTGATTTTCAAGTGAAGACGAAACCGCCGACGCCTACTTCAACTGAGACGCTCGCCGAGTTTGCCGGACGGGTGCTCGACTCGTTGTGTCAGACGATTGTCTCATTTGAGACGGGTGCATCAACGGGCGACGTCGAGGCTGTGCACGCTATGAGAGTAAGTTCGCGCCGTCTTCGCGCCGGTCTCAGCAACTTTGCCGTCTGTCTTTCGAGGGACTTTCGCCGCAGTCTTCGTAAGGAGATTAACACCCTGGCCGATACGCTCGGGCGGGTGCGCGATCTCGACGTCATGATTGAAGCACTCGATCAGCTTCAGCAGGAGCAGCCCGCCTCAAGGCGTGCGACCATTGTCAGGATGCAGCGCGCGCTTCCGGACACGAAGGACCTATTATTCAAAGCGCCTTTCAAAATATCTTCGTGGGGAAGAATATTCACATCTGAAGCAGCTGCTCAATTCGATCCCGGCTGCGATTGAATCAGAAGTCGAGGCTTATGGCCAAACCGTTCAAAGTCAAAAAGATAACGCCGCTTGATCCGGCGCACGGCGCTGCCACAAGGATTCTGCGTACTCGGATTCGGGAATTCTTTTCGCACTGGCCCGATCCGGAAGACCGGCCCGACGACCGGCAGCTTCACGACCAGCGAATCTCCGGCAAGCGACTTCGCTACAGTGCCGAGATGTTGCGCGAGCTTTACCCTGACCGGCTCGCGTTATTCATAGACCTGTTGAAGCGGCAACAGGACTTGCTCGGTAAAGCGCAGGACTATGTCACACAAAGGACACGAATTGCAGCCGATCTGGCGCGCCGGCGCAAGCTGGCTCGCCGTGACGAGATTGCAGCGTATGAAGCATTGCTCGCCGTCTACGACGATCAGCGAGCGGCATTGCAGGAAGAGATCGATGACGTCTGGCGAGGAATGACGACTAAACGGTTCCGAACTTTGCTTCGGTCGGCCGTCTCGAAGCCCAACAAGCCTTCAAAGAAGAAGACACGGATGTCAGAGTCACAACTGGTCGCGGTTGATAAGGCTGGCGACAAAGCCACCACCGAAGCCGTTGTCGATGTTGACGACCGAGACGTTTGAAGCACAGGAATTGAGCATTCCGAGCAGCGCCGCTATTCCATTAAAACTGGCACCGTAACCCACGCTGGTCGGGACAGCGATGACTGGTACCGCCACGAGCCCTCCAACGACTGAAGGCAGCGCCCCTTCCATTCCTGCCACGCAAACTATTACTTTTGCGGATTGAAGCACTTCTCTTTGCGTAAGGACGCGGTGAATGCCTGCGACACCGACATCATAGAGTCGCGATACTCGATTCCCCATAATCTCCAGGGTTACGACAGCTTCATCAGCAACCGGGATATCAGAGGTTCCAGCTGTGACTACTGCGACTGTTCCGCGCCCTCTCTCAGTCCGGTCGCGTGCAATTGAGATCGCACCGCATGATTCGTGAAAGTTTGCGCTCTTTTCAAGGTTCCGTACAAGCTCGAAAGTCGTTGGATTGGCGCGGGTGATAAGCACATTCGAGCTGCGTTCAATAAGTTTTTCGGCAATTGCTGCGATCTGCTGTGGAGTCTTTCCGGAACCGAACACGACTTCCGGGAACCCCTGTCTCAACGTCCGATGATGGTCGACCGTGGCAAAGCCAAGATTCTCAAAGGGAAGATGGCGCAGCCTTTCGATCGCTTCATCGACGCTGACGTTACCGCCTTCCACGCCCTTGAGCAGATTCTTCAGATGTTCGAGGTCCACGAATGCATATTACCTTTTTCGTTCCTGCATTTCCGTGTTTTTCCGTGATTTTCCGTGTATTCCGTGGTTCTCTTCTAGTACGATTAGTTCGGATGAAATCGATCACCGTTGGAATTACCGGTGCAAGCGGCTCCATCTATGCCCAGCGCCTTCTGGTTAAGCTTATCGAATCACCGACTGTAGATCGCATCGATCTGGTGTTGTCCCAGGCCGGGATTCGAGTGGTCAACGAAGAGCTTGGGGTCAATGCTGCGGGGACCGGTCCCCGGGTCATTACCGAACTGACTGGACTTGATAGCGACAAGGTGAACGTGCATCCGGCAAGTGACATTGGAGCTTCAATCGCAAGTGGATCTTATGAATCGCACGCCATGATCATCGTGCCGTGCAGCATGAGCTCGCTCGGATGCATCGCCTCGGGTGTCATGCGCGACCTCGTGCATCGGGCTGCTGATGTTCATCTCAAGGAAGGACGAAAACTGATCCTGGTTCCGCGCGAAACGCCGGTTCACGCGATCCATCTCGAGAACATGTTGAAGCTTGCGAGAATCGGCGTGCAGATTGTACCTGCGATGCCGAGCTTTTATCATCAGCCAAAGTCTATAGACGATCTGGTCGAGCACTTCACCCACCGTTTACTCGATCACCTGGATGTTCCGCACCAACAGACTACCAGATGGGAAGGCAGCAGAAAGCGATGAACCAGGGCCGTTCGTGGTTTCAGAGGCTGAAGATCACGCTCGAGATGATAAAGATCGAGCATACGATTTTCGCGCTTCCCTTCGCGCTGCTCGGTGCCGTACTTGCGGCGGCGGTCTGCCGGAATGGAGGACGACGTTATGGATTCTGGCCGCGATGGTGGGAGCGCGATCTGCGGCAATGGCCTTCAACCGCCTCGTTGATCTGAAATACGATGCCACGAATCCCAGAACCAGTATGAGAGCACTGCCGGCCGGACTTCTGACTTCAAGTTTTGTTGCGCTTTTTACGGCCGTTTCAGCATTGATCTTCTTTCTTGCAGCGTATCAGCTCAATCGGCTCACCTTTATGCTTTCGCCAGTGGCCCTGGGATCGGTATTGCTCTACTCATACACCAAGCGCTTCACCGCGCTCTCGCATCTTGTGCTTGGGTGGTGTCTCGCGATCGCACCGACTGGAGGGTGGATTGCAGTGCGTGGGGCTATAGATTCACCTGTGCCGCTTGTTCTGAGTCTCGCTGTAATGCTTTGGACGGCGGGGTTCGACATCATATACGCGTGTCAGGATCACGATTTCGATGTCCGTTCAGGTTTGCACTCGATACCACAACGATTCGGGATACGTCGCGCTCTATGGTTTTCGAGACTATTGCACATACTGATGATTCTTGCCCTTTTTACGATATTTGCGATGGCGGGCCTCCACTGGATCGGGTTGATTGGAATGGTTGCGACGGCAGCGCTGCTCGTCTACCAGCATAGTATCGTTCGCGCGGATGATCTTTCACGACTCAACGTGGCGTTCTTTACGACCAACGCCTGGGTAAGTGTCCTCCTGTTTCTCTTCGTTTTCGTCGACGTGATAGTGTTTCGGTAAGTGATAATGCAGAACTACAACGGATTTCTACTCGATGAGAGTCTGGCAGCAATCGCCAGGAAGGTAGCGGTCAACGAGCGCCTCAGCTTTGAGGATGGTATCGCGCTTTTCAAGAGCGACGACCTGCATACAGTTGGGCGACTCGCCGACCTGGTGCGCCGCCGGAAGCATGGCCTGGCGACCTATTTCAACGTCAACCGTCATCTCAATCCAACCAACATCTGTTATGCGGACTGCAAGTTCTGCAGCTTTTTTCGTAAACCTCGCGAAGAGGGCGGCTATACGCATAACGTTGACGAATGCGTGCGCATGGCTCGCGAGGCGAAGGATCAGGGTGCGACCGAGCTGCATATTGTTGGCGGCCTGAACACGTGGCTTCCCTTCTCTTATTTCACCGACCTGCTATCGACGCTGAAGCGAGAGCTTCCGGATATGCATCTCAAGGCTTTTACAATGGTCGAGATCGATTATTTCGGGCGTTTCTACAAGATGACGGACGAAGAAGTAATCGAAAAGCTGAAAGCTGCCGGAATGGACTCGTGCCCTGGAGGCGGCGCCGAGATTTTCGCCAGCGAAACCAGGAAAAAGATCTGCTCTCACAAGACCGACGGCAATCGATGGCTCGACCTTTCGGGGAAGGTTCACCGTGCTGGTATAAAGACAAATGCGACGATGCTTTACGGTCATGTCGAGAGCATCGAGGATCGCGTCGACCATCTCGTCAAGCTTCGCGAACAGCAAGACAAATCAGGCGGCTTTCAATGTTTCATTCCGCTTGCGTTCTTCCCCCCTGAAACTCAGCTCTCGCATCTTCCCGGACCTACCGGGATCGACAGTCTGAAGACGATGGCGGTCTCGCGTCTGTTGCTGGATAACATCGATCACATCAAAGCGTACTGGGTGATGCTCGGTAAGCGACTTGCGCAGACGGCTCTTCACTTCGGCGCGAACGACTTCGACGGGACGATTCTCGGAGGTGGTGAACTTATGGAATCGTATCTGGCCGACGGTCAGAACGAGAACCAGGCATCACGCGATGAGATCGTGAGACTGATCTCTGATGCAGGTTTCGAAGCCATAGAACGCGACACCCTCTACCATCCTATTCGTTCGTTTCAGGCAGCTTAGCCGCTCCGGAAAGTCACGTAGCTGAGGCAAGCTCCGGGGCATTCTATGATATCTTTGCGCCGATGTAAGGAGGCTCAAGATGCAGCTTCCGGTACCGGTCTTCGTCAGCTCAACCTTTGATGATCTAAGGCCCGAACGCCACGCAATAGAACGTGCGCTCAATCGACTGCTCGAGGCAAAGTTCATTGGAATGGAGTTCTTTGGCAGCCGGGATGAAGTGCCTCGCACTGTTGCGCTCGAAGCTGTCGGCCAGAGTCGCCTCTACATCGGAATTATCGCCGGAAGATATGGCTCTGGAATTACAGAGGACGAATACCTGCGCGCGAAGGAGATTGGCCTTGAATGTCTGTTCTTTCTGAAGCGAGACGAAGCAATTCCCGCCGAGTTCCGCGAGGCCGATGCGGAGAAGAATGACAAGCTGAAAGCGTTCCGCAAGCAGGCACTCCAGCATACGGTGAGCTTCTTCTCAACGCCGGACGAGCTGGGGGAGATGGTGCTAAGGGAGTTTTACCGTTGGCTCTACCGGCAAACAGCAAAAAAGGAACTTGAATCCCAATCTACCAGAATCGTCTCGTCGGAAGACGCTGATACCACTTTTAGTGTAACAGAGCGGCACGTATGGCAATGTGATCGATCGATACGAAGGCGCAATGCCGCAGTACCGGCCGGTGAAGGTGGCGCCAGCGCTGCGCCCATTCCCGCGGCTGGTTGATAGAACCATTGAGTCGAGTAGCGCCGTTTCAGCTATTGAAAAGGGGATACCCGTTGAGCTGTTTGGCCCGCCCGGAATCGGGAAGACCTCGATTCTGCGCAGACTTGCGTATTCACCGCCGGCGGCGCGAAGCGAGGATGGCGTTGCATACCTGGAGGTCACTGACGCTTTCTCGCTCGAGGACCTGCTTCAAAGTCTTTTCGACTTGCTTTTCGAAACCAACGTCGATTCCAAGCCTCGTGACTCGCAAGTCAGAAGAATGCTTCAGACACGCCGCACGCTGGTGTTACTCGACGATCTGGAGTCGAAGAGCGAATTGAGCGGACGATTGCTCCAGGCTTTGCCGAATTGCGTTTTTGTTTTCACCGCAATTCAACGCCACAACTCTCTTGATGAAACTGAAGCGATCGAGGTACCGGGACTTCCAATCGAAGATGCTCTGACGCTTCTGGAGCGCGGGCTCGAACGATCGCTGACTGAAGAAGAGCACGATGCGGCACGTGCTATCTGTGCAGAGCTGGCCGGAAACCCGTTGCGGCTACTTCAAACCGGACGCAAGCTGCGCTCGACCACGTTGTCACTCGCTGCCCTCAGCAGTGAGTCGTCGCTGAGCGAGGTTGAATACAAGGTACTCGCAGCGCTTGCTGCGACAGTTGGGCGCCCGCTGCAATCTGAAACTCTATCTGAAGTGCTTGAGATCAATGCCAACCTTGCACTTGACGGAAGTGCTTGCACGTCTTGAAAGCCTCCGCCTGATCGAGGAACGTGATGGCTCGTATCGCGAACGTGCCGGCAATCTCGTGGCATTTAACGAAAAGCGCGATGACTACAGGGTGCGGATTCTAAACTGCTGGTTGAAGCGTGGAGCAATTGACGTGAAAGAATGTGATGCCGCGCTACACCTGCTTCAATGGGCAGCCAATTCGGGACGAACACGTGAGGCCTCGGGGCTGGCTGTATTGGTATCCCGGAGCCTCGCGGCAAACAAGCGTTGGGGCGCCTGGGGAACGTCACTCGACCTTGGACTAGCCGCATCGAGAGCGTCAAATGATCGGGAGCGTGAAGCCTGGACTCTCCACGAGAAAGGCACTCGCGCCGCACTCATCGGGAACGACGATGAAGCACATGCCTTGCTCGAACAGGCCATGCAGGCTCGCATTGATGTTGGCGATCATATCGGAGCCAGCGTTACCAGGCACAATCTGGATACAATTCTTCACCTCCGTCCAGTTGCCGCGCCTGAACCACACGCTCCGCGTCCTCCGGAGGTACGCCCGGGATCACGCAGATGGATCGCTTACGTTGGCGGAGCCGCTTTACTGGCTGCGGCTGTGTCGATTGCTTTGCCGAAACTTCGTTCGAGGGACCCTTCTCCGCCTCCTCCGGAGTCCCGTGCGATGACACCCCACGCCTCAGCATCGACTACGCCCGCGGTTCTACCAACGGCGCAGTCAACCGCGAGGGCTGAGCAACCAGCGCACTTGCCGACTGCGCAACCAGTCTCCCTCCAACCAACTCCACCGACAGGCCCGCCGCCAACTGCGACTCCGGCGGCAAAGCCAACATCACTCTCCGCAGTAACTCCTTCACCAAGGCCCTCACCGGCAAGAACTCCCGGGGAAGTACGCACGCCCGATGCAATGCGACCTGTGATCGTGGTCAGCTCTGCGAGGGTCGATTTTGGGCGCCAACAGGTTGGGAAGGAGAGCGAAGCCCGCGATATCGTAGTCGAAAACACGGGAAACGGGCCGCTCGAGATCAGTGAGATATCCGTCTCAGGCTCAGGACAGAACGACTTTAAAGTGGACCAGAGTTGTTTGAGGACCGCGATTCGGCCGCAGGGGGGCAGATGTCGCATCATTTCCAGATTCGTCCCCAGGTATGAGGGTTGGCGCGCTGCAAGAGTTGAGATTCACCATAATGCCGGCCGGAGCCCTACGACAATCGGATTGATCGGAGAGGGAGTACGAGGGGCAGTCGTGAAGGACCCGACGCCGACCCCCACTCGACCTACTCCGACGCCAGATCGAGGATATTGCTGCCTGAGCGGGAAGCTGAGCATGGCCAGCCGCAAAGAATGCGCGGCGAGGAACGGGAGGTTCTTTGTTAACAGTAGTGAAGCACGTGAAAAATGCAGTTCATACCGCGTAAATCCTGGCACTCGCGTTCCGGTTGACCCTCGACCATCTGAAATTGAAAGAAAGCCCAAGCCTTCTCCTACTCGACGGCCGACTCCTACTCCGACTCCAAAACGTGTGAAAACGGTGTAAAACAGGGGTGACAACCTCGTCGTTTGGCTCCATGCATTTCACGAGGTGTGGGGCGTTATAGTATCCTCAGACTATGCCCAAGCACGAAATAAAGATTGCCCACAGTCCGGATTCAGATGACGCTTTCATGTTCTACGCGCTCGCAACCGACAAGTTCGAGACCGGTGATTTGAGATTCGTCCACGCACTCAAAGACATTCAAAGCCTGAATGAGATTGCAATGACGACACGCGATTACGACGTAACCGCGGTCTCGTTTCACGCTTATGCATACATCTCTGATCACTATGCTCTGCTTCCGAGTGGCGCTTCTATTGGAGACGGCTATGGACCGCTGGTTGTCGCCAGAGACAATATTCCGGCGAGAGACCTGGCAAAGTACAAGATCGCGGTTCCTGGCACCTTGACCAGTGCCTTCCTCGCACTCCGTCTGCATACACTCGACTTCGAATACATAGTTGTTCCATTCGATCGAATCATCGATACCGTAGTCAGCGGTAAGGCCGACGCAGGTCTGCTGATTCACGAAGGACAGCTCACCTACCACGAGAACGGGTTGCGTAAGGTTCTCGACCTTGGAGCGTGGTGGAAGAAGGAGACAGGACTTCCACTTCCTATGGGTGGAAATGCGATCAAACGCGACCTTGGCGACGACCTGCAACGTGAAGTCTCGCAGTGGCTCAAGCGAAGCATCAAATTCTCACTTGAACATCGCCACGATGCGCTGGCATACGCAATGCAGTTTGCTCGTGACCTGAAGGCAGAGCTGGCCGACAAGTTCGTGTCGATGTGGGTAAACGATCGAACACTCGAATATGGCGATAGCTGGAAGGAAGGCAGTTCAGTTACTGCTCGATGAGGGATATCGGAAGGGGATTATTCCGAGGGAGGTCAGGGTAGAGTTCGTGGAGTAGAGATTGAGATTTGAGATTTGAGATTTGTCACTTGTCATTTGTTATTTACAAAGACGTTTCACAACGCAATCATAAATAACAAATGACAAGTGACAAATCTCAAATCTCAAATATAAGGGCCTCCTAACGCGACAAAAGGGTTCCCACGTAGCCCAACAGTTCGTTTGCACAGACCGTACAATAGCCGTGCTCTCTCATTAGCCGGTCCACGACGTCGTTGATTCTTCTCAGCTGATCGGCATCCGGAGTCTTGGTCGAAGTCGTGATCTTGACGACATCTTTCAGATCCGAAAAGATTTTCTTCTCGATGGCTTCCTTCAACCTCTCGTGAGAGTTGTACTCGAACGCTTTTCCTTTACGCGAGTAGGAAGAGATGCGTATCAGGATTTCCTGGCGAAATGTGTTCTTCGCATTCTCTGAAATCCCAATCTGCTCTTCGATCGAACGCATCAGCCGTTCGTCGGGTTCGAGTTCCTCTTCGGTGATCGGATCTTTCATCTTCTCTTTGTTGCAATACGCTTCGACGTTGTCGAGGTAGGCGTTGCACAAATTCTTTGCCATCTCTTCGAACGAGTAGACAAACGCACGTTGAACTTCGGTCTTGGCGATCGAGTCGTATTCGCGGCGTGCGAGGGCAATCAGATTCAGATAGCGATCCCGCTGCTCAGAACTGATGCCGGTGTGCTGCTCAAAACCATCGCGAATCGCGCGAAGTGCGTCAATAGGATTGATACAGGTGATGTTGTCCCTGACCAGAGCGTTTGAAAGACGGTTGATGATGTAGCGTGGTGAGATGCCGTCCATCCCCTCGCGCACCGCTTCCTCTCTCAACTCCTTAACATCCTTTGACTTGAAGCCTTCTACATCCGAGCCATCGTAAAGCTTCATCTTCTTGGCGAAATCAACGTTGGCCTTCTTCGAATCTTCAAGCCTGGTCATGACCGCAAACATCGCGGCAACCTTAAGCGTGTTGGGTGCCACGTGAACGTTCCGCAATGCTTCGCTCTGGCGCAAAAGCTTGTCATAAATGCGCTCTTCCTGAGAGACCTTCAGGTTGTACGGAACCTTGATCATGATGATCCGGTCCTGAAGTGCTTCCGATTTGCGGTTGCCCACGAACGCGTTGTATTCGTTCTCGTTCGTATGCGAGAGAATCACTTCGTCCGCATAGATCATCGCGAAACGCCCGGTCTTGATGCTCTGCTCCTGCGAAAGCGTGAGTAGCGAGTAGAGGAACTTCTCGTCACTCTTCAGGATCTCGATGAACTCCATGATTCCGCGGTTTGCGATATTAAGCTCACCATCGAACCGGTAGGCGCGCGGATCAGACTCGACACCCACTTCACCGATCGTCGACAGATCGATAGACCCGGTCAGTTCGGTGATGTCCTGGCTTTTCGGATCAGAGGGCGCAAACGTGCCGATACCAACGCGATCCTTCTCCGAAAAGAGGATTCTTTTGACCATTACCTCTTCGTGACGACCCTGGTATTTGTGGTCGAGTGTGTAGCGGCACTGCGGGCAGAGCTCACCTTCGATGTAGAGACCGTAATGTTTCTCGATCTCGGCACGCAACTCGACCGGTATCAGGTGCAACGGCTCTTCGTGCATCGGGCAGTCTCGAATTCCGTAAACTGCTCCGGACGTGGTTCTTGTCCAGTGTTCGAGCCCGCGCTTGAGGAGGGTGACAATCGTGGATTTTCCGCCCCCGACAGGACCCATAAGCAAGAGAATACGCTTGCGCACCTCGAGCCGCTGCGCGGCGGATTTGAAGTACTCGACGATCTTGGCAATCGACTCCTCAATCCCGTAAAGTTCTTCGCTGAAGAACTTATAGCGCATGAGATCATCTGTTACCCTCTCGAGGTCAGATGCGAGAATCATTTCACAAATGCGCGCATGTGACAGAGCAATCACGCGAGGGTTCCCGACCGCCATCTCAAAATACTCGCGAAAAGGACCTTCCCAGTGCAACCTCTCGCGGTCACGTCGATGGCCTTCGAGCATGTCACTGATTGAGGGACGCTGTTCCTGGTCTTCCATAGATTTGCCCTACTCCCGGCCGCAATGGCGGCCTCAGGTTACCGTGAACCTCAGGTCGGTGAGCCTGTTGCTTGTAGATCGTGTTGCCACCTTACGGGTCTCCCGCGCCAGGTCTTCTCCAGGGGTTTTCGGTCGCCTGACGCTACTAATAGGGGTGCGCCTATTCTCGAACGGATTATATCACACACTGCAATAGCCCGGCGTCTGACTGAGATTGAGGTCGCACGTTCCTCTTACGCCGGACAGAGCACAACTCGTGGCTGCCATTCACCGCGTATTTCGTCAAACTCACCAACCCCAATCAACTCCCCATCCGGCCGGCAAAGTGCTGTCAGCGTCCCGTCGGCTGCCGCCGCCGTTGCCTTGACCGCGCGCCCATAACCTATTGCCATCGCATCTCCCTCACTGACCAGAACTTCGCTCAGACCGAGAGCGGCTTTCATTTCAATTGTCGCGTCTTCGAGGTTTCCGCTCTCCATAAGTCCTTCCAGTTGATCCAGCGTTACGGCATCGATAAGCCGGCACATGCCGGATCGCGTCCTCCGTAGTTCTAAGAGATGCGCACCGCAGCCCAGCCGTTGGCCGATGTCGGCAGCGAGGACACGAATATAGGTCCCCGAAGAGCATTCGACCCGAAACGTCAGCGTTGGGGATTCTTCGCTCAATGTATGGCTGATCAGCTCAAGCGCGGAGATGCGGATATTTACGGGACTACGCTCAACCTCGATACCTTTGCGGGCGAGCTCATACAGCTTCTTTCCGCGTATCTTCTTCGCGGCATACATAGGTGGGACCTGTTCGATCTCTCCGTAGAAGCCTGAGAGAACATCACGCACGCGATTCTCTGAGATCTCGGCGGGATCTCCCGCTTGACCGACCATCTTTCCTGTCAGGTCCCCAGTGTCGGTTGCAAAACCCAGATGCATCCTGGCGACATATTCCTTGTCATCACCTGAAAGGAACTGGACCAGACGCGTTGCTCGTCCAAAGCACACCACCAGTACACCGGTTGCAAACGGATCGAGCGTTCCGGCATGCCCGACGCGGCGCAGTTTAAGAATCCTCCGAACGCGGTCAACCACATCGTGGGATGTGGGCCCAGCCGGCTTGTCGATGATCAGAATTCCATCGGGCGTCATACGAGTCATAGTAACAGATTGATGTGAGTGCTGGAGTGCTGAGTGCTGAGTATGAGGTTTGAGTTCAAGCTTTAGCTTGGGTTGCATTCTGAGATCGACAGAGCCTCGAATGCAACCCCAAGCTAAAGCTTGAACTCAAACCCACTCAGCACTCAGCACTCAAGCTGCTCCCATTAACTCGCTCGCGGCTTCGGACTCGAACCTGGCGTCTCCAGTCGCCGCCAATTGCTATTCGCACTACCTCGACGCTCGGCAGGATTGATGCTGATATCGTTCGAAAAGATCGATGAACGCGCAGCTCAGGGAACACGAGCCAGAGAACAGGCGGCTCGTTTGAGATATTCCGGCCCGGGAAAAAGCCGCGCCTCTCAAACTCTCCTCTTCGTCGCGATTCTTCGACAGAAAGCCAGTAGTCGAGTCCCTGAAGCGGCAGCGTCACGTCTTCTGACGCCTTGATCTCAATCACGACAAGACGCCCGCGCGCGTCGATTGTAAGGAGATCAAGCACTGATCGCTCTTCGCCCCGCCAGGCTGGAACCTGTGAATAGACGGCGCAAGGATCAAGTGATGGGTCGAGCACGCGGATGTCGCGACGTAGCTGGGCCTCAAGCCAGGCTTCGGTTCGCAGCCGGTAGAGCATATGCCGGCGGTCAGGAGAATCCGGGGAGCGGAATCTGAGAATCCTTTCTACCAGGTGCTCGAGGTCCCCGAACGATCCATCCGACAGCGTCGAACGTTCCTGGACACCGTACTCAACATGAAGCGATGAGCCTTCAGTGAGGCGGGCGAATTCGAGACCGTCGATCAGGAATCTGACACCAGCCTTCCAGATCAGATCACGAACTTCGATGCGGTCACGAGCAAGGTCGACGATGCGAGAGCTCCAATCAAGAGCCTCGCTGGATATGCCGTACCGGATTGGCCACCTTAAATGTCGTCTCCTGACGCTTCGCCTCGTGATTCCATCCGTACGAATGTCGTCGAACTCTAAGAGCCTGATTCGAGCACCCAGGTGAGCGGCGCTCAGATACCTGCAAACGCAGTCTTACTGCATCGGATGCGGGTTCCAGGAAACAATACCAGAGCTCGCTCGCCTGTTTCGTCGAGCGGCGCCGCGAGTTGAAATCGCCAAGCCAGATGAGACCGGTCGCAACCATTTCACGCGTAGTCTCTCTTGCTGCTTGCCTGGTGGCGCCTACACACAAGACGGTTTTCCCATCGTACTCAGTAACCAGTCTGGCCGAGATACCAGGGATGTGGTGATCGCTGTAGCTCTTATTTGAAATGACACGCAAAGCGCCAGGAAATTTTTGCTCGAGAAGTCGAGCAAGCACAGCGCCAAAAAAGCGTCTCCGGTCTCCCGATTGTGTCCGCATGATGCTGAATTTGAATCTCTTAGGCTGTGGTGGCCGGATGGCTTTTGAAGTAGGCTTTGCCATCATAACAATCCCTGACGATTTGGCAATCCCGCAGCATTGAAGTATCTTGACTAAAGAGCAACGCGCGATTCGCGGCGCCACGGGTCCAAAAAACCCCAGTCAAGGAAACTTCTTCTTCAGATACTGCGCCTGTTTAGAGCAGAATTGCCTGCTCCGGGTGTATTGGGGCATTATTATGGTTTGCCACAACTGTGGACGAGAGATCAGAGTGGTTGGCAAGTTCGCTCGAACAGACGAGTGTCCACACTGTTCGGCGGATATTCACTGCTGCAAGAATTGCCGTTTCTTTGATCCGGGAAAAAACAAGCAGTGCAGCGAGCCGGCAGCGGAATATGTCAAAGACAAGCTCAAAGCAAACTTCTGCGATTATTTCGAGCCGAACACTCGCGTCCCGCTTACGTCTCGCGGAGGGGCACAGGCGGTAAATCGCGATGATGTGCGCAAGGCATTTGATAATCTCTTCAAGAAGAAATAGCGTTCGGTTTTATCGACACCAGGCATGAGTCAGCAGTACTACTTTCCTTCGGGAGAAAACCAGATCGAGCGTCAGACAGTCGTTCACCGACTGGTTCCATTTGAAACCACGTTTGCCGCCCATTTCGAAGCGCCCGAGAGAATCAGCGCAGGCAAGGTGTTCCTGCATACTTTGCTCCTCGTGCTGACTGCCGGAACAACAACGGCGATGGGAACCCTTCTCTTTTTTGGTAGCGCAGAGTCAGCGCTCCAATCCGGAATGCTCTTTTCTTTCACGCTGCTCGTGATACTCGGCGCGCACGAGATGGGGCATTACATTGCTTGTCGCTGGTACCGGGTCCGGGCGACATTACCGTTCTTTATTCCAATACCGATTGGAATTGGGACGTTCGGCGCTTTCATAAAGATCAAGTCGCCGATCCCGAACCGGCGCGCGCTTTTTGATATTGGGATTGCAGGTCCGATTGCAGGTTTCGTGTTCGCCTTGCCTGCAGCGATCATCGCGAACATCTATGCAACAACCGCACCTCCGTCAGATTTAACTGACGGGTATATTGTGTTTCACAGTCCACTGCTTTTTCAGATGCTTGAGAGGTGGCTTGCCCTTCCGGCAAATATTGAGCTCAATCCCGTATGGTTTGCAGCCTGGGTTGGACTTCTTATGACTAGTCTCAACCTTTTGCCGGTCGGTCAGCTTGATGGCGGACACGTGGTATACGCAGTCCTGGGAAGGCGGGGGCACAAGGTCCTGGCCCGAGTGATATTCATCGCGGTGATCGGGCTGGCTGTTCACGCGATTTTCAGTTCCGGATGGATCGGATGGGTAGTCTATGCCGTATTGCTGACGCTCGTTCTCCGTATCGGTCACCCGCCAGTCAACGACGAGTACGAGAAGCTTGGGCCAGCCCGCATTCTCGTGGCAATATTCGGACTGATCATTTTTCTACTTTGTTTTATGCCGGTGCCCATCACGGTCGTTACTTGATCGTAATTCCGGGAGGTCTTATGAGTCTGGTGGCATCTGACGTCATGGTCAGAGATGTAGTAGTTGTTACCGAATCCACACCCCTGAAGGAAGTGACGCGCATTTTTAACGACCGGAAGATCACAGGTGCTCCGGTCGTGAATGAGCAGAACGAGTTGGTCGGAGTGATTTCCGAGACCGACATCATCCGCAAAAGCCCTACAATTGGAGCATGGTCTCCGAGCACCGCCGGCCAGATCATGACCAAGCCTCCGGTAAGTGTCGCGCCTGACACCTCTCTGCAACGAGTGTGCGAGCTCATGTACAACCGGAGAATTCACAGGGTTGTCGTCGCTGATGGCCACCAGATCGACGGCATCATTACGACAATGGATATTCTGCGTGCGATCGCTACGCTGCTTCCAAACTTCGGCGATGAGGAGAGTGTCGAGCGATGAGGACGGTGATTGTCACGGGAGGTGCCGGATTCATCGGATCGAATTTTGTGAGATATCTTCTCGCGCAGACTGACTCGCGAGTAGTGGTGGTCGACAAACTGACCTACGCTGGAAACCTCGCCAGCATTGACGATGTTCTCAAGAATCCGCTGGTAACGTTCGTCAAGGCGGACATAGCCGACCGCAACGCGATCGAAGAAATCTTCAGGACGGTCGCGCCAGCGGCGGTAGTCAACTTTGCGGCCGAGAGCCACGTCGATCGCTCGATTGACAATCCCCTGCCCTTTATCGAATCGAATATCGTCGGAACTTTCGTCCTGCTTGAAGTCTCACGCCAGTACCTCAAGAACAAGGGATCGGTCGCGAGCAGCGGATTCAGATTCCTTCACGTGTCGACTGACGAAGTCTACGGATCGCTTGGACCCGAAGGCCTCTTTTCAGAATCGACTCCATATGCCCCGAATTCACCTTATGCAGCATCGAAGGCAAGCGCGGATCATCTCGTGCGAGCCTATTACGAGACCTACGGCCTTCCTGCGCTCATCACGAACTGCTCAAACAACTATGGGCCTTATCAGTTTCCTGAAAAGCTGATACCGCTCATGACTCTCAATGCGATTGAGGCGAAGCCACTTCCGATCTACGGGGATGGCAGTAATGTGCGCGATTGGCTGTATGTCGAGGACCATTGTACTGGGATTGGGATGGCGCTCGAGAACGGCAGGCCCGGTGAGAAATATAATATCGGCGGAGGGAACGAGCGGACGAATCTGCAGATTGTGGACGCTCTTTGTGTTGTGCTCGATGAGTTGTCACCGGCTGCGAATAATCAGGCACTCGTTAGTGAGGGGCGCGCAAGCTACAACGACCTTAAGACTTTCGTCGCCGATCGTCCGGGCCACGATCGACGCTACGCAATCGATTCAACCAGGATCCAAAGGGAGCTTGGATGGCGCCCGAAGCACGATTTCGAGTCCGGTTTGAAGGAGACTGTTCGCTGGTATCTCGACAACCGCGACTGGTGCGCTAAAGTGCTGGCCGACAAGTATCAGCGCGAGCGGCTCGGACTTGCGGCAGACTAAGGAGAGAGGGAAAACAGGTCCCGCCATGAAAGGCATTATTCTCGCCGGAGGTGCCGGTACCCGGCTTTACCCGATCACTCTTGCAGTCAGCAAACAGCTTCTTCCGGTTTACGACAAGCCGATGATCTATTACCCGCTCTCGGTTCTGATGCTGGCCGGAATTCGAGAAATACTTGTTATTACGACTCCACAGGATCAGGAACAGTTCCGCGGACTTCTTGGCAACGGTGCCCAGCTGGGGCTCGACATCCATTATGGAGTTCAACCCAAGCCTGAAGGTCTGGCGCAGGCGTTCATCATCGGACGGGAATTCATCGGAGACAGTCGAGTCGCACTTGTCCTCGGCGACAATATCTTTCATGGGCATGGTCTTCCCGATGATCTGAGGAGAGCTGCCGAGCGGGAAGAAGGAGCGACAGTTTTCGCCTACCAGGTGCGCGATCCGCAGCGTTATGGAGTAGTTGAATTTGATCGCGCGAGCAAGGCGATCAGCCTCGAGGAGAAACCACCTCGGCCGAGGTCGAACTGGGCTGTTACGGGCTTGTATTTCTACGATAATCGGGTCGTTGATATTGCCGGGAATCTGAAACCGTCACCGCGAGGCGAGCTTGAGATAACCGACGTCAATCGTCGCTATCTGGAGGCCGGGGCTCTTCACGTCGAACGGTTTGGCCGTGGCATTGCCTGGCTCGACACGGGAACACACGAATCACTCCAACAGGCGTCGAGCTTTATCCAGGCTCTGCAGGACAGGCAGGGATTGCAGGTGGCGTGCCTGGAAGAGATCGCGTACAAGATGGGTTACATCAGCGCCGCTGACGTATCCGAGTTGGCACAGACGATGAAGACCAATGGTTACGGTCAATACCTGCTCCGCATGATCGAGAGCGAGGAATAAGTGGAATGAAGTACCTTGCGACTGAGCTTCCTGGAGTGGTGGTCATTGAACCGGAGGTCTTTCGGGATGATCGAGGCTTTTTTCTCGAGAGTTATCACAAGCGCAAGTTCGAAGCGGGTGGAATCAATACTGAGTTCGTTCAAGACAACCATTCGAAGTCCGGTCGCGGCACCCTTCGCGGTCTTCACCTCCAACGAACCAGACCTCAGGGCAAACTTTTGCGAGTGATTGAAGGCGAGGTCTACGATGTCGTTGTTGATACACGGCGCGGCTCGCCGACGTTTAGAAAGTGGCTTGCGGTCACACTTTCAGCGGAGAACTTCAAGCAGCTTTTTGTGCCACCGGGACTTGCTCACGGATTTTACGTCGTCAGCGAAGTAGCTCAGGTCGAATACAAATGCACAGATTTTTACGCGCCGGAAGATGAATTGACTATTATCTGGAACGATCCAGAGCTCGGGATCGCGTGGCCATCCCAATCACCGCTTATCTCGGCGAAAGACCGGGCAGGCCTGACGCTCGAAAAAGCTCTGCCACTACTGCCTCCCTTTGAGGTGCCGCATTGATCAGGGTGCTTGTGGCAGGGGCCGGTGGGCAGCTCGGCGGATCGCTTCAGAAAGAGCTGTCGATGCACGAAGTAACACCGCTCGTGCACGAAAGACTCGATATCACGGACCTCAAAGCCGTTCGCGAAGCGGTCGCTGCTTTCCGTCCGGACGTTCTCGTAAATGCATCGGCGTACAACAATGTCGATGGCGCCGAGACCGATCCGGCAGGAGCGTACCATCTCAACGCCGTCGGCCCGCGCAACCTTGCTCTTGCGACTGCCGAGCGCGACATCGCTGTTCTGCACGTTTCGACAGACTATGTGTTTGATGGAACGGCTACCGAGCCTTATCACGAGTATAACGAAACTGCACCCCTCTCTGTTTACGGGAAGAGCAAGCTCGCTGGCGAGAATGCCGTAGCGGCCCTGAATGAGCGCCACTATATCGTTCGAACCGCGCTGCTGTATCACGAAGCAGGAGTAAACTTTCCAGTTCGAATGCTCGGTCAAAGAGACAAGCCGTCAGTGAAAGTCGTGAGTGACCAGTTTGGATCCCCTACATATGCGCGTCATCTGGCGCGGGCGATTGGTGATCTTATTGAGACGGGTGCGTACGGCACCTATCACTTCGCAGGACGTGGCGGCACAAGCATGCTCGAATGGACGCGCGCGCTATATCGCCTTTGCGGAATATCCACTGAAATCATCCCGGTAAGCATGGCCGACTTTCCACGACCAGCGCGCCGGCCCCGCTATTCAATTCTCACAACTCTTCAGAGCCCGCAGATTCTACTTCCTGAATGGGAACAAGGCCTCGCTGAATTTGCTCGCGCCATGGGAATGCAAAGTGCTGAGTGCTGAGGCGAGTGCTGAGTGCTGGGTGCTGGGTGCTGAGTGCTGAGTGCTGAGTATGGAGTTCAAGCTTCAGCTTGCTCGCAACTCGATTTCACAGCAAGCTGAAGCTTGAACTCCATACTCAGCACTCAGCACTCAGCACTCAGCACTTTCTTCCGCACTCAGCACTCTTCAGATCACTGTTGCTGCTGCTGCTGCTGTTGCAACGCTTCGTCATCATCAGGCTCGGGAGAGAATCCACATGACGTTGGGAGACATCTCGAGGTGTGGAGACGGAGTGTCATTCAATGCAACCTGCACCGCTACGCTGAGCTCACTTGTAGCACGTCCCTTGAAAACGCCTCGCGTGGGAGGCACATCTGCATAGTCGCGTCCGATCGCCGCCTTGACGTGCCTCTCAACTGCAATCAGATTGTTCGTCGGATCAAAGCCAACCCAGCCGAGTCCCGGCAGCCAGGCCTCGATCCACGCGTGACTCGCTCCGGCATCGCTGCGGTCGTGGTTATCCTCTCCGTGAAACAAATATCCGCTGACATAGCGCGACGGGATTCCGAGCGGCCGAACAAGTGCCAGCATGATGTGAGCAAAGTCCTGACAGACTCCCTGCCGCTCTTCCAGAGCATGATCTATGGGCGAATCGACCTGGGTGCTCTGTGGCCTGTAATCAAACGCGGAGAAAATGCCGCTGTTGAGCTCGCGCAGCAACGTCAGCGGATCAGCACGCCTTGCAACTCCAAGCTCACCTGCGAGCCGTCTTAGCGCGTCACGTTTGAACTACAAACACGCTGGGCGACAGATAATCCCAGTAATCGCCTTCTCGAGTCGCGTTATCGAGCTCAGACCAGGCACTCTCATCGAGCGTCGGTGGAAGCTCAGCGGGACTGCAGGCACTCGACCCTGGAGTCGGCGATGATGCGCAGCGTGCTGTGCTGGCCGGGAACATCGAAGTGGTGAATCACATTGCCGAAGCGATCGCGATATGACGATACTTTCGCACGCGGATTTGTCCCCAACTCGAATCCGAGGCAACGTTGCAACGCCTCAGCGCGAGGCTGCATCCGCACTTCGGTCGAGCTTTCACTCACAGCGGCACTGTAAACAAACTGTGTAATGTGTCGAATCGAATAAAACATAACATCAGACCGATGAGCAAATACCCCACGAAATTCAATGCGATAGGTCACGAAGCCAATGCTTCTTCGACCGAGTATGCGATGTATGCCTGATGAACTGCAGTATGAATCACCTGGCATTGACGTTGAATATTGTCGAGATAACTATGGAGATTGTCGGCAATGATCTCGTCCACGTGCCCGTAGTCGAGCGTCGCACGCAGGCTGTCCTGAGATGCGGTCAGCCCTGTTTGCTCCCGGCGGTTTGTTCGTCGAACTGATCATCTTGAGACAATTTCTTACCATTCCCACGGAATACCTTACCGATCGCGGAAAATCCGGGTTAAGCAACAGAAAATCGATGATCCGCTGAGAGCGCAGGTCGGCAGTATAGAACTGGCAGTAAGCTTCAAACGCAGAACAGGATCTGAGGAGTCCTACCCATCTGAGAAACTCCCCACGGCCAGGGTCCTCATCGATCGTCGTTTCGAGATCTTCGAAGTGAACGTCCAGCAGCCGCGCCGTCGCTCCTGCTCGCTCGATATAGCGGCCAAGTTGAATGAAGTGCCATCCATCACCGTGGATCATGGTCGAATCGATGATGCCGTGGAAAAGATATGCACCCTCTTTGACAGCTCGAAAGTACTCGTGAGGCTGTGCGCTCCAGATGCTGCCGGTGCTCGAACGCTTAACCTGCAGAAAAAGACGATTCATCTGCTCCCACATCTCGGTGCTAACCTGTTCGCGCACCTGGCGGGCATTCTCGCGAGCGGACGTGATGCATTTCACGAGAGAATCCGAATTCGAGGTATCGAATGCCAGATACTGAGTGACATTGAACGGCCTGAGCTGCGAGTCATCAGGAGCGGGCGCCCGCAGCGCAGCAAGAACTCGTAGCCAATAGTTCGACGCAGCCTGAGGCGGAAGCTCAAGTGCCAGATTCAGATTGACGTCAATCAGCCGTGCCGTGTGCTCGGCGCGCTCAAGATATCGACTCATCCAGTAAAGGCTGTCTGCAACTCTGGAAAGCATAGGCAATATTGAGAGAAATGAGTGCTGGGTGCTGAGTGCTGAGTGCTCGAGTATGGAGTTTGAGTTCAAGCTTTAGCTTGTGCAGTTGCATTGCAGAGCGAGCTCGAGATCTGAAATGCAGACCCCAAGCTAATAGCTTGAACTCAAACACTCAGCACTCAGCACCCAGCACTCAGCACTCCGATCCAAAAACAACCCCCTATTCATTAAGCACCCACGTGTCCTTGCTCCCGCCGCCCTGCGAGGAATTCACAACCAGCGATCCTCTCCGCAGCGCCACCCGGGTCAGACCTCCAGGCACAATCGTCGCGACATCACTAAAGAGAATATATGGCCGCAAATCGACGTGCCGCGGCTCAACATTGCCTTCAATGAACATGGCGCGCGCGATAGCGCCAGCGTCGGCTGCGCAATATAGTTCCGCGGGTCATTCTCTATCCGTCGTCTGAAGTCGTCGCGTTCAGCCACGGTGCTGTGAGGTCCGATGAGCATCCCATATCCACCCGACTCGCCGACAGCTTTGACGACGAGCTTGTCAAGATTCTCAAGGACGTGCTTCCGCTCGAGCGGATCACTCATGAGATATGTCTCGACGTTATCAAGTACCGGATCTTCGTCAAGGTAATACCTGATGATCTTCGGCACGTAGGCGTAGAGTGCTTTGTCGTCTGCAATCCCAGTGCCCACGGCATTCGCGAGCGCCACATTCCCCGCTCGATAGGCATTGAACAGCCCCGCAACTCCGAGGATCGAATCCCCTCTGAAAACCAGGGGATCGATGAAATCGTCATCTATCCGCCGGTAGATAACATCGACTCGCCGCAATCCACCCGTGGTTCTCATGTAGACGATGTTGTCGTGAACCAGCAGATCGCGCCCTTCTACAAGCTCGATCCCCATCTGACGCGCAAGAAATGTGTGCTCGTAATAGGCGGAGTTGAACACTCCGGGTGTTAGCAGCACGATCGTCGGATCTGCATTTGGAGATGGCGCCAGGGCTCGCAACGTCTGGAGTAGTGCCTGACCGTATTGGTCGATCGGCCGGACATTGTAGCTTCCAAACAATCGCGGGAAGACACGCTTCATTACCTGCCGGTTGGCAAGCATGTATGACACCCCGCTCGGAACTCGAAGGTTGTCTTCAAGCACGGCAAACTGCCCGTTGCCCACGCGAACCAGGTCTGTTCCGGTCACGGAAACGTAGATGTCGCGGCGTACCCGAACCCCCTGCATCTCACGGCGGTAGTGCTTGCAGCTGTAGACGAGGTCGTAAGGAACAATCCGGTCTTTGAGTATCTTTCCCTCGTGGTAGATGTCTTTCAGAAAAAGGTTGAGTGCTGTGATCCGCTGAGTCAGTCCTTTCTCGAGAGTCAGCCATTCGCGAGCTGTGATGATTCGCGGGATAAGGTCGTACGGAAAGATCTTCTCGGTGCCGGCATCATTGCCGTAAACCGTAAACGTAATCCCCTGATTGAGGAATGCTATATCGGCCGTTTGCTGCCGCTCAGCAAGCTCGTCTTCGCGCATATGCGTGATGCGTTGCAGGAGAGCTCTGTACTGTGGGCGCGGCTGTCCCGGACCCTCAAACATCTCGTCATACGTCGAATCGAGATGGTAACTGGCAAGAGGAATCCCGGGCACACCTTCAGGTTCGTGCAATTTGGCTCCTTGGCTCGCGTCTCGCTGGTTTGACTCCCGGTGCGGCTCGTCTACAGGCCGGCATCTCGTTATTCCTGGCTGGTGCTGAAAGCAATATATCGTTCTATAGTTTAGTGTTCAAGGACGGCGCGCTAAACCTCGGCTAAGCTGAACTCGCCCCTTGAAATTCCGCCCGTAAAGCCTGGTAAACTGATGTACTTATGGCGGTTACCAGCCAGCGGAAATCCATGTATTTCTTCGTCGTGCTCGGCGTTTGCCTGGTCGCACTAGCCGTTGCTCTAAACGTGGGATGGATCCTCCTCAATTGGCGCGAGGTCGCGTTGCTCGTGCTGGGCATCGTCTTCTTTCTCGTCATTATCGCAGGCCTCGTCCTCAACACGATCTTTCTGGTTCGCGAAATCCGAAGGAACGAACAGCACGACAGCTTTATCAATGCCGTCACCCACGAGCTCAAAACTCCGATCGCGTCCATACGACTCCTGCTTGAGACGGTCGACTCGCGCAGTGTCGATGAGACCCGCCGCCACGAGTTCTACAAGATGATGCTCGCTGATACCGATCGTCTGCTCCAAACTGTCGAACAGGTTCTCAAGGCAGGGAGGACCGGTGATCGCCGCAGGCAATTGCACCGGACTGTTATCGACCTCGGAGAGCTCGTGCGTGAATCGTTGGAGCTTACTCAAACTCGGACACACCTCGCCGATTCTGCGCTCGAGTACCGCGAGGTTCTCGAGAATGGAGCTCGTCCGCTGATTTCCGGCGATCAGGATGAGCTGCTCGCTGCCGTTTCCAACCTGCATCGACAATGCGATCAAGTACTCCGATTCTGAAGTGAATATCAAGGTCGAGGTCTCGGCGTTCGATTCGAAGTATCTTCGGGTTCGAGTGATTGACCAGGGAATCGGGATTCAGCGCGAGCAGCTCAAGCGAATCTTCACGCGGTTCTACCGTGTGCAGCGCCGCGTCTCCTCGAGGGTCAAGGGCACCGGACTCGGGCTCTTTATCGTCAGGGCTGTCGCCAAAAAGCACGGAGGAGAAGTCTTCGCCGAAAGCGAAGGCGAAGGCCGGGGCAGCACATTCACGTTACTGCTTCCCCGCCTTAACGAAGAGCGGTCAGCAAAGCAGAAGGGCGACGTATAGTGGCTACCCTCCTGATAGTCGAAGATGAGCAGCATCTCGCCGAGGGGCTGCAATTCAATCTTGAGGCCGAAGGCTACGACGTTGTCATCGCGCCTGATGGCGAGACTGGTCTTGAACAGATCCGAAACAATCGCCAGGGCTTCGATGCCATCATCCTCGATTGCATGCTTCCCGGCATCGACGGATTTGCAGTCGCAAGTGAACTGCGCCACACCGGTGTCTTTGTTCCGATACTGATGTTGACGGCGCGCAGCAGACCTGAAGACGTGCTTCGCGGTTTCGAAGCAGGCGCTGACGATTATCTCCCGAAGCCATTCGAGCTCTCGATTCTGCTTGCTCGTTTGAACGGTCTCCTTCGGCGTCGCGAGTGGATGTCGAGGGACACTCCGAAACCCGAACGTGTATTCACCTTTGCGGGAAGGACTATCGACTTTGAAGCACTCGAGCTGCGAACAAACGACGCTGTCATCAGACTGACTGCGATGGAAGGTCAATTGCTCAGATATCTGACACAGAACGCGGGAAAGCCCGTTTCGCGTCAATCGATGCTTTCAGATGTCTGGGGGCTTCGTGAAGACACCGATACGCGGGCTATCGACAACTTCATCGTTCGCCTGCGGCGCTATATCGAGGATGATCCATCAAATCCCAGGCATTTGCTGACGGTGAGAGGTGTGGGTTACCGGTTTGTGGTGTAGGTGACTACGTTGTACCGCCGTTTAGGCTGAATCTTGAACATCGAGGATGCACAAGATTCCGCCTGAACTGGCGGTACTCAACCGTGGACTTAAGACTTGACGCGCATTTCGTGATGGTTTTCTGCGAAACGCTTGAGCTTCATGTTCAAGGTCTGAACGCGAAGGCCAAGCAGATGCGCTGCCTTGGTCTGATTTCCATTCGTTTGCCGCAACGCAGTCTCGATCAGATTTCGCTCAAAATCGTCTACCATATGTGGAAGGTCGATCCCTGCGGTTGGAATCGCCTTCAGCCCCGCGTATCTGACTCTCGGCGGCAAGACTGACTCATCAATACGATGCGGAGGTGTGCATGCGACGGCGCTTTCGAGCGTAGCCTCGAGCTCGTCGATGTTGTTTTCCCAATAGTACTCGCTGAGCACCTTCATGGCGGCCGCATCGATTTCGTGAGGACCTCGACCGAGTCGTTTTGTAATGCGATCGAGAAGATGATTGACGAGATAGGGTATGTCTTCGCTTCGTTCGCGCAGAGGTTTGATCATGAAGCTTGACGGCTTCAGCAACTCGACGAGACCGTAGGCAATGCGATTATCGGCCCGGATGTCAGCCGGATTCCACGTTGTTGCGAAGATCAGCCGTGGACCCTCGCCTCGTCCCGACCTGACTCTCCAGCGCTGCTCCTCGAGATGGGCAGCAAACCGCTGCTGGAGCAGCGGCGGAAGACTCGTCAGCTCATTCACGAAGATGGTTCCGTGGTGACAGCTTTCGATCACGCCTCGAGGTCCGAAGAGAAGCGTGTGGAGCGCCTCGCTCGAAAGACTATGCGCATTGACGGAGAAGAACGGCTGCGTCCATTGCTCGCTTGCCTGATGGACGACTTTCGCCATCTGCTCCTGCCTCAGGCCGCGCTCGCCGACCAGCAACGTCGGCTGAGCCTGTGTCGCCTGAACACTGATGAATTCCTTGAGAGCGACAACGTTCGGGCTGACGCCTGCAAAACACTCGAACTGATTGAGAGAAACCAGACGTGGGGTCCCAACCAGAGAAAGCGCCGGGCGCGGTTTTAAATTAGGATTGATTGCGTTCGAACCTACTGCCTCGTTCGCCATCTTGCCCTTTCCTCTTACTGCCGATGGGTCCAGGTAATGCCCCAGTGCGCAACGCGAAATCGATGAAGGTGATCCAAGAACCGTGCCAGAGTGCCCGGTACGCCAAACCTGTTCAGCTTCAATGCCGAATTGTCAAATCGGGTTAAGCCTACCGGTCATTCAGTGCACTCTCTGTTCGCTTGTGGGAAGCTGTCATCCCATTTGTGAACTCACTTCGAGAGTGACTCACGGTGTGTCCCTCATTACTTACGTGGAACCGCTCAGAAAGTTCCAGAAACAAAGAAAGTGCTGAGTGCTGGGGTATGAGTTCAAGCCTTAGCTTCTGCTCGTCTCATCGTCAGTCTAGGATGCAACCAGCAAGCTAAAGCTTGAACTCCATACTCAGCACCCAGCACTCAGCACTCAGCACCTTCTTCCCAGCACTCAGCACTCTCTTTACATTCTCTTGATCTGAACGCCGCCATTGATCCCGCTGACGTCGATCTTTGGACCACCTGCGCCGATTGTTCCTTTGAGCTCTCCGCGCTTCATCTCGCCGACAACAGTCATCGGGAACTCGCTGTTCACTCCGCCATTCACCCCGCGAACGTCAATCTGGGCGTCGACCTGTCCGGAAAACGCGAGCTCTACTCCGCCATTTATTCCCGAAATGCGAAGCCCGTTCGCTCCCAGGCGCGCGAGTCCTACGATGACGCGGCCATTGACTCCTGATATTCCTGTGGCACTCCCTGCACCTTCAACTTTGACTGCACCGTTGATGCCGCTTAACGAAACAGTGCCCGTGATCTCGCCCGATGTGACGGTTCCATTCACGCCACTCACCGCCAGGCTGACCGATCGCGGCACGCGAAGCCGCACGTTGTGGCGCACCCATCCCCGCTCACGTCCTTCGCCCCGCTCTCTTTCTACGGTGCGGATTGTCAGACTGTTTGCAGTGTTCTCGACTACAAGCGGGCGCGCCGCCAGTGCCTCACTGTCTGACGCAGTGATCGTGATATCGACCTGCGCTGTTTCACCTTCTGTGGTCTCAACATTGACAGGGCCGTTGATTCCTTTCACGGTCACGCTTGAACCGGGCGCCAGCGTCACCGACTTGTTTATCTGATCTCTGACATCTCCAGATCCGTTTGGCGGGAGAGCTAGAAAAAGTGACAGAGCTGCTGCTGCTATGATCTGCATTTAGTTTTCCTCCTGAATGTAGGTGACACTTCTGCCGCGAGGGTTACAGGGCATACGTCACTTTTTGACTATGTATATCGTCCCGCTATAAGAGGTCGCATTGACCTCGGCACCACCTCCAGCGACGGCGCCTCGCATCAGGCGCTCGCCGGCAACCGATCCCGGCGTAACCTGCACCGGGAATTGCGTGGTGATTGAACCGCTATAGGTTTTCGCCGAAAGGTTAAAGCCGCTTTGCGCCGGAACCTTGATGATGATCTGTCCCGTCAGGCTTTCGAACGAGTAACGCCCATCCTGATGGACCGCGCCGTCGAAGTTGACTTCCCCGCTGGTCGTTTTGGCGAAGACCTCTCGGCTGTCAAGGTCGCGAATATGGATTGCACCCGACGTCGTATTGATGTCTGCACGGCCCTTGCTTGCGCCCAGCTGGACCGTGCCACTTACAGTACCCACACGAACACCGGCCTGAGCTCCGCGAACAGACACCTCCCCACTCGAAGTCGACGCCGTCACCCTGCCCTGCACATTCTGAATGTTTATTGAGTCCGAGCTGTTCTCAGCATTGACGTCACCTCCGGCATCAATCACGGTGACGGCTCCACTAAACGAACGTGTTGTAGCGCGTCCTCGGACTCGTTCGGCTCTCACAGCGCCGGACGTCGAATTGACAACTACATCGGCTGCAGCTCCACGCAAAGTCACATCGCCACTTGTCGAAGTCGCTGTAGCCTGCGCCTGAACGTCTTCGACGAGAACAGTCCCACTCGTGGACCTCGCGACAAGCACTCCGCCGATTCTTCGCGCGGTGACGTCACCGCTGGTTGATATCAATTGCGCGCCACCCGTTACCTGTGATGCTGCAACAGCGCCGCTCAGCGAACGCGCAACAACCTGGGCGACTGGACCAGTGATGCTGATATCACCGCTCATCGAAGTTATAGGGGTAAGCAGAGCCGTTTTCGGCACCTTGATGTCATAGTCAACCGAAACGTCAACCGATCGGCGGCCTTCCCTCCGGCCGCCTGGAACGGCCACTACCACTCTGCGTACAAAGACGGTCCGAATCGAAATCGTACTCGGCTGTGCGTCGACCTGTATCTCAACCGAGCCAAAGTCCTCTTCTCTGGAGCCTGTCTTAATGGCATCAACACGTACCCGATCCTCGTCCCAGGTGGTCACCCGAATCTGTCCGCTCGCGTTGTTTATGCTGACGGTTCCTCCGGCACTGAGCGGATACGTCTGGTGAAACTCAGCCGGATTCTGAGCAGCGGTCGCGTCGTGCTCCGCCGACACCGAAATCAAAAGCAAAATGAATAGTGCTAACAGACTAAAGGATCTCACTGGACCACGATCTCCTGCATCAATTCGACCTTGCGTGCATAAGCAGCCAGCAGAAACTGACCTGCCGCAAGATCACCGGGTTGCTTCCTGAGTGCCGCACGACTCTTGCTGATCGAATCATCGATCAGAGCGAGGCTGGCTTCGTACTGCGATGTGACCGACAGATCGAGAGCATCCTTGCGCTTCACAATCGCTCTGTCGAGCAAGCGTATCGCCTTCATGTACTCTTTTTCTGTCCGTGCTATCTGCAACATTACCTGCTCATCTTCAGAAAGCACCTTCGCAGTCGCCACGAGCTGCCCCTTCGTGTTCATCCTCGGTTCAACAGCAGGAGGTGCGACCCGAGGCGCTGGACCAGCAGTGATACCTGGAGGTACCGGGCCCGGTGTCACAGTGGGTGTCACAGTGGGAGTCGCAGTAGTAACCGGAGATGGTGTCGAGTTGAGCGCAATCGGAGGTTGTGTCACTTCATGCTTATCGCGTGACACGAAGTACCACGTCGCTGCAACTGAAACAATGACGAGCGCCGCCGCAGCCAACATCTGACGGGCGAAGCCAGGCCGCAGAAGATTCGCGAAGAAGCCTGAACCTGGCTCACGTTCTGCCAGTATGCGCGGGGCCCCGGCGTCGATGCGGCTCCTGATTGCGTTCCACATCTCCTCTGAGGGTTCGAGTGCCGTCTGTTGAAAGAAGCTTGAATAGGCTTCATTCTCCCGTTCAAGCAGCTCGAGTTCAGACCGGCACTGCGGACACGCGGCCAGATGCGCCCTCAGCTCCGTTGCATCTTTCGCCTTGAGCTCGCTGTAGACGAAGTCCTCAAGACGGGTTCGAAAATGTTTACAATCCTCATTCGCCATAGATCGACCCACCTATACGCCTCGCGACTCGTCGAGATACGGCGCAATCATTTTCCGCATCTCAGCTCTTGCGCGATGAAGATCAGTCTTCAGCTTTCCCACTGAGTGACCAGTGATGGCGCTTATCTCCTCGTAGCTCTTTTCATGGAATATCTTCAATGTAAAAACCGTCCGCTTGTCGACGTCAAGCGCGTCAAGGGCTCGCCCGATAGCACCGTTGAGCTCACGTCCTCGCAACATCGCTTCAGGACGCAACTCCGCCGATTCGAGTCGCATGCTCTCGGGTTCGTCGAGCGCGACATTGCGCTCGTCCCGAATCGTCTGTCGCCTTGATTCGTAAACCACATTTCTCGCGATACCAAACAGCCAGGTTGAAAGACGCGCATCCTCTCTGAGCCCCCCAAGATTCCGGTGGGCCCTGACAAAAGTCTCCTGAGCGAGGTCGTCTGCCATATCTTTGTCACGCACCAGGTTATTGATAAAGCTGAGGATGGGGCGCCCGTATCGGGTGAAGATGACCCGAAAGGCATCCTCGTCCCCGTTCTTCGCGCGCGCCACAATTCCTGGCGCCAGCTCTCCAAAGGCGATCGCCCCCTTCCGGTCCAGCATCCTTGCTCCAAAAACCGCGTCCAAATCGGTTAGTGTCGCTTGAAAGCAAAAGGTTTCAAGCCCGGGACCCATATGCTATAACCCAAAGTTCCATGAAGCGAGTGCTTGTTACTGGCGGAGCAGGATTTATCGGCAGTCATCTGGTCGATCGACTGCTCGGGATTCCGGGGATTTCGGTCTCAGTTGTCGACAATTTCGATGACTTCTACGACCCCGCCCGGAAGCGCGCGAACCTCGCTTATAGCCTGACCCACCCCGATTTTACTCTATTGGAAGCAGATATCCGTGACAGCGGACCAATCGAGCGGGTCTTTGACAAAGAACGATTCGACACGGTTTTCCATCTCGCGGCGCGCGCCGGAGTCCGCCCATCGATCGACCAGGCTCAACTTTACGAGTCGGTAAACGTCGGTGGAACCGTGACGCTTCTCGAACTTTCACGAAAATATGGTGTTGAAAGGTTCATTCTTGGCTCCTCAAGCTCGGTTTATGGACCACGCGCGCTCCCGCCGTTTCGAGAAGACGCTCCTCTGTCACCTATATCTCCTTACGCTGCAACGAAGGCCGCGTGTGAACTCCTCGGACATACCTACTCACATCTCTACGGGCTGCGGGTTATCGCTCTCCGCTTCTTTACCGCTTATGGACCGCGCCAGCGTCCTGATCTTGCCATCCATAAATTCACCAGCTTGATAGAGGCAGGAGAGCCGATTCCGGTCTTTGGGGACGGCAGCACCGAGAGGGATTACACGTATGTCTTTGACATCGTGACCGGCATCCTGGCGGCAGCGGACTACCATGCCAGCAACTTCGAGGTAATCAATCTTGGCGAGTCACGGACGGTGCGCCTGGATCATCTGATCACCCTTCTCGAGGAAACTCTCGGAAAGAAGGCAATAATTGAGCGTCTTCCTGCGCAACCCGGCGACATGCCGCGTACACACGCTGACATCAGCAAAGCCGAAACCCTTCTCGGCTACGCGCCAACAACCCCGATCGAAAAAGGCATTCAGCTTTTTGTGCAATGGATGAGAGGCGGCAAGTCGTAGCAAGTGCTGAGTGCTGAGTTGGTATGGAGTTCAAACTTCAGCTTGCTGTTTGGATACCAATGACCAGCAAGCTACTGCTTGAACTCCATGCCCTCATCGTTGTTCAACTCGCGAAAAAGCCAGGCCGAGGCCAGGCTCCAATCGCGCTTGACCGTGCTGAGAGAGACTCTGAGCGCCTCAGCCGTCTCGTCCATACTCAGCCCGGCGAAGAAACGAAGTTCCACTACTCGAGCTTGCCGCGCGTCCAGCTTCTCTAAGGTCTGCAACGCATCGTCCACCGCCACAAGGTCCGGGCTACGCCCGGACGGGACGTTAGCTGCGTCTGAGAGCGAAACCTGTATCTCGCCGCCGCCGCGTTTTTCACGGTTCCTGGCGCGCGCGTAATCCACCAGGATGCGCCGCATGATCTGAGCCGCCAGCCCGAAGAAGTGGGCACGGTTCTGCCACTCGACGTTTCGCCAATCAATCAGCCGCGTAAAGGCTTCGTTGACCAGCGCTGTGGTTTGCAGGATGTGCCCCTGGCGCTCACCTGCCATGTAGCGTTTGGCGAGCCGGTGCAGCTCTCCGTGGACTAAAGGCGTTAGACGCTCAAGGGCTGACTGATCGCCTTTGTTCCAGGCGACAAGTAGTTGCGTAATCTCCGGAGTATCCAAACTACTCATCGACTTCTCGCACGTAAAGCGCGTCACTATCCAGCGCGTCACTCTCACCGGGCGTCAGATGACGCCGGCGATCATCGCCTATGAGTTCGCCCGCACCCCCGTCGCCGTCTGGAACTGAAGGTGTTAACGCAAGCCCGCCAACGTACAATGCGAGGGCAAAGAAACTGATGTAGCCGGTCGCCGGCGCGAACACCTGTTGCTCACCTACTGTTCCCTGCGTAACTCCTTCGAGAAGCGCCGAGGTAAGCCTGCGTAGCCAGCCTCCGCCCGGGTCGTTCAGACTCGCGATGATCAAATGCTTGAGCACGAATGCTGTCCCGAAAAGCGCGGCAATGCTGCGCAACGTGCGGCGTGCGTCCGATGGCGTAAACTGGCTCTGCCAGAGCGTCCAAAGAAAGAAAAAGGAAAAGAGCAAACGGAAGAGTCCTGCCTCGGGTAGAACGCTATTGAAAGCTTGCGCCGATGCGAAGAAGAGCGCTGCAAGAGTCAGCGCGTTCGCTGCGGTCGCGATTGCGGATCTTGCACCCGAAAGCCATGACCGCCACTCGATCAAGTGTCCGCGTACGAAGATGCCCATCAACAAGACCGCAAGTACGAGGGTCACAAGTGGCGGCGCCACGAAGACGAGCGCGTGCGTACCTGCCTCGACACGCAAACCTCCAAGTAACGCGACCGTCAGAAAGATCGTGGGCAAGAGTATATGAGCGAGGACAAGACGATTGATCTCGCGGGTTTCCGTAGTCGTCTCATTCGGGCGTTTCGTCATTTCCGCTCCCGAAAGACTTTCGTTGGGTTGACGTCGCTCCAGCTTCGCTCTGCACCCTGCTGCAACTCCGCCTTCAGTTCTGCCGCAGTCCGCATCTTCAAGTCGGGGTCATCTACTGCCAGCGCACCCTCGGGTGAAAGGTTGATTGCGCGCTCAACCGCTGCGAGGCCGGCGCGAAAGAGCGCGTCATCGTTGTATACACGGCCCCAGCCCTCACGGTAGAAGGCATAGGCAATATGAAACTGTGTACGGGCATCTCGCTCGGCGGGGTCAGCGCGACCCCATTCATCGCGTGCGGCGCGGTAGAGTTCGCGGCGAAAAAGTTCACGGCCCGCCTCAAAACGCACGCTGTCGACTTCGTAGGTACCAGTAGCGACGCTCGCGCCTGTCCTTATTTCAGCTACAGAGCGTGGTGCAATGGTGTAAAGCCAGACAATGACGAGAGCATAGAGGATGGTCCACGCGAGGCCGAGTGCTGGAATATGATTTCGGCGCATTGACTTCTATTTGCCAGTTCAACTTGCGCTGCTCTGCAGCGCAAACTATCCCTCAGGGAAATTCATTAGCCGGAGCAATTCCTTCCAGCGCGGGTCCGAATGCAGACTGTCGAACAAGGGTCCACCTTGATGAAGATCATCAGCTCAGCGCGCTGCTCAAGTAGCTTTGAGAGCAGCTTGAAGGCTTCGTCTTTATTACCGAGCGCGGTCCAGACCGCCGCCACGTCTCTAGAGCGAAAGCGCGACGCATTGGTTGTGTGCTGTAGATCTTTGAGGATCCGCAGCGCCTCTTCGCGCCTGCCCATCCGGGCATACACCAGCGCCAAACGTATATTGTATGCTGTACTGCCGTCGTCACCCTGCAGCGTTTTGGCTTTTGACAGGCTGGCCAGGGCGTCGGCATGTCTGCCCATCTCGCTATACACCCAGCACTGGCGAACGTATGCACCCTGGTTCAGCGGATCCAGTTCAATTGCCCGCTTCAGGCGCTCGACTGCTTGATCGTACTTTCGCGCACGGTAAAGAGCCCAGCCGAAATCCGAATGCACAAGAGAGGAAAGCGGATCGAGTTGTTCAGCGGTCTGAATCTGCCTGATTGCTTCGGTCATGACGGCCCAAAGCCGTCAACAGGAAAGCAAAGAACCTGTGCGCCTCGACGTTGCCCGGATCAAGCTCCAGGGATCGTCGGAAATCCCGTTCCGAACCCGCCCAGTCCCATTCGTAGCGATGCTTGACCAACGCCAGGGACGTGTACGCCTCCGCGCTGCTGGAATCCAATTCAAGCGCCCGTAGCGTGGCTTGGCGCGCGGGAGTTTCGACTTGCCGAAACGACATGGCTCCCCATATGCCGCGTTGCAGCCAGGCAAGCGAAAGTCCTGCCCAGGATGGCGCATAACTTGTATCAAGCTGAATGGCGTGCTCGAAGTGACCAATGGCGAGTTTGATATCTGCTTCGTTCTGCCGCCGCAGGTGATAGCGTCCGAGCAGGTAAGCCTCGTGGGCATCAGGGTTGACGCGTCGCGCCGAGGCCAGCCGTTGCGCGTTCCTCCGCAGTCACTCGAGTCCGAATCTCTCCCGCGACCGCGCTCGCGACTTCGCTTTGCAGCTTCAGCACGTCGGCAAGCTCGCCCTCGTAGTCGAATGAGCGGAGTGGTGTCTCATTCACGGCCTGAATCAACCGTGCGGTGATCTTCACTCGGCCGCCGGCGCGCTGTACCGACCCTTCGATCACCGCGTCCACGTTCAATTCCCGCGCGATCTCCGCGAGCGGTTTTCTGATCCCCTTGAAACGCATCACCGAAGTCCTTGAGATTACCCGCAACGCGCGAACCTGCGACAGATTGCTGATGAGCGCTTCAGTCATACCATCGGCAAAGTATTCCTGCGCCGGGTCGCCTGACAGGTTTTCCAGTGGCAGCACCGCCAGCGATTTGATTTGATCTGGCTGACCTGTATGCGTACGCCGCCACGAAAGAAACCAGATCAGCCCGACAATCAACGAGGCCGCAAGCACTGCAACGGCAGCCCAACGCCACAGGACGAACTTCGGCCTGGCCGCGTCGAGCCGATGCGACGCAGCCCCTTCTTCCGGCCGGCCGCCGTGTCGAAGTCTCTTCAAATCAGCGATCAATTCTTTCGCCGATTGGTAGCGGTCTGCACGATCCTTAGCCAGACACTTGCCGACGATCCGTTCCAACTCCACCGGAGCTTCGGTGCAATGTTGTCGAAGAGGCAGCGGCTCGGCAGTTAACAGTGCCACGATGACATCGCTCTTCGTCCCGCCTTCAAATGGTCGGCGCCCTGCAATCATTTCGTAGAGAACGACGCCCAGACTGAAGATGTCGCTGCTCGCATCCACCTTTTGCCCGCGCACCTGTTCCGGCGACATATAGCTGATGGTCCCCATCACCACGCCAGACTCCGTGCTCAACGCGGCAACGGTAGAGGATTCAGGATCAGCCGGCGGAAAATCCGGCCGGCTCAATTTGGCAAGGCCAAAGTCCAGCACCTTGACCAGGCCGTCGGGACGCACCATGACGTTCTCCGGCTTGATGTCGCGGTGAATGATTCCAACGGCGTGTGCCGCAGCCAGTGCGCTGGCAATTTGCTCCGCGACTTCGAGCGCTGTGTCGATCGTCAACGCGCCCTGGGTTATCTGCCGGCGCAGCGTCTCACCCTCTACAAACTCGGTAACGATGTGATGTGCCGAAGCAACTTGTCCAATCTCATGAATGGTAATGAGGTTCGGATGATTGAGCGACGAGGCCGCGCGCGCCTCCTTTTCAAAGCGACGGACACGATCCGCGTCGCGCGTGAACCTGGCCGGCAACACTTTGATCGCCACCTTCCGCCCGAGGCGAGTGTCGAACGCCAGATATACCTCCCCCATCCCACCTGCGCCGAGTAATGACAGTACCCGGTAATGGTTGAGGCTCTGCCCGACAAGTGACGGGTGTGACTGTTCGTCGACCAACCCGGCGGCAACTTCCGTAGCCGGCGCGGCGAAGTAAGTCCTGGCTTTGTCGGACGCGCTGAGGAGCGAGTCGACCTCGCGGCGCAACGTCGCATCGTCACCGCAGACCCTGTTAAGGAAACCTTCGCGCGCGGCCGGTTCTAACTCCAACGCCGCGTGGTAGAGCTCGCCGACGCGCTGGTATTGTTCAGGCGTCACGGCTGTCCTCCATCCAATTCAACTCGCGAAATGACCATTCTCCGGCCCAGGACGAAAATACAAGAAAGTGCCACCCGAATGAACCCTTTTCCATTATCGGCGACGCCTTCCAGATAGGGAGACTAACGCGCACCCCGGTTGATAAGAATTCTGTCTGGCTAACGTCCGAAGTACAACCCTCAGCAAAGGAGCATCCTTATGAGTCATTTCAGGATAAGCAAACACGGATATACGTTGATTATCTCGATTTTAGTTGGTGCGATGGCACTGAGTGGCCCCTTGACCTGTTTTGCCCAGTCATCGGCCGTGGCAGAGCGAGTCGCACTCAAGCACTGCCGATTCTTCGCTTCAGAGAATCCCGTCGAACCGAAGGCTGGAACGTGGAAGACATGGATTCTCGAGTCGCCACGACAAATAACCGTTAATGCACCACCTTATGCCCCGGACGAGATTGCTGAGCTGCGCCAACTAGAGCTTGCTCGCGATGCCTCGGTAATCGATCAGGTTTATTACTGGGACGCTGGCGGTCCATCTTACCGTTGGAATCAGATTGCCCTCGATGAGGTCACGAGGGCGAACCTGAATAACAACCGAATAGGGCGTGTGATGGCACTCCTTAACGTGGCTATCTATGACGCATTGGTCACAGCGTGGGAGTGGAAGTATCTTCACCAGCGACCGCGACCGAGTGACTGCACTCCTTCTTTGACCACGGTTATCGACAATCCCGAAAGTCCGTCCTACCCGAGCGGGTATGCCGTGGCTGCAGGGGCAGCTTCGACTGTACTCGCGTATCTCTTCCCCGCGAGCGCGCAGAGTCTCAATCGGATGGCGGAGCAGGCCGCACAATCCCGACTCAACGCTGGTGTCAATTATCGAAGCGACGTCACGGCCGGGTTGGAGCTTGGACGAGCAGTTGGAGCGCTGGTGGTCAATTATGCCCGCAACGACGGGTCGAATGCAGTCTTTGCGGGAACGATTCCAACCGGGGTGTGCAACTGGAAAGGAACAAATCCTGTTGAACCGCTCGGGGGAACGTGGCGACCCTGGGTGCTCTCGAGCGTCAGCGAGCTTCGGCCGCCGCCGCCGCCTTCGTGCGATTCTGCGAAGTTTGCAGAGGAACTAGCTGAGGTCCGGGATTTCCCTCGTCCCACGCCAACCAATGCTGCGAGTTTTCCGACCACTCGAGCGGCCTATTTCTGGCAGGGATTTGTGAACCAAATCTGGAATGATGTGCTGACGACAAAGCTCTTCGAATACAAGCTCGATGCAAACCCACCTCGCGCAGCACGAGCGTACGCGCTTTTTCACATTGCGGCCTACGACGCGGGGATTGCCGTGTGGGATGCGAAGTATACCTACTGGTTTATCCGCCCAAGCCAGGCTGACCCAAGTATCAGGACGCTTTTTGCAGTACCCAATCACCCTAGCTATCCATCGGGACATGCACTGTACGATGGGAGCTATGCGGAGATCCTGAGCTATCTGTTTCCAAGGGATGAGGCTTCCTTCAGAGCCCGGGCAATCGAGGCAGCGAATTCCCGGATATGGGCCGGCATCCACTATCGCAGCGACATCGATGCCGGACTATCAGTCAGCCGTGAAGTAGGTAAGCGAGTCGTCGCACGAGCAAAGCTCGATGGTTCGGAGTAGGTAAGCACGTGAAGAGGGTGCTGAGTGCTGAGTGCTGAGTGCTGAGTGCTGAGTCTCACGCGAAGACGCTAAGACGCGAAAAAAGAACAAAGAAATGCTGTCTTTGAATCACTCTTATTCTTTTTCGCGTCTTCGCGGCTTCGCGTGAGAATGCTTCAGCAACTCAGCACTCAGCACTCAGCACCCTCTTCACAATTCAGCCTCAAGGCGGTACTACATGCCTTTTAGTCTTTCCTCGCGAAATAGCCGGAGCGAGCGAGCACCGTGAGGCCTGGCGGCAGCGGATTACCATACCGGCGACTTCGAAGTGATCAATCTTGGCGAGTCACGGATGGTGCGCCTGGATCATCTGATCACCCTACGCGCCAATAACCCCGACGAAAGGGCATTCAGCTTTTTGTGCAATGGATGAGAAGCGGCAAGTACTAGCAAAGTGCTGAGTGCTGAGTTTGAGTTCAAGCTTTAGCTTGCCGCGCGTTCTTGATTCCTCAGATCAACAGGTTAGGCCTCAACTGACGCAGCAATTCTTCGCACGGCACACTCAAAATCCCATCACTCTCTAGTTGCTCCCTTCCGCGATACAGCAGCCAACGCTTGCTTTCCGGAAAGTCATCGCCGAAGGTCTTCGAGTCCCCTGAGATCTCTCCGTTTGCACTCGCGCAGAGTTCTTGACTTCCAACGCGTGAAAACCATCTTCGCCATATACCACGAAATCGACTTCGACCCTCGATCGCGTCTGCCAGTAGTGCAGTTTGTGGTTACCGTTGGAGTAGTCACACCACGCTCGAAGGTGCTGAGCAACGAGGCCTTCGAGAGCAGCGCCGTCGATCTCGGAAGGAGTATCTAGGGGGCCAGTCGGGCGATTAGCTCGGAAAACACCCGTGTCAAAGAAAAAGAACTTTGGGTGCGCCGCCAATTCACGCTTGGCTCGTCTAGTGAATACGGATAGTCGAAAGGCGAGTAGCAGGTCTTCCAGAATCTCGAGATAGCCATCGACTGTTTTGCTCTTGACCTGTGCGTCACGGGCGACGCTGGCTCGATTGAGCACAACGCCCTGCGAAAAGCTAACAGCTTCCAGAAATCGCGAAAAGCCGCCGATATTGCGCACGAGCCCCTCCATCTGCACTTCCTCTCGCAGATAGAGGCCATTGTAAGCACGCAGGGTTTCCTCTGGGGTGTTACTACCGAGCACAATTGGCGACATGCCAAGGCGCAATGCCCGTTCCAGACTGAATTGGTCACCAAGTTCGGCCGCTATGAAAGGGTGTAGGGACTTTTGTGCGGCGCGCCCTCCGAGGAGGTTCACACCTCCGCGACGAAGTTTGCGAGTGCTGAAGCCGGTCAGGATGAACTGGAGAGGAAGTCTCTCTTCGATCAGCAAATGGACAACCTGGAGCAACTCCGGGAGTTTCTGAACTTCATCGATAACTACTTGCCGGACTTCAGGTCTACCTGCAATCAACTCGCGGAGGCGTTCGGGCCGCGCGGATAGATTTCGTAATGTCTCTGGCTCCAATAGAACCACGTGAAACGTGAGTGCGTGCTGCATCAATCCACATTTGGTCGGTGATGGCCGGATCGTCAGCAGGCACGAGATGGGAGAGCACCAGCGTCTTGACACCGGCTTTCTGGGCGACGAGTCCGGCGTCCTCAGCGCTTGTGTCGTAGGGTACATGATGCTCTGTTTGAGGGTCGATGCGTTCGCTGACGCCTGCGACGAGGCGATCCACAGCTGACGCGTCGTACAGCGCGTCGTGAACGAGGACGTCGGCCCCTTGAGCGAGCGCGATCAGATTGTCAGATGGTGCGGTATCGCCTGAGATAACGATTGATCGATCCCGCGCGTCGAAGCGATAGCCGAACACCAGCACGACCGGCGGGTGCCGTACGAGCGCGCCGGTGACTTTGACGTGCTCGTTCTGCATCACCACGCCGGCGCGATTCAGCTCATGGACGTGCACGAGCGGAGCGAGCGGAACGCGGCCTTCATCGGCGATTCTCGTCTTGATGTCATATGCGTTCATCTCGAAAAACAGCTCGGTCATTCTCTTGAGCGGCGGTGGTCCCCACATGTCAACTCGAGTCCGCAGACCTGCGGTCCACGCGAGCCAGATCAGGTTGCCATAGTCAGCGTTGTGATCTGAATGCTGGTGCGTCAGGAAGACATGTCGAACCGTCGGCAGCGCCACATTAGCCTGCACCAGCTGGCCAGCCACGCCATCACCACAGTCAACGACGTACGCGGCATTCTCAACGAGAACTACTTGCGCCAGGCAGCACTGAGTTCTCGGGGCCGCGTATCCTCCCCGGTGCCAAGGAGAATCAATCTCGTCTTTGAGCCCTGCGCAGAGGTCGACCAGGGCCGGAGCGCCGTCGCAGCCACGCCCACTGCGCCGGCGAGAAGTTCACGCCGACCGATCTCGCGCTGTTGCATGACGCACTCTACTCGTCCTCATAGAACAAGTAGCCACTCCGATTGACTGCCTGGACACTTGTATCAAGCTGAATGGCGAGTTCGAAGTGACCAATGGCGAGTTTAATATCTGCTTCGTTCGGCCGCCGGCGCGCTGTTCCGACCCTTCGACCACCGCGTCCACATTCAATTCCCGCGCAATCTCCGCGAGCGGTTTTCCGATCCCCTTGAAACGCATCACCGAAGTCCTTGAGATTACTCGCAACGCTCGAACCTGCGAGCGCGAGCAAAGCTCGATGGTTCGGAATAGGTAAGAGGGAGGGTGCTGAGTGCTGAAGAATTCTCACGCGAAGACGCGAAGACGCGAAAAAGACCAAAAGAAATGCTGTCTTTCGAATCACTTTGTTCTTTTTCGCGTCTTCGCGGCTTCCGCGTGAGAATTCTTAGCACCAGCACTCAGCACTCAGCACCCTCTTCACGATTCCGCCTGAAGGCGGTACTACATGCCCTTTAGTCTTTGGTCGCGAAATAGCCGGAGCGAGCGAGCGCCGTGAGGCCGGGGCGTTTCACTCTGACTTTGACCTTCCTGAAACTTCCGTCCCTCGCGTCGTTCTTGGAATAGAATCCGATCGTGTATTGCGTTCGTATCCGGAGAGCGAGACGTCCGAAGGTATCGTTAAGTTCAGCCAAAGTCTTCTCGTCCGATTCGCGATCATCAGGGCCTGACATCGGTTTTGGATAGAAGACTTCGCCACCTGTCTCCATCGTCAACGCAGCGAGCGCGCGTTCTGCTGCAAGGTCCCTCAGGTTTTCCGATGGCCAAATGCTTCCAGTCCAGATGGCGTATATCACTGCATCGGCGAGTTGCGCCTGCGCGAGAGCAGCCTTCAGGTCCTTTCGACTTGTAGTGTCGCCGCCGTCGGAGGCAACGACCAGCACGTGCCGACCTTCGGTCGGCTTCACATAATCCGCAGCCAGATAGAGCGCATCGTAAAGTGACGTGGCTCCCTTTGCCTTCAGCTGGCGCATCCCATTGACGAGAGTCGGGACGCTGCTCGTGAATCCTTGAATGAGCGTAACGTCTGTGCCAAACGAAAAGAGAGCTGTCTCGTCTTTCGGCCGCATCACGCGTTCGAGAAACCGGGCCGCTGCGCGCCTCTCGAACTCGAGCCTCGAAAGAATTGAGAGACTCGTATCAAAAAGTAGGATCATCCTCAGCGGTACATCCGGGTCGTAAGCAAAATGGACGATGTCCTGTGGAATTCCATCCTCGATAATCTCAAAGTCTTCCTGTTTGAGACTCGGAACCTCGCTCTTGTCCGGCGTCGTGACGGTCGTCACGACCATCACGAGATCACTGGAAATCTTGATAGTCTCGGCCTCGTCAGGTACCTCGGCCGGTTTCGGAATAGGCAACGGTGGCGGGGGAACAGGTTTGACCTTCTGACCTGGCTTCGTTTCAGTCTGTCTCCCACTCTGGCCGGCGAAGCTCGAGCCTGGCGGGTAGGCCAAGGCAGCAAAAAGCGCAAACACTGCCACGCCACGAAAAACGTTCATCATCTTCATTATCGTTACTATTATCAGATGGCACTCCGCGCGGACACAACAGCATTGTCCTCTGCCGCCAGCCAGGACCTGAAGGCCGTCAGGCCCTGCTCGACTTGGATGCGATGACGATCGGCTTTTCTCTTGACCGAACGCCTCAACTCCGCATCGAGCGGCGGGAGCAATGCAAACGTGGTGTTGGCAGGCTGAAATCGCTTCGGCTCGGCATTCGCCAGGTAAAAGACGAGCGAGCCCACAGCTGACGCGCGCGGCGGAGCAACCGGCTCGAGGCCAGTCGCCAGGCGTGCGGCGTTCATTCCCGCTATCATTCCCGTAGCCATCGCTTCAGTATAACCTTCGATTCCCGAAATCTGCCCGGCGAACAGGACACGAGGGTGACGCTTCATCTGGAGAGTTTCGCGAAGCACGCGCGGCGAACAAATGTAAGTATTCCGATGCATTTGTCCGAAACGCACAAACTCAGCCTGCTCGAGTCCCGGGATCAACTGCAATACCCGCTTCTGCTCGCCATACTTGAGATGACATTGGAATCCGACCATGTTGTACGCATCTGCCATCAGGTTTTCGAGCCGGAGCTGCACTGCGGCATACGGTTCGCGGCCCGTCCGCGGATCCGACAGACCGACCGGTTTCATCGGTCCGAATCGGAGTGTATCTCTGCCGCGACGCGCGATCTCTTCGATTGGAAGACATCCCTCGAAGTACTTCTCTGCCTCATCGACGCCTTCGTGCGGCTTGACCGTTTCGGCCGACAGAAGTGCATCGTAAAACCTGTCATATTCTTCCCGATCCATTGGGCAGTTCACATAGTCATCACCGCCCTTGCCATAACGAGCCGCCTTGAAAGCCCGGTTGAAATCGATCGTCTCGCCGTCGACGACGGGCGAAATCGCATCGTAAAAATAGAGTCCATCCTCGCCTGTGAGCTTTGCGATCTCGGACGAAAGAGCGCTTGATGCGAGCGGGCCAGCCGAGATGACGGTAATCTCTTCCGGATCGATGTGCGACGCTTCTTCGCGGACGATCTCAATCAGCGGATGAGTCTCGAGCTGCTCGGTCACCCGAGCGGCGAAGAGCTCACGATCAACAGCAAGCGCTCCGCCCGCAGGTACTGAGACACTTTCCGCTATCGTGACCAGCAATGACCCGCCGGCGCGAAGCTCATCCTTGAGCAGTCGAGGCGCCGTTCCAAATTCATCAGACTTGAGCGAATTGCTGCAGACAAGCTCGGCCAGATTCCCAGTCCGGTGAGCGCCTGTCGAGCGTGACGGACGCATCTCATACAGCTGTACGGCGAGACCGCGGCGCGCAAGCTGCCATGCAGCCTCCGAACCGGCCAGTCCACCACCAATGATTTTTACTTTTTGCACGGAAAAGATGATACCACGGCATGTAGTACCGCCTTCAGGCGGAATCTTTTAGAATCTAAAGCGTATGAGAGATACCCTCCTCGAGATTCTCGAATGCCCGGCATGCCGGGGAACCCTGAGATTGGGGCGTGAGCAAAATACCCAAGAGGACGTCGAAACGGGCACAATCGTTTGCGAGAACTGTAGCGCGCAGTTCCCGATTCGCGGGGGCATTCCTCGTTTCGTCGAAACGTCAACTGCTACTGCAGAAAACTTCGGCGCGCAGTGGCTCGAATTCGATCAGGTCGATGAGAACTACCACACACGGCAGTTCCTCGACTGGATATATCCGGTAACGCCTGAATTTTTCCGCGACAAAGTTGTACTTGAGGCTGGTTGCGGCAAGGGGCGGCACACGCGACTGATAGCCTCGTGGGGAGCCCGTGCGGTCGTCGGTGTCGACTTCAGCGATGCGGTCGACGCGGCTCGGCGCAATACACGCGACCTTGAAAATGTTCATATCATTCAGGCCGACATTCTCAATCTTCCTGTTAAGCGATCGTTTGATTATGCATTTTCGGTCGGGGTGCTCCATCACCTTTCGGATCCCCACGCCGGCTTCATCGCGCTGGCAAAGCGGCTTTTGCCGGGCGGCGCCGTCTCAGCGTGGGTCTACGGCCGCGAGAACAACGGATGGATAGTGCATATCATCAACCCGGTCCGCGAGCGTTTCACATCGAAACTGCCATTCAGGGCGCTCTATCATCTTTCTTATGTCCCTTCAGCAATCCTTTATGCAGTGCTCAAACTAGTCTATGCTCCAACGCGTGGGCGAGCTATCGGGCGCCGGCTCTTCTATGCTGACTATCTGGGATACATATCCGCGTTTCCCTTTCGCGAAATTCATAACATTGTGCACGATCATCTGACGGCGCCGATTGCGTTCTACATCAGCCGTGAAGAGTTTGCTGAGTGGTACCGGGAAGTGAGGGCGCAGGACGTTGAAATCTCCTGGCACAATCGCAATAGCTGGCGGGGGTTCGGTGTCGTTTCCTCAAATCTATGAGTCAGGTCAGCTTTAGAGAGACGGGAGAAATGGTTTCCGGCCGGAAAGCGCCTCCGCTCGTCTCGATCTTCCTTCCTGTTTTCAACGAAGAAGGCAACATCGAACGTCTGCATTCGCGGATCATTGAAACAGTCGAGCCGCTCGCGCTTGGTTTTGAAGTGATCTACGTCGATGACGGAAGCACAGACAGGAGCCTGCAGTTGCTTTCCAGGATTGCCGCCGCAGATGCGCGCGCGCGGGTTATTTCTTTCCGCCGGAACTATGGGCAGACAGCGGCGATGGCTGCCGGGATCCGCGCCTCTCGAGGCGAGATACTGATTCCGATGGACGCGGACCTGCAGAACGATCCGGCTGACATTGGAAGGCTCCTCGAGAAGCTTGAGGAAGGTTTCGATGTGGTATCGGGCTGGCGAGTCGATCGCAAGGATCGCACGCTGACGCGCACGTTGCCATCAAAGATCGCCAACTGGCTTGTCTCTCGTATTGGCGGTGTCAAACTCCACGATTACGGCTGTTCGCTGAAAGCCTACCGTCGCGAGGTCTTGAAGGGTGTCAATCTTTACGGTGAAATGCACCGTTTCATTCCGATCTATGCCGCCTGGATGGGGGGCAAGGTTACCGAAATACCTGTGGCGCACCATCCTCGCACATCGGGTGAGTCAAAATATGGAATCTCACGCACGATCAAAGTGATTTTCGACCTTGTGACAATCAAGTTCATGGCCGGCTACCTGACCAAGCCTCTTTACATCTTTGGAAGCGCTGGCCTGTTTCGTTTGTTGTATCTTCAATGGCGGGTCTTCTTGCATTCTCGATGAAATACCTGTCGTGGCCGGGTCACGCAGATTTCATTCAGACGCCGCTTCCAGTGGTCGCTCTCGTTCTTTTTGCACTTGGCATTCAGTTTTTCCTCATGGGTCTGCTGGCTGAGATCAGTGTGCGTACATATCATGAATCTCAGGATAAGCCGGTTTACACCATCCGCAGGACCTTAAATTTCAGCGAAGAAGAGGCAGCGTCTCTCGGATCATAGCGCCGTAAATAGATCGTCAGATGTGTGGCATTCTAGGGATCATTCAGGGGTATCGTGAGCAACCCGCCGATAAGCGGACGGCACGGGCCATGGCCGCCGCGCTCACTCATCGAGGTCCTGATGACGAAGGTTTTTTTTATCGCGGTCCTGTAGTCCTCGGGATGCGCCGTCTTTCCATCATCGACGTCGCTGGGGGCCACCAGCCAATTTGCAATGAAGACGGCTCTATCTGGGTAGTCTTCAACGGTGAGATCTACAATTTCCGAGCACTTCGAGAAGACCTGATCGGGCGCGGCCACGAATTCAAAACGCATTCTGATACCGAGGTAATCGTTCATCTATATGAGGAAGTGGGAGACGATCTGGTTGACCACCTGAACGGAATGTTCGCGTTTGCCTTGTGGGATGAAGGACAACAGCGGCTGCTCCTCGCTCGAGACAGGATGGGGGAAAAGCCGCTCTATTTTTCAGATTTGCCTGACAAAGGATTTGTCTTCGCCTCTGAGCTCAAGGCGCTGCTCGTGCATCCAAAGGTCGAACGGCAGATCGATGCGCTCGCGCTTAGAAAGTACCTCTCCTACGAATTTGTACCTTCACCCTACTCGATCGTTGCAGGAGTATGGAAACTCCCTCCGGCGCATCGTCTTGTGTGGGAGAGAGGCAAATCCTGGCGAAGCGAACGGTATTGGACCCTCAACTATTCAGTTCCAAAACTGAGAGCGAAGCCAGACGAAATCGCGGAAGAGATTGACTACCGCCTGGGCGAAGCTGTGCGGTCAAGGCTCGTTTCGGATGTGCCTTTAGGTGTCTTGCTCTCAGGTGGAGTAGATTCGAGCTCAGTTGCTGCGCTTGCGAAAGAGGTAGCCGATGAGCGCGTAAAGACCTTTTCAATCGGCTTCGAAGACCGGTCGTTTGATGAATCGTCATATGCAGGTGAAGTTGCCCGGTATCTGCGCACTGACCATCACGAAAAAACCCTGACTGAAAAGGAACTGCTTTCAGTCTTCGAAGAGATACCCCGGTTGCTTGACGAACCGCTCGGTGATGGATCGTTTATTCCGACCTATCTGCTGTCGAAGTTTGCGCGAGAGCACGTCAAGGTTGCGCTCGGAGGTGACGGCGGTGATGAACTCTTCGCAGGTTACCCGACCTACGTCGCGCACGAGATGGCTAATTACTATCGAGCGCTTCCGTTGGCCGTGCGCGAGAGAATGATTGAGCCGATGGTCGAGCGGTTGCCGGTTTCACTTTCCAATCTTTCGTTTGACTTCCGCGCCAAGCGCTTTGTTCGCGGCGCGATGCTGAAGACCGGGATGCGGCACACAGTCTGGATGGGGTCTTTCGATCCCGAGCAGCAGCAGCGCCTGCTCAACGCCCGACCTGCTTGAGATGTGTCCGGACGAGGAAGTGTACGAGGAAGTACGTGAGTTTGATACAGGCAACGGCGTGAACGGTGAGCACTTCATTGAGGGCTTAATGCGACTCGATGCGACGCACTACTTATCCGAAGGAGTTCTGGTTAAGGTGGATCGGGCAAGTATGGCCGCTTCACTCGAGGTTCGAGCTCCGTTTCTCGATCATACGTTTGTCGAATTCGTTGCGCGATTGCCAGTCAATCTGAAGCTGAAAGGTTTGACGACGAAGTATATTCTGAGAGAGGCAATGCGACCGAGACTCCCCAGAAGGATCATTGGACGAAAGAAGAAAGGGTTCGGAATGCCGGTGGGGAGGTGGCTCAAAGGCGAGTTGAGGAACGCGGTGCATGATGTTCTTTCTCCCGATCGGTTGAAGCGCCACGGACTTTTCAACGTAGCATATGTGCAACAGTTGATGGGTGACCACGAGTCGGGCTACGCAGACAATCGCAAACTACTGTGGACACTTTTGATGTTCGAGATGTTCTCTGCGCCAACAAAAGCCGACATGTAGTACCGCACCTAATCAGATGGAAACAAAGAATAAGAAACGTCGTGTGGAGGAACCGAAGGTAACGGCAGTTCAGCTTGGGCCGCCGAAGTCAGGGATACGCGACTTCGTTGAGCAAGGTCTGATCACGGTAGTTATGGCTCTGTTTCTTATGACCTTCATAGCGCAGGCCGTTCAGGTACCGACCGGATCCATGCAGAACACCATCAACATTGGTGACAACCTGTTCGTTAACAAATTTGTCTTCGGTAGTCCGACGAAATGGTTGCGCTGGCTGTTACCGACGCGCGAGATCCGCCGCGCCGACGTCATCGTATTCAAGCTGCCTAGTGACCCGAAAACAAACTATGTTAAGCGCGTCATCGGTCTTCCCGGTGACAAAGTGCATGTGCGTGGGCGGGAAGTATATGTAAACGATCAGTTGATTCCAGAGCAGCACGTGCTCGTTAAGGTCGCAGGGTACGAAGACCATTCGGCTCTTCCTGAAGTCAGAACAGAACCGGCTCCGCCAGGGGCAAAATACAAGGTCTACTACGAGGATCGCGGCGAGACGAGCGCGCGCGAGGCGTTCGATTCAAGCCGCCTGCAGTATGCGGTCAGCGAGCCGGCGATCGTCCCTCCGCAAAGCTATTTCGTGATGGGTGACAGCAGAAACAACAGTCTTGACAGCCGTTACTGGGGCTTTGTTCCACGCGATAACGTCATCGCGCGCGCATTGTACGTGCACTGGTCGTACAATCCGAGAAACCCGGAAAAAGAAGGGACAGGATTCTTCCCCGTGGACCTGTTCCTCAAGACGAAATGGAGCCGGACTGGTACGGCAATCAAGTGAGCAGAGTTCAAAGAAGTCAACGCGCATGAGAAATAGCAGAATAAACACGGAACACGCGAAAAGGACACGCAAGAAACACGGACAGAAACCTTAGAGAATCAAAGTTTCCTTCCGTGTCCTTCCGTGTCCTTCGTGTCTCTGTGTGTTCCGTGTTTATTCTTCTATTTCTCATGGCCGTTGACTTCTTTGAACTCCATCCTTTGAACTCGTCTTGAGCGTATTATGAGAAACGCACTGTTTATTGCTCTTCTTCTCCTGATTCTTCTTCCGCAAACCGACGCACGCGAGAAGCGCGAGGGACTTTATCGCTTGAACAACATCGGCGTCGCGCTCATGGAGCAGTTCAAGCACGAAGACGCGGCGCGTGAATTCAAGAAGATCATTGCAACCGATCCCGGCTTTGTAACTGCAAGAATCAATCTCGCCCTTGCTTATTATTTCCTCAATGATTCGCGAAACGCTCTTGCCGAGGCGCGAGAAGCGCTCAGAATTGCGCCTTCAAGCCCGCACGCAAACTATGTGCTCGGTGCGACTCTCAAGAAGGAACGTGAATACCAGGAATCACTCAAGGCATTCACGAAGATTCTTGAAAGTGATTCCGGTGAGCCTATCAGCAACATCCAGATCGGACAGGTGTACTCGCAGCTACAGCAATACGACCGCGCCATCGAAGCGTTCAAGCGCGCACTTGACGCCGAATCCTACAATGCAACGGCGGCCTACAGCCTGGCGCAAGCCTACAACCGCTCAGGCAAGACCAAAGAGGGCCGGGAGATGCTCGATCTGTTTCAGAAGCTGCGAGCTACTGGATACGCTACGACTCTCGGGCTGAACTACGGCGAGCAGGGTCGCTACGCGGAAGCCGTGACGAGCTCCGGGCGCCGAGCCTGAGCTCGTATCTCCCGAAGCAGCTCCCATACGTTTTGTAGAACAGGACCCCACGCCATCGTCAAAGCTCAAGGTACAACGCGCGAGCTCTGTACTCGGCCGCCGCATTACTCGAGCAGATTTCGATCGCGAGATAACGCGACGCGAGATGATCTCCGCATTCAGCTCGAGCATTAGCATGGGTGACGTTAACGGAGATGATCGCCTCGACCTGATCGTAACCGGAGTTGACGATGCGGGTAAGCCAATTGTTCGAGTGCTTCAAAATGACGGAAATCGTTTTTCCGATGTGACTGCCCAATCAAAGATCACGTCAGGCGAAATGCCCTGCGGCACTGTCCTCGGTGATTTCGATAACGATTCAAAGACAGATGTCGTCGTCTTTGGATACCGGACCCTGGAGCTTTACAGGAACAACGGCGATGGAACATTTGTGAATGTCACCGCTCAAAGCGGTCTGCCAGCCACAAACGATCGGTGGGCACTGACCGCTGCCCTGACAGATGCGGACCACGACGGTGATCTTGACCTCCTGGTGGGCAGCTTTGCGGATATGCGCAGCTGGCCCGGTGGAGAGAGCGCAATGTTTCCGGATGATTTCCCGGGTCAGGGTCTTCGGCTCTTCCGCAATAATGGGAACGGAACGTTCACGGATATTACAGAGGCTGCAAAGCTCGGCGGCGGTAAACAGAAGACGACTGCCATAGTCTGTTCTGACTTCAACAATCTCCGCGACATTGACTTCATCGTTGCCAGCTATGGCGCTCCACTTGCGCTCTTCAGCAATCAACGCGATGGTTCGTTCAAGGACATCGCGTCTGCGGTCGGCCTCATGTCTACAGGTAAATCGCTGGGCATCGGCGCCGGTGACTTGAACAAAGACGGCTTCATCGATTTTTACGTGCCCGGCTATGGCACCCGCGATCTTTTGTTTCTGAGCGATGGTCGAGGAAAGTACGGAAAACAGGAGATTGAATCGGGACGAACGCTCGCTGCACAGATCGCAGATTACGACAACGACGGTCTGCTGGATGTGATATCGCTCGGCGAAAGTGGAATAGAACTTCGACGCGGGCTCGGCCGAAGCCTTTCTGCACCGGTTCACGTTCCAATCACGGTCGCAGGTCTCCGCGCGTTTGCTACAGGCGATCTCGGTGCCGACGGTGGAACCGACCTCGCAGCAATCGCGGAAGACGGCACTCCGCGAACGTGGCGCAGTGAAGGGGCCTCGAAGAACTTCGCCCGCATAAAACTCAACGGCAAGGCGAGCAATCGGTCAGGAATCGGGACCAAGGCTGAGATCAGGTCGGGAAGCCTTGCGCAGAAGCTCGAGGTTTATGCGTCCTCTCCGCCCGCCGCTTCGGCCGGAATTGCATTTGGGCTTGGATACCGGACTGCGGTCGATTCGCTAAGACTTCTCTGGCCTTCGGGCATACTGCAATCAGAGCTTACGGTTAAGACTGGTACGATCAATTCGTTCGACGAGCTCGACCGCAAGGGCACATCGTGCCCTCTGCTCTATGCCTGGAATGGGAGCGAGTACAGTTTCGTCACCGATTTTCTCGGTGGTTCAGCAATCGGATTCCTGACTGGTCCCGGAAGCTATAACTACCCCGATACTGATGAGTATGTGCGCGTAACTGGTGAGCAGTTGCGCGCGCGCGATGGCGTCCTCTCGCTGCGCATGAACAACCAGCTTGAAGAGGTCATCTATTTTGACGCCGTGAAGCTGCTGGCAATCGATCATCCACAGGACACGGAGGTATATCCAAACGAACGATTGATGCCCGGTCCACCCTATCCCGACTTCAAAGTGTTTTCCGTCAAGGGAGCGCGCGCGCCGATCGCAGCCGTCGACGATCGCGGAAACGACATCCTGGCGCTGGTCTCATCAATTGACCGTAAGTATCCCGAGGATTTCGATAAGCTCAAATTCAAAGGATACGCGCGAGAACACGCGATCGAGCTCGATCCTGGCAGGCTGAATCGACAGGACCGGCTGCTTCTCCTGCTGACCGCGTGGATTGATTACGCGGATTCGACTGCGAATGTAGCAGCATCGCATGCAGGCGCGAAACTGATTCCACCGTACCTTCAAGTCAGGAACGCGCGAGGGGAATGGCAAACCGTGATCGAGCAGATGGGCTTCCCTGCCGGCTTGCCCAAGACGATGACGGTTGATCTGACAGGCAAGTTCCTCTGTGACGACACGCGAGTGCGCATCGTAACCAGCATGCGAATCTACTGGGATCAAATCCTGATTGCCGCCTCGCCCGGCTCGACAGAGTCTGGAAACGAGGCCCCGATGATTTCAAAGACGCCTCAACGATGGTCTCGACGACGCTCTCACCGATGCGGGCCGAGCTCCGTTACCGGGGCTTTCCACGTGAGTACAGCCCCGACAACAGGCTACCGCTCGTTTACGACTACCGGGTGATTGAGCGTGACGCACCCTGGAAAGTCCACACCGGTAACTACACGCGCTTTGGAGATGTTCGTGAGCTGCTTCGCGCGATTGACGATATGTATGTGATTACGCGAAGTGGTGACGAGGTTCAGGTGGACTTCGATGAACGACAGCTTCCTCGCTTGCCGGGTGGATGGAAGCGCGATTTTCTGCTCTTTGCGGATGGCTTCGGCAAAGACATGGACATCAACTCGGCGCGTCCCGATACGATCGGCGAACTACCCTACCATCGTATGAAAAGCTATCCTTATTCAGCTTCCGATAGCTATCCGATCTCGCCGCGTCATCAGGAATACCTTGAGCACTACAACACTCGCACCTACAGAAGGGCTTTTGTTTCACCTACAAGATAGAGCGACCCGCAGACACAAATCAGGCCATTTGGAGATGTGATCTGATCCGCCTTTGCGAGAGCCTCTGCGGTGCTATCGACGACTATCGAGCTCCAGCCTGCTTGCTCGGCAACTTTCGCTATCTCTCCCGGCTCAACGCTTCGCGGATTGTCAATGCGAGTGACTATGCGAGTCGTTGCCAATGGAAACAGAGTCTCGACCATTTGCTGAAGCGCTTTGTCCGACATGACTCCAAAGACAAGAGTCAACTCCCTGGTCTCCCTCGATGTGTGGAATTCCCGCAGAAACTCTGCGAGTGCGCGTGCCCCGTCTGCATTGTGAGCTCCATCGATCAGAAGCGGTGCGAGCGATTTGCGGTAGACAAGTTCCAGCCTGCCAGGCCACGGTGAGGCAGAAAGTCCGTATTCGATTGCAGAACGATCGAAACCCAGAATCTCGCCGAGATGGATCGCAACGAGAGCATTCACTGCCTGATGCCGGCCACGCAAACCGAGACTCACGTCGTAAGCATTCATCTGTGTCTCTACTCGCATCCTGAAAAACCCTTCCGCACCGTGCACCGGAGAGACCATTGGATCGAGAACCGGGACGTCATCGGCTACGACCAGCGGTGAGTTGAGTTGCACGCATCTGGCTTGAATCACCGACATGGCCTCATCCGGCTGAGGCGCAGAAACGACGGGCACTCCCGGCTTGATAATCCCCGCTTTTTCAAAAGCGATCGCCGCGAGCGAGCTTCCAAGATACTGCTGATGATCCTCTCCGATAGTTGTGATGGCTGAAACTACCGGGCGGCAAATGTTGGTCGCATCAAGACGCCCGCCAAGGCCGACCTCCAGGACTACAAGCTCAGCCTTCTCTTCCGCGAAGAAAAGAAAACCTGCGGCTGTGACCTGTTCGAAAAACGACGGTGGAGTTTGTAGAACACCTCTCCTGCAAAGACGTTCACCCGCCGCGCGCACCTGCGAAGCAAATCGCGCGAAGCTGTCTCGCGAAATCGGCGTTCGATTGATCTGCATGCGTTCGGTGATATCCACCAGGTGAGGAGAAGTGTAAAGCCCGGTTCGCACTCCCGAGGCCTGCGCTATCTCTGCAACCATCGCGGACGTCGAGCCTTTGCCATTAGTGCCTGCGATGTGAACGGTGCGGAGCCCTTCCTGAGGGTGACAGAGCTCATGAAGAAGAGCCTTGATGCCTTCGAGTCCAAACTTCATCGAGAGCGTTTCGTGCCCGAGGCTCAGAAGGTATTGAAGTGATTCGTCGTATGTCATTCGTCTAGGTAGTTGTACGCCTTCAGTGTCAGGCGTCGTAGCTGCCTTCAGGCGGAATCGCTTCGCAACCATTCCGCCTGAAGGCGGTACAACATACATCCAAGATTCTGCACGATGATTGACTTTTCTGAAATCAACGGCGCGCGCATATCACAATTAGAAGTAAGGATGTCCTACAGTCATCAAGCCTTAGTAGCTCTCGCCGTTTAGGGAATGCCATTTGCGATAAAGACCCTCTGATTCGTTGTCCAATAGTTGGAAATGAATACAACGTTGTGAAGCTTGCAACTCCAAAATAATTGGGAGGAACTATGCGGGTCATACCAGCCAGTGGATTCAGACTGACGATTCTGTTGATTGCGTTTTTATTGATGTTGGGAGGGGCAGCTCTTGCCCAGACCTCCGTAGTTCGAGGAACCGCTGTTGATCAGCAGGGACAGCCGGTAGCGGGCGCGACGATAACGCTGAGCGACGAAGCCAGGAACTTCACGCGCAAGCAAACTACATCGGGTGAGGGCACGTTCGTTTTCAGTGCGGTGCCGCCCGGCTCGTACAAGATGGAAGGAGAAGCGCAGGGGTTCAAGAAGGTGGCCGTAAACGAAGTGAAGGTGCTCACGGACACGCCCGCCGATGTAGGTCTTTCTTTCGAAGTCGGGGCGGTTACTGATGTGATCACAGTGACGGCAGCAAACGAGCTTCCCATCAACACATCGGATGGTTCAATCGGAAATGCCTTCGAGAACAAACGGATCGTGGACCTCCCTTTGAATGCGCGCAATATCGTCGGACTCCTTTCGCTTCAGCCCGGAGTCACGCGAGGCGGATTCGTGAATGGCACTCGCGCTGATCAGTCGAACATCACGCTTGATGGCGTCGACGTGAATGAACAACAGGCTGGTGTAGATGTAGTGAAGGAAGAGGCCTTCGCGAGCGTTCTCAGAACGACACCGGACTCAGTGCAGGAGTTCCGCGTGATTACGACGAATCCCAACGCCGACATGGGCCGATCTTCAGGAGCCCAGGTATCTCTGGTGACAAAGTCGGGTTCGAACCAGTTTCACGGGTCGCTCTACGAGTATCACCGTAATACCATCACCACCGCGAACGATTTCTTCAACAACAAAGCCGGCCGGTACAAGGCTACGGATATTGAAGTATTGGAAGGAAGGGCGCTGGCTGGTGAAGAAAAGCTTCCACGGCCAAAGTTGCTCCGCAATATATTCGGAGGATCGATTGGTGGTCCGATCAAGACCGACCGTGCTTTCTTCTTCTTCAATTACGAAGGATTCCGGGAAGCAACAGCCACATCCACCGCGGCGCGAACCGTCCCGCTTCCACATCTTGGTCAGGGTATCATCAGATATGAGACGACCGGCGCGGGCGGTATTTCGTGCCCCACTCGCGAGAACCCGAATCGTCGCTGCGTCGAGTTGCGAGCTGCCGATATCAACGCGCGTTACCTGGCTGCAAACGGAGTCACTCCAGGAGTCAATCAGGCCGCAATCTCCTATCTCGCGGACAAGGCGCGGCGCTATCCGGTGAACGATACGACTGTTGGCGATGGTCTCAACACGGGCGGATACAGGTTCAACGCGAATACACCAAGCTCGCTCAACACGACTATCGCGCGGCTCGATTTCAAACTTTCGGACCGTCAGGACGTGTGGGTTCGTGGAAACTACCAGAGTGACAACATCGCGATCGAGCCTGATTTTCCTGACACACCGATACCGACGAACTGGGTACATCCGAAGGGTATAGCAGCCGGACACATCTGGACTCTTTCGAACACTCTACTCAACAAGTTCAGCTATGGACTGACTACGAGCGGCATTCAGCCGAACGGGCGATTCCAGTGAGAACGAGATTGCATTCCGTTTCATCTTCGATCCGACGCCGGTGAGAACGCTGAGCCGGGTAACACCCGTTCACAATTTTGTCGATGATCTTGTCGTGGGTTCGAGGCAATCACAACCTTCAGTTTGGCGGTAATGTAAGATTGATAGAGAACCGCCGCGATTCGTTTGCCAACGCGTACGACTTTCTCTCGGCGAATCCATCCGGTTACGCGGCCTCAGGAGCCGTCCTCACCAATGCGGGGCCCGAAGGTGAAGGCCCGGCTATTTTCCCGAATGTCGCGGCATCAAGCGTCGTGCCTCTCGGGAATGCGCTCGCAGCCTTCATCGGCAGATTCTCGGAGTATGACGCAAATCTCCTCTATGGCGCTGACGGACAACTGCTTCCGGTTGGTTCATCGGCAGAAAGAACATTCGCGACACAGGAATATGAGACCTACGTTCAGGACACATGGCGCGCGAAAACCAATCTGACTGTGACATATGGAGTTCGATGGTCGACGTCGACGCCGGTGTATGAAACCGACGGACTGCAGGTCCAGCCGACGCAGAGTCTGACCGAATTCTTCAACAGGCGAGTTGAGGGCGCCAATCGAGGCGTGCCCTACAATGAGCTCATCGAGCTTGATCTCTCGGGCAAAGCTAATGACAAGCCTGGATTCTACAAGCAGGACTGGAACAACTTTGCGCCGACAGTGGCCGTGGCATGGTCTCCTGACTTTGGAGACAACTTCTTTGGCCGTGCAATTGGCCGTGATGGCAAAGGGCGTGATCCGAGGTGGTTTCCGCATGACCTATGATCGCATCGGAAGCCAGTTGGCGGTATCGTTCGATCTAAACAACACGCTCGGATTCTCGTCGGCGGTTGAAATTCCACCCAATACGTTCAACGTGAGTACTGATCTCGCGCCACTCTACACTGGGTCAGTTCCAGATGTGCGAACGCTTCCGGGTGTTGCCGGAAACTTTTCTCAATCGATCCTGTTTCCCCTGACTCATCCAGCCGATGACGGAGAGCGTATCGAGTCTTCGCTTGATGACGGATTGAGGACGCCTTACACCTACAATTTCAATCTCTCATATGCACGCGAGATTGGGCGTGGGCTCGTGTTTGAGGCGAGTTATGTGGGCCGCTTCTCGCGAGACCTGCTGGCACAGCGCGATGTGATGCATTTCAACAATATCCGCGATCCACAATCCGGCGTCACGTGGTACGAGGCGATGCGGAAACTTGTGGAGCTGAGATATCAGGGAGTGCCGATCACATCGGTGCAGCCAATTCCCTTCTTCGAGAATATCCTTCCGGGAGTCGGTGGAACGTTCAACGTGCTCGGGACGAACGTCCTGCTCAGTCCCACGCAGCGGATGTACCGCCAGATCGCCTTGCCAGCGGTAGGCGGACGGAACAGTCTCGACTATACGTTCCTGCAGTCGAACCTCGCATTTAACAATGCGCCGTTTGCGTTCATGAACAACACGTTCGTTCACCCGCAATACGCGGCGCTGCAGGTGTTTTCTACAATCGCAACATCGAACTACAACGCCGGTCAGTTCAGCTTGCGTCAGCGATTGACGAACGATCTAGCCTGGGATTTCAACTACACGCTGGGTCACTCGCTGGATAATGCGTCCGGGCTTCAGAATGCGCGGGCATTCGCGGGTTCGGCGCTGATCTTCAATCCGCTGGACCTCAGCTCAAACTACGCGAACTCCGATTTTGATGTGCGTCACATCATCAACGCCAATTGGGTCGTTGGTCTCCCATTTGGTCGCGGGAAGGCTTTTGCTTCGAACTCCGGCAAATTTACCAACGCTATCATCGGAGGCTGGAGTCTGACAGGCATCTTCCGGTGGAATTCGGGATTCCCGATCAACGGCGACGGAACGACCAATGCTGGAACCGGAACCAACCGTCCGTTTGCGTTCCGGCGATGGGGTACAAACTGGCAGGTCTCGTCTGGAATGGTTGCCACGCGTCCGCTTGAATCCTCGCCATCAGCGAACGTCAATGGAGAACCAAATCTGTTTTCGGATCCCCAGGCGGCGTTTTCGAGCTTCCGGGATCCTTTACCGGGTGAGGCAGGTGACCGCAATAAATTGCGACAGCCGGGATACTTCGCTCTCGACATGGGGCTTCACAAGACATTTGCGCTGCCCTGGGAAAATCATTCGATAACATTCCGATGGGAAGTTTTCAATGTGACCAATACTCAGCGCTTCACGGCGCCATCCGGCTCAGGATTCGGACTGCCACCAGATCCGTTCATTCTCGGAGGAACTCGACCAAACGACTTCGGGAAGTTTGGCGCCACGCAGACGCCTCTCAATGAGACCAAGGCCGGCCGCGTGATGCAATTTGCGTTGAGATACGCATTTTAGCGAAACGCTTGGAGCGGACCTGGAGGGAGGGCACGTTTAGCGGATAATGACGCGTCGGTCGAGGAACTCCACGTCCGCGATGTTAAGGCCACCATTTTTGGTGGCCTTTTCTGTTTTGGTGGCCTGGGAGGTTGCGTGTACCTCAGTCGACTCCGCTTACCAACTCGATCTTCTTGTCGAGGGCCTGGTCGAGCGGAAGAATTCAACGCAGAGAAACGCAGAGAGAAGACGCAGAGGCCAACAAACTTGAATGCATTGTTGTATGTTTTCTCTGCGTCTCTCTGCGCTCTCTGTGTCTCTGCGGTGAATCAGCTCTCTTGCGCTCATCGCTTCTTTTTGACGATAATCACGCGCCTACAACCGACTACGCGCACAAGAGGAGACACGCATGACCAGGAAGAGAACGTGTATCAAACAGTCCGATCGCCGGGATTTCCTGAAGGGAATGTCGTTGGCGGCGGCCTCGGCAGGTGCGGCTTCGGCGCTCCCGAAAACTGGCATCGCCCAGACAGGAGCTCAATCGCCTGCGACACCTGCTCCTCCCGCAGCCACCTCTGTCAACAACGGCGAGAGCAAGCTCTTCGTTACGGTCGAAACGAGCTCGGGAAAAGTCCAGGGGATGATCACCGCCGGTATCAAGGAGTTCAAGGGCATTCCTTACGGAGCCTCTACTGCGGGTAAGAACCGTTACATGCCGCCGAAAAAGCCAACACCCTGGACCGGTGTGCGTGAATGTTTCGCGCATGGTCAATGCTGTCCGCAAACCTTGTCGAACCTGCGAAGTGAATACGGGATGATGATCCTCTGGGACCAGCAGTCGGGAGGGATGGGAGAGGACTGTCTCGTGTTGAACATCTGGACCCCTGGTGTCAACGATGGTGCCAAACGAGCGGTACTTGTCTCATTTCACGGTGGCGGCTTTGCCACGGGCTCGGGCAACGCGCCGGGTTTCGATGGCGCGCAGCTTGCACTCTTCGGTGACGTGGTCGTGGTGACGGTCAATCATCGGCTGGCAAGCTACGGGTATACCCACCTCGCCGATCTTGGCGCACCACCCGAGTTTGCGTTTTCGGGTGTCGCTGGAGTGATGGACCTTGTTGCCTCGCTGGAATGGGTGAAAACCAACATCGAGAATTTCGGTGGTGATCCTGGTCGCGTCATGATCTTTGGTCAATCGGGTGGCGGCGCCAAAACGTCTACGATCCTCGCGACGCCTGCGGCCAAGGGGCTTTTCCATCGTGCGGCCGTGCAGAGCGGCTCGTCCCTGCGCTCGTCGACAAGGGAAGCATCGACGCGCGCAGCGGAGCAGTTGCTGGCCAAGCTCAATATTCCGAAGACGCGCATCGCGGACTTGCAGAAGGTCTCGTGGCAGCAGTTGCTTGAAGCGCAAACCGGAATCACAGGATTCAGCCCCGTGATGGATGGAAACTATTTGCCGCATCATCCATTTGATCCGGTAGCGCCCCCGGAATCGGCGGATGTGCCGATGATCATCTCGACGACGCTCGAAGACTCCGCGCTCGCTCTGACCAACTTCGGCCTTGATGAAGCTGGTCTGAAGAGTTTGCTCGATCAGCGATACCAGGGCAAAGGTGAAGAGATTCTGGCCCTCTATCGCCGGCGTTACCCTCAAAAGTCAGCGTATCTGATTCAGGCGCAGGCGCTGACAGATGCTGGCTTCCGTCGTTCGGCGATCACACAGGCCGAACGCAAAGCGGCACTCGGCAGGGGCGCGACGTATATGTACCTGTGGTCGTGGGAAAGCCCGGCATACGACGGTAAGTTCGGTGCAGTTCACGGGATCGATGTGTCGGCATCGTTCCACGCAGTGCGCGACAACATCGTCGGCGTTGGTGTCAGGGACGCAAAGGTCATGTGTGATCGACTGGCGTCGGCCTGGGTCGCCTTTGCCAAAACGGGCGATCCCAACAATCCGCGCATTCCACAGTGGCCGACCTATGACACGACGAACCGTGCGACGATGGTATTTGACACAGACACTCGCGTCGAAAACGATCCTCGCAGCGAGATCAGAAAATATTGGAGTCAACAGCCACCGGCGTCGGCGTCGCCTCGTCCTCCCTCGGATTAGCGTCAGTCTCACCGATCTCAATATCGAGGGATGCAAAAGCGTTGCTCGATGAACTGAGCGGCGAGCGCTGCAAGGTGAGAGTATGAAATTCGCCAGGTGGACATACTTACTTGCAGGAATATATGGCTTGCTCGTCCTGGTCCCTCAATATTTTCTGGAGGAAAAGAATGGGATGAGTAACCCGCCAGCCATAAATCATCCTGAATACTATTACGGATTCATAGGAGTGGGGATCGCGTGGCAGATAGCATTTTTGGTGATTTCAAGGGACCCGCAACGGTACCGACCATTAATGATCGTGAGCGTAATCGAGAAGTACAGTTATGGAATTGCTGTCGTCGCGTTTATACGTGCTCAACCGAGCAGGAGCAGTGATTCTCTCAACAGGAATAATTGATATGACGCTCGGTGCGATGTTCTTGATCGTGTATCTAAGATTAGGTCCCGAAAAGGAACACAAGTGAGGCGCGACATTCTCACATTCTTGCGAATATTGAGAATGTCTGTTGGCATAGACTTCCAGGCAGAAAGACGCTTCCCTGATAATGACCCGTACGCGAAAGTTAGTTTCCGCCAAGCAAAGGCCACCGACCTGGTTGCCTTCTTAGCGAGCGCGTATCTGAGGTAGCAATGAATATCAACGAAGTCAGCGGGAGCGTCATCGATTCAGCAATCACAGATGCCACATGATCTCGGACCTGGTCTTCTGGAAAGCGCATATCAGGCATGTTCTTCGTCCACGAGTTGATAAGGCGCGGTCTCGATGTATGTACGCAGGTAGCGCTTCCTGTTGTCTATCAAGAGTGCGCAATCGATGTAGCATTCCGGCTTGATCTTGTTCGTCGACAACCTGGTGGTGGTTGAAGTAAAGGCAGTCGAGAACCTGATACCGGTTCACGAAGCCCAGCTTCTTCTCTGTACCTCAGACTGGGGGCTATCGCTCCGGCTTCTTTCAACTTCAACGCTGCGATTGAGGGCTGGCATCAGACGTATGGTGAACAAACTGTAGAGGAGATTCACCGCAGAGAACGCAGAGAGCGCAGAGAAGACGCAGAGAAAACATAGAAAAACAGAACAGTATCTTTCCGTCTTGACCTCTGCGTCTTCTCTGCGCTCTCTGCGTTCTCTGCGGTGAATCCCTCTCCAGCTTGTCCGTAGCGCGACGTTCATCGATAATCCAGTGCGCTATCGATCGTTGCCCCGACAAGAACTGGACCGGATGACTCAGGAACTATCGGCGAATACTGTCCTCTCACATTACCGTATCCTCACACCACTTGGCGCAGGCGGCATGGGCGAGGTCTGGCTAGCCCAGGACACCCGCCTCGATCGGCAGGTCGCGCTCAAACTTCTGCCGTCGGAATTCACGCAGGACGCCGATCGCGTGCGCCGCTTCATGCAGGAAGCCAAAGCCGCCTCCGCCCTCAATCATCCCAATATCGTCACCGTCTATGACATCGGCGAGTGCGAAGCCGGCCGCTTCCTCGTAATGGAGCTCGTCTCGGGTCGCACACTTCGCAGCGTCATTGCCGAAGAAAACTCTCCGGAACTCTTATTGAAACTCGGGGCCCAGATGGCAAGGGCCTTGAGCGCCGCCCACGCCGCCGGCATCACGCACCGCGACATCAAACCAGACAACATCATGGTCCGCGACGATGGCTACGTGAAGGTCCTCGACTTCGGTCTCGCGCGTCTCCTGCCCACCGAGTCGGGCGAAGACGCCGCAACCCTCGCATGAACTCACAACACCCGGCATGATCGTGGGTACCGTCGCCTACATGTCACCCGAACAGGCACGCGGAGAAGCGGTCAAAGCTCCTTCCGATATCTTCTCGCTCGGCATTGTGCTCTATGAGCTGGCGACAGGGCAGCATCCGTTCAAGTCCGACTCGCTCGTCGGTTTTCTCCACAGCATCACGTTGAATACGCCTGCACCATTGATCAGCTTGCGGCCGGAGGCTCCTGCGGCGCTTGATGCGTTAGTCCTGCGAATGCTGGAAAAAGATGCGAGCCAACGCCCAACAGCTACACAAGTCGCACAGGCGCTTCAGGAAATTGAGCGAGGAGGCCACACAGAGAAACCACGAAACGTGGAGGACAACACAAAGATCCTGCCCACGCCCGCCGGAGGCACGCGCGCGGACGAAGGCTTCTGGATCGCAGTGCTGCCGTTCAAATGTCGTGGCACCAATGCTGAACTCGAGGCGCTTGCGGAAGGGCTGACAGAAGACATCGTCACCGGCCTGTCGCGTTTCTCTTACCTCCGAGTCATTGCGCTTACTTCCACTCTGCGTTATGCCAGCGATTCGGGTGATGTGCGGGCGATTGGCAAGGAGCTCGGCGCGCGCTACGTCATGGAAGGGAGCTTGCGACAAGCAGGCTCGATGCTGCGCATCGCCGTGCAGCTGGTGGATGCAAGCACAGGCGTGCATCTATGGGCGGAGACCTACAATCGCACCTTCAGCACGGACGCGTTTTTTGATTTGCAGGACGAGCTGACACCGCGCATCGTCTCGACCGTTGCTGATCAGTACGGAGCGCTTGTTCATAGCATGAGCGAGTCGCTGCGCGGCAGGAGCGCCGGCCAATACTCCGCGCATGAGGCTGTCCTGCGGGCCTTCGGTTACCTCGAGCGCATCACGCCTGAAGAGCATCGCGAAGTCCGGGAGATACTCGAGGCGGCCTTTGAGAGCACGCCGGACCACAGCGACTGCCAGGCGATGCTGTCATTGATCTACTGGCAGGAGTACGCGCAGGGCTACAACATGAGGCCCGATCCCCTGGGCCGTGCGCTTGCCGCCGCGCGAAAAGCGGTCGCCGCTGCGCCAACCAATCACCTCGCACACTACGTCCTGGCTAGTACACTCTTCTTCCAGAAAGATTTCCTGGCCTTTCGACCGGCAGCCGAGCGCTCGCTCGCGCTGAATCGAATGGATGCCTCCACCACGCGCTTTCCTCGGAATACTGATCGCTTATTCCGGGAATTGGGAATACGGGCTCCGTTTGACCCAGCGAGCGATCGAGCTCAACCCCCACCATCCGGGTTGGTATCACCTGAGCGCCTTCTACAATGCCTATCGCAATCATGACTATCGCAGGCAGCGTTGAAATCGCACAGAAGATCAACATGCCCGGCTACTTTTATGCACACGCAGCGCTGGCTGCGGCCTATGGGCAGCTCGGCGAAGAGAAGCGCGCCCGCGCAGCGTTGCGCGAATTGCTTGCTGTGGCGCCGGACGTCGCGTCGATTGCGCGTGAACAGTACGCCAAGTGGTTTGACGCCGAACTCACCGAGCACCAGCTTGATGGCCTGCGCAAGGCAGGGCTCAAGATTGCCGGTGAAAAGGACGTAGCGGAATCTTTGCCCGTTGTCGAAACGACAGCGGTCACCGAGACATCAGCTTCGATCGCCGTGCTGCCATTCGGCAATCTCAGCCCTGATCCGGACAACGAGTTCTTCGCCGACGGCCTGACGGACGAGGTCATTGCGGATCTGTCAGTGATCCGCGCGTTGCGCGTGATCTCGCGAACCTCCGCGATGCATTTCAAAGGAACGAACAAAGACCTGCGGGCCATCGCGCGAGAGTTGCGTGTCCGCTACCTGCTCGAAGGTAGCGTCCGCCGGGCTGGAACGAGTCTTCGCGTCACCGCCCAGCTCATCGATGCCGAGACCGATTCGCACCTGTGGGCCGAGAAGTACTCGGGCAGCATCGAGGACGTGTTCGCGATCCAGGAGGAGATTTCGCGAAAGATTGTGAACGCACTGCAGCTACGGCTAACCGACGCCGAAGCGCAGGGCATCGCTGAGCGGCCGATTGACAACACCGCTGCCTATGACTGCTACATGCGGGCGCGCCAGGAAATATATCTCTTTACAGGCGAGGCGTTGGACCGCGCGCAAAAACTTGTGGATGCCGGGCTGAAGCTCATCGGAGAGAACTCGCTGCTCCTCGCCACGAGGGGGATGGTCTCGTGGTACTACCTCAACTTCTCGATTCGCCCTGAGGAACGGTACCTGGACGAAGCGGCTGCATACGCCGCGAAGGCGCTCGAGCAGGACCCTAAGAGTTATTTCGGGATCTTCCTTCGTGGATTGGTCGCGGCCAAGCGCGGCGACATAGAGAGCGCGATACCTGATCTTCTGACCGCGCACGAGCAGAAGCCGGGCGACTCCATGTTCCTGAACGAGTTGATTCGTCACCTCCTTACTGCGGGTCAGGAGCAATACGAGTGGGCACGACTGGTGTGCGACGAGTCTCTTCGCATAGATCCGCTGGCGCCGCTTAATTGGGCGCAAGCAGCCTGGCGACACTTCAGCGCGGGTCGAGTTGGAGAGACCGTGGAGGCCGCGCGACGAGTCTTCGATCTCACGGAGCGGGGTAATCCGGCCAGGGTCTATGCAGCTTACTACCTGGCGCTCGCCGGTGTACGCGAGGAAGCAATCACCGTTTTCGAGGAAGAGGGGGCGGCGCTGTCAGGCAACGCCGTATGGCTCCGTGAGCCTCTTCCTGAGCCGAGCACTTCAAGGGGACGCCGAAGGAGCCGTTACTCACGTCACGCCGGAGCTGGAGCAGGCCGCGTCCTGGACGGAGTACCTCGCGCTGTTCCTCGCGGATGGCTACGCACTCATCGGACACCTCGACGCCTCACTGCGCTGGCTCCGAACAGCGGTGGATGAGGGCTTCATCAACTACCCGTATCTCGCGTCGCGCGATCCGTTCCTGGCCAATGTTCGCTCCGATCCACGATTCGCGGAATTGATGCGTGGAGTGAGGGCTCGGTGGGAGGCTTTGTCTAAAAAGCTCCCAACGCAACAGCCAACGGAGTCCAGTGCTGTTTTGCATCGTTCATCGATCTCTCGTCCTCTCCGTCACACTGTGGGACGTGATCCGGAACGCAACGCATTGCGATCGGCATTCAATGCAGCGAAGACCCGGAGCAGTTCCCTGGTGTGTGTCGCGGGTGAACCAGGGATCGGCAAGACCACGCTCGTCGAGGATTTTCTCACTGAGCTTGCGGGGACGAGCAAATGCACAATTGCACGCGGGCGTTGCTCGGAACGACTGGCAGGAACCGAAGCCTACCTGCCTCTGCTTGAAGCGCTGGAAGGCCTGGCTAGCGAAGCAACGAGAGCATTGCGCAGATGATGAAGCAGCTTGCGCCGACGTGGTACGCGCAGGTTGCGCCGCGTTCAGGTGCGAGAAGAGTCGGCGCGGTTGCTGGCTGAAGTCAAAGGTGCGTCGCAGGAGAAGATGAAGCGCGAGCTTGCGAACTTCTGCAAGCCGCTCGGCGGAGCCGCCTGTGATTTTCTTTGACGATCTGCATTGGGCCGATGTCTCGACGGTTGATCTAATCAGTTTTCTGGCGGGCAAGTTTGATGCGATGCGAGTGCTGATTGTGACGACATATCGGCCTTCGGACATGCTGCTCGCCAAACATCCGTTCCTGCAGATCAAGCCGGACTTACAAGCGCGCGGAGTGTGCCGGGAACTGCTGCTCGAATTTTTGACGAAGAGGAGATCGCGGAATATCTCGCGCTGGAATTTCCCGGTCATCGCTTCCCTGCCGAATTCCCCCACTGATTCACGCGAAGACAGAGGGCAGTCCGTTGTTCATGGCCGACCTCGTGCGCTACCTGCGCGACCGCAACGTGATCGCCCAATCAAGCGGTTCGTGGACGCTTGCACAAACACTGCCGGACATCGAGCGGGAGTTGCCGGATCGGTGCGCGGGATGATCGAGCGGAAGATCGCGCAACTCAGTGAAGGGCATCGCAAGCTTCTTACAGTCGCAAGCGTGCAGGGTTATGAATTTGATTCGGCGGTCATTGCGCATGTGCTGAAACTCGAGCCTGACGAAGTGGAAGAGCGGCTGGAAGAGTTGGAGCGGGTCTTTTCTTTTGTGAAGCTGACAAATGAAGCCGAGTTTCCGAATCGCACGCTGACGCTCAAGTATCGCTTTATCCATGTGCTCTATCAGAATGCGCTCTATGCGGCGCTGCGTGCCACACGAAAAGCGACGCTCAGCCGCGACGTGGCGCAAACGCTCGAAGAACTTCACGGCACAAAGAAGGTGGCAATCGCGAGTGATCTGGCAACATTGTTTGAAGCCGGCCGCGAGTATTCCAAGGCTGCGGATTATTTCCAGATGGCAGCAGAACACGCCAGCCAGCTCTTTGCATCCCAGGAAGCAGCCAAGCTGGCTCGTCGAGGGATAGCAGCACTCACAGCCTTACCGGAAACAAAGGAGCGAGCTCAGCAGGAGCTCGGACTGCAACTTTCGCTGGGCGTATCGTTGCGCACATATAAAGGATTTGGCGCCGAAGAGACCAGCGCGGCATATGCAAGGGCGCGGGAGTTATGCCATCAGATCGGTGATTCACCACAACTCTTCCCAGCCTTGTTCGGTCTTTGGGAGAGTTATCAGAATCACGGGCAGTTTGGGCCGGGACAAGAAACAGCAGAACAGATGTTGCACGTCGCGGGCGAGGATCCTGCCCTGTTGTTGGTGGCACACAATGCCATGAGCGACAACATGACCTTTCTCGGTGACTTTATTGGCGCTCGCCATCATCTCGAAAAAGGAATCGCGCTTTATGATTTCGAGAAGCACCGGTCGAATACCCAGCTTTATGGCTACGACTCTGGGGTAGCGTGCCTCGGATTCGGGTCGATTGTGCTTTGGCATTTGGGGTATCCGGATCAGGCGCGCCGAATGAGCGACCAGTCGTGTGAGCTGGCCTCACAACTCTCTGATCCGGTGAACGTAGCATTTGCCGCAAGTTTTGCCGCCTGGTTCCATCGCTTGAATGGTTCGATGCAACTTGCCCAGGAGCACGCTGAAAAGGCGATCGCGACCTCCACGAAATACGAGATGGCGATGTTCCTGGGCTTTGGAAAGATAGCGCTTGGCTGGACGTATATCGGGCAGGGAAAGATCGAGGAAGGAGTCACTGTGGCGAGGGAAGGCGCTGATGTATGGCGCGCCAGTGGAGCGCTTGCTGGGCACGGTATGGAACTGGGGAATCCTCGCCGAGGGATACGGCAAAGCCGGGCAGACGCAAGAAGCGCTTACTTTGCTGGATGAAGCGCTGGCGCTTTCAGAGAAAACGGGAGAACGATTCTACGACGCGGAACTCTGGCGGCTGAAGGGCGAGCTAGTGCTCAAGACAGCAGGCGAACAAGCGACGTCAGAGGCGGAACACTGTTTTCAACAAGCTACTGCTATTGCCCAGGGGCAAAGCGCGAAATCGCTCGAACTCCGCGCGGCAATGAACCTCTCGCGTTTGTGGCAGCGTCAAGGCAAGTTAGTCGAAGCGCGACAGAAGCTGGCAGCGATCTACGGCTGGTTTACTGAAGGCTTTGAGACACCGGCCCTTCAAGATGCGAAGCAGTTGCTCGGCGAACTCCAATCGTGATTCGGCCGGATGTACGAAGACAAGACGGCGGCAGGCCACCGCACTCTGGAGCTTCGCAACTATTACCGCGCATGCGGTCCCCGCGTAGAATGAAGATGCACTCGAGGATCGATGACTGAAGAACTTTCGCCCGACACGTCCGTGTCGCATTACCGTATCGTCTCGAAGCTAGGCGCTGGAGGCATGGGTGAAGTGTATCTTGCTGAGGACACGCGACTGCGCCGCAGAATCGCGCTCAAGGTTTTGCCAGCAGACATCGCGAAGGATAAGGACCGTCTGGCCCGGTTCGAGCAGGAAGCCTTTGCTGCATCAGCACTCAATCACCCGAACATTCTGACTATTTACGAATTCGGTGCAGAAGGCGAGACACACTATCTAGCCGCTGAATTCATCGATGGCGAGACGTTACGCGACCGGCTGGAGCGCGCGCCGGTGCCACTCGATGAGGTTCTGGAAATTGCCGCACAAGCGGCGCAGGCTCTTGCAGCAGCTCATGCCGCGAACATCATTCACCGCGACATCAAGCCCGAAAACGTCATGATTCGGAAGGACGGTATCGTCAAGGTACTGGACTTTGGCCTGGCGAAACTCGTCGAAAGCGCACCGCTCGCCGCGGAGGCGGCAACGAGAAACTTCGGATTGACACAGGCTGGGACCGTCATGGGAACCGTCGCGTATATGTCACCGGAACAGGCGCGAGGCATCACGGTGGACGCACGCACCGACATTTTCAGCCTCGGCGTGATGCTCTATGAAATGCTCGCGGGTCGCCAGCCGTTCACAGGCGAGACGATCAATCACGTCATCGTCGCTATCCTTGAACACGAGCAGGTGCCGCTCGCTCAGGTCGTTCCGGGAACTCCCTCCGAGCTCGAACGCATTCTCACACTGGCCCTGGCAAAAGATGTGAACGAGCGTTACCAGAGCGTGCACACGTTGGTGGCGGATTTGAAGAAGCTACAAAGGCGATTGCAGTTTGAGACTGAGTTCGAAGGCTCTTCAACGTCAACCGAACCAGCAGAAGCGAAGACGGTGGAGTTGCAGCACACTACCGCGGGTCGACAAGAGGCGCCAGTGACGGCAGGAAGCGTTCAACACGCAGCTTCGTCAACAACAAGGAACTGGCTTTTGATAGCAGTCGCAGGCCTGCTTGTTCTTGTCGGAGGATATTTCGGTTATCGCTACTTCTCTCAAGGCAACAAGCAGATCGAATCAATCGCGGTCATGCCCTTTGTCAATACGAGCGGGAACGCAGACATTGACTATCTTTCAGATGGAATGACAGAAACGCTTATAGGCAGTTTGTCGCAACTTCCGATGCTGAGCGTCAAAGCGCGATCAACGGTCTTTCGGTACAAGGATAAGGAGTTTGATCTTGCAAAGATCGCGGATGAGCTGAAGGTGCAGGCGATCCTCACGGGACGCGTCGCGCAGCGCGGCGACCAATTGACATTGAGTCTTGAGCTGGTAGACACGCAGACGGAAAACGCCCTCTGGAGCGAGCAATACAATCGCAAACAATCGGACCTCGTTTCATTGCAGAGCGAGATTGCCCGCGATGTGTCGAGCAAGCTCAAGACGAAACTGACGGGCGCGGACGAGCAGAAGCTGACGAAGAAATACACGGAGAATGCCGAAGCCTACAAACTCTATTTGCAAGGGCTCTTTTATGCGAACAAGCGCACGACTAAAGATACGCGGAAAGCGATCGAGGATTTCGAGCAGGCTGTCGCCATCGATTCAAAATACGCCCTGGCATACGCCGGTCTCGCTGATGCTCAAATGTTCTACACGATTTATGGCGATGCGCCTGCCGCTGATACGTTTCCAAAGGCCCGAGAGCTCGTGCTCAAGGCATTGCAACTGGATAACGATTTAGCTGAGGCGCACTCGACGCTTGGTGTCATCCTGTTTTTCCAGGATCACGATTTTCCAGGCTGGGAACGCGAGGTCAAGCGGGCGCTTGAATTGAGACCGAATTTTGGGGACGGTCATCGCCGGGATGGGCTGCGACTCCTTTGGCTTGGCAGGTTCGAGGAGGCCGCCAAGGCATTTAATCGTGCACTCGAGATTGAACCACTATCAGTCGCAACCAACCGGAACTATGCGGAGTGCCTTTATTACCTCGGAAGGTATGAAGAGAGCGAATCGCAGGCAAAGAAGACTCTCGACCTGGACCCCAATTTCTGGTATTCGCATTATCTTCTCTTCACTATTCATCGATCGAAGGGTAATCACAATCTGGCCATCGAGCCATTCGCCAAAGCACAGGAATTGAAAGGCGCGCCAGAAACGGCAAACCTGGTCCGAGAGAGTTTTGCCAGAGGCGGATGGCGAGGATTTCTGCAGGCTATGACCAGCGAGACGCGTCGGGTGAAATTGTCTTCCTATGACCTCGCTTCCTTTCATACCGAGTTAGGGCAGAAAGAAAGAGCCTTTGCCGCCCTCAATCAAGCATTCGAAAAACGCGATCATTTCATTCCGTTTGTGAAAGTAGATCTGTTTCTAAAGACTTTGCACAGCGATCCACGCTTTCTGGAGTTGCTCAGGAGAGTCGGGTTCCCGTAGTTGCGTGACCGAATCACCCATGTCGCCCGTTCATCCGCTCAAACCACCTGAATAAAAGGAATCACGTCATAAATGAAATATCGTCACAGAGTCCTGGGCTTCCTATGCCTGCTCGCAGCGATCACATATCTGGATCGTGTGGCGATTTCAGTGGCGGGGCCGCGCATACAGGAGAGCCTGAGCCTCAGCCCTGAAATGTGGGGCTGGGTGGTCGGCATCTTCACCGTTTCGTATGCCATCTTCGAGATCCCTACTGGACGCATGGGTGACCGCATCGGCGCACGCCGTGTTTTGACCCGCATCGTGTTGTGGTGGTCGGCGTTCACCGCCTTCACCGGCATGACATCGAATTACTACGTACTCCTGGTCATTCGCTTTTGTTTTGGTGCAGGCGAGGCCGGCGCGCTGCCCAACATTGCCGTCAGCCTCTCACGGTGGTTTCCGGTCATCGAGCGGGCGCGAGCAATGGGTGTCATATTCATGTTCATGCAACTGGGCGGTGCGCTCGCACCGCTGGTCATAGTGCCGATCCAGGTTCGCTTCGGCTGGCGCGCTTCGTTCTATGTATTGGGTGTCATCGGCGTCGTCTGGTGTCTCGCGTGGCACTGGTGGTATCGCGACACTCCCGCGGAAAAAGCGAATGTGACTCAATCGGAAATCGAAGAGATCGGTGTTCGCTCATTTGCGGATAACCACAGCCTCCCCTGGGGCATCGCTCTGCGCAGTACCAATCTGTGGGCAATCCTGGTGTTAGCCTTCAGCTACGTCTTCGCTCTCTACTTCTTCATATCGTGGTTGCATACGTTTTTGGTGAGAGGTCGCGGTTTCAGCGAAGGCGATCTGCTGCTCTCGACGGCACCCGCAATTCTCGGGGCTTGTGGCAACGTCAGCGGAGGGTTCGTGAGTGATGCGCTTGTGAAACGACTGGGATTGACGTGGGGCCGTCGTTCGGTTGGACTCATCGGTCTGAGCTGCGCGGCGCTTTGCACTATCGCCACGATTCTGACGACGAATAAACTCGCTACGCTATTGCTCCTGGGCTTGGTCTATGGCGGTATTACCCTGCAGCAAACTGTGGTTGCAACCGTCGCAATCGACATCGGCAGAAAATATGTCGGCGGCATCATGGGCGTGTTCAATACAGTAGCGTCGATCGGCGGGTTTGTGTTTTCAGTTTCCTTCGGATATTTCGTCAGGTGGTTTGGGAACTACGATCTCGCGTTGATACCCGTTGCGTTGATGCTGATGATAGGAGCGCTTGCATGGCTCAGGGTCGATGCCACCGAAGAAATCATCCCGGACAAGCCGGTGGAGCCATTAACGCAGGAGGCCTTGCCCGTGCTGGGTTGAAACCTGCAACAACCCGCTCGCCATGGCTGTCGGCATGATAGGCGCTCACAATGAATTACACTAGTCTTTACACGAGTCTTCAAGACTAGCCCGATACGCCAACGCGGAACCACCGCAGGAGATGGGCAGATTATGAATGAGGTTGTGCCCCCGAGGTTAAATCCTAGTATCGTGAGATTGTATTGCGCAACAGTTGCGCTTGCGCTATTCGCGACAGCCCTCGCTGCCCCAATCCAGACCTCGGCGCAGTCGCCGAGCCGGGCAATTGATCTCGGGGAGGCCCGGACAATTCATTCGGCCATCCTCAACGAGGATCGAGAGCTGCTCATCACACTACCCGAGACGTACAACCGAACTGCGATCTCCTACCCCGTCCTCTTTCTCCTGGACGGGAGCTCGCACGTGCTGCACGCAACGGCAGCAGTCCGCTTTCTCGCGTCTGCCCGCAATCGCATACCCGAGATGATTGTTGTGGCCATCCCCAACACGAATCGGAATCGCGATCTCACCCCGGGGCCTGGGGCAGCGACGTTTCAGCGGTTTTTGGGAGATGAGCTCATTCCCTGGGTGGAAAGAAACTATCGAGCCGCCTCTGAACGAATCCTGGTGGGTCACTCACTCGGCGGAAGCTTCGCTGTGCACACGCTCTTGAACCGCGTCGAGCTGTTCACTGTGTACGTCGCGGCCAGCGCACCAGTGTGGCGCTACGAAGGCCTGGCCTCCGACACGAAAGCGGGACTCGCGCGCGCCGGTAAGGCTCGAGCGGCGTTGTATCTCACAGTGGGAGAACACGAGAACGAGAACCTGCGACAAGGGGTCGAACGTTTCGCGGCCGTACTCAAGGCCGGCGACCCCGCGGCGCTTCCCATCTGGTCCTATGTCTTGCTCAAGGACGAAGACCACAGCTCTACTCCGCATCGAAGTCTCTACAATGCGCTGGAGGCGCGGTACGCTGAATGGCGATTTCCTTTCTTTGAAGATCTATCCGAGCTCGACGCGGCCGGCGGCTTAAAGGGATTGGAGGCCCACTACGAGCGATACTCAAAACGCTTCGGCTACCGCGCGCCTCCGCCCGAATCCCGTCTCCTTCAAGTCGGACGCATATATGTCGCAGCCGAACGGCATCAGGATGTGCTGCAACTCGCCAGCGCATACCTTGCCGACTATCCGGCGATGTCTGAGAACCTCATCAATCAGGTTGGGTACGATCAGCTGCGGCGCGGCCAGGTGGCGAAGGCGGTTCAAACCTTCAAGAAGAACGTGGAGCTTTTTCCTAACTCTCCCAACGTTCACGACAGCCTGGGCGATGCCTACTGCCGTGCCGGTGACTCTGCGTCCGCGCGCCACAGCTATCAGGAAGCGGCACGCGTCGCAAAATCACGCTCACCACAGCATCCCAGGCTCAGCTTTTATGAGGCGAAGGCTAAGAAAGGCTGCGATCCCTGAAAACCATAGTGAGGAAAGACTCGATGGAGGAACAAATCGCAACAAATGAAACAGTCGGCTCCGTCGCGGCGCTCTGGCGATTCCCTGTCAAATCCATGCGTGGCGAACGGATCGAGCAAGCCGAGATCACGGTGCGCGGCCTCGTGGGCGATCGCGCCTACGCGCTCATCGAAGCGGATACAGGAAAAGTAGTCAGCGCCAAGAGTGTCAGGCACTTCCCTGATCTGCTCGGCTGCCGTGCGGAGTTTGTCGAGCCACCACAAATGGGCCTCGATCTGCCGCCTGTACGAATCACACTGCCGGATGGGACGGCGGTGCGGAGCGACAGCAATGACGTCGACCGCGCGCTCTCAGCGTACTTCCGACGGGAAGTCAGGCTGGCCAGCACCGCGCCTGAGGATTTCACCATCGACATGTACCTTACCGACGTCGAAGGTGCAGACCCCAAAGGACGCAAAGACACGGTTGTCGAACAGAAACTGGGCTCGGCCCTGTTTGGCGAAGCAGGGCTCGCTTCCCCTGTGCCCGCAGGCGCATTTTTCGATGTGTTCCCGCTAAGTGTGCTGACGACTTCTACGCTGGAACGGCTGAACGAGCTTCAGCCCCAGACACGCTTTGACGAGCGCCGATTTCGGATGAACGTCATCGTCGCCTCTTTTGAACCTGGGTTTGTAGAGAACGACTGGGTTGGGCGACAACTTGTCTTCGGGGATCGAGTGCGAGTGAACGTGGCGGTGCCGGATGCGCGTTGCGTTATGACGACGCTCGCACAGGAGGATCTGCCCGCGGATAGTGGCGTGCTGCGGGCGCTCGTCGAGCACAACAGGAGGCAGGTCGCGGGCGCGAGTCAGTCTCCCTGCGCGGGCGTGTACGCAGTGGTCACAGAGCCAGGACTGATACGAGCAGGTGACCCTGTAGCAATCAATTGTGAGCTGGTTCCAAACGAGTAGTCACCGAAAAGCGGTGCACACTAAGGATCGAGCGGAGACCGAAAACGAAACGAGGCAGCTCGACAACAAAAATAAGGAGTCGAGGGAATGCGTGCTGTGAATATCGGGGATTTGAAGAACAACCTAAGCCGCTACTTGAACGAAGTACGACAGGGAGCGGAAGTCGTCATCAAGTACCGCAACAAACCAATCGCCAGAATAGTGCCGCTTGTCACCACAACGGACGACGAAAGTGAGTTGCCGGAGTTGATCGCCGATGGCGAGGCACGTCCTCCCAAAAACGCTCGGCCCTTGCCGCAATCTTTTTGGCGCAGGCGCCTTCCCCTGAGCACTGTTGATCTCGGGAATCTTATTCGGAAGGACCGCGATGCGCGCTAGGATTGCGTTCTTCAACACGAGTGCGATTGTTCCGCTCTGCGTAGCGCAACAGTGCTCAGCAGGCGCGTCCGCTCTACCGTGGCTTCACGCAACATGTTGTCGCTTGGACAACCTTAATCGAGGCAACCGGAGCCCTTTATCGGGCCGTAACTCTCGGCGCGTTGAGCGAATCGAATTCGAGAGTGGCGCTGAATCAGCTTGCGCAGCTGGAGCGTCGCTGGCAGCGAAGATTTTACCAAGCGATCGTGTGCGCAGCCTGACGCTAGAGCTTCTGAGGTTGCATTATCTGCGCGCCGGAGATGCGATTCAGCTTGCTTCGGCGCTCGTTTGGTGCAATCAGAAACCCGCGCACGTACGTTTGTCTCATTCGATGAACAACTTGCACGGGTGGCTGATGCAGCTCGGTTCGAAGTCCTCCTCTTCGCTCACGGTCGTGCTACTGACGTTGGACAGTTGAGCCCGATTTCGGTGCGGCGGCTCAGCGCCGCTCTAGGCACTCCCCATCAGATTAGCTCACGTAGACTAAAGCGGCGCCAAGCCGACGCACTCCAAATTTGCGCTGCGTAAGCAGTGCCAGCTGCTTCTGAGGAGCGGCATCACGGTACGAAACTTACCGCGATCAATGAGTCAGGAACTGGCAGCTGATACAACTCTGTCGCACTACCGCATCGTCTCGAAGATAGGTGCGGGAGGCATGGGCGAAGTGTATCTTGCCGAGGACACAAGACTGCGACGCAGAATTGCGCTCAAAGTCTTGCCCGAATCACTTGCGCAGGACAAGGACCGGTTGCGCCGCTTCGAGCAGGAAGCATTCGCCGCCTCGGCCCTCAACCATCCGAACATCCTGACGATCTACGAATTTGGTACCGACGGCGCAACACATTTTCTGGCATCGGAATTCATTGATGGGGAAACGTTGCGCGACCGTATGCAACGTGGCTCGTTGTCATTGCCTGATGCGATGGACATCGTCGTCCAAACGACGCAGGCGCTTGCCGCTGCTCATGCCGTAAACATCATTCACCGTGACATCAAGCCCGAAAACGTGATGATTCGGAGGGACGGTATCGTCAAGGTACTGGACTTCGGCCTCGCCAAACTTGTCGAAGCGGCGCCACTCGATGCAGAGGCTGAAACGAGACACCTGGGGCTGACACAGGCCGGAACCGTCATGGGAACTGTCGCGTATATGTCGCCCGAACAGGCGCGCGGCAACGCCGTCGACTCACGCACAGACATCTTCAGTCTCGGGGTAATGCTCTATGAAATGATTGCGGGTCGCCAGCCGTTCAGAGGTGAGACAATCAATCACGTCATCGTTGCCATCCTCGAACAAGAACCACCGCCACTTGGCCCGGAGGTCCCGGCCGAACTTTATCGCATTCTCAAACAGGCGTTGGCGAAGAATGTGGAGGAACGGTATCCAAATGCGCAGGCTTTGCTGGCTGATTTGAAGAGACTGCAAACGCGCTGGCTGGTCGACGCAGAGAACAAACGCGATTCAACGGACAATGAACGCGCCGAAGCGCACACCATGACGCTCGACGAAAGAAGCGCGTCTGCGGACAAGGCACGGGCGACTGCGTCCGGCAGCGCGCTGCCAACATCTTCTGACAAACCGAAGACAAGGAAGTGGTGGTTAGTAGCACTGCTCGTTCTGCTTGCGAGTATTGGAGGTTATCTCGGCTACCGTTCGTTCGCGCCAACGACGAAACAAATCGAATCCATCGCGGTGATGCCGTTTGTAAATGAAGGCGGCAATCAGGACGTCGAGTATCTGTCGGACGGCATGACTGAAACGCTCATCAGCAGCCTGTCGCAACTGCCGAGTTTGAATGTCAAACCGCGCTCGTCTGTTTTTCGTTACAAGGGAAAAGAAATCACGCCGCAGACGATTGCCAGCGAGTTGAACGTGGAAGCGATTCTGAACGGCAGGGTTGTTCAACGTGGTCAGGACTTGTCGCTTTTTATCGAACTAATTGATGTCTCATTGGACAAGGTCGTGTGGAGCCAGCAATACAATCGTCGACAAACCGACCTTGTGACGCTCCAGACCGAAATCGCGCGCGACGTTTCCAACAGGCTCAAAACCAGGCTGTCAGGCGCCGACGAATCCAAAGTTACGAAGACTTACACTACGAACCCCGAAGCCTACGAGCTCTATCTCAAGGGGAAATACTATTCTTCGAAGTACACCGAGAGTGGTTACAAGAAGGGACTCGAATATTTTCAGAAGGCTGCAGAGATAGACCCGAAGTATGCACTCGCGTACTGCGGGATTGCTGCGGCATACGACACGGCGACTGATTACTATTTACCACCCCGTGAGGCGGAGCCTCTGGCCAAGGCTGCGGCGGTTAAGGCTACGGAGCTGGATGGCTCACTTGCCGAAGCTCACTCCATCCTGGCAATGATTGCGTTTTGGTACGAGTGGGATTGGAGCACCGCAGAACGAGAGATGAAGCGAGCGATCGAGCTCGATCCATCCTACACGCTATATCCTGTATATCTTTCGGCGATGGGCCGGCATGAGGAAGCCATCAAGTTACAGGAACTGGCTCAGCAGCGATTGCCCCTTGATCTTCAAATGAGGACGGACATGGAGGGCGTGTATTTGTTTGCGGGTCGATTCGATCAGGTGATTGATCATGCTCGGAAGACGATTGAGCTTGATCAGAACTACTGGGGAGCTTACCAGGAATTGGGCTTGGCCTACGAGCGAAAGAAACAGTATCCCGAGGCGATTGCTGCATTGGAAAAGGCACGCTCGTTGGACAGCAATCCGTCCATACTGGGTTACCTTGGTTTTGTTTATGCAGCCGCCGGAAAACGGGCAGAGGCAGAACGAGTGTTGAATGACTTGAAAAGGTTATCGACCGAGCGATACGTGCCGTCATACAGCCTGGCGATAATCTATGCCGGACTAAACGACAAGGACCGAGCATTCGACTATCTGAACAAGGCTTATGAGGCACGTTCTATCTTCCTTACGTTGATAAAGGTCGAGACGGTACTGGATAATCTGCGATCCGACCCGCGCTTCACAGAACTGCTGAAACGAATGAACCTGCCGCAGTGAATCCAAAAACAAACGATAAACCCAGCCAACTCGAAAAGAACTCGGCTGGTCTTGAAGCTCTCCTGCCTCGCCTCAATCCTGGCACTGGCGGTTGTCGTCTCGAAGTCGCAGACCGTCATCACGCTCACATCTGACACACTCAAGAACGGTCCCATTGAGCTCGACAAAATGGGTTGGAAGTATCATCCCTCGATCTGACCAGCGATGGTTCTCGGTGGGCGGATTGTGACTTTGATGACAGTAGCTGGGTAACGCTCACAGACTCAGCCAAACCCGAAGAGAGCAATGCTGGCTGGAATGGGATAGGGTGGTTCCGATTACATCTGCGTGTTCCGCCCGAATTGGCGGATGTGCCCTTGAATCTGGAAATGGCTCATCTCGGCGCGTCCGAGGTATACCTCGACGGACGATTGCTTCATCGCTTCGGCGTTGTCGCCAAATCGCGGGCGGAGGAAACCGGATACAATCCAAACGATTCGCCGCTGGGTATCGTGCTGCACGATGGCCCGGACCACGTTCTTGCCGTGCGGTACTCAAACCAATGGGCAGCGGATGTGAATTCGTTCCCCGCCCGGTGGCTTATGCGATTCGGCGAAACGCCAGCGGGCATCAATGGAATCGGCTTTCGCAGTCGGATTAGAGAATTCAGCGCGACCGGCGCTCCTCACGGCGCGGGATTTGGGGTCTGGGCTTACACGCTCGGTTACATCGTCGCCGAGACCTTCATATTCTTTTCCTTTGGCGTACTGCACTTGTTTTTGTTCGCGTTCTTTGCGCGTCAGCGGAGTAATCTCTTCTTCCGGCTTATCCCTCCTTAGTTTTGGGCTCAACGATATTCTCTTCACCTATCAGCTAGTGGGCCACTATGGTTTTATAAGTGGTACTTTCTCTGGTTGGGCCTTCGATCACGTGGTTTTCGGCCATTCTCGCGCTTGCGGCCTTTGTCTTCACCGCCTTTACGAGCGGGCTTCCCCGCCGGATGTGGCTGTTTCTTGCGGGAGCATTGCTTGTCACCATCTGGGAGCACGTGTGGCCGGTAAAGTACTGGTCGCCAGTGTCCACGCTTTATACATTCGTGATGGTGACCGAAATTCTGAGGATCATGCTGGGCGCGATCCGGAGGAAGATTCCTGGAGCCGGGTTCGTTTTGTGCAGGCATTCTGTTTCTCTCGGTGAATCTGTTGCAGGGGACACTCGTCTCACCGTTCCTGCCATTTATCATCGGCAGTTGCGGAATGATCCTGGCGATCTCCCTCTATCTGGCGCGGGAGTACTCGCGCACCAATCAACATCTCGAAGAGCAGCTCGAGCAGGTCAAGGAACTTTCCGCCGCCGCGCTGGAACACGAGAAAGTTAAAGCCGAGAACGAACGCCGCGCGCGCGAACTGGAAGAAGCACGCCAATTGCAGCTTTCAATGCTGCCTAAAGGGCTGCCAGACCTGCCGCACCTGGATATTGCCGCGGATATGAAGACTGCTTCGGAAGTTGGCGGCGACTACTACGACTTTCACACCAGCGAAGACGGCACATTGACGATTGTTGTTGGTGATGCGACGGGACACGGGTTAAGGGCGGGCACTCTCGTGTCATCGGTCAAGAGCCTATTCGTTTCGCTGGCTCATCATTCTGACATCGCGCATATCTTCGACACATGAGCCGCGTGCTGAAAGAGATGAAGCTGCGCGGCCTGTTTATGGCGATGACGATGGTGAAAGTGAAAGACCAACGACTGACCGTCGGCATTGCAGGAATGCCGTCCGTGCTGATCTGGCGCGCTCAGAGCGGGACGGTGGAAGAGATCGCTATCCGAGCACTGCCGCTCGGCGGGATGACCAACTATCGATATCACGAAAGAGAGTTACGCTCGGGTCCGAGGACGTGGTGGTGTTGATGAGCGATGGATTGGCCGAACGCTTTAATACAAACGGCGAGATGCTGGATTATGCGCGGATCCAGCAGGCATTGCCGTCGCTCGCGCGTCAATCATCCGAAGTGATTATTTCCGAGCTCATTCGGATCGGAGAGGAGTGGAGCGATGGCCGCCCTCAGGATGACGACATCACCATCGTGGTCCTGCGTGTAAAGTGATGCCGGAGGCGAAAAGATCGTAGCCAGGGGTTGAGTCTTCTGTATAGACCGGAGACATGGTGGACACATGTTCGGAGACATGGTGGACACATTTTAAACATCAGTCTTCAGGCTGCCTGAGGTCAAGAGAAGCGATCCTCTGATGGAGGAAAAAGACTTCAAGTAGACCTTCCGTAGTGGTTTGGCGAAGGGCAACGTGGAGACCACGAAAGGCTTCGCCGATGAAATATCGACGGTTGTGGAACGAGATGTAGCCCGTCCCTTCGACCTTGCGGACGATTTCGCTGGGCGGATATTCGATCGGCGGCAAATGCTCTGGGAAAGTGCGAACACTGGGTTGATAGCGTGAAACAGGAGTCGCCAAGCCGAGCGCTTCGTGTGGACGCTCGCAGTTATAGATATCGCGCCAGCGGTCGAACTCGGGTTGACATTGAACGAGAGAGCGCCACGCGTGATCGCGGAGCAGCTCCAACTTAAGAGTGCGATGGAAGCGCTCATTCTTGCCGTTGGTTTGCGGATGATGCGGACGCGAGAATGAGACGCGAATGCCGAGGCGAAGTAACCAGACACCTAACTGTGTCCAATGACGCTGGGCTCTGACAAAGGCACACCAGGGGGTGCCGTTATCCATATTCATCCGGTAGGGCAAGCCGTAGCGGCGAAAGACTTCGGTAAGTGCCTCCTCGACGGTCTTCGTGGTCTGATTACCACAGGCGACTAAACCTGTGGCAAAACGCGAGTTATCATCGAGGACCGTGAGCGGGTAACAACGGCCTTTTTCGAGCGCGAAGTGACCTTTGAAATCCATCTGCCAGAGATCATTTGGGCGTGGATGTTCAAACCGCTGCCAGGGCTGGTGCTGTTCAGAAGCCTCAGGTGTAATCAATTGATGACGATGCAGAATCGCCGTTATCGTACTCGGAGCGGGACCTTGTCGCTGCAAGAGCTTCTCTAAAGGAACACGCAGTTTTCGACCACCCCAAGCGGGGTGTTTGTGACGCAGTTTGACAACCAATTGTTCCACTTCGTCGCTGCTGCGGCGAGGTGAGTTTCTCGGGCGTCGCGATTGGTCTTTCAAGCCGGCCAAACCTTCGGTTTGGAAACGGCATAACCATTTGTAACCTGTGGTGGGGCTAATGCCAAAGCGCCGACACAATGTTCGTATATTGGCACCTTCGGCAATGGCCAAGAGCACGAATTCAGTTCTCAGAGACATGATAGAACTTGCTTCCCAGGGCATCTTTGCTTCTCCTTTCATGAAGAAGCATACCCTTCTTGCTGGAATATCCGCTGCCAGGCCGTGGGGGCGCTCGCCGCCCCCCACACCCCCCGGCACGGGTCCCCTCCTGATAGAAGAGGGCCGTCCCTGCGTGGAAAATGTGTCCACCATGTCTCCGAACATGTGTCCACCATGTCTCCGGGCTAAACAGTCTTCGAAACCCCTGGTTGGATTCGTGTGACCAGAGTCGCATCCCGGAGGGATGCGAGAAACAGATACGGTTAAACCTGTCGTCTTTCTCGCATCCCTCCGGGATGCACTTCTCAACGGAATGCGATCCAGGGGTTTCGAAGACTCAACCCCTGGCTACGATCTCGCACCGCTCCGCGGTATTGCGCTCCTACGAGTGCATGCGCCGTGCGACTCTTAGTCTTTTTTCCAACCAATTTCCCAATATCGGATCCGTTTGATAACCTGAGGCGCCTCAGCGCGCGCCTCAACCGCGCAATTGCAAGGCCAACACGTTTTCAAGTCTGTCACACAATGGAGGAATAATGCCCCGCATTCGACCTACGAAGTTCGCTCACGTTGTCTACCGCACTCGGCGTTTCGACGAGATGTTGAAATGGTATGAAACCGTATTCGACACCAGAGTGCAGTATCAGAACCCCGGGTTTGCCTTTCTCACCTACGACGACGAGCACCATCGCTTTGCGTTCGCCAACTTGTCGCTCTTCCTGCCGAATGGAACCGAAACGGATCGTCAGGGGGCAATCGGCGTTGACCACGTCGCCTATACCTATGGGTCATTGCCTGGCCTCCTCGAGAATTATGCCGAACTCAAAGAGAAGGGCATCACTCCGTATTGGGCTATCCATCACGGGATCACTGCTTCGCTTTACTATGCCGACCCCGATGGCAATCAGATGGAGTTTCAGGTCGATTGCTGCTCTTCAAGTGATGAGGCCGACACTTTCTTCAAGGAGCGATTTGCTGAAAACCCGGTTGGCGTGGAGTTCGATCCAGACGATTGGCTTGCACAACTTCGCAGCGGCGTGCCCGTCTCAGAGCTCCTTGTACGCAAGGTTCACGAGCCAGTCTCGCCGATTCGCGGTTCTATAGCGAAAATGATGGCGCCGGATAACGACCATGTCAGATACATTCGATTTCATCGTGGTGGGAGGCGGATCGGCTGGGGCGGTAATTGCCTCCGTCTCTCCGAGGACCCAACTTGCCGTGTCGCGCTTATCGAAGCGGGCGAGCGGCCTCCGGATATTGAGTTGATGCCTGTCGCTTGCGCGGCCATGCAGTTAAACCCGGCCACAGACTGGATGTATACGGCAGACCCGGGAAAGGCCGGGCTCGGGCTCAATGGACGACGCGTCCCGGTGCCGCGAGGCAAGATGCTCGGCGGCTCCTCCGGCCTCAACTATATGGCGTATGTTCGCGGTCATCCCGGCGACTTCGACTCCTGGGCGGACGGCGGCGCGGATGGCTGGAGCTATGCCGACGTGCTGCCCTACTTCAAGAAGAGTGAAGGTCTTGCACCGACTGACGAGATCGTGATCGACAAGGCGGCGCACAATACCGACGGTCCGCTGGGGGTCTCGGTCCGCGACCGATACTGCCCGGCGCACGCGAATTCGTCGCGGCGGCTGAGGCGGCCGGCATTCCTCGAGGCGACTACAACGGCCGCGACCGCGGCGGCACGGCGGGCGTTGTCTCGCTTCTCCAGACCAGTACGCGGCAGGGCAAGCGGTCGAGTACCTATCGCGCCTTTCTGGAAGGCGAGGCGGAGAAGCGGGCGAACCTGACGATCATCACCGGGGCGCAGGTGACCGAGTGCTGCTCGAGGGTTCGTCCGGCCACACCGATGCGACGGGCGTCGAGATATCGCGATGCACATGGTGAGACCGGCGTCGCCTTCGCGACGAAGGAAGTGATCCTGAGTGCCGGCGCTGTCGGCTCACCGCACCTGCTGCTGCTATCCGGCATCGGACCGCGGCAGAGCTCGAAGCGGTCGGGCTTCACTGCCTCGTCGACTCGCCGCATGTCGGCAAGCACCTGAAGGATCACATCCAAGTGCCTCTCTTCTTTTCAGCACCAGGGTCCGGCGTATCGATGGCTGAAGTCGGCCTGTCGATGGGACCGGACGCGCTTCGACAACCCGCTGGACCTTTGCCGGCGAATCCCCAGGACGATGAGCAGATGCCAGCCGAGCTCCACGCTCTGAAGCAGGAAGCAGAGCGGCGACTGGTCGAATGGCAGACGACCGGGGCGGGCTGGTCTCCTCGTCTCTGTACGACGCCTGTGCCTGGTTTTCAACCGGCCTTGGCGACCACCACAGTCACGACGCGCAGATCGCTTTCGTTCCCTGCGGCTACAATCACGACTTGTGGCACGGCTGTCTGAATGTCGATACCGCTCAGTATTTCGACGACGCGTCCGGGCGCCTGGCACCCGACGCGGAGACGATGATCGTGCGGCGAATCCGGTGCTGCCGCACAGCGAAGGAGAGATCGTCCTCGAAAGTGCAGACCCCACCGTCCACCCGGAGATCCGCATGAATTACTTCGGCGACGATCATGACTTGAAGGTTATGGTCGCAGTTCTGCGCCGGGCGCTGGATGTAGTGGCAAACTGGCCCTCAGACAGCCAGATCGGCCCGCTGATGGTGCCGCCGAGGCTGGCACAGAAGCATGACTATCAGGAAGGCGACGACACCGAGCGACGCGCTTCTCGAAGATATCGCGCGGCACTCTCATTACCGTCTACCACCTGACGCGACCTGCAGAATCGGCGGTGTGGTCGATCCACGACTGCGGGTGATGGGCGTACAGCAGATTACGCGTGGCAGACGCGAGCATCATGCCGAATGTAATGAGCGGAAACACCAACGCCGCGTCCATGATTATTGGCGAGAAGGCAGCGGAAATGGTCGCCGCGGACCACGGTGTGAAGATAGCTGACTTCGTCGCCGAGCGTTCCCGTGGCGACAGCGACGCCTGAAACCATTCAAGCGTCGCTGACACGATGATCGGCTTTTCAATTCTGGTTTACGGGGCTAGGATCAACGGTCGTATGGACTAAAGAAACCACCGCGTACCGGTCGCAATCGCCGAGTACCAGTCGCCCTCGCCGCGCAAAGTAGCCCTAATCGGCGCATCAACTCGCCTTTCCGTTCGCCCCAGTCGCACTCGCCGCGCACAAGTGCCGCCGCGAGTGATGCCGAGCACCAGTCGAATCGGGGAAGTGAATCGCCCGTTCCGGCCAACCGCCCGTGCGGCGGATGATCCTAGCCGTGCGTTTCAACGCACGGTAACTAAGGCTGTGGATTTGCGTGGCGTCAGCCACGCCTGAAGACAAGATCAACCCAAAGGTAACGCTCGTCACATTCCACTCCGTTCTCGCGCAGAAGGCTTGAATATTCTTCTCGAAGCCAGTCCTAATATGATGTTCGCGCTGGTTTCGAATATAACGAATGACTTATTAACATCGGATTTGTGACCGGATGCTCCATAGCCGTCCTGCCACGCAAATCCGCGCAAATCTGGGAATTCTCGTGAACGATCCCGGATGAATCGCCCTTTAGAAACTGAGCTATCTGACTCATTGACACATTCGGCGGTGCCTTAACAAGTGCGTGAATGTGATCTTCGACGCCGCCTACCTCCAACGCAACTATCTATGGGAACTCGCGCCACACCTCCTATGTAAGCCCAGACTCGGTTTTCGGATCTTAGGCTTCAGGTATGCTGTACGATTCTTCGTACTAAAAACGATGTGATAATAAAGCGATCGTGTAAGCTATTCGCCATGGTCTTATCTCAACTCCTTTAGCAGTATGGTGAGATGACCTGATGGCTGAAAAGAGGTGGAGCGTAATAATAGTCGGTCAGTTGAATTTCTGCAAACAGCCTTCAGCCGTCGCTAACGCGACGGGCATCTCCCGGGGTACCCGCGCTGAAACGCGGGCTAAGGTAGGTGCCGCTACGCGGCGCCGAGTTGGCCTAGTCCGCGGAGCGGCTTGTTAGCGCACTGTTTTAACGCGGGTACTGCGTCAGAAGAGGATGCCATCGCTTCCAGCGACGGCTAACTCTTCCGCGTGGCTGACTAAACACGGGCGGGTAATTGACCCTATGGTTAGTGAATTGAAACTCTCTCGGCTAACTTCATCTCGCCAACGCGTGATGCCGCTACGATGACTACGCCCGTCTCGACGTTTTATGTATAATTGATGTTTTGTATCTGCTATGAGGGAATTCAAGTTAGTGTCTGAGTATTCGCCGCAGGGTGATCAGCCTGAGGCGATCGAGTCGCTCTATCGCGGGCTTCAGAGCGGCGAGAGGGATCAGGTGCTTCTCGGGATTACGGGGAGCGGCAAGACTTTCACCGTCGCCTCGCTTATCGCTCGCGTCAATCGGCCTACGCTGGTCATGGCGCACAACAAGACGCTCGCCGCACAGCTCTACCAGGAATTCCGTGGCTTCTTTCCCGAAAACGCCGTCGAATACTTCGTCAGCTATTACGACTACTATCAACCTGAGGCCTATGTCGCCGCGACCGACACCTATATCGAGAAGGAAGCGACGATCAACGACGAGATTGACCGGCTGCGCCTCTCGGCCACGCGCTCCGTGTTCGAGCGACGCGATGTGATCATCGTCGCCTCAGTTTCGGCTATCTACGGCATCGGCGATCCGACTCGTACTATGGGATGCTGCATCACGCTCGAAAAAGGGCAGCGCATTCGACGCGACGAGCTGCTCAGAAAGCTGGTCGAACTTCTCTACGAGCGCAATGACATCGAATTCGGGCGCGGCACTTTTCGAGTGCGCGGAGATATCGTCGAAGTCTACCCGAGCTATCAGGATCAGGCGTATCGCATCGAGCTCTGGGGCGATGAGATCGATTCGATTTCGACCATCGATCCGCTGCTCGGCGAAAGCTTGAAGCGTCACGATGATGGTCCGATAGCTATCTATCCCAAGACGCACTATGTAACGCCGCCAGGAACGATCAAGCGCGCAGTCAAGACTATCAAGGAAGAGCTCGACTGGTGGGAGCCGCAACTGATCGAACAGGGCAAGCTGCTCGAAGCGCAACGGCTGCACCAACGAACGTATGTACGACCTTGAGATGTTCTCGAGCCTTGGTTTCTGCCGCGGTGTCGAGAACTACTCGCGGCATCTCACCGGCCGCAGTCCGGGCGAGCCACCGCCAACCCTTTTCGATTATCTTCCCGACGACACGATAGTCGTCGTTGATGAAAGCCATCAGACGATCCCGCAGATTCGAGGGATGTACCTTGGTGACCGGTCGAGAAAGCAGACACTCGTGGATTTCGGATTTCGCCTGCCCTCGGCGCTCGACAACCGGCCTCTGAAGATTTGAAGAATGGGAAGTCAGGGCTGACTCAGCTGATATATGTGTCAGCAACTCCAGGACCCTATGAGCTTCAGCGAGCCGGCGGCGAAGTCATCGAACAGTTGATCCGGCCCACCGGACTTCTGGATCCCGAAGTTGAAGTCCGTCCCGTGCGAGGGCAGGTGGATGATCTGCTGCACGAAGTTCGCGTGCGTGCCGAACGCAAGGAACGAGTGCTCGTTACTACGCTCACGAAGAGAATGTCCGAAGACCTGACTGACTATTTCAGTGATCTGAATGTACGGGTACGATACCTGCACTCGGAGGTCGAGACGCTCGAACGAATTAAGATTCTCAGCGACCTCCGTCGCGGTGAGTTTGATGCCCTGGTCGGGATCAACCTGCTGCGCGAAGGGCTGGACCTGCCCGAAGTATCGCTGGTGGCGATTCTGGATGCGGACAAGGAAGGCTTTCTGAGAAGCGAGCAGTCACTGATTCAAACGATAGGCCGTGCCGCGCGCAATGCGAATGGAAAAGCGATACTCTATGCTGACGTCATGACCGAGTCGATGCGCCGCGCGATCGGCGAAACCAACCGGCGGCGGCAAAGGCAAAAGGATTTCAATGAAGAGCATGGAATCACACCGCAGTCGATCATCAAGCCGATCGAGGCGACGCTGGTGACTGCCTACGAAGCCGACTATTTCAAGGTCCCGCTGAATCTCGAAGCCTTTGACGATTACAACGCGGAGAAGATTGTTGAAACGATCAAACGACTCGAAATTGAAATGAGAGAGGCGGCAAAGAAACAGCACTTTGAGCAGGCAGCCGCGCTGCGAGACAAGATCAAATATCTAAAGGATCGTCAACTCGAGCTTGCGTAACGCTCTCGCACCAAAAAGATGGGCTTCAGGTTTACAACTTCCGGCGAATCTCACGGACGCGCGCTGACGGCAATCGTAGAAGGTTTGCCCGCCGGCCTTAAGGTCGATCCGGCTTTCATCAATCACGAGCTGTGGCGTCGCCAGCAAGGGTACGGTCGCGGCGGCCGGATGAAAATCGAATCGGACAAGGTCGAGATTCTTTCAGGCGTCAGACACGGCGAAACGCTGGGCTCGCCAGTGACGCTTCAGGTAGAGAATCGCGATTTCAAGAACTGGGTAGAGGTGATGTCTGCCGAACCGCTGTCAGCACCTCCAGCCCGCGAGCGCAAGGTTACTCGGCCGCGGCCTGGGCACGCCGACCTTGCAGGCGGACTCAAGTATGATCGGCACGATCTGAGAGACATACTCGAGCGGGCAAGCGCGCGCGAAACAACAATGCGAGTCGCCTCTGGCGCGCTCGCAAAATTGCTGCTTGCCGAGTTTGGTATCCGCGTTGCCAGCCATACTGCAGACCTGGGCGGTATTGAAATCCCGTACCGGAATGTCGCCTGGGACCGCATTGAATCGGTTTACGATGACACTGTTCTCAGGTGCATAGATAAAGAGATCGAGCAGAAACAGATTGCGAGGATTGATGAGGCGCAGGCTGCGGGAGACACGCTTGGAGGCGTGTTTGAGGTTGTAGCCAGGGGATGTCCTCCGGGTCTCGGATCGCACGTCAGCTGGGTCGAAAAACTTGATGGTCAGCTTGGTCAGGCTGTCATGTCTATACACGCCGTGAAAGCTGTCGAGATCGGCTCGGGCGTGTCGAATGCTGCGCGTCCCGGCTCGCTCGTTCACGATGAGATTGCATACGATCAGGAGACGGAAACGTTTTCGCGCACATCGAATAACGCCGGAGGTTTGGAAGGCGGAGTGACCAATGGTCAGGAAGTGCGCGTCAGAGGGTATCTCAAGCCGATTTCGACTTTGCGAAAAGCACTGCGAAGCGTGAACATCGAAACCAAGGAGGCGATGGAAGCCAACTTCGAGCGGTCCGACATTACGGCGGTGCCTGCGGCAGGAGTTATTGGCGAAGCGATGGTGGCAGTTGTGCTGGCACGTGCTATGCGCACGAAATTCGGTGGCGATTCACTTTCTGAGATGCGACGAAACTTCGATAGCTATTGCGAACAGCTGCGTTCATATTAAGAAGCTTATGAAGCTGAGTATTGTCAAATACGGCGATCCAGTGCTCACCGAAGACGCGGCGCCCGTCACCAATATCGACGGGAATCTGGTCAATTTTGTCGGGAACATGTTTGAAACCATGTACGATGTGCGCGGTGTGGGTCTTGCCGCAAACCAGGTGGCACTTTCGCAGCAGCTATTCGTGATGGACACAAGCGGCGGTCGAGATCAGGATCAGAGGATCGTGTGCATCAATCCGCAGATTGTGGAAACAAAAGGCAGCATCGTCAGCGAGGAGGGCTGTCTCAGCTTTCCTGGAATCTACATCGAGGTCGAGCGGCCGGAGATCGTTACTGTAACGGCGCTCGATCTTGACGGCAAAGAGTTTACGTTCGAAGCTCAGGGCCTCGCGGCGCGCTGCGTCCTTCACGAGACCGATCACATTCACGGAAAAGTCTTCATCGAATACATCAGTCCCCTCAAACGCGATCTTATCAAGCGCAAGATCAAAAGAAAGATCAAGCTGGGCGAATGGGAGTAGGAAGAAGGGGTCAGGGGTCAGGGGTCGGGGGTCGGGGGATGGAGTTCGAGCTTTAGTTGCTCTTCTGTCATTGCTAGCTGTGCATGAAGAGCAAGCTAAAGCTTGAACTCCATACCCCGACCCCTGACCCCTGACCCCCGACCCCTTTCTTAGTATGACTCTGATTTTCATGGGTACACCGGCGCTTGCGGTTCCGATTCTGGAAGCTCTGATCGGTGCCGGTCACGAGGTCATCGCCGTTATGACCCAACCGGACCGGCCGGTGGGCCGACGACAGGTCATTACTGAACCTCCAGTTAAGGTGTTCGCGAAGGCGCGCGGACTGCGCGTACTGCAACCGCCAAAGATCCGTACGGATGAAGCACGCACAGAACTCGAACCACTGCTCGCGAGCGTCGATGTCTGCGTCGTCGCAGCCTATGGAAAGATCCTTCCAAAATGGATGCTCGATGCCCCGAAACACGGCTGTATCAATGTGCACTTTTCGCTGCTCCCCAAGTATCGCGGAGCCGCGCCTATCAATTGGGCGATCGCGAATGGAGAAAGCGAAACCGGAGTCACCATCATGCAAATGGACGAAGGGCTCGACACCGGTCCGATACTGCTACAGCGCGCAACGCCAATCTATGAGAACGAAACCGCCCCGGAACTGGCGGCCAGACTATCGCGCCTCGGGTCTGAATTGATCATCGACACGCTGAAGCGAGTCGAGGATGGCACAATCGTCCCTCTCATCTCAGAATGAAGCCGAGGCAAGTCAAGCTCGCATGCTCAAACGCGAAGACGCGCGCGTTAACTGGTCACTGCCCGCGACTGCGATTTGCGATCGCCTGCGCGGGTTCACACCGTTTCCGGGTTGCCATACTTTTGTCGCTGGCGACCGTCTGGAAATACTTGCCGCCAGGGCGGAAGACATGGGCTCCGTTGAGGTCACGCGTGCCATTGAACCTGGAACTGTTGTCGCGGTGTCGAAGGATGACTTTTCTGTCTTCTGTGGTGACGGAACCGTACTGAGGGTTACCGAGGTTCAACCGGAAGGAAGGCGCGCGATGACTGCGCGCGACTATCTGAATGGCCCTCACATTGCGATCGGGATGTTGCTGGATTGAGCCTTGACTCCGTTTCAGTTTCACCAGCGCGCGATCGCGCTTTCGAAGCGCTGTTGAGCGTAGAAGTCGATCGCGCGTTTGTCACACCTCTCCTGGCATCTGAGCGTTTCACGTCTGCAAAAACGGGAAGACCGCGCGCTCCTGCAAGAGCTTGTGCTTGGCGTGCTGCGATGGCAGGGACTCCTCGATTTCCTGATTGAGCGCTACAGCCGGCGCTCCACAGCCAGAATTGATACCAAGGTTCTGATTGCGCTTCGTCTTGGAATCTACCAGCTTCGCTTTCTGTCAAGAGTTCCGGCTCACGCGGCTATCAACGAGAGCGTGAACCTGGTGCGGAAACATCGCCTCAAGAGCGCGGTGTCATTTGTGAACGCAGTACTCAGGACAGCACAACGCGAGTTGAGTGCCCCCATAAGTGATCTGACGACGGATGTGGCTGACAGCCTTGAGCGAGAAGCCATCGGTACGTCTCACCCTGCGTGGTTACTCAAACGCTGGCGGGAACGGATGGGCGAAGATGAGGCGCATCAACTCGCACTGGCCATGAATCGAACGCCAGAGGCAGCGTTTCGATTCAATCCGTTTAGAGCCCCTGTCGATCAAACTCGAGCGTGGCTTGTTGCTCACGACCTTGCTTTCACCGCGTCCCCACTTGCGCCTGGCGCATACGTCATCGAGCGCGGCCACTTGTCGCCCGAATCCGAGCCGGTCAGGAACGGATGGTTGTATTTTCAGGACGAAGCGTCTCAGCTTGTCGCGGCTGCTGCTGTCGACATCCGCGAGACGCAGAACAACAAGACACGAATACTCGATCTTTGTGCCGCTCCCGGAAGCAAGGCGACGCTCATTGCTTCTCGACTTGAAGGCGATTCGATCGTTGTTGCATCGGACCTTCATCTGCATCGCCTTCGCGCTATGCAGGCGATTGCAACCAGGCTCGGGGTTACGAGGATGTGTCTAATGGCTCTGGACGCCTCGACCTCGCTTCCCTTTCTCGAATCGTCGTTCGACTGTGTCCTCGTAGATGCGCCGTGCAGCGGTCTTGGAACGCTGGCGAAGCATCCTGAAATCAAATGGCGAATGAACGAGACCACTCTCGGGGAGCTCGCGAATCTGCAATACGGCATCATGTCAAATGCAGCACGCGTAGTCCGGCCTGGAGGGCTCCTGACGTATGCCGTTTGCTCAACTGAGCCGGAGGAAGGCGAGCAGGTGATCGCGCAATTCAAATCTGATCATCCGGAATTTCGCGACGTTACGCGCGACCGATTAATTGAGCTCGGCATCGACTGGCAGCCGCTGTTGACTTCACAATTTGGCGCGCGTACTTTCACTCATCGACAGGGATCGGAATCTTTCTTCCTGTGCGTTCTCTGGAAGCGTCGATGAGATATACACCAAGAAGAGGCCTGAGCGTTCCCACAGTCACGATTTTCGATGACTCCGGCAGGGTTATCGAAGACGAGCAGCGGCGTGTAATTCGACACGTCGTTCAGGATGGCTTTGGCGCTGACATGGTATTTGGAGCGGGCACTACTGGTGAGTGGAACCGGCTCGAAAACACCGAGCGGCAGCGCACGATTGAGATTACGGTAGATGAGGTACGCCAGATCAATCGCTCGCTCACTGAACGTGGCGTTCGCGCTGTCGAAGCGTGGGTTGGCGTCAACGGGTCGAACAGTCGAGAAACGCTGGAGAATCTCGAGCAGGCGCTTCATGTAGGTGCCGACGCGGTGGTAATCGCACCTCTCGCAATCGGCGATCTCCACGAATCTGATATCGTGCGCTTTTTTCAACGAGATATTGCCGGGCTGCTCGAGCCTTCGCAGCGAGACCTTCCAGTTTTTCTTTATGATAATGCCGACATCGCAGCGCCCGGACACGCATCGCACATCAGAACACGAATCGTGAAAGAGCTAAGCCGGCTCGAATGGGTTTCCGGTATCAAAGTCTCAGCCTCACGAGCTGTGCTCGGCAACTACACGAAGGCAGCACTTCATTTTAAGCAGCCGGGAGAATTCGGAATCTATATTGGCAATGCGATGCTGGTGTTTGATTGGTTCATGCCCAAGAAAGGTTTTGCCGGCAGGATTCGCGAAGGATGGCGAGACTATTTGCTCCACGACACGCTGCCGATTGGAGTTGTCTCGGGGCCGGCGAATGTCCAGCCGCGTGAATGGCAAAAAGCGTGGCGCTCGTGCTGGTCAGGCGATGCCGAGCTGATCACTACCTATCGAGACCTGTTCACAGAGTTTGAGCAGATCTCTCGCAAGAAAACGATCGCCTGTATCAAGCAGGCTTTAGCATTCGATGGCGTGATATCGAATGAATCAGGTGCAGTAGTCGGCCACGGCACGCGCGCATTGTCACACGACGAAGCTTCGAGATTCCGGGAAACCTACGAAGCTTACTCTGAGCGCTCCCGGAACACTTCAAGCCACCTCTGGCAGACAGTGGGACTCCACGTACCTGGGAGCGCCAGGCTGAAGCCTGGCGCGTGAATCATTCCCAAAGAGAATCTCACGCGAAGACGCGAAGAACGCGAAGACGCGAAGAAGAAAACGATCCTAACTGAAGGCCCATTCTTATTTCTTCTTCGCGTCTTCGCGTCTTCGCGTGAGACTTTCTTACCGGTTTGGATAGAGCGGGAATCTCGAGGTGAGCTCGAGTACGCTGTCTCGAACCCTTTGTCGCACGGTTTCGTCTTCCGGTGCGTTGAGCACCTCAGCTAGCAGATTCGCTACCTCTCGCATTTCGGCTTCACGCATTGCGCGTGTCGTGAGAGCAGGCGTGCCGATTCGGATTCCACTCGCGACGAGCGGGGGGTTGGTATCGAAGGGAATGGTGTTCTTGTTGACTGTGATCATCGCAGACTCGAGTGCCTTTTCTGCAACCTTTCCCGTAACACCTTTTGAGAAAACATCCAGCAGGAACATGTGATTGTCAGTGCCATTCGAGACAACTCGAAAGCCGGCATCGGCGATTGCCGACGCGAGCGCTTTCGCGTTGAGGACTATCTGTTGCTGATAGGCTTTGAACTCCGGCGCGAGTGCTTCTTTGAAACTCACGGCTTTTGCAGCAATGATGTGCACGAGCGGACCGCCCTGGGTGCCGGGGAACACCGTGCGATCGAGATCCTTTGCGAAATTCTCTTTGCACATGATCATTCCTGCTCGAGGACCTCTCAGCGTTTTGTGCGTCGTCGTCGTTACAAAATCACAATGGGGCACCGGAGAAGGATGCAAACCCGTGGCCACGAGTCCGGCGATGTGAGCAATGTCCGCCATGACCAGAGCGCCAGCGCCGTGAGCGATCGCAGCAATGCGCTCAAAATCGATGGTCCTCGAGTACGCTGATGCGCCGCACACAATCATCTTCGGTTTGTGCTCGGCTGCCAGTCGCTCCATCTGGTCATAGTCGATTGTTTCGTCATCTTTTCGCACACCGTAAGCGACAACGTTGTAGGTTCTTCCCGAGAAATTGAGCGGATGTCCGTGCGTCAGATGTCCACCATGCGAAAGGTCCATCCCGAGAATCGTGTCACCCTGGTTGAGCGCGGTCAGGTAGACTGCTATGTTGGCCTGGGTTCCTGAATGTGGCTGGACGTTGACGTGCTCAGCTCCGAAAAGTTGTTTCGCTCGATCTATTGCGAGTCGCTCAACCACATCGACAAACTCGCATCCACCATAGTACCGGCGTCCCGGATACCCTTCGGCGTACTTGTTCGTAAACACGGAGCCAGCTGCTTCGAGCACTGCTTCGGAGACAAAGTTCTCTGAAGCAATCAGCTCGAGGCACTGCTGCTGGCGCGCAACTTCGTTATCGATAGCCGCTGCGATTTCGGGGTCCGCTTCGGCGAGTGATCGTGCGAGGTGGTCAATGATCAATTTATGTCCTTCCAATGCGGCTGTCGGGCCAAGGTCTCTTGAGAACAACAATGAACCGTTATGCTAGCCCACGCCTGGAAAACTTGACAAGCTCGGTCGCGCTGCAATAGCGTCTCGCGCGGTGCGTTTCAGCTCATTAACTCTTCTGAACAGCCGATTTCTCTCGCCCGTTGCGATCACACTCAGCTTCGTGGCCATGCTCGCCTTCTCCTGGAGACGCTGGGCGAGCGCGATTGCTGATAGCGGTAGAGAGATGGACCTACCATTGCGACTGATCGAGGGCGACGTCCTCTATCGCGATGTTTTCTACATGTATCCGCCGCTCTCGCCATTCTTCAATTCCCTTCTCTACTGGATATGGGGAGCTCGGCTCGAGGTCCTTCAGGCAAGCGGAGTCCTGATTTCGATTGTCGCTCTTATTCTCTCGTATCGTATCGCGCGCCGTTTTCTGGTTCCTATGGACGCAGCGCTCGCCGTGACAGCCATTCTGTTATGGTGCGTCTTCAAGCCTGCCGGGAATCTCATCTCGCCTTACTCGTATTCGGCTCTTCATGGGATGGTCCTTTCACTCGCGACACTTCTGTTTTGTCTGCGCTTCTCAGAGAAGCGGCAACTGCGTGAGCTCGCTCTTGCCGGACTCTTCGCCGGTCTCGCGGCAATCTCAAAACAGGAGTTCGGAATTGTGTCAGCAATTACTGGACTGGCGGCGATTGCGTGGAATGCCTCTGATGCAACTCAAAAGAACACCCGAGTTGCGAAGCAATTCACGGTATTCGCCCTGCCCATCCTGGCGATTGTTGTTCCGGTCTTTGGCTGGCTTTTGCACCGCTTTGGCTGGAATCTGATCGTCGAGGACTGCCACCTCTTTCTGACGCACTTGCCAGCTTCGCTTGTCTACTACAACTCGCAAAGAACGGGTCTTGACCGGCCACTCGCGTCGATAATCCAACTTGCCGCGGGGGCAATCGTCTGTGTTCTGGTCGCATCGATGATCACCCTTTTGTCGGCGGTCTGGGCCCGCATTCACAAGGCAGAAATCGCAAGACCGCTGCTAATGAAGTGTATTGCCTTATCGATTGCCTCGGGTGCCCTTGTCGCGCTTATCAGAGCCACTACAGCAGGTTGGGACGGCAGTCCGCTGCGCGGGCTGCCAGTGATTCTTGTCCTGATCATTATCGTCGAATGGAAACGACGGAGAGCCACGCGCACGCATCTGATGATCGTTGCGATTTACAGTTTGACTAGTGCTCGGCCGTGTTGCTTTGCGCGTACCGAGCGGAGGAGCCTTTGGCAGCTTCTTTCTGCCCACCTCGCTGATCATCCTGACAATGCTGCTTCTGAAATGCCTTCCGGAGTCTCTCGAAAAGTGGAGTGGAAGTGCAGTGATGCGGACCTGTGCGATCAACGCCGGGCGTGGTCTCTTGTGCGCAGTCCTGATTGCAGCTGCTGTCGTCTTTGCAGTGCGGTACCGAAACGGTTATAGCGATCTTGTGAGCTCACCGCGAGGAACTCTCTTCCTGCCCGCGGGGGTTGGACCGGCATACAGAGAAACCATCGAGTTCCTGAGATCGAGAACGAGAACAGGACGATAAGGTGGCGGTGCTTCCAGAAGGCAGCGATCTCACCTTTCTAAGCGAACGGAGGAATCCGCTTCGGCACCAGAACCTTCATCCTGGAATGATGAGTGAGGAGGGCGAGGCTGTAGCGATCGAGCAGCTTTCAAAGGAACCAATAGCGTTTGTTGTGATAACAAATCGGCCAATGCGCGAATTTGGCGGTGAGGCTTTCGGCCGTGATTATTACCAGCGGTTTGGGCAGGCGATTGAAGAGCAATATGAACTGGTGAAGATCTGTGGAGATGTCAGCGAAGACGAAGCTGTAATCGGATCAACCAAGTTCTTCACCAAAATCTACGAGCGCCGAAAACACTGAGTTAAGGTACGTTGTACCGCCTTCAGGCGGACACGGTCGCCGAAGGCGACGATGCAGGGAAGAGCCGCCTTCGGCGACCTGCCGTCCGCCTGAAGGCGGTACAACGTGCCTATTTTTCGTAAGCCACCACAAAAAATACGTTGTCTCCCCAGCGCGCACCGCGGCTCCAGTCGGAATCGAAGCGCGCAGACAATCGATAATTCTGTTCGATCCATTTCATCAGTGCTGGATTGTAGTCGACGCCGAATACGCGATCCCCAAACTCCGGTGTCAGCAGATTGACGATCATTATCAGCTTTGGAGGTCGCGCTTCTATTCGACGTATTGCTTCCTCGTCTGTAAGAAAGCCGGGATGGATGATCTCTTCGCGAAACGGGTACCGACGTGCGGCCATGAAGTTGATCACCGTTGCCTGAGGCAAGGTCAGTACGTCTTCATCCGGAGCCGCATGCGTGCGCGCAAATTCGATAGCTTCGACAAGCGGTTGTCCTATCGGTTTCTCGGTCACAAAGCTGCCGCGCGAGGATGAGACCTCGAAGGTGTTGCGGCTTCGAAACCTGAAGACTGAATTGATTCCGATGGCCATGGCCAGGAGTGCAAGCAGTACAACGCCGACGCTCCGCATACTCACCCGCATCCGCTCGTCTGTCGTCGCGACTGCAGGCAGCAACCGAATCAACAGGTACGCGCAGAGGACAATGACTACTGGAATCGCAAATGGCACGTAGGGCCCCGTAGCCTTCACGTTCAGGATGAACCGAAGAATCGCTATCTGAGCAAAGACTGAGATCATGAGCACCATTCCGTTCTCAGTCGAAACAGCGGTGCCCAGGATCCACGATCTCAACACCTGCCAACCATACAGCGCAACCACGGCGGGAATCACGAGTGGCATGCCCGTCAGCAGCGAAGCATCCCAGTCGAGATTGAAAACCAGGCAGAGACCAGCCCACCACAAGGCGCCGCCGAATGCTACCAGTGCACCCTGGGCCGCGAGCCTGTTTCTGCCGGGCGCAGGCTGCCTCGAAGCCAACGCTCCAAGCGTGATTATCACGCCGCACCAGAAGGCGAACATTCCGACTCCGGAAAGCGTGAACCAGAGCGATGCCGGGAATTCGGCAAGTCCGCTGACGTGTCGATTGAAATAGATGAGCTGAGGAGGCATGTTGCTGAAGAAGATGTGATTATCTTCAAGCAGCGTCCTCAATGACACGCGCGATACAAGGAACGCGAAGACAGCCAGGGGAATCGCTACAACCGGAGTGAGAAAGCGAAGCCACTCCGTCCAGAGTATACGGCGCGACGAGAGGCTTGAGAGCATCAGCGCGACGAGCCCGGCTGCTACCGCAGCCAGGGCAATCTCCCATTTTGTTATCAGACCGAGCCCTGCAAAGACCCCGGCCCACAATGGCGCCTTGCCTCCACCTTCGCGCCAATACTTGAGTGCGAACCAGAGCGATACCAAACCCAGAGTGAGGCCATAGAGTGCGCCAAATGAATAGGGAGAGATGTAGTTCGCAGTTGACTTCACTGCGCAGAGTACGAGTACCAGCGACGCAGTCACGAGGGCCTCGCGAGAATCCATGAGCTGGCGCGAGATGTGATAGATCAGAAACAGAATCAGAGCAGCGCAAACTGCGCCGACAAAGTGGAGCACTCCGAGACGGATGCCGAAAATCGAGAAAAGCAGCGCATTCAATTGCGGCGCAAGCGGACCGTAAAGGTACTGCACGTCGCGGTAGAGCACTTCACCCAGAGCGATGCGTGCTGGGAGGTTCATCTCGCGGCCATGATCGACGATCGGTTGAGTCCATCTTTGCCAGGATCCAACCAGCAGGAGAACGTAGGCGAGCCAGAGCAAACGGAATGCCCACGCGTCAGACAGGATCGTAGTGCTTCGGTACGTTGTACCGCCTTCAGGCGGAATGGCGTGGGTGTTGGGATCGGTTGCGGCTTGAGCCATTTGACTTGAGTTCCTGTCAACGGGCATTATCGAAAATCTTAGTTGAAAGCGATATGGCAGAAGAACATTTGACGCTGACGTCGACGCTCGACCAGTTGGCTGAGCTCGACAAGTACAATCAGTGGATCTTTGAGCAGTTTTCAGACTATCTGGGGAATCGCGTCCTCGAAGTCGGCTCTGGAACGGGCAACATCACGGCATTTCTCTGCGCCTCGCGTTGCGAAGTCCTTGCAACTGATGTAGTTCCTGCATACCGCCACCAGCTGCAACGCAATTTTGAGGGTCGTTCCAACGTTCGCGTTGGTATCTTCGACCTCACCAAAGCAGCGCCTTCAGATGTAGTTGAGAAACCATTCGATACCGTCGTTTGCCTGAACGTACTTGAGCACATCGAGGATGATGCATTCGCGCTCGATCAGATCAATCGTGCGTTATTGCCTGGCGGAACGCTGGCGTTGCTCGTTCCTGCGCATCGCGTGCTATATGGTGAGTTCGACAGTGCAGTCGGACATTTTCGAAGGTATGAGCGCAAAGAGCTCTCTCAAAAGCTGATCGCTGCGGGCTTTTCGATCGAGGAGATGAACTTTTTCAGCATCGCAGCAACACTTCCGTGGTTGATTAACGGGCGTATTTTGAAACGTGCCTTCCTGCCAACGGGACAGACGCGGCTGGCAAACAGTCTCGTACCTCTACTCAAACTCGAGCGATTCATAGGGCCACCCTTCGGGCTTTCCCTGATAGCAATCGCCAGAAAGAACTAAGCACTTTTTATGCGTTGGTCCCAATTCTTTATTCCCACTCTTCGTGAGGATCCGGCAGATGCCGACGTAGCAAGTCACAAACTGCTTGTGCGTGCAGGTCTGATTCGCCAGCTCGCATCTGGAATCTACTCATACCTGCCACTGGCGCAAAGGTCCCTCCTCAAGATCGCACAGATTATCCGCGAAGAGATGAATGCGATTGGCGGACAGGAGTTCTATCTTCCGGCCTTGAACCCGGCCGAACTGTGGCAGGAAACGGGTCGATGGTCAGTGATGGGCGACGAGATGTTTCGCCTCAAGGATCGAAAGGGCTCGAACTACTGTCTGGGAATGACTCACGAAGAGGTGATCACCGATATCGCGCGCCGCGAACTGCGCTCCTACAAGGAGCTGCCCCAGGTTTGGTACCAGATTCAGACGAAGTTCCGTGATGAGCCGCGCCCCAAATCGGGTCTGTTGCGGGTGCGTCAGTTCACAATGAAGGACGCCTATTCAATTGACATCGATCAGGCAGGTCTCGATAAGTCGTTCGAAGATCAGCGACGTGCATATTGCCGCATCTATGATCGGTGCGGTCTCGAGTATGTGATTGTTGAAGCCGATCCTGGTGCCATGGGTGGTTCGGCATCCAATGAATTCATGGTCTATACCGATGCCGGCGAGGATCTGGTCGCAAGCTGTGCAAAGTGTGGCTATGCTGCGAACACAGAGAAGGCCACTTCGCGAGTCGCACCTGTTGACGATGGTCCGGAGACTCGTGAGATCGAAGGGATTTGCAACACCAGGCGTGAGAACGATCGAAGATCTGGTCGAATTCCCCGGAGGCGCTGCTGCAGATCGCCAGATCAAAACGCTCGTCTTTATGGCGACTACAGAGAAAGCGGGCGAAGGTCAAAGCAATATTCCAGTCCTTGCGCTAGTGCGTGGCGATCACACTCTCAATCAGGCCAAGCTCAATAATGCTGTCGCGCGCCTGGTGAAGAAAGGACGGATGGAGCTGCTCCAGACTCGTGCGGCACATCCGGAAGAGATCGTAGACTTGATGGGAGCATCGGCAGGTAGTCTCGGCGCTGTCGGCCACTCGAAGGCTTGGATCGTCGCCGACGAGACGCTTAAGGGGCGACGGAATATGACCACGGGTGCCAACGTTGATGACCAGCACATCCGCGGAGTCAGCGTCGAGCGCGATATCAAGGTGACGGAGTGGTCAGATATCCGCGGTGTAGCGGAGGGAGAGGCTTGCCCCAAATGCGACGGAATACTTCGGGTCGCGAAAGCGATTGAGGTCGGTCATATCTTCAAGCTCGGGACGAAGTACAGCGACTCGATGGGCGCGCGCGTATTGACCGCTGAAGGCAAGGAAGTTCCGATCGTAATGGGCTGCTATGGCATTGGGGTCGAGCGGATACTTGCTGCTGCAATCGAGCTGCACCACGACGAGGCGGGAATAATCTTTCCCGTGACGATTGCGCCATTTGAAGTTGTGATCACGCCACTGAACACGAAAGACGAACAGATCCGAAAGGCTGCAGATACGGTTTACGAACAACTTTCGAAGGCCGGAATCGAAGTAATCATTGACGATCGTGACGAGCGGGCGGGAGTGAAGCTCAACGATGCAGATCTTGTCGGATTCCCGTTTCGAATCACAATCGGTCAGAAAAAGCTCAAAGACGGTCTCGTCGAGCTCTACGACCGCGCCTCGCGCAAGTCCGAAGATGTACCACTGAGCACAGTTGCCGAAGTCGCCATCGGACGAATCAAGGCTTAGAGTACGTTGTACCGCCCTGGGAGCGCCGGTCTCCAGACCGGCCACGAGCCGCGAAGCGTGCGAGTCGTGGAGAGTCCTTGAGCTGAAGACTCGCACGCTTCGCGGCTCGTGGCCGGTCTGGAGACCGGCGCTCCCAGGGCGACGCTCCCACGGCGGCGCTTTTATTCTTCTTCCTCTTCAAGCGACCGGCACTAACCCTGAAAGTGTGACCATCGGGGTGACGGAGATGGAATTCGCGAACGTTCCAGGGTGCATCGGTGGGTGGCCAGGTTACAGTCATGCCGTTCTCCAGCGCCTGACTATGGATAGCATCGACCTCGGCAGGGGAGGAAACCCACCACGTCATCCAGACACCACCAGTATCTCCACGCGACCCCTGACCGTCCTTGCAAAGGAATATCTCGTACTTTCCCGAGCCGACGGATCCGAAGTCAGGCGGTTCGCCCCACTCCCAACGCTTTTCCCAGCCGAGCTTCTCGAACCAGGCGAAACTCTCCTCCATATTGGAGACATTCAGAATCGGGGTTAATCCTTCGACTTTCATCTTTGTAATGTACCTTTACGCTGGCATCGTAGTAAACGTACCTTTTTCATACAACAGAAAAATCGACTAAGTGGCGATCGACGTTGACGCGATCTACGCGTACGCGTACACGATCTCCCAACCTGAACGACCTTCTCTTTCGCGCGCCTGTGAGTGTGTGACGCTTTTCGTCAAAGCGGTAGTAGTCGTCTCCAAGCGACGACAGTGAGACGAGACCGTCAATGTAGAACTCATCCAGCTCGACAAAAAACCCGAACTCTCGCACATTGACGATGGTTCCCTCAAACTCATCGCCCACACGCTCGGCCATGAATTTGGCCTTTCGCCATTCATCAATCTCCATCTCGGCTGCATCCGCGGCGCGCTCGCGGTCGCTCGACTCCAGCGCAATCAACTCGAGCTCACTCAGCTTCTTCTTTGTTCCCTTGAGCAACCGGTGAACCATCAGGTCGGGATATCGCCGGATCGGCGACGTGAAATGCGTATATTTGGGAGCCGCCAGTCCGAAATGACCAGCATTTCTCGCAGAGTATCGCGCCCGCTCGAGTGATCGCAGCATGGCGTAGGCAAGCACTCGTTCTTCCGGCTTGCCTTCCAGGCGTTTTGACAGATTCTGATAGTCCTTTGAGCTGACATGCGATTCAGGAAAACGATATCCGTAGGCGTTTGCAAGCTCGGCAAATTCAAGCACCCGTTGCGGCTGAGGCTCTTCGTGAATCCGGTAAAGAGACGGAACCTCCTGATCGTCGAGATGAGACGCTACAGTCTCGTTTGCCAGAAGCATGAACTCTTCAATGATTCGATGCGCAATGTTTCTTTCCGCCTTGAGAACACCTGCAATCCTTCCCTCATCATCAAACTCGAAGACTGCTTCCGGAAGATTGAAATCGATCGCACCCCTTCGCGCGCGCATGCGTATCAACACGCGAGCCAGTTCTTCCATCGTCCGGAAAAGAGAAATCAATTCAGCGTAACGCATCGCAAGTTGGGGGTCCTCGTGGCGGAGCAACTTGTTGACATCCGTGTACGTCATCCGTTCATTACTGCAAATAACCGTTTCCCGGATCTCATAGGAAACTACACGTCCGTTCTCATCAACCTCCATCAAAGCAGAAACCGTCAGCCGGTCGACTTTGGGCTTGAGGGAACAAATGTCATTTGAAAGCTGTTCAGGAAGCATCGGGATGGCACGCTCTGGAAAGTAGACCGACGTACCACGCACTCGCGCCTCGGCATCGAGAGCGCCTCCTTCGGTGACGTAATGGCTGACGTCGGCGATATGCACGCCAAGATCAAAGTGCCCATTCTCGAGTTTCCGTAGTGTGATCGCGTCGTCAAAATCGCGCGCCGTCTCGCCATCGATGGTGACAGTTGGCGCTAAACGCAAGTCGAGACGGTCCTCGACCAGCTTTTCGCTTACCGGTACTGCCACTCTTAAGGCTTCTTTCAACACCTCCTCGGGGAAGATGTGAGGCAGGTCGTGCTTGTGAATAACGACCTGAATGTCCATTCCAACCTCATCAGATGAGCCCAGGTCTTCAATGATCCTGCCTCTAGGGTTTCTGCCGCCTGACGGGTAGGTAACAATCTCTACAATGACGATGTTCCCTTCATCTTCCCTGACGTTGACCTTCCCTTTTCGCCCACCGTCGCCATCACCTTCGAGATCAATGTCAAAAGGGAACTTTTCATCGAGTGACTCGACCCATGACTCTCTGAATCCGTGATTGAGTCTTCCGACAATCTTCAAGACACCGCGGCTGAGAAGCATCTCGACTTTGGCGCTTCGCATTTCACCCGGCGCACTGCGAGCAACGCTTACCAGAACGCGATCACCGTCGTAAGCTCCGCCAGTATCTTCAGGTGAAATTCGAATCGGTCCTTTTCGCCGCTCGTCAGGAAGGTCGGGAATGAACGTTATCGTTTTGCGACGGCGCTGGCGCAGCACACCGGTCAGCACACGCCCTCCACGCGCCATGCGGTAGAGTTCTCCTGAACGTCGGAGAAGACCGCTGCTCTGGAGTCTGTTCAGAAGCTCGGAGGTTTTCTTTCTCGCTTTAGGGCTGAGTTCGAGATGGTCGGCCAGATCACGCGCAGACGCGCCATCCGGGAAAGATGCGAATGCCTGCACAATCCGGTCGACGTCCGGAGATTCGGGCGAAGCATCTTCACGCTTCGTGCGACTCCGCTGCTTTGAGTCTTTACGGGGCGTAACCTACCTGTTGGCGCGTGCGTCGCGCAGACCGCGAATGCGAGCGACACCTTCCTCGAGTGCCGCCATTGAGTTGGCATACGAAAGCCTCAGGTATCCTTCAGCACCAAAGGCTCCTCCAGATGTGCAGACTACGCCGTACTCATACAGAAGCGTGTCAGCCAGCTGTTTTGAATTGCTGAAACCGCAATCATTCATGAGACCACGTACATCGGGAAAAGCATAAAACGCACCTTCGGGCATGCCACACTTGATGCCCGGTATCTGATTGAGTGCCGGAATGAGCCAGTCCCGGCGGCGCGTGTACTCTCCGAGCATTTTTTCAACCGAATCCTGCGACTCGGTCAACGCGGCAAGCGCTGCCCTTTGAGTGATCGAGTTTACGTTTGATGTCGACTGGCTTGAAATCTTAGTAACTTCCGTGACCCACGCTTCAGGCCCGAGAACAAAGCCTATTCGCCACCCGGTCATGGCGTACGTTTTTGAAAAAGATCCGGCAATCAAAGTGCGTTCCCTCAGCTCCGGAGCAAGTGCGGCCGCCGAGAATGGCTTGCCGGGCGGATACACGAATTGAACGTAGCACTCATCGGATATGATCCATACACCGCGCTCAGCCGCGGTCTCGACAATCCGTTGGAACTCTGCAGGATCAATAACGCGTCCCGTAGGGTTCGACGGCGAATTGATGATCATCAATCTCGTCTTCGGAGTGATTGCATCGCGTACGGCAGCAGCCGTGAGATGAAAATCATTGTCATGGGTACTCACCTCGACGACAGAGCCTCCGGCAAACCTGATGATCTCCGGAAATGAGACCCAGGCTGGACGCTCGATGAGGACATCATCACCGGGATTGATGAGCGCGAGAACCGCATTGAAGATCGCGTTCTTTCCACCGACCGTGACGCTGCACTCAGATACGGAGTAGCGTGCGCCAAAATCCTGCTCGACCTTTGCGCAAATCGCTTCTTTGAGAGGAAGTATTCCGCTTGCCGCCGTATAACGCGTGAAGTTCTGCTCCAGAGCCTGGTTGGCAGCTGCTTTGATATGATCGGGCGTCGGAAAATCAGGCTCGCCGGCACCAAGATCGATCACGTCGACGCCCTGCGAGCGCAGCCGTTCTGCGGCCATTACAATTGCGGCGACAGAAGAGAGCTTAGTTGCCTGCGCACGATCCGAGGCGACAAATCCCGAATCACCCATTCTTACCCCCGAGTTTTGCCCTCATCCTCTCGATCACAAGATCGGGCACGATTCCATCGATCTTACCTCCGAGGCCAAAGACCTCTTTAACAAGACGCGAGCTGATGTAGGAGTTCTCTTCAGCCGACATGAGGAAGACCGTTTCGACCTGAGGACATAGTCGGCGATTCATAAGTGCCATCTGAAGCTCATACTCGTAGTCCGAGATAGCTCGAATGCCTCTGACGACTGCGTGAGCTCCTTTTTTGACAGCATAATCTACAAGCAGGCCGTCAAAAGTATCGACTACAACTTTCTTTGATCGCGCGTTTACGACGTCATTGAGCATTGCGACGCGTTCGTCAAGGTCAAACATTGCTGACTTTCCAGGATTCACCAGGATTGCGACGATGACTTCATCAAAGAGCTTGCACGCTCGCTCGATCAGATCCAGATGACCATTGGTCACCGGATCGAACGAGCCTGGATAGATTGCACGTCGTACCATTGAAACTTAGCCTCGCTCCCGAAAGCGCGGCGATCGTAGCACGACCCGAGCATCGCCTGCCAGAGTTCAATCTCAACTCTGGGAGAGCGCTGGTCTCTGACCGGCGCGTGCGGGAGAATGCGAGTCGCACTAAACGGTTTAGCGCAACAGTGGAGGATCATGGCAAAGATATGTCCCGTGACAAGAGCTGAATTCCGCGCACACGCGCAACCAGTAAAGGTTGAGATCAACGGTGTCGCGATGGTGGCTGACGTCAAAGAATTCTCGACCGGGTCTGTCGGTTGGTATCTCAACGGAAAGACGACGATCGAAATCAACGGCAAGCCCGTAAGTGTCCAGGTCGGCATGAACCTGACCGTTGTCGGCAGCAAAGAACTTCCAAAGGAATAGAAGAGAGTTCGAGTTCAAGCTTTAGCTTGTGGTTTGCAGCTAACGCCAAGCTAAAGCTTGAACTCAAACTGATGATTCCTCGAAAGCATAAAACGTCAGCGCTGAATCGCCCTGCACGATCTCCCGATATGGCCGGAGATTACCGTACGAGGGAAGTGCGATAGTTCCCTTCCTGTGTTCCACGATTGCCACGCCATCGTTCGCGAGAATGCCCTTTTCTGAAATCAGGCGGAGCGCGGTACCGTAAACAGGTGAATCGTAGGGTGGATCCAGAAAGATAATGTCAAAGCGCTCCTCTCGCGTTGCGAGCATCTTCAGGGCTGCGAGCACATCGCGGTCGATGACCTGAACCTCTTCGTCTATATTGCAGTGTTCGAGATTGTCCTCGATTAGAGATGCAGCCCGCCGCGATGATTCGACAAAGACAACGCGTGACGCTCCGCGCGAAAGCGCTTCGATTCCGACTGCACCGCTCCCGGCGCATAGATCGAGGAAGGACGCTTCGTCAATTCGAGGCGCAAGCACGTTGAAGAGTGTCTCGCGAAGACGGTCCGATGTGGGTCTGACTTTGTGTCCGGCGAGCGTCTTCAAACGGCGGCCCTTGTATAAGCCAGAAATGATTCGCATCTCACCCCTGTCGCCAAACCGAATCGATGATGACGTCCAGTTCAGAATGCCGTGGTTGCCAGCCGAGGTCGCTCATTATCCGATCCGGAGACGAGATGATTGCCGCCGGCTCGCCCTTCCTTCGACCTTCGGCTTCAGTCGGTATCCGTTCAAGCGTCACCTGTCGAGCCATCTCAACAACTTCGAGCACTGAGTATCCGGCACCAAAGCCGACATTGTAGATTGCGCTCCGCGTCCCGGTCGCTTCGAGAGCGAGTACAACAGCGTCGGCCACATCCTTGACGTGCACGTAGTCGCGAACGCACGAACCGTCGTGAGTCGGATAGTCCTCACCATATATCTCCAAAAACTCCGCGCGGCCGCGCGCCACTTCAACGATAGATGGCAGCAGCTGACCCGGCGGTTGGGAGAAACCTGCGATGTTGAAGGCGCGTAGGACAACGCTCTCGAGTCCGTATGCTGCACCGAAGTTTCGGACGCACTGTTCGAGCGCAACCGAAGCCTCAGCAAACGGACTGATCGGCGCAATTGGCGCTTCTTCAGTTACTGGAAGGCTGACCGGCTCACCGTAAACTGCGCAATTGGAGAGTAAAACCACGCGCTTTACCCCGGCTTGAACGGCAGAATCAATCAGGTCTATCGCCGCCGCGAGCGCACGAGCGCATTCACGCGGATCAGAGACCGAGTCTCGCGGCGTTTGGAAGATTCCCAGATGCAGGACGGCATCAATCGAAGAATGACTGGCTGAAGAAAGTACCTGATTGCGGTCAGTTTCGAGGGCGTCAATCACCGGGCGCGCAACAAAAGGCGCACCACCTGCCACCAGGATTCTCATAGCGAAGAGTCTTTGACACCGTACGCTATTTTTGCTGTCCGTCGGGGCAAAGAATCGTCGTACCGTCGGGTCCGCGGCAGTATTTGCCGGGCCTGATTACGCCCGCGCAGTAACCTTTTCCGTCCTGCTCCCACCACATCCCACCATTTGGACAGCGTGAATCCGGCGTCGGTCTGACGGCACCTGGCGCCTCGCTGCCGGCAATTAAAGAGACGGGATTGTGAACTCCACCAACGTTGACGACAAAACCGTTGTAGAAGAGCGACTGATCGTATGAAGGAAGGTCCAGATAATTCCGAATAAGAGGTTTGGTGCTTCTACTGGTTACACCATAGATCGGACCGAACTCTGAAGACAGCTTCGCGTTGAACTCAGTATTTTGCGGTCCTTGCGCTTCGCCGCCAGGAAGCTCCGCCTGCTGGGCCTGTGCCCCGAGTTGAGCCAGCTGAACGAGCTCCGCCGGAGGGGTAGGATAGTTTCGCTCGGGGAACTTCGCCCGCAGCGCCATATAAGCTTCGAGAAATCTCGTAAAGACCGAATCCCCGGGACGTGCGGGCTTCCAGTTTGACTTCCCTTCTTCGCAAGGCATCAGTGGATCGCACAATGCAGTCGGACGAAGGAAACGCATTTCTCCCTTGGGAGTTTCTACTTTCTCAACCAGTTCCTCGATCTTCCCAGGCAACCGGCCCCGAACTGCACGGTAACGGCTGAGAGCGAACCCGACCTGCTGCCCGCGGAAGAACATCTCTTCCTCGAGCTCTCGCTGAGCTTCATGCTTGATCGCTGGCACCGCAACTGACATGGCGATCAGAAGAATCGTCAATCCGGCCAGCAACGAGATCAGTGCATATCCCCTATCGTTCTTCTGGTCGTTCTTCTGGTTGTCGTTCTTCTGGTTCATAGCTCAACCGGCCTCTCCGGTGAACGCGAGTGTATGCGGGATATTGTACTCTACATCGAGAATCTCAATGCTCTGCGTGCCAATAGTCAGGACTTTCCACTTCCGGTCAATCGCTTCACCCTGGCGGACGTTGATCAGTTTTCCTTCCGCCTGCGACTTGAGCACGGCGATCGAAACTCCTTTAGCGTTGATCACCAGAGCTACAAAGAGGTAGGGAGGCACCGGCGGCTGACCAACAACCAGGTTCAGATGATTCGAGTATAGTGACGGATCGCTTTGGCTCCGAACTTCGACGCGAAGGTCTCCTGGCGTCCGGATGCTTGTCGCAGGTACGGATACCTTCAATTGAGCATCGCTGATGAATGCAGTTGGAAGATTCTGCCCGTTGACGATGGCGACTGCATCCCGGGGAATCTTCGCACCCATGATTACCAGATCGAACGCCTTGGTCCTGGCGATAACACCTGAAGGGTTGAGACCGGCAATCGTAATTGGTGGAGGCGGAGGCGGCGTCGGTGTTGGAACCGGCTTTGGACTCGGCGTCGGAGTGGGTGTCGGATAGACAAATATGTTTCGTCCGGTACCGCTTCCGGCTGAATGTCGTGCGTTGAGAAGCTCGAGCGGTAAGGGCTCAGTGATTGCCACCTGCTCGATCCGCACATCGCGCGGAATCACTCGCACAAACGGCGATGGCGTTACGCGGGCTCCCGGCTGCGGCCGTCCAGGTGGCGGAGCTGCTGTTTCGCCTCCGCCATAAAAGAACTGGAAGAACACAACCAGCACCAGTACCACGCCCAGACCGGCCGCTAGAATTTTCAGCTTCTTGTCGCGGGTCAGTGGCACTTAATCTTTTCTCCTGAAATAAGTCTCCATCTCGATCCTCAAGGAGACCAGGCTCGCTTCTCCGCCTCGAGGCGCAGGTTTGGCGGCCGCAGCCGGCACTCGCGCCTGAACCGGCGTCGCGCCAGGACCTGCACCGGGACCCGGACCCAAACCTGGAACCGCGGGTGACCCGGCGGGCACTGACATCGAACGAGCGCGTCCCGATGCCTCTGCTTCACCCTGGAAAGCGATGGCATCGATGATAATGAACTGTGGGCTTCGCTCAATCGACTCAATAAACCTTCGCAGGTTCGCGTAGTTACCGACAGCAGTCGTATCGATTCCCAGCGCAGTGTAAACATTCAGCTTGTCTTCCCGTTGAGCTGCGCCAGTCGGGCTCTTATCGTCACTTGATTCGGATGCCACCAGCCGATAAGCAAAGTCGCTGGCTTCCGCATCGCTCATCGCCGCAAGGCGGTTGACTTCAGAAATGATCTGCGGAGTTCCTTCTTCGCGATCCTTCAGAAGACGTTCGAAAGAGCCGAGACTGCCGATTATTTTTCCTGAATTCGACTTTTCGTCCTCGAAGCGTTTCTTCTCGTCATTCGCGCGACGCAGTTGCGCCAGGGCCTGAGTCTCGCGGACTGCGAGTGCATCAAGCTCAACTGTCTTTGGACGCACCTTTGAAAAATGGAAGTAGGCGACAAAAGCACAGAACGCAAGCAGGGTCACGAACGCGACGATTTCCGCGGTGCTGAGACGAACCTGTTTCAGCCACTCGCGTCCATCTGACGCTGCACCCCTAAGATTGATCTTTCCTGGAATCGCGATTCTCTTCATCGCTTACCTTCGCTCTGCCACTTGCGTTGTCGCCGTCGCACTCTTACCGGTTGACGCCGGGGACGGAGCAGGCTTTTGTAGTTGAATCTGGGGAACTGGCGGCTCGTAATCGATTTCGAGTCCAAACTCGATGTCGGGAATGCCCTCAACAGGCTTCTGCCATTTCGGCGTGGCGAGAAACCTTCCGGTCCGGTTGAACGACTGGATCATTCCGGTAGCGTCCGCGACACTTTTGGCAACAATATCCATCGTCAGCGTAACGACTTTGCGGCCTGAAGCTTCCGCTGCAACACTTGCCGCCGATCTCTCCTTGCTGACTCCAATTCGAAGCACGCGTACGCCGGTTGGGATATGCCTCTCGACATCATTCAGGAGGTGAGTCCATGAGAACGTTTTACGAACTATGAGGTCATTGGCGGCCCAATAGGCGGCTCGGTCTCCGCGCTCGAGAGTCTGTGCCGGTCCTCGATCAGCGCCGACTTCCTTGACACGAGCTTCGAGCGCAGCCACGACCGGTCGGCGGGCAGCGATCCTTTCATCGATGCCGGCCAGGAGTCCAAGCGACCTCAACCACGCAAACGTTGCGATGACACCAACAGAGAAGAGCGCCAGCCAGAACAATCGCCTGTTTCTGAACGGCTCACCTGCCAGATTGACGATTGGCTTCATATAATCTTCGTAGGGCGCACAGCGACTTTCAGAACACTAGACATAACCTGCAATTATAGCCGAACCTGAGGACAAAAATCGAGGTGACCGGCGCCGGTGCGCCCCCGATCACCCCGCTCAAGCTACACACACATTACCTCACACGCCTTGATTCACTTAAGGTTCCGGTAATTTGACGGCCCGAAGGGGGTACGTTGTACCGCCTTCAGGCGGAATCGTGCGACCGTAGACCGACACAGTGACCGCGCCCGATTTGGAGTGCGGCGGCTCGGCGCCGCTTTCGTGTCCGCCACGTGCGACTAAAGCGGCGCCGAGCCGCCGCACTCCAAATTCGCCGTCCCCTGCAACGACTTCTGGGAGTCGCTGGTCTCTGACCGGCGCGTGCGGAAGAATGATCATTGCGCTCCAAACGAGGTCGCTGTTAGGGTTTACGAACGATGTTTCTAATCCGTCGCCCATCATCTCCAGATATCGAGCGGTTCATCGAGCAGTCGAAGGACATGCCATTGTCGTACGAGCGCGTCGGTATTGCTGGCGAGTCTCCGATCGGTTTCATGTCGACGAGTCAGTTGTGCGCATTGGTAGCGGTCAGGTTAGCTTCGAGCGTGCTCGAAAGGCCCTGACAAACTGGGAGCACTTTGAACTTGGTTGGGTTGAGTTGTTTCCAGGGAATCCCCGGTATGAGCCCGGATCGGTCGTCGCCGTTCTCGTACGACATCTCGGATTCTGGTCATTGAATGCGTGCCGCGTCCTGTACGTTTTGGGAGACCGTCTGCGAGGTGAACAATTCGGATTTGCCTATGGCACACTCGTCAACCATGCCGAGATGGGTGAGGAGATCTTTGAGGTAACAATTTGTCCTGACACTGAGATGTCTTTTATCGAATTCGTGCAGTGTCGAGGCCGCGAGCAGTGTTAGCGAGAGTGGGATATCCGATAACTCGCGTCCTTCAATCGCGATTTCGCCGCGATTCAGTGCTCGCGATGAAGCGTGCTGTTGGTTAAAATGTCGCCGAATAAGTCAAAGCTGTCGAAGGCGATGACCTTGACGCAGTTCGACAATGGCTACTGGTACGCGACCGACCTCAAGGAGTTTGCGAAGGAGATCGGGGTTCGCTCGCCAGGCAAGCTGCGCAAAGACGAACTCGAAAAGGCGATCAAGCACTTTCTCAAGTCCGGTAAAATTGAGAGCCCTCCAATCACAACGATTCCGACATCAGATGTCAAAGACGTCGAACGAGGGCTGAGCCTCGATCTTTCGGTGGTGGTCTACACGAACGACAAGGAGACCAAGAGTTTTCTCGAGCGAGAGGCTCTAAAACTCGCTCCAGGACTGAAGAGAAGATCCGGCGCGCGCTATAGATTGAATCGTTGGCGTGAAGAGCAGCTGATGATGGGAGTCAAGCTCACCTATAGAGAGTTGGTGAAAGAGTACGTTCGACTGAGTCAGACAAGCGAACCCTTCGCTCAAATTCCTCACGGTAGATACATCAATTTCTTGAGTGACTTTCTGGCCTCCGAGAAAGGTGCCACAAAAGAGGGCAGGCGATTCAGGCATGGAAGAAGCTCAAAACACTGATTTCCCAAGGACTATCGTTCATGCAAATCGCAATCGACGAGGAGAACCTAGTGGTCGATGCAATGTGTCTTGACGATAAGGCGGTCCTGGATGTTTGCCAGGACTCAACGAGCAGTAGATTGCTTTGTTCCTCGTGGTGGAATTCTTGCGATGAAACCCATATTGATCCATTCTTCCTCAAAATTCTGGCTGTCGCCTAGTGACTTCGCTCGCGAGCGCCGACCGCGTTCTAAGAGCCGCCGCGATTTGTTAATCGCTTATGTGCTCGTAGCGTTCTTATTAGGTTCGTGTGCGTCCGATGTGCGAACAGCATCTCGAAGTTCGACGACAGTTTCCATCCCGACAGTTCAATTAGATCAGGAACCAATCGTTGCAGAATCCTGACCCGGACGGACGACTTCTGGCTTCGGCTAGGAGAACAAGATCATTAAGCTTTGGAATACTGCCACCGGCCAGGGAACTGCGCACGTTGACGGGGACACACAAGAGCCGTTTACAAGGTGGTCTTCAGTCCCGACGGAAAATTGTGGCCTCATCCAGCAGAAATAGAACGATAAAGACAGGGGATATCGGGACAGGACGCGAATTGCATACACTGACGGGACACCAGCTCGCCGTTAAATAGGTTGGTATTCAGACCTGATGGCAAAGTCTTGGCCTCAGCCAGCAACGATGGGACAGTCAAACTCTGGGATGCTACGACAGGACGGGAGCGAAGCAGCTTCATCCATGCAACAAACATGAAGAACGGTCGGTTTACGCAGCCGCTTTTAGTCCTGATGGACAATTTGTCGCATCCGGCAATGGAGATGGAACGGTGGACTATTTGGGAACTGTCGACGGGGCGCGAAGTGAGAGTTCTGAATGGACATAACCGACTGGTTAATGCGCTTTCATTTCATCACGAGGGCCGCGTACTCCTTTGGCTAGCTGGGACAACACCGTTCGACTCTGGGATACGGCCACTGGACGCGAAATACGACAATTTGGTGGAAAGAGACCGAAGGCCTTGAAGAACGAGTAATGTCGGCAACCTTCGTAGGGACGGGCGTTGGTTGGCAGCGAGCGGAATGGGATCCGACCTGGCTCGCCGTCTATACGAATACAACAGGATCAGAATCTGGGAGGTCGACACTGGGGGTGAGGTGCGAGTTCTGTCCGGCCATGAAATGGAGGTCAACGCCCTCGAGTTCAGCCCCGGACGGTCAGATTCTGGCAAGTGGAAGCGCGGATCAAACAATCAAACTGTGGGATCCGAAAAGCGGTCGTCAGATAAACAGCTTTTCTATTTCGGAGAAAACGACCAGATAGAATTTCTTGCGCGTCGCGGTGATCGTGCCCTACACGACATACGAGATTCACTCTAAGGAAAACGGGTTGTCGTGAGAATCGCTTTTTATCCGATGCGATTGGACTTTTGGGTGTTGGTGAGCCGTTGGTCGAAGTCAGTTCCAGCTAGGAACGCATCCTCTTTCTTTGTCATTCCGCTGGTGCTTTTGA
>CAWEYR010000021.1:0-183605 GCA_963813345.1 uncultured Acidobacteriota bacterium | reverse complement strand
GACAAGCGGTCCTTCGGTTCATTGTGTCTCTCCTCGTAAGGGTGAATACAATCATAGTAATGCAATTGCAGACGAGTTCAAACTAACTCAGGTCGAAGGCTATTATCCTCAGGCGGTCGCGGACGTAGAGGCGGGTTCCGACAAGGGTCGGTCCAGTCCACGCACGGTTCTGGAGCACTGACGCCTTTGCTTCTACATTCAGTCCTGCGGGAAAGGGAGTCGCCAGGGCAAGCGTTCCATCCTCATCAACGATGATAAACTTCCCATCGGCAAAAACGAACGAAGCTCTCTGAAGTGCACGATCCTGCCACGCTACCTGGCCCGTTTTTGCGTTGATGGCGGTGAAAAATGCCGGGCCAAAATCACCGCTTGAACCGTAGACAAAGTCGCCAACCCTGATCGCAGTGCCGAAATGAAAACGGACCTTCGGGTTCTTCCAGACTTCTTTGGCCACCGTTTGATTTCCGTTTCGAGTCAGCTCAATCCCGCGGCTTCCAGTTCCGTAAGCCGACGAAATGAAAATTCGATTGTCGTTTCCTATTACGGGAAGGCTGATATTGAGGCCGTAGTCCGTTTTATGCGGGACACTCCATAGAAGATTTCCGTTTGTCGGGTCAGCGCCGAGAATCTCATTGGCGGCGAAAAGGATCAGTTGATCCTGTCCCGCGATATTTGCAATCACAGGCGATGACGGAGATGGCGAGAGTTCGAGATTCCTCCACGCAATCTTTCCGTCCTGCTGATTGAATGCAACCAGGAGTTTCTCTTTCCCGCCTACCGTGACAATCACATTACTGCCATACGCGAGAGGGCTGCAGGCATAACCCCGTCCGTTACGATTGCCGCCAAGCTCGGTCCAGAGATCGTGCGACCAGACAACGCGGCCTGTCTTTTTGTCGAGAGCAAACATTTGACCTGATGTACCAACACTGAAGAGGAGAGAGCCTGATACGAGGGGAGTTGAATGTGGTCCATCACCGAATTCAAGTTCGAGTCCGCTCCGCGAAAAGGGATAACTGTGCTCCCAAACCGTCTTTCCCGAGGCGGCATCCATCGAGACAACAAACTCTCGATTGTTCGAACTGTACATCGTATACAGCCGATCCTGGTCAACCACGACGCTCGAATGCCCCGCTCCGAGAGCCCGGTTCCAGAGCTGACGCGGTCCGGCCGCAGGCCACGCGCTCGAAATCCCGCTGGTGCTCGCCTTGAAGTTTCTTTGCGGACCTCCAAATCCAGGCCATCCGGGAGCTGCAGAGCGCGTTTGTGCAATGACAGCGATAGTTCCTGAAACGACGATCGATGCGACGACGAGTACGATTGTGTGCTTCAAATTCTTCATTGCGAGCCCCTCGGATTCCTATCACCGCGGAGCGGTGCGAGAACGTAGCCAGGGGTTGAGTCTTCGAAACCCCTGGATCGATTCCATTGACGAATTGCATCCGGAGGGATGCGAGAAAAGACGACAGGTTTCACCGATCGTTTCTCGCATCCCTCCGGGATGCAAACACTCTCTCTCAATGCAACCAGGGGTTTCGAAGACTCAACCCCTGGCTACGATCTTGACGCCTCCGGCGTCAGTTGATCACTGCTAAATGGCCAAACTCGCGCGCCGGTCAGAGACCAGCGCTCCCAGGTTGCGTGTTCTTCCTTGTGCTCCGTGGTTAACTTGACATGGAAAGTACGAACGGAAGCAACTCTATGACTCTTGAAAACTTCGGGTGGAACCCATTCTTTTCTGACGCCTTTGTTCCATTCGCGAAAGCTGGCTTCATCCCGGGTCGTGTAGTCTTTGAAGACAATCTCGGCTATCGCGTTCAAATCGCCGACGGCGAAGTGCCGGCAAAGATAACCGGCAAGCTTCGGTATGAAGCTCAGGATCGCGAGCAGCTTCCGGCAGTCGGCGATTGGGTTGCGCTCAAGACCTCCGGAAAAGCGTCGCATGCGATGGTGCATGCAGTGCTCCCTCGCCGCAGCCGGTTTTCGCGCAAAGTTGCAGGGGCACGGACAGAGCAACAGATTGTTGCCGCAAACATTGACACAGCTTTTGTGGTGACATCACTCAATTCTGATTTCAGTGTGCGTCGCGTGGAGCGGTATCTTCTGCTTGCCGGTGAAAGTGGTGCTGACCCGGTTATCGTATTAAGTAAGGCGGATCTTTGCGACGACGTGGCGGGCGCGATCGGAAGCGTGCTCGAGGTTGCAGGTGACGTTCCGGTTCACGCCGTCAGTGTTCGAACTCGAGAGGGCATTGATAGTGTTCGTTCATACTTGAGGGTAGGCGAGACGGTTGCGCTTCTTGGATCTTCCGGCGTGGGCAAGTCGACTCTCATCAACCATCTTCTCGGGTATGACCGCCAGCAAATAAAGGACGTGCGTGAATCCGATGGCCGCGGACAGCACGCCACGCGACATCGTGAGCTGATTCTGCTTCCCGATGGAGGGCTGGTGGTCGATACGCCTGGGATGCGCGAACTGCAGCTATGGGAAGGAACCGAAGGTCTTCATCAGACTTTCGAGGACGTTGAAACGATCTCACTCGCATGCCGTTTTTCGAACTGCACGCACGAGAGGGAACCGGGCTGTGCAGTTCGCGAATCGCTCGAATCGGGTGCTCTGGAGAGTGAACGCTTCGAAAGCTATTTGAAACTTCAACGGGAGATTCGGTCGTTCGAAGTTCGCCACAACGATCTGGCAAGACGGTTGAATCGCCAGAAATGGAAGAAGCTTACGAAAATGGCGAAGGAAAGAGCGCGAATAAAACGCGACGGAAATGGATCTTGACCCTGCTCGAACGAGTGGGCTAGTATCGCTGTCAGGTCGAGGCTTCTGCCAAGTTAGTGTGCGGCAGTTTTTCAATTTGAGCCAATTCATTTGAAAGGGAGGCCGACGCATCGATCTGCCGGCAGGCATGCTCGCCACAGCGCGAGAAGCCACAGGCCGCAGGGCTTAGGTCACCCACCTGTCACAGGCAGGTTCAAATGACGCTGTCGTCACGGCTGCGTGGAAGCCTCGTCATTCGTTCGTTCACGCGTTCAATAGTTCACTCATCGATTCCCTCCCAACATGGCCACTCCCTCTGAGATTGCCGGAATTGTTATTGTCGGCGGAGGTGTGATCGGGACTGCCATCGCCGCCGAAGTTTCACAGACGTTCGATGACGTATTTCTGATTGAGGCGCGGAACCGGCTCGGACTCGGCTCATCTACTCGAAACAGTGGCGTCATACACGCTGGAATCTATTACGAGCCAGGCTCTCTCAAGGCCTTCCACTGCGTTCGTGGCCTTCAAATGCTTTACGAGTTCTGTTGTGCTCACGGAATTCCGCACTCAAAGACGGGAAAGTTGATCGTCGGCGAAGATCTTGCAGAGCTGAATCTTCTAAAGCAACGCGGTGACGAGAATGGCGTTGAAGGACTTCAGATTGTTGAAAGTGATTTCATCAGGAAGCTCGAGCCAAATGTAGCGGGCACTTACGCTCTCTACTCACCTCAGACTGGAATCATTGACGCCGAAGCACTGCTACGCGTGCTCGAAGAAATCGCTACAGCCAATGGCGCCCATATCGTGCCGGGTACACCGCTTTTGACTGCGGAGGTGAAGGATGATCTTGTGCATCTCGGTACGCCTCGCGAGACCGTGAAGGCGCGCATAGTCGTGAACGCGGCCGGTCTGTTTGCGGACGAAGTAGCTGCGCTGTTTGGCTTTGATGAATACACGATCTATCCGTGTCGTGGTGAGTATGCCGAGGTAGTCCCATCGCGTCGCGGTCTGATAAATGGCCTCGTCTATCCGCTGCCGCTTCGATCCGGGCACGGGCTGGGAGTGCATTTCACGCGAACTACCACAGGGGCGTTGTTGGTGGGCCCGAACTCACGTTATGTCAATTCGAAAGATGACTACGAGAACGACCGGCTGGACGTTGACTACTTCTACGAGGCCGGCCGGGAGATGGTGCCGGCGTTGAGACTCGAAGACCTCCGGCTCAGCTATTCAGGGTTGCGGTCCAGGTTGCGTTCTGTAAACGAGCACAGCTTTGCAGATTTTGTCATCGGGCGGGATCCGGTTCACGACCGTGTGATTCATTTGATCGGAATGGAATCTCCGGGACTTACGTCATGTCTTTCGATTGCAGAATCGGTAGGCGAGATGATCGAAGGCATTAGGGCCTGGGAGCGCAGCTTCAGCCTGGCGTGTGAATACATTGGGAAGCCCTGGTAACGATGACGCGCCAGGCTGGAGCCTGGCGCTCCCGGTTACATCCCTGCACTCACGGGCCGACGTTTCTTGAGTATTGAATTTGCAAGCAACAGTGCAACGATCGCGCCTGCAACGCCAAGTCCGATGACCGGATAGTGCCGCTTGAGCATATAAACTGCCGACTCGCCGTAACGTATGGCAGCAAGGCCTTCGACCGTGAATCTGAATCCGCGGCCGAGGACAAGAGCCGTCAGAAAGCGCGTCAGCCGCATTCGAAAGGCTCCTGCCGACAGCACGAGCAACTTGAATGGAAACGGCGGCGGCAGCACAGCACCAATCAGAAGAGCCCACATATCATAGCGATCGACATACCGCATCGCGCGTGCACGTTTCTCCGGTGTGAATCGGCTTAACGCAGCTTCGCCGCCTCTGAAAGCTATCCAGTAAAGGAACAACGACCCAATCGTCGAGCCCGCAACGGCAATCATGACGTAGAGGGGCATGAGTGAGTGCGTATGATGTGAGAGCGCAATGACTACAACATCCGGTCCGCCCGGAACCGGTATCAGAGCAGAGTCGAGTAGAGCAATAAAGAAGAGGCCGAGCCCGCCCCAGGCGATCAAACTCGCTTGAAGGGATTTAAGAAAGCCTCCAATACCAAGCAAAGGAACGTTCATCAATTGAGGACCTGTATCAATCAGAATAAGAAGCCTGCGCGCGAGACCGGAGCGACCGGTTGCGGATCGCCTGGAACAGTCGATGCAACGCGAAAGCCAGTAACGCACCGACGATAACCGCACCAAGAACGGTAAAGAAATGATGTTCCAGCCAGGCGAATACCTGCTTCACTTCGTCACGTAGAATGAAGGCGAGAATCCCCCAGAAATAGTACCTCACCGCGCGCGCCGCCAGTATGACCAGAATGAAGCGTCCCATCGGGTAGCCCAGCGCACCAGCGGTCGCCACAAAAATCTTGAACGGCATTGGAGGGGGAAGCAAAGCCGGTATCGCCAGGGCAAAGATACCCCATCGACGGTAAAGGCTTTTGACACGATCGAGATGGTGAGATTTGAAACGCCGTTCGAGGAGCTGTTCTCCTCCGCGCGCTATTCGGTAAAGGACCAAACATCCAAGCGCCGACCCGATCGCGGGAAAAAGCGGAAAATAGTAAACCTCGTGCGGCAGGTGAGCTACGCGGGCAACAGTAATGTAGTCATTGACTTCGGGAAGCGAGAGCAGAGACGAATCAAGAGCTCCCACGAACACCATCATTGGCGCTGCGGAATAGAGCGGAAGGTCTATAATCTGGCGCGTGACTTCCAGAAACCATTCTTTTATCCACTGAAACATTACTGCGGCAATTGCTACAACTTTCTAACAAACATCTTTCCCGGTAGCTCTTTGATTCTATCCTTCATTTCGAGTCCAAGCAAAGCACTCATCAGATCCGCCCTTGGAAGCCGGCTTGAAGAGATGATTTCATCGATGTGGCGCGGATTATCCGGCTTCAGCAGGCGGAGTGTCGCCTGCTCGCCCGCGCTGAGCGCCGGTTCTTCGCGTTCCGCAGCCTTCTTTGCTTCTGCGTCTGCCTCGGTCAGAATCCTGGCCTTCACGTGGTGTGGAAGCTCCTCGATGATGTCCTGCCACGTCGCCACTAACTTGGCGCCATCTCTGATCAGTGCGTTCGGCCCAAAGGCATTCGGTGACGTGATCTGACCGGGTACTGAGAATACTTCGCGTCCCTGTTCTGCTGCGAGCCGCGCGGTGATCAGTGAACCGCTGAACTCGGCGGCTTCAACGACGAGCACTCCAAAGCACAACCCGCTGAGCACGCGGTTACGATAAGGAAAGTTCTGAGCAAGCGGAGGAGTCTCGAGAGGAAACTCGGAAATCACAGCTCCAACTTTCGTGATTTCACTCGGCAAGCCTCGCGTGCTCCTTCGGATAGGTCTGATCGATTCCGGTTCCGATGACGGCTACCGTGTTTCCGCCTGCCGCGACTGCGCCGCGGTGCGCAGCAGCATCGATTCCGCGAGCCAGTCCTGAGATGATCGTCAGGCCGCGCTGTGCGAGTTCTCGTGCGAGCTTCTCTGCAACATTTGCACCATAGACAGAAGCTCGTCGCGAACCGACGATTGCAAGACAGGGAAGTGCGCATACTTCAACAAAAGTGTCACCTCGCACATAGAGCACAATCGGTGGGTCGGGCAGTTCACGCAGAAGTGGCGGATAAGATGCTTCGTCACGCGTGATGACGCGCGTTCCGAGCGATTGAACGCGCTCCAGCTCAGCGTTGGCACGGTTAAGAATCTCCGACGTGCGAAGCTCCGCTATCGCTTCCGGTTTGAGCCCGGCGCGTTCAAGGTCTGCCCTTGATGAGGCAAAAACCCCTGCCGGTGATGCGAATCGATCTATGAGTTGATTTGCGGTCCGCGGCCCTATTCCACGAACCATGTTGAGCGCGACCCAGTCAGCGACATCCGCGCGCATTCATGTAGTACCCCTTTCAGCTGAGGAGGCACGCGCGGCATTATACAGTGGTCAGTGGTTAGTGGCCAGTGGTCAGTGTATGGAGTTCAAGCTTTAGCTTGCTCTTCGCACATCCGGTCGCAAGCAGCAAGCTAAAGCTTGAACTCCATACACTGACCACTCCACTGCCCACTGCCCACTAACCACTGACCACTGGTTTTATTACGCGGCAATTTCGCTTAGCGAATGCGCGCTCCAGTTGTGTGAATGATTCGTCGGTATCGTAAAGACCGATGACTGATCCGCCAGAGCCCGCAAAATGTGCGGGGAAGCCCAGACTGCGAGCGATCTCGACCATCTCGACGTGCTTTGGATTGAGACGATAGATGCTGCGTCTCAGATCGAAATTCTCATTGATCAATGCTCCAAGCGCCGCAGAATCCCCGGCGAGTAGTGCTTCGCGCCCGAGCCGCGCGAGGTCAGCGATGCGACTGATCGCATCAATGACCTGACTCTCACCGCTCTCATAGCGGCGTCGAATGTCGTTGTGAAAGACTTCCGAGCTCTCCGCAAGGTCCTGCTGGTATGCAATGAAAACAGGAGGCAAAAAGCCGGGTCAAGCCTCTCGTATCGTCCGTGTCCGTGCTTATCCATGAACTCCTTGTCGAAATCCATGTAGACGAGTCCTTCGAACACCTGAGCCACCCGATCCTGCAGTCCTGCCGCGATACCGAGCTCCTTCGATTCAACCGAAAGTATCAGGCTCGGAAGAACGTCTTCGCTGATCAGGACGTCGTAAAAGCGACAGAGAGCGCGCATGGTCGCAGTCACAATTGCACTTGAACCTGCCAGTCCTACCTGGCGCGGTATGTTCGAGTCATACCGGATAGAAAAATTTCGCGGGGCGAGTTCGATGCCTTCCGTCTGACAATACTCAGCGAAGCGCTTGATCGCGGCCTTTACGAGCCGCATACCGCCGTAGTATCCGTTCTTCGCCAGGTCCGCGAGCAGGTCCTCGAGGTTCGAGAAGCGACACTGGTCCTGGCGGGTCGGCATTATCTCGAGCTCGGGCCAATCGTAAATCACTGCCTCCGCGCGAAAGTTTCTAACGATCAGACTGATGGTTCGCCCGTGATAACCGTCCGAAGGATTGCCGACAAGTCCTGCGCGCGCGAAAGCATGCGTCCTGAATACTCTCAACTCAGCATCTCCTTCGCTCTGGCCCGCAGCTTTTCTCCGTACTCGGGATCACTCAGCGCAAATTCGACGAAAGTCTCGAAATAACTTTCGAAGTTCCCGATGTCGTATCGTTTTTCTCCGGCTTGAAGCTTGACTCCAATGACACGTGCACCTCGTCTTAACAGTAGCCGGATCGCGTCGGTCAATTGAAGTTCTCCACGATGATCGATGGGAGTTTCTCTGATCGCTCCGAAGATCGACGGAGCGAAGACATAACGCGCCGCGATTGCGAGTCTTCCAGGAGCCTCTTCAATCGATGGCTTCTCGATGAGATCAACAACGTCGAAGATGTTTCCGGCAGTCGCTGGTTTGACGATGCCGTAGAGGTGAACCTGAGAGAGCGGCACTTCCTCAACGGCTATGGCCACTTCAGCTTCGCGCGCTTCAAAGGCTGCCACAAGCTCGGTAACAATGCTCGAAGGACGATGGCGCCCGATGATCGAATCACCGAGAGCTGCGACGAAGGGCTCGTCTCCAGCAAAGTGTTCGGCGCAGAGGATTGCATCTCCGAGCCCCTTCTGACGCCGTTGCCTTGTATAGAGAAAGTGGAGACCGAGGCGCTCGTATTCAAGCTCCCCCAGAAGGTCCTCTTTCCCCGATTCCCGAAGGAGACGAATGAGCTCGGCATCATCGTCGAAGTGGTCTTCGATCGACGACTTGCCTCGCCCGGTTACAAAGAGCACACGTTCGAGCCCGGAATGCTGAAGCTCCTCGACTACATACTGAACGATCGGCTTTTTGCCTACGGGAAGCATTTCCTTCGGCTGAGATTTGGTTGCTGGGAGCAGTCTGGTGCCGAGTCCGGCGACGGGTATGACAGCATTTCGAATCAAGGCGATTTCACCTCTCCTGTCTGAATATTTCAATCGATGTTGTACCGCCTGAAGGCGGTACTTGCGCTGATTCGCAGCGCAATCACCGCGGAGCGGTGCGAGAACGTAGCCAGGGGTTGAGTCTTCGAAACCCCTGGATCGATTCGATTGACGAATTGCATCCCGGAGGGATGCGAGAAAAGACGACAAGCTTCACCGGATCGTTTCTCGCATCCCTCCGGGATGCACGCTCTCTCTCACAATGCGACCAGGGGTTTCGAAGACTCAACCCCTGGCTACGATCTTTGACGCCTCCGGCGTCAGGCGATCACTGCAAATGGCCAAACTCCAGCGTACCGCCCAAAGGCGGTACCACGTACTATTTCGGTCTCGCTGAAAAGTCGTCGGTATCCAGCCAGATTGTGACTGGACCCGAGTTGTGAATCTCGACGAGCATGTCTTGCTGAAACTCACCCGTTTCAACTTTGAACCCCAGCTCCTTGAGACATCGCACAAAATAATCACAGAGACGTTCGGCGATATCGGGGCGCGCGGCTTCGGTGAATCCCGGCCGTCGACCGCGCCGCACGTCAGCATAGAGGGTGAACTGCGAGACGACAAGAATCTCAGCGCCAACATCGAGTGCAGAGAGATTGAATTTGCCGTTTGCGTCGGCAAAGATTCGCAGGTTTGCGATCTTTGAGGCAAGCAGGCTCGCCTCATTCTCGCCATCGGCGTGGGCGATACCAACGAGAACTACGAGACCGTTTCCGATTTCGCCGGTGACGCGACCATCTACGCTCACCCGACCCTTTGTCACCCGTTGGAGTAGTACCCGCATCGCCCTTGTTTAGCGCACTTTGCGCACGACTTGCAAACATTACAAACTCTTGCCAAGCCAAATGGCCTATGTTAGTGTCTGTCTGCTTTTCTTTTAGGTCGAATTCAAATTTCAAACACCTTGGGGAGACTGGTATGACGATAACGGAGCGCACACGCGGCGATGTCACAATCCTGGACGTCGAGGGCAAGATTCTTCTGGGCGAGGGCGATGTTCAGTTGAAGCGCAAGATCGATGAATTGATCGAGCGCAAAGAGACGAAATTGCTGCTGAATCTGGCCAATGTGCCGTACATGGACAGCGGCGGGCTTGGTGAAATCGTTCGCAGTTACACGACCGTGAAGCGTGCCGGCGGCGAACTGAAGCTTCTCAATGCCACCAAGCGCATCAGTGATCTGCTTACGATTACCAAGCTCATCACGGTTTTTGAGATATTTGAGATCGAAGAAGAGGCGGTTAAGAGTTACGTGTCAGCGTAATAGGTCGTCTTTGAGATTGTCGGAAATGCGGAAGTGCATCTGATGCGTTCCGCATTTTTTTGCTTTCGCTGCCGTTGAGCTCTAACCGTTTTCGCCACACATGCAGCGTGAATTGGGGAATTCTGCCCCATGAGTCGCATACGAGACGCATCCAACTTACCCGAACGGTCCCGCTAAACCCTGTTCTCCCGACGAATCCTAGCCGACCTGAGCTCTCACTGCAGCGGCACGGTGTTTGACTACTTCAAGACGTGGGAAGACTTCAGACAGTCATACCTTGGATTCTGCCTACGGCCCTGATCATCGCAGGGCTGTTGGCCGGACTCTTCGCAGACAGGTTCATTCTGGCAAGATTGCGAAGCTTCAAGGGCAGAGCGAAATGGGGTGGCGACGAAGTAGTCAACGCATTGCGAGGCATGCTGATACTTTGGGGCACGATGATCGGCGTCAATGCAGCGCTCTACAGCCTGCCTCTCTCTCCGGCATTGACGGGTATGTTCCAAAAGGCGCTGTTGGCGACTGCAATCTTCTCAATCACAATCGTCGCAGCGAGAATTGCGGTCGGCCTGGTCAGCCTTTACGCTGGCAGAGTCGAAGGGGTCTTGCCAGCTACCTCGATTTTTTCCAATCTCACCCGGCTGCTCATATTCATGCTCGGGGTACTGGTTATCCTGCAGTCGCTGAATATTTCTGTTACTCCGATCCTGACAGCGCTGGGAGTTGGGGGCCTCGCAGTGGCACTAGCGCTGCAGCCCACCCTGTCGAATCTTTTTTCCGGTTTGCAAATCATCGCAGCGCGCCAGGTCAGGCCGGGCGATTACGTCAAACTCGACTCGGGTGACGAAGGTTACGTGAGCGATATCACCTGGCGCAACACGGCGATTCGCGCGCGTCCGAACAACATGATCATCGTCCCCAACGCGAGGCTGGCATCCGCCATCGTTACCAATCACTACCAGCCCAACAAAGAGATGTCGGTATTGATGCAGGTTGGCGTCGCTTATGACAGCGATCTCGAGCACGTTGAAGCAGGTCACCGTCGATGTTGCCCGGGAAGTGCTCAACGAAGTCCAGGGTGGAGTTCGAAATTTCGAGCCATTCATCCGCTACCATACATTCGGTGACTTCAGTATCAATTTTACGGTAACGTTGCGCGCGGGCGAATTCACCGATCAGTACCTGCTCAAGCACGAGTTCGTCAAGCGACTGCATGCACGCTATCGCATCGAGGGAATTGAGATCCCTTGCCCGATCAGGACGATTCGTTTCGAGAGAGATTTCGAGAGAGATGAAGAACAGTCCAGGCTCGACCGCGCTCCAGCGCGAAAAAACGAAGGGGCCTGGCGATAAACTCTTTTGCGATTCCTCGAAGAGATAACCCAGAACATTAAAGCAGGACAATGCGTAGGATGAGTCGTAAGCTCCGTGTGCTCCGTGTGCTTCGTTCAACTGGGCACGGAGACTCTCGGAAAAACACTTATGAGATTTACAAATCTGCTTGAGACAGTTCGACGAGATTTCGCGTATGGATTGCGACTGCTCCGCGCCAACCCGGGATTTGCAACGGTTGCGATTCTTTCTCTCGCTCTGGGCATCGGCGCAAATACCGCCATTTTCCAGCTTCTGGATGCAGTTCGCTTACGCAGTCTGCCCATTAATAAGCCGGAAGAGCTTGTAGAAGTCAAAATCGCCCAGACAAGTCGTACCGGCAGTTTCACTACCCGATACCCCAGGCTGACCTATCCGATCTGGGACCACGTACGCCAGCAGCAACAGGCATTCTCCGGACTTATGGCCTGGAGCAGCAGACGCTTCAATCTTGAACCGACAGGCGAGGCCCGGTACGCCGAAGGGCTTTTTGTCAGTGGCGACTTCTTTGGAGTGTTAGGCGTGAGTCCGAGCCTCGGCCGCGTGTTCAGTCCGCCGGACGATCAACGCGGATGCGGTGCCCCTGGCGCAGTGATCAGCCATTCATTCTGGCAACGCGAATTCAGCGGGAGTCGCGATGCACTGGGAAAGAGGCTGCTGCTCGAAGGGCGTGCCTTTGAAGTCATCGGCGTAACACCACCCGGGTTTTTCGGAGTCGAGGTTGGCCGCACCTTCGATGTCGCGATTCCGCTCTGCGCCGAGGGCTTTCTATATGGTAAGGAAAGCCGCATCGATCAGAAGAAGGGTTGGTGGCTGGCATCTTTTGGAAGGCTCAAGCCGGGATGGTCGATCGAACAGACGCGCGCTCAACTGCAATCGATCAGCGAAGGCATTTTCCGAGCCACGCTTCCAGACGGATACCTTCCGGGCGACGTCAAGAATTATCTTGCTTTCACATTGACGGCTGAGCCGGCGGGCTCCGGTGTCTCGAGACTTCGCGAGAATTTTGAGAACCCATTGTGGATGCTGCTCGCGATCACAGGTCTCGTGTTACTCATTGCCTGCGCTAACCTGGCAAATCTTATGCTTGCACGTGCGAGCGTAAGAGAGCGCGAGCTCGCGGTCAGACTTGCCATTGGCGCATCTCGCCGGCGACTCATACGGCAACTGCTGGCTGAGAGCCTCGTGATTGCTGCCCTTGGCGCAGCTCTCGGCGCGCTGCTTGCTCAGATGTTGAGCCGGTTCCTCGTGTCGTCGCTTGCTACGGGCGTCAATCCGCTTTTCGTCAACCTGAGCCCGGACTGGCGCGTCTTTGGCTTTATTGCTGGTCTCGCGGTTTTCACGTGCCTGCTTTTCGGGATGGCTCCTGCTCTGCGCGCTACCGGAACCAATCCTGGAAACGTTCTCAAAGCTGGCGGCCGTGGGTTCGCAGGTAATCGTGGAGGATCAACTCTTCGTAGGGGGCTGGTGATTTCGCAGGTGGCCCTCTCGCTGGTGTTGCTTGCCGGCGCACTGTTGTTTGTCCGCAGCTTTATCAACCTGGTGACGCTCGATGCAGGATTCAAGCGGGATGGCGTGCTGGTGGCAAACCTTGATCTGCAGCGCGTGTCGAGCTCTCCCGAGCGGTTAGGACTCGTCCAGAAGGGCGTTATGGAGCGCGTCAGCGCGCTGCCCGAAATAAGATCGGCGGCCCAGGCGTTGATAGTTCCTGTCAGCGGAAGCGGCTGGAACGACAGTATTCTGATCGACGGAGTCACCGCTCCAACGGACCGCGCACTGATCTCTGATTTCAGTCGAATCAGTCCGGGATATTTCCGCACGCTCGAGACTCCGTTCGTTGCTGGAAGAGATTTTGGTGAAGTTGACTCTTTGTCTTCTCCCACAGTCGCAATAGTCAATGAGTCCTTTGGCAGAAAGTTCCTGAATGGAGCCAGCCCACTCGGTCGCACGTTGCGAGTCGACATGCCCCCTGGTGAACCACGGCCTCAATACGAAATCGTCGGCGTGGTGAAAGATACGAAATATCGCGATATGCGCTCAGACTTCCAGCCGATTGTCTTCCTGCCCTTTTCGCAACAAAAGGAGCCCGATCCGTACATGAATGTCATCGCGCGCTCAGATGTTTCGTTGTCGGCCCTGACGACGTCGATAAAGCGCGCGCTGGCAGATGTTGACCCTTCGATCGGTATCGAGTTTCGAGTTCTCAAGACGCAGATTGGAGAGTCGATGTTACAGGAGCGGCTAATGGCGTTGCTTGCGGGTTTTTTCGGGATATTGGCGGGACTGCTGGCAATGATCGGACTCTACGGTGTGATTTCGTACATGGTAAATTCCCGAAAGAACGAGATCGGTATTCGGATGGCACTCGGAGCCGGCAGGCAGAGTGTCATCCGACTGATTCTGCGTGAGGCAACGCTGCTTCTGTCTGTTGGTCTGGTTGTGGGTGTCCTTCTGACTGTTGCCGCGGGAAGAACAGCGAGCACGATGCTTTTCGGACTCAAGCCTAATGACCCGCTGACTATCGGCGCCGCTGCCATAGCTCTCGCGTTCATTGGATTGCTCGCGAGCTACATCCCAGCCAGACGCGCCGCGACCGTAGATCCCATGGATGTACTGAGAGCGGAGTGAAGACTGTACCGCCGGAGCGCTGGGAGCGCCGGTCTCCTGACCGGCCACGAGCCGCGAAGCGTGCGAGTCGTGGAAAGTCCTTGTGCTGAAGACTCGCACGCTTCGCGGCTCGTGGCCGGTCAGGAGAGTCCCGGCGCTCCCAGGCGGTACAACGTACCTTACTGTTTGATCGCACCATATCGCTTCAGAATCTCGACCGTTTTATCGATTGGCAGTGCATCGACTCTTGTATTGTTCCTTCCGGTCATCGTCTTCGCCTTGAGAAGGGAATTGTAGATCGCCTCTTCGGTTGCTTCGACCACGGCCTGAAAGAGAGGCGACATAGAGTCATTCGAAAGAGTTTCGCCTCCCTGAACAGCGCGTCCTGCTCTGATCCTGACGGATGCGGCGGTGCTGAATGCGATCACGTAATCACCACTTCCATTCGTCGATGGTGACCCGGTGCGAGCAAGTCCCAGCATCGCCCTCGCTGCCAACCGGCTCAGATTACGATGATCGAGCGGAGCATCAGTCGCTACGACGATGATTATCGAACCATCCGCACTGTCCTTTGCTTGCTTACCTGACGAGACGCGGTCGAGCTGCTCACGCAGATAATAACGACCCAGCTCGCGGCCAACCGGCGCGCCGTTCATCGTAAGCACGCCTCCATAGTTCGTTTGAACGAGCACACCGACGACATGATTCTTGTCACTGCGCGTGAGTCGTCCCGCGACAGTTCTGGATGATGATCCGATGCCGCCCTTCCAACCAAAACAAACAGTCCCCGTGCCCGCACCCACTGCACCTTCTTCAACGACGCCATCGGTTGCATTACCGAGCGCAGCAAAAACATGATCGCGAGTCACGTGCCGACCGCGTATGTCGTTGAGTCCTCCATCATTTGTCTCGCCGACGACCGGATTAATTGAACGAACCTCTTCGTTGCCGGGAAGCGCGAGCATCCAGTCGATAAGCGCATCGGCGACTCGAGGCACATTCAACGTGTTTGTCAAAAGTATTGGCGTTTCGATCTCACCAAGCTCGTTGACCTGAGTTGATCCCGCGAGCTTTCCAAAGCCGTTGCCGACGAAGATGGCTGCGGGCACCTTTTCCTGAAACATGTTGCCGCTGTGAGGAAGTATCGCCGTAACTCCGGTTCTGATCGAATCGCCCTTCACTACCGTCGTGTGCCCGACCCTTACTCCCCCTACATCGGTAATCGAATTGAGCGGGCCGGTTGGAAGAATTCCGGTGATGAGTCCGATATCACGAGCACGCGGGCGGTTTGACTGAGAATCGGATTGGTTAGACTCGTTCATGAAGAGTGAACCGGCAGCTAGTGCAAAACTAAAGGCAAGAATTCTGAAGATTGTTGCCATAACATCATGCTTCACATTGCGACCGGCACTACATGCCTGGAAAACTTGGGGGAGGTCTGCGATGCCTGGTCGCCTGTTCGTAGGCATATGCAAACCTGATCAAGTCCGGCTCGCTGAACAGTCTGCCGAGAAAAGTCAGACCGGCCGGAAGTGAACCATACGTAAACCCCATCGGCACCGTGATCGCCGGAAACCCGGTTTGCGGCGACAGTATCTGACTGTTATCACCGGGCGGACTTTGCATATCGCCTACCTTTCGAGGCGCATTGCTCCACGTCGGATAGATGATGCCATCGAGACTTTCCTGTTTCATAGCCTTGAGCAGAGCCTCGCGAAGGGCAATGCTCTTCGGGTCCTGGAATACATCTTTACAAGGAGGTGACTCCGGTGTCGTACGTATCGCATCCTTAAGACGTCTTTCGATATATGGCGCATAGAGTCCCGATTCAACTATCGACGTCAGGTTTTTGTACCTGGCGGCAGGGCCGAGCGATGCAAGGTAGTTATTTACGTCATAGTGAAACGAATTGCACCAGATGTCCTTCGTCAGCTCCTCGTAGCCCGACAGATCGAACGGATCAACGATGACGGCACCCTGTCCTTTCAAATCCTCGATCGCTCTTGTCATCAGCGATTTGATTTGAGGATCGGTTGTCGGTGCATCGACATATCGCCGAAATACCCCGAGCCGCGCTCCTTTGAGACCGTTCTTCTTCAGGAACTGCGTGTAGTTCCTTGGCACCTTCCCTTCAGCGGCTTTCGTGATCGGGTCGGCCGGGTCATACCCTGCAATCACTTCGAGTACACGCACTGCGTCTTCAACCGTTCGCGCCATTGGGCCGCCGATATCATTGCGCAGATATAGCGGGATGATCCCGGCACGGCTAGTCAGCCCGATTGTCGAACGAATGCCTACAAGGCCGTTGTGAGACGAAGGCCCCCTGATCGAGTTACCGGTGTCCGTTCCCAACCCGACAGCACCGAAACTGGCCGACACAGCTGCAGCCGTGCCACCGCTCGAGCCTGCAGGCACACGCTCAAGATCGTAGGGATTGCGTGTCACGCCGGCAATCGAACTTTCGGTCAAAAGAGGGCTGAAGGCCCATTCCGCCATGTTCGATTTCGCGAGCACGATGGCTCCTGCCTCTCGAATCTTCCGCACCTGAAAAGCATCGTCAGATGGAACTGAGCCCTTTAGCGCGAGCGAACCTGCAGTTGTCTGCAGACCCTTTGTGTTGTAATTGTCCTTCACGATCACAGGAATCCCGTGCAGCGGGCGGAGTCTCCGTGTTCGTTTGAACTCCAGATCGAGGCTGTCCGCGTCAGCCAGCGCCTGGGGATTGACGATCACGATGGCATTCAGTCTCTCCGTCGGCTTGCCGTTGAGCACTGTTGCCTGATCATATGCGTTGATGCGTTTGAGATAGGACTCAACAAGCATTCGAGATGTGAGCTTGCCGCTCTTCATGCTCTCGTGGATCTGCGCGATGGTTGCTTCGTGTGGTTCGAATCTCGTCTCGACCGCAACCACGAGGAAAAGAGCGAGGATTTTGGCGATCGTCGGCATCATAGACACGTGCTAGTATCACGTTTCTACATCAATGGCCAGAAACGCGATCAAGTGGGAAGACATTCCTGAGCCTCTCTTCAGCGAGCGATCGGTCCAGGTTTGTCTAAAATGTGGCTTCGATCTCATGACGAAGCAACTGGGACTTGCACGTCGCACCGCGTATACCGAGATGAGGAAGTTCTCGCCCGGAAGCGCTGACTTCCGCCGACAAGTTGAACGGCCACTCTTTATTGTTTCCCCAAGAAAGGCCCGCTGCCCTTACTGCGATGCCGCAAAGCGCTGGATTGCAACGATCCGTCTGCTCGAGATTGATGAACACCGTGAAGCGCGCAAAAGTGTCCGAGCCGTTGTCGCCGCGCTCAAGAAAAAGCCAGACGAGTATATCACTCTGAAAGAAGTTCGAACTCCGGTGGATGTCTTTTCAGACTGGCTGGAGCGAACCAGCATGGGTCTCGATTTTGACGGCGAAATGTGGCTGCGTGATGCGGCTATAGCTTACCTTCAGCGCCGCGAGCCGATGACAGACTGGTCCGATGTCGAGAATATCGACCGCATCTTCCTGTCGCGCCGCCTCAATGAAGGATGGGAACGCGTGGGCAATCGCGTCTACCTTTCACCGGCACTTTACGGTGATGTGCTCGTGGTTCAATACCTGATTGGCCGTACGCATCTTCACGGCGCGCTAACTTTCGAAGGCCGACTGACGCCCTTCGAATTCTTCCACCGCCTTCGCCGCCTCGGCTATCTCGAGAAACGAGCAATCGCCGCCAATGATCCGGGCTCGCTGCTCGAAGCCGCGATCGAAGCTCTGGCTGCCGAAGGCGAGATCAAACCGCGCTACATAATCGACCGTAGCCAGTATCTCAACCAACTCAAGACTCTTTATGACGGAATGAAGAAGTAGAGAAGAAGAAGGTGCTGAGTGCTGAGGATTTTCTAAAAAAAACGTTGGCGCACATCGAGGAGCGACACTTGATGGACAACGTCTTTGGAGGGATGAGGTCTACGAAAAGATCAAGGAAGAAATAGGAGCTGGGGCAGGCGTTTCGGTGAGATGGATGTGCCAGACAGTGGGAGTGGCGAGTGCAGGCTTCTATCAGTTCCTAAAGCGTGAGGAAAGAGTAGACCGGGAATGAAGCTGCGTGATCAAATCCAGAGGATAGCGATTGAAATGCGAAGCTACGGAAGCCCCAGGATGACGGCAGAGATCAGAAAGCGGACCAACTCCAGGATTAATCACAAGCGGGTAGAGCGGAGTATGCGAGAGGACAATCTGCTCTGCGTGCGTCGGCGAATATTCGTGAGAACTACCGATTCAAATCACGGGCTACCGATATATCAGAATCTGACGCGTGGTCTGGAACTTACTGGAGTCGATCAACTTTGGGTATCGGACATCACCTATATTCGCCTCCAGTCGGAGTTTGTCTATTTGGCGGTCATTCTTGATCGATTCTCGCGACGGGTTATCGGCTGGGAACTTGGACGCACTCTCGAGGTAGAGTTGGCACTGTCGGCCTCTGCGTATGGCTTTGGCCGCAAGGCACGTGAAGCCGGGAATGATTCATCACTCAGATCGCGGATCGCAGTACGCGTCGAAGGAGTGTACCGAACTGCTCAAGGAGCACGGAATTTTGATTAGCATGAGCAGGCGCGGGAATCCTTATGACAATGCGACGGCTGAATCCTTCATGAAAACGCTCAAGTATGAGGAAGAAAGGATCTACCGCCTGCAGTCGCTACTGTCAGCCATCCGTTATGGCTTCCTCGATAACTTTCCTTCCAACGTCGGCACGAGACCGTTGGACGCTTCGACAGCCGATCTGTAATGAGTTCGTGCCCAAATCCGTGGAGAGCTAGGCATCAGTCGCTGAGGCACTGAATGCGGCTTCGTCCTATGAGAAAAGATACGACAGCGCCTCAGAATAACCACCGTCGTAGATTCTCATGAGCTGATGAGTAACTCAGTTGGTTTCGCACGGTGAAAATAGTTGCTCTCGTCAGATCGTGCTGATTCGGGACGAATATACCAGTACGCATACTTCGCATCCCAAACCGCAGTAATCGAGTCATAGCCCGCAACTGAGTAGAGGGCGTAGGCTCTGTCGTCACGCAGTGGTTTCGTGTCGAGCCCAAGCTTTAAAGATCTCGCTGCTCAAGATGTCGGTCCAGATTAGTTGAACTGGCCCTTCCCAGTAGGAGGCCGGTGTCTCTGTAGTGAAGCTTGTATGGAGTTCAAGCTTCAGCTTGCTCTTTTTCATTCTAATCGCCAAGAGCAAGCTAAAGCTTGAACTCCATACTCAACACCCAGCACTCAGCACTCAATCGCTCCAAGTGCTACTGTGAGCCATCCGTTTTAGCGTATTCGATTACCTTCCTTCCAACGTTTGCAGCGAGACCGATGGACGCTTCGACGTCAAATCTGTAATGGATTCCTGCCCAGATCCGGGAGAGTCCGGCTTCTGCCGCTGGGGCCCTGAATGCTGCCTCGTCCTGTGGGAATAGATACGACAGCACCTCGGCATATCCGCCATCGTAGATCGCGTGAGCGGACGGATAACTCGGGTGGTTTGGGTACGGGGAAAATCGGTGCGATCGTCGGATCGTGCTGATTCGGACGAATATACCAGTACGCGTACTTCGCGTCGAAAACCGAAATGATCGAGTCATAGCCCGCAACTGAAAACAGGGCGTAGGCTCGGGCGGCGCGGAGTGGATTCGTGTCGAGACCATGCTCAAAGATCTTTCTGCTCAAGATGTCGGTCCAGATTAGTTGAACGTGGCCCTCCCAGTAGGAGGCCAGTCTGATGGTAGGGAAGGTCGCTGCAGTCGCAGGAAGCGACGCGCGGGTGATTCTTGACCTCGGCAATGTCTCTCTCGAATTGAGCTGATCCTGCATTGCAGGGCGGAGGTGGGCCCGGCCGGAACTCACTTCCGGAAGTAACAACCCACGTCTTCCACGTCCCCGCAAGAGGCTCTGCCGGGTTTGTTCCCTTCCAGTTGCAGGGCCCGGTTGGTATCGTTCCGGTGAAGACAGCACTCGAGCCGTCGTTCTGTCCGCGCGCCACCACCTGCGCGCCAATTGCCCGGCCGAGCGCAAGACCGGCAACCACATCGCTGCGATAGTTTACTCCCGCCTGGAGTCGTGACAGGCCGGCAAGTTCGGCCTGGCTGGTATAGGAGGCGGCCTCAGTCGGATACAGATAAGCGAGCACGGTCGATGCTGCTCCGGCTGCAACCGCATAGGCGCTTGGATAGGATGGGCTCTGCGGAGTGGGAATTAACGTGGTCAAGACAGGATTGCACTCGCCTGGTCGCGGACGCTCGTGAAGGTATTTTGCGTACCACGCCGCGACAAGTGCGTCATAGATGGCTACATTTAGCAGCGCCTGAGCCCTGCCTATTCGAATCGCATTGGTCGCGGCCCTGGTTGCTTGAGCTATCAGTATCTCGTTCCACCGGTATGATGGCCCTCCAGCATTCCAGTAGGCAACGTTCGCACGTGCGGCTGGATCGTTGGTATGCTGCAGTTGGATCAACTCTGCGATTTCTTCAGGCGCGTAAGGTGGCGCACTTGGAACAAAATCGCTGTGGATTTGCGATCACCCACGTCTTCCAATTACCGCCGTTCGGCTCGAGTTGGTTAAAGGACGAAAAGCGGCATGCGCCGAGACGCCGCGGAACGGCATTCGTTTCAGCTTGCGCAGGGTCTTGTGCCTGGGCTCTGGGAAGCGGAAGGCTTGCAATGAGACTCATTGCGAGCAAGAGGCCAAAAGTAGCACTCGCTGAATGGTCGTGATAGGCATGAAACGGAGCATTGCACTCTCCCTTGTGATAGATGAAACGGGAAACGCATGCGACTCAGAACCACTGGCTGAAGGTGGCTGTGCCGCGTTTGATGATGCTGGGCGCATCATGCACCAGGACAATTCTTCAGATCAATTCAAATTTTACGGTACGTTGTACCGCATTTGCAGTGCGGTACGCAGCCGCTGATAGTCGCAGACGAAGCGTGAAGCCATCGCACGCCAAATTCGGCGCGAAATGTACAACGTACTCTTAACCCGTGTTTCTCATTCCAGAAGCGACGCCATTTATGGTGAGGAGAATCGCGTAAAAGAGCTTGTCTTCGTCTTCGACCTTTTTGCCTTTACGTTTTCGATCTAGTAGCTCGACCTGCATATAGCTCATCGGATCCACATAAGGATTTCTTACCTTGATTGAACGCTCGAGAACCGGTGAGTTCTCAAGCAGCGTGCGCTCGCGCAGTAATTGCGAGAACCATCTTTGTAGTTCGCAGAAACTCGTCCTCAAGAAGCTTGAAGATACGCAGCCCGGCAGACCCTGCAGCGAGCCGCTCGGTGTATTGGCGCGCAATCTGGAAGTCCGCTTTTGCGAGCGTCATTTCGATATTCGAGATGGTCGAATGAAAGAACGACCATTCGGAATACATCTCGCGCAACAGCGCAAGGTTGGCTTTCCGATTCTTTTGAACGAATGCATCGAGCGCCTGCCCGACGCCGAGCCATCCCGGCAAAAGATGCCGACTCTGCGTCCAACCAAAGACCCACGGAATTGCCCTCAGATCGGTGAGACCTGCCGAGGTCGAACGACGGCGCGCCGGTCGCGATCCAATCCGCATGTTCGCGAACTCTTCGACTGGTGTCGCAAGCGTAAAGTACTCATAGAAACCCGGAGTCTCGTACACCACTCGCCTGTAGGTGGCGAATGCCGACTCTGACAGCTCTCCCATCGTTTCCTTCCATTTCGCGAGCTTGCGTTCCGGAAGATTGGCCTGCTTCAGGCTCGCCGCAATGACTGCGGCAGTTGTCAACTCGACGCTCCGCAACCCGATTTCGGGGAGACCGTACTTTGACGAAATTACTTCACCCTGCTCCGTGATCTTGATGCGGCCCGCCACCGTTTCAGGTGGCTGAGCGAGTATCGCTTCGTGACTCGGCCCCCCGCCCCTTCCAACAGTCCCGCCGCGCCCATGAAACAATCTGAGGCTGACGCCGAACTCGCGCGCTACTTCCCAAAGCCGTTCCTGAGCCTGATAAAGCTCCCAGCTCGACGTAAGAATCCCGCCATCCTTGCTGCTGTCCGAATAACCAATCATGACCTCCTGGAGATCATCATTCGCCCGCACAAGGTTGCGGTACGCGGGAACTGACAACAATTGACGGAGCATACCGGGCGCTCTGCGAAGGTCGTCGATCGTTTCAAAAAGAGGCGCGACAGGCAATTGAAGCACGGGTTGCGATCCGTTCGCGTTTGCAACCAGGCCGGCCTGCTTTGCAAGAACGAGCGCAGCCAGAAGGTCACTCGCATCCTGAGTCATACTGACGATGTAAGTCCCGATTGCTTTCGGACTGATCTCGTCGATTACGCGTCGGGCGACTCGAAAAACGTTGAGAGTCTCGGTTGTTGCTTCGCTCAGCTGTGCATCGGCCGCGACCAGCGGCCGCGGAGTATCGATTTCGCCCACGAGCCAATTGACCCTGGATTCTTCATCCATAGCCGCATAGTCAGTCTTGAGCCCGAGACCGCGAGTGAGTTCACGAAGGGCGGATGTATGACGTTCGCTATGCTGCCTCAGATCAAGCGCTGCAAGGTGAAGATCGAAGACGGCGACCTGATGCATCAGTCTCTCAATCTCGTAAGATGCATGGACCGCGCGTCCCTGGCGCAGACTGTCTCTGACGATTCGCAGATCATTCCAAAGCTCGCCCCCATCGCGATACACCTCTGCGGATGAAGAATCCGAACCACTCAAGGTTCGAACAATCGGCAGGCCGGGACGCACTGAGATCAGCCGCTTTGGAGCCTCGATCTGCAGTAGGGGCGCAAGGTCACGATTGCGGCGGAGCGTATTCTCAAGCCGCGTATAGATGTAACCGAGCTTCTGTCGATAGGGTTCTTCCTTATTCCTGGACGACACCTCAGCCGCGACCGCAGGAAAAATAGCAGCGTCGCGGCGAAGCGTCAGCAGCAGCTCCTCTGATGCTTGAGCCAGCCGCGAGGATTCACTGAGGCGTCGGCTAAGGTCGGCAACAGAGGTAAGGTATTTTCTTAGTGCGAGTCTTTGAGCGAGCAGAACCGCATCCCATGTGACCTCCGGTGTTACGAACGGATTACCGTCACGATCACCTCCAATCCACGAACCGAATCGAAGAGGAGCACTACCGTCACGAAGCTTTACTCCGGGAAACGTCGCCGCGAGTCCACGCTCGAGCTCTTCCATCAGCTCGGGTACGACATCGAAAAGCGTGGCATCGAAGTAGTAAAGACCATTGTTAACTTCATCGAGAACCGTCGGCTGAGTATGACGAACTTCGTCCGTCTGCCATATCGACTCGACTTCCGCAGCCAGCTCCTGCTCGAGCTTCTCTTTCATTCTCAGCGGTATTTCTCCCGCATCGAAACGTGCAAGCAGATCGGCAATCCGGCGGTGCTTCTCGAGCAGAGTGCGGCGCGCTGCCTCGGTCGGATGTGCCGTCATCACAGGAACTATCTCAAGGCCGTCGAGGACCTGCTGCACGTCTTTGGCCGAGTGGATTCCCGCCCGTTCGAGACGCCGGAGTGTCTCGAGAATTGAGCCCCGCTGTGGATCATCAGGCGTGTGCAGGTCGTAGAATCGTTTCCGGCGAATGCGGTGATGCTGCTCGGCGATATTGACCAATTGGAAATAGACGGAAAACGCGCGAATGACGCTGATCGCCTCGTCAAGCGTGAGCCGGGACAACAATCGTTTGAGCTTTGTTTCGTTCGCGCGCGAAGGCGTTTGTCTCATAGCCTTGCACAGCGCGCGCACTCGCTCCTCGGTGACAAAAAGTTTCTTGCCTCCAAATCTCTCGAGTGTCGCGCCGAGCAGGTTACCCAGCCGCCGGATGTCAGCTCTCAGAGGTGCGTCCTTGGTCAACTTGCTCACTTCGAATCTCCTGGCCGATAATCTGCCGCATCGATGAAACCACATCTTGCAATCTTTTTCACCGGCGGAACGATTTCGATGCAGATCGATCCTCGAACCGGAGGCGCTATCCCTTCGCTTTCGGGCAAGGAGATCATTGCACGGGTTCCGGGGCTCGATGAGATCGCAGATTTTGAGGTTCGTGATTTCGCGCGGCTCGCGGGACCACATATGACTCCTTCATTGATGATGGAGTTGGCCGATCAGGTCAAAACTGAGATCGTTCGGCCGGAAACTGCCGGAGCAGTCATCACTCATGGCACGGATACCCTCGAGGAAACCGCGTATCTTCTGGATCTGATTCTGAATTCAGAGAAGCCCGTCGTGTTTGTGGGTGCAATGCGCAACAGCTCGGAACTCAGTTGGGACGGGCCCGGGAATCTTCGTTCCGCGGTGCGTGTCGCAGCCGACCCGGCCGCGCGAGGACTGGGAGTACTGGTCGTCATGAACGATCAGGTACTGTCGGGTTCAGAAGCGGTGAAGACGCACACTGAAGCACCTGATACGTTCAGAAGCCGCGACTTCGGACCTCTTGGAATAATCGACAAAGATCGACTGATCGTGACGAGACAGCGCGCAATCCGTGAACACATTGCTGGTGCTTCGCTTGAAGAGCGAGTCGAGATCGTCAAGACTCTCTGCTGGCAGTGATGGCCGGCTGATCGACTATCTCGTTGACGATGGTGCTCGCGGTCTTGTGATCGAAGGTCTTGGAAGAGGCAATGTCACCCGCGCCACACTCCCTTCAATCGATCGCGCTCTCGCCAAAGGGCTCCCGGTTGTAATCACTTCACGCTGTCCGCGCGGCCGCGTCCTCGATACGTACGCCTATGAGGGAGCAGGAAAGCAGCTTCGCCGAATGGGAGTGATTCTCGGCGGTCTTCTGCCAAGCCACAAAGCGCGAATCAAATTGATGCTGACGCTCGGCGCAGGTTGGGATGTCGAGCGCATTCGTGAGTCGTTTGAAGGCAGGATAGTGAGGGTGCTGGGTGCTGAGTGCTGGGTGCTGAGTGCTGAGTGCTGAGTATGGAGTTCAAGCTTTAGCTTGCCGTTTCATTCGAGCTGTTTTCTAGTTTCAAGTGCCTTCAACAAGCATTCAGCTGCCCGCATAGATGCGTCAGAAGCTCCCAGGGTTTCGCGGACCTTCCTGAATTCCTCGCGCTGTGTCTGGAGCATTGCGGGATTGTCGATCAGCTTGACGATCTCGGCTTCGAGCCTCTCCGGATTGAGCGCATCCTGCAAAAGCTCCGGTGCAATCTGACGACCTGCAATCAGGTTTGGCATACCGACAAACGGGACGTTGATCAGGGGCCAGAAAAGCTTCCAGTTCAGCGTGGACGAACGATAGACAACAATCAGTGGGGTCCCGATGATGGCAGCTTCAAGTGTCGCCGTACCGCTTGCGGCAACCGCAAGATCAGATGCTGCAAGCGCGCTCGCTGTATCACCGCTTTCGACATGCACCGAATCAGGAATCGCCCTCTCAAGGTTCTCACGTGAGATTGATGGCGCCAGGACGAGAATGAACCGTAAGTCGGGGCGTGAGGTTGAAAGGCGCGACGCTGTTTCGAGAAGTGGAGGGAGTATGAAACGGATTTCCGATTCACGGCTTCCTGGCAGCAAAGCGATAAGCCGTTGATCTGATCTTATCCCCAGCCGACTACGAAAGCTGTCGCGAGGTTCCCTGACCTCGATGCTGTCAAGCAGGGGATGTCCTACGTACGTCACCTTTACTCCATGACGAGCATAGAAATCCTGCTCGAACGGAAGAATTACGAGCATCTGCTCAACGTGCTTCTTGACCGTAGCAATGCGATAGCTCCGCCACGCCCACAGTTGCGGGCTGATGTAATAGATTACACGGTGCCCGTCACGATTGAGACGACGCGCAAGTCGAAGGTTGAACTCGGGCCAATCGATGAGGATGACAAGGCGAGGGTGGCGGGAATTGGCTGCCTTTCTCAAGTCAGAAAACGCTCCCAGGAATCGAGGGAGAGCACGAGCTACTTCTGAGCGCACCCATGATCGCGACGTCACGGGAATCGACAAGAGTCTCGACGCCCTCAGCGCGCATCTCGTCACCGCCTGCTCCAAAGAACTCAAACTCACGGTGTGGGTCGAGCTGACGCAACGCAGCAATGAGCTTTGCGCCGTGCCGGTCGCCTGAAGCCTCACCAGCCACGATCATGAGTCGTTCAGGCTCCGGCATAGTCAGATGATCCTAGATCTTGTCCCAGAGCATAAGAATTCCGATGACGATGAAAGCGACAGCTGCCGCACGACGCAGGTAATCCGGGTTAATGTAGTTGACGAGCACCGCTCCAACTGCGACCCCGATCAACGACACGGCAACGAGGGCGAGTGAAGCTCCGACGAAGACCGCAAACGGCTCGCGCGTCTTCGCAACCATCGTAATCGCTGCGAGTTGTGTCTTATCTCCCATTTCAGCAAGAAAGATCAGTCCGAATGTCGTCACCAGTGTCTTGAAGTTCATGACTGCTCCAAAGCAGGGGTCGGGATCGGGGTCGGGGATCGGGGAAGTCAGGAGTTTAGAGTTCAAGCTTTAGCTTGGGGTTCATTCGCAACCACAAGCTAAAGCTTGAACTCAAACTTCTGACTTCCCCGACCCCCGACCCCGACCCCTGATCCCTGACCCCCGACCCCCTCTTCCGGTTTCGTACGCCAGCGCCTGTGAATCCAAAGCCATTGATCCGGATGGCGGCGAATTGCCTCCTCGAGTGCTTTCGTATAACGCGCGGTATTGGTCACCACATCCGCTTTTGGATTACCCGTGTCGATTGTTTCCAGAAATGGCTCGAAATGAAGATGATGAATCTGTTCCTTTTCGTTCCAGACAATGTACCCGGGTACAACTGCCGCGCCGGTTCGCTGTGCGAGCGTCGCAACTCCTGCAGTCGTGCATGCGGGCATCCCAAAAAAATCGACAAAGACGCCTTCTTCACGTGTCGCATTCAAATCAGCGAGTATCCCAACGACGCCGCCTGCCTTGAGAGTCCGAATTACCTCGCGGAGCGATCCTCGCTTATCGATGCTCCGGTTTCCGACGCGGCCGCGATAGGTCTCTGCCAGCTGCTCGACAAGCGGATTATCTATGCGACGCGCAAGAAATGACATCGGATGACCATAGAGTGCATGCGAAAAGACAGAGAGTTCCCACGCGCCGATGTGTCCAGTCAGCAGGATCACACCGCGACCGCGATCACGCGCTGTGACGAAGTTCTCGAGGCCGACGTATGAGACGACCCTTTCGATGTTCTCACGATTGAGCTTCGGAAACTGGCTGACCTCTCCGAGCAACCGTCCGAGATTTCGAAAGACTCCCCGCTTGATTTCATTGCGCTCGGCCTGATCGAGCTCAGGAAGCGCCATTCCCAGATTCTCTTCAGCGCGATCTCTGAGATGCGGAAGGATTGCGTGAGCCACGCTCCCAAGTGCGATACCGGCAGCCACGGCGGTTCGGCGGGGAAGGCCACCCAAAGACTTGAGGATGGTCCAGGCAGTCAAATACTCGATGCGAGTGCGCAGCCAGCTCCGTCGGCGAGGACTGACGTTGATGTTTGCCGCATCGGTCACCTCAAATGCGTTTGGCACCTGGCTTGCCATCCTCAACTACAAAAGATGCGCGGGTACTGACGAGTGCGTTGGGTTGAGTGACCGCATCAACAATACGGAAATCAGTCTGCCAGCGGTCCGGTGTGAGCGAACATCGAACATAGCCTCTTTGTCCATTGTAGAACTTGATATGCGGGTTCTCAGCTAACTGGGTCTCTGTTGCAGGACGCACGTCTGCACCGTCACCACCAGAACTTATTGAGGTTCCCACGAACTCAGTTGCAACTACCGGTGAGTCATCGCGATAGAAATCCGGTTTCAGATCGTTCACCCAGTTGGAGTGAATGTCACCGGTCAGAACAATCGGGTTGGATGGTTTTCGGTCGCGCATGAAATCCAGGAGCCGCTTTCTCGCGACAGGATAACCGTTCCACTGATCCATCGGAAACTTTGCCTCAGGTCCCGCGAAATTGTCGAGCGGTCCCATCATGACCTGCTGTCCAATCACATTCCACTTTGATCGCGATTCGCTAAGATTGTGCTTCAGCCACTCCTCCTGAGTCTGGCCCATGATCGTTGCTTGCGGATCGAGTGACTCCGGACAAGCAGGCTTGGTCCCATCGCCGCAGGGCTGATCTGTGCGATATTGCCTCGTGTCCAGCATATAGATACTTGCCAGACTCCCGAAATTCAGTCGCCGGTAGATTTCAATTCCACCGTTTTTTCTTAGCGCCGACGGACGAAGTGGCATGTGCTCGTAGAAAGCCTGATAAGCTGCGGCACGTCTCTTCGCAAACTCTTCACGTGGAGCATTATCTTTCGGTATCAAACCCGCGTAGTTGTCGTCTACTTCGTGATCATCCCAGACGATCAGCCAGGGGAAACTCGCGTGCGCGTGCATCAGATGCTGATCACTCTTGTAGAGCGCATAGCGGTTGCGATAGTCGGCGAGCGTCTTGATCTCGGGGCTGTTGTGCTTCCGTACGCGATTAGGCGCCGGGCCGTCTTCGTAAATGTAGTCCCCAAGATGAATGACGAGTTCCAGGTCTTCGTCCGTCATGTGCCGGTAAGCGGTGTAATAGCCTGTCTCGTAGTGCTGGCACGAAGCGAATGCGAAGTTCAATCGGTCATTTTTCGCATCAGCTGCAGGTGCGGTTCGAGTGCGGCCGACAGGGCTTGATCCAGCATCGACCGTGAAACGATACCAGTACCAGCTCGATGGCTTGAGACCGGAGACCTCGACATGCAGCGAATGACCGCTCTCGGGCCGCGCCGTTGCACTTCCACGCGCTATAATCTTCTGCATCCGGTCGTCAGTCGCGACTTCCCATTTGACGGGCACGTTCCTCGCGGGCATTCCACCGCCGTTCAACGGGTCAGGTGCGAGCCGCGTCCAGAGGAGGACACCATTTGGAAGAGGATCTCCGGATGCAACACCAAGCGAGAAAGGATCGGCAGCGAAGGCCAGACCGTCACTTCTGAATATGAGCACCGCAGAAGCGAAAGCCGCACTTCGTGCGAGGAAATCGCGCCGGTTGAGCTCAGCCAAACCAACTACCTCCGGAAAGGGATTGAAGCGAAGCGGAAGGGTATCATAGAAGATCAGGTACGTTGTACCGCCTTCAGGCGGAATCTTCGGTGGAGGACGATCGAATTGAAAGTGCAATTTGCTGCGGTCAATGTAAGTGAGCTCAAGGAGATGGAGCCCGTTTGCGTCGAGCATCGGGGAGTGCCGTATTGTGTCGTACTTTGCGAAGGCGCAATTCGCGCGTATGTTTCCGTCTGTTCGCACAAAGACCTCCCGATGTTTCCACCAGAAACGAAGAAAGGACATCTTGTGTGCCCTCACCACAACGTGAGCTTCCATCCTCAAACCGGAGAAGTTGCAAAATCCCACGGCAAGACTGTTCCGTCAGGCCTGCCTTCAGTTCTGTTCGAAGTGCGCGACGGAGTGGTTCTGCTCGAAGCCCGAAAACGGCACCGAAAGCTTCTTTCTAAGAAACAGCGTCACAAAGTCGTAAAGAAAGACCACAAACTCTCAGGCACTTAATACTGAGTGCTTGGGAGCAGCGCCTAGGGAGCGCGGCGGCTCTGGACCCGCCTTAGGCCGCGTGGGTAGCTCGCGTAGGGACTGCATAGCCGGTGCGAGGGCTCACGCGCCCTCCCTAACGTTCGGGCTTCCGCCTGAAGGCGGTACAACGTGCCTTGTTAATAAATCCGGCCCTCGGAGCGTTTATGGTAGTGGATGAGAACTCAGAGGAGGAAAAAGTGCCAGCAACAGCCACTTACCTGAAGGCGCTCCCCGGTGGGGCGGGCCAGCCGGGCGAGCTTGAGTCGCTTTTTCGGGATCACTCGGACCGGGTTTTTCGGACGGCATACAGGATTACGGGCAGCGTTGTCGACGCGGAAGATGTCGTTCAGACGGTCTTTCTCCGGCTTGCGAGGCGTGATGGCCCCGTCGATCTGGAACCGAATCCAGCGAGCTATCTTCATCGAGCGGGCGTAAATGCAGCGCTCGATGTCGTCCGGCAGCGGAAGAGAACCGAGGCGGTCCCTCTCGATCAGATGGTCGACCTTGCGGGAAGCCATCAACTCAGACCCGATGCACAGCACGCCAGTAGCGAAATACGCCGCATGGTTCAGCAGGCGGTCGCAGGTCTTGGCGACAAGACGGCGGAGATATTTGTTCTGCGCTACTTCGAAGGATACGACAATCACGAAATCGCGGAGATTCTTGGAACTTCGCAGGTAGTTGTCGGGGTATTGCTCCATCGCGCGCGAACACGAATGAAGAAGCAAATCAATCGGATGTTGGAGGGTAACGATGAAAAGAACTAACCGAGAACTTAGCCAGATACTCGATGATACGCTCGCTGAAGTGCGCGCCGAGCGGCTCGACGAAACTACCGTTAACGAAGCCACGACTCGTGTCTGGCGTCGGATTACCGCTGAGAAGTCGGCGGTCGCATCCGGTATTGTGCCGGTTGATCATATTCGAGGCTGCGACGACTTTCAGGCGTTGGTTCCGGCCTATCTCGAAGCAAAGCTTTCCCCGGCGCGGGCGCTGCTGCTGGAAGATCACACACACGAGTGCATCCCCTGCAGGAAGGCTTTGAAGGAAGCACGTGCGTTGCGACGTGGCGAGGTGACCGCGCCACGGCCTCACGTGAGCGGCCAGCGCAAGCCGATGTCGCCTCCGATTCGCTGGGCGATAGCTGCGGCGTTGACTGTAGGTCTTGGACTTGTGGTCTGGCCGTGGGTGCAGCGATTCACTCGCTCGGTCGGCGCTTTGCATACGATCGTTCAGGCTTCGAACGGAAACATCTACCGCGTAACCGAGACGACGACGCAGCCGGTGAAGACGGGCGACAAGATCGCAATGGGCGAGCGGGTGCGAGCCGCGAAAGGCTCGAAGGCCGTGCTCCTTCTTGGGGACGGCTCCCAGGTTGAGCTCAGCGAAAGAAGCGAGGTCTGGGTTGCGGAGAATGGACAGGGAACGACCGTTCACCTTGATCGCGGCCAGGTGATCGTTGAAGCCGCGAAGCAGCGCAACCGGCATCTGTACGTCGCAACTAATGACAGCCTTGTTGCCGTTACCGGAACGATCTTTTCGGTGAACAGCGGTACCAAAGGCGCGCGTGTTTCCGTGATCGAGGGTGAAGTCAATGTCGATCATTCGGGAATTCGCTCGACACTTCGTCCGGGAGACCAGCTGGCGACGCACGCGAGCGTCGAGCAGGTTCCGGTCAAGGAAGAGGTCAAGTGGAGCAAGAGTGTAGACAAGTACTCGAGGATTCTTGACGACGTTGCGGCATTGAGAAAGCACATCGATTCGCAGGTTGCGCGGCCGGGTGTTCGATATTCGACTCGACTGCTTGATCTTGCTCCCGCTGATACCCTGGTTTACGTGGCGATTCCGAACATCAGCCAGATGCTTGGTGATGCGAATCGCATCCTCGAATCAAAGCTTGCGGAGAATGCGGAGCTTCGCGAATGGTGGCAGAAGGAGAACGCAAAAAACAAGCAGGGATTCAACGAGACTATCAACCGCGTGCGCGAGTTCGGGTCCTATCTTGGCCCCGAGATCGTGCTCTGTGTTGAACGTGATGCGACGGGCGAGATGGGTGCGCCGATTGTGCTCTCGGAGCTCCAGAATGCGGCTGGCTTCCAGGGTTTCCTGCAGGCTCAGCTCGATGCCGTGCGTGGACCGGATAACAAGGGAGCCAAAGTTCGACTGTTGACCGATGGCACAGCCATTCCGGGAACGGTTAAGGGCGCCGATGACGATCTCTTCGTCTGGATTAAGGATGACCTGATCGCGGCCTCACCGCGTCCTGAAGCGATTGCGCGGCTGTCCACCCTTCTCAAGGCACCGGAGTCGAATCGATTCAAGTCGACTCCGTTTCATGCGCTGCTCAATGAGATTTATGTCGATGGAGCCGGTCTTGTAATCGCGGCTGACGTCGAACAGCTCATCGGGCAGCAACTGCGGGAAGACGGCAAGTCCAATGACCGCGAAGCGGCGAATAAGCTTGGCCTGTTGAATGCGAAGTACTTTGTAGCGGAGCTCAAGGAGAAAGACGGGCGTCCGAGCAACAGGGCCACGCTTACGTTTTCAGAGAAGCGCGGGATGACAAGCTGGCTGGCGTCGCCCGGTCCAATGGGCGCACTCGATTTCATCTCGTCGGATGCTTCAGTGGTTGCTGCGTTCGTAGTCGAGCGGCCGGTCTCACTCGTTGATGATGTGCTCGGTGCCTTGCAAACGGGCGATCCCGAAGCCTATAATCAGTTGAAGAAATTCGAGAGCGAACACGGGTTCAATCTGCGGGAAGATTTTGCCGCGCCCCTCGGTGGCGAGTTTGCATTCGCGCTTGACGGTCCGGTGCTGCCGTTGCCGGCCTGGAAGGCGGTCATCGAAGTCAACGATCAGCAGAAGCTGCAGGAGAGTTTCGAGCGGACCGTCGATGAGCTCAACCGGTGGGCGGCAGCGGAAGGTAAGCCGGGCCTCGAATGGCGGCGTGAGCAGAGTGGAGAGCGCGTCTTCTATACACTCAAATTCGCCGAGTCCGGCTTAGGTGCCTGCTACACGTTCGCATATGGTTACCTGGTCGCAGCGCCGAGCAAAGCCCTGGTTGAACAAGCGATTCAGCATCGCGATGCCGGGACGTCCGTACTTAACTCGCCGAGTTTCAAGGCGACACTACCGGAAGACAAGCAGGCGAATTTCTCTGCGATGTTCTTCTACAATTTCGGACCCGCGATGGCGCCTCTTGCCAAGCAGGGGATTCCGGTACCGAAGGCGCCAATCAATCTCGACAAGCCGCTGCTGGCGTACGCCTACTCGCTCGGTGATCGCTTGACTATGTCTGCGAGCACCGAAGACGGGCCAATAGGGCTGACACCGAGCATGCTGGTCGGATTGCCTGGTCCTTTCGGAATCCACAATTTGATCAGATAACGCACTGAACAATTCTCTGTATTGTTTTACACTTTAGACGCCAACCGGAGGGAACTTCATCCCGCCGGTTGGCGTAGATGTTTGCGGTGTTTAAAAGAGGGATTATGAACACGCATTCAATTGCAAAACCTGACTGGTCGAAACCGCTGGTCGCAATATGTCTTGCAGTATCGCTGTTGGTGATTGCCGGGTGCCGCAGCCGCGCCGAGATAGCGCAGGCTGAATCGGCCAGGGCGGCTGCCGCGGAACAGGCGTCAGTTTCGCCTGAGAATCCTCCCGTGATTGACTCGAAGGACCTGGCCATCAAAGACACAGAGCCTGATCTTCCATTTGCAAAAGAGGTCCGGCAAAGTTATGAGCTCGCAAAGGGCGCCGAAGTGAACGTGCGTGACTTTCAAGGGAAGCTTGAAGTTGTCGGGTTAGAAAACCCGCGGGACGGCCAGGACAGGCACGACGAGAGCAGTCGGTAAGGCAGAGCTTTACCTCGTACGGTCTGCTCGGGATAGGGAGAGTTTCAAGTATCGCAAGCTGGTCATAGAACATTCTCCGGAGCAACTTTCGATCCGCACTGAGAAAGAACGACGGAGCGGGCTCTTTCACATGTTTGGTGATAATCATGGCGGCGAAAGGATGCGCGCTATTCTTAAGGTTCCGGCTGGCGTTGAGTTGGTCATCAACGGACTCGGCGGCCGCCTCAAGGTTGAAAGTGTTGACGGTGAGATCAATGTAGCTGGCGTCAACGGGCGCGTCGAAATCGTGAAGGTCACAGGACCGACACACCTTGACGGCGTGCATGGACGCATCAACATCTCAGTCAAGGCGTTGACAGAAGAAGGTCTTTCAATCGAAGGTGTGAATGGCGGAATCGACGTCGCACTGCCTGAGCCCATCAATGCCGAAGTCCGTGCGTCAGGAATCAATGGCAAAGTTGATGTAGATGTTCCAAACCTGACAACCGGTAACAATACGTTCGGGAACTTTGAAGGTAAGATCGGCAAGGGCGGACCAAAAATCGAGTTTTCAGGAATAAACGGCCGCGTGCGCGTTGTGACGATCGCAAAGGCGAGTGCGGCAGCAGCCCTCGAGAAATCGACAGCCAAACCCGAATCTCGCGCCGAATCTCGCGCCAACTCTCGCGAATGACCAATCTTCCAAATCAGGCTTCAATGACCCCAGTCATACAACTCGACAACCTCCGCGTCAGGTTCGGCAAGCGGACGATCCTGAATGACCTCCAGGGTGCGCTCAAAGGTCGAGCGATAGGTCTTCTCGGTCCGAACGGAGCTGGAAAGACTACGCTTATCCATACGCTTCTCGGCTTCTATCAGCCTGAAAGTGGCACGGCACGCATATTTGGCGAGGATATCCGGAAGCACGCGAGGAAGGTGCGACAGCAGATCGGGTATATGCCGGAACGCGACTCGTTCATTTCGGACGTGACGTGCGTTCACTTTGTTCGGCTGATGGCGGAGCTATCAGGATTGCCGCCGCGTGCTGCTCTTGAGCGGGCTCACGAAGCACTCTTCTACGTCGGGACTCGGCGAGGCACGCTATCGAAAGCTTGGCACGTATTCGCTGGGAATGAAGCAGCTTGCGAAGCTGGCGCAGGCGATTGTCCACGGTCCGCAGCTGATCTTTCTGGATGAGCCCACCAACGGGCTGGATCCTCCGGCCCGCAATCGGATGATCGAGCTCATTCGTGAGATTCGTGAAAGCGGACATGCGACTGTGCTTCTCTCGTCGCACCTGTTACGCGATGTCGAAGAATGTTGTGATGAGATTCTGATTCTCAAGGATGGCAGGATTGCCGCTCAATGCGACCTCGAGGAGGAACGGAGGGCAAACCGCAGGTTCCTCGAGCTCGAGACGCGCGGAGCGAACGAGGGATTCGAGGACAGCCATCGCGGGGCTCGGTTGCGAGTATGCGGTCACAGGCCAGCACCGTATGAAACTGGTTTTGCAGGATGGTGTTGAGATTCGGGACCTCTATCGAATAGCAGCCGAGCAGCAGGTTCAGATTCGTAGATTGAATTTCAAACGAGATTCGCTCGAGGACATCTTCCTCAAAGCGATGGAGTGATGGAGTAACGAGTGGCGGTTTTTGAACACACCTATGGTCCGTACGAGGGCCAGTTGACACCCCAGTGGTCGCGGTTTCTCGTGATTCCGCGGCACGCCTACCGAAGGGTGTTCAACTCCAAGCTCTTCACGGGCTTTTTCGCGCTTGCGTTTGTTTGCCCCCTCGTGATGGCGGTCATTATTTACCTGCATCACAACATCAATGCGCTGACGCTTATGGAACTTCAGCCGGCAAGCATTGTGCCGATAAACAACGTGTTTTTCCGGGTGTTCACGATGATCCAGAGCACGTTCGCGTTTCTACTGACGGTTTTGATCGGACCCGTGCTGATTTCGAGAGATCTGACAAACAACGCGCTTCCTCTTTACCTGAGCCGGCCTTTTTCGCGTTTTGAGTATCTGGCGGGAAAAGCCTCCGTACTCGTGATCCTTCTTTCAGCGATCACGTGGGTTCCCGGCCTCCTACTGTTCGCGTTCCAGTCTTATCTCGAAGGTTTTGGCTGGTTCAGTTACAACCTTTGGCTCGCGAGCGCTATCTTTCTAAGCTGTGTGCTCTGGATTGTTCTGCTCACAATGATGTCGCTCGCACTTTCTGCATGGATCAAGTGGCGGATGGCGGCAAGCGGTGCTCTCTTTGCCAGCTTCATCATTCCGGGAGCCGTTACGCTTATGATCAGCGAGCTGTTCCGGACACCGTGGAGCCAAATCTTCAACCCTGGCATGCTGATGCAGGTGATTACTGACCAGCTCTTCCGGTTTACGAATCCGCTTGAACTGGATCAGGACATCCTCCTTCCAGCGTGGGCTGGATGGGTTGGATTTGTTGGGGTCCTTGCGTTCTGCGTATGGCTGCTCACGCGCAAGGTCCGCGCTTACGAGGTAGTGTCATGAGCGGGACGCCGGAACGGAACATCGTTCTTGACGACATCTCGAAGTTCTATGGCGAGATTCTCGGAGTCAATCGCGTCAACATGACGATTGCGCCCGGAATCACGAGTTTTGTTGGCCCGAACGGCTCGGGCAAAACAACGCTCATGAATCTGCTGACCGGACTGATTCAGCCGACGCGGGGGAAACTCTCAGTTCTCGGGATCTCGCCCGCTGATCCACAGGCACTGTTTCGTCACGTAGGATACTGCGGACAGTTCGACTCGTTCCCACGCGGTCTCACAGGTTTTGAATTCATTTACTCCTATCTGCTGGTGCACGGTTTTCCACGAAAGCGGTCAGAGGAATTGACGTGGAAGGCTCTTGAGCGCGTGGGACTTGTTGAAGCAGCGGCTCGAAAAGTAGACGCATACAGCAAAGGAATGCGGCAGCGGGTGAGGCTGGGCCAGGCGATTGCGCACGAGCCGGATGTCATGATTCTCGATGAACCGTTGAACGGTCTTGATCCGCATGGCGCGTGCGGAAACGCTTCGCCTTTTCAAAGAGCTGGCCGCAAACGGAGTTCATCTGATCATTTCGAGTCATATACTCCATGAAGTCGATATGATGTCGGATCGCGTTGTCTTGTTGAACAATGGCTATATCGTCGCTGAGGGTGCGGTACACGGAGTTCGTGATGAGATGGAAGAGCACCCGATGGAGATTCTGATTCGATGTGATCGTCCAGGTGACCTTGCTTCACGCGTTTTCGCAAAAGATTCCGTCGTTGAAGCGAGGCTCCACACTGACAACCAGGGTCTGTATATCAAGACACGCGATGCGGATTCTTTCTATCTTCTTCTAAATCGAATCGCAGTCGAAAGTGGAATGAATATCGAGTCGGTCGCCCCTGTCGATGACGACCTGAATGCAGTCTATCAGTACCTGATAGGTTCGAACGGAGGTGGCGCTACATGAGCTCTGTGATCGAGGCGCAGACGGCGGCTGTGGCGTCGGGCGAAAAGCGATTCTCACTCTGGCGGCGTCAGATAGCCGCGATTCTTCGACTCGAAGTCAGAAAGAACTTCTGGGGACGGCGGGCATTCCTGATCTACCTGCTCGCGGCATTCCCGGTCGCGATCTTTTTCATGCTGACTCAGGTTGACCCGCGAGCGAGCTCTGACATCGGCCGTTATTGGGGTGAAGCGAAGATCATCTTTGCGAACCTGTATGAAGGGCTGATTCTGCGCACAGTAGTTTTCTTCGGGTGCGCGTGGATTTTCATGAATCTTTTTCGCGGGGAGATCGTCGACAAGAGCCTCCACTATTACTTTCTGGCTCCGCTGCGGCGTGAGGTGCTTCTTGTCGGAAAGTACATCTCTGGCCTGGTCGGGTCAGGAGTGTTGTTCGGGCTATCGACTGCTGGAACGCTCTTTTTTCTTTACCTCGCCAAGGGATATCCGTCAAATGTCGACGAGCTTCTAAGTGGACGTGGCGGGCGTGAGGTTCTTTCCTATCTCGGTATCACTCTGTTTGCGTGCGCCGGCTACGGTGCATTCTTTCTCGTGGTCGGGCTGCTCTTTCGCAATCCGATAATTCCTGCACTCATCGCCTATGGCTGGGAGTGGATCAATTTTCTGCTGCCACCCGTGCTCAAACGCATCAGTGTAATTCACTACCTTCACTCCCTGATGCCGGTCCCGGTATCGGAGGGTCCGTTCGCCATGGTCGCGGAGCCATCGCCGGTCTGGGTATCAGTCCCCGGATTAATCGTAACAGTAATCGTGGTTCTTATTCTGGCATCCTACAGAATCCGGCGGATGGAGATCAGCTACGGCACCGAGTGAAGCGTCGTCGCACGAGCGCGTCTCGACCTTGGTTGATCCTTTGTGTTACTCATTATTCGTGGTCTTCGACGCGCAATCCTTCAAAAACGCACTCGCCCGGTTTGCCTCCGGCGTCACTGTTGTAACTACACAACTTGAGGGGCGCTGGCATGGGCTGACAGTGAGCGCATTCAGCAGTCTCAGCCTTGAGCCTCCCCTCGTGATTATCTGCGTCTCCAGGGCTATTCCGAGTCATGAAGTGCTCGAAGAGAGCGGTAATTTCGCGGTGAACTTTCTGAGCGAATCGCAGGTGGATCTTGGCCGAAGATTTGCCGGACTTGTTGACGGAGTTGTGGATAGATTCGAAGGTGTCGAGACGGTCAGTTCACCTGCCAACAATCCCTTGATCGCAGGGTGTATCGGATGGCTCGAATGTCGCCTGTGGCGCGTCTATGACGGCGGCGACCATTCAATCTTCATTGGTGAAGTACAGGCGGCCGGAACCGGATCCGGCGAACGTCCGCTGCTCTATTTCGACAGGCGCTGGCACGGGGCCAAAGAAGTGCTCGACGACAAAGTCTGGTAACCACAAGGTAAAGCTTGAAATCATTTGAGTTTGAGCATTCGAGATTCGTCATTTTCTACAGTACTTACTGTTGATCAATAACAATGACAAATCTCAAATGTCAAACCTCAAATCTCAAATGATTTTAGGGTTTCTTCTCGTCAACGACCGGATTTGCGAGTTTCTCTTTCTCTGCTCCAACATCAAAGCGCTGATAGTTGCCGTAGGTGACCGTCTGCATCGCATTGAGGGTCTTTACGAGAAGCACTCGAGCCGAAAGGTTGATGTCAGCGCGCGTAGGCAGCCAGATTTCATTGTTGACCCTGTTCTGTTCGAGCACGAACGCGCCGCCTTCCTTGAGCGAGGCGAGGAGACCTCCGCCGATCTTGAAGGAATCGACGAGGCGCGCCTCAACGCGCGCCACCTGTTTGTCAGCGTCATCCACCCAGATTGCTCCGGCCATCTTTCCGAAGAGCTTTTCATAGTTTTTGCGCGGTTTGTACGCCGGATTCGGCTCGAAGTCGAAAACGATGACATCTCTGCCGCGAAAGCGTTCGCGTCGCGGATTGACGAGATTCGATGCGCGCAAGACGTCCGAAATCGTCACGCGCTCCTCCTCCGAGTTGGCTGACCCCTCCTCGCCCTCGTCGATCTTTCGTTGCTTTTGCGCTTCCTTCTTTTCGATTTCGCGAATCCGTTTCGCCAGACGTTTGTTTTCTTCCTCGAGGTCTCCGGCCGATAGCGGCTTCCCATCCTTTTCGATCAGCCGTCGCAACCGGTTTCCTTTGTAGAAGGTCAACTCGAAGGTCTCGCTGTTTTTGTCCTGGAGTTTGCCGCTTTGGTCAATGATGCGCATTGTACGGGTCTCGGTATACGCGTACTTCTCGAGCATCCTGTCAATCTCCTCGCCGTTCTTCGAGACTTCAGCAAGCAGTCCAGGAATATCGGGTAGTGGTTCGCTCGATATCTTCGGAAAATCAAATGTATTCTGAGCGAGAGCACGGTTGTGAACGATCTCGGTAAGCGTGATCTGGTATCGCTCATTGCCAAGGGTAATGGTAACCAGATGCGGCTCCATTATTCCGTTAACGGCGCGATAGTCAGAGTAGTCCGAAATACGTGTTACTTCTCCGTGAGCAATCTCATCGCGGGCAAGTAAACCGGTCTTCGAATCAAAGAAAAGTTTGATCTGTGCTCCGCGAACTGTAGTCAGCGTTACCGGAGTGGTTGATTGCCCATTCAGTAAGATGCCGGGGCCGGTTACAGCTTTCGATTTCTCTTTTTTGTATTCGAACCACCGCGAGTTGCTGTATGCAGCAAGTGTAATAAGGTCGCGGCTCATAGCTCCGGTAACAGTTCGAAGACCGTCACGCGAATCGCGGCGCCAGCCCGACTTTCCGTTGTAACCTGAAACCGCTTCAAGCCCCCCAAGCTCGAACTGTTCGATAAACAGATTCGGCTGCTTCACTGCGAGACGATAGGTTCCAGTTTCATTGTCCGAAAGGCGGGTTACCTTGCCTGAGTACATCTCACGCGACCGCACCGCTCGCAGAACTTTTTCCCCGCCCGTTGCAACAGTAGCCTTCTTGAGTATCTTATCGGCGGACTGAGCCGAAACGGGCAGCGCAAGAGCCGTGAGCAGGATAAGAGCGAATATTTGTGTCAGTGGATATGGCTTGATCGGGGACTTCTTCATCGTCTTTGCTCTCTTCCCGGATGGCCGGGAACTCCGGAACGTGGAGTAGGAGGTTCTCCGAATCATACGTCGAGATTCGGCTTTGGAGCAAAGACTTCTTTAGTTAGCTTGGGCGTTCTTCGAGGAGATAAAGCCGTTTTTCGAAGACCCTGAACTCACCTTTCATTTCGAGGAGACTGTCGTTGAGCGCATCGAGCTTGTAACCAAGCTTGCTGAACTGAATCTCGAGCCGATCAAGTCGCTGCTCGACTGCGTCAAGTCTCGCATTGTACCGCTTCGAAACCCTTCTCGACTCGTTCTTCAAGCTTGTCAAGACGCGCTTCAAACTGGTCAAGACGCGCTTCAATCTTGTCAAAACGCGCGTCAAGCTTGTCGAAACGCTCGTGGACTCTCTCGAAGGCTGAGTAAACAGCTCGACTCAGTTGTTCGATCTGATCCCCGATCGGGAGAGGATTCGTATCAGGTCCGTCTTTCCTTGCGTCGTCGCTCATGACCTCGATCCCCTCATATTAACGTACGTCATCAGACTATCGCAGGTTCTCGCAAATACAAACCCTGCCGAGCTCGATCGAAAATGGCAGGCGTGGCCACGTGTCAAAGGTAGGTACGGGTCGGTAGATAAAAGGAAGGAGGATTGCAGGATTGTAGTATCGCATGAGAACAGCGGTTTCGGGACGAACGAGCCGGCACGAACAACTCACTCCCACAGCACATCAGGCCACCTCAGCTAACCTGCAATGGGACCTCTGGTGTCCGTGCCGGCCTCGTCCCCTCACTGTCAGACACGCCCTGTGCGTCTGACCGCGAGTTCCGGTATGTCCTCGGGTTCTTCGTTTCATCGCAAGCCCTGCCCTGCTATTTGAGAGTCGCGAGCACTTGAAGACTGAGGACGCCGTAGTATCGGACCGGCGCGTGCCGGCCTTCATTCTCTATAGTTGTGGAAAGTGCTTAAGACATGCATAAGCCATTTGGAGTGCGGTGACTTGTCACCGCTTTAGTCTCGTGAAGGACTATTCGAAACGGACGAAAAGCGGCGCCGAGCCGCCGCACTCCAAATTAAGAAAGCAGTTGCATCCTGAAGTAATTTCGAAGTAAACACTAAGCTCTCACTATGTTGACACTCCTCTCTCGCATCCTCGCCTCTTTCCTTCTTCTCACTCTCGCTGCATGCACCCGAAAAGAGACCGAACAGCGTGCCTACACAGCGCAGGAATCGCTCGCTGCGATGAAAGTCAGCGAAGACTTCAAAGTCGAAGTGTTCCTTACAGAACCGCAGGTGATGAGTCCCGTTGAGATGGTATTTGACGAGAACGGACGGATCTATGTCGCTGAGATGCTTGACTACCCTGAAGACCCGCCGCCGGGCAAACCTGTGCGCTCGCGCATAAAGCTCCTTGAGGATATCGATGGCGACGGCAAGTACGAACGTACGGTTGTCTTCGCCGACCAGGTTCTTCAGGTCAGCGGCTTGCTCCCGTGGAAAGAGGGTCTCATCGTCACCAGCGCTCCCGATATCCTTTGGATGAAGGACAATGATGGCGACGGCAAAGCCGATGTGCGGAAGGTCCTCTACACGGGCTTTCCGAAGGTCAACCCTGAAGCACGGATTACCAATCCACGCTACGGTATTGACAACTGGATTTACACGTCGAATAACGGGCGAGACGGCACTATCACTTCACCGGATCATCCCGAACGCACACCAGTAAGCGTTCGCGGCACGGACTTCCGGTTTCATCCGGTGCGTGACGTGGCCGAGCCATCCAGTGGCGTGGCCCAGTTCGGCCTGACATTTGACGATTGGGGCAACCAGTTCATCACCGAGAACACTACACATCTGCGCCATGTGATTCTTCCGATGCACTACATGGCCCGCGCACCCTTATTGGACGTGCCCGCGTTCGCTCTGAACATATATGAGGATGGCAAGGTTCCGGCTCAGATATTTCCACTCACCGGACCCCAGCAGTGGCGTCAGCAGCGGACTGCGCTGCGCCAGCAGCGTTACGACGAACGAGGTCTCAATCGCATCGAGCATGTCGGCGGCTACTTCAGTGGCGCAAGCGGCGGCACCGTCTATAACGGCGATGCGTGGCCCGAGGAGTATCGCGGCAGCATCTTCACCGGGGAAGTAAGCGCGAATCTGGTGCATCGAGATGTGATCACTTCTGACGGCGTGACGTTCAAGGCGGCTCGCGCGAAAGAGGGCGTCGAGTTCATTGCCTCCGCCGATCAGTGGTTCCGTCCGTGCAGCTTTGCGAACGCCCCGGACGGCAACTTGTATTTCACAGATGTCTACCGGCTCTTCATCGAGACACCGGAATCCATTCCAGAAGAGATCAAGAAAGGGATGGATTTTTATGCAGGCGACACGCTGGGACGCATTTATCGCATAGTCTCGAATAACCCGCGGAACCGGCGCGACATGAAACCACGTCTCGGTTCAGCCAGCGTCGAGGAACTGGTCAGGAATCTTGAGAACCCCAATGGCTGGCATCGGACGACAGCTCAACGACTGATCGTCGAACGACAGGATAAGGCGGCGATCCCCTTGCTCATTAGCTTTGTGGATCAAACCCGGTCACCGGTTGGCCGTCTGCACGCTCTATGGACGCTTGAAGGGTTGTCCGCATTGGATGAGCAGATCGTGATGCGAGCGTTGAAGGACGCTGATCCGCACGTCCGTGAACACGCGCTCAGACTGGCCGAGCCGTTTATCCCCGGTTCGCTGAAAACGGCTGAAACGATACTCGCAATGTCGGGCGACGCCGACATACGGGTCCAGTTTCAACTCGCCTTCACACTCGGCCAGTTGAAGGATCGGCGAGCTCTCGATGCGCTCGTTGCGTTGACCGAAAAGCGCAGCGATGATCCATGGTTCCGCCTCGCGATTCTGAGCTCGGTGGCGGACCGCGCATCACAGTTTTTCCATGCACTTCGCGGACGAGGATTTGAGAAGCCGGAAATGTTCGCACAACTTGCGGCGCTTATCGCCACGAGAGCGGACACGAGCGAACTCGAGACACTTCTCGATGCCACAGGAAAACTGAAACAGCCGGAAGCTGTGCTTGGAGGATTGAACAAAGGGCTCAAGCTTGCCGGTGCGAAGAACCTGCGCGTTGCCCGCGCAGAATTGGCGATCGCTAAGCTCCTTTCGAGCGCTGATGAAAGCGTACAGAAGACTGCGTGGGAAACAGCGCGGTTCTTCGAACTTCCTGGCATTGTCCAGAAGGCGACAGCTGATTCGCAAAACGCGAGTTTGGATGTAAAGCAGCGCGTGATCGCGATTCGAGCGCTCCGCGGTGGACGTTTCGAATTGGTTCGACCGGTGCTCGAGAAGCTTGCGGTGTTGGACGATCAAAGTGAGCTCCAGGCCGCTGCGATCGATTCGCTTGCTTCGTTCGATGATCCCGTTGTTGCATCGATTCTGCTCAATCGATGGAGCAAATACACTCCGGGTATGCGCCAGCAGGTGTTGACCGCGCTGCTTGTCGAACGCCAACGGATGAAGGCGCTTATGGAGGCGCTGGAATCCGGCCGAATAGAGCGCACGATGATCGATACAGCGATGCAGGCCAGGCTCTTCGATCATCCCGACCAGCAAGTTGCAGATCGTGCGCGGGCGTTCTTTAAGCGGGAGACAGAAGAGCGAGCGGCTGTAGTGGCTCAATACCGCGACGTCGTAAACCTGAAGGGTGATGTGGATCGAGGGCGAGAAATCTTCAACCGGGAATGCGCGAAGTGCCACGTTCCCCAAAAGGGGCGGCCGCGGATCGGCGCCGATCTTTCAGGCATCAACAACAAGACGAGGGAAGAACTTCTGAATTCGATCCTCAATCCGAGCGAAGCAATCGAGCCGCGATTCGTAAACTACATCGTCACGACAAAGGACGGGCGGATTGTCGACGGGATACTTTCAAATGAAACTCCCGGTGCGATCACGTTACGCAATGCTGATACTGATGAAACAATCCTTCGCAGGAATATTGCAGAGATTCGCGCATCGAAGCTTTCGCTGATGCCCGACGGATTCGAAAAGAATTCAAGCAAACAAGCGATCGCCGATCTGATCTCGTACCTGCGTGGTGGTTTGTAAAGTGATCGACCCGACACGCCGTGATTTTCTCGAGGCGATTGCGGGTGCGGCTGTTTTCGCGCGTCTCGCCGGTGCGCAGCAAAAGTCCGAGAGCGGCGGACTGCGGAATCGAAGAGATTGGCAGGCCGCCTGCAACCGCACACTTGCCGCAATGCAACTCGTCATGGGTGATCTGCCCGCCAGAGCGAAACTGCCGGTAGACGTCGTGAGGCTCGAGAGTGAGGATCTGCCGGGCTTTACGCGGACGAAGATCACGTATCAGAGTGAGCCCGGCGACAACGTTCCTGCATATCTGCTCGTACCGAAGCGCTTGAAGAAACGCGCCCCGGCGATGCTCTGCCTGCATCAAACAACCTCGATTGGCAAAGACGAACCTGCGGGATTGGGCGGGAATCCTGATCTACACTACGCGAAAGAGCTTGCCGAGCGCGGTTGGGTCACGATTGCCCCTGATTACCCGTATCTGGGTGAGAACAAGTTCGATCCATACAAGAACGGCTACGTGAGCTGCACTATGAAGGGTATCGTCAATCACCGTCGCGCGATTGACGTCCTCGAATCTCTCCGCGAGGTAGACAAACAGCGCATTGGATCAATCGGGCATTCGCTTGGCGGCCACAATACACTCTTCGTCGCAGCATTCGACAAGCGAATCAGGATTATGATCACGAGCTGCGGATTCAACTCCTTCAGAAAGTACAAGGGAGGCGATCTGACAGGCTGGAGCGGCGTTCGTTACATGCCACTGATCGGCGAGAGGTACGGCAACACCTGGGCACAGATGCCTTTTGACTTTCCCGAATTGCTCATCACGCTTGCGCCGCGGCCTCTCTTTATCAACGCTCCGATTGGTGACTCCAACTTTGAAGTGTCGGGTGTGAGAGACTGTGTCGAGAGAGCGCTGCCGGTTTATGAAAGACTCTTCGGCGCAAAGGATAAGCTGGTCGCAGCCTACCCGGACGCTGGTCATGAGTTTCCCAGGACAGATTCGAGAATCTGCGTATGAGTTTCTTGAACGGTGGGCTACGCGCAGCTGCGCTGGAAGAAGTTAACGCAGAGGGCGCAGAGTGAAGACGCAGAGGTCGCAGAGATAGCACTTATCTGCGCGTCTCTGCGTCTTCACTCTGCGCCCTCTGCGTTAACTTCTTCCTCCCAGGCCTTACTTGATCTTCAAAACACGGCTCGCGTTGCCATAAAGAATCTTTCGTAGCACCGCTTGATCGTTTACGAGTCGGCGAAGCGTCGCGAGCTGCGTGGTTCCAATGCAGTTGCCTTCGCGGCCACGGACGTCATTGCAATCGCTGCCGAACATGAGCTTGTTCTGATGCCGCTTGAGGAATTCCCGCGCATTATCTTCGTCGCGCAATAACGCATTCGATCCTGAGCCCGCCGATAGATCACCGTACAGATTAGGATAGGCGCCGAGCCACTTGTCGGTTAACCCGCCTGGCGTAACTTTGCCTTTTGGATACATTACTGCCTGGTCGAGGTTGCGATCGATATTTCCCCACCATGTTTGCGCGTGTCCGATGAAATTCACGCGGGGGAACTTTTCGAGCACTTTGTAAAAGCGTTCAAAAGCAGTGTTGTACTTCTCGTGTTGAAAATGCATTAGCACCGGGACATCGTACTCTCGCGCGACCGAGGCAATAAGCTCGATATGTTTGGAATCGCAATCCACAAAGAATTTCTGCTCGCCGATGCCGATGGCGCCTGCTTTCAGGTATTTTTCGAGCACTGCTTCGGCTTCGGGAAGGTCGGGGACTTCATTGGCGAAGAAGCGAAACTCTTTGGGGTAGGCTCGGGAGATCGCCAGCACTGAGTCGTTACCGTAGCAGTCGGCTTCGAGCCCATACTTTGATCCCGCGGGGAGCAGGACGGTTGTCTTGATGCCGAGCCCTCGCTGGTGTGCGATCAAGTCTTCATCGCTGCGACCCGAATAGTGGGTATGCTGATGAATATCGATGACCTGATCGTCAGCCTGGTTCGGAATCGAACTTACAGCAGCGGCACATGCCGAGGCTATGAACGATCTGCGTGAAATCATGGTGACCTCCCGACAATGTCTTTAGGCCATACTAACGCAGGTTCTCACGCGAAGCCGCGAAGACGCGAAAAAGAATAACAATGATTTAGACAGCATTTCCCGGTTTTTTTCGCGTCTTCGCGGCTTCGCGTGAGATTCCCCTGCGCCGTTTACTTCTAATCACTCTGCTTTTGCGCTAGAATCATCGGTCACTTTGTCCGAGTCCGGCTGTTCCATCGAGAAGTGTCTGGTTGGCTGATATGCAAAGTATTCAGACGTCAAACGCGCCACAGGCGATTGGGCCTTACTCCCAGGCGATAAAGGCCAGCGGCCTGGTCTTCGTTTCAGGGCAGGTGCCCTTCGACCCGGAGACTATGCAGATCGTCGAAGGAGACATCAAGACACAGACCAAACGCGTTCTTGCCAACCTGAGAGCGATTCTCGAAGCTGCCGGAACGTCGATTGATCGGGTTGTGAAGACGACGGTCTTCCTGGCGGATCTAAACGACTTCAATGAGATGAACGAAGTGTATGGAGGGTTTTTCGGCGCAACGCGGCCTGCGCGCTCCACCGTTCAGGTGGCGCGTCTGCCGCGTGATGCTCGCGTCGAAATTGATCTGATTGCGCTTGAGTAGGGCGGGAAAAGAAGTGGGTGAGAACAGGGAAGCCTCAGGCTGCCTTGGTCACTTTGCCGGCCTTCAAACAACGCGTGCAAACTCGAAGGCGCTTAGCTGCGCCATTTACGAGCGCCCGCACTGTTTGAAGATTTGGCTCAAATCGCCTCCTGGTACGATTGTTCGCATGAGAAACGCGATTGCCAAACTGAGCACCCTTACCGCAGATTTCACAACTCTTAGCCATCCTGACCTCCATCCATAAGTCCAATTACAGGTCTAAACCGCGTAACACGATCAAGAAATTGGGATTATCACGAAACTAAAATTTATAGCAGAGCAACGCGCGCCAAGTCAAACGAACCAGGGCAGGTGCGACGTCCGCGATGCTTTCAAGGAGTAGATAAACACAGTGCGCAGAACCTTATCCAATGATTCACCTTTTGTCCTGATTACTATTGCGGCCCTGCTGGCGCTAACCGGCATATCCGCAGGCTGCGGTAATCGGGGTACAGCCGTCTCAAGCGGGAGCGACGAAGTTGCCGCCGTCGTCAACGGCACAAAACTCACAGTCGCCGACGTCGATCGCGTTACGGCACAGCAGTTACGCGGCCAGCAGAACCAGGTTTCACAGCTTGAGCTTGCCTCGGCACGACTTCAGGCACTCGATGGATTGGTGACCCAGGAGGTCCTCTATCAGCGCGCTCAGAAAGAGAATCTCGGCCCAACGGAGGAAGATATCACCGCTGAAATCCAGAAGACGAAACAGGAAGGCGGTCTGACCGAAGAGGCGTTTCAAAAACAGCTCAAGGAATCGAACCAGAACGAGACACAATTCCGCGATGTCGTTCGCAAAGAGATCGCTATCCGGAAGCTGCGCGAAAAGCTGACCGCGCAGCTCAAAGTGCAGGATCGCGAAGTCGAGGACTTTTTCAGAGCGAACCCGAAGGAGTTTGTGGCCAAACCTGGTGTCGCTATCTCTGACATAATCGCGGACCCGGCTGACAATGGCGCACGGTTCGATGCAAAAAGTGAGCTCGAAGCCGAGCAGAAATCCAAAGAAATCTACAATCGTCTCAAGAGCGGTCAGGATTTCGCCACGATTGCACGGCAGCAGTCAGAACACGAAAGCGCGTACCGGAGCGGCGATCTTGGCTTCATACCCCAGGATCAGTTCGCTGCGTTCACGCAACAGGGGCTGCCTCCGGGTCTCGGCGACCGGCTGATGTCAATGCAGGAAGGCGCCTACACGGAGCCCGTCCGCGATCAGGCCGGCCGGTGGCATATCTTCAAGCTGACCCAAAAGCGTACGGAGTCGCGTGAGCTGACGCTCAATGATCCGGAAGTCAGAAAGCAGATTTCCGATTACATTCTCAATCAGCGCAGTCAGCTGGTGAACGCAGCATTACTGACGCGTGCTCGCGACGAAGCCAAGATCGAAAACTATCTCTCGAAGAGAATGCTCGAGAATCCCAACAGCTTTGGAATACTACGGCCCGTTCCGCAGGCTGCTACGGCCCCACAGTCGACTGTGACACCAGCACCTGCGTCGACCGCATCAACTGCGAATCCGGCTCCGACTGCATCGCCCACTCCGAAAGCTGGATCGACGTCGGGCCGATAAGCCACGTTTTAGATGCTCTTCCGGCTGAACGACGTTTCAAAATCCTTTGGCGCGCAGGAGGTCCTGCGCGCTGTTTCGTTTCAACTCAACCCTGGTGAGCACGCGGGACTCGTTGGACCGAACGGCGCAGGTAAGACCACGATTCTGCGCCTGATCGATGGGCTTCAAACACCGGATACGGGTTCGGTCGAAAGGTTGAGAGGCCTCCGTATTGGTGTTCTCAGCCAGCAGGTGGATTTCAGCGGCGAACAGACGGTGATCGGTAACACGATTGATGTGTTCGCCGAATTGAAAGTGCTCGAGGACCGGATGCGCAAGCTCGAGCACGCGATGACTGAAACACGCGGGGCCGAGCTCGAGAGTGTGCTCGAAGAGTACAGCGAAGCTCAGCACGCTTTCGAACACGCTGGCGGCTTCAGTCTGCATGCGCGGGCTGAGGCTGTGCTCTTCGGTCTCGGCTTCGCAAAAGGCGATCTGGATCGTCAAGCCTCTACTCTCTCGGGCGGTGAGAAGAATCGGCTCGGGCTTGCTCGACTGCTGCTTGCCGAGCCGGACCTCTTACTTCTTGATGAGCCGACAAATCATCTCGATGTCGATGCGGTCGAATGGCTGGAAGAGTTTCTGTCCGGTTACAAGTCTGCCTTCCTGCTGGTTTCGCATGATCGATTCTTTCTCGATCACACGGTCAAGCGAATTATCGAACTCGAGAATGGACGGATTGAAGAATACCGCGGCAACTACAGTTCATATCTCGAACAAAGGGAAGAGAGGCGCCAGGCTCGTGAGCAGGCATTTGTTGCGCAGCAGGAATTGATTGCGCGCACCGAAGACTTCATCCGCCGGAATCTTGCAGGTCAGAAGACAAAGCAGGCCAAATCGCGTCGAAACATGCTCGAGCGGCTCGAGCGCGTCGAGGCGGTAGCCTCGGGCGAGTCAGCGAACTTCAAACTCAAACCTGCGGCTCGCAGCGGTGACCGCGTCCTCTCGCTCGACAGACTGTCAATCGGCTTTCCGTCGAAAGTGTTTGCGTCAGACCTTTCATTTTTGTTGCGGCGTGGCGAGAGGCTCGGTGTGATTGGCGGCAACGGGACCGGCAAGACCACTTTTCTGAGAACCATCATCGGCAAGCTCGAGCCCATCAAAGGAGATTACAACTGGGGAACGGGCGTCAACATAGGCTACTACGACCAGCAGCTGCAGATGGTAGATGACAGACACACGGTTCTTGAAGAGATTCGATCACTTGCGCCGTCTTCGATTACTGATGGCGAGCTGCGAGGATTCCTGGGCCGGTTTCTATTCAGCGGTGATGACGCATACAAACAGGTAGCCTCTCTTTCAGGTGGCGAAAAAGGGCGGCTGGCGCTGGCAAAGTTGATCTACTCGCGCGTCAATGTTCTCGTTCTCGACGAGCCGACGAACCATCTCGACATCGCGTCGTGCGAGGCTCTCGAAGCGGCACTTAATGAGAATGACAGCACAATCATCACCGTTTCGCATGACCGTTACTTTCTCGATAGGATAGCTACCCGGATTCTGTTTTTTGAAGGCGACAGAGTTGAGCAGTTTGAGGGAGGCTATTCGGACTACTATAAGGTAAGGCATCGAGTCGCTGAGCCGGAACCCGTGCAGGTTCCGGATAAGAGATCGCGTCCTGCAAAACCGGCGAACCGGCGTGCGACGAAAGCGGCTGCTCAAAAGCGTCCGGATGCGAACGATGTCGAAGCTGAAATACTGAAGTGTGAAGAGGAAATGCGGCTGCTGACGGAGTCTCTTGTGAAGCCCGAAGTGGCTCGCGACTGGGAAAGGCTGCACGCGCTTAACGAGGACTATCAACAACTAGAAACGCGGCTTGCCGAGCTCTTCAAGCTCTGGGAAGCCGCGCATCAGCCCGAAACAAGCTTGAACAACCCTGATCAAGCCTGATCATCGAGCGTTAGTCCCGGTCACGCCGGTCACGCCGAAAGCGACGAAGATCGAAAAAGTCGCCAAAGTCGCCTCTGAAAGCGCGAATCCTTCGTAGTCGTCTCCGCCGGCGGTCATCATCGTCGTCGTCATCGTCATCGCGATCTCGCCAGTTACGATCGAACCTGTCGAAGTCGAACCTGCGATCGGAAGAGTCCCGATCCCAGTCTCGTCCACGCCGGTCCCATCGTCCGTCGCGGCCATCGTGGCCATTGATGAACTTGTCGGCTTTCTTTCTCAAATGCCGTGCTCGCGCCTTTTCCCGACGGGGGATCGGCAAGTCCTAGTACGGGCATCGCAAGGGAGAGAATCACCGCACAGATTATTGTCTTGATTGTTCCTGTAGCTTTCTTCATATCACCCTCCATATGGTCCAATCACCTCGAACCATGCTAGGGCAATCGCGGTGCCGCGGAAAGCTACGCTGAAATAGGCTGCAAGTTACTGAGAATCAATGAATCGCCGGTATGGATGAGCGTAGACCGGCACCCTAAAACGCAAGGTCTTCAACCTTTTGGTGCGTCGAAGTTCAACTTTCTTATCTGGAGGTTATGCCGCGTCCGCGAGACTCTCTTCGGTTTCCGGCGCCTCGCGTATGGATTGATTCCAGCGGGCAACTCGAATTGAGTGCGCGAGTCCGAGACGCTCCAGCAGTTTGATTCCGTACCAGTTGATGTCGACTTCGTACCAGACGAGTCCGTGACGCGCCGAGGCAGGATGGGCGTGATGATTGTTGTGCCAGCCCTCGCCAAATGAGAGAAGCGCTACCCACCAGTTGTTGCGGGAATCGTCTCGTGTCGTGAATCGGCGACTGCCCCAGATGTGCGCGGCAGAGTTCACGAGCCATGTAGCGTGCCACGAAAAGACGACGCGAACGAAGATTCCCCAGAACACAAACGGCCAGCCACCAAGGTAGAAGAGAAGGAATCCGAGCGCTACCTGCGGGACGAAGTGCAACCGTGTAAGCCAGACGTGAAAGGGATCTCTTGCGAGGTCTGGTACGTACCGCAGTGTTACATCAATGTTATTGTGCAGCGACTGGCCATTGATGATCCAACCCATGTGAGACCACCAGCCTGCCCTCGCGAGGCGAATGCGGGTCCCCTTCGCGATCGCTGAATGCATGGTGGATGCGATGAGTCGCCACCCAGGCAATTGGTCCGCCTTCGATCGCGAGAGTACCGCAGATCGAAAGAAAGTACTCGACCGCTTTTGGAGTCTTGAAACCTCGATGCGTGAGCAAACGATGATATGCCATCCCGATCCCGAGGCTGCCCGCGACCCACCACATGAATATCGCGACGGCAAGAGCCTGCCAGCTGAACATCCACAACGCCGCAATCGCAGCCAGGTGGAATGCGGCCAGAAACGCAGTCACGCCAAAGTTGAATCCCCGTGCTCGAACGCCAATCACCGTTTGATTCTGCATGACCGAGATCATATCAGGGCTTTTGCCGTGCCTTTGTAATAGTTATGTAATGAACGCACGGGAGCAGTGGTTAGTGGCCAGTGGTCAGTGGTTTGAGTTCAAGCTTTAGCTTGGGGTTGCATTCGAGTGCATGCAGCAGGCTAGAACTCCAATACCGACCACTGACCACTGACCACTGACCACTGCCACTGCACGCGCCAGGCTGGAGCCTGGCGCTCCCGGGGGTAATACCTGCCTGGAACTTTTTAGGAGTCAACGCGGTCTGATATATTGCCACGAGCGATGCGTAAAGACCGTGTCTACATTGTTTTGCTCTTGATCATCCTGGTTTCAGTTTCTGCAGCCTGCCGGTCGCGTTCTCTGGCGAACTCCGAAGCAAAATCCGGCCGACCTCCCGCGAAATCCGGCTCGGTCACGGACTGGGATTCTGACGGGATTCCTGACCAGGCAGAGCTCAAAAGCGAGGATGACCGCGAGAACTTTCGGCGCTGGTTTACGGCGATTGCCGAAAGTCAGTTCTTTGAGATTTCAGACGAGTGGACGCCTGAGCAACAGGATTGCTCGGGTTTGATCCGATTTGCGTGGCGTGAGGCCCTTCGCACGCATGACAGAAGGTGGTTTCAACGTTTCAATGCGTTCACTCAGCCAGTTGCGCCCGATGTTCGCGCAGTCTCGCTCGATCGGAATCCGCTCGGCGCGGAACGGCTCTTTCTGACCGATAAGGGTAATTTTTCAGAGTTTGCCGACGCGCGAACACTGATGACACAGAACTGCGTGTTTGTCAGTCGTGACCGGCGACAGGCACTTGCCGGCGACCTTCTCTTCTATCATCAGCCGTGGGTCCAGCGTTTTCCCTACCATGTAATGGTCTACACCGGCAAAGACGACTTCGTCGTGTACCACACCGGAGGTTCGCCAGGAGATCGTGGTGAGGTGAGAAAGGTCCGTCTTTCGCTGCTTGATCGTCACCCGAACGCCCGATGGCGGCCGGTTCCACACAATGTCCACTTCCTTGGGTTCTATCGGCTCAAGATTCTCGATTAAGGTGAATAGAGGTCTATGAAGCGCAGGAATGTCCTCGTCCCGGTTCTGACCTGGCTGTGTCTGTTGATTGTTGGTCTTCTGGTTGTGCCCCAGGCACGGAAGGCTCAGGAAGCGACACCTGCTGCCTCGCCCGGTGCGACTACACCCGGTCAAACCAAAGTTCTCGCTCTCAACGACGCGCACCTACAGTCCGAAAGACAAGCCGAGAATCTGGATCAGCTATCAGGGAATTGATCATCTCGACTTTCGTGTTTATCGCGTCAACGATGCGGCAAAGTTTTTCAAGCAGCTCGACGATCCGCATCAGATCGGTGAATCCGAAAAGACCGAGTTTGCCCAGACGCCATCAGCAGACCGGCCCATCATTTCTCGAGCGCGTGCGCGAATTCAAGAGTTCGATCTACGTTGGATTCAAGCGGTACATTCGCTCACAGCTTCAGCACAGGTCCCGCGTCGCATTCAATGATCGTTTTCGCACAGGCGCGCGTCAGGCGCTCGGAGAGGCTGACTTTGTGCGCGTGCCCCTTCTCAACTCCGGGCAACTTGTCTCCAAATGGCGCGAAGTCCTGACTCCGCTCGCCAACGAATACGACTCGCGGAATGTACCGCTCGATGCGCAACCCGCAGGTGTCTATCTCGTCGAGGCAGTCAATGGCGATTTGCGAGCCTATACAGTTGCCGTGGTGACGGACCTGACGATTCTCACCAAGACTGCGCCGAGTGGAGACGTGCTTGCTTTTGCTGTCGATCGCAAGAGCGGCGAACCACGTCCAGGACTCCATCTTGAAATCATCGACAAGGGAAAAGTGCTGATTTCCGGCACGACTGACGCTGATGGTCTGGCTCGCGCACGAATCGATCGCAAACCAAAGAGCCCTGCCGGGACCGAAGGCCGTGAAGAAGAAGAAGAAGAAGAAGAAGGATCAGAAGGCTCAGACGAGAGTGAAAGTTTTCTGGTTCTCGGCTGGGATAACAAATCATTTGCGATATCGGAGCTGCAACGCTATTCCTTCGGCTGGTATGACGCCGACGGCGGAGAGCAGAACATCGCGAGCTACGTTTATACCGATCGTCCGGTCTACCGGCCCAACCAGAAGGTCTATTTCAAAGGGATTCTGAGAAAGTTGACGGACGCAGGCTACGAAGTGCCCTCGAGCTCCGCAGAAGTCACGGTTGAAGATCCAAACAACGCAAAATTGCTCACACGGACGATTGCCCTGACTCCGCAGGGCTCGTTCAGCGGTGATATCGACATCGGAAGCGAAGCACCACTCGGCAACTATCGTATTGTTGCGCGCGTAGGCGAGAGTGAGGTGTCAGACTATTTCGAGGTTGCCGAGTACAAGAAGCCTGAGTTCAAGGTAACCGTGGCGACTCCCAAAGCATTTGTCCCGGTCGGCGAAGCCACGAAGTTTGTCGTCGAAGGCAAGTATTTCTTTGGTGCGCCAGTCAGCAAGGCACAGGTCGAATACTACATCTATAGAAGCCGTTACTGGCCTTCGTGGTGGAAGCCGGAAGACGATGGCATTGGCGCTGACGAGAGCGAAAGGGGCGATGACACGGGTTACGGTTACGGCACGGATCTGGTGAAGAATGCGGAAGGAGTACTGAATGCCGAAGGCAGGCTCGAGATCGACTTCACCGTCCCTCAACCCGAGGCGAATCAAACGTGGGACTACACCTACAGGCTCGAAGCCATGGTGACAGACTCTTCGCGGCGAACGATGAACTCGAGTGCAAGCTTCGTCGGCGTGCGCGGGAATGTCGTCGCCACGGCAGAGACGGACAAGTACGTCTATTTTGCAGGTGATACCGCCAAAGTCCGGGTGCGGACGTCGGACTATGAGGGAAAACCCGTTTCGACAAAAGTGAAGCTCAAGTTCTGCCAAACGCACCTATGAAAAGGTTGAGGTTCAGGAAGACGGCTACAAGCGGACGGAGTTTCAGGCACGTGATACTGATCTGGATGCGGGTGAAGTCACGACAAATGTCGAAGGCGAAGGAGTCTTCGACTACAAGGTTAAGGGAGCTGGGAATATCGTTATCAAAACGATAGTGATTGACGGCTCGAAACAGATCGAATCCACAGGTGGATACTTGTGGGCTGCAGATCCTCAACGTTGGAGCGACTTCAGTTATGAGGCTTACGGCGCTATCAAGCTCGTACCCGACAAGGCGTCCTATAAAGCCGGTGATACCGCGAAGATCCTGGCCATGCTTCCCACCGATGGTGCGCACCTCCTGGTGAGCACCGAGCTTGCCGGAGTCTTGAGCGCGCGCCACGTGTACACTTCGGGCCGCGTGACGATGCTTGATATCCCAATCGAAGGCCGGCACGTGCCGAATGTCTACCTCAGCGTCTCGTACGTGAAAGACGGCGAGATGTATACAAGCGACAAGATGCTGCCGGTGCCAGCGCGTGACAAGTTTCTAAAAGTAGAGATCACGCCGGACAAGAATGAATACAAGCCGCGCGAAGTCGCCTCGTACACGATCAGCACACGGCAGGCCGACGGCTCTCCAGCAAGCGGAGCCGAAGTCAGTTTTGGCGTGGTGGACGAGGCGATCTACAGCGTCAGGCCGGATCATGCGAGCGACATTCGCCGCGCGTTTTACGGTCGCCGTTACAATCATGTTCAAACGCAGTACTCAACCCAGTATCAGTTCACCGGCTATTCGGGCGCGAAACCAGTGAACCTGGCTTCAGGACGGCGCGTGAATCAGCTTGCCGATTTCAAGAATGAAGCTTCGCAATATGCCGAGGCGACGATCAGAAAGGATTTTCGGGATACTGCATTCTGGAAATCAGACGTCATTACGGGAGCCGATGGCAAAGCCAGTGTCAAGGTGACTTTGCCGGATAATCTCACAACCTGGAGAGCAACAGCACGCGCAGTCACGCGAGATACAAAGGTCGGATCCACCAGGTCCAAGGTGCTGTCACGCAAAGACCTGCTGGTCAGACTCGAGATGCCGCGGTTCGCAACGGAAGGCGATGCAGTTGTGATTTCGGGTATCGTTCACAACTACCTTCCGGCCGACAAAGTTGCCAGGGTATCGCTCGAGGTCGATGGTGCGAATCTGATCGATCCGCCGGTACAGAACGTATCGATTACAAAGCAGGGCGAACAGCGAATCGATTGGCGCGTAAAGGCTGAGTCCGTGGGCGATGCTCGTTTCCTCGTCAAAGCGCTAACGGATACAGAATCGGACGCGGTTGAACTGAAGCTGCCGGTTGTCCCGGGCGGGCTTGAAGAGATCAAAGGCAGCTCGGTTGCGATAACTGAAGAGAACGGCGATCGTTCAATGAACCTCGAGTTCCCGGCAAACGCAGACGGAAAGGCTCGCCGGTTGCGGATCGAAGCTGCTCCGTCGATCACCGGGACGCTATTCAGCGGTCTCGATTACCTGACGACCTATCCGTATGGCTGTACTGAGCAGACGATGTCGAGTTTTCTTCCGAACGTGATCGTGGCGAGAACGCTCAAAGATGTAAAGACTGCGTCGGTTCGAGCATCGAGCAACCTCGATAGCAAAGTTCGTCGCGGCCTCGAGCGGCTATACCGCTATCAGCACGAGGATGGCGGCTGGGGTTGGTGGAAAGATGATTCGACCGATGCGTTTATGACGGCATACGTTGTCGATGGGCTGCAGCTAGCGAGGGCAGCCGGTTATTCGGTGCGCGACGATGTCATTGAACGTGCTCATAGAAGGATCAAGCAACTCCTTGCGGATGGAAAGACCGAGAAGGGAACTGCGATAGACCTCGAGGATCGCGCCTATCTCACTTATGCGCTTTGGACCGGTGGCGCTAAGGACGTGACAGCGGAAAACGAACTTCATACACGAAGCAAAGAGCTCCAGCCCTATGGAAAGGCGCTTCTTGCACTCGCGCTAAATGCGAAAGGCGATTCCGGGAAGGCGAAGGCGCTGGCAGCAGAGCTCGAGAAGTCGGCAACCGTAAACGAAGTCGATGCTCACTGGGAATCGAAACGCAGGCCGATGCTCGACTTCATAGTTGAGAACGACATAGAGGCGACTGCATTCGGGATCAAGGCGCTCGTCGAGTTGAGGCCCGAGAGCCCCATTTTGCCGAAGCTCGCGCGATGGCTTTCGGCGAACAAAACACGAGGCTATTCCTGGGAGACTACAAAGAAGACAGCTTTTGCGATCTTCGGCCTGACCGATTACCTTCGCGTGAGCAAAGAGCTTCAACCAGACTATTCGCTCGAGGTCTACCTCAATGGCGAGCGAGTGGTTGAGCGGCGCGTCACTGCTTCAGACGCCTCATCCGGTCAGACATTTGTTGTCGAACGAAAAGGTCCGGCTGCCGGATCCTCGAATACGGTTCGAGTAGTGAAGCGCGGTCGAGGCGTCGCCTACCTTGCTTCCACGATTGACTTTTACACGAACGAAGAAACGATCGCGGCAAAAGCCTCCCCAGAACTGTCACTGACACGCGAGTATCAACGGCTTCGCGTCACGGAGGTGCGCGGAAAGTCGCAATGGAAGCTCGAGCCGCTGTCCGGAGCGCTCAAATCAGGCGATCTGATAGTCTCACGGCTCAAAGTGAAAGGCTCTCGAGCTCAGTACCTGATGATCGAGGATCCGATTCCTGCCGGTTGCGAGCAGATCGAGCGCATCAGCGGCATCGAGCTTGGATCGGCGGAGGCACAATGGTCCGACTGGTATAGCTCTCGAGAGTTCCGCGACAGGCGGACGGCAATATTTGTTGACTACTTTGATGGCGATGCGACTTTTCAGTATGCGTTAAGAGTGATCACGCCGGGCGATTTTCGTGTTGCGCCTGCGCGGGCCGAGTTGATGTACCGGCCTTCGGTTCGAACAAATTCGAGCAACCTGAAGTTCACCTTCGCGGATCGGAAGTGAGAGATAAGATGCTCCAGCAGGCATGGAATTCAATAAGATCGGCATTTCGTGGTGTCCTTTCGCGGCCACGTGTAGTTGTCGTGGCATTCCTCATCTACCTTTTGTTTATCGGAGTGATCTGGGTCTTTGTGACGACTCGCGAAGCGACGATCCTGGATCTGTTCGTTACCGTCGTCTCGGCGCTGGCGGCAGTCGTGCTCTTCTTCGTGTTGCAAGCGATTGCTGTTGGTTATGGCGAGGGACTTCACTTGAAGGCAGTTGTCGCAGGAGTACTGCGTAACTCAGCGAAGCTTTTTGTCGCAACCCTGCCAGTAATAGCGCTTGGGATAATTGCGTATCTCGCTCTGAACCGTCTGACACCCGAAGAGTACGCGCCAGGCAACTTCTTTACTCGGACACTGCTTCCCGCAGTAAAGGTGATACTGTTCTGGTTGATACTTCCGCTTCTGGCGATTCGCTTGTGGATTGTGACCGCGCGAAACGGGCTGCGCGCTGCCTACACCCGTATCGGCCGCATATTCATAGAGTGCTTTGCTCCACGACAGAATCTAACGTTCGTGCTGGTAGCAGCAGTCACAGGAGCCATCGCATTTCCTCTGATCTATCGAAAAACACCAATCGATCGCGAATGGATTGAGATCGGGGTGCTTTCAGCAAGAATTGCTCTTGCAAGTATCGTAATTTTTCTCGGATGGTTTCTCGGAGTCAGGTCATTGTCCGAGTTGAACAAGACATGATTGTTGCGCGTCTGGTCAGTCATCCTCGCATTGCTGTTCTCGGCTTGCTCGCGCCGACTGGATCATGCTGCGCGATTCTCGCAAAGCGAAAGCCATTTGACCGCGACTGCGACCGCGCCCTCGCTTGAGAAGACTCTCAGGGACGCTATTGGAGATTCCGAGGGGACTATACTCGTGATTGATCCAGCGTCAGGACTTGTGCGAGGCGTCTGGAACCCCCGGCTGGCATTCGAACAATCCTTTCCACCCGGCTCCGCAATCAAACCTTTTACGCTGCTTGCTGCGCTTCGTTCCGGAGTTGTCGGAGCGGATTCCCGCCGCGCATGCCAGGGTCGATACGTGACCGGGGACTTGGAAATCGAATGCTCACACCGGCGCACGGTGAGGCCTTTCGATCCTGTTGAAGCACTCGCTCATTCCTGCAATGACTATTTCGGGCACGTGGGGGAGAGGCTTTCTGAAAGCGCATTTCTTTCTACCCTGAACGCCTTCGGGTTTGGCAGGCGAACTGGAGTAAACGCGGCTCGCGAAGCTTCGGGTGTTCTCAGAGGTGGCGACTGGAACGCGAGAAAGACTTTAGGTGAGTCTCCTGACTTACTTGTAACGCCGATTCAGCTTCTTGTCGCCTATTCGGCAGTCTTTAACGGCGGACGCATCCTCCGACCCTACATCGGGCGACCGTACAACGGTGACGAGTCATCCGAGACAGCATCTCACGTGAAAGCATCGCTCAGAATTCACAAACACGATCGCGAGATGATTGAAGCTGGAATGCGCGGCGCAATTCTGTTTGGCACAGCAGCGCAGGCAGGATTTGGCACGGCGCATGGACGCGTTTTTGGAAAGACTGGGACGTCAACTGCAAGCAACGGATTCCGCACTCAGGGGTGGTTTGTAGGCTTTGCAGGTAACGGCAAGACTCCTTCGGTTGGAATAGTCGTGCTCCTGAAGCGTGCAACAGGGCGCGATGCGGCCGCCGTCGCGGCTCGTGCCCTGGCATCTATCGAGAATGAGCCGGAGGAGCAAGTGCGGCCAGAGGTGGCTTCACGAACAGTCAAAGTACAGACTACAGGTGATCACAGAATCGTCGAGTTGCCGCTCGAACGATACATCGCTGGCGTCCTGGCAACTGAATACTCAGTTGAAAACAACATTCAGGCGCTCAAAGCTCATGCGATCGCAAGCCGCAGCTTTGCCAGCGTAAACTTCGGCCGCCATGCCCGAGAGGGTTTTGATTTCTGCAGTACTACGCACTGCCAGCGTTTCTCACTTGAAGTTCCTTCCGCCAATCAGAATCGTGCCGTGTCCGAGACCGCGCATTTGATTCTCAATGACGCAGCGGGACAACCGATCGAAGCATTGTTTCACGCTGATTGTGGTGGACGAACGACAAACGCGACCGCACTCTGGGGAGTTGCGCCGCGCACTTATCTAAAGGATGTGCGCGACGAGTACTGCGAGAATCGCACGATCGAATGGACCGACCGTCTCAGCGCAAAGAGTCTCGCTCGTGCATTGGCCAGCGATCCGCTGAGCAGCGTCGGCACTGTGCTGAAAACCATCCGGGTCACCGATCGCGATCATTCAGGACGCGCCGAATGGCTGTCTCTCGAAGGCGAGCGCACAAAGAGAATTCGTGGATGGGACTTCAAGATGATCGTCGGCCGGACGCTCGGATGGAATGTGATCAAGAGCTCACAATTCGACGTCAGACGAGAGGGCGACGAGTTTGTATTCAACGGTCGAGGACATGGACACGGCCTCGGTATGTGTCAGACGGGCGCAGGTGCGCTGGCGCGACAGGGTGTGGGCTACTCGCAAATCCTTACGCATTACTATCCCGGAACGACAATCGGCCAGCCAATGACCGAGAGGCGATCGATGGCGAGCGAGCGATTTCGAGCTCACTTTACGTCATCGACGCGTGAAAGCGATGTCAAGGAAGCCCTCGACATTCTCGAGAATGCGCGCCGCGATATGGATCAGCGTCTCGAGCGCTTTGGCGTGCGATCAGCAGGTACACAAAAAGTCGAGATCACGATCTGCAGTTCGACTTCGAACTATCGTTCTACGACAGGAATGCCGGGCTGGACTGCAGCAGTGACTCGTGAAAACAGGATAGTTTCGCAGCCGCTACAGCTCTTGAAGAAGCGAGGAGTTCTGGTTACGGCCTTAAAGCACGAATATGCTCACACAGTCATTGAAGCGATCGGTCGAGGCGGAACTCCTCGCTGGCTTGCAGAAGGGCTATCTGTTCATTTCGCCGGAGAGGGTCCACAGATCCTTGATGCGACAGAACACCGACGGGTGCCGCCTGACGAGCTCGAGCGTCGAATTGGAAACGCGTCTTCAGCCGCCGAAATGAAGGTTCTCTACGCGCAGGCGTATCGTGAAGTGCGATCGATGATTCTGAGGGATGGCGAAGCCGCGGTGTGGCGGAAGATTGCGAGATAGAATCTGGCTGCCCCTGGAGCGCCGGCGAGGAGTTTGGACAATGCGAGCAGAATTTGGAGTGCGGCGACTTGGCGCCGCTTTGAGTCTTCCGATGGGATTACTCGGCCGGAGACTAAAGCGGCGCCAAGTCGCCGCACTCCAAATTGGCGTAACCGTGGCCAGCATCACACGTTTGCTCTTCCAAACCCTTTTAGCACGCCCGGTATGCGGATACTTGCACCTGGTGCAGCAATCCTGGGCTTACCTAAAACCCCTTTGTGATAACAATATTTGACATATATTGTTATCGTGGGTACCCTCCTCATAATATGAAGACACAAACAGGAAGGAGTCAGATCGCCATGAACGTATCGCTCACGCCCGAGCTGGAAGAGCTGGTCGACGAGAAGGTCCAGAGCGGGATGTATCACACTGCCAGCGAGGTAGTCAGGGATGCTTTGCGCCTTCTCAAAGAACGCGACGAGCTCAAGGAGCGTCGGATGGAGCAGTTGCGTAATGACATCGCGGTAGGGCTCAAAGACCTTGAGGCTGGCAGATCCAAGCCGTTTGATCGCAGAACCCTGGAGAGCGTCAAAACTAAGGCAAGAGCACGCCTGGCCGCGAGCAAGGCAAAAGTCTCAAAATAGATGCCAGCCAAGACACCGAGGATCGCTCACGCAGCACTCGCCGATCTGGAGGAAATCTGGCTTTACATTGCGAGCGACAATCCAACTGCTGCCAGCAAGATGATTGACGAGCTTTACAGGCACATTTACCGCCTCGCAGCTATGCCAGGCATGGGCACTTGCGAAAAGACCTCGCCCCAGAGTCGCTGCGATTCTGGCCGGTCCGCCATTACCTGATCATTTATCGCGCTGAGACGAATCCTATAGAAATTGTCCGTGTTCTGTCAGGATATCGCGACATCCAAAGTCTCCTGACTCCTTGATTGACGCTTCAGCCTGGCGCTCCCAGGGGGGTGCTCCCCAGCCTACTCGGTTCTCAACGCTATCATCGGATCCACGTTGGTCGCCCGCCGCGCTGGAAAGTAGCAGGCAAGGAGTGCCACGCATGCAAGCAGCAACGAGATCGAGATGTACGTCAGCGGGTCAGTCGCGGTGACTCCGAAAAGCAAAGTCCGCAACACGCGCGAGGCCGCCAGGGCGCCCACCAGACCGAGTACAATTCCAATCGAAATCAGTTTGATCCCTTGCCTTGCGACCAGTCGTAATACATCGCTCGTGGATGCCCCAAGCGCCATTCGAATCCCGATCTCCTGTCGGCGCTCGGCGACGCTGAGCGACAGTACCCCGTACAATCCGAGGCTTGCCAGCGCCAACGCAAGTAAACCGAAACCGCTGATCAACGTGGCTTGAAAGCGCTTTTCGAAAAGTGCATCGTGCCGGTACTGATCGAGCGTTCTGAACGTTATAGATTGGGAGCTTCGGATCGAGCGTGCGAATCTCCTGCTGTACTGCGGCGACCAACTGCTCCGGCTTGATTGACGATCGCAGGTGCAGGGTCATTCCGCCGTCATATCTTTGCGCCAGCGGAAAATATGCGATGCTCGGCGGATTCTTGAATAGATCCTGACTCTTCGCATCCCGAGCGACGCCGATGACTTCGATCCGCTGATCAACCCGATCTTTCCAATCAAAGTATCTGCCGACAGGATTTTCGTTCGGCCAGGCGTAGCGCGCGAACGTCTCGTTGATGATAGCGACACGAGGTGACGCGGCATTGTCCTGGTCGCTGAACCGTCGTCCGAGCAGCAAGGGGATGCCCATTGTCTCCAGATATTCCGGGGTCACAATGTTATATCGGATGTTGAATTGCTCCCGTTTGTCCACAACGACAGAATTGCTCATGCTCGTGCCTTGTAACGGTACATTGACTCGCAATGCTGGCTGACTGAACGCCGGGCAGGCCGCCAGTGCGTTCGAGCAGTTGTTGATAAAACGCACGACCTTGTGCTTCGGAATAGTTCTGCCGTCCAAGATCCAGCTTCGCCGTTAAGAGATTCTCCGTGGCAAAGCCAAGGTTGATTGCCTGTGCGTTCTGCAGCGTGCGGACGCAAAGACCCGGCGCTGACCAGCAAGATCGAGCGACAGTGCGATCTGAGCAATGACCAAAGCGCTACGCAAACGAGAGCGGCTCTTGCCGGCTGAACGAACCACTCAGCGTCTTTCAGCGAAGGCAGTAAATTCAACTTCGACGATTGCAACGCAGGTGCCAGCCCGAACAGCGAGACCGGTGAGAATCAGACAATCCAAGCGTGAATCTCGAGGACCCTCCAATCCATCGTGAATTCGAGTTGCGTCCCGCATATCGACGTTCTCATCCGGCAAGCATCGCCCGCAGCCAATCGGTCAACCAGGCTGCGACTACCAGTGCAAATAACCCGCCAAGCAGGGCCAGCAGCGTGCTTTCAGTCAGTAACTGCCGCAGCAACTCGCCAGCGACCGGCTCCGAGCGCCAGGCGGACACCAATCTCTTTCTGCCGTGCCGCAGTCCGCGCAAGCATCAACCCGGCAATGTTGGCACACGCGATCAGCAGGACTATGCCGACAATTCCAAACTGAACGCCGAAGAATTGCTGTAATTCCGACGCCATCAGCAGGCGACAAACCGAGGCTTGCGAAAACTCGCGCCCCACGCTTCGCGTTTGTTTGGGGGTAGGTCTGTCCAAGCCTTTCCGCAATTGCAGAAAGATCGGCCTGCGCCTGAGCCGCTGTCACGCCCGGTTTGAGCCGTGCCGTACAACGCCACAAAATCCGAACTGCGACTGTTAAGCCAATCCACTCCTATCTTCACCATCCAGGGATTGCCGTGCCTCCACATCGTCACCGGAATCCAGACATCTGTTTTTTCGTCCAGCGGACTCGATCCCTTGAATTCGGCAGCTACACCGATGACGGTGTAAGGGTGCGAATTCAGGCTGAACGTTTGACCAAGGGCATGAGCTTCTGCACCAAACTGATCCCGCCACAAACGCTCGCTGATGACGGCGACCGGATTCGCACCTTCGACTTCGGCTTCTGAAGGTTCGATCAATCGTCCGAGAGCGGCTTTTACACCGAACACTTCAAAATAATTCCCTGTTATCAGCGCGCCCTTGATGCGTTCCGCACTTTTGTCCGTGCCCAGATGAAACTGCTGCTCGCTTTCCGCTGCAATCCCTGAGAACGTCGAGTTTTGATCCCGGTAATTCGCGGTAATCCGCATATGACACAGAATTGAATCCCTGACCGTTGTTGGTCGTTCCGATTTGCACCAGACGATCTTGTCTGTCTACGCCGGGAACCGGTCGCAAAAGCAGTGCATTCAGCATGCCAAGAATGGTTGTGTTTGCGCCGATGCCGAGCGCCAACGTTGCAACGGCGATGACTGTGAAGCCGGGCTTTTTCAGGAGCATCCGCGCACCATAGCGCAGATCTTGCAGCAGTGATTGCATAACCCCTCTCAACTCACCTCATACAGGAATCAAATATTATGCCCGATTAGCTCCTCGGGCTAAATGATAGAAACAGGATGAGTTAACCTGAAAAACACGCTGCTGCGACCCTGAACGTGTGTCCGTTTCTGGGAAGCTGTGATTTCAAGATCGACATCCGCGATCGGGGTCATTCGCGGGAAATCCAAATGGCTGTAGACATTCTACAGATTATACATGTAGAATGTCTACAGCCTCAAGATTATCGTCAAGGAGATCGCTCAAAGAAGATCGCCATGAAAACTCGCTATCAAAACCGGATTGAATTGCTTCAGGGAACACTCGATCTCCTCATACTTCAGACATTGCAGTGGGGCGCGCAGCATGGTTACGGCATCAGCCAGGCAATTCGCATCAGCTCCGGCGAGGTGCTTCAGGTTGATACCGGCTCGCTCTACCCGGCGCTGCACCGGCTCGAGCGGAGGAAGTGGATCTCCTCAGAGTGGACCGTCTCTGAGAATAACCAGCGGGTCAAGGCTTATCGCCTGACTGCCACCGGGAGAAAGCAGTTGGCTGCGGAACGGTCCAACTGGGAAAAGATGTCAGAGGCGATCGCGGGCGTCCTGAATCCGTCCGGAAAGGAGAGTGAGGCGTGAGATTACCACTCTGGGGGCGGCAACGGCGCGAGGAGAACTCGAGGCAGAAATTCAAAGCCACCTTGCAATGGCGAAGCAGGACCGGATGGAGCGTGGCGAAACGGCTGAGCAGGCTCAAGAGTCAACTCGTCGAGAATTTGGCAACATCGGTCTGGTCAAGGAGGTGACGCGGGAGATCTGGGGATTGACCTCACTCGAACGATTAGCGCAAGACATCAGCTATGGCTCACGAATGCTGGTCAAGAATCCCGGCTTCACTATTGATTGCCGTCTTCACGCTGGCAATGGGTATCGGCGCGAACACGGCAATTTTCACGCTCTTGGATAAGGTGTTGATTCGTTCACTGCCGGTTGAGCAGCCAAATCATCTAGTCGCATTAGTCAAAGACGCCAGCGGAGATCCTGGGATTTTCTCTTACCCGATGTATGCCGAGCTGCGCGACCGCAATGAAGTTTTGTCAGGGCTTGTAGCGTACTTTCAGCAGCCCTTCAACCTGAGCGACGGGGTTCAGACGGAACGCGTGATCGGGCAGATCGTCTCAGGCAATTACTTTTCGGTGCTTGGCGTACGGCCTGCGCTCGGACGCTTTTTTCTGCCCGAAGAGGATCGCACGCGCGGCACACATCCGGTCGTTGTCATCAGTCACGGCTTGTGGCGGCGGCGGTTCGGTGCTGATCCTGCTGTGATTGGCAAGACACTCAGTCTGAACAATTACCGCTATACGGTGGTTGGCGTTGCTCCCTCAGAATTCACCGGCACGACGCGCGGCACAATGAATGATGTCTACGTGCCGGCAATGATGCAGATGCAGGCGCAGCCCTGGAACCGCACCAGCAGTCTGGACAATCGCAATTGGGGCTGGCTGTTTTTGATAGGAAGACTCAAACCGGATGTCAGTCGTGCGCAAGCGCAAGCAGCGCTGGCGATGCTGGTTGAAGATGCCACGAGAACCTCTTCAGACAAGGCAATCGATACGATTGCTGATCCGACCAAACTCTTTCTGATGGACGGAAGCCGTGGTCATACGAATCGTGTCAACGATATCTCCCTGCCGTTGAAACTATTGATGGGCGTTGCCGGGTTTGTCCTGTTGATTGGTTGTGCGAACGTCGCCAATCTGCTGCTCGCGCGTTCGTCGGCGCGGCGCAGGGAGATTGCGGTCAGGCTGGCTGTCGGCGCCAGTCGTTTGCGCATCGTGCGGCAGTTGCTGACCGAGAGCACGATCCTGGCGGCGCTGGGCGGCGGCACTGGCTTGCTGGTCGCATACTGGATCACTGACCTGTTGTTGCAGGTCCAACAACAAACCAACTACGTCCCTCGCGCCTTCGATGGCCGCCTGGATGTACGAGTGCTCGGTTTCACGCTCGGTCTGTCACTACTGACCGGAATCGTTTTCGGCCTCGCCCCCGCGGTCGAAGCCTCCAGGCCTGATTTCGTCGCAGCTCTCAAGGAAGACACGCCAGGTTTCTCGCAGCGGTGCGCGTCGAATCAGTATGCGCAGCGTGCTCGTTGTAGCTCAGGTAGCCTTATCGGTCGTGATGCTCATCGGCGCAGGATTGTGTGTCAAGAGTTTGCGAGCTTTGCAAGCGATTGACCCCGGCTTCGACCCGGCGAAAGTCGTGACTGCGTCGTTCGATCTGAGCAGGAACGGGTATGACGAAACGCGCGGGCTGCAGTTCGTGTCACATCTCTCCCGGCGGGTCGCGGCCTTGCCCGGGGTCGAGGCAGTCAGCTTTGCGAGCATCGTCGCCTTCAGCGATATTCCCTGGATAGGTCCGGCAAACATCGAGGGATATCAACCGCAGCCCAACGAAAGACTCGCGTTTGATTTCAATGCCATCAGCCAGGACTATTTCCAAACGCTCGGAACTTCACTCGTGCGCGGTCGCGAATTCAATGCTCAGGACACGGCAATCGCACCGCGCGTGGTTATCGTCAATGAAGCGATGGTACGTCGTTATTGGCCCGGTCAGGATGCGGTCGGCAAACGCATCAAGACGGGTGTCAGTTTGCCGAGGTGGTCGGTGTCGTCACAAACACCAAGGAGAAAGGCCTGACTGTAGACGCACGCCCGGCGATCTACGTGCCACTGCTGCAAAACTACGTGCCGGATCTGACACTCCACGTACGGACAGCGACGGACCCGCAGCCTATTCGCGGGTGTTGCGTAGCGAAGTGCAAGCGCTGGATGCAACGCTGCCTGTTTACAACTTGCGAACATTGGCAGAGCAGAAAGACGGATCACTTTACGCCGAGCGTTTGGCAGCGGCGTTGTTGACGCTTTTCGGGCTGCTCGCACTATTGCTGGCCGCCGTCGGAATCTACGGCGTGTTGTCGTACTCAGTAACCGAACGCACGCGCGAAATGGGCATCCGTCTGGCGCTCGGTGCGCAGCCGCGCAACCTGCTCAAGTTCGTGGTGGGGCAGGGCATGATTCTGACGTTCATTGGCCTGGCAATCGGTGTGGTTGCAGCCTTCGCGTTGACGCGCTTGCTCGAGAAGCTGCTCTTCGGTGTGAGCGCTACCGATCCGCTGACCTTTGTTGTGATCCCACTGCTGTTGACTGTCGTGGCGCTGGTTGCGTGCTCGTTGCCGGCGCTGCGAGCGACGCGTGTCGACCCATTGGTGGCACTCAGATATGAGTAGCCGCTTGGTCATCGATGAATCTACTTAACCAAGGAGGGCTTTATGAAGAGCTTAGTACTGATCACTTTTCTGCTCGGACTATCGCTGGTACCGGACGCGGGCTGGCCTGGTGCGGCCGATATCTCCGGCACCTGGCAATGTCTCGGTCAATTTGGACGGTGGCCCGCAGGACGTCAAAAGTACTCTCGTTTTGAAACAGAACGGCGAGAAGCTTACGGGCATTCAATCCACCGGGTCCGGCGACTTAAGGGTCACTGGTTCGGTGAAAGGCAATAACGTGATGTTTAGTGCTGAGGGCACGAACAGAAGCGGAGAGCCGTTCAAGTACATATATACGGGGACGATCGAGTCCACGGTGATGATGGCGGGCACTGCTCAATTCCCCAAAGGATCGGGCAAGTGGATCGCGACGAAGAAGTGAATCGTCACCTGTGGAGCGCGTTCGCCGGCCAGACGCCGGCGCTCGCCAGGCGCTCCCAGGCTGGACCGTTTTTTGACTGGAGAAGGCTGATTATGTAATATGTGTTTATGTCAGCTATCAATCCCGAGAGGCTCGACCGCGAACTCAAAAAGGGGAGCGCCGAGCTCCTCATCCTCTCGCTCCTCGAAGCCCGCCCGCGCCACGGTTACGAAGTCCGCAAACTCATCGAAACCCGCTCTGATGGTGTTCTCAAGTTCAACGCGGCATCGCTTTACCCGTTGCTCTACCGGCTTGAGAAACGAGGCTGGATCGAGGGTCGCTGGGTCGAGAAGGCGGGGCAGCGAAGGCGTCGTTACTACAAACTGACACGTGACGGCATCAAAGTTCTCGCCGCGCAACGGAGCATCTGGCAGTCCTTTGTCGCGGCCATCAACCGTGTGACGAGTGTCGAGAATGCCTGACTGGAAGCACGACATCAGATTGCGGCTGGCAAGCCTCAACATCGAGCCGGCACGCGAGGACGCCATCACCGAAGAGCTTTCGCAGTATCTGGAGGACCACTACCAGGAGCTGCTGTCAGGCGGCGTTACATCAGCGGAAGCTGCGAGGCTTGCTCTTGCGGAGTTGAGTGAAGGCGATCTGCTGGCGCGAAGACTTCGGCGCGTCGAACGACAGGTTGCGACCGAGCCCATCGTCCCCGGAAGCAGCCGGCGGGCAGGAGCCCTCGCAGATTTGTGGCAGGACTTGCGCTATGGCACGCGAATGCTCGTAAAGACGCCGGGCTTCACCCTGATTGCCATACTGACCTTATCGATCGGCATTGGTGCCAACACCGCAATATTCAGCGTATTGAATGCGCTGCTGATTCGTCCCCCAGGCGGTGTGACAGAGCCGCGGCGCCTGGTGCTCGTGACATGGGAACGAACCGGACTTGGGCCCAGTTATCCTGACTATCTCGATTACCGCGACCGCAATACTTGCCTCGAAGGACTGGCGACCTTTGGTCCAACGGCCGTTCACCTGAGTGATGGGGGAGAAGCTTCGCGTATTCCCGCAGCATTCATTTCTGGTAATTACTTCGATGTTCTCGGCGTGTCAGCTGCGATGGGCCGCGTGCTCGTCGCACGTGACGACGGTGATGCGGGCGCCGATCCGGTGACGGTCATCAGTTATAGCTTGTGGAAGCGCGCCTTCAATTCTGATCCAGGCGTTGTTGGAAAGACGGTCAGGCTGAACGGTTATCCCTTTACCGTTATTGGCGTCGCGCCCCCGGAGTTCACCGGCGTTGAGACCGGACGGACAACTGACGTCTGGATGCCGGTGTCCATGGCAGGCGTAATTGACCCGACTCTCAAGCTTGCGAACAGGACACGCACTGCCAGGGGCTGGCTGAGAGCCTTTGGACGTCTCAAACCGAATTTCACTTTGGACCAGGCACGGGCTGATCTCACGGGCGTGGCTCGAGCACTTGAAACTACGTATCCAGACACCAACAAAGGTGTAGGCATTGCTCTCATCCCCAAACTTGGACTGGGGCCGTCAGATCGCAACGATGCGCGTAACTTCGTGGGCTTACTAACGGCAGTGGCTGGACTGGTGCTGCTGCTGTCGTGCGCGAATGTAGCCAACCTGCTCCTCGCCCGGGGCCAGGCGCGCAGGAAGGAGATAGGGATTCGTTTGGCGATTGGCGCCTCGCGACGTCGTCTGATTCGACAACTGCTCACTGAAAGTCTGCTGCTCGCTGCGCTTGGAGGGCTCGCCGGCGTGTTCCTGGCACATTGGCTCGCTCAACCGTTGACTAATTTCGTCTCTTTCGGAGGGGAGCATTATGCGGCTCTCAACCTGAGCCCGGATAAGAATGTGCTTGGTTTCGCCGTACTCATCGCCTTGGTCAGCGGCCTGCTCTTCGGATTGATCCCTGCATTGCAGTCAGCAAGAACCGCGATCACGCCCGTGTTGAACGACGCTTCTCGTGGCAGTCTCGGCAAACAGCGAATGAAGATCAACGGCCTGCTCGTCGCCGGACAGATTTCGGTCTCGCTGGTCGTTCTCGTCGCGGCGGGTCTCTTTGTAAGGACACTGCAAAAGGCGCAAGCCGTTCAGCCCGGATTCGAAGCAGATGAAGTTGTGACGGCATCGCTCGATTTGGGGAAGCAAGCTTATTCAGAGGAAAGAGGACGCGAGTTCTATCGCCAGATCATTGAGCGGGTTGAGATGCTGCCCGGTGTTCGTTCTGCGAGCCTGGCTCAAACGATTCCTCTTGGCGGGCCGACATGGAGATACGCGCGTACGTGGAGATAACCATACTGAAGATGCTGCAGCGGTTCCCGTTGACTACAACATAGTCGCGCCGCGTTATTTTGCGACGCTGGAAATACCTTTCATTTCTGGTCGCGACTTCAGTGCGGCAGATGGAAAGGAAGCGCCGGGTGTTGTCATTCTTAACGAATCGCTGGCTCGCCGCATCTTTCCTGGCGAGAACCCGCTCGGAAGACAACTGGTCCGTTTTATCGGGGGCAAGCCCACATTCTCGCTTGAAGTGGTGGGCATCGTAAGGGACGCAAAGTATCAGCGGTTGACTGAGCCGCCTACATTGCAAATGTACCTGCCGTCACTTCAACAATACCGCTCTCTGATGACTTTGCATGTGCGGACTCACGGCAATTCAGTGGAAATGCTTTCAGCCGTGCGGCGCGAAGTGAAGGCACTTGATGGAAACCTGCCAGTCTTCAATGCCAGCGTGCTTGCGGAACAGTTACGCGCTTCGCTCGCGCCGCAGCGCAGCGCGGTTGTACTGATTGGAGTATTCGGGCTGCTGGGCCTCGCACTCGCGACGATCGGACTCTACGGAGTAATGGGCTACACCGTGAGTCAGAATACCCGCGAAATCGGGATTCGGATGGCTTTGGGCGCAGACGGGAACGATGTGCTGAAGCTTGTAATAAAGCGGGGAATGAGGTTGGCACTGATTGGGATTGCAATCGGACTGATTGCATCCCTGGCGCTGACGCGCCTTGTGAAGAGTCTGTTATTTGAGGTGAGTGCGACTGATCCGCTGACTTTTGCCGGGGTGGCACTGTTGCTGATAGTTACCGCTATTGTCGCCTGCTGGATCCCGGCGCGTCGTGCTACGCGAGTTGATCCACTGAGAGCACTTCGCACTGAGTGATGTTTGGCGTGGGCGGCCTGGCGCCGCCTTTCGTCCGCGACGAATAGTCCGACATGAGACTAAAGCGGCGCCAAGCCGCCGCACTCCAAATGGCGCTCCCAGGTTGCATTGACAACGGCTGGGGATATGCGGTATATGTCTCATTGGTTTACTCTATTGGAAGGAGCATGTGATGCCCGATAGTTTTGGCAGACTCAAGCGTCCCCTCGACAAGTTCGATCGGATTACCTTCATCTTTTCCCTCCGCACTACCTGCTCCTGTTGTTGTTGCTAGTCATTGATGACCGGGGATAGTCTCCCGGGTCCATCCACTCGATTCCCTCTCACAATCCGGCTTTTAAAGGCCACTTGTGGCAAACGTCCATCATTGGACGTTTGAGGCTGCAATTACAAATTATTTCTTAGGAGAACCAGAACCAAAATGAGCTCAATTCAACCTCACGGTGGAGCACTTATCAACAGAGAAGTTGCAGCAGAGGAACGCAACGATTTGGTAGCATCGCTCCGCCACGCTCCAACCCTCACATTGAAGGCGCGCGCGATCTCCGATTTCGAGCTGATTGCAAACGGCGCATTCTCTCCACTCCAGGGATTCATGGGAGAGGCTGACTACGTTGCAGTCCGCGATCATCGCAGACTTGCAAATGGAACCGTGTGGACGATTCCGGTAACTCTTTCTGCCAGTCACGAAGAAGTGTCCGGATTGCGGGCCGGGACCGACGTCGGGCTCAAGTCCCCTGAAGGACGGCTCCTCGGAGCTCTGAAAGTGTCCGAGGTATTCAGCTACAACAAGCGCCTTGAAGCTGAGCGAGTCTATCTGACGGTCGATGAACGGCATCCGGGAGTGAAGGCTCTGTATTCACAGGGAGAGTTCCTCGTCGGCGGTCAGATCAGCCTGCTTGAGCATTTCGGCCGCCATGCCTTTACCGCTTATCGCTTCTCGCCAACTGAAACCAGGGCTCAGTTCAAAGAGCGCGGCTGGTCTCGCGTCGTTGCGTTTCAGACGCGCAATCCGGTCCATAGAGCACACGAATACATTCAGAAGTGCGCACTTGAAACTGTTGACGGGCTGTTTCTTCACCCGATCGTTGGTGAAACCAAGGCCGACGACATTCCTGCCGAAGTCAGACTGCGCGCTTACGAAGTAATCCTTGAAAAATACTATCCATCGACGCGGACGTTGCTCGGGGCGCTGCCGGCGGCGATGAGGTACGCCGGTCCGCGCGAGGCAGTTTTTCACGCCATCATCCGAAAGAACTATGGCTGCACGCACTTCATAGTCGGCAGAGATCACGCAGGCGTCGGGAACTACTACGGCACCTATGACGCGCAGCGGATTTTCGCGGAGTTTGGACCGCGCGAGATTGGGATTACGCCCATGTTCTTCGACAACACATTCTACTGCCGGCGCTGCGATGGTATGGCGTCGGTAAAGACGTGCCCGCATCCGCAGGAAGATCACGTCGCGTTGAGCGGAACACGAGTGCGCGAGATGCTCGAACGGGGTGAAGTGCCGCCGCCCGAGTTTACGCGTCCGGAAGTTGCTCAAGTACTTATTGAAGGATTGAACGAGGCTGCACAGGCAGCCTGACGAAGAAAGAGAATCAGGAGTAGGAGGGAGACGTAATGTCGCAGGGTTTTACCATCTGGCTGACCGGACTGTCGGGCGCGGGGAAGACAACCGTTGCCGGCGCGCTCGCGCCTCTATTACAGGAGCGAGGCCTTCGCGTCGAGGTTCTCGACGGCGATGAAGTCCGAACCAACCTGAGCAAGGGCCTCGGGTTTTCGAAGGAAGATCGCGATACGAACATTCGACGCATCGGATACGTGGCGCGTCTTCTTTCACGCAACGGCGTCGTGGTTATCTCGGCCGCAATCTCACCGTATCGATCGATTCGTGATGAAGTCAGGGAGCAGATCGAAGCCGAGGGAACGCCGTTTGTCGAGGTTTTTGTAAAAGCATCGATCGAGACACTGCTCGAGCGCGATGTGAAGGGACTCTATCGCAAGGCTCTCGCCGGGGAGATTGAACATTTTACGGGGATCTCGGATCCGTACGAAGAACCGCTTTCACCTGAAGTGCTCATAGAGAGCGACAAGGAAGCGGTCGAAGCGAGCGTGCAGAAGGTGCTTTCCGAGCTTGAGGAACGTGGTTTGATCGTGAGCGAAGAGAAAGTGAGGGCAGCATAATGAGAAGAAGTGGCAAGGTGTATCTTGTGGGAGCTGGTCCCGGAGATCCGCTTCTTTTGACCATCAAGGCGCACGACCTTATCCGCGCTGCCGACTGCGTTGTCTATGATGCGCTCGTGAGTCGCGAGATTCTCGACTATGCATCGCCTTTCGCCGAGCTCGTAGATGTGGGCAAAAGGAAGGGCGCTGCTTCGTGGACACAAGGGGAGATCAACGACCTGCTTGTAAGAAAAGCCGGGGAATACGCAATCGTCGTACGTCTCAAGGGCGGTGATCCCTTTATCTTTGGGCGGGGCGCCGAGGAAGCGGAGGTTCTCGTCAAGGAAGGAATCGAGTGGGAAGTGGTACCGGGCGTCTCTGCTGGAATTGCCGTCCCCGCATACGCTGGCATTCCGATCACGCACCGCGCTTCGAGCAGCTCCGTTGCTTTTGTGACAGGACACGAGGATCCGTTGAAGGCGGAGTCGCACGTCCACTGGGACCACCTTGCGCGAGGGGTCGACACGATAGTGATCTTCATGGGTGTTTCACGTATCGGCGAAATTGCCACAGAACTTATCAGGAATGGCAGGGCAGGCGACGTGCCGGTAGCGATCATCCGATGGGGGACGAGAGAGAGCCAGGAAACCTGGGTTACAACCCTTGCTGAAGTCGATGCACTGGTCAAACGGGAAGAGGTAACGTCTCCGGCGATCATAGTGATTGGCGAAGTTGTTCGACTTCGATCCGAGCTTCAATGGTTTGAGGCGAGCTACCTTCCGGTTCACGCGAGCGCGGCATAAAGCTATGCGTTATTACCCGATTCATCTCGACTTGAAAGGTAAGCCGGTCGTTGTTGTCGGCGGAGGCAACATTGCCGAAGCCAAGATCGTTCAGCTGCTGAGCGCGGGCGCGCTGGTCAAAGTAGTAAGCCCGGGACATAACGCCGAAGCTTACTGAACTGGCATCTCGCGATGAAATTCTTCACGTTGATCGAGCGTTCGAGGACGGCGACCTCGACCGTGCGGTACTGGTAATCAGTGCGACGGACAATCGCATAGTGAATGAGCAGGTCTCCGGTGCAGCTCGCAAACGGTCAATCTGGTGCAACGTCGTTGATCAACCGGATATTTGTGATTTCATCACGCCGGCGCTCGTTGAGCGCGGCGAACTGCAGATTGCAATTTCAACTTCGGGAGCCAGTCCGGTTCTGGCGCAGCGCGTCAAGCGCGAAGTCGACGAGATGATAGGTGCAGAATATGGTGACCTGCTTTCCCTGGCGGCGGAGATGCGTGCACGCGCAAAGCAGGTAGTTCCTGATTTTGCCGAGAGACGAGACGTCCTGAGAGCATTTGTAGAATCCGAAGCGCTTGATCTGCTGCGCGAGGGAAAAAGAGATGCTGCACGCGCAATTTCCGATCGGCTTCTCGCTCCGTTCGAGGTAAAGGAGACCGATTCGGTTGACGATGTCGTGAAGTGGGCAGCGGGAAGGTTTGGGACGGGTCTCGTCATGACGTCGAACTTCGGAGCTGAAGGCGTTGTGTTGATCGATCATCTCGCGCGAATCGCTCCTGAAACGCCGGTGATCTACATCGACACCGGTTTTCAGTTCGCTGCTACCGACGAGTTGAAGGAAGAGCTTCGGGCCCGCTACAACCTCAACATTGTTGAGGTGCGGAGCAGGTTGAGCGTCGAGGAGCAGGCGGCTGTTCATGGCGATCGGCTGTTTGCTCGAGATCCGGACCTCTGTTGCAAACTCCGCAAGGTCGATCCCCTGGGTGAAGCGCTGAGTGGCAAGCGTGCCTGGCTGACCGCTCTGCGTCGCGATTCTTCACCGTCCCGGTCGGGATTGACGCCGGTGGAGTGGAGTTCGCGCTACGAACTCATCAAGATCAATCCGCTTTGCGGATGGACGAAGGCTCGAGTGTGGGACTACATCAGCAAACGCAATCTTCCATATAACCGGCTTTACGATGAAGGATATGCGAGTATCGGGTGCGAGCCGTGCACGCGAAAGGTCGCGGAGGGTGCTCATGAAAGAAGCGGAAGGTGGGACGGACAAGTCAAGCTCGAATGCGGTATTCACCTTTGATTCGATAGGTTTACGGGCATTTGACATTCGTTGTCGGAAGCGTGTATAACCGCCGTGGTCTCGGATTTCGGCGCGCAAGACTTGAAAACTATCAAAGCCCTGCGTCGAAGAAAGAATCACGAGAAAGCCGGCTGGGAGAAAACAACACAGGCTCTATCTATCAGGGTCTATATTTCTATCAGGGACCATTAAGGATGCGGAAATCGGGCTATTAAGCTCACACCCAGTGACCCGTGGCATCTAACGGCATCGTCCAAGTCTAAAGACATCTCAGTCGGCGTCTAGCACGTTTTTACCGCCAACAGGCGGAATATCCCACTACCGGCACATCCCGCCTAAGGGCGGTGCTATATGCCGGACCGGTATCGACCGATGGTTTCTCAAATGCCCCGCAGCAAGTTGACTATCGTGGGTGTGATTGCGCTGCTTCTTTCTGCTTATGGCTGCCGCAAGCAGGAGGAGTCAGCTGTCGATGCGATCACAATAACGGTGTACGGTTTCAGTGTTGTGGGTGAAGCGCTCGAGAAAGACATTTTCCCGTCGTTCCAGGCGGACTGGAAGCGGAAAACCGGGCAGCATATCGAGTTTGGGAAGTCGTTTGCTGCGTCGGAGATCATCACCAATCTTGTCGTTTCAGGTGCGAAAGCGGATATCGCGATTGTGGCAATCGATCGAAATGCGGCGCGAATGCGTCAGGATAAGGCCACAAAGAGTGACTGGAAATGGCTGCCCAACAATGGAATCGTTCATACAACACCTATGGTGATCATGACGCGTCCCGGAAATCCGAAGAAGATCCGCGATTTCCGTGACCTGGCTCAACCCGGATTAAAGTTGATTCACGCCGATCCGATCTCTTCGGGAGCAGGCCAATGGTCACTCATGGCTATCTATGGCTCAGAGATTCTGAGAACACGCAAGTGGGGCCACGACGATCCTGGAAAGGCTTTTGAGCTTTTGCGTAATATCTGGAAGAACGTGATTGCAACTCCAGGATCAGCGCGGGAAGCGCGTACACAGTTCGAGCGCGGCGAAGGCGACGCGCTTGTAACCTATGAGCTTGAAGCACTTCAACTGTACGACAAACCATACGCTTTTGACCTGGTCGCGCCACCAATTACGATATTCAGTGAGCATCCGGCGATTATCATCGATCACGATATGCCCCCGTGGAAGTATGCGATCGTAGAGCTGTTCGCCCGATACCTTTGGTCTGACGAGGCTCAGAAGGCGTGGGTGAAACATTATTTTCGGTCCCCGAATGAAGAATTGAATAAGGCACAGCCAAAGTTTTCGCGGATACAGCGTCCGTTCTACATCAAGGATTTTGGGGGATGGGAGAAGGCATATCCCGAGATTGTTGAAGGTGTCTGGAAGGCACGTATTCAGGGGTTGAAGCAGTAGTCACGGGCATGTAGTACCGCCTTCAGGCGGAATCGGCGCAACGATTCCGCCTGAAGGCGGTACTACATGCACCAGATATCATGGCCTTGCTGACAAGAAAACGAGAGATGCCGCTTGGAAGGCGGATGGACTTGGCGCGGCCCTTTGGCATTGGCGTCGTGATCACGGCCATGCTGCCTCTGGTGATACTGCCGCTTGCGTCAGTTTTCATCTTTGGTATGAGCAAGGGGCCGGTTCATTTCTGGGAAGCACTGACCAACCCGGCGGCACTCTTCTCGCTCAAGCTCAGTCTCTGGACAAGCAGTATTGCAACGTTGTGCAATGTGATTTTCGGTATCGCGGCTGCATATGTGCTCAACAAGTATGAATTCAAGGGTGATTCGGCGCTGATGATCGTGATCAGCCTCCCGACTGCGATCCCGACGGCTGTTGCGGGTTTTGCACTATTGTTGCTGTGGGGACGTGGTGGCCTGATCGGGCAATTCCTGCAGCCGACAGATTTCCAGATCATGTTCACGACTTCGGCGATCGTTCTTGCCAACATCTTTGTGACTTTTCCTCTGGCATTCGGTGTCATCAAACCGGCTCTGGACAATCTCGACACGAGCTTTGAGGATGCGGCGGAAACGATCGGAGCGACGCGTTGGCAGACATTCAGGTACGTAGTGCTGCCGAGCCTCAAGGGCGCGATTATTACAGGGGCACTTCTCACCTTTGCGCGTTCGGTTGGAGAGTTCGGATCGACGATAATGGTGAGCGGGAACCTTGCAATGAAGACGCAGACGGCGCCATTGTATATTTATACGAAATTCAATGAAGGTGACATTGAGGGTGCGAACGCGATTGCCGCTGTACTGGCAATCCTTTCATTCGCGATATTCTCTTTGATCATCTTTTTCCGGAAGCGCCTCGAACGCTAGAGGCGTGAAGCTTTCGTCAAAGGGAAGCGAGGAAAAATGGCGAACGAAATGGTGTCTCTCTTTCCGGAAAGATGGGTAGAGCTGCAGCCCGATCCGGGTGCAGCCGTATGGGTCCGTGGTCTCACCAAGAGCTTTGACCAGGAGCAGGTACTTGATGATGTGAGTTTCTCCATACCTGAAGGCGAGAGCCTGGTCCTGCTCGGTCATTCGGGAAGCGGCAAGAGTACGACGATGCGATTGATTGCAGGGCTTGAGGTGCCTGACAGCGGCGAGATCTATCTGCATGGGCGCCGCGTCGAGCAACTGCGTGCGCGCGATCGCAAGGTCGGCGTAATCTTTCAGAACTACGCACTCTTCCCGCGGATGACGGTTGCCGAGAACATCGATTTTGGGCTCAAGATACGAAAGATCAACCGGAAAGAGCGAGCATCCGAAGTCGAGAAGATGCTCGATCTTGTCGGCTTGACGGATCAGCGTGACAAACATCCGTGGCAGCTCTCCGGAGGTCAGCAACAACGCGTGGCAATAGCGCGCGCGCTGGCATACCGGCCCGAGGTGCTTTTGTTTGATGAGTCGTTCAGCGCGCTCGATCCGCAGACTCGTGTCGGACTGAGACGGGACATACGTGACCTGTTGCGGAGGTTGCGTGTGCCGGCGCTATTCATTACGCACGATCAGGAAGAAGCGATGGAGCTGGGCGATCAGATTGCCATCCTCAATCGCGGAAGGCTCGAACAGATTGGCACACCCGACGAAGTCTACAATGATCCACAAACGGAGTTCGTAGCAACATTTCTCGGCGCTGCCAACGTGATCGCCGGAACAGTTCAGCACGGGACAATTCTGCTTGACGGCGAGCGAGTGCTGCCATTGTCGGGGTCGCCGCGCGGGCTTGCCGAGGGAGATGGCGTCAAGTTGATCTTTCGTCCTGAAGATGTATTGCTCACATCTGCGACGGGTCGTGTAGATGCGACCGCGCATCTTGGTCGTGGTGAAGTCATCGACGTCTCTTTCACGGGAGCCACGGAATCACTCACTATCCGATTGGTTGTGAAAGGCCAGTCGGTTTCGCGGCGAGACTCGTTCGGGCGATTTCAGACAGGGGATGTGCAGCGCGCTGGGACACCAGGTGGGATCGTCATCAAGGTTCTTCGAACGAAATGGGAAGCGCGTCGATTTCATCTCTCGCCGGGAGATACTGTCTGGGCAGGGCTGAAGACTTACAAGATTCTTCGCGATGATTCATCCCCACAAAGTCTCCCTGTGGCTCAGGAACCAGCAAAGGCTTGAGGTCCTATCGCTGGTTAGCTCTGTTTTTCCTGATCGGCCTGGCGCTTGTCTTACTTTATCCCGATGGAGACCAGCAGGACGCTGGATATCACTATCTTTTTGCCCGCTGGGCCTTCGTTAAGCCAGCATACTTTATCGGCGTCTGGTCTCGTCCGCTCTTCACACTCCTCTACTCGATTCCCGCACAGGTTGGGTACACCGCAGCGAAGATCTTAACGTTGCTGATTTCGCTTGCGACGGCGTGGCAGACCTTCTGCACCGCTCGCGACCTGAGGATGGCGCGAGCGGAGCTTTCGGTACCTTTACTCCTGCTGCAGCCTGCATTCTTCCTGCTTTTTTCGGTCACGCTCACCGAGCCGCTTTTCGCACTCCTGTTCATTTTTGCGCTCAGACTTGACCTTCGTGGAAGAAGATCCTTCGCTGCATTGATCGTTTCTTTGCTGATTCTTGTAAGACCCGAAGGGTTTTTCGTGTGCGTGGTCTGGGCAATCCGGCTACTTTTCGAGTCAGATGCCAGCGTGTCCTTTCTTGTGCGCATTCGGCGTGTGGCAATTTTAGGAATTGGAATAGCTTCCTGGTGGCTCTGCACTTTTGTGTTCAGTGGAGATCCACTTTGGCTTGCGCACAACTGGCCGTCAGACTGGCAGCCATTCAATCACTTGAGCAGGGGCGGCCCGTTCTGGTGGTACATTGCCATTCTTCCGTTGATTGTCGGCCCATTCTTTCTGCCTCAATTCGTGCGTGGCTTCGTTGAGATGTTTCGCTCGAAGGTGCTTGTCGCTGGTCTTTGGAGCTTTGCAGCCATCTTTCTTGTGCACGCCGTGATGTATGCGAGAGGCTGGTTCGGCGACGCCGGATACCCGCGTTACCTGGTATGTGTGGCCCCGATAACCGCTCTCGCTACTCTCGCTGGATGGAATCGCTTTACCCTGCTTCAGAGGCGCGGCGCTACTGCGATACTTTTAGCGGCGGCTTTCCTGGTTTGTCTTTTCTACGTTGACGGTTATCCATTCACTCGTGATTCACGGGCAGTTGACGAAGCTGTGGCAAACCTGCCTTCTGAAGGTTTGCGGTTTCAGAAACTGGTCTTCAGCCAGTCGTATATGTGTATCCGCCTGGGTTGCGAGCCCTCGCATTGGCTTCCGATGTCTTCTGAACGGGCGCGTAACCTCGAGACGCTGCGAAACGCACCGCCCGAGACTCTCGTTTTCTGGGACAGTGATGTTGGTCCGAAGTGGTATGGACTAATCGGCGGAAGACTTTGCCAGTGTTGGTTTCAGGCAACTTTTCAGCAAGAGTTTCGTGTTGAAGGGAAGGTTCTTCAGGCTACCCTGGAAACGTCACGGCGGCCCACGCTTTCAGGAGATGCACGTGTTCTACAAGTGATACATTACGTAAGACCGTGCGCCGAATTTGGAGTGCGGCGGCTTGGCGCCGCTTTAGTCTCCCGTCAGTGCTCCACGGGACGCAAAGCCGTGTCAGAGCACTCCAGCGCTCCCAGGTGACGGTTCACAATGGATAATGCATTAGTCGAAAAAAAGAAGTCGAGGTTTGCGGGATGGAGAGACGCAACCGGGCTGGTGTGGGCGCACCGAGCACGTCTCTCACTTGGACTCGTGCTAATGCTGATCAGCCGCCTCGCCGGCCTGGTACTGCCAGCTTCGTCAAAATACCTGATCGACGACGTGATTGGAGGGCGCCGTCCCGAACTGTTGCTTCCGATCGCGTTAGCGACGGGAGCTGCGACTCTGCTTCAAGCAGTGACATCCTTTGCATTGTCTCAAGTGCTGGGTGTAGCGGCACAGCGGGCAATTACCGAGATGCGGAAGAGTGTCGAGGAACACGTTGCGCGTCTTCCGGTCAACTACTTTGATTCAACTCAGACCGGAGTACTCATTTCGCGAATCATGAGCGATGCGGAAGGAGTGCGTAACCTTGTTGGAACCGGTCTTGCCCAGTTGACAGGTGGAATTGTCACGGGATCTTCGCGTTTGGTATCCTTCTCTATGTCAATTGGAGACTCACCACGATCACACTCATCGTCCTTGCGGCCTTCGGTGGCGGGATGGCCTTTGCACTTAAGAGACTTCGTCCGCTCTTTCGAGAGCGCGGCAAGATCCAGGCAGAGGTTACGGGAAGGCTTTCGCAGTCGCTGAGTGGCATACGTGTCGTAAAGGCATACACGGCCGAGAAGCGTGAAGACCTGATTTTTGCGCGCGGAGTTCATCGTCTTTTCCGCAATATCGCAAAGTCGGTAACCGGAATTTCGGGGATCACCGCTTATTCCTCCGTAATCATCGGCATGGTCGGAATGATCATGATCCTTCTAGGAGGAAGGGCAGTCCTTGATGGTTCGATGACGATGGGCGAGCTGGTGATGTACATCTTTTTCACGGGATTGATGGCATTGCCGCTTGTCGAGATCGCTTCAATCGGAACACAGATAACCGAAGCGCTCGCGGGTCTCGATCGAATCCGCGAAATCAAAAATGTTGTTCGTGAGGACAGCGATGACGAGAATCGCCAGCCTCTGACAGAATCTCGCAGGCGAAGTCGTCTTTGACGATGTGAGCTTTGAGTATCGCTCCGGGCTGCCTGTGCTCAGAAATGTATCATTCAGCGCCGCGAGCCGGCTCGACGACGGCACTCGTGGGGCCAAGCGGTTCGGGCAAGAGCACACTCATTGGCCTTGTCATGACGTTCATTCAACCTTCGAGCGGACGAGTGCTCGTCGATGGAAAGGATCTCTCGTCCATCAGACTGACTGACTATCGGTCGAAACTCGGAATCGTCCTCCAGGACAATTTTCTGTTTGACGGCACGATTGCAGACAACATCCGTTTTTCAAAGCCCGATGCAACGCGCGCCGAGATTGAGACCGCGGCCAGAATCGCGCATTGTGATGAATTCGTGAATTCCTTCCCTGAACGTTTCGAGACGGTAGTTGGAGAGCGCGGCATCAAGCTTTCGGGCGGGCAGCGCCAGCGCATTGCGATTGCGCGCGCCATACTGGCAGAGCCGCGCATTCTGATTCTCGACGAAGCCACGTCGAACCTGGATAGCGAGAGTGAAGCGCAGATTCAGGACGGATTGCGCACGCTTCGCAAAGGCCGAACTACCTTCGTGATTGCGCACCGCCTATCCACAATCCGGAGCGCCGATCAGATTCTGGTACTTGATGGCGGCGAGATCATGGAGCGCGGAACGCACCATGAACTGCTGGCTACTCGGCGGGCGGTATAAGCAGCTGCATGACCGACAGTACCAGATCGAGACTGACCGCTTTGTAAATCCCGGGGAGGAATTGTCGCAGGTGGAGTATTAAGAAAACCACGGAACACACGGAAGAAGACACGGAAAAACCCTGGAATAACTCGAGATGTCAGCATTTACTGGGTTCTTTTTCCGTGTCTTTTTTCCGTGTGTTCCGTGGTTTTCTTATTACTGGACAACCGCGGGTCGCTATAGTACAAATTATTACTACTTCTCACCTTAGGCCAAAAGGACTTCGCATCGATGAAATTCGGAGTCGTCGTCTTCCCTGGTTCTAATTGCGATCATGATACCTACCACGTGATCAGCAAGGTCATCGGACAGCCGGTCGATTTCATCTGGCACAAGGAAGAGGAGATTGGTCCCTACGACGCGATCATTCTTCCGGGTGGGTTCTCTTACGGCGATTATCTGCGCAGTGGTGCCCTTGCACGATTCTCTCCGGTTATGCGATCGGTAAAACGGTTTGCGCGAGAAGGCGGGCTGGTCCTCGGAATCTGCAATGGATTCCAGATACTATGCGAAGCCGGGTTGCTCCCTGGTGCGCTTTTGAGGAACAGCAATCTTAAGTTCATTTGCCGCCACGTCAATATTCGCGTCGAGCGCACCGACACGCCATTCACTTCGTCCTGCACTCCAGGCCAGGTTCTGAGCGCTCCGATCGCGCACGGCGAGGGGAACTTCTTCTGTGATCCGATGACACTCGACGAGCTCGAGCGAGAAAACAGGATCATTTTTAGATACTGTGACGATGATGGCCAGGTAACTGCAGAGGCGAATCCGAACGGCTCGATCGCGAATATCGCCGGAATATGTAACCGGGAACGCAATGTTCTTGGCATGATGCCTCACCCCGAACGCGCCGCGGAGACGCTTCTCGGAAGTAATGATGGACGGTTGATATTCCTTTCTCTTGCAGTTTCTTTGAACGAGATGCTCAAGATCCGAGCCTGACCCGCCCGCTTTTCGCACAAAATGAAGATCACTCCTGAATTGCTAGAACAGCACAACCTCACTGACCAGGAATACGGCCGCATCAGGGAGTTACTCGGGCGCGAGCCGAGTTTCACCGAGTTGGGTATCTTTTCCGTGATGTGGTCCGAGCACTGCTCGTACAAGAGCTCTCGCATACATCTTCGTCGCCTCCCAACCGAGGGTGCTTGTCTGGTACAGGGCCCCGGCGAGAATGCGGGTATCGTCGACATTGGCGATGGATGGTGTGCTGCATTCAAGATCGAGTCGCACAATCATCCGTCGTTCATCGAGCCTTATCAGGGAGCGGCGACGGGCGTCGGCGGCATCCTTCGCGACATCTTTACCATGGGTGCGCGTCCCGTGGCGGCAATGAACAGCTTGCGGTTCGGTCCGATCAGATTTGAAGCGCGAGGGGATGGGACTAATGGCGCAGGGGGTGGTTCGAACATTGGCCGTAACCGCCGCATCATGACCGGTGTCGTGAAGGGAATTGGTGATTACGGCAACAGCTTTGGTGTGCCCACGTTGGCGGGGAAGTCTACTTTGACGAATGTTATTCGCTGAATCCGCTGGTTAACGCCTTTGCGCTGGGACTCGTGAGACGCGAGCAGATTTTTTATGGCAAGGCCGAAGGCATTGGTAACGCAGTCATATATGTAGGCGCAAAGACCGGGCGCGATGGAATCCACGGAGCAACGATGGCGTCCGCCGAGTTCGATGAAGCAGCAATGGAGAAGCGTCCGACAGTGCAGGTCGGAGATCCGTTTGCAGAGAAGCTGCTACTCGAAGCATGTCTGGAGGCGATGCGATCGGGTGCGATCGTCGGGATACAGGATATGGGTGCAGCCGGCCTTACCTCATCGTCGTGCGAGATGGGAGCGCGGGCGGGAACCGGAATCGAGATCAATCTGGACCTGGTGCCTCAGCGCGAGACCGGGATGACGGCATACGAGATGATGCTCTCGGAATCGCAGGAACGAATGCTGATTGTTGCGGAACGGGGACGGGAAAGGCAGCTTCACGAGATTTTCGCGCGGTGGGATCTGGATGCCGTAACGATTGGACGCGTCACCGATGACAAGACACTCCGCGTGCTGCATCGCGGAGACGTTGTCGCCGAGATTCCGAATGCCGCTTTGACCGACGAGGCTCCGAAATACGAGCGTCCTCTGGCAGCAAGCCCTGGTGCAGAAAGCAGCGATGACGTCGGATCAGCAGTGGAGAAGCATATGGAAATCAGTGAGCGATCAGGTTGGCTCGACTAGTGCCCAGCTGGTCCTGACTGAGATGTTTGGAAGGCTTCTGGCCTCGCCTAATCTGGCATGCAGAGAATGGGTGTGGAACCAGTACGACCACATGGTCCGAACCAACACCATGATTCTTCCCGGGTCTGACGCGGCAGTAATCCGCGTCAAGGAGACGCGGCGTTCGATAGCGATGTCGCTCGATGGTAACGGACGATACTGCAAGTTGAACCCGCGCGAAGGCGCGATGCTTGCCGTGATGGAATCTGCCCGGAATGTGGTCTGCAGCGGTGGGCGACCACTCGCGATTACCAACTGCCTCAACTTCGCGAGCCCTGAACGTCCTGAGGTGATGCGCGCGTTCAGTGACACGATTGACGGAATAGGCGAAGCATGCAGAGCGCTTGGTACGCCGGTTACCGGAGGAAACGTCAGTTTTTACAATGAAACTGAGGGTCGCGGGATTTTCCCGACCCCTGTGATCGGAATGATCGGCGTCATCAACGATTCTCGCAACATCACCACTCAGTGGTTCAAGGAAGAAGGCGACAAGATTCTCATTCTGGGAAAGACTTCGAATGATCTCGGAGGAAGCGAATTCCTGAGTATCCTTGGTGGAAGCGACGAGGGACGTGTTCCCAGGCTCGATATCAAAGCTGAGCTGGCACTTCAACGCACCTGTTTGCTTTTGATCGAATCGGGTGTTGTGAGGTCAGCACACGATTGTTCCGAAGGCGGACTCGCGATCGCGCTCGCCGAAAGTTGTTTTTCGTCGTACCGGAGGAAGGCAATCGGAGCTGTTTTGGATCTTCGGAAGCATCTCGAGGTGAGTCCTATACGCGACCTCACGGACAGGACCTTGATGTCAACAACGCTTCTCTTCAGCGAATCGCCTTCAAGGATTCTCCTCAGCGTCAAATCAGAGGACGTGGCATTGGTCATGTTGACCGCGCATGAGGCAGGCGTTGCGTGCGCCGAGATTGGCAGAGTCGGCGGGGACAGGCTCGTGGTTAAGCTTGACAACGAGCTCCTTCTGGATGAACAAGTGGCCGTTCTGGAAAGCGATTGGAGGACGCAACTCCCTGCCAGCCTTGATACCGGCATGTAGTACCGCCTTCAGGCGGAATCGTCAATCAGAAGACCAACAGAAGGACGCAAAGAAACAAGAGAGAAGAAAGCCGAGCGCTATCGCTCGGCTTTCGTTTCTGCTCAATTGGTACCTGACCTCAGCAAGTCGGCGGGAAGACCGGCATTAGATAGGCGTCAACTGCGTCAAGCGTTAGTTTGTGCAGGTTGCGGCCGCCCGTGAACGCATTCCTGGCTGTTGCCAGATTGGGATGGGCCGTAATAATGCAACCCAGAAGCCCGGCGTCCGGATGTGTGAAAAGAACTTCATCCACCCTGACGTGTTGGCCGGTACATGCACGTTAATAGGAGGTATTGTGCGAATATCGTTTGGACTGATTTCAAGACTCAGCTGACAGCCTCCCGGAATTGCTCCAGCTCAAGCCAGTTGTTCTGCGTCGTTGAATAGTACTCCGAAAATTGGACCGACGCTGCCATTTGACGTAAACAGACTTCCCACCGATGCGATTCACCCAGATACGGCTGGTATAACCATCATCGATCGCGGGAAAGTTTGAGACTGCGAGCACGCGCGGAACCATGTTGTAGTTGACTCCATCAAAGAGCAATGGGGCAGCAATGGTTGTGTCATCGCAAACTGACGGAATCTCTGCGATTGCGGAAATCGCTTCGGCACCAAGATTACCGTGAAGCCCCGATGCAAACTTGACGAATACATCTCCAACCAGGAAGTTGAAATTAACCGGACATCCCAACACTCCGTCGACAGCGACCGCGACAATAAACCCCGTCACTCCCGGGTCCATCTCCGAAGCCAGAAACGCTACGGTCTGTTGACCTGTCAAACAGGTAAACCTGTCTGCAACATTACAATTATTCCCCTGAATGAAAAACAGGTGAACAAATGCAGCGCTGGTCGAGCTTGTATTGGTTATTGCGATGCGGGAATCCTGGCCGACAACCGTCGAACTTGACGTATACAGGTTGTATACGAGTATCGAACCGGCCTTTTGATCGCTTATCTCAGATTCGGCTGGGTATGCCAGTCCCGGATCCGCGGCCAGGGCAGCGCCAGTAAAAACTCCCAATGCCAGAAGGGTGAGGAGCACTCGACTGAACTTGAGGGACCGTAACATTATGATTCTCCTTGTTGTGATAGCGTCAGGGATACTAACAAATCGTTCTTTCTGTGGTTAACACGTTGGCGAGAATAACGGCATAATATACGCATCCACCGTCAACCGCAGCTTGTGCAGGTTGCGGCTTCCCGTGAAAGCGTTCCGCGCAGATGTCAACCCCGGATGTCCCGTGATGACTGCTCCCATTATTCCGCCGTCGGTCGTCGACCAGAACTTCATCCATCCTGACGTATTCGCGGGCACATGCACCGAGGGACGTGGAGTTGTCCGAATATCCGAATCGGCTATACTGAAGATTCTTTGACAGCCTCGCGCTTAGCGAAAAGCTCAGTCCATTCTCAGCATCGTTGTAGAGTACCCCAAAGATAGTGCCGATGGTTCCGGCATTAGTCTAGGAGGGTTCCCCCAATCCGATTGACCACAACAGTCGATGTGAAGCCATCATTGATCGCGGGGAAATTGTCTACTGCGAGTACGCGCGGAACGCGGTTGTAATCCACGCCGTTAAATACCAGTAGTGCGAGGCCGCCATCTGGGCTTACGACCGCCGGAGCTTCTGCCACTGCTGCAATTGCCTCGGCCCCCAGGTTTCCATGAAGCCCGTTCGAGAGTTTGACGAAAGCATCGCCTACCAGGAAATTGAAGTTAATTGGAGTGCCTAGTATGCCGTCAACCGCAACCATCACGATATAGCCCGTTATACCGGGATCAAGCTCGGATGCCAGAAAATACGACGTCTGTTGCGCGGTAAAACAGACGAACCGGTCGGCCACATTGCAAGTGTTTCCCTGAATCAGAAACACATGAACAAACGCGGAAAAGCTGGTGTGCTCGTGTTGGTCGTGGAAACACGCGAATCCTGGTCGGGTGTCGCAGTGCTTGATGTGTATACATTGTAGATCAGGATCGAACCCGCCTTCTGATCGCTGACTTCCGATGTTGCCGGATATGGCAGGCCCGGATCAGCGGCGAGCGCGCAACAGGATAAAACGGCTGCTGTCAAAGTACTGAGAATCAGTCTTCTGAGATTAAGTGAGGCAGTCATTCTGGTCTCCCTGGTGCTCTCACGCACCCTTCATATTCGAACGTTTTCCGGAAACCGCACTTCCTACTGCTATCAACGGTTCCGAAAGAGAAAAGCGAACCAACAGTTAGCAGGTTGGCGTGAATATTGGCATCGTTGCCGCATCGGGCGTTAACGTCAGCTTGTGCAGGTTATGTCCGCCAGTGAAAGCGTTTGCTGATGTCGCAGTATTCGGATTTGCATTCAAAACAGCGCCGACGATACCGCCGACTCCGATTGTCCAGAACTTCATCCAGCCAGTCTGGTTTTGAGGAATGATGTTAGTGAACCGCGGAGAAGTCCGCGGGAACTCATCCGTCAGACGGGCAAACAACTGACATCCAATGTTCGCGCTCCAACTGAATCCCTGTTCGGCGTCGTTGAATGTCAAACCGAAAATCGTGCCGACGTTGCGAGGACCTGTGACCAGATCGCCGCCAACCCTGATCACGACGATTCGCGTATCATTCGCATCAAGCATTGACGGGATACTTGCGACCGCAAGAACCTTGCCGGCGCGGTTATATCCAGTCGGCGTGCCATTAAATAAGAGCGTGGCAGTTATCGAATTCTGGTCGCAACCAGGGAGACTTCCTGTGTAGAGAGCCGCAAAAGCTTCCGCCCCGAGGTTCGCCTGGTGCCCACCCGATTTGAAGAACAAATCACCGATCAGGTGATTGAACGACGTCGGACAACCCAGGACGCCATCCACCGCCACCGCGACAAGATAACCCTGTTGTCCCCGGGTCTTCATCATAGGTCGTGAAGCTTGCCGTCTGTTGCGCGGTGAGGCACATGAAACGGTCAGCAACCGAGCAATTCTGAGCCACGAAGAAAAGGTGCACGAATGCAGCTGACGTCGAGCTCGTATTGGTGAGATTGATCTGCGTATTGTTTGTATTCGGCGATGTCGTGCTGGACGTATAGATCACGTAGAAGAGCACGGAACCGGCCTTTTGATCGCTCAATTCCGACTCGGGCGGAAAAACCAGACCCGGGTCAGCCGCGAAGGCCGTAAGACTCAACATGACAAACAAACAACCTGCAGAAAACGTTTGCAGGATTCGGCGTGAGGAAGGCATTCAACTATCTCCTTTGTCCAGATTGCGGCTTATCAGAACGCTATTTTAGAGCGAAAGCCGCGTGAGGCCCAGGATCTGGATTCAAGTTCTAATTCCCAACTATCTTCTACTGGCAGGAGTATTCAGGTAAAACTCCCCTGAAGTGTTAGTTTCTGATGCTCTAACTAATACTCGACCACACAGAGATTAAGCACAACGCGGCCAAGTGTCAATGCTTTTTCTTCTCTTTTCCTAATCTTCCGGGTACCCGTTCCGAAGTGTCAGTCTCACGGCAGGCGAACTCGCAGGAGAACCCAATCGCAACCCGGCGAACAGCCGGTTTTCCCCGATTGCCGCCCGAGTCTCTCAACCGAGAGTGACTCGTTTACTTCGAGGCTCGCGACCCACCGGTCGTATGCCATTACGAGAACGCTCTCAAACCTGCGTGCCATAAGCAATCCGGCAATCTCATCTCCGTGCTGCAAGGTCAGAAGCTCAGCTTTCTCGACGCGAAGAGGCAAATCGGTGAGGTAGTAATTGATCCCCTGATGACTATCGAGATAAAAGACGAGCCTTTCGCCTTCCCGCGCGTGCGAGCGGGCTATCGCGGCCGAGATCTCTAAGTGATTCACGCGCGCCAAGCGACGGATAGACGACCCTGACGCTTGCGACGACGATAATTGCAGTGCCTATCGCCAGAGTCCACATTCCTGCTACCTGTCCCCATCGCCAGCTGACAATGAGGTATAGAAGGGCCACACAAATGGCAACGGCTGCCACCATCCAGATCGCTCGCGAGCTTATTCCCGACTCTGCCGGGCCGCGCACACGCAACCCCGATGGCGACCACAATCATAAGCACTGCCGTAACCACCTGCGGCCAGCGTCTCGCCTTGACAGTTGCCGCAATCAGAGCAAGAGCCGGAAATGCCGGCAGAATATAGCCCGGTAGTTTTGATCCGGAGAAAGAGAAAAAGATAATCGGAACGAGGGCCCAGATCCAAATAAGCAGGATCCAAACGACCATCACTGCTCCAGGCTCGCGACTTTATTTGTCGCAAGCCGCTCCCTGCAGCACTGAGCAGGAACGCGGTCCAGGGAAAACTACCTCCGAGAGCGACGAGCAGGAAGAAATAGAAAGGCTGCGGATGGTGATACTTGTCAGTCAGATATCGCTGAACGTGATGAGCCACGAAAAAATCTTCAATGAACATCCATCCGTGACGCGCAAGCATGGGCCGTACCATGTCCCGGCCGTCAGCAGAAACAGAATTGCTGATCCGAAAACTACCAATGGCTGCGAGAACACCAGTCGCAGCCTTCGCGAAACCAGGAGATAGATACCAATGACCAGCCCCGGAATCACGAGGCCTGCCAGACCTTTGGCAAGAACACCCAATCCAAATGCCACTCCGCAGGCGAGCAGCCAGAAGGCAGATTTACCTTTATGATCTCTTCGGTCAGAAAGAAAGAAACTGAGAATTGCGCATTCGCTGGCAACTGCAAGAGGCAGGTCGAACGTGGCACCCCTTGAAAAACCAATCCAAAGCCCCATCGTAGCGAGCGACAATGCGCTGCCTGTGCCGTAACTCCGATCGCGGACGTATCGACCGAACAAATAAAGAAGCAAAACACCGCACGTCGAAAGTGCTGCGACACCTAAACGGGCTGAAAACTCCGAGACTCCGAGGACCGTGAATCCGAGAGCCGCCAGCCAATAGAGCAGTGCGGGCTTCTCAAACCAGAATTCACCCGCGAGCTTTGGCGTGATCCAATCGCCCGAAACATACATCTCGCGGGCAACTTCAACGTATCGCGGCTCGTCAGGTCCTATGAGCGGCACGTTCCCCAGGCCAAAAAAGAATGCGGCGCCGCAGACAGCGAGGATAAGAAGTGATTCCGTGGCGGTGCCTTTTGTAAATTGAGTTTTCAATTTGAAGTGTTCGTTCTAAAGTGAGAGTTTGGAGTGAGGTGCACTCCAAAAAAGCTAGCCCATAGCGCGACACGGGTCAAACCGCAACCGAGTGCGAGAGAATTCATGACAGATCAGATTCGGACAGCTGTTATCGGGGTTGGACACCTGGGCCGGGAACATGCGCGCGTTTACGCTTCACTCGCAGAGAATGGCCAGTCGATCCTGAGTGCGGTGTGCGACCTTGATCGGGCCGCTGGAGAATCTGTCGCCAGCCAGTATCAAACCCGCTTCGTCAGCGACTATCGTGAGCTCCTTGGGCAAATCGACGCTGTGAGTGTCTCGACGCCGACGATCAACCACTGCGAGATTGCGAATGCGTTTCTGGACACGGGCGCGGACGTCCTTGTCGAAAAACCGATTGCCCGTACGGTTGTAGAAGCCGACAAAATGATCTCGACCGCCGAGAAACGCGGCCGCGTACTTCAGGTTGGCCATATCGAGCGATTCAACCCGGCATTTCAGGCACTCGAACCTCTGGTCAGTGCCCCTCGATTCTTTGAGGTGCATCGCATGGGGATCTTCACGCCAAGATCGCTCGACATTGATGTGGTAATGGATCTGATGGTCCACGAGCTCGATATCGTTTCTACACTCGTTCGTTCAGACGTTTCGCGTCTCGAAGCAGTGGGCATTCCGATCCTGACGCCGCGCATCGATCTTGCCAATGCGCGGCTCGAGTTCTCGAGCGGATGCATTGCCAATATTACGGCAAGCCGCGTTTCGGGTGAGCGGTTGCGAAAGCTGCGTGTATTTCAGCCGGGCGAGTACTTCTCGCTCGATTATGCGCAGCAGGAAGTCGCCGTATGTCGACTGGTTCCTGTTCAAGGTGGAAAGCCGGAGATCGTAGCCGGGATGCTCGAAGTTGTGAGGCGAGAACCACTTCTCGCCGAGATCGAACATTTTCTGGACTGCGGTGCGCCATCGCCGCGTTCCGATCGTCAGTGGAATCGAGGGACGCAGGTCGCTCGCCCTTGCGAATGAGGTCCTCGACAAGATTCGCGAACACTCTGATCGCGCGGGTTTGAATCTCAATCTGGACTAGAAGAGAAGTGCTGTAGTGCTGGGTGCTGAGTAATGGGGTTTGAGTTCAAGCTTTAGCTTGGGGTTGCATTCCGCAGATCAACAGGCATCAGAATGCAACCCCAAGCTAAAGCTTGAACTCAAACCCCATTACCTCAGCACTCAGCACTCTCACTGCCATGCCTTAGAATGGTCCTGCCCCATGATTAACATTGCCATTGCGATTCTCAGCGCTGTCATTCTGGTTCAGGCCCCGCTGACGCGACCTTCGGTACTGTTGCGTGATGTTATTCGCGAGCAGACAAGGCTGCGCGAGACTTTCAACAGGGATCTCGAGGCCGGGCGGGCAAAGCCCAACGACTGGGAACAGCGCATCCTCCCGCTCAAAGAGAAGACCGCCAGAGTCCTCAGTGGTTACAACATTGACGCGATGAAGGACGAAGAGCTTGTGGCTCTCGTCAACTTGTTTGAGTTTGCAGAACTGAAGACTCGCGAAGCGGAAGCCATCGAGGTATGGTTACGAACTGCCCGCCCCGAACAGAATACAACCAGCGCAAGAGCCGCACTGATAGCAATCTACGTTGATCTCGATCGTCTCGAAGACGCCACCCGAACTCTTAAAGCGATCGAACAATCAAACTTTGAGGGACCGCAGACTCTTGGAGATCGCGTTACAGCTTATCGCACGCTTGCTTTTGCGCAGCGGAACAAGGGACTCAACGATGCGGCACTTTCAACTGCGGTTGAGGGTTTTGGGTTGGCGAGCATCGCGGGGGGAATGTATGCCTTACCCGGATTACGTGACGCCCGCGAGATCGAGGCGCCACGGCTTGGCGCATTGGCGCTTGCGCTCCTCGAGCGAAAACGGCTTACAAAGGCGGTTGACGCTCTTCGTTCCAGGTGGCAGGCTTTCTCGAAAGACCTGCCTCCCACCTCGATAGAGCTCTTCGAAAGCGAGCTTGCGTCAGCGCGACTTATTGGCAGTCCTGTCCCGGCGATCGCCGCGAGACGATGGCTGAACGGTGGCGGGGTGGTTGCACAGGATTATCAGGGTAAGGTGACGATCATCGAATTCTTTGCGATGTGGAACGAGGTTTCGATTGATCAGATAGCCAGGACAAAGGAATGGCTGGCAAACTGGGAAAGTCGTGGTCTTCAGGTGATCGGAGTGACACGACTCTTCGGTCGATCAGACACTGAAGCCGGGTTGAGCGCCGCGACGGAACTTGAACATCTCGAGAGTTTCCGGAAAAAACGCGGAATCAGCTGGAGAATCGCAGTACTTGGCCAGGATGATCCGACAAATGACGAGCGCTTCGGGGTAACAACCCTTCCGGCGCTCATAGTTGTTGACCGTTCAGGAAAAATCAAAACGATCCACCGCGGTACGATTGACCCTCGGCGAATGGCTCGCGAACTTGATAGACTAACGAGCGAAAGGCAGTAACGGGGAGAGGAATGTTTCTTGGCAAGGTTGTAGGCACCGTCTGGTCGACGAAGAAGACTGCCAACCTGGAAGGCATACGCTTTCTCATCGTGCATCCGTGTGACCTGAACAAAGAGCCGACGACGAATGTTGTTGTGGTGGCCGATCGCCTGGGCGCAGGTGTCGGTGAAACAGTGATCTGTGCGTATGGAAGGGCAGCTCGCTCGGCAATCGGCGATCAGGAAATGTCGATTGAGGCGGCCGTGGTCGCGATCGTTGACGAAGTCGACCTTGACCTCAAGTCCTGTCAGTCGCACGATCTGGTCGAAGTCGCGCGCGACCTCAAGGGCCGAGGATGACCAAAGAGGAGCTGATCTACGGATTGACTAAGGTTGTCTTCGGGCGGCTGGGGGCGAATGCGGACGTTCGGGTGGTTGAAGACCTGGTCACCGACATAGCGCGATTCATCGAGAGCTCAGAAACTGGTGCGGGAGGCATTTCGCAGCCTGCTTTGTCGCGAGGCGCAACACGCGTTGTCGTCTCGGCCTTTGGCACAAGTCGGCCTGGAATAGTTGCCGCGATCTCAACTACTCTGGCAGACTGCAGGTACAATATCATCGATATGAATCAGACGGTGGTGCAGGGAAAGTTTGCAATGGTGCTGATCGCCGAGTCAGGAAACGGCGCGCTGCCTCTATCAACTCTGAAGGAAAGGCTGTCAAAAGCGGGCGAAGCCCTTGGTGTCCGGGTGTACGCGCAGACCGAGGATTTGTTTCAAGTGATGCATAGGGTTTGATCGCTTCGCAATTTATGTTCTGTCAGGAATGCGGAAAAGAGATGCGCTCGAAAGCCAGGTTCTGCAATGGATGTGGAACCGAGGTCAAACAGCGCTTTGGGGGCGCAGCGAGGCCAGTCGCCGATGTGCCACCTCCAAAATTGGCACCTCCCGAAATTGGCACCTCCCCCGTCTCCCCCCTTACCACCGCAGAAGCCGGTGATAAGCCAGCCGCTATCCGCCCACGCGTGGCCGCGCGCTGAAGAAGCCATCGTCATGCCGGCAGTGGGAAACAAGCGTTCGTCGAACCCCTTATCTTCGGACGACAGCGCGCCAAGGGTTGCAATTCCAGTTCCGGGGATAACTACTGACAAGAATCGGGCTCCGGACACATCTGAAATTCAGTCAGACCGAATGAATGGCGGCGCCGAATACAAGCCCTTTTTCACAGTGGTTGGGAAAGCAGTGCCGAACCGGCAGCACGGACGCCTGGTGATGGTCGTGCCGATTCTTCTGATCGTCATAATTCTGCTTTTTGTCTTTGCCTACATCGCGTCGAAATAGGGTATCTCACGCGAAGCTGCGTTCAAGAAGTCAACGCAGAGTAATAGAACCACGGAACACACGGAAGAAGACACCGAAACCGGAAGAACCCGAAGAATGTCAGCGTTTACTGGGTTCTTTTTCCGCGTCTTTTTTCGTGTGTTCCGTGGTTTTCTTATTACTCTGCGTTGATCTTGAACTGCGGCTTCGCGTGAGATCCACTGTTGAAGAGCGCGCGGGCGGCGGACAGGTTCTGCAGGTCGTCCCTGGATGAGTCCTGGGGTGTTTCGAGAATGAATGCTGCACGTCGCAGCTTAGGATGATTCAAGACTCGGGCAAGTCCCGCATCTCCAATCTCTCCCAGTCCAATGTGCCAATGCCGGTCGACGCGTGATCCCAGGCGGGACTTCGAATCGTTGAAATGCACGGCCTTCACCCGATCAAAACCGACCGTCCGTCCCAGCTTCGCGAATGCATGTTTGGCTGCGAGTTCATCACGCCAATCGTATCCGGCCGCGAATGAATGAGCCGTGTCGAGACACATTCCCAGGTCGAGATTTGGAGTTGAAGAAATGATTGCCTGCACTTCTTCAAACGATCTTCCTATCTGTTCGCCCTGGCCGGCAGTATTCTCGATAAGAATCTGAAATCCCTTGATTGACATTCGCTTCTCAAGTCCTCGCGCCGCTTCCGAAAGTGCTGATGCACACAGTTCGATCGCGTGCTCGACCGTTGTTCCCTTTGAACTTCCTGGATGGACTGCCAGAAAGTCGGCGCCGATCGCAAGACCTCTCTCGATTTCATCTCGAAATGCTGCTATCGACTTATCTCGAATCTCCGTTGATGACGATGAGAGATTTACGAGATACGCGGCGTGAATTATGCAAGGCGAGAGCCCGTGCTCCTGGCGCAGGTCGCGGAAGCGTCTGATTGAGTCTCGTTCGAGCGGTCGTGTCGCCCACCCGCGCGGATTGCGCGAAAAAATCTGCCACGTCTGACAGCCTTTCTCGGCGGCAGATACTATCGAGCGAAATAGACCGCCAACGATGCCGGTATGAACTCCAATGCGAGGTAACTCGACAGAAGATATGCTCACTACTGAAGTGTCCAACGCAGAGTGAACTCGTAACGCTGGAACCCGCCCTTCGCGCTGTCATCGACTCTCACAATCGCGGTGTAACCATTGCCCGGCGCTGGCTGTTGCGCAAGGCTGATCGCGCCTCGACCTGCACTTGAAATCAGATCGACCGCCATAGGAGCCTTCGGCACCGGCGCACTGAATGAGGACTTGACTTCACGTGGAGCCTCGCCGCTGACACTTCTGACAGATGCGCTTCCGCCTGTGATGACGATTTCAGCGACGCCATCCACCATCCCGCTCCAGGCAATCGTTCCAAGCTTGAGCACACTGGTCTCGAGGCGAGCCTGCTCGGCGCGCGCTCGACGCTTTGCTTCTGACTGGCGCTGCTCCTCGAGACGGCGCTGATAGTCAGCCGCTTCTTTTGCAAGTCGATCTTCCTCTTCGCGTCGAGCCTTATCTTCCTCTTCACGGTTCTTCGCCGCAGCAATCTCGCGGCGTTTACGGTCCGCCTCACGTTCTGCTTCCGATTGTCGACTCTGGCCGTCAGCTTCGGGTGAAGGCTGACCTCCGGCTTCGAACTGTTTGCGCATTGCTTCGTCGAGTCGCTTTGCCTCAGCCTCGTTCACCTTGACCGGCACCATGACTCCGGTCAGTCGCACGACCAGGTTGTTGACGATCGCTTTGACGCCGGGCAGAGGCCGAATGACATTCTCGACACCATCCTTCTCCGGTTGAGTGTCAGCCTCGCCGCTAACCGTCACGATGCCGTCAGTCACCAGAAGACCGTAACGGGAATACCCGGTTGGATTGTAATTTGCCACTGCTGTCTTGACCGCTTCGAGGATTGCAAGGTCGGTAAGAGTTGTTGACGGAGTCGGGCTTGGCTCGAGAGACCCGCCGGATGTTGGCATAGTACCGCCCTTCATCATTTGAGCTGCAGCCGCCACCTTCGCATCGCGTTGTTGCTGGCGCCACAAGAAAAATCCTACCAGGCCCGATAGTATGATCAGGATGCTGGCGGCTATGATCAAAGTTAACTTCGGACGCGTCAGGATCGGGAAACGTCGCACCTCATCCTCGGGCGAAAGAAGAACGAGTGGAGGCGCGCTCTCTTCCGGAACCACCTCGGGCGACGCGACTTTTTCGCGAATTGCCTGCAGCAGCGGCCTCTCTTCTGCCGGCGCATTCGAAGCCTCGGTTCTTTTGTTTTCCTCGTCGTGCATTATCGGTTCGGTCTAAATCGTGCGTCGCAATTCCATATTGAGAGGTCTCAGGGTGACTTCACTCGTCCATGCCTGAACCGGTTGTTCGAGCATTGAAATTATCACCCCGGCAACCTCATCGGGCGTCATCTTGTAGCCGATTTCTGCCGTTCGGTCACCAGATTGACTCTCACGATTCGCGGTTCGCGAAAAAGCGCTGGCAACCGAGCCGGGAAGAATTGTCGAGACACGAATGTTCTGATTTCGGAGCTCGAGTCCCAATGCTTCCGTCAGACCAATCACTCCAAACTTTGACGCACAGTAGGGCGCCATGTTCGGCAATTCCGTTTCGACCGGCGCCGGACGCGACATTGATAATCTGACCGCTGCCCTGTCGCTTCATGACTGGGACGACTGCACGGCACATAAGAAACGTTCCGGTCAGATTTGTATCGATTACCGTCCTCCAGTCACTGAGCGCGTAGCCCTCGAGTGGTCCATTCAAGCTTAACCCCGCACTGTTGACCAGGATGTCGACTCGCCCCCAGCGTTCGAGGATCGCCTTGATCGAGCTCTCGACCTCATCCTCATTGCGGACATCACAGCCAATCGAAACAGCATCTGACGCGCCACCAGCCCTTGCTTCCTCACTGGCTCGTTCGAGTCGCGAACTTGAACGTGCAAGAAACGCCGTGCGCGCACCTCGAGCGCGCAAGGGCGAGCGCAGTCGCGAGCCCTATTCCCGAGGATGCTCCCGTCACAATAGCGACGTTCTGACTCGATATGCCCATTTGCTATTTTCCCAGATGACTGCCAAAGAAATCGAGAACTCGACGCCACGCATCTTTCGCATCCTCGGGACGATACAACTTCTCTCGTGTATCGTTGAAAAAAGCGTGCGGAGCATTCCTGTAGATAACAACTTCACCCTGCTTGTCGTACTTCTTGATCGCCGCTTCGAGCCGGTTCATTTTCTCGATTGTGATCCATTCGTCCTTTTCGGCGCCTATAAAGAGCAGCGGACAGCTCAGGCGGGAAATGAACGAAGTATCTTCCGGAACATCGCCGTAAAAGGGAGCAGCAGCATCGAGCGTCGTTTCGCAAGGCAGCCGCAATGCAAAGCTTCCCCCATGCAAAACCCCGTGACCCCAACTCGCTCAATCCCTGGCTGTGATCTCAGATGAGCGACTGTGGCTTTCAAGTAGTTGAGGGCCTTTTCCTGATCCAGCGCCGACATCATCGCCGCTGCCTCACCATCGTCCTTTGCCAGTTCACCATCGTAGAGATCAATGGAAAATGCGAGATACCCGTTTTTTGCATATCGTTCGGCGACGTCCTCGAGGTGTCTGTTGAGACCGTACCACTCGTGAATTATGATGACAGCCGCTCGATGTACTTCCGAGTCCGGCCTCGCAAGATATCCGCCGACCTTAACCCCGTTTTCGGTGAATGCAGTTTGTGATGCCGTAATCGACATGGGTAATCTCCTTTCAACCCTAAAACTATAGCGACTCTACGCGAGCGCGTGCAAGTGAGGCTTTTCGACAAATGACCAACCGCAACGAACAAATTGCTGTAATTGGCGCCGGAACTATGGGAGCTGGGATCGCACAGATTGCAGCCCAGGCAGGTTACGATGTCACACTCAACGACACTTCTGACGTTCTTCTGTCGCGAGGCATTTCACGCATTCAGGACAATCTTGCAAAAGGCATAGCCAGGGGAAAACTCACCGAGGATGAACGCGACGACGCGCTTTCGCGCGTCAAGCTTACGCCTGACGTGCAGGAAGCAGTTTCACAGGCGATCCTGGTCATTGAAGCCATTACGGAAGATACTCGTGGCCAAGCACGAGCTCTTCAAGAGAATTGAACAGAGCGCGCCGCGACAAGCGATTCTCGCGTCAAACACAAGTTCTCTGAGCATTCGCGAAATCGGCGTCGTCATCGAAGACAAGTCGCGACTCATCGGAATGCATTTCTTCAATCCTCCCCACATCATGAAATTGCTCGAAATCGTCGTCACTCCAGAAACGAGTGTTTCAGCAACAGACCTCGCCCGTGAAGTCGGAATCCGATTGAAAAAAGAGTCAATCACGGTAAGGGACTCGCCAGGCTTTGCGACCAGCAGACTTGGAGTTTGCGTCGGGCTCGAAGCCATCCGTATGGTGGAAGAGGGTGTTGCTACACCGGCCGATATCGATAAGGCGCTAGTTCTCGGCTATAACCACCCCATGGGCCCGTTGCGTCTGGGAGATCTTGTCGGTCTCGATATTAGGCTGGGCGTTGCAGAATACCTTTATGGAAAGCTTGGTGAGAGATTTCGCCCGCCCGAACTCCTAAGGCAGATGGTTCGGGATAACAAACTAGGGCAGAAGACAGGAAAGGGGTTTTATGATTGGTAGGGGAAGAGAAGAAGGGGTCGGGGGTCAGGGGTCAGGGGTCAGGGGAAGAGATTTCCATTTGAGATTTGAGTTCAAGCTTTAGCTTGCTCTTGGGTCAGTCCTGACGAATGAGCAAGCTAAAGCTTGAACTCAAATGACTGATCTCCCCGACCCCTGATCCCCGACCCCTTTCTTCCTAAGGTCTTCCGGGCCGGCCGCCACCGCCGCCACTCGGGCTGGCGTCACCGCCACGAGACGCGCCACCAGTGGTCGTTACCGACGTGCTTGGAGCCGAAACCGTACCACCAGCGGACGAGGACGGCATCGAACTGCCAACACCACGGCCAAAGTCTGTTCCGCCGAAGTCACCCATTCGCCGACTTTCCATACTGCGCTGAATAGGCGCCCGATCAATTCCGGAGACTACGCGTGCCGTCGTGTTGCCGCCACCACCGCCACCGCCACCGCCACTATCGCCCTGTCGATTCGGGTAATAGTAGTAGTAAGGCAGACCGTACGGGTAGTAGTAAGCGAAATCCGAAAAACGGCGGCAGAACGGGAAGCCGTATGGCGAGTAGTAGCCGCCTCGCGGAATGAAAGTATAGAAGTTGTAAAACGAATTGTAGTACCAGCCGTAAGCCAGGCTTGAACTCATCGAATTGCGTTGCAGAGCCGAGTAGTTGGCTGCCATCAGCGACTGCGCGCGATTGAAGCTCCACGTATCGAAGGTATCGACGTCATCCTTGTCGAGCTTGGCAAGTTCGAGGGCCCCACTTGCAGTGGCAGTTGCTTCACCAGTGAGCCGGGTCAGTTTCCCTCTCCCGATCTTGGTCGCCGTTTTCGCCAGCAGCTCCTGACTCGTTCCGCGATATGCTTCTCCCTGGCGCACCGCCACGACCGATACGCCGTCCTCTACATCTAGTCGGATCAAGCTCGTCTTGTTGATCGAAATGATGCCATTGGGCGTCGCAATCTCGATAGGAATCTTCTTGTCAATTTCGCCAACCTCGATGATCACACTTCCGGAGACAACCTCGAAGCGAGTCTCGGTCAACGTAGTGTTGACTGCCCGCACTTCCGTGTTCGAGTCGAGTCGAAGATACGATCCCGGGTTGAGAAGAATCTCCGCCCGACCTCCCGGGCCGGTGATCAACAGGTCACCTTCCTTCATTTGCGTGCCTAAGGAGACGCGCCCACGAGATCCGTCCTCATTATCCTGACGCTGAATCTCGACCTTGCCGTCGACCTTGTTCACGAATCCGGCCTTGGTGGAAATGAGGTACTGTGCAAGCACACTCTGTGCCAGTCCAGCCAAAACCAGAAGACAAAGCGAATACAACACAGAACGAGGGCTGAAGTTCTTCATAGGGCCTCCTTCGCAGTTAACCTCCAGTATTGTACCGCAGCGGGCAGGCAGAAAGCCAACAATTGTCTGTCAATCCAAGGCCCGGACATGATCGTGAATGGTTCCGGCTAACGTTCTCAGGTTATAACCGCCCTCGAGACAGGAGACAATACGACCCGGCGCGAGCTCTTTCAGCCTCCGAGTCATATGCACGAAGTCGGAATCGGTCAGCATCAGATGACCCAAAGGGTCAGAAATATGGGCATCAAATCCCGCCGAAATGATCACCAGGTCCGGTGAGAAGTCGCGCACAACTCGTTCGAGCCCGTCCTCGAAGGCCCGGATATAATCAGAGGCTGGCGTCGCTGCCGGCAACGGAATATTCAATGTAAATCCTTCACCTTCGCCAACTCCGCGCTCAGAAGATGTCCCGGTTCCCGGATACCAGGGATACTGATGCAGACTGTAATAGAAAATCGAATTGTCACCGTAGAAAATATCCTGAGTTCCGTTGCCGTGATGAACGTCGAAGTCGACGATGAGCACGTTTCTGATGTCCGGATAAGCAGCCTGGGCGTAGCGGGCCGCGATGGCAACATTATTGAACAGACAGAAACCCATCGCGCCACTGAATGTGGCGTGATGTCCGGGCGGCCGGCACGCAACGAATGCACTCGAGACATCACCCGATGCGACGACGTCGACGGCTCTACACGCGCCGCCTGCTGCAAGACGAGCCACGTCCAGGGACTCGCGACAAACTATCGTGTCAGCGTCGAGTGCAGCGTAGTCGCGATCACTTGTTGCAATCACTCGATCAAGCGCTCTTCGAGAGTGACAGCGCAATATCTCTTCATCTGTGGCATGCCGCGGCGCGATCTTTACCAGACTCTGCCAGAAATCAGAGTCCTGTGTAAGACCGGACATTGCAGTCAGGTAGCGCTCGCGCCGCTCCGGATGATCGCCGGTATCGTGCTTGAGAAAGTCATCTGAGTGAATCAAGGCGGTTGGCATCGATGATAAATGATACATCAGAGTCAGTGGCAGTAGCCAGCGCGTCATTGATGCGCCGAACTGAGTACGATATTCTCGAATCGACTTCAGCTCGGACTGTCCACCGATCGCACGCTGCCAAGCCACTGCACTGCCACTGACCAGGCTGGTCACTGGCCACATGGCCACTCGGCTACTCATTTGCACGTGCGCGCCCTTTGATGTGTAATGTTCGCAATGAACAGACTCATTCCAGCACTTGCTGTGCTGATGCTCTTTGTGGGCGGTTGCCAGTACTTGAACCGCGAGGTGCAGGCCCCACAAGCAACGCCTACTCCCTCACCAACTCCGTTGACTGCTTCACAGGAACTGGCTCGTGCGCATCACTATATTGAGAGAGCTGTGACTGAGTCCAACAGCCGCAACTTTCGCGGAGCTCTGGAACTGGTCGACATAGCCAGCACGTCCCTTTTCAATGCGGCGGCGATTTCGGGCGCAGAAAATGCAAGCGCCCTTCTTGTCCTTGCACGGAAGTCTCTTGAAAAGAAAGACAAGAACTCTGCTGAGTTGCTCGACAAGGCGGCCCAAAAGATCATGGAGATTGCCCAGAAGGGCGTAGCTGAAGATAAGAAAGTAGCTGAAGATAAGAAATAGGTTTATAATCCCCCCTGTTGACGTTGCCTTGACTCACCAATGAAAAAACTCAAAAAGCGCAGGTGGATGGCTCGCATCTGGCGATTGCCGCACGCGGCGGGAGAAGCAGCTTCAAAGCTGATTGATCTTGTCCCTCCCAGGTTTCGGCTCTTCGTCCTTTGCGCCTTCCTCGTAATCCCCACCACAGTACTCATATCCAGGTTCCCGCTCTCAATTGTTCCCGCATACAAAGCCGGCGACATCGCGATTCAGGATGTGGTGATCCCGATTCAGCTTCAGAGTGTTCGGGCACCCGCTGCCATTCGAACGGCGAAAGACGACGCGCACCGGCAACATATTCTGCTCAGAGCGGGAGACGTAGTAACGGATGAGTTGGTACCACTGGTCGGAGCGGTTCGACGGCATCAGCTTACTGAGCGTAGCCCCCGCCGATTCTTTTACCTTCTGCTCGTGGTCTCGCTCATTTATTTTGCTCTTTACAAAGCAGCCACAACGAGTCAGTCAAGCCGACTCGAGCCACATCGGAGTTTCTGGGTTGCCGGTACTGCGGTGTTTTTTCAAGCGGCCCTCGTCCGTATCGGCCTATTCATTGCCGCGGTGCTCAGTACGCGCCCCGAATCGATGTGGTTTGGAGATGCATTCATTTTTCATTTTGCGATTCCTTTCGCTGCGTCATCGCTTGTAGCCTCGCTTCTTGTCGGAAGTCAGATGGGTCTGATTGCCGGCTTCGCCGGGGCGGTCCTGACGGGTCTGGTCTCGCCTTTCGGCATTGAGACAGCCGGCTTCGCGCTCGCAAGCTCGGTCATCGCCGTCTATGGCGTGCAGCGGTACTGCTCGAGGAATGCAATTGGACGCGTCTCAATCGCAATCCTGATCGTCAATTTTCTGGTCGGCCTGGCAGTGGTACTGGCGAGCGAGCACGGGCTCAGCTGGCGTGACGTCATCAATGTCGCGATTGCGGGAGCTGTGGGAAGCCTGTTGACGGCTGCCGTCGCGAGCTTCGGAACACCGATCTATGAATCTGCTTTTGGGATTCTGACGGATATCAAATTACTCGAACTGTCAAACGCTGACCATCCACTCTTGCGAAGGCTGGCAATCGAAACGCCGGGAACGAATCATCATTCGTTCGTCGTTGGAACTCTGGCCGAGTCCGCCGCAAAAGAGATCGGTGCGAATGCCTTGTTAGCCCGTGTAGGCTGTCTCTATCACGACATTGGCAAGCTCGCTGCCCCGAAGATGTACATCGAGAATCAGCAGGGAGCGCCGAATCCGCACGACAAGGTATCCCCTAAAGACAGCGTCAGGATCATCACAGGCCACGTGAGAAAGGGACTTCAGCTGGCTCACGAAGCGAATCTTCCTCAACAGATCATCGACTTCATACCGCAGCATCACGGCACGCGTGTGCTGGCTTACTTTTTTCACAAGGCGAAGGCTCAGGCTGAGGAACGTGGTGATACCGTCAGGCTCGAGGATTTCCGATACCCTGGACCGAAACCTCAGACCAGAGAAGCTGTCATCCTTATGATGTCGGATGGTTCGGAAGCGGCGGTCAGGTCGCTTGAAGAACCGACGCCCGACAACATTCGCGCGATCGTCAGGAAAATCGTCGATGCTGTGATCGCAGACGGTCAACTCGACGAATGCAATATCACCTTCCGCGAGATTACACTCATTCGTGAATCACTGATTAATACTCTGGTGGGAATGTATCATCATCGAATCAGCTATCCCGGCTTCAATCCTCCGAGTGAAACCGACTCTCACGAGGCTGAATCCAAGAGTCCGGAACCCGTGGGTGTTGCATCGCGAACAACTCAGGCGCGTGCCCACAGTCGCCGCTGACAGATCAATTCAATGAAACAGAGATGCTACCTTGGAGTTGATCTCGGGGGAACACAGCTGCGCATGGCTGCGGTCGATCCGCGCGGCCAGCTGGTGACCGAGGTTCAGTCCCTGCCTACCGGCCGCGCTTTCGACGCGACCGCATTCGGAGAAGGGCTGAAGATTCTGCGCACCCGCATCGAGGCTGTTCTCAGCGACGCGCAGATTGAAGCCCTGGGAATCGGCACGCCTGGTGTCATAGTGAACGACACCATAACTCAATCGGATAACCTGCCAAATCTGAATGGATGTAACCTGAGAGAGCTTGCCGTCGCCGCTACGTCACTGCCTGTGAGCGTCGAGAATGATGCTAATTGTTTTGCGCTGGCTGAAGACCGGTTTGGCGCAGGTCACGGTGCACAAACGATGTGCGGGATCACGCTTGGTACCGGGATCGGCTGTGGTGTTGTCATCAATGGAAAGATTCATCGCGGCGCAAATTGTGGCGCCGGGGAAGTCTATCGAATCCCTCTCCGCGGAAAACACCTGGAATACTTCCTGTCGGGTGCGGGCGTTGTTCGCGGATATGAGGACAGTGGAGGAACCCATGCGGCGTCCGGTGAACCACTGACTGCAGCAGTCGTCGCACATTTGGCGCGAAACGGCGATCACGCTGCACAAACCGCATGGTCCGGATTCGCAAGTGATCTACATTTTGTGTGCGAATGCATCATCTCGTTGATCGATCCTGAAGTCATCGTCATCGGCGGGTCCCTGGCGCGGGCGGCTGATCTGTTTCAACCCGAGCTTAACCGGCGGATGGAAGGTCACTCGACACAAATTGCTCTGGCTGAGCTCGGCGCCGCCGCCGGAGTAATCGGAGCCGCGGCGTTGAATTTTCAGATGAGGTCAATGGAGCGTGGGATTCAAGCTTTAGCTTGCTCTTTCGGCATCTGAGGCTGCTCCAAGAGCAAGCTGAATGCTTCGAACTCCATAGCTCACTTCTCATCATGTGCACGCTTGATGATGTAGGCGCGAATCGCTTCGACGTCCGACGTTGTAAGGACATCTGCGAACGCCGGCATCCCTTTTGACGGAAGACCACCACGAACCGTCTTGTCAAAGCCAGAATGCTGCGTAGCGTCGAGATGACGAAGGTCCTGGATCACTCCTCCTCCGACAGCGGCGCCTCCATGACATGTTGCACAATACTGATGGTAAATAACGCGGCCGCGGTCGATGACTGCAACTGTTGCAGTCTGAGGTGGCGGAGCAGGAGGCGCGGGTCTTGCCGGCAATTCGGGAAGCACTTCCTTTCCATCAAGTTTGAAAGTCAGAACTCGACTGATTGACTTAACTCCCGCTGCATTCGCGATTGATCCTCCTACGAGAGCCAGCGCTCCTCCCCAACCAACCATCACGGTCACATACTGTTGACCATCGATAGCGTAGGTAATCGGCGGAGCGACGATGCCTGTCCTCGCTGGTGATTCCCAGAGCTTCTTGCCTTCTTTCGCCGAATAGGCGACAAACTTCCCGTCTGCTGTTCCTTGAAAGACCAGATTGCCTGCTGTCGCCAGCACGCCGCCATTGAATGGATGATCCTGATCTATGCGCCAGACTTCACGCGCGCCGACTGGATCCCATGCGATCAGTTTGCCGCCAGTCATTGCCAGAAGACCTGCAGTCGAGGCTTTGTCTTCTGGAATACCTGTCACAAGTATTCCGGTGTTCCAATGGAAAGAAGAGCGAACTTTAAACTCGGGATCGGTCGCGAGCACCATCGGAAGTTCCTGCGCGGGAATGTAGACCAGGCCCGTGCCCGGATGAAATGCCATCGGCTGCCAGTTGTGACCGCCATAAGGACTTGGAAAGATGAGTTTCGCTTCCTTCGAATAGTCAGCGACCGTCGGGTTCTCTACGGGCCTCCCAGTCTTTCTGTCAACGTGCGTCGCCCACGTGACGTTCACATACTTCTCGGCTGATAGAAGCTCACCCGTCTGCCGGTCAAGCACATAAAAGAACCCATTCTTCGGAGCCTGCATAATCACGGAGCGTGTGCGGCCGCCAATCGCCAGATCCGCAAGAATCATGTGTTGTGTAGCTGTGTAGTCCCAGGTATCTCCCGGCGTTGTCTGATAGTGCCAAACGTACTCTCCCGTATCGGCCTTGAGAGCAACTATCGAGGAAAGAAACAGATTGTCGCCGCCTCCCGGTGCGCGATACTTTCGCACCCAGGGCGAGCCATTGCCGACGCCAACATAGAGCAGGTTCAGCTGTGGATCGTAGGCCATCGAATCCCACACTGTGCCTCCACCGCCATACTTCCACCATTCACCCGTCCAGGTCTTTGCCGCCATTTCCATGGCGCGAGATTCGAAAGGCTTTGAGGGATCACCGGGCACAGTAAAGAAACGCCATGCCTGTTTCCCCGTTCGCGCGTCATATGCTGTGACGTAGCCGCGAACTCCGAACTCCGCACCGCCGTTTCCGATTACGATCTTCCCCGCAACTATTCTCGGTGCTCCCGTGATCGTGTAAGCACGCGTCCGGTCAATGATCGTATCGATGCGCCATGAAACCTTCCCCGTCTTCGCATCCAGAGCGACGAGGTGACCATCCAGCGTGGCCAGGAAGACCCGGCCGTTCAGGACCGCCACGCCACGATTGACAGCATCACAACACGCGCGCGCACCGTATTCGCGAGGTACTTTCGGGTCATATTTCCAGAGGAGCTTTCCCGACGCCGCCTCGAAAGCATAGACAATGCTGAAGGCGCCAGTCGTATACATCCGTCCATCAATCACAATCGGCGTCGCCTCAGTGCCGCGATCGACATCCAGTTTGTAATGCCAGGCCAGACCCAGGCGACTGACATTCGATTCATTGATCAAATCGAGCGGGCTGTACCGCTGTTCTGAGTTGGTGAGCCCGTGAAGTGCCCAATCAGAGGATTTCGAACTCTGCGTGTAAATGGCTGACAATGCTATCAACAGAAGGAAGGCGAGCTTCATAGATGCCTCAATGTACCAAAGCGATTGCGGAAATCGGTTGAAGCTTTTCGCAGCGCCAGCCAGTCGTCGAAAATGTCTGGCGTTTGAAGCCAGATCGTAATCCACTCGACAATCTCTGCACTTTCGTCACTGCCGTCCGTGTTTTCACGAGCGGAAATCTTGCCAGCGAGCGCCACCTTTCGTGCGAGCATCATACCTTTCAAATCGTTCTCATCACGAAACTTTCGATAGAGCGAATCGATCCGCCGGAGGGACTCTTCAGCTTCTTTCAAACTCGAGAGATCGAGGACGTCTTCAAAGACTTGTTCGTACTCTTCGCCCGATGAAGCCATGGCGAAGACTTCGTCGAGCTTTACCGGCAACCCTTCGTCTGCAAGGATTCGCGCGACCTCAGACGGTTCGAGGGCCCCTCCGGTGCCAAACTCCGCGACAAGCTGCTCGATGATGAGTGCGATCTCGTCAGCCGAGACCTCCCCCATCGCCTCGCGGTCATAGACATCAATGATGACATCGCGTCGCGACTTTCGGCTCATAAACCGGCAATGGCATTAACCACTTCCGCATCCATCTGACTGACCGTTTTGATGAAAATGTCGTTGAGAGAATGTTCGACAAGCTCAAATCGACGCAGCCGGACGCCATCGTTGACAAGCTTTCGCAAAAGATGCTCGGCCTCGACACCCGGCGCGGCTTTTACTTCGACACCATCGTGTAACCTCACGTAAGAAGCGATCAGCGAAGGATCCTCGAGAAATCCATCGATATTTTCACCATCGATCGCAATCGCGCGATGCCCGAAGCTGCGCTTGATTTCCTTCACCGGGCCATCAAGTACCTTATGACCACGGTTGATAAGACAGATTGAGTCGCAGAGCTCCTCAGCTTGAGCCATGAGGTGGGTTGAAAAGATGATCGTCTTCTGTTTGGTCTTCATCTCCTGAACTATCTCTTTCAGCAGATTCGCATTGATTGGATCCAAGCCGCTGAAAGGTTCATCCAGAATCACGAGATCAGGATCGTGAAGGATAGTCGATGCGAACTGAACCTTCTGCTGCATTCCCTTCGAAAGCTCGTCCCAGCGCTTGTTCTTCCACTGGGTCAATCCGATCCGCTCGAGCCATTCGTCAACCTTGCGCGCGATCTGATCGGACGGAACACTCTTAAGCTGTGCGAAGAAAGCCAGCTGTTCACCGACCTTCATCTTCTTATAGAGTCCCCGATCTTCTGGCAGGTAGCCGACACGTTCCTGGAGTCGCGCGCTCATCGGCTCACCGAAGAGCCGCACTTGTCCGGAATCGGGAACCGTGACATTGACGAGCATTCGAATTGTCGTTGTTTTGCCGGCGCCGTTGGGACCGAGGAGGCCATAAATCGAACCCTGTGCGATCTCAAAGGAGAGGTTCTCGACGGCCACAAAATCGCCATAAGACTTGGTAATGTTCTGTACAGTAATTGACTTTGTCATAGGAGTTTTCCTGGGAGAAGAAGTTAACCTGTTGCGGCAGATTTCGCCAAGAGATTCACGCGAAGCCGCGAAGCCGCGAAGACGCGAAAAGGACCAAAGAAACGTCGGCTCTTGAATCAACTGTTATTGCTTTTTCGCGTCGGCTCGCGTGGCTGTCGACGTGCAGATAGAATTGGCGCGTAATGGTTCGCCGCGGTTTCAGGCTCAAGACCCTTTCAATAGCACTGGTAGAGGCGGGGATTCTGATATTTGTCATTCTCCTCGGACTCTATGTGCGCTTCGCGCCACACCACACGCTTGTCTTCTTCAATCAGCGCGGAATATACAAGGTCGCCTTCACGATCATTGTTTGTCAGTTCATCTTTTATATCTTTGATCTCTACGATATTGCCGAGCCGCGCTCGAAGCGCGAACTGATCACGAACATCCTTCAGGCAGTCGGAGCCGCGTGTCTCGTGCTGGGTGGTATCTTCCTGCTCCGGCCGACACTGCTTCTGGGCTATCAGGAAACGATCGAGGGAATGGGAGTCGTCCGGTACGGCAACTGGGTGCCGCTCTTCGCGATGGTGCTGGCCCTCGCTCTGATGGTGTTTCTGCGCCTTTTCATTCACTGGCTCCTGCGGCATCCGAGGCTTGGTGAACGAATCCTTATCGTTGGAACGGGGCCGTTCGCGGTGGACCTGGGAAGGGAAGTCATGGCTCGTCGCGACCTTGGGTTCCAGGTTGCCGGTTTTGTTTCCGAGGATCCGGCTCAGGTAGGCGAACGACTCGTAAATCCGGGCGTGATCGGAGTTGCGGGTGATTTGAGTCGAATAGTCGAGGAAGAGCGCGTTGACCGCGTAGTCGTAGCCCTTGAAGACAGGCGCGGTCATTTGCCGGTCGATCAACTGCTCGAATTGCGACTCATGGGTCGAGTATCGATAGAGGAAGGTTCATCGCTTTATGAACGACTGACAGGAAAAGTCGGAGTCGAGATGATGCGGCCAAGCTGGATCATTTTCTCTTCGACAACCCGGCGCGGAACGATCTGGCTGGCGGCGCGCCGTGTTTTCAATCTGCTGACAGCTCTCGTCGGGCTCGTAATCACACTACCGATCTCGATTCTGACCGCTATCGCAATCAAGCTCGATTCGCGCGGACCGGTCTTTTACCGTCAGGAGCGCGTTGGAAAGAACGGCAGGGGGTTTGAGATTCTGAAGTTCAGATCGATGCGCGTCGATGCAGAATCAGAAGGACCCGTGTGGACAACCGAAAACGACGACCGGATCACAAGGGTCGGACGTTTTATTCGCCGCGTGCGATTCGACGAGATTCCCCAGTTCGCCAACATCCTTCGTGGCGAAATGAGTCTCGTCGGCCCGAGAGCCGAAAGGCCATTCTTCGTCGAGCAATTGAGCAGGGAAATCCCGTTCTATGGCCAGCGCCATCTTGTTGAGCCGGGACTAACCGGTTGGGCGCAGGTAATGTATGGATACGGCTCTTCGATTGAAGACGCCCGTCAGAAACTTCAATACGATCTTTATTACATCAAGAATGTCTCGTTCTGGTTCGATCTCTGGATCATCATGAAATCTATAGGGATCGTGATTTTCGGCCGTGGAAGATAATGCCCAGTAATCCAAATGACTCTGACGCACGATTGACTTACAGCGAGTATTTGCGCGTTGCGGAGCTGACAAGCCTTCAGGTGCTCGAGTCAAAGCCTCCGCATCACGACGAGCTCCTGTTCATTATCATTCACCAGACATACGAACTATGGTTTAAACAATTGCTCCACGAGCTCGATGGCGTGGTTGCGAATCTTCGAGCTGCAACGTCAAGACCGAAGTCACGCGAGGAAGTCTACGAAGCTGCCCGTCTCTTGCGCCGGTGCACTGAAATCGGCAGGTTACTCGTCGAGCAGTTCACGATCCTCGAAACAATGCTGCCGACGCACTTCCTTGCATTTCGCGGGCGGCTCCGGCCGGCAAGTGGATTCCAGTCTGAACAATTTCGTGAAATCGAGTTTCTCTGTGGGTTGAAGGACGCGGGAATGCTCAAACATCACGTGCCGTCGCCTGCTGCCCATGCTGCGCTCGAGCGCCGGCTGCGAGAGCCATCATTGCGCGACGTCTTCTTCGATGCGCTGGAATCTCTCGGAACTATGCCCGCGATACCTGACGCGGCGACAGATGAAGAGCGTTTTGCTGCGAGGGCTCGCGCCATCCTCAACGTCTATCGAGACGAGCGCCATCATCGCGATTGGATCGATCTTTGCGAACGTCTGACAGAGTTCGATGAGTTGATTGTCGGCTGGCGCCTTCGTCACATTCAGATGGTCGAGCGAACCATCGGCGCACGAATGGGAACAGGCGGCTCGAGCGGCGCAACGTATCTGAAAGCAACGCTCGAAAAGAAGTTTTTTCCGGAGCTTTGGGAAGCTCGAACACTCCTCACTGAAAGCTGAAATGAGAATTGGAATCTGGTGATATGAAAGAGCTGCTTGACTACAGGAAAGAGTTTCCGATCCTCGAAACGTCGCTTTATTTGATCAGCCACTCTCTGGGAGCAATGCCGGCTCGCACGCGAGAAAGGCTGCGGGAGTTTGCCGATGTCTGGGCGACTCGAGGTATCCGCGCATGGAACGAAGGCTGGTGGGAAATGCCAGTGACGGTAGGCAACAAGGTCGCGAAGATCATTGGTGCTTCCCCAGGTTCGGTCGTCATGCATCAGAACGTTTCTGTCTGTCAGTCGATCATTCTTTCGTGCTTCGACCTGGGAGGAAAGCGCAACAAAATAGTCTACGAGGCTCTCAATTTCCCGTCAGTCATGTACGTCTACGAAGCTCATGCGCGCGCGGCAGGCGCGCGGATCGTGGAAGTCGATAGTGACGACGGAATCAGGATCGATACAGAAAGGATGATAGACGCGATCGATGATGAGACGCTGCTTGTTCCGATTTCACACGTCATCTTCAAGAGCGCCTACATTCAGGATGTAAAGGCAATCACCGAGAAAGCTCACCGCGTTGGAGCGCACGTCGTGCTCGATGCCTACCAGAGTGCCGGGACCCTTCCCGTCGATGTCACCACGCTTGGTGTAGATTTCGCTACTGGAGGATCAGTGAAATGGCTCTGTGGCGGGCCGGGTGCCGGATATCTTTACGTTCGCCCCGATCTTCAGAAGCAATTCGAGCCAAAAGTTACGGGCTGGATGGCGCACGAGAGTCCATTCTCCTTTCAACCCGGCGCAATAGACTATGCCGGCGACATCCACAGGTATCTTCACGGCTCACCGTCAATTCCAACGCTCTACGCGGCTGAAAGTGGCTATGACATCATCAACGAGATCGGAGTTGAAAGGATACGCCAAAGATCCCTTGAGCAGACCGCGCGCCTGATAGCACTTGCAGACGAGCGGGGATGGAAAGTCAACACTCCACGCGATGAGAGAGAGCGCGGCGGTTCGGTTGTGATCGACGTGCCGCACGGCGAAGCAGTCGTCAACGAGCTCGCTCGTCGCGATGTCCTTGTAGACTTTCGGCCTGGTGCCGGCATTCGTGTCGGCCCGCACTTCTACAATCGGGATGAAGAGCTTGATGCGTTTGTAACGGAGATCGAAAGTACGTTGTACCGCCTTCAGGCGGAATCTTCGACGCTCGCTCCCAACCCCAAACTAAAGCTTGAACTCAAACCCACGAGGTTTGAGTTCAAGCTTCAGCTTGTGGTTGCATACGAACCCCTTGGCTCAACCTGACTACGAACCTTCTCATGCCGGGTTGTTGATCGAACCAACAAAAAGTACGGTACCCGTCGCCACATCGCGGAGAACGACAAGGAACGGACGATCGGCGACAAATGAGAAAGGCTGTCGGGCTACCGACGTGACGCTGATGCCTGCCGACGTAGCCGCGGCCGCAGTCGTTCCTTCTTCATTAACCTCGACAAAGGTCTTATGCTTTACCTCGCTGATCACGAGATCCCGCTGTTTCCGCATTCGCGTGAAGTCTGCTTTCGAAGCATCGAAGGCAACGCCCAGGCCGAGGGCTTTCAACGCGTCATTGAGCTTGCTCTCATACGTGAGCTTGAATCGCGGCAGTTTTACGTTGCCGGGGCTTGACGAGAAATTCTGAAACAGATCACCCCATTTTCCCGCGTCCAGTTGCTTGAGCAGGTCTGCAAGTTGAAGTCCTTTTTCAGGAAGCACGACCGTCATCGCGACCTTGTCCCCTGCATAGGGAAGCGTGACTGCTTCGAAGCGTTCACCCCGCCGGTAAAGGAAGCTGCCGGCTCGAGCCATCATCGGGACTTGTTTCTTTGAGCCGTTGGCAAGATTGAAATCTTCATTCTTTGTGTTCGCGGGCTCGAACTTGTTTTTCCATTGCCCCTTGAAGTAAACGGCATTGATGAGGAACATCACGTGATCGCGGCCGATCTGGTCCACGATCTTCGGAATCTTGCCTTTTGTATTGGTGCTCACCCATCCATTGATGCGAGTGAGAGCCTGTGGGGAGGTGAAGTCGAGCGAGGCGATCTCCGCGCCAAAGAACTCGCGATTGCGTGCGAGAAAGCTTTCCTCAAACTTCATGTCCTGGCGCGTCCAAAGTGAATTTGCAATCAACAACTCGAGGCTGGGATTGCTGCTCTTGAGCATCTGTCGCAACTCGAGTACTTCGCGATTGATCTGATCTGGAGTCTTGCCATCGAGGTGGAGCGCAGTGGCGAGCGCGCGCGCCGTCTCATTCGCTGCGCCGTTGTAGACCATCGACAACACCATCCCCACGCTCAGCGGCGAGATGAAGACATTGCTGTCGGTCTGACCTGATGCTGCTCGCAGCTGACGAAAGAGCTCAAAACCAAAACGATTGAATGAAGTGCTCACAGAACTGGTCTGCGCCGGTTCGCTCGAAAAAGAGATGGCTGGCAGGAATATGAAAGCAAGAGCAAGACAAATACGATGCCACCGAAAGAAGATTCCGCCTGAAGGCGGTACAACGTGCCTGGATCTTCCACTCGCGTCCATGCTCTATTTCGCGACGGCCTCCTCGACTGCTGCACGCAGCATGGGTGGGGTCAGCCTTGGATTGAACCCGATAAGATGCTTGTGAGAGCTTGCCGTCTTTGCCGATGATGATCGATTGCGGGATTGATGGGCTGTTATTAAGGACCGACGGACGCGATTTCCTGGTTGGCGTAGCCTATCTGATAGTTTATTTCGAATGACTTTACGAAGTCCTTTACTGCCTCATCCGTGTCAACCTTGTCTTCTGTTGTCAGTCCGATAACTTCAACGCCGCGATCCTTGAACTCCTTTGAGAGTTCGATGAGGTGTGGAATCTCAATGCGGCACGGACCGCACCACGTCGCCCAGAGGTTGAGCACCACGACTTTGCCCTGAAAATCCGCAAGATGAGCTGGCTTTCCTGAAAGCATCTCGAACTTCGATGCCATCACATCGGTGGAAAGCTCTGCGAGTGGCGTGCGCCCGGATCGCCTGCGGGGTGTCCCCAGCCGGCGGCGTGCTTGAAGCAGCTACGACATCGGCTGCAGCTTCGTCGCGCTTGCCTTTGATGAAAGCAGTGGCGATCGCCGCCAACACAACAAGAATTGCCAGGTTGACGCCTATACGAGTTGGCGTCCAGAATTTTCCGGGGCCCTTTTTCTCTTTGCGCTGATTCTTCGGTGAGCTCATTTGCTAAAACTAATTCCTCCGATCGACGAGTCAAATCAGGATATCCTGCACGGGTCTGCGGAGCAAGCACTGGGAGCGTCAGGCTTCAAGCCTGGCGCTCTAGAGCCCAATTTGGAGTGCGGCGACTTGGCGCCGCTTTAGTCTCCCGGCTGAGTGATCCGATCGTGGACACTAAAGCGGCGCCAAGCCGCCGCACTCCAAATGTAGCGCTGCTTCGCAGCGCATCGCCGTTATGGTCCGCTAGTCACGCGCCAGGCTTCAGCCTGGCGCTCCCAGGACGGATCACGCGAAAAAGGGTCGCGTCCACGGGTTGAAGATCGAAATTGCGGCGAATCATTTCGAGGCCGGTAGCTTCTCGCGCCGATTCCCTCGCTCCCGGATTCCATATGTCCCTGTCGAAGTCGACAAAAACCGGGCGGCGCGATTCCAGATATCCTCTGACAACTGACTCCAGATTCGTATCTGGCCAGCCGGCCCCCGGCTCGATTGCCTCCCAACCCGGCCGAGCGCCGAGTCCGATGTAATAGTTCACCAGCGGGGTACGCGCCCCGACTATGAAGACTGAATTCGATGGCAGATGATCGATTCGCGATAAATAAGCCTTTCCTGCGCGCGCGTTCCATTCCTGATCGTAACGTTCTTTTCCAAGTTGGGTGAACATCCCGGCCTGGAGCGCCGCGATCAGGATCAGACAGCCACCTGCGATATCAGCTCTCCATCGCGCCAACTCGCTCATGGCCCAACCACTGACCAGCGCAAGCCCCGGAAGCCCGGTCATGAGGTATCGTGGATTGACTGAAAGATCATGATTCAGAAGCAGCACCAGGTTTGCGAATGAGTCCCGCAAGGCCAACTACAAACAATGCGCGAAGCTCTCGTCGGCGATAGAGCCATGCAAGCGCAAAAGGTGCTATGAGAGTGGCTGCGACCGAACACTGATACGCGTAGGTTCGCAAAAACCAGAAATTGGCACTCGAGATATTGTGAAGACGGCGTTCACGCGCACTCATCGTCCACCATTTGACGACCGCAGGCAGATAGTACTCAGGTGAGTAGATTGCCCAGAAGGTGAAGCCCGCAAGTGCCGCCGCAACGGCAAGGCCGAGCGCAAGCACAGCCGTCACGCCATTTGAATCCAAAGATTCGCGCCGCAACCGGAATCGTCCAGAGATAGAAGACTGCAAACTCGCGAAGGTTGGCGCTCAAGCCTACAAGAAGCGAAGCAACGAGAAAGCTCCTGCGGCGATTCAATCGAAGGCTGCGGAACATCCACCATAGTGACCATGCGAGCAGCAGGAACCCCGGTATCTCGCTCATCACTCGTCCGCTGTAAATCATGAAGAACGGCGAAAAGACAAAGATCGCGGCTGCAATCGCCGAAGCCAGCCTGCTCGTCGTCAGCTCCTTTGCGAGCGCGTAGATTCCAACAATTACCGCTCCGCTTTGTGCGATCACCGCATAGCGGAATAGAAGGTAGGCTTTCTCTGCAGGAAGGCCGAATAGATGGTGAGCAATTTCCCAGAGCCAGTGGTTGTAACCGAGAAAAAGTGCACGACCAAGCCCGAGGGGCGATGGTTGACCACGGACCGCCTGAACCGTGTAGTCAAATCCATCCCAGTCGGAAATGAACGGATCCTGAAACTTCCACGCAAGACGCCAGGCAACCAGCGCCAGTGGGAATCCATAAAAAGTAATCTCGCTTCCAGTCGTGTGCATCCGCGCTGACGTGCGTGAGGCGCGCGGAAGACGAGGTTGTCATAGGAGGAGGGGTCGCTCAGCCCTTGGGAGCGTAGTAGCCGCGTCGATGCCTCACTTTGGTGTCTTTCTGATTCGGCACTTTCACTTCGATCTTGCGGAAGGTGCCATCAGTAGCTTCATTCGTCGGCTCGTAGGCGAGCAGATACTGCTGCCGGAGATCCTTCTCCAGTTGCGCGAAAGCAGCATCCAGATCACGCCCACTCTTGGGTATAAAGGTGCGGCCACCGGTGGCGTCAGTCAGTTTCTTGAGCGTGCCTTCGTCGATGCCGCCAAAGCTCGAGTCCCCGATCCCGATCGAATAGATCACGACTTCAGCACGCAATGCTTCGTCAATCGCATCACCAATCTTCTTTCGGCTGGTCGTGTCGGCACCATCTGAGAGAAGAATGATCGTCTTGCGCCCGGGTTCCTTTGCAAGCAAATCAGCTGATGTCGCGATGATTGAATCGTAGATCGATGTTCCACCCTGCCTCGACCCGCCGTTGATCGGCGGCGTCGATCCGCCAAAAACACCGATTGGAGGCGGTGCAGTATAAGAGCACCTCATCGAGCGCCTTGCGAAGCCGGGCCGGGTTCGAAGTCAGACCCTGCAGCAACGTTGCTTCACCTTCGAACTGGATGACCGCCGCCGTGTCTTTGCCGACCCGGATTATCGATTCGACAAACTGTGCACCTGCCGTCCTTGAGCCTTGGAAGTATGTACTGCGTGCTTCCGCTGACATCGATCAGGAAACAAAGTGTCAATGGAAGATCGGTCTCCCGCTTGAAAATGAATACCTTTTGAGCCTTACCGTCTTCAAGTATCGTGATGTCATTCTGACTGAGCTCGTTGAGATAACGATTCTGCTTGTCGGTGACTGAGAAGAGGACATTAACGAGCTGCGTGCCCAGCTTGATCGTTTGTCCTTCGTCCTCTTTCTCTTCCTTTGCAGGAGGCTTTTGAGCAGGCTTTTGCTCAGTTGGCTTTTTCTGCTCCTGAGCAGGAGCAGAGACCAGCATCACGGTAAGGAAGAACACACCGAAAACAAGCCACGATTTCAATTTCATAATACTGCTCCACAGTCGAGGGAGCTCCCGCCCGAGCTTACTGACTCGTCGCCACTGAGCGCTGGACAGCCGTGTATCCGCGCTTAGTACGAATCCTCAGGTCCTTGCGTCCAGGCAGTCGGACCTGAATCTCACGAAACTTCCCGTCAAATTTATCGTTTACGGGCGCGTACGCAATCAGGTACTGGCTCCGCAGTTCCTGAACGATGGTCGAGAAACTGCGCTCGAGCTCAATTACCTGGCTGGTGAAAAATGCGCGACCGCCAGTCTCTTCGGCAAGCTGCTTGAGGACTTTATCTTCCTTCCGGTCGACCATGCCTGCATCAACGCCGAAGAATCCGCCTGCTTTTGTACTGATTACATAGATCGTAGTTTCAGAGCGTTGTGCGATATCGATGGCTGCCGACAGTTTGCGTTCGCTGATCGTGTCCTCGCCGTCAGTGATGATGACCATTGCCCGTCTGCGGCCCGGCGAGCCGAACATCTTCTCCTCGCACACACGATAGATGGCATCATACATTCGCGTCTCGCCACGCGCCTTTACTTTGTCAATCGCCTGCGAAAGCAAATCGGTGCGATTTGTGAAGTCCTGATGCAACTCAACTTCCGAGTCGAATGTTGCAAAGAGCGCGCGATCACGGCGCGATTGGAGCATCGTGTAGATAAACGTGACTGCAGCCTCTTTCTCAAACTTCAGCTTCGGCTTGACGCTGTTCGAGGTATCCATCAGCACGGCGACATCGATCGGCAGATCGCCTTCAGCCCGGAAGGACTCAATCTTCTGAACAGCGCCATCTTCGAGAATCTCAAAGTCGGCTTGTTTGAGGTCAGTTATCAGCCGGGGAGATTTGCCATCGAACACGGCTACTGACAGTTGGACGTTCGTGGTTTCTGTAACAACAGGCTTTTGGTCCTGAGGCTCAGGCGTCGTCGGAACAGGCGTCCCCTTCTTCGGAGGGGGCTGCTGCTGCTGCGCTGTCACACTGGAGATCAGACAGAGCGAAACAATGCAAAGAAGAATAGCGCGAATAACGAAATGACATGGCATCCGATTATAGCATGTAGTTACCGCCTTCAAGGGGAATTCAGTGAGCCGATGATGCGAAAAGAACCAAAGCAGTGCTATTTCTTTATTCGCATCTCACGATTCGCGTGAGATCCCCCTTGAAGGCGGTACAACGTACCTCTATGGCGTCTTTGGCGCATCACCGGCGGGTTGTTCTGCGCTTGTACCAGTCGTTGCCAGCTCAGTTCCTTCACCTCGGGCGACGGTTCCTTTGGTCTTGGATTCGATATAGTGAATGTTGCCTCGTTCCGTGATATTGAAATCGCGATTCGCGGACGTGTCCGTAGTACGGTCAGCGTGAACACAGTAGGTATCGGCCGAGATGTCTGAATCCTTGTAGAGAAAACCATTCACGGGCTGCCCGCTGGCATAGCTTTTCTCGAGCAAATCATCATCGGAAAGTTCTTTGAGCGTTGCAAAACGACCGCGGATCGCCTGGAACTGAGCCTGGCTGTTGTGGATATTTCGCAGAGTCTGAATTGCAGCAGTCTCCCGGCTGGTCTTTAGATATCGAAGCAGACCGGGGACCGCTACTGCCGCCATGATTCCAATGATGGTAATCGCAATGAGCAGCTCGATGAGCGAGAAGCCCGCCTGCGCGCCCGCACGCCTGCAAGCTCGAGCGGCTCGATTCCTCTTTTTCATATGCACTCCATTCCTAGCGAGGTGTCGTGATCTCTCGGAATTTCAAACGGCAGAACACTTCAGCAGTTCCAAATATTACTACAATTGGCTCATACGCGCACCGCGCGCGCCCGGCTCCCAAACCGGACCGAGCCCGAGTAGCTGCGCAGCGCCATCCAGAGAAAGACCAACGATAATCCTATCCAGGCCGACGCCCAGATGACCGCGGGGATCAGAGTCAGCTGCTCCATGATCCGGGCGTCATTCGGAGAATTCGTCAGCGTCGAAATCAGAAACAGCGTTCGCAGGTCGAATACCGCATTCAGACAGCATTGAACAGCCAGAAAGCTGAGGAAGAAATGCGCCGTGCGGACGCTGGCGACAGCAGCCATTCCTATCAATGATGTCACCAGAAGCAGCCCTGTAACCCAGGTGAAAAGATTTCCTGCAAAGAAGATTGTGAGCGCCAGAATTCCAGCGGCCGTCAGCGTGAGAGCACCCTTTGCATTGCGGCCATGTCTGCAAAGTATGAGCAGCGCGGCGCCGTAGAGAGCCGCACCGAGGTAACCGGCGCTTGCTGTGAATATCTGAAGGCCTCCAAGCGACCGGGTTTCACCGCTTCCATCCGGATGAATCACCAGCGACTTTACAGCGCCAAGAGAAACGAGTGTTGCCAGTGCATGCGCGCCTTCATGAATAAACGTCACGAAGAGGCGGAACGGATAGACCGCGAATGACGCAAACGGGACAAAGGAAAGAACCAGCGTCAACGCCGTCGCAAAGAGCAGGAATCTTGTTGAGTCGATGTCTCTTCTCATAGACGGAAATCCAAACAAAAGTCAGGTAAAGCCGACGGATCAAAACACGCTCGATCGCCAAATGGATTGAAAATGGGGCACTTCCGCGTTGGCACGGCCATTGTAAGTATCAAGGAGTGAGTCCAGTTCAAATCACAAAGTGGGTACTCGTTGGATTAGCCCTTTTTCAGGTTTCACTTGAGTTTCGGCCTTTTTTTCGCTCGCTCGCGATGGCTCTTCCTGTCCTCGTCAAAGGTCTTTTCAATTCTTCGGATACTCCCACGTCCCTCGATAATCCCTCTGAAGCAGCTTGTTCGCGTCAGGATCATTCGTGATGAGCTCTCGCGCCCCGTCCCAGTCGATGCTCCTCCCAAGCTTATACGATAACATTCCCAAAAGGCTCACGTTTGTTGAGAGGTGAATTTGTTCGATGTCACTCACAGGCGCGCGCTCCTTCTTGATCGCATCCAGAAAGTCCGCCCAGAGCTCGCGAATGTTTTGTGAATCGGGATCGTGCAGCTTCGCATCTTCGTGGACTATCGGATCTTTCACGTTCGCGGGATAAAACGTCCAGCCGTCAATCCAGCCCATGTGAAACGTGCCCGCAGTGCCGTAGAAATAACAGCCGACAGGTTGCTGTGGATTGGTCTTCTCGGCGTTGTTGGCAGCAAATTTCCGATGCTCCCAGCTCACCGTCATGCTTTCGAACTCAAAGACGGCAACCTGATGATCGGGCGCATCCGACGTCTGCTCCTGGCCATTATTTACCGCCAGCCCGGCAATCTGGCGCCCGCCAGTCGAGAAGACTTTGCGCGGATACTTCTCTCCGGTAATCCAAAGAATCTGATCAATCCAGTGAATGCCCCAATCTCCAAGTGTTCCGTTTGCGTAATCCAGAAAGTTGCGAAATCCTTTTGGGTGAATTTTTGTGTTGAAGGCGCGCTCCGGCGCCGGCCCGCACCACATCTCCCAGTCAAGTCCCTTTGGCGGATCGGTGTTTCGCTCCGGCTTTTCTACTCCTCCGCCGTAGTTCACAAAACATCGCACCATCCCGATTTTCCCGAGCTTTCCCGAACGGATGAAATCACGTCCTGAGATGTTGTGAGGCGATGTTCGCCGATGCGTGCCCACCTGAACGCGACGCCCAGCTGAGCGCGCCGCATTCACCATCGCTCTGCCCTCGCGGATGGTGTGACCGATCGGTTTCTCGACGTAGACGTGGGCACCTTGACCAAGCGCTTCGATCGTGTTCAGCGCGTGCCAGTGATCCGGTGTTGCAACGATCACGATCTCCGGCTTTTCGCGGGTCAGCATATCGCGGTAGTCGCCGTAGAGTTTGGGCTGATCACTCGTGACTTTCGCAACCTGGTCGCGCGCTGGATTGAGCTGATTCGTGTCGACATCGCAAAGCGCGACAACGGTCGACTCACCCGCTGCCATCGCTTCGCGCAGGATATTCATCCCCCACCATCCGGTACCGATGAGAGCCGTCCGATATTTTTTCGCGCGTTGCACCGGTACGCGAATCAGGGGTGAACCGAGAGACGCTGCCGCAGACCAGAGAAAACCTCGCCGATCGGTTGTCATAGGTGGTATTCCTTTCGGAGAGGGGTCAGTGGTCAGTGGTCAGGGATCGGGGTATGGAGTTCAAGCTTCAGCTTGCTGCTTGACATCGAATCCAAGAACAAGCTGAAGCTTGAACTCCATACCCTGATCCTGACTTCCACTGACCACTGTGAGCTGAGTCTAGACCGAGAGCCCGAATCTGATCAAGGTATACGCTTTGAGCCATTGGTTGATCGCTCCTATTCGTTTTGGTGTAAGAGCTTTCTAACGCTTAATGGGCCGATTGATGATTTTGAACGACTTGCAGTGGCCCGGCGCGCGGATCCGATCTTGCTAAGCAAGACTGATCGATTATCTGCGCGGAGGTACATTGTATGAGACTGAGGAGCCCCAACAAAGCTGTCTCGTTGACGTTTCTGGTGATTCTGATGGCAGTAGCTGCGTTCGCCCAGGATCGCGTGATTCGCATCGCTCGCCTTGGTCTGGTAGAAGGCGAAGTGAACTATCAACGATCAACCGATGAAAAAGACAAGTGGTATGAAGGAACAACCAATCTACCGCTCGATGTACTTGATCAGATTTTCACCGGCGGTGATGGACGCGCGGAGATTCAACTGACAGCGTCCAACGTTGTCCGGATTGACCATGAAACGAATCTGAAGCTTGCAGGACTGGACCCGACGTCCATTCGTCTCTCGCTTTCAATCGGAACGGCAACGTTCCGCATCACAAACCTCGATCCGCGCCGGCTTCAAATCGTCGACGCCGACTCCGCAGGTTCGCAGAGTGCGATCTTTTTTGAAGTCGCCACACCCGTAGTTGCCGTGACGCTGCTCAAAGAGGGCTCATATCGAATCACGGTTACCGAAGATGGCACTACCGAAATCACTGTGCGCAACGGAGAGGCTGAAGTATTCAACCGTGAGATGGGAACCGTTCGCTTAAAGCAGGGCCGACGCCTTGTTGTCGAGGGGAGCGACACGTCGGTCTATCGCAGCTTGAAAGCGCCTGAAAAGGATGACTGGGATTTATGGAACGATGGGCGCGACGCGGACCTTCTCACGTATCAGAGTTCACAGAGCTCGAGACATGTACCGGGCTATCTTCCGGGCGTGTCTGATCTCGATCGATACGGAACCTGGATCGAGTCGCCGGACTATGGCTGGGTCTGGTCCCCTTCGGGCGTTGGCAGTGACTGGGCACCATATCGTCACGGTTGCTGGCGGTGGTATCCAAGCTACGGTTGGGCGTGGATCGGTCACGAACCGTGGGGATGGATTCCCTATCATTACGGGCGCTGGTCCTATTTCGGAAATCGCTGGTGCTGGGTTCCACAACGAAGGGGGTGGTTTGGTGGATCCCACTGGAGTTGGTCGCCGTCGCTGGTTGTTTTCTTTGGAAGTCGCGGAAACTATGGTCGCTGGTACCGAGACGGCTTCAATGATGGAAATCGCGCGGCTCGTCGCGATGGTTTTGACTGGGTTGGCTGGGTGCCGCTTGCTCCCGGTGAGCGAGCCGAGATCACGGCGCCGACGGGTCCGGTGACAGTCGCAGGACGGCCATCCAGGGACATGGAAGCCTTACGCAATTACAACGCGCCGGGCGGACTCAGCGGGGTTGAAGCACGCGAGTTTGACCGGTCGCGCGTTATCGTTCACGGTGCGACCGTGCCTCCGCGAAGAAGCACCGACAGTGTTACCCCGGTGTTTGAGCGCGTTGCGAATGACGCGGTGAAGCCGACTGAGGCAGATACTCCGCGGTTTGTAAGGCCAGCGAGGACATCCAGCGGTAGAGACCTGAACGCGCCTCCCGTCACCCGGATCACCCAGAGCGATCTCAATACGGCAAGTCCGACGTTTGCCGGAAGGCCGGAGCGGCCCTCAAGGAACGCCGACTTTACGCCGGCAGAGCGACCGGCCTCGCCTCGCTCGGTGCAGCCACGCGTGATACAACGAGAAGCTCCTCAATCGTCGTCTGATTCAAACAGCAACGTTACGAGGCCCTCACGCAGCGAAACGTATCGACCGCCGACGCGGCCAGAGCCGCCTCCGGTGCGCACTGAGGCTCCTCCTCCGCGACGGGTCGAGCGTTCGGAGAATCCAGCACCTCGCCCGCAGCGCGAGCAGCATCAATCTCAACCTCAGGCGCAACCTCAGGCACAACCTCAGAGGCAATCGCAACCGTCTTCTCCGCCTCCTCCGCCAGCTGTGAAGTCTGATCCGCCGCCAGCGCGCCCCTCACAGCCTCAGGAGCAATCGAAGCCCTCACGCAGCGAGAAGCCAGCGGAGAGCGCGCCACCACAAAGGAGAAGTCCGTAGAAGAGAGAGGGGTCAGGGATCAGGGGTCGGGGATCGAGGCATGCGAGTTCAAGCTTTCAGCTTGCTGTTGAGATCGTACGCGCTCCAGAGCAAGCTAAAGCTTGAACTCTCATGCCCCGATCCCTGATCCCTGACCCCCGACCCCTTCTTCCTCCCGCCCGCCTTGTGTTAAACTTGCAAGCTTATGAAGGTATTAAGATTTATCTCACTTTTCCTGATATTGCTGGGGGGAGTGGCAGTAACAGCTCGTGCCTCTGACATCGTTCTTACGATGCCCTTTGAAAACGTCTCCGGGAAGCCGGAATACAACTGGATTGGCGAAAGCTTTGCCATCACTCTCGGAAACCTGCTGGATACACCCGGGATGATTGCGATTGGACCCGAGGAACGTAATCTCGCATATGAGAGGGTTGGTCTGACCGCGAGCGATCTGCTGACGAGGGCTGCCGTCATTCGTATCGTGGATTCGGCTCAGGCGAATCTTTCAGTTATTGGGACGTATGATATTGGCGGCGATGTTCGGAACCCGACGATTGCGATCTCGGCCAGGTTGATCGATGCGCGCGAGGGAAGACTGGCGGCGACCAAGGTATTTCAGGACAGTGGCTCGCTCAAGCGGCTGCAGGAAATGCAGGGCAAGCTTGCGTGGAGCATTCTCTACGAGCGGAATCCATCGGTCACTTATTCAAGAGATCATCTGGTAAAGCGCGCGGTAAACATACCGCCAAGGGCCTACGAGAGTCTGGTCAAGGGGATTCAAACCCGTGATCCGAAGCTACGCGAGAATTTTCTGCGGAGGTCAATTCACGAGTTTGAGTCGGCCGGAGCACCCGGGCATTACGCACAGGCCTACTACGAGCTCGGTCTGGTCTATTTGAACCAGAAGAAGTATCCCGAGGCGATCAAGTCGTTTAAGGAATTGACTCCGGATGATCAGCATTTTCTCGAGAGTCGGTTCTATCTTGGTGTGACGCTTGCCAACATCGGTGCATACAAAGAAGCGGCGGAGGCCTTCGACAAGCTGGTGAAGCCAATGCCGCTGCTCGAAGTGTGGAACAATGTCGCTGCGATGCAGATGGCGTCCGGCAACCTTGAGGACGCAATGAAGGCGGTCAGAAACGCTGTCGCGAACAGCCCCTACGATCCTGTGTATCGCTTCAATCTCGGCTATGCGCTCTACCGGTTCGGAAAGTTCGACCAGGCTGCGGAGCACTTGAGAGTGGCCATCAGCGCAAACGCGAACGATGGCGAAGTCCCAGTATCTGCTGGCCAGATGTCTGCGGGCCACGGGTCCGGTAGACGAAGCGAAGCGGGCTGACGATGAGGCGCGCCGCCTTCTTGACAACCGCTATGCGAAGTGGGAAGTACAGCCGGAGCAGATGGGGCAGCTTGCGCGTTTGAAGACTGAATTCAGTCGTGCACAGTTCTTCAAACTGGAACGCCAGCAGCAGAAGACAGCAGGTCTTCCGTCCTCGCAGCTCATGATTCAACAGCGCAGTCTCGACAAAGCGAAACAGCTTTCAGCGGCGGGACGCGATCCGGAAGCGTTGACAGAGCTGAACCAGCTTCTTGGTTCGAACGGAGCGCTCGCAGAAGCGCATCTGTTGAGGGGTCAGATTCTTCAACGGCGCAAAGAATCGGATCTTGCTATTCACGCGTATCTCTCGGCAATCTCGTGGAGTCCGAAGATGGTTGCCGCGCACGTCGGACTTGGGCAGATCTACCTGGCGAAGGGCGATCGCGCGCGCGCGATCGCGCACATCAACCAGGCAATAGAGATTGACCCGCAGGACCGTGAAGCGGTGGCACTCTTCCGGCAAATCGGCACCGGAAGGTAGATGTAGAGTCGAGGCAGCCGGAGCGAACTAGCTCGGCATCGAACATGGCAGCTGAAAATGGAGATGCTGCTCAAACATCCATCACGCCGGGCCGCACTGACCACGACGGTCACTGTATCCCTCATATGCTCATGCGATTGGCGCAGTACTGTTCTGGTACTATCCGCTGATTGCGACTCTGATCGGATTAAGCAAGATCGAGTTTGTCGAGACAACCTATAACAAAGCAATCCTGATCGATTTCTCGAAAAAACTTGCGTATCCCGGCGGATACACTGGCTTTCGTCCACCAGATAAGGTGCTCAGTCTTGAAGAACTGAAGAAGGAAGAAGCGCGCCGGCGACAAATTGCAGAGAGTCGCAGGCGTGAACGCGAGCAGGAAGAAGCTCGAAAGACCGAGGAGGAGACGCTCGCAAAAGAGTCAGCGGAGCCTGTAGTGCCTCCGCCGCCAAACGAAGAGAAATATCCGGGCGGTTTTGGAAAGATCAATACTTCTCCGATAAAGGATCAGGTAGAGCGCCTTTACAACGCCCACAAAGAGGGCAAGCTGGTGTTTCCTGAGGGTAAGCTCAGGGTAGGCGTTTCCGGAAGGATCAAGCCGGATGGCTCGCTTGCGGATTGCAAAATCATCTATCCGTCGGGTCACCCTGACATCGATCGTGCGGCGATGGCGATCCTTGATTCAGTGAGCGAGAGCCACGCGCTCGGTCCACTTGCCGATTTGATCATCGCTGACCATCGTCCTGACTTTGGGTGATCGCGCCGAGATGAGTGCTGTGGGTTTTGCGAGAACTCCTGAAATGGCTGCAAACATCGTAAATGTGGCAAATGCCGCAATTCTGTACGCCCGCTTCAAGAAATCAGACGATCAGGCCGTCATGGTTATCATCAACAACCTCAAAGTCACGCGCACCGGACAACGAGTGCATGCTCTGGTGAGCGTGCCGCGTGATATGGCATACGAGAGCCTCGAGAAGGCGATGTCGAAGAGCGAGTGATCGCCTGGGAAGAGGAGTCAGCCGGACTTGAATTCTGGAGAACCTTGCAATGCTGACCAGGCTTGAACCTCGCTGGCCTTCCTTCGGTTAATATTCACTTCATTTCAAACGTTTTATCTTTGAGGGCCGAGGTGCGTTTCGAACTTGACCTATGAGTTAAGCTGTTTGGCTATGAAAGCAGAGGAGAAGCGGCTGGGAGAGTCTCAGAGGCGGACTGCGCACTGGAAGCGGTGGGGCCCATTCTTGAGCGAAAGGTCGTGGGGAACTGTGCGCGAGGACTATTCCGAGGATGGAATGGCCTGGACCTCTTTTCCTCACGATCATGCGCGATCGAGAGTCTATCGCTGGGGTGAAGACGGTATAGCCGGAATCTGCGACCGGCATCAGATTCTCTGTTTTGCGATTGCTCTCTGGAACGGCCGCGATCCGATTCTCAAGGAGCGGATGTTTGGTCTTACGGGCTTCGAGGGTAATCACGGAGAGGATGTCAAAGAGTACTATTTCTACCTCGATTCGACGCCTACACATTCCTACATGAAGGCCCTGTACAAGTATCCGCAGGCTGCCTACCCCTACCAGCAACTTGTCGAGGAAAGCCGTCACCGAGGGCGCGGCGACGCAGAGTTCGAATTGCTCGACACCGGGATCTTCGACGAAAGCCGATATTTCGATGTGTTTGTCGAATATGCCAAAGCTGCGGTCGAAGACATCCTTGTGCGTCTGACCGTCGCCAACCGCGGGCCGGAACGTGCCGAGCTCGACCTGTTGCCGACGATCTGGTTTCGAAACACGTGGTCGTGGGGAATTGATGAGCGACGGCCCCGTCTTACCGCAGTCGAGTCACCAATTGGCGTGAGCTATCAGAGCGCGGCACTTTCACGAGCCTCTCAAGTGGCTGGTTTGCGATGGATCGCCGGAGTTGCTCTTCACTGAGAACGAAACGAACTACGAACGACTCTTTGGAGCGGAGAATGGCTCGCGCTTCGTCAAGGATGGAATCAACGACTATGTCGTCAATGGGAACAGCGCGGCGGTCAATCCGCAGCTCAGGGGAACGAAAGCTGCAGCTCGCTATCATCTTTCGGTAGAGCCGGGCCAGACGGTGACGGTCAAGCTCCGGCTGACAGGCAGCGAACCCGCTCGGTCAATGTTCAGCGATGAATTCGACGACATCTTTGCGACTCGAATCAAGGAAGCGGATGAGTTTTACGGTCAACTGGCGCCGCAGTCGTCGAGTGAGGATCTGAGACGGGTGCAACGGCAGGCATTTGCGGGACTTCTCTGGTCGAAGCAGTTTTACCATTACGATCTCAAGCGCTGGCTGCGCGGCGATCCGGCAGGACCCGAGCCGCCACGGTCGAGAAGGCGAGGCCGCAACCACGAGTGGCGCCACCTTTATAACGAAGATGTGCTTTCGATGCCGGACAAGTGGGAGTACCCCTGGTTTGCGGCCTGGGACCTGGCCTTTCACACCATTCCGCTGGCGTTGGTAGATCCGGATTTTGCAAAGGAGCAGCTCATTCTGTTGCTCCGCGAATGGTATATGCACCCGAATGGTCAGCTTCCGGCTTACGAATGGAACTTTTCGGATGTCAATCCGCCGGTGCATGCCTGGGCCGCGTGGAGGGTTTACAAGATCGAGCAAAAGCATCACGGGGTTACTGACCGGAAGTTTCTCGAGAAGGTATTCCACAAGATGCTTCTCAATTTCACCTGGTGGGTGAATCGAAAGGACCGCGAAGGAAACAATGTTTTTGAGGGAGGATTCCTTGGACTCGACAACATTGGAGTCTTCGATCGCAGCGCCAAGCTGCCGCTGGGCGGCCATCTCGAGCAATCGGATGCGACCAGCTGGATGGGCATGTTCTGCCTGAACATGATGATCATCGCGCTGGAGCTTGCGAAGACCGATTCGGCATATGAAGACGTAGCCTCAAAGTTCTTTGAGCACTTTGTCTACATCTCACGTGCGATGAACAACATTGGGGGCCGGGGGATTGAACTCTGGGACAGGCGCGACGGCTTCTACTACGACGTTTTGCACTTCCCGGATGGAACCAATTATCCCATGCGCGTACGTTCGCTCGTCGGGCTGATACCGCTGTTTGCCGTAGAAAGCCTCGATTCGGAAGTCCTCGACAGGCATCCGGGATTCAAGCGGCGGATGCAGTGGTTTCTTGATCATTTGCCGGAACTTGGCGAACACATCGAAACGTCTACGACGGCAACCAATGTGAAACGGCTGATGGCGCTGGTTAACCGGGACAGACTGCGACGGATTCTGAAAGTACATGCTCGACGAAAGCGAGTTCCTTTCGCCGTATGGAGTCCGCTCGGTATCGCGTTTTCATCGCGAGAATCCATATCGACTTAACATCGATGGCGTTGAACACCGTGTGGACTACGAGCCAGGTGAGTCACAGAGCGGACTCTTTGGTGGAAACTCGAACTGGCGCGGACCGATCTGGTTGCCGGTCAACTTTCTGATCATCGAATCGCTGCAAAAGTATCATCACTTCCTGGGTGACAGTTTCAACGTGGAGTACCCGACAGGTTCAGGGACGATGCTCAACCTGTGGGATGTTAGTGTCGAGCTGGGAAGACGGCTAAGCCGCATTTTTCTTCGTAGCGGAATCGCCGGTCGACCAGTGAATGGCACCATCGCGACATTCCAGAATGATCCTCACTGGAAAGATCTGATTCTGTTTTACGAATATTTTCATGGAGATAACGGATCGGGGCTCGGCGCGAGCCATCAGACGGGGTGGTCAGCTCTTGTGGCCAAGCTCATTTTGCAGGCCGGAGCGCTCGATAGATCGCATGTGACGTCGCTAATCGACGCTCAGACACTGGATAAAGTGCGGTCGGAACGGCGTATTTCTGCACCAGATTGAATTTGATGTCCGTTTTACATTATAGTTTATGGTTTCACACTTCTTTTGAAACACCGCTGTGGGTGCAAGCGTATAGAGTGTGGGTTTTAAGAGGTAGAGGGGATTCAATAAATGGCGATTTCAAAGAAGCGCAAGATTATCATTATTGTAGGGGCGATTGTTGTCCTGGGAGGGATCATCGGTGCGAGCCTGTTCGCGCGCCGCGGTGACCTTCCAGAGGTTCAGACTGCCAAGGTCGAAAAGCGACCCCTACTCGAATCAAAGGTGACGGCAAACGGCGAGGTTCGGCCGATTCAGTTTATCAATCTGACGGCTGAAGTCGCGGGGCGAGTGACTGACGTCTTCGTAAAGGAAGGCGACCAGGTGAAGACGAGATCGCCGCTGGTGCGCGTCGATCCGACTCAGCAGACACAGGCCACAGCAGTTCAGGAGGCCAGTCTTCGAGCTTCCCAGGCCGAGATGCAGAATTCGACGGTTGCGATCACCGTGGCTGAAAACGCGATCAACAATGCTAACGCGGCTCTGAACTCGTCTCAGGCCGATCATGAACGTGCCCGGGTCGAAAGGACGAATGCCGAGATCGAGCTCAAGCGAAGCACTGACCTGGTCGAGACTGGCGTCGTTTCGAAATCGATTTACGACACCGCCAAGATGAGATTCGATTCTGCAACCGCTTCGATGAATGCGGCGCAGGCGCGAGTCGAGCAGGCCAAGGTACAGGTTCGCGACGCTCAGATTCGCGTTCAGCAGGCGCGCGCATCGCTGGGAGCGGCTCAGGCGCGAGTCGGACAGGTTCAGGCAGGCCTCAAGAGCCAGCAGGATCTGCTTTCAAAGACTACGCAGTATGCGTCGATTAACGGCGTCGTCGTCGGTCCGATAATTCAAGTAGGTACGTTTGCTCTCGCGAATTTCTCGTCGACACCGCTCATGATCATCGCTGATATGTCGGTGATCAACGTCGAAGTCCGCGTCGATGAGACCGACGTCGCCAATGTAAAGAACGGTCAGAAGGCTAAGATCAAGGTCGACGCTCTCGGCGAACGCGAAATGGAAGGCGAAGTAACAGAGATCGCCGCTTCTGCTGTGACTCGTTCGGGTCAAACCATTGCGCAGACTACAGTTGCCGGTTCACAGGAAGCCAAAGACTTCAAGGTTGTAATCCGGCTGACAAATGTCAGCGAAGAGGTCCGTAATCGTCTGCGACCGGGCATGTCAGCAACAGCGACGATCAATACTGACCGACGCGAGAACGTGCTTGCGATACCTCTCCAGGCCCTCGTCGAGCGCGAAAGCGGGCCAGACGGAAAGGGCGGCTCCGGAACAAAACCTGACGCTTCGCCGTCTCCACAGGCGAGTCCTGACAAGGCGCGCGATCGCAAGGCGATTCGTGGCGTTTACGTCGTCGAGAACAACAAGGCAGTCTTCAAACCCGTGACAACCGGAATCACCGGTGAGAATGACATCGAGATAATGAGTGGCCTCAATGAGGGAACTGAGATCATCACGGGGCCGTATCGCCAACTGCGCAATCTCAAGGATGACATGGCGATCAAGCGCGAAGACAAGTCGAAGCGCCCGGGCGCATCACCCACATCAGGCGGACGATAGAGTTCCGGCAACGAGAGGTTTTTAGTCAATGCTGATGGACACTGCAACCGCAAATGAGACGCAGCCACTTGAGTCACGTGTGACCGAACGCACGCCGTCAAGCGACGTGCTCATCCGTACAGACGATCTCTGGAAGACCTACGTCATGGGCGACGAAGAGATTCATGCCCTGCGAGGAGTGACGTTCCAGATCAATCGAGGCGAGTATGTCGCCATCATCGGGCCCTCGGGTTCGGGAAAATCGACGCTGATGAACATGATCGGCTGTCTCGATACTCCTAGTAAGGGTGAGTACTGGCTCAACGGCAAGCTCGTCTCTGCGATGGACGACGACGAGCTGGCGCACATCCGAAACAAAGAGATCGGCTTTGTGTTTCAGACGTTCAATCTTTTGCCGCGAGCGACAGCGCTGCACAATGTCGAGCTGCCGCTGATCTACAACGGAACGCCGTCGGCAAAGCGCATCGAGATGGCAAAGAAGGCACTCGCATCGGTCGACTTGAGCTCGAGAATGAATCACCGGCCGAACGAGCTTTCTGGTGGTCAACGCCAACGCGTAGCAATCGCGCGTGCACTCGTCAACAATCCCTCGATCATCCTTGCCGATGAGCCGACAGGGAACCTCGACTCAAAGACTTCGGAAGAGATCATGCAGCTTCTCGAAACGCTCTACGAGCGGGGAAACACGATCATCGTCGTGACGCACGAGCACGACATCGCGAAGCACGCGCACCGCGTGATCTCGATTCTCGATGGTCAGATCTCAACGGACGAAGTGATCCGATAGAAATGAGCCGGTGATCAGTGGCTGAGTGCTGAGTAAGGGGTTTGAGTTCAAGCTTTAGCTTGGGGTTGCATTCGTGAGGCCTTGAATGAACAAGCTGAAGCTTGAACTCCAAGCTACACTTGACTCAGCACTCGGCCACTGAGCACTCAGCACTATCTCATGCGATAGAACGCCACCATTCCAACAGCCGTCCACAGAAGCACTCTCGCCTTTCTGACTATCGCCAGAGCGACTCCAGCGGCTCCTCCTAATCCCAGCGCTGCCGTCAGCAGGCCCGACCCGGCTTCATCAACACCGACACGTGCGGGTATGAATGAGAAAAGCATATTCACCGCGCGATTTGTTGCCTCCAGTGTAAATGCGATCAGGATCGATGCTTCCTGACCGAGCAAGTAAAGTGTGACCCAGGTCTCGGCAACACCAGCAAGATGAAACAGTCCTTCGTAGCCATTGACGATGACAAAGTCAGCTGGTCGGCCTCTGTAGTAATCGAGAACGTAGGTCTCGAAACGGTGCAGAATTTCCACCTGTTGTTTCCATCGGCGGCTGAAGCCAGCCATATGCAATCCGCGTCGCAGCAGCTCTCCAATCGCGGTGAGAATCGTCCAGCGGCGGAGAACGGCAATTGTCACGAGCACAAGAACAATAAGCATTACTCCCAGCGCGATCACGCTCAGAGTCCGCAGTTCTTCGTTGACGGCGAAAGAGAGCAAAAGAACAACCGTACCCGCCAGAACCATAAAGCAGCTGGTCATTGTGTAGGTCAGGGTTTCAACAGCGAGCGAATGTGTGGCGATCTCGAGTGGAAGGCGCCCGCGAAGCACGAGCAGACGAGCGGGTTCAGATGCCAGAAGACCTGCCGGCGTCAAGTGGCCGGCTGCGTCTCCTATGAGTCGCGCTTCAATCAAATGGCGGAGTCTGACCTGCGTCTGATCCTTCGGAATGCAGTGATGCCAGGCAATCGCCCGCAAAAGGATTCGCAGGGCCGAGATGGCAACGATAAGGGCGAAACCCCAGCCTAACGAACGCACGCGCGAGAGGACTTCCTCTGTTCCGGCCGTCTGCAACGCATAAGCGAAGAGTGCAGTCGCGAGAATAAGAGTGATGGCTGTTAGAACGCGAGAGCGGCTTCTCATTGCTCGGGCAACTCTACCACTCGAAATCCCTTGTTCTGGTACAAAACAGGGAAAGCAGCTTTTGACGACGACGGAAGGACAGCAGCTCGTGCATTGTACTTTCGAGCAAGAGTCAGCATCTGCGTTTCATCAAGAGCAGCAAACGCGCGGTCCAGTGGCCGACGAGCCGCCAAGCCTCTGGCAGTTGGAAGTGCTCCACCGCTCAGGTCCTTCAGACGTTCGTACCACTGCGCGAGGAATTGACCGCCGTCGGGATTGATCTTGAATTCGACGACGCTCGAACGGTCGGTGAGATAGGTAAAACCGTAGAGGCCGGGGGGCGCGAGAAAGGTTGTGTCCGTCGGCCCGTTAGCCTTGATCCATCGACACACGTCGACCCAATCGCTTCGCTGTTCTGCATATCGAGTGATGCGTGGTTCGAACGAAACCGATTCCTTTCTGATTCGCCAAACGGCATCAACGACGACAGCTAAGGCAAGAACGCTGATTATGATGGTCCGCCACTTCTTCCTGTCTTCCGTCGGCTTCCATTCGTGAAGAAAGACAAGCGCCGCGACAGATCCGAAGACTGTGATGACCGGGGTGAGCCGTGGAAACTGGGCTTTGAGCGTCGTCCCCCAATGAAGGAGATAGTAGTCTGCAAAGTGGATCAGCGTAAGCATCGCGAGCGTGATGCTGAGTGTCAGCAAAATACCTGCTCCGTGCATCGCCGGGTTGTTGTTTCTCCGTAACCAGAAATAAACGAGACAGAGAACCACTAGATGAGCCGTTACCCAGAGCGCGGCCGTCGATGGAGATCAACTCGAAATGATGTGGCATTCGCCATTGCAGGTACGAAAGCGTAAAGGCCGAATCTGCTACGCCGCGCTCAAACATTTTTTTCAAGTCGAGCAGCGCTGGAAGGGCAGGCACTAAGAAGCCGGTCAGGATCAGGGCCATTTCGCGGACGCTGAACTTGCGCAGGTGCGCTGCGTAAAGTGGCGAGATCAAGATGACAAAGATCAGACCAATCTGCAGATGCAGCAACGTTGCGAGGCCCGCAAACAGTGCTGCCAGCTTCCATCTTTGTTTGATCAACGCTCCAGTCCCGGCGATCACAAATGCGTGAGCCAGCGTCGTCGGTTGGATCTCACGATTGCCGGCAAAGTTGTTCTCTTCGAGGCCGAGACCTGTCCACGCGGCATTAAATGCAATCAGAAGTCCGAGGAAGATGTAGTAATGAAGCGGAAGACCAAGTGACCTGCAAAGAAAGTAGAGCGCTGCAGCGAGCGCAACAAAGCTCAGAATATGGAGAATAATGATTGCGCGGTCTTCTCCAGCAACAGACGACAAGAGAGCGAGTATGTAAGCGAAAACTCTGTGGTGGAAGAGGCGTAGCTCGATGTTGAAATCCCCGGGAAGGTAACCCGGATTCAAGATGCGGCGGACAACCGGAATCAGTCCGACGTGATTTGAGACTCCGATCGCAATGCCGCCGTTGAATGCGATGAGTGTCGAGGCTACGAAAAGAACAGAAAGCGCCGGTAGAAGACCTGATTGCCTGGACCGGGCAAACGATGGCATGGCTTCAGTCGGAATTCTGATCGCCGGGGAACAGAAGCCTGCTGACCGGTCTCCTGGTCTCCCGGTGGCTTTCTGAGGGATTGTGGTTTGACGATCGAGTATCGGCGCCGCCGAACTCCGCCATGAGGTCTTTTAGAAAGTCATCTTGCAACCGTCTGAGATGCTCGACGCCGCGCCCGCCAGCCATGTCATAAAGCGCAAAGAGCACAGGGCCATGGCCGGTAGTGTAGGCGATGCCTGCAAGTGTTGCGACGCCTCCGTCGCTGTGATGAAGTGTACCCGTCTTGGCGACTACACTCCCGGCGTACTGTGACTCGGTAAAGCGATCAGCGAGCGTGCTGCTTTCAATGCCAGCGACCGGCATAACAGCTTCTGGCGCGATGCCGTGATTAGTAAGCCATTCGACAAGTGTTCTTACTATTCCGACGGTAGCTTTTGCAGAAAGACGGTTGAAGTCAAGACCTGACGCTGCTGAGAGGCAGATCTCTTGAGAGTTGATCCCGACCTTCGCGATCAGGAACCTGCGAACTCCGTCGGCACCGCCGAAGTGTGATGCGAGCATATCTGCCATCGCATTCACGCTGAAGGCATTCTGATACTTGATAATCTCGAGCAGGCGGTCAGATTCGAGTCTGAAAAGAATCCGTCCCGACGTTGCAACCGAACTGTCAGGTCCTTCCTCGAACCGTGTTCGTCCCAGGATTGGAACGCGACTTTGTCGGCGAAAGACGCCGGCAGAAATGTCGGTTTGAGAGTTCTCGTTGCAGATGAATGGTCCAACCACAACAAGATCGCCCGCAACACGTTGTATGCCAAGTTGACGTAGCGCGTCGCCAGCCGCTCGTGCATCGGCGATCGAAAACGAAGGGTCGCGGCCACTCACGAGAATCAGATCGCCTTTGAGGAGCCCCTTCTGTTTGTCCAGTTCGGCATCGCTGCGGAATTCTGTGACAAACCGATGGTCCGAACCGAGCGCATCGAGAGCTGCAGTCGAGGTTGCAATCTTAACGACTGACGCAGGGTTGTAGAGGACATCTTCATTCGAGGCTGCAAGAGCCGAATGGTCCTTGAGCGCTTCGACATAGACTCCATGACTTGCCGGATCACGCCCTTCGCTCCGCAATCTCTCGCGAAACGTATCGACGGCCCGACATTCCGGGCGAGGTACTGGTGGTCGTACAACCTCTGGAGCGACTGCTCCATCTCCTCTCGTACATGCGATACTTATGATGGCTAAAAGAAAAAGAGCGGTGGGAACGATGTAGGTTCTCATTGGATTTCAAAAGCGGAATATCTTGCTCTTGCTTTGTCCAAAGTTAAAGTAACAGGCATATTGGAAATTCTCAATAGGGAGTTTGAGTTCAAGCTTTAGCTTGGGGTTGGACGCCAACCACAAGCTAAAGCTTGAACTCAAACTCACGACCACTGGCCACTGCCCACTGAATGACGCCTGACGAGCGCAGGTACATCCTACTCGGTTATCTAAGCCTGGCCGGGCTTGGCGTTCTCGCGTGGTATTACTATCTCGAAAGAACCTGCTTTCTGGATGCCTCGTTCATCATCGTCAACCTGCTGATAAAGGATGGGATGGCGATAGAGCAGGAGCGATATACATCGGCCATCACACAGATCATTCCGCTGCTGGCGTCGAAAGCCGGATTTGAACTTCGATCGATCCTTTTGGTCTATTCGCTGACGTTTATCGTTTGGCCGCTGGCGGTATTCGCGATCATTGCACATTGGTGCCAGAACCCGCGGCTAGCTCTCGGCTTTGCGTTAGCGGGCGTTCTCATGCTTTCACATGGGTTCTTCTGGATACCAAATCAGATTCAGTTGGGGATATGGATCACTGTATTGGCGTACGGGTTTCTCTGGAAGATTCCGCCTGAAGGCGGTACAACGTACCTTTTTCTTGCCTATTTGAGCGCTTTGCTCGTTGTGTTTGCACACCCGCTGAGCATCATTCCCTTTCTTTTTATGCACGGATTCTTTTTGTTGCAACGTCGGGAGTGGCGAGGCGTTCATGCATGGGGATTGCCGGCATTTGCGATTGTGTTCTGGGCAGCGAAGACGTTCCTGCTCGTCAATCCGTATGACTCGATACGCTATCATTCTCTGAGCAATTTCATTTCCCACTTTCCGGACTACCTTCGGATTGTGAGCAATTACGAGTTCTTGTCATATGTGGGTGATAGCTACTATTTTGCCGTCATACTGCTCTTTCTGAATGGGCTCTACTACCTCGGGACGCGGAGCTGGTTGAAGCTTGTCTGGATGTTCTCGTTCTTTTTCGGGTACCTGTTGCTGATCAATGTTTCGTTGCTCGGAGGAGTTGCCCGGTTCTATGTTGAGCTGCAGTATCAGCCGCTCGCATTTTTTATCGCGATTCCTTTTGCGATTGATGTGCTTCCAGCAATCAGGCTGCGGCGAGCAGCGCTCGTCGGCCTCTGTATCATATTCGCGAGCCGGCTTCTGTTGATTGTCTACCATTCGCGACCTTACACGGCGCGGCTCGATTGGCATCGGGCAATGGTTGAACGACTCTCGTTTCGCGAAGGCAACCGCTATCTGATCGAAGAGCGCGATGTGCCCGTGAACAAGCTGATCCTGACCTGGGGATCGGGTTACGAAAGCCTGTTGGTCTCGTCGATCAGGAATCGAATGAGATCGATTACTTATCAGATCGATGAAGAACCGGGCCGTTTCGATGCGTTCAGGGACGACGCCAATGTATTTCATACAGAGTGGAAAACGTTCCGTGCGTCGGACCTTCCGGCGCGGTATTTCACGCTGGAACCTCACCGTTATGAAAAGCTCACAAACGAAGATATAGTGCCCTGACCAATGAGCGAGATCACGCAAATGAAGCAAATGACAAAAATCCCCCGAATGATGCTACGTCCGCTTCCTCATCCTCGTCATGCTCCTCTGTCTCCCGGCAGTCGCGCTTTCCCAGGCATTGCAGGGAAGCATTCCTCCGCCTGAATCAGGTCTCGGATTCAAGATAGGAACTGATCGAAAGCTGGCAAACTGGGTAACTTTTGTCGACTACTTCAAGAGGCTCGATAAGTTCAGTGATCGGATGCAGGTCGAAGAGATTGGAAAGACCACGCTTGGGCGCCCGTTCATCGTGGCAACGATCTCTTCGCCAGAAAACCTGAAGAGGCTTGACGAACTCCGTGATATTCAACGGCAGCTCGCGGATCCGAGGCTTTTCGACGCGCGCACAGCCGACTCACTGATTCGCCGCGGCAAGAGTATTGTAGTCGTGACGTGCAGCATCCATTCGACTGAGGTAGGCGGGACATTCAGCGCTACCGAAGTAGCGTACCGGCTGGCATCCTCGAACGCGAAGGAGATTCTCCAGATTCTGGATGAGGTCGTGCTCATTCTTGTGCCATCGTTGAATCCCGACGGCACGGACATCGTCGCTGACTGGTACCGAAAGACCCTGAATACGCCATCGGAAGGCACGCCACCTCCGGAGCTCTACCATCATTACACCGGTCACGACAACAATCGCGACTGGTATGCATTTACGCAGATCGAGACTCAACTCCTGGTCGATAAGGTCCTCAATGTGTGGCATCCGCAGATCCTGCACGACGTCCATCAAATGGGCGGGATCGGTGCCCGGTTCTTTGTTCCTCCGTACATTGACCCGTGGGAGCCGAATATCGATCCGGCGATCATCTCGGGAGTAAACGCGCTTGGCAACTCGGTCGCCTGGGAAATGACGACCAACGGATTCGCCGGCATCGTGACGAATGCAATTTTTGATGCATGGACGCCGGCGCGCGCTTATGCCCACTACCACGCGGGGCTGCGGATTCTTTCAGAGACAGCGAGCGCACGACTCGCTACGCCGGTAGACGTTCCTGCCGGCAGGCTGGCGCAGGGCATCAACTATCATGCAGGCGTCGCATCTTCGAATTTTCCAAAGCCCTGGCCGGGCGGACGCTGGGGAATTCGCGATATCATCAACTATCAGAGTTCCGGGATCACGGCGATTCTCAGCCACGCAGCCCGCAATCGTGAGCATTACTTGCGAACGTTCGTAGAAATCGGGCGGCGCGCGATCGAAGGCAAGGGAGCTCCGTTTGCCTTCATTCTTCCTGAGCCTGAGATGCCATCATCGCTTCGCGAGGCGACGCGCCTGCTGAGTGAAGGTATTCGGGGCGCGCGTGGAACAGAGGCACAGCGGCATGCCACCGAAGAAAAACTCAAAGATTCGATCGTGAATGAGCCATCAAGTGCCGAAGAGGTCAGATACTATCTCAAGACCGAAGGACTCGATCGGCTTGTCGCGATCCTCAAGCGTGGCGGTGTTGAAGTCATGCGCGCGAGCAGCGAGTTTACGGTTGACGGCAAACGTTATCCCGCAAGCAGCCGCATCGTGCTAATGCGGCAGCCGTACGCCGCGTTCGCAAAGGCGTTGCTCGAGTGGCAGCGCTATCCGGATCTTCGCGAGTATCCCGGAGGTCCGCCCCGGCGTCCCTACGATGTAACCGCGCACACACTGCCACTACTGATGAATGTCGATGTGATCACGGTCGCGGCACCCTTCGAAGCCGAGATCAAGGCAGAGCCGATGCAAGTCGTGATTCAGGGACGGGTCAGGTCGGAGACTTCAGTACGAGCGGGCCTTTATAAGAGCTATGCCCCATCGATGGATGAAGGATGGACGCGTTGGATGTTGGATCAGTACCGCTTTCCGCATAAATCGCTGGTTGACGCAGAAATAAGATCGGGAAAACTTCGCGAAAAGTACGATGCGATCATTCTGCCTGACCAGTCGACGACTGCAATTACCAATGGATCTACGCGCAGGAAGCGAAGCTGGAAGCAGCGAGGAGGATCAGCTTGGAAGATATCCGACCGAGTTCGCCGGGGGACTGGGTGATGCCGGAATAAAGGCCCTGGTAGAGTTCGTAAGCGATGGAGGAACGCTGATCACGTTCAACAATGCATCAAACTTTCCGATCGAGAAGATGAATGCTCCAGTGCGTAATGTTCTCAAGGGCGTTCCGGTGCGTGATTTTTATTGTCCTGGTTCGATCCTGCGGATACAACTCGATGAAGAGAGCCCGATATCGTTTCCATTGGGTAAAGATTCAGTAGCGTGGTTCGAAGCCAGCCCCGCATTCGAGGCGACTGATGCAGCGCGAGTGCGCGTGATTGCGCGCTACCCGGAAAGCGAAGCGCCGTTGCTCAGTGGATGGATACTTGGGGACCAACTACTCAAGGGAAAGGCCGCACTCGTGGAAGTGAAGATGGGCAAGGGTCGAATTGTAATGTTCGGCTTCCGTCCCCAATATCGCGGCCAGAGTCTCGCGACGTTTCCCCTCGTCTTCAACGCAATACTTTCGTCAGTGAATTAGCCTCGGAGCGCCTGGGGGAGCAAGAAGTGGCGAAGATAACCACGGAACACACGGAAGAAGAACACGGAAGAAAACGGAAATTCACAGAGTGATTCAGAAGGATTCCGTGAATTCCGTCTTCTTCCGTGTTCTACTTCCGTGTGTTCCGTGGTTATCTTCGCCACTTCTTGCTCCCCCAGGCGCTCCGAGGGACTCCCAGCAACACACGTTGACGCGGCTCGGACGGTTGAACCAGAATTGCCGTCGCGGTGAAGGAATTCAGAGCGAAGGGTGAACAAACGTGAAACAACGAAAACCGGGATCCATGCCTGCCGGGCGTCCGTGGCCGCTCGGCGTCGAGTGGGTGGAAGAGGAACGCGCATTCAATTTTGCGCTCTATTCGCGGCACGCCACGGGTGTGACGCTGCTTTGTTACGCGAAAGGAGACCCGGACAAACGCGGTCTTCCAGTTTCGCTTCGAACATCCGGCGCACAAGACCGGCAGCATCTGGCATTGCCGCATCCCGGAGAGAGAGCTTCAAGGAGCGACGATGTATGCCTACCGCGTCGATGGTCCGTACAACCCGGAACGCGGGCAGAGGTTCGATCAACAGAAAATTCTGCTGGATCCCTACGCACCGTCGGTATTTTTCCCACCTGATTTCAGCCGCACCGCGTGCTCGAATCCCGGGCCAACAGATGGGCGTGCGCCGCTCGGGCGTCTCCCTGGAAAGGAGAAGGCGGCGAACTTTTCAGACCGAAGGCCCGCGATACACCAACCGGGATGCGGTCATTTATGAACTGCATGTCAAAGGGTTCACGGCGCGCGAGAACTCCGGGGTTAAACCAGCGAAGCGCGGCACTTTCGCCGGTCTGACCGAAAAGATTCCGTATCTCAAAGATCTCGGGATCACGATCGTCGAGCTTCTGCCCGTTCATCAGTTCGATCCGCAGGAAGGCAACTACTGGGGCTACATGACGCTGCACTTCTTTTCGCCCCACCAGCAATATGCTCATGGTGATGCCTTTGCAGAGTTCCGCGAGATGGTGAAGGCATTTCACGCGGCTGGCATCGAGGTATGGCTCGATGTTGTGTACAACCATACCAGCGAAGGAAGTGAGAGCGGGCCGACCTACAGTTTTCGAGGTATCGACAACCACAGCTACTACCTGCTCACGCCCGATGATCGCGGCATACGTTAACGATACTGGGTGCGGTAATACCGCGCGCACCGGGCATCCGGCGGGACGCGTGCTGGTGCTTGAAAGCCTGCGGTTCTGGGCGCGGAATATGGGCATAGATGGCTTCCGTTTCGACCTCGCGTCGATTTTCTCCCGCGCCGCTGATGGCACAATGGGAATTCACGAGGCGTCGCTCGTATCGGAGATCGGGTTGCTTGCGCGTCTGTTCAACATCAGGCTGGTGGCCGAGGCGTGGGACATTTCGAGCTATCAACTGGGTCGAGGCTTCCCCGGCCAGGCGTGGCTGCAATGGAACGGGCTCTTCCGTGACGACATTCGCTCGTTCGTGCGCGGTGAGCCGGGCAAGGTGAGCGCGCTGATGACGCGGCTCTATGGGAGCGACGACCTCTTTCCCGATGGGTTCGATGACACGCGCCGCCCGCATCAGAGTGTCAACTTCATCACCGCGCACGACGGTTTTTGTCTCTACGACCTTGTGGCCTACGATCGCAAGCACAACGACGCCAACGGCCACGACAACACGGACGGCACGAATGACAACTTAAGTTGGAACTGCGGTTGGGAAGGTGATGCGGGTGCGCCCAAGGAAGTGCTTGCATTGCGCCGGCAGCAGGCGAAGAACTTTTGTGCTTTTCTTCTGCTTTCGAACGGCTTGCCGATGATTGTAGCCGGCGACGAGTTCCTCAATAGTCAGCGCGGGAACAATAATCCTTACAATCAGGACAACGAGATCACGTGGCTCGACTGGAGCAATCTCGAGAAGAACCGTGACGTCTTCCGTTTCTTCAAACTGATGATCGCGTTTCGAAAAGCGCATCCGTCGATCGCACGGCAGACGTTCTGGCGTGAGAGCGTGAAGTGGTTTGGACCAGATGGACCGGTGGACTTCGGGTCATGAATCGCGGTCTCTGGCCTACTTGCTCGACGGCGAATCGGTCGGTGACGACGACCTCTACGTGATGATCAACGCACGCTGGGAGGACATGATGTTCACCATTCCGGAATCCGCAGGGTCAGGATGGCTGCGCGTGGTCGATACGGCAAAGCCCAGCCCGGAGGACATCGTTGAACCGGGGAAGGAACCCAAACTGAAAAGTGCGAGCTACCCGGTGAGCGCGCGCTCGGTGGTCGTACTGCGTAGGAAGCGTGGGGCATGATTTGAGTGCGGCGGCTTAAGCGCCGCGCCGCATCGCTCCGTCACCGAAGCGCGTCAGAATTCAGTAGCCGGTGGCAACGCCACCGGATCTGGAAAGCGGACACCATGCCGACCCTGAAAGGGTCACATCGAACATGAACTTCGACCCTTCGGGGTCGGAATCATTTCCCGATCATTCCCGGCAGCGTTGCCGCCGGCTACTGAATTGACGCCTTCGGCGTCAACGACATTCGCAACGATTCACTTGAATTAAAGCAGGAGACTTATGAAAAAAAAGATCACGAAATCGCGCGGCCGTGTCAGCAACGGCCCCGTGAAAGGTCCGCTCGACGCCGAGCTTCTTGACAAGATGCATGCCTGGTGGCGGGCGGCGAATTATCTTTCAGTTGGCCAGATATATCTCTACGACAATCCACTCCTCAAGACTCCGCTCAAAAAGGAGCATGTAAAACCGCGTCTGGTCGGCCATTGGGGCACGACGCCGGGATTGAATTTCATCTACGTTCACCTCAATCGCGTAATCAAAGAGCGCGACCTGAACATGATTTACATCATCGGCCCCGGCCACGGCGGGCCGGGAATTGTAGCCAATGACGTGGCTCGAGGGCACTTATAGCGAAGTCTATCCAAACATTTCACAGGACGAAGAGGGAATGAAAAAGCTCTTCAAACAGTTTTCATTCCCGGGCGGCATTCCAAGTCACGTTGCGCCCGAGACGCCGGGCTCGATTCACGAGGGCGGCGAACTAGGCTATGCGTTGAGTCATGCATTCGGGGCCGCATTTGACAATCCGGATCTCATCGTTGCTTCCGTCGTTGGCGACGGTGAAGCAGAGACGGGCCCGCTCGCGACGAGCTGGCATTCGAACAAGTTTCTCAATCCCGCAACCGATGGCGCTGTGCTCCCGATTCTCCACCTGAACGGTTACAAGATTGCCAACCCTTGCGTGCTCGCGCGCATCACTCACGAGGAACTCGAGCAATTGTTTCGCGGCTATGGTTATTCACCGATCTTCGTCGAAGGCAGCGACCCGGCCATCATGCATCAGCTAATGGCGGCGGCGATGGATCAGGCTGTGAACGAGATTCAGCGCATCCAAACCGCTGCTCGCACGAAGGGCGTCACCGACCGCCCGCGCTGGCCGATGATTATCCTGCGGTCGCCCAAAGGCTGGACGTGTCCGAAGGAGATTGACGGCAAGCGTGCTGAAGATTCATGGCGCGCGCACCAGGTGCCGATGGGCGATATGTACAACAAACCGGAGCACATCAAAATCCTCGAAAAATGGATGAAGAGCTACAAGCCGGAGGAGCTCTTCGACGAGAATGGCCGGTTCAAAGCCGAGCTCGCCGAAATCGCGCCGCGAGGCGAACGCCGAATGAGTGCCAACCCGCATAGCAACGGCGGTCTGCTCCTGCGCGACCTGCGCATGCCGGACTTCCGGAAGTATGCGGTCGAAGTGAAGAAGCCCGGAGCCAGTTGAAGTAGAAGCTACGCGTGTCATGGGCAAGTTTCTTCGCGACGTGATGAAGTTGAACATGGAGAGCAGCAACTTCCGCCTGTTCAGCCCCGATGAAAATAACTCGAACCGATGGCAGGACGCGCTCGAAGTGACGAACCGCGCCTGGATGGCAGAGCGCTTCGACTACGATGACAATCTCGCGCCGGACGGCCGCGTGATGGAAATGCTGAGCGAGCACCAATGCCAGGGATGGCTCGAAGGTTATCTGCTCACGGGGCGTCACGGATTCTTTTCCTGCTACGAGGCATTCATCCACGTCGTTGATTCGATGTTCAACCAGCACGCGAAATGGCTGAAGGTGTGCAATCACATTCCGTGGCGGCGACCCATAGCGTCGCTCAACTACCTGCTCAGTTCGCACGTCTGGCGGCAGGACCACAATGGCTTTTCACATCAGGACCCTGGCTTCATTGATCACGTCATTAACAAGAAGGCCGAGGTGGTTCGCGTCTATCTGCCGCCCGACGCAAACTGTCTGCTCTCAGTCACCGACCACTGTCTGCGCAGCCGCGATTACGTCAACGTCGTCATTGCCGGGAAGCAACCGGCGCCAGTCTGGCTGACGATGGACGAGGCTGTTAAACATTGCGCAGCGGGTGTCAGCATCTGGGAATGGGCGAGCAACGACAAGGGAGGCGAGCCTGATGTAGTGCTGGCAGCCTGCGGCGACGTTCCCACACTGGAAGTCCTCGCTGCGGTCGACCTCATCCGCGAGCACATGCCGGAGCTGAAGGTGCGCGTCATCAATGTCGTAAACCTCATGAAGCTCCAGACGCCGAGCGAGCATCCGCACGGTTTGAGCGACCACGACTACGACGCGCTGTTCACAAAAGACAAACCCATTGTCTTCGCCTTCCATGGCTACCCCTGGCTTATCCATCGCCTCACGTATCGCCGCACAAACCAGAACCTTCACGTCCGCGGTTACAGAGAGGAAGGAACGACCACGACGCCGTTTGATATGGTTGTGTTGAACGAGCTGGACCGCTTCCACCTTGTGCAGGACGTGATCGACCGGCTGCCTCAGCTTGGCTCGCGCGCGGCATACACGAAACAGGCTATCCGCAATGCGCTGATCGAGCATCGCCAGTTCATCAACGACCGGGGCGAAGACCATCCGTTTGTTCTTGGCTGGAAATGGGGCGAGAAAGGTCCGGTCGCAAGGCGCAGTTCCACCGAAGCCGACAACGTCTGATGTTCACGAAAGGAACATAAGAAAACCGTGCCAAAGGAAAACCTGCTCGACCGCTATAACTGCGGTCCGGTGAAATTCACCGGCAGCCACGACGCGCTTTACGAACGGCATCTGACCTTTGATCAGGTCATTCCCGTTGAGTCCGCGACTGCGCGCGACAAGTTCGAGGCAGTCGCGTCTTCGATTCGCGACGTGCTTTCACAGCGCTGGCTCAAAACGGAACAGACGTACCGAGAGCGCAACGTCAAACGCGTCTATTACCTTTCGCTGGAATTCCTCCTCGGCCGCTCACTGGCAAACAACATCACGAATCTCATGCTCGATCCACTTTGGGCCGAGTTTTGCGCGGAACACAAAATTGACCCGCTCGAGATCATCGAACAGGAGCCGGATGCCGGACTCGGTAACGGCGGACTGGGCCGGCTCGCAGCATGCTTCATCGATTCGATGGCAACGCTTGGCATACCTGGCATGGGCTCCGGGCTGCGCTATGAGTACGGTATTTTCAGACAAACAATCCGCGACGGCTGGCAGCGTGAGCAGCCGGATCACTGGCTCGCGCTGCCCAGACCCGTGGGAGGTCGCACGACCCGACCAAACTGTCGAAGTGCAGTTGGCTTGCTCGTTTGATATCCGTGGCGGAGCCTTGCGAGTCATCCGCGACCGGCCGTCGACGCTCATCGGGATTCCTTATGACCGCCCGGTGATCGGCTATGGTGGAAAGACTATCAACACGCTTCGGCTTTGGTCTGCCGGGACGCCGGACTATTTTGACTTCCAGCAGTTCAGCAGCGGTGATTTTGTTGGCGCGCTCGCGGAAACGCTGACCGCTGAGACATTGACGCGCGTGCTTTATCCAGACGATTCGACCACGGAAGGCAAGGGACTCCGGTTCCTGCAGCAATATTTCCTTGTGGCCTGCACGCTGGCCGATGCCGTCCGCCGTTTCCGTGCCGCTGGCAACGACTGGTCTGCATCTCGCGGACAAAGTGGCGATGCAGCTCAACGACACGCATCCTACGCTCGCGGTACCCGAGCTGATGCGCATCCTGCTTGACGACGCGAAGCTCGGCTGGGACGAAGCCTGGGATATCACAAAGCGCACGCTGGCCTACACTAACCACACGCTGCTTCCCGAAGCGCTCGAGAAATGGCCGCTTCCATGGTTCGAGACGATGCTTCCGCGCCAGCTCGAAATCATTTATGAAATCAACCGACGGCTTCTCGACGAGGTGCGTGTGCGGTTCCCCGGTGATGAGCCGCGGCTCGCGCGCGTAAGCCTCATCGAGGAGGGCGAGCCAAAGAGGATTCGCATGGCGCACCTTGCGATCGTTGGCTCGCAGAGCACCAACGGCGTGGCCGCGATCCACTCGGAGCTCCTGAAAAAGACGGTCGTGCCGGATTTCGCCGCGCTTTACCCGGAACGGTTCAACAACAAGACCAACGGCGTAACGCAGCGCCGCTTTCTGCTGCTCGCCAATCCGCCGCTCGCAAAGTGATCACCGGCGCCATTGGCAACGGCTGGATTGCCGATCTCAGCCAGCTCGAAAAGCTCAAGCCACTGGCGGACGACAAGGCGTTCCGTTCGGCTGTGCGAAAGGCCAAACGCGAGGCGAAGACGCGCTTCGCCGATTGGCTCAAATCCGCCACCGGGCAGATCGTTGATCCGGACACGATCTTCGACACGCATATCAAGCGCCTCCACGAATACAAACGCCAGCTCTTGAACGGGCTCCACATCGTCGTGCTCTACAATCGCCTGCGCGAGAATCCCGAACTCGATGTTCCGCCGCGCACGTTTTTCTTCGGCGGCAAAGCCGCGCCTGCCTACGAGTTTGCCAAGCTGGTCATCAAGTTCCTCAACAACCTGGCTGGCACGCTGGACGGCGAACCGGCGGTGAAGGGACGACTCAAGGTGGTGTTCGTTCCGGACTATCGCGTCTCAGTGGCCGAGAGGCTCATTCCTGCGAGTGACGTGTCGGAACAGATATCGACAGCGGGCTACGAAGCCAGCGGCACGGGCAACATGAAGTTCATGATGAACGGTGCGCTCACTATCGGTACGCGCGACGGTGCGACGATCGAAATGGCAGAAGCGGCGGGCGAGGAGAACTTTTTTCTTTTCGGCTTGAGTGCCGACGAGGTACTCGGGACGCGCGGTTTCTACAAGCCCACATGGCATTACGAGAACGACCCTGAGACGCGCGCTGCACTCGATCTCATTGCCGGCAACCACTTCAGTGAGAACGAGCCGGGCGTGTTCGCGCCGATTCTCGACACGTTGCTTGGCAAAGGGGACCACTACATGCACCTCGCCGATCTCAAGAGCTACGGTGAAGCGCACTCGCGGCTTGGCGAGCTTTACAAGGATCAGGAAGCGTGGTCGCGCAAGGCGATTCTGAACATCGCCGCTTCAGGAAAGTTCTCGAGCGATAGGACGATTGACGAGTATGCGAGGGAAATATGGAACGCTAAGCCCTGTGTGGTGGATTGATAGAGAGGTACGTTGTAAGAAGAAGGAAGAGGAATCATTGAGATTTGAGATCGAGATTTGAGATCTGCAGAGAGACGCTCAGTAACAAATAGCAGATCTCAAATCTCAGATCTCAAATCTCGATACGATTCCTTCTTCCTTCTTCTGTACAACGTACCTCTCAGCTGCGGCTTACGGCATAGCCGTTCGCCCGTTGTGGTAATTCGGATAGGGCGGACGTTTGACCTGTGGTTTTGGTTTCTTCTTGAGCTCGTCCATTACGTATTGCACGGCGCGCTCGAGCTGAGGATCGCGGCCTTTCCTCCACGCTGCCGGATCGTGGTCGACTTCGATGTCAGGTGCCACTCCGTGATTTTCGACCTCCCACCGGCCTTCAGGCGAATAGAAGGCGAAATGCGGCGCAGTCACGCTTCCACCATCGATCAAATTGGGATAGCCGCCGATGCCTACAAGCCCGCCCCAAGTGCGTTTGCCGATCAATGGACCCAGATTCGATCGACGGAACATCCATGGCATGTAATCGCCGCCTGAACCTGAGTACTCATTGACAAGCATCGCCTTTGGTCCCGGCATGACACCAAACGGCTGACGGAAGTCTTCGCCATCGCGCACGGCCCAGTAGCTCATCAGAGGTTTGCGGAGATAATCAATCACGTAGTCAGCGGCCTGGCCTCCGCTGTTGAAACGTTCATCGATTACGATTCCATCACGATCGAGCTGAGAGAAGTAGTAGCGGTTGAAAAACGTAAAACCTCCGCCTGCCGTGTCGGGAAGATAGACATAAGCAACCTTGCCTCCCGTCATCTCGCCGACCTTCCGCCGGTTGCTTTCGACCCACGCAAAATTTCTGAGCATCGACTCGCTTGCCATTGGAACGACCGTTACGTCTCGTGAACCGCTTCCATCCGGATTCGGACCGACACGCAATACGATCTGCTTGCCGGACGTGCTCTGGAAAAACGCGTAAATGTTCTCCGCCGATGTCAGATTCTTTCCATTGACGGCAAGCAGATACTCGCCTGCCTGTACGTTTACTCCCGGTTGGGTCAAAGGCGCTCTCAACTGCGGATTCCAGTTCTCGCCATCAAAGACCTTCTTGAACCGGTAGCGGCCGTTTTCAACCGTGTAGTCTGCACCGAGAAGACCGCCAGGCACGCGGTTTGGGTTAGGAATGTCGCCACCCTGAACGTATAGATGACCGACCGAAAGCTCTCCGAGCATCTCCTGGAAGAGATAATTCAGATCGGCGCGGTGCGCGAGCGACGCGACATAAGGCTCATACTTCTTCTCCATGGCTTTGATATCGAGCCCGTGATAGCTCGGGTCGTAGAAGAAGTCGCGCTCGATCCGCCACGTCTCACGATACATCTGCTCCCATTCGAGCTTAGGATCGACAAAGACCTCCATGTCCTCGGTCTTGATCTTGCCCTCGCCAGGCTTGATTGGCTGGCTCACCGAAGCGATGAACCAGTTCGGACCCTGCGCATACAGCATCTTCTCGCCATTTTCCGAGAGATCGAAAGAAGTGATGCCCTCGATTACCTTGTCGAACTTTCGCTTCTCAACATCGTACTTGTGCAGTATTGCCCCCGGTGCCCCACTCCCTTGCGGAACCGGTTCGATGATGAAGAGTGTATTTGCCTTGCCAGCCTCGAGTGCGACGTAGTTTCGCGCCGGAATCTGCATTGCCAGTATTCGCTGGCTGATGCGATCAAAATCGATCGTGACCTTGGGAACCTCTTTCGGTGCTTCCGGTTTCTTTTCAGCCGGTTTGTCTTCGGCAATCTTCTCCTCATCACTCTCGGGCGCGAGCGGCGATGGCAGGTCCTTTCGGAGCACCGTCACGTACACATTTCGCGTCGGGCGATGTGGATAGCTTGACATGTCAAATCCAAAGACGGCAGGTCCGATATCGGTGCTCGCAGTGAAGTAGAGGTATTTGCCATTGCGATCGAAGACAGGATGTTGCGCATCGCTCATTCCATCAGTGACCTGTGTAGTCTTGTTGCCTTCGAGCGAATAGATCATGACCGCCGAGTACCAGGACTTGGTCGGTTTTGAGTACGTGATCCAACGACTGTCCGGTGCCCAGCTCATGCCTACGAATCCGCGAGGCGACGTGTCGAACTTGACTGGCGTGCCCTTGTCGATCTCGACGTACCAATAGTTGAGCCGCTTGTCCGTGTAAGCGATCTTCTTGCTGTCAGGAGACCACGTCGGCTGGTAATAGAACGACGGCGGGCTTCCGAGCTGAATCTTTTTCACTTCTCCGAGACCCGTCTGGTTTCTGAGGTGGAGAGCATATTCCCCACCCTCGTCCGAGAAGTAAGCGATCCACTTGCCATCAGGTGACCACGAAGGAAACCGCTCAGCCGCGCCAGGAGTCCTTGTCAGGTTTCGCGCGTCTCCTTTTTCTGCAGGCACCGACAGAATCTCGCCGCGTGCTTCAAAAATCGCGCGCGCACCGGTCGGTGAGATCGAAGTGCTCCTGATCCGGCTGCCGACCTTTTCATATCTCGGACGCACAGCAAGCTGGTCCGCATTGATTGTCACATTGATCTTGCGGATCTTTCCTGACTTGAGATCAAAGAGATTGAGCGCACCAAACTGCTCGTAAACGATCGCATCCGGACCGAGCGATGCCGACTTGATGTCGAGTCCGCGGTTCGGAAGCACTTCCGTCACTTTTTTCGTTCCCGTATCGTAAGCAAAGAGCGTGATCGGACCATTGCGATCCGATAGAAAGTAGACTCGGTCTCCAAGCCACATCGGGCAGAAATCATTCGAATTCTCGCGAGGTATCTTCTCGATCACGGAATCTGCAAGGTTCGCAATCCAGATCGGCGTCGTCATTCCGCCGCGGTACCTCTTCCATGCAGCAAAGCCGCGCGGTATCGGCACGTAGGCGATACGCTTGCCGTCAGGTGAATACGCCCCTTCGAAACCCATTGGCAGTGGAAGCGCTTCCGGAAAGGTCCCGTCGACAGCCATCGTGAAAAGCCGTCCAAATCTTCCGGACTCCGCATCGCGTCCCGACGAAAAAAGCACTCGCTTTCCGTCTGGTGTCCATCCAGCGGTTCCGTCCGAACCTGGGTGAAAAGTCAGACGCTTCGGAACACCTCCCGTAGCCGAAATGGTGTAGACATCGACATTGCCGTCGTACTCCCCCGTAAAGACGATCGTCTGACCGTCAGGAGAGAACGTCGCACCCGATTCGTTGCCAGTGCCTGTCGTGAGGCGAGTTGCCTCGCCGCCTTCGCGTGAGACGATCCACAGATCACCTGCATACGAGAAGACTATATGTGTGCGGCTGACCGTCGGATTTCGCATGAGAAGTGCAGGCCCAGTCTGCGCCAGAGCTGCGCTCGACAGGAAAACCGTACACATTGCCAGGAGAATTCTCTTCATCACCATTCCTCCACTTGACGCTGAATTGTGTGTCTTACTTGTCATTTTGATTCGTTACAACACGGCCGTTGTGATAGTTGGGAAAGGCCGGTCGTTGGTATTCTTTTCGCGGATTCTTTTTCAAATCGTCGAGCAAAAGCTCGACCGCCTTTTCGAGCTGCAGATCGCGACCCTGGCGCCACGCCGCCGGGTCAAGTTCGACCTCGACGTCGGGTCCGATTCCGACATTCTCAACTTCCCAGTCACCCGAGAGCCCATAGATCGCTGCGTCCGGCGCCGTGACTGAGCCGCCATCCATAAGTGTAGGAGCACGGAAGGACGCGATTAACCCTCCCCAGGTTCTCTTGCCGACGAGCTGTCCCGCCTTCATTTTTCTGAAATACCAGGGAAGTGCATCACCTCCGCTGCCGGCAAGCTCGTTGATGATCATCGCCTTCGGACCATAGATCGCCCCGAGCGGCGTCGGAACGGCCTGACCTTCACGGAAGTAGATGAAGTTCAAGAGCGGCCGCGTCAGATACTCCACAATGTAGTCCGCAAGAGCGCCGCCGTTATTGAATCGCTCGTCAATAACTGCGCCTTCCTTGTTCGTCTGTGCGAAGAAGTAGCGATTGAAGCTCGTGTAACCGCCGCCACCCGTGTCGGGAACATAAACATAAGCAAGCTTGCCGCCACTCATCTTGTCGACCTGTCGCCGGTTGTTTTCAATCCACGCCAGGTTACGAAGGCCTGTCTCGTTTGCTACGGGAACCACGGTTACCTCGCGCGAGCCACTTCCGTCAGGATTTGGACCCACGCGCAACACGACCTGCTTGTTAGCTGTACTTTCAAACAAACGGTAGACGCTGTCCTCACCTCGAAGATCGCGTCCGTTGACAGAAAGAAGATAGTCGCCCTCGCGGACGTTCACTCCGGGCTGAGTCAATGGAGCACGCAGCTGAGGATTCCAGCTTTCTCCATTGTATATCTTTGCGAAGCGGTACCTTCCGTTTTCGATCCGGTAATCGGCTCCAAGCAATCCGCCACCGACAAAATTCGGCCGCGGCGCATCGCCACCGTTGATGAACATGTGACCAACGGTCAGCTGATTGAGCATTTCGCGAAACAGGTACGAGAGATCATTCCTGTGGCCGACTGCTTCAAGGTACGGTGCGTACTGACGCTCCGCCGCTTTGAGGTCCAGGCCGTGGGCGCTCGGATCATAGAAGAAGTCACGCTCCGACCGCCAGATTTCGTGATACATCTGCTTCCACTCGAGCTTCGGATCGACGAACACTTCCATGTCAGCAGTCTTGAGCATTCCCTCGCCAGGCTTGAGCGGCGCACTGGTGGAAGCAATCAGCCAGTTCTGCTGCTGCCGGATGAGCATCTTCTCTCCGGAAGCTGAAACCTCGAAGTCATTGACTCCATCGAGGACCTTCTCAAACTTCCTCTTGTCGACATCATACTTGTGGAGCGTCAATGCAGGGGGCGCCCCCGGCATAGGCGGCCCAACTTCGAGCATGAAGATCATCTGCGCTTTGCCTGCAGCGAGTCCGACAAAGTTTCGAGCGGGACCGGAAGCGCAACGATGCGTTGATCGATTCCCTCAAAATCGATGCGAACCGGCTCAGGGTCTTTCTTCGGGGGGCCGGCGGGGCGGCTTGAGGCGCGCGCTCGGCGTATGCTCCCGCTGCAGCAGGTGCCGGCGGTGAAGCCCCGGCGGCCGCAGCAGGAGCCGAATCCTTCTTTGCCTCCTGAATCTTCTCCTCATCGCTCTCTGGAGCCAGCGGAGACGGCAGGTCCTTGCGCAGCACCGCAGCATACACATTCCGCGTAGATTGATGCGGCATTGTCGACATCTCGGCAAAACTTATCGCCGGACCGAGATTTGTGCTTGCAGTGAAATAGAGATACTTGCCGTTCTTGTCGAAGGCGGCATATCGGGCATCGCTCATGCCATCTGTGATCTGTTCGGTCTTGCCGGACTCGAGCGAATAGACGAAAACGGCGCGCAGCACATTTGGAAGCTGCTTGATATAGGCTATCCAGCGGCTGTCAGGCGCCCAGACAGGCTCCATTACATTATCGTTCAAGCCAAAGGGATTCTTGTCGACCTTCACCGGCGTGCCCTTCGCCAGATCGACGTACCAAAGAGTCAGCCGCTTATCGAAGTATGCGATCTTCTTGCTGTCAGGTGACCATGTCGGTGAATAGTAAAACGAAGGCGGATTGCCGAGATTGATCTTCTTTGTCTCGCCGACTGCATTTTGTTCCCGGAGATGAAGTGCGTACTCACCCGATTCATCTGAGAAATACGCGATCCACTTGCCGTCAGGAGACCACGAGGGATCACGTTCCATCACTCCCGGAGTATTTGACAGATTGCGCGGATCACCCTTTTCCGCGGGCACAGTCAGAATTTCACCGCGAGCCTCAAAAACGGCGCGTGCTCCATTCGGTGAGAGACGGGCGTTCGAAATGCGGGTTCCGACCTTCTCAAAGCGCGGACGTAACGTTGGAATGTCACCGGCGACGCGAATATCCACCTTTTGACTCTTTCTCGATTTGAGATCGTATAAGTGAATCTCGCCGAACTTCTCGTAGACGATTGCATCGGAAGTCGCCGACGCCGACTTGATGTCGAGACCGTCGTTTCGAACAAGCTGCTCGGTCTTCTTTGATTTGGTGTCGAATGAATAGAGACTCGCCGATCCGCTTCGATCGGATATGAAATAGATCGTATCTCCAACCCACATCGCATTCTTGTCGTTGGAGTTTTCGCGTGGAAGTTTTTCGACAGTGGAGTCTGAAAGCCGGGCGATCCAGATTGCAGTTGTCTGACCACCCTTATAGCGCTTCCAATCTGGCTGCCACTGATTGTGTGGCTGATACGCGATGCTCGATCCGTCAGGTGAAAAGGCACCGTCAGCGCCTATTGGTAACGGTAATTCTGATGGGAACCCGCCTTCGAGACCGATTGTGAAAAGCCGGGGAAAGCCGGAGGTACTGGCCCTGCCCGATCCGAAGAGGACTCGCTTGCTGTCGGGAGTCCAACCCATGGCCTGATCTGCGCCCGGGTGATAGGTCAGCCGCTTTGGAACTCCACCGGTGGCGCCGACGACATAGACATCGACATTGCCGTCGTATTCACCTGTAAAGGCAAGCCAGGCTCCATCGGGCGAGAAGACCGGATCGTTTTCGCTTCCGATGCCAGTGGTCAACCGCTTTGCATCGCCACCTCGCCGGCTGACCGACCAGAGATCGCCCGCATAGGAGAAGACAATGTCGCTGCGATTAACGGTAGGGTTCTGGAAGAGAGTAGCCGATGATGACTGGGCGCTAACGGCCGTGTCGAAGGTAATGATCGTGAAAAGTGCGAGCAGGCACAGTGCCGCCGAGAAGAGCTTTGTCATTGAGGGATGCCTCCTTGGTGTGTGCAACAATGATCTCGAAACAATGATCTCGAGTTGACGCGAGCTTCTGAGTAGCAAATATGTTTCTACGCTGGCAAAGTTCCGCTGGTTCCACGAAAAAGAGATCGTTTAGGTAGGCTCTTGAACGTGGCGCTCCCCGGGGTCTTTTGGTGCCTGCGAGTGTTTCAGGTAAACTGCCTTCGATCTCTATCCGTTTATGGTGCTGATTTGTGTCGATAAGATTGAGTACCGACACCAAGTATACCTTCCACGCTACTGGACCAGGAAGCAGAAATGGAGCGCTAACCTGGGAGCGCCAGGCTGAAGCCTGGCGCGTGGAGTTTGGACATTTGGCGATGAGAACCTGACGCCGGAGGCGTCAAAGATCGTAGCCAGGGGTTGAGTCTTCGAAACCCCTGGTTGCATTGTGAGAAGAGATTGCATCCCGGAGGGATGCGAGAAACGGATACTGGTGAAACCGTGTCGTCTTTTCTCGCATCCCTTCGGGATGCAATTGGTCAATGGAATCGATCCAGGGGTTTCGAAGACTCAACCCCTGGCTACGTTCTCGCACCGCTCCGCGGTGATTGCGCTGCGAAGCAGCGCTTGCGCCAGGCTGAGCCTGGCGCTCCCAGGGTGACTGAAATGCCGCGATACGACTTGATCGTCATAGGGACGGGACCTGCCGGACAGCGGGCAGCCATACAGGGTGCCAAGCTGGGGAAGCGCGTCGCGATCGTCGAGAAACGAGAAGTCGTCGGCGGTGCCTGCATCAATACCGGAACGATTCCTTCAAAGACCATGCGGGAAGCCGTGATGCACCTCTCTGGCTACAAGTATCACGGCATCTATGGGATGAACTATCGGGTCAAGGAAAAGATCACGATGGCGGATCTTTCATTTCGCGTGCAGCACGTCATCAAAACCGAGATAGACGTCACGAGCGCTCAGCTAAGCCGAAACGGAATAGACCTGCTGACGGGTACTGCCAGCTTCCTGGATGCAACTCATCTCAGGGTTGCAAACTCCAAAGGACACTCTGATTACGAAACGGAATTTGTGATTCTGGCTCCCGGAGCGCGGCCAGCCGTCTCTTCAACCGTGCCGCTTAACGACCGCACGATCGTGAGCAGCGATCACGTGCTCGCGCTGTCTGAGATTCCGAAGACGATGATCGTGGTGGGGGGCGGTGTCATCGGCACCGAATACGTCTCGATGTTTGCTGCTCTCGGAGTGCGCGTCATCCTGATCGAAAAACGGCCGAGGCTTCTCGAGTTCGCTGACAGCGAGATTATCGAAGCACTTTGTTATCACCTGCGTGACAGTCGCGTGACGCTCAGGCTCGGTGAAGAGGTATCAAGTGTCGAGGAAGGACAGGACGGGAGAGTGATAGCAAATCTCGAGAGTCGAAAGAAGATCTCCGGCGATGTGCTGCTCTATTCGGTAGGGAGGCACGGAAATGTGGATGAGCTGAATCTCCCGGCGGCTGACCTTGAGTCAGATGCGCGAGGAAGGATCAGTGTTGACGAGGACTACCGGACCACGACACCCAACGTTTTTGCGGTCGGAGATGTGATTGGGTTTCCGTCACTGGCGTCAGTCTCGATGGAGCAGGGAAGGATAGCAGCGGGAAATGCATTTGGAGTGAAGATGCAATCGAACTCGGCGACCTATCCTTACGGCATTTATACGATTCCAGAAATCTCGTTCGTCGGGAAGACTGAGGAGCAGCTGACTGACGAGGATGTCCCTTACGAAGTCGGGATGGCCTTTTACCGCGAAATTGCGCGAGGTGCAATCCGCGGGGATACAACCGGTCGTCTGAAGCTTATCTTTCATCGCGAAACCAAGGAGTTGCTTGGTGTGCACATCATCGGCGAGGGTGCGAGTGAGATCCTGCACATCGGTCAGGCAGTGCTCAGTCTCGGCGGAACGGTCGACTACTTCGTCAATACGGTCTTCAACTACCCGACGCTGGCGGAGTGCTATAAATCGGCGGCATTTAACGGTCTCAACAAGCTTTCACGATTGAACTAGGCATCCAACAGGCATCCAAAAGGCATCCAGAAGGCAGGAAAGAAAATGAACCGAACCATAGGCGTTCTCGCGGCAGAGCACATAGCCGCAGGCGTAGTTGAGGATCATGCACTCTCGAGCGGAATCGAGATTCATTCGGATTCACTGGTCGAGATGCCCGCAGAAGAGATTGTCGACCGCATCGTTCGACTGATTGATGTCGTGCGTCGAGGCGAGCCTGTGGATGCTGTCGGCGTAGGCGTGCCTGGGATCATCCGTGATGGAGTTGTCGAAGAGTCCCCGAATCTTCAGCAGATGAAGGGCAAGCATCTGGGTGAGGCGCTGGCGGGGCTTCTTTCGCGAAGCGGGTTAAACGTGCCGGTGAAGATAGTGAATGATGCCGACGCTATGGCGGCTGGTGTCGCCGCAAATCTCGGGCATCTCGATAAGCTTGTCCGCGTGTGGTGGCTCGGAGGCGGCATCGGATTTGGCCGATATCCGCTGGTTCCCGGAGTCTGGGAAGGCGGGCACATGGTAGTAACGCTGGATTCAAAGGAGCATTTCTGTCAGTGCGGCGGCTCGGGACATGTCGAGGGCATCATGGGTGAACGGGCGATGAGACTTCGCTTTCTCGATCTCGAACCGGAAGAGGTTTTTGAGCAGGCAGCTGAAGGCGATTTGAGGTGCGCGACATTCGTCAAGCTGTGGCATCGAGCTCTCGCGGCTGCGACAGCGACAAGCGTTCATCTGGATGGTCCTGGAAAATTCTTCATATCCGGACCAAACTCGAAGTATGTGCAGGTCGGTCTGCTCGATTTGTACGTTAATGAGATGGTCAAGATGAGCCCTTTGCAGGGAACCTCATTCGAACTGGTCCACATGAGTGACGAAACGGCGATCATCGGCGCTGGAGTGAGTGCGATGGGCTAGGTACGTTGTACCGCCGTTCAGGCGGAATCGTGACTGATAGAACTCTGGAATTCAACGATTCCGCCTTAAAGGCGGTACAACGTACCCTCATACTGTCTCTCGATCTGTCACTAAATGTGGCATTATCCTTTCGAAATATCCCTCCGCAGGCAGATTCCTTGTAGTTATGGCTGGTACGGCCTTTGCTTAATCCCCGTCAAGGACCCGACTATCTAACACATTATTCATTGAAAGATTCACACTCGTGGGTGAAAGAGGTAGGTAGCTTTATGAATGGAAAGACACTCAAACTGGTTGTCTTAACGGCGTCGATTGTCTTGTTTGTCTTCTTTGGATTCTCTGAAAAAAAGCAACAGCATTTTCAGGAGGTCCTGATCCCGGGCTTACGGGTGCTCCAGGAGAAGTCGACTTGTACATCTTGTCATGGCGGCGGACCCACGGGAGGAGTTCTTACGATTGAAGGACTTCCCGCAGAATTACACAGCCGGTCAACAGATTGTTGTCACCGTCAGACTCAATCAGGCGGGTCGCGCGAGCTTTGGGTTCCAGCTGACAGCGATTGGGGGCAACGGTCAATCTGCAGGCACGATTGAGCTCATTGAGCCGCAAAGGACGCAGCTGAAGAACTCGTCTGCGGCCCTCAACGCGTTTATATCGAACACACTCTGCTGGAACAGCGCCGTCGAGTGGTCAGGGTTTATGGATGTTCAGATGGACAGCGCCGGCAACCAGCACCGGGCACCGTGACGTTTTACGTTGCTGGCAACGCTGCGAACGGTAATGCAATTCCACCGATGGCGATTCGATCTACACGACGAATGTTGCCGTCGGCGCTCAACAGCCGACCCCTAACTTTGCAGTTGTTTCAGGGGCAAGTTTTAACCCTACGGCGCCCGTATCGGAGGATTCGATAGCGTCGGGTTTCTCCAACCTTGCGTTTCAGGGTTTGCAATCTGCAACGACTATCCCACTTCCTGAAGAGATGCTCGGTGTAAGTGTTCGAGTTACTGACGCTGCCCATGGTCGAACGTCCGTGCGGCGCTATTCTTTGTTCTCGGCGGCACAAGCGGCCAGATCAACTTTCTTGTTCCAAATGGAAGCGTAAATGGGCATGCAACCGCAAGGGTGGTTCTGGGTGGCCAGACAATTGCTGCAGGGCACGTTCAAATAGTCAACGTTCGGCCTGGCCATATTTACCGCTAACTCAAGTGGAACTGGCTATGCTGCGGCACAGATTTTCCGATTGCGAGGTGACGGGTCGTCGGCATACGAAGAGATAGTCCGATTCGATCAAGCCACAAGCACGTATGTGCCCATACCGATTGATCTCGGACCCGACACCGATCAGGTATTCCTGATCCTGTATGGAACGGCGTTTCGAAACCGGTCGAGCCTTGCGGCAGTGACGACCACGATCGGAGGTGAGCCCGCGGCAGGTACTTGACGCGCTCGCGCATCCTGTCTACGTCGGCCTTGATCAAGCCAATATTCGAATCAACCGGACACTTGCCGGAAGGGGTGATGTAGATGTACTGTTTACCGTCGATACGGTAACAGCAAACACAGTAAAGATTAACATCAAGTGATCTTGTGGTGTTAAGCTAGGCGCAGGGGACCGCATCTCACGCTGTCTCTTGCGCATAACTAAAATTCTGGGCGCGCGGTCAGGCAGTTGCGGGGGCCGCGCGCCTTAACTTCCTCTCAAGCGCTTCAGACCGTCCAGTTCAGGAAAGGGAGTGTGATATGAGTAAGCGAAGACAATTTGCTTTTCTACTCGTTTCATTGGCGATCCTCACGTTCGCCATTGAGATCAAAGCAGAAACATTAACCGCGACTGTGCCGCTAACAGGCGCCGCAGAAGTCACCCCGAACCCGCCGGCCCCGGCGAATGCGACGGGTTACACAAACCTCACCGTGGATGTCAATCGCGACGGCTCTGGAAACATTGTCGGCGGGATCGGTCATTTTCCAGACATTTTTCAACTTTCCGCCCGGTCCGATTACCATCACCGGCCACCACATACACGAGGGTGCAGCGACCGCAAACGGCCCGGTTGTAATCAACCCGAGTCTGAGCGGCTCACAGACAGTCTTTCCTTCAGGTTCTGGCATGGTCACCATTCAGGCAACAGTTTCGGACGCTACCGTGGCCGTGTTCAGGAGACTGATTGCAAATCCATCGCGCTTCTATGTAAACCTTCACACAAATTTCAACCCGGCGGGAGCCATCCGGGGTCAGTTGACGAAGTTTATTGAAAGAATCGGCGCCACAGTTTTTATGGACCCGATGAATGAAGTGCCCCCGATACCGACGCTCTTCGCTTCAGGGCGCGCGACAATTACGATTGATATCACGCGCGATGCGCTCGGTCAGGTAACGGGCGGCACCATGGTCTTCACGGTGTTCTACGTTTTTCCGGGTGAAGTCCAGATCACGGGTCTCCACATTCACGAACAGGTAGCAGGAGTCAATGGGCCAATCCTCTTCGATACGAGGATTTCAGGTACAAACCGCGTGATTTCTCCAACCGGGAGAGGAGCGATCAATCTTCCGGTAGCGATCAATACTGCAGCTTCGATAGCGGCACTGCGACGGCTGCTTGCCAATCCGGCTGGTTTTTATGTCAACCTTCACACTGCGGTTCCCGCGCATCCCGGCGGCGCCATTCGAGCGCAACTTCCGGCCCTCGGAAGCCAACCTACAATTCTTACAAACTCGCCCACTCTCTACCGCGCCTCGAAGTACGTAATCACGGCGGGCGGCTCGGACGAGACCATCGAGTTGACCTCGTCTGCAATAGATGACGGATCCGGGATACTCGTAAATGACGAGCTTGTAGTCTCAGACTTCGATCCGGCTATAGGCAAACTGACTGCCACGATTCCGGCATATCTGCTTGCCACTCCGGGCATACTCGCGGTGCAGGCGCGACGAAGCGATGGACCTCGATCGATGCCACTCTTCATCGTCGTGGCAAACTCAAGCAATCTCAACCCGGTGGCCGCCAGTACAGTCGACGCGGCCCGATATGCGCCGAGAGTTGCTCCGGACAGTATCGCTTCCATCTTTGGCGATGACCTGGCAACGGCGCCAGTCAGCGGAACAACGATACCTCTGCCGACATCGCTGGATGGCTCGACCGTCCTTTTCAATGGAGCCGAGGCGGGGCTTTTCTATGTTTCCGATCCTCAGATCAACTGCCACGTGACTCCAGGTACTTTGCCGGGACAGGTCGATGTTGTCGTCGTCAACAAGAATGGCAAGGTATCTCAAGGCAAGGTGACAGTCGAGCAGGTAGCACCGGCAATATTCACCACGAACTCGATGGGCACGGGAGCTGCAGTGGGACTCGCATCGACTGACGGTGTCAACTTCAACACTTCGCTCGGTAACTCGAATGGGACAACGAATGCTATTGACGTGGGCTCATTCGTTCAACTCTACCTGACAGGTGTCAGGTTTGCATCGGCAACTCCTACCATCACTCTTGGTGGGACTGCCATTACGCCGGACCTTCTCAGGAGCACATGGCACGTTTGTCGGTTCCGATCAGATGAATTTCATGGTTCCTGCTTCACTCGCCGGACGTGGCGAGGTCGATCTGGTCGTGACTGCAGATGGGAAGACCTCAAATACCGTCAAGTTTCGAATCCGGTAGCTGGTCCCGGGAGCGCCAGGCTAGAGCCTGACGCTCCCAGCCTGCTTCAGATTCTCGCTTTTTGCATGGAGGACGAATCGGTACGAGTATTGTATCGATTCGTCCTCCTTTTGCTTGCTGTAAGATAGCGGGATTGGTGCGGAAAAAATGGACAAGGGGAACTGAGAATGCGGTACCTGGCACTCGCGTGTGATTACGACGGGACGATTGCCCATAACGGCCGTGTTAACGATGACACGATCGAGGCGCTCGAACGCGTACGCCAATCGGGGCGAAAGCTGATTCTCGTGTCGGGACGCGAGCTCGAAGACCTTGAAAAGAACTTCGACCGGCTGGATCTCTTCGATCGGGCTGTGCTTGAGAACGGCGCACTTCTCTACCGGCCTGCGACGAAAGAGGAGAGGGTCCTTGCTGAGAGGCCACCTGCAGAGTTTGTGCGGCAGCTCGAGCGGCGCGGGGTTGCACCGATCGCCTTTGGACGCGTCATTGTAGCGACATGGGTGCCGCACGAGAATGCGGTGCTGGAGACCATCCGCGACATGGGGCTCGAGCTGCAAGTGATCTTCAATAAGGGCGCGGTCATGGTGTTGCCGTCCGGAGTGAACAAGGCGACGGGCCTGACCGCCGCCCTTACTGAACTCGAGCTCTCGCCGCACAATTGCGTAGGAATTGGAGATGCCGAGAATGACCATGCGTTCCTCACCGTGTGCGAGGCCGCGGTCGCGGTTTCGAACGCACTACCGATGCTGAAAGAACGCGCCGACTGGGTGACGACTGGAGATCATGGAGCCGGCGTCAGGGAATTGGTCGACCTCCTCCTGGACTCCGATCTGGCAGAGATTGAGCCGCGTTTGAGCCGGTATCTCATTCCCCTGGGTATGCGTTCTGATGGGTCAGAGATGCATTTGGCGCCGTATGGCGTAAATGTCTTGCTTGCCGGTTCATCGCAAGGCGGGAAAACGACCCTCGCAACCGGTGTCATCGAACGTTTGATCGAACGCGCATATCAACTCTGTATTATTGACCCAGAGGGCGACTACTCTGAACTCGAAGGTGCCGTCGTACTCGGCGATGGAAGCCGTCCACCGGCCACGAACGAAGTGCTTGAAGTGCTTCGCAGGCCGGAAGAACACGTCGTAGTAAATCTGCTGGGGCTTTCACTTCACAATCGGCCCCCGTTTTTCGTCGAACTCTTTTCGCGCCTGCTTGAGATGCGATCGCGGTCGGGCCGGCCTCACTGGCTTGTAATCGACGAAACGCATCATCTGCTCAACCCGGCATACAGCCCCGCGAAGCTTTCCATTCCACGGGGCATCTCCGGAGTTCTGATGATTACAGTAGAGCCTGAACATGTCAGCGTGGAAGCTCTCGCAATAGCCGACGTGGTGATCGCGATTGGAGAAGAGCCAGAACGGATCTTACGCGCGTTCTGCGAGGTGGTTAACGAGCCAGTGCCAACGCTTGCACCCGTCAAACTCGAGAAGGGTGATGCTATCGTCTGGTCGCGTCGCTCAGAGGATGGACCTGTCTGGATTCGCAGTTTGCCACCGAGCGGTGTACGGCGGCGGCATCACCGCAAGTACGCCGAAGGCGAGCTTGCTCCGGAACTCAGCTTCTATTTCCGCGGGGCTGAAGGCAAACTCAACTTACGCGCGCAGAATCTGATGGTCTTCATGCAACTTGCCGAGGGCGTCGATGATGAGACCTGGCTTTTTCATCTCCACAATGGTGAGTACTCTCACTGGTTCCGCGATGTGATCAAGAACGAGAGCCTCGCCGAAGAAGCAGCGCGCGTCGAGAATCGCGACTTATCCGCCGCCGAAAGCCGCGCTGCAATCAAGGCAGCAATCGAGAAGCGATATACCGCATCGGCGTGAAGAGCAGGGGTCGGGGATCGGGGTATGGAGTTCAAGCTTCAGCTTGCTCAGCTTGAGTTCGAATGTGAAACCCAAGCTAAAGCTTGAACTCAATCACTGACTTCCCCGATCCCCGACCCCTGACCCCCGATCCCCTCTTCTGCTAAAGTTGCCCCATGAAAATCCTGGTTGTTGGCTCGGGCGGACGCGAGCATGCGATCGTCTGGGCGTTTGCGCGAAGCCCGCGCGTTTCCCGCATCTACAATGCATCTTCAAATGCAGGTATTCGTGCTCTTGCCGATCCCGTCGATGTCAATCCGGCCGATATCGAAGCACTCGCCCAGTTTGCGGCGCGCGAAAAAATCGACCTCACCTTTGTCGGTCCTGAGCAGCCCCTGGTAGACGGAATCGCGGATGTGTTTGCGGCCCGCGGTCTTGCGGTGTTCGGGCCGTCGGCGAATGCCGCGCAGCTTGAAGGCAGCAAGATCTTCGCTAAAGAGTTCATGGCGCGCCATACGATACCGACGGCCAGTTACCGCACGGCTCTGAACGTGCAGGATGCGCGGCGCATTATCGACGACTGGGCTCCCGGATTCCCTGTAGTCATCAAAGCTGACGGTCTGGCAGCCGGAAAAGGCGTGGTAATCGCCGCCGACAGGGATCAGGCGTTGAGTACGATTGATGAACTCATGGTCAAGCACACATTGGGTAGCGCCGGGAATCGTCTCGTGATCGAAGAGTGTCTTGGCGGGCGCGAGGTCTCCTACCTGGTCTTTACCGATGGCCGGACCTATGCTCCGCTTGCGGTTGCCCAGGATCACAAACGTGTGTTTGACCTGGATCAAGGTCCGAACACCGGAGGTATGGGAGCGTTCTCGGAACCCGGCTTGCTCGACGATACCACCGAGGCTCTCATCAGAACGAAGATTGTGGAACCGACGCTCGAAGGTGCCAGGCGTGACGGGATGCCGTTTAGAGGAGTTCTCTATTTCGGCTTAATGCTGACCTCGAGCGGCCCATCAGTGCTCGAGTACAACGTCAGGTTTGGCGATCCTGAAACGCAGGCCCTGGTTCGCAGGCTCGATACAGACTTCGCGGAGATTTCCCTTGCGGTAGCTCGAGAGGAACTTGAGCGGGTTAAGATCGTATGGAATACCGACTCAGCGACCGCAATCGTAATGGCGTCGAGCGGCTACCCTGGAGGTTTCGAGACGGGCAAGATCATCACTGGAATCGATGAAGCTGAGCGGATTGAAGGAGTTGTCGTCTTTCAGGCTGGAACAAAGGAGACTGGTAATGGCGATGTGGCGACTGCCGGCGGCAGGGTTCTGGCAGTAACCGCTAAAGCAGCAACGCTTGGTGAGGCCACCGATCGGGCGTACAAAGCGCTCGAGTCTATCCACTTCGAAGGTATGCATTTCAGGCGTGATATTGGCCGGAATGCGCATATCTGAGAACGGATCGGATAACTGCTCCGAAGTGTGACTTCCGCCCGACCTGCTGATATACTTCGGGCGATTGCGAAAGGAAGGGACCCGAAATGTGGAGTAGGTTGAAACGGCTGTTCCGGTCGATCTTCGGCGGACTTATCGAAAAAGCTGAAGATCCCGAAATGATCCTGCAACAGGTCATCCGGGACATGCGCGATAAAGTTCCCGAGATGAACAACAACGTCGCACAAGTGCTGGCGAACGAAAAGTTGCTCGCTCGCACGCTTGAGAGCCAGCAGACAAGGCTCTCGGAGCTCGATAACAAGGTCAAGGCTGCGATCAAGATGACGCGCGACGACCTTGCCACCGCCTATATCGGTGAGTTGCAGACAACGCAGAAGGCGGTTGAAACCACGCGGTCGCAGCTTCAACATGCAAAAGTTGCGTCCGAAAAAGCGATCAAGTTCAGAGACAACTACCTTCTTCAGATGAAGCGCAAGTCTGATGAGGCAATGCAGTTGATCGCGGCGAGCAAGCAGGCGCGAATGCAGGAGCAGCTTGCTCAGACTATGGCAAGCTTTCAGATCGGTGATGATTCCTCCACGTTCGATGATATGCGCGAAAAGATTTCGCGCCGCGTAGCATCAGCTGAAGCCAAGGCCGAGCTGGCATCGACCGGGATCGACTCCAAGATGAACGAAATCGAAGCCGAAGTCGCGTCGATCGAAGCCCAGGACATGCTGAGTGCCTATAAGCGTCAGATGGGCCTGCTTCCCGAAGCGGCGGCGCCGGCCCTCGGTGAAGGTGCTCCAGCCATCAATGTCGAGAAAACGCTCGGAGCAGCCGACAGTAACTCACCGGAGAGGCAAAAGCTCAATGAGTAGATGGCAGGGGTCAGTGGTCAGTTAGAGTTCAAGCTTTAGCTTGCTTTTGGCGATGGATTTGAGACTCTCTTACATAAAGGAAGCGCTCAAGGAGCCGATCAACATTGGCGCTTTGCTGTTAGCCGGCGCAGCGGCTGCGTACTCGGCGGCTACTGGAATGGTTGAGCCGACGTTCATTCTTGCCGGTGCACTGATAGCCGAGGGAGCATATCTGGTTACTGTCCCGGCATCGACTTTTTACCGGCGTATCGTCGAGCGTCGTCAGAGATACCTTCAGGATGATTGGCGCCGCAAACAGAGGCTTGAGATGATCAAGACGTTCGATCCGCGTGAGCGCGAAGCGGTCGAATACTTGAGCTGGATGAAGAATCAGATCGGGAGCAACTTCAAGAAGTTTGCCCGCCTGCAGGACACGCCGCCTCAGGTCAGAGAGCTCGAGACGACATGGGAAGCATTTGTTGATCTGCTGGACGAATATCGCCGCCGAAAGAATCATCTTCGCTCGATCAACCGGCAGGCGATCGAGAATCAGTTGCGGCAGGCTGAGCGATCAAGTGAATTCGCTGAATCGGCTACGAAGCCTTTGCACGAGAAGAATGTCGCGATACTCCGCCGCCGATTGGGTACATTCGATGACATCGAGCGCAGTATCAAGCATGTTGAAGCTCAGCTGCAGATGATTGAGAACTTCTTCGGCCTGGTTAATGATCAGGTAGTCACTATGCCGACACCTGAACAGATATCGATGCTCGATTTCGACACGCTGCTCTCTTCGATCGACGCGACTAAAGAGATGCTGCAACAGACTGCGCCGGTGATGTCTCAGCTCGAAGCCCTTCAACGCGAAGCTTCACAAATCCGACCCTCCCTTGCCGCCGAGCGCAGGTAGGGATGCGTTCGCGAAGGATTATCCGCGTTGATACACGAGTAAAGTGCCGTACATACTGCTCTTGTTGACTGGAGGTTCTTTGGGTTTGATTCATCGTCTCTCGTGGTCGTTGCGGCCGCTTATCGTTTGCTTCCTTCTGCTTGCGCTCCATTTGGCGCCCTGCTTTCCCGCGCATGTTGCTGCACAGGACACAGCCGAGCTGCGACAGCCGTTTGAAGTGACGACGCGCGTCTACCAGATGCGTGCCCGCCGCGGAAGCTACGGCGAGATCTCGGATCAATTGTTCAAGCTGCGGTCGACAAACTTTGCTGACGAAGAGAAGATCATCGCCAGTTTTGCAAAGGTCTATCCGGGATTTGAGTTCGCTCTCCTGAACTCCGTTTCTTTGAAGGTCTTTCGAACATCGAAAGGAACCAACCTCCTGCTCGGCCGGATGAGCACGCGCACTCTCGAACTTGGGCACTATGGTGCTTCCAGCCCGGGGACTGCGGGCAAACCGGGTACGACGCTGATTCTTGAGGTCAATCTCACGTACGGCCGTCCCGAAGCCGCTATCGTATGGAGTGCACGCAATCGAAGCGGAGGAGGGAATGACCTACTTTTTCTCGCCCCCGAAATTGCGGTTCGGAGCCAGCGATTATGTAGCGTTCCTTCGCACCGGGGCTCCGGTAAAGGCGTTTGAAAACGACGACGTTTTTCTGGTGATCGCCGCATCGGTTGTCCTCAAACCCAAGCCTCCCACCACGCGTCAGTTCGATGAAAAGCAATCGGCCCAGCTTCAGGCTGACGCCTCGAAGAAAGTCATGCCCGAAGTTGCGGCGGCTCTGACCAGAGATGGACTCAAAGGCAAGGTCGTTGCGCGAATCGAGGTAGGTGCTGACGGTCGTGTGGCTCATACCACGATTGCAAATTCGACGTTCCCGGAAATGAACGCCGCGGTCGTCTCAGCAGTCAAGCAGTGGGAGTTCCCTGCGAAATACTTTGAAGCTGACAAGAGACCTATTCAGGCGCTCCTCCAATTTGATTTTGGTGGCAGCGCGCCAGCAGCACCAACCAACCCCTCGCCATCGAACTGATGCCCACCAGCTCTCATTCGCTTCCAGCTGCAGACCGGCTTCCGGCCTGGGCCGATGAGATTGCGCGAAAATACCGTTCAGGCGAAGCGAGCCATTTTCTGCTCTATCACAATGTTTTCGATCTCGTTCGAGGGAGAGCGGGTTTCGTTTCGCTTCCGGGCTTTCTTCAGAAAGAGCTTCTCGGAAACAAGCAGATTGTCGTCTATAACCGGAGCGAAGGGATCACCTTCGACTCTGAGCAGACTCAACGTGCCTTTCTCGCACAGCAACGTGTCGCTGATCCGCTTCTCAATGTTTCGTCGGCCAGTCAGCTTCCGCGCGATCCGGCGCGGGCGATGCCGATGATCGAACGATTTCTCTATTTTGCAGACCGCGTCGGCGTGATCATCAACTTTCTCGAAACAATATTTCCGGCGGGAGAGATCGGATACCTTTCAAGCGAAGATCGCAACGCGCTTGTATCGGTGCAACGCTGGATGACCAATCCGAAGCTCGTCGAATCTGACAACCTGGTGATCTTTGTCACTGAGTCGCTTTCTGATGTGCAGCCCCGCGTTCGCGAAAACGCACGACTGGCCCTGGTAAAGATTCCATATCCCGACGAACCGGATCGCCTCGATTACCTTAACGACTTTCTGACCACGTATCCGATCAAACAGGTTGAGATGAGCACGGCGCAGCTTGCCGGGATGACGTCCGGACTTAACTTCGTCCATCTGAGATCATTGCTCTGCGCTGCGCAGTACTCAGACGATGGATTGACGTTTGCCGACGTCAGAGCCAAGAAAAAAGAGATCATCGAAGCTGAATGCGCGGGCCTCATCGAGTTCATCACTCCTCGTTACGGTCTTGACAGTGTCGGCGGTCTCAAGGGCGCGAAGGACTACCTGCGTGATATCGCGGATACGATTCGCCGCGGCAATCGCGAAGAGGTTCCGATGGGAATTCTGCTGTCGGGTCCGGTCGGAACGGGAAAGACGTTTCTTGCGGAATGTTTTGCCAAGGACTGTAGTCTGAATGTAGTCGAGTTCAAGAATTTTCGTGACAGATGGGTGGGTTCTACAGAAGCGAACCTCGAAAAGATCCTCGGGCTCCTTCAGGCTCTGGCGCCAATAGTCGTCTTGATAGACGAAGCCGATGCAGCGCTCGGTACGCGTGAAGGCGGCGGAGATTCGGGTGTCAATCAGCGTGTGTTTTCCAAGGTTGCCGCGGCGATGAGCAACACGGCAAATCGCGGCCGCATTCTGTGGATTCTGATGACGTCAAGACCCGATCTCTTGCCGATTGACCTCAAGCGACAGGGCCGATGCGAGGAACACATATCGCTGTTTTATCCGGAGAGTGAAGAAGACCGGCTTGAAATCGTGCAGGCGATGGTGCGCAAGAACGGTTTGCGCCACGTGATTACGGACTGGTCGCCGATTACGCGCGGAGCGCAACACCTGTCAGGCGCCGATATCGAGTCAATCATTGTACGCGCGCGCCGCACCGCACGGCAGGCCGGACGCAGCGAAACCACGAATGAAGATCTGAAGCGCGTGGCCGAGGAATTTACGCCCGCACGTGACGATCTTGCTGTCGAATTCCAGGAGCTTGTAGCAGCCCGGGAAGCGACATCCCGCTCGATGCTACCAGCCCGCCTTCAGCACCTGTCGAGCGCTGACCTCACACGCCGCATCGAAGAACTCCGTCCGCTTGTGAGATGATTCACCACGGAACACACGGAAAACGAAGACACGGAAAACACGGAAGAAATCTGAAAAACAAACAAGGCTCTTTTTCGTTTCCGTGTTTTCCGTGTCTTCGTTTTCCGTCTGTTCCGTGGTGAATTCTTCTCCGCTACCGGCAAATACACGTATTGTCGAAAATGTTTCTGTCGTTGATCCTCTGGACCGAGCCTGGTCCGGGTCTGATAACAGCGCTTCCGCGACTGACGTTGCCTGTTGAAATGAAATCGAACGAAGCACTCACGCGGCGTCCGTCACTGAGAAACACCTGACCATTGCCCTTGCTGATGTTGCCGCGGCCGGAAAGCGAAGTTCCGTTTGTGCAATTGGTGAAAAGGTAATCGCCGGTTACCACATTCATCTGTAGTGTCGAGCCACTATCGTCATCCTGCAGACAGACAAGGTTGGACGATTCGCACGAATCGCAAAGACCGGAGACCGTCAGGTCGTAGGTGCAACCAGTGCTCCCGTTTGGATCAAGCTCGTGGACCACGACAACCAATCTCTTGCCGACAGGAACGTTGACACTGAACGTCAGGACTTCACCGGGAAATATTCCGACATCTCCGGAATCGCCGAGATAGTTGAGCGTGATATTGAGCGGATCAAAGCTCTCTGCGTACGCTACTGCGAAAAGGCCCCGCGCCTGCGAGCAAGGTGACGTGAGCTGGATGGTAGCACACGTTTGAGCACGAGTAGGGCAGGACTCGAATGTATATGCATCGTAGCGGCGTGCAGTGGTCGAGAACAATAAGGGTGTCGTGTTGACGCCACATACGGACGGAACGATAGTCCGCGCCAACCGCCCGGCCTGTTGTCCGGTGACCGCAGAATAGCGCGCACCACTAGCGGGCGCAGTCGCGTCAAGAACCGATGTGATGGAAGTCGGCGGCGACCCTGTTTGAGCCTCGAATTCGAGCGTCTTGGGACTCGGACCACCTGTATACGTCAGATCCAAATTGAAGAATGTGCGCAGGTCGCACGCGGCAACGCTGCTCAAAGTGAAATCGACTGGCACGTTTGCCGTCGCTGTTCCACCCGGAGCAATGTCTCCAAAGCGGACCGGGGTTGGAAGTGTAACGAACACGCCCGGCGTAGCACTTTCCACACTACCTGACACGCCTGAGGCGGCAACGACGCCGTTGTTTTTGAGCTCGAGCTGCAACCGTCCCCGTTCGCCTGGTTCAATCTGACCGTCGCCGTTGCCAGTCAATTCAGTGAGCGTGACCCTGGAGATAGACAGATCCGCCATTGGCGAGAATCCGAGGAACTCTGCGGCATTAATGGGCATGCACGATTCCGGCTCCTGAGATCAAATCGAAACCGGGACTCTCGATGTCGATGGCAGATCGCATTAACGCTTCGCGTATTTGAGCGTTGGTCAGCCTCGGATTTCCCGATTTGATCAATGCAGCAATTGCCGCAGCCGTAGGTGCTGCCGCGGATGTGCCGTAGAAAGGACTTACGAAGAAACCTGCGCCACTTACTGTGACACCGTCGGCCGCCGTCAACTCCGGCTTCTGTCGCAGAATGCCAGTGAAGAAATCCCCATCGTTGAATGGAGTTCCGTCTGCGCGAAAGAAGAGGCGTCGTGGCCCGTCTGATGTGAACAGTTCCACCTTGCTCGCCGACGTGAAGCTGCCGGGAAATGGCCCTGTCGGATTTGGAGGGGTGCCAAAGGCCTCCCCTGCAGGTGCCGCAGCCACTGCAAAAGCTTCAAGTGACGCAGCGTGACCGCTGAATTTGTCCGGTCGTGGGGATCGACAGACGCCCAACGAACGTATTCAGCGCTCAGAAAGCGCGCTTCACCCGAGAATTTTACAATCACGATGCGACGTCCAGCGGCCTGCGGCTCCGACGGCCTCGATCGGGTCCTGGGTGCCATTCTGAACAAAGTCTGAAGCGGCGAGAAGAATGGTTGCGCGCGCTGTTCAAGATGTAAAGGTCATAGTCGTTAGCAGATGCCTCCGAGCGGGATCCGACCATTGAAGAAACGACGCCGAAGGGAGCCGCCGAAATCAACTGGTTGGTCAACCGGTTGGCGCCAAAACTGTGAATCCTCCCAGGCAGCGGTGCCGGAGCAATCCCCCCGTCGAGAAACGCACCTTCCCAGACGCCCGACGTTGACTTTGCCAGGTTGCCCCCATTTCCGGCGGACGAGAAATAGAGAGCGCCGTCGCGCGTGACATCGTTCACAGCCTGCGCGATAAGCCCCATCCCAAGCTCAGAGGGCGCACCTGGAGCCTGACCGTCCTGGAATACTGATTCAGCGAGGTAGAGGATATCGTCAACGATGATGTCGCATCCGACGCGGCGAAGCTCACGGATATTCTGTGCAAAGCCACCCATTCCGTCCAGCGCAGTCGCGAAATAGAGTTCAGCTCCAGGCGCCAGCGCATGGATGATTTCGAGCATCGCTGTGCCTTCGTCATTCTCCCCGGTTTGGCCATTAAGCACAGTGACCTTGCCAAGAGCACCCAGACTCTGACTGACCTTGAGATTTACCGCACCGTCGGAAACCACGCCAATCTTGATGCCCGTTCCATTGAATCCGAATTGATTTCTGGCTGCCGTCACGCGGTGAGCTGCATCGCCTTCAATCGAAATAGCCGGCTGGGTCTGAAGCGCCGATGCATTCTTCTCGAGTCGCGGAAGTATCGTGGAAAGATACTCTCGAATACGGGCACCACGCTCTTTTACCGGTGAGCTCGATGCGCGGGCAACTCGCACGCGTTCCTTTGAATTGGAGGTTCCAATCGCTTCTGCAGCTAAACGGTGCATCCGTGAAGTGATATAGAGCTGTTTCGGCCCGATATTGATAATGTCTGACAGAGCAGCGATTGCTTCAATGTCATCGATCTTGATGCTTGCCCTGATACTGCCTGATTCACGCGATATGTTTAGAGTCTGGACACCGAACTCATGCAACTTCTCGATCAATTCACCTGTGATGTTTGCCCTGATATCAACAACGGTTCGATCGCCTTCTCCAACAACCACGTCGGTCTCGAGTGTCCTGACCTCTTTTGAGATCGGCAACCCTCTGTGCATCCGCGCTGCGTAGAGCAGTTGCGGTGAGATCTTTCGCTGCGCCGGAGTGCGCCGGCGTTTTTCGGCTGCGAGCGACTCGATCTGGCGGAGAATACGTGGCTCGAGCCTGGGTTCTCGCTGTTCGAGCTGACGCTGCCAGGCTGCCGATGTGCTGAGCGCGGGGAGCCAGTTGGAACCGATTCCCAGGGCGAAAACAAAGAAGAAGAGCAGTGAGGCGATAAGTACCATTCGGTTGCGAGCGCTTCGTCGCGAGCTGGGACTGCATATCGTCAATGACCTCCACAATTAAGTATCGCTTGAAAACTTGCGATTCACGTTCCAGGGAATTCTCGAGGGGACTGACGGAATCTGCCGTGAATCTACACGTACGACTCTTTGCATGTCAAATATTAGGCATGTAGTGGGTACGTTGTACCGCCTTCAGGCGGAATCTTGCAATCTTCGATCGTTCGATTCCGCATGAAGGCGTACAACATACTTAATACTTACGTTGTTCCTCTATCTCGATGATAAAGCTCACGCCAGGCTTCGAGATAGCGCGAGTGTCCATCCTCGGACTCGCGGAGCTGCTTGATTACAGGCAGCGTGAGCTTGTTAACGATCGAGTCGACGAGCGTTTTGACTGCTTCCTGCTGCTCGGCTGAAAGTGGCTCGAGTCGCCGGCGGCTTCTTTCGAATTCAGATTCAACCAGCAACCCAACCTCGCGCCGGAAAGCGGCGATCACCTCTCTCACGTCGCCTTCACCGAGCGCCAACGCAAACCGTTCGGCCTCGACTGTGACAATAGCCTCAGCCCTCAACGCTTCGCGCTCACGCTCCGTTCGATTGAATGCGATGACATTCTCGAGATCGTCGATATTGAAGAGAAAAACGTTATCGAGCGAACCGATCGCCGGATCGATATTCCGCGGAACTGAAACATCTATGAACAGCATCGGCTGGTTGCGGCGCACTGCAAGGGCGTGATGAACAACCTCGGGGCTAAGAACGTAATGGGGTGCTTCGGTGGAACAGAGCACGATGTCCGCCTCCGGCAGCCGGCTCTCGAAGTCAGCAAACGGAATTGCTTCGCCTTCCATTTCAGTTGCAAGGCGCCTTGAGTTTTCGAGCGTTCGATTCGCGATCAGAATCCTTTGCGCTCCGCACGTCTTCAGGTGTCGAGCGGCAAGCTCGGACATTTCGCCGGCTCCTATCAGCATCACAGCCGACCCATCGAGCCGGTCAAATACCTTTCGCGCCAGTTCAACCGCGACGTAGCTGATCGATACGGCATTTGATCCGATCGCAGTTTCGTTGCGAACTCGCTTGGCAACAGCAAATGCGCGGCTCATAACACGGGTCAGCTCACTACCCATCGTGTGCGCTTCCTGTGCCCTCTGAAACGCCTCCTTGACCTGGCCTGTGATCTGAGGCTCGCCGACTACCATCGAGTCAAGGCTCGATGTCACGCGGAAGATGTGTTTCACGGCGTCAAGGTCGGAGCGAGTGTAGACATGGCGCTCGAGGTCTTCCGGGCGGCACCCGTGAAACTCGCGAAGAAACGAGAATAGAGTCGAGAGTCCCGTATCAGGTGATGCCGGAGTTGTGGCGATGACCTCGATCCGATTGCATGTCGAGAGGATCAATCCTTCCTTGATCGCGTCCTGCTCGACCAATTGGGTCAGGGCGAGGGGAAGGCGCTGATCATCGAATGCGAGCTGTTCACGCAACTCGATGGGTGCTGTCTTATGGCTGACTCCGATCAGAACGATGCTCATGCAGATTCAACCAAAAACGTGATAACCGGAAAAAAACCGCGCCCCGATCCACGTGCAGAGCACAATCGCGAAACCCACGATCGACAGCCACGCTATCCGTCGCCCGCGCCAGCCTGCGGCCAGCCGGTAGTGAATCATCAACAGATAGACGATCCAGGTGACAAGAGCGAGAACTTCTTTCGGATCGTAATGCCAGAACCGTCCGTCGCGCTGATTGTTCCAGATCATCCCTGAGATCATTCCCAGCGTCAGCAGAACGAAGCCAATGGTCAGTGAAAGGTAGCTGATCTCATCGCACGTATTCAGTGCCGGTAGACGGTAAAAGGCCGACCCGAACGTCTTCGTCTTCAGTTCGCGTTCCTGAACGAGATACATCAGTCCACCAATGAACGTCAGTATGAAGGCTGCATAAGAGAAGATCAGCAGAGTCACGTGGAGCGGCAGAATGACGCGGCCGTAGTCGGTCGCTCCGATAGCTCCTTCAAGCATTGGAGACATGGGTTGCGCGGGGTCAGGCAGCAAAAGCGAAACCAGCATGAAGACGAATACCATCGGAACTACAAAGGTCGGCAGAGCCTTGACCTTGTAGCGCGACCGGATCACGAGAAAGTAAAGGACGACAGCCCACGCAATGAACGAACTTACTTCTTTGGGATTGACGACCGGGAAATAGCCAAGCCGCGACCAGCTCAGGATCGTCGAAAGCGTATGCGCCGCGAACCCGGCGCTAAGAATGCCGATCAGATACCGATCACTCGATTCCGAGCGAGTGGTGAAGAGATAGACCGAATAGAACGCGCCAACAAGATAAGCAATGAGGGCAATGACAAGCAGCGAATCCATAGTGAAAGCAGGGCCAATCGTGACATTGTTAGAGTTCAAGCTTTAGCTTGCACGCGCAAGCTAAAGCTTGAACTCAAATCTAGCACCCGGCACTCACGACCCGTCACGAAAAGATAACATCGACTGCCAACCGCCAGCCAGGAAGAGCGAGTTCAGCCTCAGCGAGCTGGCCTTTGTGGTAGGTCGTCGGATTCTCAATAGTATGTGCACGATAGACACGCTCATAGCGGGTACCAGCCATCCCCAATGTTGGATTCGAAAGAGCTCCATTTGAGTGTTTCCAGCACTGAATAAGAACCGCGCATCGTTTGAGAGGTTGACACCACACATTGGGCAGATATGGTATTAATTTGATACGTTCGAAGCGAGCGGTAAAAACTACTGCACTCATTCTCGATTGACCCCAATTCTTTCAAACGATCAAGCAGATTGTTTTCAAAATCACAAAAAGTTCGAGGAGCTCTGCGAGCTTAAACGATGGGGAGTGGTGACGATTGGAAAAGAGTGGAGGTACTGACAATGATTGATGAAGAGAGCGACAAAATGTCCCTATGTCACGACGCGCGTGAATCAGAACATGTGAACATGTACTTCAGCGGATTTTGAAGAGACCGCATGAACTAGTGTGCCGAGGACTGCAACTTACGCGATCGCATTTGGTAGTGAAATGGCTTGCACATTGCACCACCACCCAGCAGGACATCTGTCGATCATGGAATTGCCGAGAGAGACGATATGAAAGACGCCCAGAAACCCGATCACATCAGTCTGAACACCCTCATCGAACGTTTACGCGAGGGCCGGTTCGTGATACCGGACTTTCAGCGCGAGTCGAATGGAAGCGCTGGGATATCCGCGCATTGCCGTTCGCTCTATTTTCTTGACTACTACATCGGGAGCCTCCTGCTATGGAAGGGCAAAACAGGAGACTTACGAGGCACTTTCGTGCGAGCCAATCTATGGTTTCAAAGGGAATGCGCGACAGGAATTCTCCTCGCGTCCTCGACGGACAGCAGCGACTTACCGCAATGTTCTATGCGTTCTTAGCACCGGACGTTCCACTTCCAAACCGTTCGAACCGGTACTTCTATTCATCCCCGAGTTAATGGTCCATGGAAGAGGCATACGACGCAGCGTTCGAGTATGACTGGTCAAAGCGGAGGACAGTCCTGATCTCCGACCGAGAGGCTCAATACGCAGAACACATCTTTCCACTTGCGGTCTTTGGGGAAAGTCAGGGCACCTGCGAACTGGGTTCAAGGCTATGAACAGTATTGGCGTAGTAAGTCAGCTCAGGCGAAAGAGTCGGGGCGCGAGCAAGAGAGTACAGCAAGCTGCACTGCACGCTGAAAACGCGCGCGAGTTCGGCGAGCATTTGCGCGGAATCACTGAGAAGTACCAAGTCTCTTACATCGAACTTGACCAGGAACTAGAGATTGACAAAGTCTGCGACATCTTTACACAGATTAACAGCCGCGGCGTACAGCTCGATACCTCGACCTGATCAATGCACTGCTAAAACCCAAGGACCTGCAGCTCAAAATGATGTGGCGTAAAGCTGCACCTCGGCTCGAGTTCGTAGACACAGAGAAGATGATGTGCTACGTCTTTGAGTGCATGTCGATCCTGCTACAGAGTTACTGCTCGCCCAAATATCTATACTTTTTATTGCCGGGTCAGGAAAAGCCGGTACGCGATCCCGATGGCACTCGTCGTAAGGAGGTTCTCGTACCGACATTCCGAACTTTAAGAAGCGCTGGGACAGTGCCGTCAGCGCACTTGAATCAGCGATCAAGCTATTGCAACACCCACAGGAATTCGGTGCCATCTCCTCAAACTTCTTGCCTTACGTATCGATCCTTCCGGCCTTTGCCGCACTTCAGGCGCACGTGAAGTCATTGCCCGCAAATCAGCAACTCGATGCGCAGCGTAAGATCCGTCATTGGTATTGGGCATCGGTTTTCTTAAACCGGTACTCCGGTTCAGTCGAGTCCACTACCGCGCGCGATTTTCAAGACCTCAAGGTTTGGATGGACGACGACCTGGCTCGCCAGCCTCCATTCAAGAGTTCAAGACCCGCTTCGGGACTTCTGCGATTTATTCAGAAAGAGGTCAAGCGAGGCACTTCCGTCTATAACGGAATCTTCAATCTTCTTGTAATCAAGGGCGCGCGAGATTGGAGGACGGGGAATGTTCCCCAATACCGGTGATCTGGATGACCATCACATCATCCCTGCGTCGAGCGCTCAAGAGTTGGGGAACGTGAGCCCCGATCCATACGATTTTGAATCGAACACCGTTAACGGCTGCAGCGAATCGGAACGTAGTCAGAGATAGACTTCCCAAACGAATACTTACCTGAGTTGATCAAGCAAAATGGCGAGAAGCTTGTGCGCGCCGTGCTTGAATCGCATCAGATTCTCCTGCTGCACTCACAATTCTGCTAAATGATCCCTTCACAGCTGAGGATTACGAAGACTTTATCTCCGAGCGCCAGCGCACGCTGCTGGAAGCTGGAGATGTTTGATGAAAGAGGCCCTTACTCTTCCGCCGCAATTGCGCGAGTTAGATCAGCGGATGGAGGCCGTCGAGCGCACCTTGCGTACTCTAATCGTCGAATCGCTAGGCAACGATCCAGCGCGTTTGCCACCAGCATGTCAATCAGAAAGCCGATGAGCGTATTCAAACCGCCTTAACGAAGGGCGCCATCAATGCTGAACACTACTCGGCGTTAGGCCGACGCCTGAGTACTGCGACCTGCGCGAGCTTCAGGACACGATTCTAAGTAAAGCGCTATGGCCGGCATTCCAGAAGCGCTTCGTTAACAAAGAGTTACTATCCGCCAGGTTCGGTCAGTTGGCGGACCTGCGTAACGGCATTCGCCATAGCCGGACTGTCAGGCGAGATTCTTCGAAAGGAAGGCGAAGCGGCAATTCTGTGGTTCGAGCAAGTTCTTGGGAGTTGAGAACTGAATTCGGAAAGAGCGCAAAAGTGGTGAGTAGAAGGTTCGATCACTGATAACACTGCTTAAGAAGCCGGTCATGACGCAATGCGACAACCTCTTGGAGGCAAGCCAGAGAGATAGAATGTTGCTCAGTAACAACAGGAAAGGACTATGACGCCTGGCTCCATCGTTCGCTGTCGTAATCGCGATTGGGTGCTGATGCCGGAGACCTCGGACGACGTGTACCTTCTGCGCCCTCTTACCGGCGCAACGAACGACGTCGTCGCCGTGCACAAACAGCTAGCAAACCTCGTCGGGTATGACTTGCCGGAAGAACGCGTACGCTCGGCTACATTCCCATTGCCCTCACCTGACGACCTTGCTGACGCATCGAGTGCCCATCTCCTCTGGCAGGCGGCACGGCTCACGCTCCGCGAGGGGGCCACGCCCGGTTTCGCTCTATCAGTAGCAGCTCGATGGACCCAGAATCTATCAGTTCGTTCCATTGCTGATGGCATTGCGTCTCGATCCTATTCGCATTCTCATCGCGGACGACGTCGGTGTCGGCAAGACTATCGAAGCCCTTCTGATCGCTCGTGAGATGCTTGATCGAGGTGAGATAAGAAACAATGTGCGTCCTTTGCCCTCCCGCTCTCTGCGACCAGTGGCAAAAAGAGCTCGCGACAAAGCTCAACCTCGACACGGTTGTGATCACTTCTGGCACTGTCAATCAGCTCGAACGAAAGAAAGCCAGCACCGAGAGTATCTATCGTTACTATCCAGTTCAGGTCGCCAGCATCGACTTCATCAAATCGGACCGCAACCGGCATCTGTTCCTGCCGGTACCGGACATGATCATAGTTGACGAAGCTCACGGTGCCGCCGTCGCCACATCCACAAACCAGAGCCAGCAACAGCGTCACCGACTGCTCAGGGATATCGCGTCTGATGCGAGCCGCCATCTGATACTACTAACGGCAACTCCCCATAGCGGGATCGAGGCGGCATTTCGTTCTCTCCTCGGCCTGCTCAAGCCCGAGTTTGGCGATTGGGATACGGCGACTCTTTCCGAGCAGCAGCGAACAACTCTCGCCCGACACTTTGTCCAGCGCACGCGTCGCGACATTGAGCACGACTGGGAGGGCGATCACTGCTTTCCCAAACGCGAATCGTCAGATGAGACGTATCGCCTGTCGAGCGGCTACCAAGAGCTTTTCTCTAAAACGTATGACTTCTGCTCTGAAATGGTCCGGACTGGCGAGTCGATGGACAAACGCAGGCAACGAGTGCGCTACTGGGGGGCGCTGGCGCTCCTCCGATGTGTTATGTCCAGTCCGGCCGCGGCTGCAGCCGCCCTTGAGACGCGACACGATGCCCTTGCTGGCAGCGATGACGAGATCGATTTTCACGAGTTTATTTTTGAGTCGGTCGATGATGTGACCGACGACGAACAGCCTGTTCCGCCGGTCGTCTCAGCCGAAGCAACATTGGTTGATCACGACCGCGTAAGGCTTCGAACGCGGCGTTTAGTCCCGACGGTGCTCGGGTCCTGACGGCAAGCGCGGACAAAACCGCCAAGCTCTGGGATGCGGCTTCGGGCAAACTGATCGCCTCCTTTGCCCACCAGGATGCGGTCAACGGCGCGGCGTTTCGTCCCCGACGGCACCCCGGATTCTGACAGCCAGTGCCGACCAAACCGCCAACTTCGGGATGCGGCCTCGGGCAAGTTGATCGCCTCCTTCGACCATCAGGATGCGGTCGACAACGCGGCGATTAGTCCGGACGGCGCTCGGATCCTGACGGCGAGCGCGGACCGAAAACCGCCAAGCTCTGGGATGCGACTTCGGGTAAGCTCGTTGCCTCCTTTGAGCATCAGGCTGGCGTGTACCGCGGAGCGTTCAGTCCCACGGTCTATCAGATCCTGACAGCGAGCTGGGACAATACCAGCAAGCTCTGGGATGCGGCCTCGGGCAAGTTGATCGCTTCCTTCGACCATCGGGATATTGTCCGATCGGCGGCGTTTAGTCCGGACGGTGGCCCAATCCTGACGGCAAGCTTGGACAAGACCGCCAAGCTCTGGGATGCAGCTACTCCGGCGGAGCTGGCTTCGGCAGTTGAAAGAATCGGGCGGCGACAACGCGAGAATAGCGTCCCCGGTTTCGATGGCCAGCTCCCCTGCGCTGCAAGTCGAATTGCTCTCCGAGATCGCAGGCGGACTCCAAGTTTCAGCCGATGGCTCGCTCGTCGCGATCAACGAGGGGCGCAGATCGGAGCTGACGAAGCAGCTAAAGGACTCGGCCCAAGGTCTCAGTTCCAACGCGCGCTTCATGCGGTGGTTTTTCAGGGTCCCGGTAGCGATCGAACCATCTTCCCGGCGAGCGACATCAAAGCTATCGAGTGGGTAGGCAACGCCCCTTCTCACGAATCCAAATGTAACCGAAGAATGGGTGCGAAACGCTTTGGTCTTCTTCCCGGACCACCCGTTGCTTCATTTCGCATTGGCCGGGTTTGAAACTGATTCCAAGCGCGCTGACTTCCTTCGCTCATTCGGTTTGGCGAGGCTCCCGAAAAACAGCGTTGTTTGCACGCGCGCCGGCGAGATGCTGCTGGCGCAGCGTGGTCCGAACTCACGCGCTGGCCGCGATCGATCGGGCACTCCTCGCGGATCCAACGGACCTGCTCGCTCGGCGTCTCCGACTGGAGATCCAAGATGCGATGGCTCGATGATATTCTAACCGAATCTCTTGCATTCAGCCTTTTTTGCCGGTAGTCTCCGGCTACCGAGAAGCGGACATAGTCCAGGGCCGGTTGGGACGAGAACTGGATTTGCTTACAAAGGAGGACTTCAAAGAAAAAGGAGACGCTAAGTTTGAAAAGAATTTTACACTCGCCGACTGTCGTTTCCCATTGCAGCCGGGATTGTCCTTGCCACAAACGATACAGTTGGTGCTGACGGAGCCAGGCATCGATACCATCCAGAACAAAACAGGAAACGAGCCGATACGTCTCGCTCAGAACGCTGCTGTGAAGGAGACTAAGAGCAGCAATACACCAGCAGCAAACGTAGATAGTAAAGGAGTGATTTTGAAGGGCTATGATCCAGTCGCCTACTTCAAGCAAGTAAAAGCTCTTAAAGGGAATCCCACAATCGAAAGCAACTATCAGGGTGTCACTTACTTATTTGCCTCGACACAGAATAAGGCCGTTTTTGACAAAGATCCCGCCGAAATCTGTTCCGCAGTATGGAGGGTTTTGTGCCTACGGAGTAGCTAATGGAGTATCCACCAACGCAGAGAGTCCAAACGCCTTCACTGTTTACAAGGGCAAGCTGTTCTCTATTCCGGAAATCGGGACGCGTTGAAAAGTTTCAAGACCGACATCGACGAGAATGTCGAAAAGGCAGATACGTCCCTGGCGGCAGGTGACAGGATCTTAACGGCTATCGATGAGGCAGCGACGCCGAGGCGAGCGCCACGTCGGCTTCGCCCACCTTCACGCGTAATTCTTCCCCCGACATCCCAAGGTGAATGCCGAGCCACGCGCCTTTGGAGAACCGAAACGCGATCTAGTCGTAAGCCTTTACGAAGACAGGTAGCAAAGTCAGGCCAAGCCAAGACACATGTGTGAGTCCACTCTTCAAAAGCCAGCGCCTATTCACCAATAACCAGTTTTGAGAGGAGAGAATGCCATGAAAGAATCACTTCAGTGGTCATCCATCAAGGTGGGAGTAATCACGGACCAGACGGGTGCACTCTCGTTCATGGGTATCGCCAATGCAAACGTGGCCAAGATGGTGATTGATGACATCAATGCAAAGGGTGGCTTGTTGGGGCGACAGATAGATCTGTACCTTGAGGACAGTGCAACTACAGACAGTGTAGCGGAAGCCAAAGCCACGAAGCTCGTCCAGCAAGATCAAGTCGATGTGATCTTCGGTGGCATTTATAGCTCCACGAGGCAGGCTATCAAGGGTCCTGCTGTAGTGAAGGGCAAGAAGCTTTACATTTACCCGGAGCAATACGAGGGACAGGAATGTGACCCGCTCATCTTCTGTACCGGCCCGGTGCCAGCGCAGCAGGTTGAACCTCTCATTCCCTGGCTGATGCAGCAAACGGGGGCGAAGAAATTCTACTTGCCGTCAGCTGACTATATTTGGCCACACACCATGAACAAGAAGGTCCGTCAAGTTGTCACGGCCAACGGTGGCGCGATAGTCGGAGAGGAGTACTTTCCCCTCGATCACACTGACTATGGCAAGACTATTGACAAGATCATGTCCAGTGGTGCCGAGGTGGTATTCAATACGATCGTTCCTCCTGGGCTCACGCCATTCCTCGAGCAGCTTTACAACTCTGGCTTCACGAAGCGAGGTGGATACATAGTCTGCACGTACTTCGACGAGAACTTCCTGAACTTTGTGCCAGCCGCACACGTGGAGGGTCTGTACAGTTGCCTCGACTACTACCAGAACGTCAGCGATCCATTCAGTAAGGAACTGATCAATCAGTACGACAAGCTCTATCCAGGCAATGCCAAGTTCACTGCTGGCAGTGCGTGTTCAGGCATGTACCGAGGTCTGAGGCTCTGGGAGGCTGCTGTGAAAGAGGCAGGCTCGCTGAAGCAAGAAGATGTCATCAAGGCACTAGACCATGCAAAGATCGCTGAGGGGCCGGGTGGTCCAGCTGAAATGGTGCCCGGTCAGCATCACGTTCGAATGAACATGTACATTGCCCAGGCAAACAACGGTAATTTCAAGATTGTCAAGAGCCTGGGGGTCATTGATCCAAAGGAGTGCATGCAAGGTATAAAGTAAGCAAACAAGATCCGCGTCGACGAGGGAAAAACCGGAACTGTGTCGCGCAGCTTGTCGTTGGTCCCACATAACTCGTTTGGACGACATCGATCTCCTGCTCACTCTCACGTTGCGATTCTTACTGAACATTCTTACTCTGACGATGTGAAAGCACTGGTTACTACGAAGGGACAAGTTACCATCCCGAAGGAATTGCGAGAAAAGTTCGGCATCGAGCCGGGGTCGCAAGTCGATTTCATTGCCGGAGGCGATGTGGTGAGCCTGCCCAAAGTCGTTGAATAGAAGACCAAGGCCCTGGCGGGCATTGGTACGGGCTATTGCAGAAGCTATAACAACAACAGCATGAAGGAGTTCTTGGAATTGATTTTCACAGCCATGGACTTGCCTCTTTTGCATCAGAAGGAAAAGCAGGCATGACGCGGTGGCAGTCGATACGTCCAGTCTTACTGGCGATTTTTAAAGGCGAGCGAAAAGGCGAGGGCTGGCTGGAGAGCCTGCAATCGTCGGCGGAAACCGCTACGCTACTCGTCTCGTCCGTGGTGTTCGCAGAAGTCCGTTCGTTCTTTACATCCGATGATGCGTGCCGCAACGCCTTGCATCATCTCGACCTGAGGCACAGTCCATTTACGGAAGAAGCCTCGCTCCTCGCGGGAAAGCTTTTCCGCACATATCGTAGTGAAGGCGGACCCCGAAAGACGATCCTGCCCGATTTCTTGGTCGCCGCTCATGCAGCTACGCCAGCGGATTCGCTGGCGACAGAGGACCGCGGCTATCTGCCAAAGGTATTTCCCGGCTCTGCGGCTGCTCACTCCGGATCCTTCGAAGTAACCCACACATCGGTTCGATGGCAATGTCCACCACCGGAAGAGTCGGTTTCGGCTTTCGAGGGGTTGTGTGCTTCCGCCCGAGATGCCATCGAGGCCTGTTATCACTGGAACATTCGATTGCCAGCCTGTATGCGGTCACTTGCTGGACGACCTTGAGCGAGTGTGCAATGATTCACAATGAAGATGCCACTGGCTCCGCAGCGCAGAGCCTGGAGCGTTTGTTCCAGTCATGCGATATTTTCCAAAGCGACGTCAACCAGATCTGGCCGCTGCTTGCGGACTTCAAGACTCTGGCCTCTCTGGTGCCAGACGTCGCGTCCTGCGTTGTGGATGGACCAGCAGGGTGTGGGTTTGACACACCAGAACTCACTTTCAAGGACGGCAAAGCAGTGCACGAGGTGCTGATTGTGAACCACCCGCAACTTTATCGGCTTTCTTACTCGATGTCCGACCCCCACGCCTTTCCCGTGGAGACGACTATTTTTTGCACCCAGCAGTTGCAATCGCTTGGCGCCGGCCAGACTCATTTTCTCTATACCGGCTATTTCCACCCCAACGGAGCGACCGAAGCAGAGGTCCAAGGCATGTTGCGCGATTTTTATCACGCCGTCTTTACGGGAATCGGCCGCGTCTTGAACGTCAACTTCACGATTCAGCAATAAAGTTGGTCAATCGAATGCAAGCCGCGTCTTGTCCAGCATCTGGAACTCGCTTGTTTGAGCCAGTTTTGCGCTAACTTTTCAACCCAATATGATCGACACCGCGGAAATCAGAGACCACCGCTGCCGTGGGAGTTGGGCATCCTCGCAGTCTTCACTGCATACCGCCAAAAATCTCGTCAATGCCTTCATGGGCCTCGACCAAGTCGCCCAAGCCGGGAAAATCCCGGCTGGCG
>CAWEYR010000020.1:0-147914 GCA_963813345.1 uncultured Acidobacteriota bacterium | reverse complement strand
CAGGCGGAGGCTTGATGCTGGGCCTGTATCCAAAGGCAGCGGCACTGGCACAAGGCGGGCGCCCGCCAGCGGCCCCGTTGGTTCCGGCGGATTTCATCCGTATTGCTCCTAATGGCATCGTTACGCTCACCGCGAAAAATATGGAGATCGGACAGAACGTTCTCAATACGCTGCCGATGCTGATTGCTGAAGAACTGGATGTGGACTGGAAAGATGTCAAGATCGTGCGCGCCGATGCGGATAACAAATACGGTCCGCAATTCACGGGCGGCAGTTCGGCAACGCCAATGAACTGGGAACCGATGCGTCAGGTTGGCGCAGCCGGGCGTCAAATGCTGGTCGCTGCAGCGGCGCAAACGTGGGGCGTAGCTGCTACGGAGTGTTCGACAGCATCAGGTCGCGTACATCACAAGGCTTCCAATCGCTCGGTAGGCTACGGCGAATTGGCCTCCAAAGCGGCAACGATGCCCGTGCCGGAATTGCGATCTGTCAAACTCAAAGACCCGAAAGACTACAAGATCATCGGCACGTCCACGATTAGTGTGGAAACCAAAGACATCCTGACGGGCAAACCGATTTTCGGCATTGATGTGAAAGTGCCCGGAATGCTCTACGCCGTCTTTCAAAGAACCCCTGTGCTGGGCGGCAAGGCGGTAAGCGCGAACCTCGATGCGATCAAAGCGCTGAAAGGCGTGAAACATGCATTTATTGTCGAAGGCCGACCGCTCGCCAATAACTATCCCAATTACCTGTTTGAAGACCCGGGCTTTGAATCTGGCGTTGCCATCGTCGCGGACAGCTGGTGGGCGGCGCAGTCTGCGCGTGAAAAACTCGAAGTCAAATGGGACTCCGGCAAATGGGGCACGCAGGACAGTGTCGAGAATGCCAAAAAAGCGCAAGCGCTTTCCCAACAACCCCCAGCCCGCGCGCTACGACAGGACGGCGATGTTGAAACAATTTTCAAACGTGATGACATCAAAGTTGTCGAAAGCTCTTACGTCATTCCCTTCATCGCGCATGGCACGATGGAGCCGCAAAATTGCACGGCACATTTCAAAGACGGCAAGCTTGAAATCTGGTCGACCAGCCAGATACCACAAAGCGGGCGCACGATGGTGGCTCGTTTGCTCAGCTTGCCTGAGAGTGATGTGACGGTTCATATGGTACGCGGTGGCGGCGGATTTGGACGGCGGGCGTATAACGATCTGCTGTTAGATGCCGCATGGATTTCCAAACAGGCGGGCGCGCCGGTCAAGTTAATCTGGTCACGCGAAGACGACATCCAACACGATTATTATCGTTGCGGCGGGTTCCAAAACTTTAAAGGCGCAGTGGACAAAGACGGCAAGCTCGTCGCATGGCACGATCACTTCGTCGGTTACGGTGAAGGAAATTCCTTCGCGCACGACGGCGGTTTTAATGCGAACGAATTTCCAGCGCGTTTCGTGCCGAATTTTCGAGTGCAGTCTTCGGTGATGCCGCTCGGACTTAAAACCGGAGCCTTACGCGCGCCGTACTCCAACTGCACTGCGTGGGTGATTCAATCGTTCATTGATGAGCTCGCTTATGCTGCAGGCAAAGACCCATTGCAATTTCGTTTGGATTTGCTTGCAGCAACGCCCTTGCCTTTAACAGCGCGGGAGCAGGGATTAGATGCATCTCGCATGAGTGGCGTCATCAAACTGGTGGCAGAGAAATCGGGTTGGGGCAAACGCCAGTTGCCGAAAGGCACGGCAATGGGCGTCGCGTTTCACTTCAGCCATCGCGGTTACTTTGCTGAAGTCGCCGAAGTCACGGTCAACGCCAACAAGAAAATCAAAGTTAATAAAGTTTGGGTCGCGGCTGACGTTGGCAGCCACATTATCAATCCCAGTTCTGCCGAAACGCAGGTGCAAGGCGCAGTCATAGATGGCCTGAGCGAAATGATTCAGGAAATCACTCTGAAAAATGGGGCAGTGGTCCAGTCAAGCTATCTTCAGCACCCAATGCTAAGAATGTCGCAAGCACCGCCGCAAATCGAAGTGCATTTCCTGAAAACCAACAATCCGCCGACAGGCTTAGGCGAACCAGCACTGCCGCCGATTCTGCCCGCCGTTTGCAATGCGATCTTCACGGCAACCGGCGAACGCATTCGCACGATGCCGATGACGAAACAGGGCTTCAGTTTCGCCTGACCGCATTTTGAAGGAGAGAACGGATGATTAAGCTGAAAGTAAACGGAAAGAACCAGCAATTTGACGGCGATCCTGAAATGCCGCTCCTCTGGGTGTTGCGGGATGAGCTCAACCTTAAAGGAACGAAGTTCGGCTGCGGCATGGGCATCTGCGGCTCATGTACCATCCATCTGAATGGTAGTCCTGTGCGCGCGTGCTTGACGCCGGTTTCAGCAGCGGCGAATAAATCAGTAACGACAATTGAAGGACTTTCGGCTGAAGGCACGCATCCAGTTCAAGTTGCCTGGCAGGAACTCGACGTACCGCAGTGCGGTTACTGCCAGGCCGGACAAATCATGTCGGCCTGCGCTTTGCTTGCGAAAAACACCAAAGCCCACCGATGCGGATATTGATTCGGCGATGAATGGTAACCTGTGCCGTTGCGGCACCTATCTGCGCATACGCGAAGCCATTCACAAAGCCGCTCAACTCACCGCTTCAAACAACCTTAAGCCCGGAAGTGGAACACCGCGCGCCGGAGCAAATTTGGCACCTGCTAAGGGCGGCAAAAAGTAGTGGAGATGTCATGAAATTATTGTTTTCGTTTGCGTTGATCTGCGCTTTCGCTGTGCTGCCAGCCACGGTGGGAACGACAGCGCCCGAAGCCGAGTGGCCGCAGTGGCGTGGCCCATTGCGCAATGGCCTGTCGAGTGAGACCGGGCTGCTCAAACAATGGCCCGAAAAAGGCCCCGCTCTGGCCTGGTCAATCACGAATCTCGGCGAAGGCTACGGTTCCATCGCCGTCAAAGCGGATCGCATTTATGTGCAGGGAGCGAGCGGGACGGGGAGCGAAGCCAAAAGCACTGTCTTCTGCTTGAATCGCGCCGATGGCAAGACGATATGGTCAGTTGCGTTGGGTCCGAGGCTGGAGCAGGACAAAGGGCCCGGCCCGCGTGGCACTCCGACGCTGGATGGCGACAGACTTTATGTCCTGGCAGAGAATGGCGAACTGGCTTGCTTGCGCGAGCGCGACGGTTCGCGCGTATGGGGAAAAAACATTCTGAAAGAGTTCGGAGGCAGCAACCCGAGATGGCTGATCAGCGAATCTCCGCTGGTGGACGGCAATCGTTTGATCGTCTCGCCTGGCGGCACCAACGCAGGCATTGTGGCGCTGGACAAAATGACGGGCACGGAGATTTGGCGCTCGAAAGAGTTGAGCGACCCGGCAGGCTATGCCTCCTAGATCGTTGCGGAAGTCGGCGGCGTGCGCAGCTACATTAACTTCACCGCGAACGCAGGTGTAGGCGTGCGCGCCAGCGATGGCAAGTTGATGTGGCGTTACGACAAGGTTGCCAATCGCGTCGCCAATGTCGCGACGCCGATATTTGCCGACAACAAAGTTTTCTTTTCTTCGGCATACGGCACGGGCGGAGCCTTGCTCAACCTGACGGCGCAGAACGGCGAGATCAAAGCGGAAGAAGCCTACTTCACCAAAGAGATGCAGAACCATCACGGCGGAATGGTTTTGGTAAATGGTTATCTCTACGGCTTTTCCAATGCGATTCTGACTTGCATCGAATTCAACACAGGCAAGGTGATGTGGAAGGACCGCAGCGTCGGCAAAGGCTCCATGAGTTACGCTGACGGGATGTTGTATATGCTTGGCGAGAAACAAATGGTTGGGCTGGCCGAAGCCAATCCCCAGGCCTATGTTGAGAAAGGGCGCTTTCCGATCAACGACCGGGGCTGGGATAGCTGGGCGCACCCGGTAATCATCGGCGGCAAGCTCTACATACGCAATCAAAATGAGCTGACTTGCTATGATGTGAAGGGCAAATGAATAACTGACCAATGTGTGCCGGAGGCAACAGCAACCTGCCGCGTAGCGGCAGCGTCCGCTGCGAAGCAGCGTCGGCTCCGGAGGAGCCCAATGTTTATAGTAATAAGGCTAAAACCATGCGAGCTCCGGAGGAGCGGCATCAAGGTTCGAAGTCAGATGCCGCTCCTCCGGAGCTCATCACGCTTCTTATTCGTTACTATAAACATTCGGGCTCCTCCGAAGCAAGAAACTGGGCCAAACTCGAGGCACCGCTCCGCGGTGATTTGCGCTGCTACGGAGGATTCATGACAAAGATAAATATCAATCGCCGCTCTTTTTTGCGCGTCTCTGCGCTGGCGGGTGGCGGATTCATGCTGGGCTTGTATCCGAAGGCAGCGGCTGCATTGGCGCAGCGACCGGCGCCCGTTGCACTTGCTCCATCTGATTTCGTCAGCATCGCCGCGAACGGTCTGGTGAGCATCACATCGAGAAATCCTGAGACCGGACAACATTCGCTCAACATGCTGGCGATGCTGATTGCCGATGAACTGGATGTGGATTGGAAGAATGTGAAGGTCATTCGCCCCGATGCTGATAACAAGTACGGCACACAGTTCACGGGCGGCAGCACGGCAACGCCAACGAATTGGGACCCGATGCGTCAGATAGGCGCGGCTGCTCGACAAATGCTCATTGCCTCTGCCGCACAAAGCTGGGGCGTAGCGGCATCCGAATGCTCTACTGCTTCCGGACGTGTGTTGCATACGGCATCAAATCGTTCGCTAGGGTATGGCGAACTGGCTGCTAAAGCCGCAACGATGCCCGTTCCGGATTTCAAAACGCTTAAGCTGAAGGACCCAAAAGATTACAAAATTATCGGCACGACGACGAATGATGTCGAGAACAAAGACATCGTGACGGGCAAGCCAATCTTCGGAATTGATGTGACTGTTCCGGGAATGCTCTACGCGGTGTTTCAAAAAACGCCAGTGTTCGGCGGCAAAGCTGTCAGCGCAAACCTCGACGTGATCAAAAAGATGAAAGGCGTCAAGCATGCCTTCATCGTCGAAGGTAAACCGAATCCCAGCAATTTCCCCAACTACCTGAACGAGGACCCGGGACTGGAAGCCGGCGTGGCTATCGTTGCAGACAGTTGGTGGGCGGCACACTCGGCGCGTGAAAAGCTGGAAGTTAAATGGGACGAAGGCAAATGGGGGACGCTCGACAGCGTGGCCATTGCCACAAAAGCCACCGAACTTCTCAAGCAACCAGCCGGGCGCACGCTGCGCAAAGATGGCGATGTCGAGGCCATTTTCAAAAGCAGCGATGTCAAGTTGGTTGAAAGCACCTACGTCTTTCCGTTCATCGCGCACGCTCCTCTGGAGCCGCAAAACTGCACGGCGCATTACAAAGACGGCAAACTTGAAATCTGGTCCACCAGCCAGACACCGCAAATCGGCAAAACCATCGTGTCGCGCTTGATGGGTATGCCTGAAAGCGACATCACGGTTCACATGGTACGCGGCGGCGGCGGATTTGGTCGCCGCTTGTATAACGACTATATGTGCGAAGCTGCCTGGATTTCCAAAACTATCGGCGCGCCGGTCAAAGTGTTGTGGACCCGCGAAGACGATATGCAACACGACTATTATCGTTCCGGCGGATTCCAGTATTTGAAAGCCGCCGTCGATCAGAGCGGCAAACTCGTCGGTTGGCAAAATCATTTCGTCGGTTATGGCGAAGGCGATACCTTCACGCATGCCGGTCAGGTTGACGGCAACGAATTCCCTTCCCGTTTCGTGCCTAACTATTTGATGCAAGCGACGGTGATGCCGTTGGGGCTGAAAACCGGAGCGTTACGCGCGCCGCGTTCCAATGTGTATTCGTGGGTTTACCAATCATTCATTGACGAGCTCGCGCACGCCGCAGGCAAAGACCCGGTGCAATTCCGCCTGGAGTTATTGAGCAATGCGCCACCCGCCGGTACGCAGGGCGTGATGAATGCCGAACGCATGATCGGCGTCGTCAAACTCGTCGCGGAAAAATCCGGCTGGGGCAAACGCACTCTGCCGAAAGGCACAGCAATGGGCATCGGATTCCACTACAGTCATCGCGGCTATTTTGCCGAAGTGGCCGAAGTCACCGTCGCCGCCACCAAGAAAATTAAGGTGAACAAGGTCTGGGTCGCCGGAGATATCGGCAGCCAGGTGATCAATCCCGGTGCATCCGAAAACCTGACGCAAGGCGCTGTAGTGGATGGCATGAGCGAGATGTTGCAGGAAATCTCATTGAAGAATGGTCGTGTCGTGCAATCGAACTATGCCCAACATCCGCTGGTGAAGATGTCGCAAACACCCCCCATCGAAGTCCATTTCCTAAAATCCAACAATCCGCCGACCGGATTGGGAGAACCGGCATTGCCGCCAATTTTGCCTGCGATTGCAAACGCGGTGTTCACGGCTACAGGCGAACGCATCCGCACAATGCCGATCACGAAACAGGGCTTTAGCTTCGCGTAAAAGCATTTTTGAGACTCCGGTTTTCTTACGTTTGGGCAACCCGTGGCAAGAGCGCGATGGCTCCGTCTGGCAGATGACGTCGTGGTGGAGTGCGATGGTGTCAGTAGCTCGACCGTGAGGGAGGGCTTTCGTGCGTACTACTTTTCGCAAAGACTACCAAATCGCGGAAGCCCTCCCTCACGGTCGGGCTACCGACACGATGACGCTTCGTCGTCGCAAATCAGATGCACTCGCAAAACGAACCGAACGGCGTGCTTAGCCCAGAGTCAAATACGGTGAGTTGGATTCAATAGAATACGTTCGCAGACGTCTCACCGCGTCGTCGGAACGAAGAACGGCTCATCTTCAACACTACTCCCGCAGGAAAGCTGCCTTACCTCACGTACCCGATGAACGCACTGGCTGGCGTAGCACTGTCTTCAGTTTCTCCGGCGCCACACGGTTCGGGTCGTTCAGGTAGATCTCGTGATGGTGCCCGTTCGGAATCAGGTTGTGCGCCGGCAGAAACTCCTGGTGCAGCCTGGTAATGGTCGACACTTCCCCGCTGGGTGGACCGACATGCATGATCTGGACGCTTAGGCCTTCGGCATAGCGTTCGAGCCGTAGGTTGGCTGGTGGCGCGCCGAGCCTCGTGATCGCCGTCGCGACAGCCTCATCAAACATCTCCGGCGTCAGCCAGTCCGGCTCGTAGACGATCATCATCCGCCAGTTCAATTTGTCCCGTTTGCCGCAGATGAAATCCTGGATGTCATCCGCCCACCAAAGCCCTTCGAGCGGCGGTTCGACGAAGTTCTTCCCCATGCGTTCCCGGGCGATCCGCTTAATGGGGGAGATCGCGGCGAACAGCCACTTCACCGCGTGATCGAGCGCCGCGCGATCAGCGGCGCCGTGCCCATCGATCATGACAAAGCGCATTTCAGGCACGTCCACCAGGACGAAGTCCTTCGCCGACGGCAGGTACAGCTCCTTCAATCTGGCCCTCATGTCGGTCTCTTCATCTTATGATCGCTTATTAATCCATGGTTTGTTGGTCATGGTGACTTGATGTAGTGCGACGAGGTTCCTTCGAATGGTTCGTCCATCAATTCGTTCGCCGGATGCGGTCTGGAATGAAACGACACACCACCCGCTCTCACTCGCGATCGCCCGATGGAAGACTCCGGAAGGAATGATCGACCACTGCTCCGTTTGTGACCCTTCACCTTCTGGCGGTGGTAACGGAACTTCGACGGGACTGCCGGGATTCCCAATTTTCAGCACACCATTCCCGCGCCACGAACGGGTATATTGCGTTGAGTTCGAGTGCCTGTGTGTATCGCTTTCACCGCGAGGAGCAAAAGCAAAGACCCACAAAGAATGCATAGCTTTCATTGAGCCGGTCAGTTCAAGCTGCGGCAGAACCGCGCGCCACGTCTCTTCCAGTCCGGGCTGGTTCTCGCAATTCTCTTTCGCAGTCATTGCAGGCGTCGTCGATTGCCTGGCTATGCTCGGCCCGGGCAACAAACTCGTTCATTTCGTCAAGCAGTGTCACAACAGCTCCTTCAACTTGTCCGCCGTTGTCGCCCACAATGAAGTCGATGTTTGGTCTTTCCTGTTTCACGACGTGTTCCTCTATGGGTTCACTCTGCGTACGCCAAGCTAAAAGCTTGAACTCAAACCTCGTGTGTTTGAGTTCAAGCTTTAGCTTGCCCGCGCCGGTCTTGAGATCGGCGCGGGATTGGAGTGCGGCTGCTTTACTGATGCGCCATGAGCATGCGCATCTCGGCTTCATTGTCTTTGATCAACTCGCCTGAGACGTCCATGGTCACATTGTGAATCGTGCCGGTGAACCGGAACGGTGCGTGGTAGTCGTGAGTTACTGCTTCGCCGAAGTCATAACCACAGCTCAACCCCTCGATGCCGAAGATCAGTGGCACGGTCGTATCGAACTCGGCGTTGCCCACGAGCTTGCCGTCAAAGTAGAGCTGCGCGCGGCCAGGCGCCCCAAGGCCCTTGGCAAGGTCGGGCTTGCCTGTCGGCTCGAACTCGTAGCGCAGCTTAATTCGCCCCTTGGGAACGTCCTTGTTGGATGTCACCTTGTATTCGCGGAGCCCCATGTAGTTGTGAACGTAATGAAGCTTTCCGTCCTTTACGTAAAGAGCAAAGCCCCCCGCAACACCGCCGTGCGCCAACAACACACCTTCGGCCCCGCCATCGGGGATCGTGACATCGGCAGTGATGCTGTGCGGACGGTTGTAGACCTTGGGTGCCGTACCGAGTGGAACGACGGAGAGATCGGGGTAGAACACATACTGCGAACGATCTTTCGTTAACTGCGGGCGTTCCGCTACTGACCGTTCGAAAAGGCTTCCATCAATCGGAAGAACCTTGTACTTGCCCGCCTCTGCCCACCAAAGCGAAACCAGCTCGCGAAGTTTTTCGGGATGCTTTGCGGCCAGGTCGTGACATTCAGCAGGGTCCTCAGCGACGTGATAAAGCTCCCAGCCGTTGGTCTCCAGGTCATCCAACACTTCGTTGGTGATTAGCCCCCCCATCTTGCGCCCCTTTGCCGCACCCTCAGCGTAACTTGGTCCCGGATAACCGCAGTTGGCTCGCCAACCGTCGTGGTAGATCGCCCGATTGCCAAACATTTCGTAATACTGAGTGACGTGGTTACTCGGCGCATCCTTTTTCTTGAAAGTGTGTGCGAACGAGACGCCCTCAATAGGAGACTGCGTAACGCCGCGAATTTTCTCTGGCGGCTCAATACCGAGCGCCTCGAGCACAGTCGGAACCATGTCGATCGCATGCGCGTACTGGTCGCGAAGCTCACCCTTGGCCTTGATCCCGGCGGGCCATGAGACGATCAGACTGTCGGTGCAACCCCCTCGATACACCTCTTTCTTCCACCGTCGGAATGGCGTGTTGCCCGCCCAAGCCCACCCCCAGGGGTAGTGGTTGTAGGACGTGGGGCCGCCGAGTTGATCTATGCGGGGCAGAATGTCCTCGAGCTTTTCCCAATACTGATTGAAGCTGCTCATCTCGTTAAAGCAACCTTCGGCACCGCCTTCAGACGAAGCGCCGTTGTCGGGAACGATCATGATGAGCGTGTTGTCCAGCTCGCCGATCATTTCGAGCGTCTGCAGGATGCGACCGAATTGATAGTCGGCATGTTCGAGAAAACCAGCGAACACCTCGATCAATCTGGTATAGAGTCTCTTCTGGTCAGCGCTCAACGTATCCCAGGCTGGAACGTCCGGGTCGTTTCGCGATAGCTCGGCGTTTTTGGGGAAGATCCCCAGCTTCTTCTGATTCGCGAAGACCACCTCGCGGTACTTGTCCCAGCCCATGTCGAACTTGCCTTTGTATTTCTCGATCCACTCCGGGCCTACCTGATGCGGCGCGTGCGCGGCGCCGGTGGCGTGATAAAGAAAGAATGGCTTGTCCGGCGCATTCACGTGAGCGTCGAGGATGAACTGAATCGCTTTGTCGGAGAGGTCTTCGCTCAAGTGATAGCCCTCTTCAACCGATTTGGGCTGCGGCACCGAGTGGTTATCGTAGGTCAAGTCAGGAAACCACTGATTGGTTTCGCCACCGAGGAAGCCGTAAAAGCGCTCGAACCCGCGACCGAGCGGCCAACGATGATAAGGGCCGGCCGGCGTTCCTTCTTCAGTCGGATTGAGATGCCACTTGCCGGTGCAAAACGTGTTGTATCCGTTTTCCAGCAGAATCTCCGAGAGCATCCCATTCTCGAACGGCATGCGTCCGTCATATCCAGGGTAACCAGTGGCGAATTCGGTGATGGCAGCGAGGCCATTGGAATGATGGTTCCGTCCAGTGAGCATGCACGCGCGCGTAGGTGAACAGAGCGCGGTCGTATGCATATTGGTATAGCGCAATCCGTTGTTTGCGAGCCGGTCAATGTTGGGGGTATTGACCAGTCCGCCAAAAGCGGACATCTGCGCATAGCCCACATCGTCGATGATCCAGAATAAGACATTCGGCGCGCCTGTCCTGGCTCGGCCTGGTGCGGGCCAGGCTGGCGATGAGTCGGCCACGGTTCGCCCTATCTTGCCGGGGAATGCAGCTCCCGGTTTGTACTCTTTAAGTGACATGCTCGCTCCTTCTCCTTTGGTTATCGAATGAATGTGAATGTTGTCTTCTATCACCTGGCAGCGGCGGCTTTCGCTGCCACGAAAATTGTCTTCCAATCGCTCTTGATATTCACCACCGTAAATCCGTTCTTCTTTGCGGCATCGAGCGAGAAGTTGTCCTTCTCCGCGTAGGCAAACTCGCGCGCCTCGTCATCGTGGTTGATCAGGAGTTGAAACGATGGACCTGTCCGCCCCTTCGAGTACTCCATCATCGCGATATCGCCGGCATTGCCTACGTTCCCGCCAACAAAGATGGGACGCATACCAATCTGTCGATCTATGTTGACCGGCTTAACCTCCTTGTCATTGAACGAATCTATCTCCGGCAGCAACCAGACGACGCGTCGGCCGTCGAGCATGCGCGAGTCGCGCTTCAAGACGCTGCCAATCGTCCGTTCGGGCGCTACGCCGTAAGTCTGCTCAACGAAAACGCGCATGAAATCAACGGTACCACCTGAACAGATCCATGTCTGAAAGCCGTTTCGTCGCAAATAGGCTAGTAGCTCGATCATCGGCTGATAGGTGGTGGCGGTGTAAGGCCGGTTCAGCTTCGGGTGCCGTCTCGGTCTGAAGAAATTGGCGCGCTGTCGCGGCAAATTGCTCCTGGGTCATGTTGGAGTGTCCGGCCATCAGGAGTTCGACCACCGCCTTCGCACCCGCCTCGTGGAAGTAAGCTGCATCTCCTTCGATCGCCGCTTTGTACGGCTGGCGCTCGCGGAGCGACGGATCTTTAGCCGCGAGATCCCTGACCCGGGAAAGCACGAAGTAGAGCTCGTTTGGCAAAGGCCTCTCAGCCCAGAGCGTTCCGTCGTTGTCAAATGTGGCAATCCTCTCAGAGATTGGAACGAAGTCCGGGCCACCCGCCTTCGTAACGCGCTTTACGAAAGCGATGATCGCTCTTTTTGTCTGACCATCATTCCACGATGGGAGTGGATCGCTTTGGCGCGCTTACACGAGGAGACCAGGAGACTCCGAGCGCAAGCGCCAGGAGTAAGGTGAGCGCCTTGGTTCGAGATTGGTGGGAATTGCTGATCATCGAAATGCCCCCCGGGAGCGCCAGGCTGCAGCCTGGCGCGTCACTACATACAAAGACCGTTGCGTACCGCTGCACGCGCCAGGCTGGAGCCTGGCGCTCCCAGTGCGCCAGGCGCCTTACTGCCGCGCCATTGCGATGCGCAGTACCTCCTCCGGCGAGATGAGGTGATCCGCGTCCTCAGCCGCTTCGGCGACCGCAAGCTGCACGCCCCGGACCCGACCCGAGAATTCGTTTCCATGCGGCCCGTAGTCTTCCGCCACCGGCGACCCGGTGTCCATGCCGACATCACAGCCGTCATCGCATGAAAAGATCATCGCGGCCGTGGCCGGCACTTTGCCCTCGCCGACCTTCTTACCATCAACAAAGAGCGACACTGCGCCGCCCTTTCCGAGGCCGCCGCCGTCGTAGGTGAACTCCATTCGTACCTGATGCTGACCTTCAGGCAACGCGCTCTTCGCCTCGACGTAGCTGTACTGGATACCGAGCAGGTTGTAACAGTACTTGAGCTTGCCGCCCTTGGCGTAGAGGCTCCAGCCGCCAATGTTGCCACCCTGGCAGATGATCACGCCCTCGGCCCCTGACTTCGGCACGTCGATCTCGGCCGTCACAGAATGAGACTTGTTCTTGATACTCACGACTGAGTTTTCCGACAGCCGCCCCATGCCGCCAAACAGGAGCTGAGTGTTCCCTCGGATCAGCACCGGTCTCCCTGCAAGATCCGGGTTGAACCGTTCGGCGCCCCGGTCATCGAGCGGAAGCACGTTGTATCGCGTCGCTTCGATCAGCCAAAGACGTTGCAATTCGTGAAGCTTCGCCGGCATCTCCTTTGACAGGTCGTTTGCCTGCGTCCAGTCCGTGTTTGTGTCGTAAAGCTCCCAGACGTCATCTTCGAATGGCCGGAGTTCTCGCCAACAAGTATCCACGGCGTCCTGTGGCGGGTAACTGCGGTCCAGCCCTTGTGGTAGATGCCGCGATTACCAAACATCTCGAAATACTGCGTCTCGTGTCGCTCCGCCGCCTTTGCGTCGTTGAAGGAGTAGACCATGCTCACACCTTCGATTGGACTCTGTGTTACGCCATTCACCGACGTCGGCTGAGGCAGTCCTGCCGCTTCGAGAAGCGTGGGCGCGATATCAATCACGTGGTGGAATTGATTGCGATGCTCACCCTTGCTTTTGATTCCGTTTGGCCAATTCACTATGGTGCCGTTGCGCGTCCCTCCCCAGTGCGAAGCGACCTGTTTGGTCCACTGGTAAGGCGTATTCATGGCGTGCGCCCAACCCACCGCATAGTGATTGTAGGATTCCGGCCCGCCGAGCTTGTCGAGCCTCTCCATCAGGAATTCGGGTGTCTCGAGGGCGGCAGCACCGTTGAAGTTGATCATCTCGTTGTAGGTGCCATTGTGCGTTCCTTCGGCCGACGCACCGTTGTCGCCAAAGATGTAATAGACAAGCGTGTCGTCGAGCAGCGTAAGCTTTTCCAAAGTGTCCAGCAGACGTCCGACGTGATGATCTGTGTATTCGAGGAATCCCGCGTAGACTTCCATCTGGCGGCGCAGTACAGGCTTCAGAGCTTCCGGCATCTCATCCCAGGCCGGAATCTCCTTGTGTCGCTTTGTGAGTTGAGAATCCTTGGGGATCACGCCCAGCTTCTTCTGCCGCGCAAAGGTCTCTTCGCGGAGCTTGTCCCAGCCTCCGTCGAACTCGCCCTTGTACTTGTCTGCCCACTCCTTAGGGACGTGATGCGGCGCGTGTGTCGCACCTGGCGCGAAGTAGATGAAGAAAGGCTTGTCTGGAATCAGTGCCTTCTGCTGCCCGATCCAGCCGATGGCCTTGTCCGTCATATCCTCCATAAAGTGATAGCCCTCTTCAGGAGTCTTCTTCACTTCAATCGGAGTCGTGCCCTCGTAGAGCGATGGATACCACTGATGCGCTTCGCCGCCGATGAATCCGTAGAAGTATTCAAAACCACCGCCCCCCGTCGGCCACGCGTCGAATGGACCGGCCGGACTTGTCTGCCACACGGGAACTTCATGACATTTGCCAAACTGTGCAGTGGCGTAGCCGTTGAGCTTGAGGGTCCTGGCAATCGGCGACATCGTGTTGGGCAGCACCGAGCAGTAGCCAGGCGAGCCTGTGGCGATCTCGGTGATGCCGCCCATTCCAACCGAGTGATGATTGCGTCCGGTCAGCAGTGCCTGACGAGTCGGGGAGCAGAGCGCCGTCGTGTGAAAACGGTTGTACTTCAAACCGCTGGCCGCCAATTTTTCCGCATTAGGCGTGCGGCAGGGACCGCCGAAAGCGCTCGCCGCGCCGAAGCCGACGTCGTCAATCAGAATGACCAGAACATTGGGCGCACCCTTCGGCGGCCGCAATTGGGCAATTGGGGGAAACTTTGTATCCGGATCCTTCGCGTCGTAGGTGATGAGACCCGTGCGAGGCGGATCTGGAATTGGTAGAACGTTCCGCGGGATATTGGCGTCTGACATTCATATACTCCTTATTTCAAGTTCTGTTGTCGTTTGATATTTGTGCATCGAGGATGAATCAATTAGCGACATAGACTTCCCACAGCGGCAGAGCTCGCACCTGCGAGCGCGCTTGCTTCAAAACGTTGGCCGGAAAGTCGTGGGATTTACTTCCGATCTGTCAAGATTTGATTGAATCGAATGCCTGGGATTCGCTCTTTCCGCGAACTGCATCAGGCTTCGATTCACGCCTTCTGCGTAGCAGTTTGACTATATCTTGGACGGTCCTTTCAACGGCATCATACTCTCAGTACAACCTCAACGCAAAAGTGCGAACTCCAGTGTTTCGTCAGTATCTGAGACTGTCGCCAGAAGTTCAAGCTTTAGGTCGCGGGTTTCATTGAGACCACAAGCTAAAGCTTGAACTCGAACAGACGCGGTTTGAGTTCAGGCTTCAGCTTGCGCCGGCGCCGAAGGCGACGGGTTTCAGGGCTACGCACTACGTCAGAATTCCCAACTCCATGCGCCAGGCTGGGCCTTGCGCTCCCGGTGGGGACGCTTCAGGTTAGGGAGGCGAGATAGCCGATTCCGGTAAGCAGGGTGAGGGTACCAACAACGATCACTGCCTGCGACTTCCACGGTTGACCTTTCAAAAGCCAGAATGGCATTGAGAGAGTCATAGATCCAAAGAATGCAAGGTTCAGCAGGACCTCGCCTGTTGCCGGCCAGCCGGAGCGTCGGGCACCGGTGCCCGCTAGCGTCAAGATCAACGTGGCGCCGATCATCACGCCCGCTCCGATCAACGAATCGCGAGTTGTGTAACGCAACTGTTTTCGCTCACAGACCATCAGGGACTTCAGCGTCATATGTTCTCCTCTATTCGGGGCCGTCTGTGCTGCCAGTGTCGCGCGACGCACATCGACCGAAAGCCACGCGTCAATCGCTCCCGACAGGATGTCGATCACCTGTTGCAAGTCGAGCGGGCCGGGCCCCACTGTTGCAAGAAACTCCTCACCATAGCGTTCGCGCCACGCACGCGGGTAGAGGCGAAGAAGGTTTTCGGGATAGCACTATCCCTCCGCAAGTCTCGCTCGTCCCACACGAGCGAGCGTATTCAGGTTCTCGAGGCGGTAACGAAGTACGCGCTGGCCAGCTGTAGTCAGCCGGTACGGGCGGCGCCGATCCTCCGCAGGCAGTGGCGCAATCCATTTGCGAGCCTCAAGCCGCGCGATCGCGCCGTAAAGGGTGCCCGGGCCCAGCTTTTGGCCCGACACTGCCTCGATGTCGAGCGTCATCGCATAACCATGCTTTGGACCGTCAGCGAGCGAGATCAGGATATACAGCGCCGGCTCCGAGAAGCGCCCGAGTCCCGCGAGCAAGTCATCTCTGTTCTTCATACGGGGTTCTTCATACTCCCATCCGAGGTTCTTCATACCAGCTGCTGCCCGTTGCCTGCCTCACTGATTCACACCAGTCGAATACTACGTTCTACGTAATACTACGTCAGACGTAGCATGTCAAGCAGGAGCGGCTTGCAGAATCAAACAGTTGCGTGCATTCTTCGATAACGATTCAACGATTTGTCGAACGATCCCGCGCAATGACGAAAGAGACGATCAAAGCCGGCATCTGGGGTGTAGCCATGACATTGGTCATGGCGATTCTGATCATCGCCGGATCGCGCAGGCTGAAGCATTTCGATGCAGCGCTGGTGGCTTACACGTTTGCGACGCTCTTCGCCGTCTTCGGTATCACATATCGGTATTCAATGTGGCTTCAACGGCCGCCGACTGCACTCTATTGGCGGCGAGGTTGGCAGGTCTTCTTTCGCCCAAGGTATCTCGGACGCAACCTGGTGAACTGGGTTGGACGATTGACAGGCGAATTCGCGTTGAACAACTTCATCTTCAAGCGCGGGCGCACTCGCTGGGCAGCTCACTGGTTGATCATGTGGGGTTGTCTTCTGGCGATCGCAATCACCTTCCCGCTGGTCTTTGGCTGGATTCATTTCGAGACGGTGCCAGACGATTTGAATGGTATCGCACCTACGTCTTCGGCTTTCCGACCTTCTCCTTTCCCGTTCATTCGCTTGCTGGCTTTCTGATTTTCCATGGACTTGTCTGGTCCTCATTCCTGGTGATCGCCGGCGTCATGCTGGCAATGCGGCGGCGAATGCGCGATCACGGCGCTGCGGCGGCTCAGCAGTTTGCCGAAGACTTCCTGCCGCTGATTCTGCTTTTCGCCATCAGCGTCACAGGATTGATGCTGACAGCGAGTTACACCTGGATGCGCGGCTACGGTTATGACTTTCTGGCCATCGCTGCACGCCATGACGGTGATTTTCACCTTGCTCTGGCTGCCGTTCGGCAAGTTCTTCCACATCTTTCAGCGGCCTGCTCAACTGGGAGTGAGCTTTTACAAAGACGTCGGCGCGCGCGAAGAACAGGCCAGATGCCGCCGCTGCGGTCAGGACCATTGCGCTCACGGATGCACGTCGAAGACTTGATCGAAGTCGAGAAGCAGTTGGGCTTCCGTTACGAGATGGAAGGCAATGCCGAACATTACCAGTGCATCTGTCCGCGTTGCCGGCGTGTCAATGCTGGCATTGGCTCAGGGACAATTGTGGAATTCCATGAGCAAGTAAGATCGGATTGCGATCTTTATGGCCGAAGCTTATCAAAACGACTGAGCAATATAACCGACCAGTTCGGCCCGCATCTGGCGTTCAGCTCGGGCTGCGGCTTGAAGACGAGCGTCGTGCCTGACAAGATCGTAAAGACGCATTGCTGCTTCTGCGGCCAGCAGTGCGGCATTCAGCTCAAGGTCAAAGACAACGCAGTGATCGGGTTTGAGCCGTGGGAGGACTTTCCATTCAATCAGCGGCATGCTTTGCCCGAAGGGCGTCAAACGTTACTTGCAGGGCGGCACATCCGGACCGACTGACGACTGCTCTCAAGCGCGATCCAGATGCGGCCAGGCGGATTTCGCTCGATCGGCATATGACGAGGCGATCGCGCACGTCGCATCGGAGATCGAGCGCATTCAATCGACCTATGGCGCAGGCGCATTTGGCGTTCTGAGCGGCGCCAGTCTGACGACTGAAAAAGCTTATCTGATGGGCAAGTTCGCCGCGTGTGCTCTCAAGACGCCCTACATCGATTACAACGGGCGTCTCTGCATGGTCAGCGCAGCGGCGGGCAACAAGAAAGCATTTGGCATCGACCGCGCGGCCAATCCGTGGTCGGACATTCCGGGCGCGGAGGTCGTCTGGATCAGCGGTGCGAATGTCGCAGAATGCGCGCCGATCACAACCGATTATGTCTGGCAGGCACGGGAAAACGGCGCAAAGATCATCGTAGTTGACCCGCGCATCACGCCGATTGCCCGCACCTGCGATTTGTTTCTTGCCCGTCAAGCCGGGACGCGACGTCGCGCTCTTCAACGGCATCTTCATCTGATGATCGAGAACGATTGGCTCGATCACGAATTCATCAACAGCTGCACCGTCGGATTTGAAGCCGTCGCCGAACACGTCAGAGAGTGGACGCCCGCCCGCACCGCCGAAGTCACTGGCATCGCCGAACGCGCGATTCGGCAGGCCGCCGAATGGTGGGGGACAGCAAAAACGAGTTTTCTGCTGCATGCGCGCGGCATCGAGCACCACACGCACGGCGTTCAAAACGTGCTCGGCGCGATCAACATCGTGCTGGCTTCGGGGCGCATCGGCGCGAGAACTGCGGCTACGCGACGATCACCGGACAAGGCAACGGACAGGGGGACGCGAACATGGACAGAAATGCGATCAACTTCCCGGGGCTCGCGACATCAGCAATCCGGAGCATCGCGCCTATATCGCCAAGGTCTGGGGCATTGACGAGACAGAGATGCCGGGCGCCGGCGTCGATGCTTACGAGATCTTTCGCAAGATTGATCGCGGCGAGATTCAGAGGGCTGCTTTCGATCTGCTTCAATCCGATGGTTTCGCTGCCGGACAATAATTTTGTCGCGCGGATGCTCGAAAACTGGAGTTTTATGTGGCGATCGATTTCTTTCTGAACGAAACGGCGCATCACGCCGACATCGTGCTGCCGGGCTCGCTGCACGAAGAGGACGAAGGAATCGTCACGCAGATCGAAGGTCGCGTCATCAAGATCAACCAAGGCGGTTGATCCGCCCGGCGACGCGCGGCAGGACTGGCGGATCATCCAGGACATCGCCAAAGCGCTGGGCCGCGAGCGCGGATTTACGTTCAACTCGCCGCGCGAGATTCTCGAAGAGCTGCGCGAGGCGTCAAAAGGCGGCATCGCCGATTATTCCGGCATCACTTACGAAAAAGTCGAAAAGCAAAGGCGGAGTCTTCTGGCCGTGCCCGTCGGAAGATCATCCAGGCACGCCGCGGCTGTTCGAGCCAGGTCCTGGAATCCGATCGCGAAAGGCGCCGGACCGTTTTATTTCCCGGACGGCAAGGCTCGCTTCAACGTCGCGAGCTTACACCCCGCCGACCGAAGACGTCGACGACGAGTATCCAGTGATCTTACAACCGGTCGCGTCGTCAGCCATTTCCTTTTCGGGCACGCAAACGCGGCGCATCGGACCGCTTGTCGATCAATATCCGGAACCGCTGATCGAGATGCATCCGCAACTGGCCGAGCAGCTGGGCATCAAGGACGGCGATTGGCGACGGTGGAATCGCGGCGCGGGCGAGATCACGCTGCAAGCACAAGTCGTAACGACGATTCGGCCCGACACGGTCTTCATTCCGTATCATTGGGCCGGGCGCAAGAGCGCGAATCAATTGACTATCGCCGCCCAGGACCCGATTTCGAAAATTCCGGAATACAAAGTCTGCGCGGTGCGAGTCGAAGGCCGAGCATCGCTCCTGAATACGAAGCGACTATCAGAACCAGCAATAGAGGCGCGATGCAGTTCCCAGAACATGGAATTCTTCATTGACCCCAATCGCTGCATCGGCTGTCAGTCGTGCGTGCAGGCGTGCAGCGAATGCGACACGCACAAGGGTCATTCGATGATCCATCTGGAATACGTTGATCGCGCGAATTCGGCGCAGACTACGCCCGGTCGTTTGCATGCATTGCGACCAGCCGACATGCGCCGAGGTTTGTCCGGCAGACGCGATCAAGCGCACGGAAGATGGCGTGGTGCAAACGGCGCGCAAACCGCGTTGCATCGCCTGCAACAACTGCGTGCTCGCCTGCCCGTTTGGCGTTCCCAAGATGAAGACGGAATTCAAGCTGATGATGAAGTGCGACATGTGCTACGACCGCACTTCGGCGGGAAAGAAACCGATGTGCGCGACTGTTTGTCCGAGCGGGGCGCTCTTTTTCGGCACTCGAGAAGAGATCGAACGGCTGCGCCCGCGCTCACAACCGGTCAACGAGTTCCGGTTCGGCCAGCAGACAATCACAACGAAAGTCAACATGATGACGCCGCGGGTGGCCAATGCCGAATACGTCGACGTCACGTCGGCGATGAATGAAGGGTCGATTGGCAAAGAGATCGAATTCAATATTCTTTAGTCCCGGGAGCGCCAGGCTCTAGCCTGGCGCGCTGGAGTTTGGACGTTGCTTGGTATGCCGCGAAGCGCAACAGAGGTTTAAGTACGCCTGGACGCGTAAGTCGCCAGGCCGAACGGTATGCTGGCATTCGAGCCCCTGAAGGCGTCTGAGAGTAGATCTGCATCGCCGAGGGATGCGAGAAACCGCTCTTCTGGAGCTCTCAGTGTTGGTCTTGCATCATCCGGCTATGAACTTGACGCCCTGGGCTAAAGCATCGTACGCTGACTTCGCAGCACTTGCAGCGCGCCAGGCTTGAGCTCTGAGCGCTCCCAGTAGATGGAGAAGAGCGATGCCTGCTCAACGCGAACAGATCACGATCGCACCTGACGGCAGGCCGCCGAGTGAACAGCCAAAATGGCGGACAGATTTTCCGATTGACTGGCCGGAAGATCAGTACGTCGCCCGGCGGGATTTCACGAAGTTCATGGTCCTCACCAGCTTCGCTTTCGTCGTCGGCCAGGCCTGGATCGTCGTGCAGAACCTGCTCCGACAACGGCGCGGTCAACCGCCGTTACGCCAGATCGCGATGATCAATCAGCTCGCGGTCGGGCAATCACTGGCTTTCAGTTTTCCCGGCGAGCACGACACGTGTCTCCTTGTCAGAACGGGTGAGCAGACGTTTGTCGCGTTTGATCAACGGTGTACTCATTTGTCGTGCGCCGTGATACCTCAACCGGACAAGAAGCAATTTCATTGTCCCTGTCACAATGGCTCGTTCGATCTTGAAACCGGCAGGCCACTGGCTGGTCCGCCACGCCGTCCGCTGGCACGTGTCAAACTCGAGATCATCAACGGCGCGATCTATGCCGCCGGCATCGAGGTCTCCACTGTATGAAGACGCAATTCACGCGCGAACAGAAATCAACCATCGTGTACGGTATCCTGTGCGCTGTTCTTGTGCTCGTGGTGCTGCAACTCTGGCTGCTGACTGCGACTATGAACGCATATCTGGGTGGCGATGGAGCCGTGGTCTGGCCGGCCATGATCGTGAGTGCAATCTGCTTTCTCCTCAACCTCGGGCTGCTGCGTTATCTGTACGCCATGGACCGGAGGTAACGATGAACAATGCTTCGGACTCATCGTCGTCGGCTTCAAGTGGAAATACCCTGCAATTAGGCCTCGCAACTGGCGCATTTGCCATTTGCTTCGCCGTCTTCGGCTCGGTTTCGGCAATGATGCCGATTCTGAAAGAGAACCTCCGCTTGGATCCGGTTCAGGTCAGTGTCGCACTGGCAATCCCAGTGCTGCTGGGAAGTGTGGGACGCATTCCGCTGGGTATCCTTTCGGACCGTTATGGCGGGCGTCTGGTGTTTGCACTGGTAATGGCCGTTTCGGCGGTTCCCGCAGTACTCATGGGATATGTGGCAAATTACTCGCAGTTGATTGCGTGCGGCTTCTTCATCGGCATCGCTCTCGCGAGCTTCTCAGTCGGCACCGGATTTGTCAGTGGCTGGTATCCACCCGCCAAACAGGGGATGGCGCTTGGAGTTTATGGCGCCGGTAACGTTGGCCAATCGCTCGCCGCATTCGGCTCTCCTGTGCTGGCCGCCACACTCGGCTTAAGGTGGGGGTTTTGGACGTTCGGACTATTGCTGCTTGTGTGGCTGGTCGTTTGGGTTCTTGGCGCGCAGAATCCGCCGCGACGCGCTCCGGCAAAAGGTTTCGGACAGGCACTTGAACCATTGCGAGACGGAAACAGCTGGCTTTTGAGCCTGTACTATTTCCTGACGTTCGGTGGTTTTGTTGCAATGGCGATGTATCTCCCGATCTTTCTCACCGAGATCTTTAAGCTGACGCCAGGCGACGCGGGCTTCCGGACGGCCGGTTTTGTCCTCCTGGCAACAGCTATGCGTCCTGTAGGAGGCTTGCTCGCAGATCGCATCGGTGGGCGCAGGATTCTGATCTGGGTTTTCCCGGTAACGGCAGCGATGGCTCTTCTTATGTCCGTACCCACAATGGTTGCCTTTACAATTGGAGCGCTGAGCATGGCGGCTGCGATCGGGTTGGGTAACGGCGCTGTTTTTAAGCTTGTACCGGAGTATTTCCCTCAATCAGTTGGTGCGGTAACGGGACTGGTCGGAGCGGCTGGCGGGTTAGGCGGTTTCTTTCCGCCACTGGTGCTCGGTGCGATCCGGCAGGCGACCGGTACCTTCACTTTAGGATTTGTGTTCCTCGCAATCTTTGCAATCATCTGCTTCGCTGTAGTTCTGAAATTCGGTTCAAAACCTGACCCTGACAAACGGCGGCTCGTTTCGCGCGGAGCTACCGCATGACAGGCGATCGGACCCGAGTGAACTTCAACTCACTCACTGGAATCTGCCAGGTATGACAAAAAATCGTGTGCAGTCACAATTCCCACCAATCTCGTCTCTTCGATCACTGGCAGACAACCAACTTTGTGGTGACGTCATAGTTTTCAGCGCTTCGAGCGCAGGAGTTTCCGGCGTGACAGTTACGAGATCGCGTTTCATGATCTCGCTTACAGTGATTGGCTTCGCGCTCGGATGAGGCAGACGCAGCGCCAGCAGCCGGAGCAGATCGCGTGAGAACATCTGCGCCACAGGTAAGCGCGGCATCGCGAGAAATCCTGATCAGCTCCTCAAGCTCGGCCTCCATTTCGCGCAAACCGGAATAAGCGAGCGCGCGCGGCGACAGATTCGCTTCGAGATTAAACTTTCCGAGTTCTGTCGTCAGCCGGTCCTCACGTGCAGTCTTTAGAACTTCCTGCGAGACAGGAGCCGGTCTCATCGCGTCATCGACCAGGAACATCTCCTGTTCGGCGCCAATGCGCCGCACGCCACTTTCGATCCTTCCGGTTTCGATCATTTGTTCGAGCGCACTTAAGTCAGCCAGAAGGGACTTCATGAAAGCATGGTCCTGACTGGCATCCTTGTTCGTCGAGACGTTGTGCTCACCCATTTCTGATTGATCCTCTACTAATGACTGCGCGTTCCTATCATTGACGTCCATGGTCCGGCGAAACGGCAGCCAAAGCAGACTGCAACTTCCACCTATCAGCTTCACTGCCTTTCCCGTTTCATTCTTCGAGCAGGTGCAGACAAGTCGTGACGGGTTGAAACTCCGCAGTGGTGTGCCAAAACCGCATTCTTCTCCTCGAATAGCGCCTGGTCGCCGCACTGTGAATGCTGGTTGCATCCTCTGGTCGCACGGCGTAACAATGCGGATCGATGGCCATCGACAAAGTGTCCGCCTTGAGCCGCACAGTTCTCTTTGGAGGACTTGACGTAGACGAGTTGCGCTCGCTGGCTGAACGGGCCATCGAACGCCGACTCAAGCGCGACGAAGTTCTGTTTGTTGCTGGTGAGGCCGCGGCCGGACTTTTTGTGATTGTCAGTGGGGCATTGCGGGCTTTTCGGGAAGGTCTGGACGGACGCGAACAGGTGATACACGTCGAGCGAGCCGGTGCCACGATTGCAGAGCTACCGGTCTTTGATGACGGGCCCTACCCGTCCACTGTCTCCGCAGAAGAGGACTCTGTTGTCCTTCTACTTGCGACACGAGACGTAAGAGCGTTGTTTCTGGCACATCCCGAGATTACGCTGACTGCATTGAAGCTGATGGCCGGACGATTAAGGAAATGCGCCGAGCTCGTCGAAGCTTTATCGTTGCACGAAGTTGATCAACGCCTCGCGGGTTGGTTGAGTGGAGAAGCGCGCGCTCGCGGCAAGCGCACGCCCGCCGGGCTGGAGCTAAGTCTCGTGTTAACGAATCAGCAGATCGCTGCACGAATCGGTTCTGTTCGTGAGGTTATTTCACGATCTCTCGCGCGGCTGCAGCAGAATGGTCTGATCGCAGTCGATGGCCGCTCGGTTGTAATCAAGGACGAAGAAGCCCTCGCCGTCTTTTCCGACAGATGAGGTTCTGTACTCGAACGTTCTCATGTCTCAAAAGAACAACCCTTGCCGCAGGAATGGCAAGGGTTGTTTTGCAGATCAGACTCGGAGGAAAAAGGACGTAACTGAGGACCGGGCCTGATCGGTTGTCGTCCTGGCAAGCCGCGCGGTTACGGAACGCGGTGACCGTCCTTACTGCCAGCAAATTGAATCTCTGTTAACTCGGCGACGTCGTAAGGCGTCACACGTTTAGTAATAGTCGCCTTAAACTCGCTTACCATTTCGCGGTCGACGTGGATGCAGTGAAATGAGGCAACCGATTTTCTCCTCGTCTTGCTGCTTGCCGCGATAGATGTAAGTGCACGGTTCACCTTTGGCCATCCTCTCTTCGTCGTGTACAAAGAGATACTCGCCTCTCAAGATGACGTCTCTCACCTTGACGTTTTCAGTGAATTCAACAACAGCGGATTCGAGGCGCGTCGCTGTCGCGCTGCTGCCTGACGGCAAGAGTTGCCGCTAAGCATCAGGAACCCAAACAGGGCGAAGATCAAAAGAACTATGCGTTTCATCATTAACCTCCTTACGTTCCAGCCGCCAAGTCGTCAATAACAACACCAGAACTGCTTTTATTACCTGACACCTTTCAGGCAATTCGTATGCCTTTCTCTATTTCGTATTCCAGCAGGGTTTAGTGGGAACCCGACTGGTTGAAACTCCGCAATAGAGCGTCAAACCGCGCAATCGTCGCCCGAAAAGTGCTCACTGCGTTGCGCGTTGGAGTGGGCGCGAAGTAGCGTCGTTGTCAGAACTGGTCTCAAGTTTCGCCGAGGAGAACACCAGCTCCACGAATTGCGTCGTGTTTGAGGGCTACAAGAGCTTCATTTACGGCGGTGAATGGAAAGGTCTCGACGTGTGTGCGGACAGGAATTCGGCCCGCCTCCGCGAGAAAATTCCTGCCATCCTCGCGTGTGTTGTTGGCGACACTCCGCACCATTCGCTCTCCGTAGATGAGGCTATAGTCGAATGAAGGTATCGAGCTCATGTGGATTCCGCCAAGCACGAGCGTACCGCCCTTGTTGAGGGCCTTTAGCGCAATGGGCACGAGTTCACCTGCTGGTGCAAAGATGATCGCCGCGTCGAGTTTTACGGGTGGTTCATCGAAAGTTCCTCCCACCCACGTAGCGCCAAGTTCCAAAGCCAATGACTGATGTCGGTCGCGGTCGCGCGTTGCCACATAGATTTCAGCGCCACGCGCGCGGCCTAATTGAATCGTAACGTGACCGGCGGCACCGAAACCGTAGAGGCCCAACCGAGCTCCGGACCATCCAAACCTCCTGTCGTCCATTCTCGTTAACCGCAGCGCGCGGTAACCAATGATTCCGGCGCAAAGTAGCGGTGCAGCCTGGAGATCGGCAAAACCTTCGGGAAGCGAATATGCAAAAGCGGCAGGTACAACAGTGTATTCGGCAAAGCCGCCGTTTACTGTCCATCCAGTAAATTGCGGATCGTCGCACAGGTTTTCTCGACCCGACGCGCAGAACTGACACTTGCCGCAAGTCCGGTTTAGCCAGGCAATACCAACGCGCTGACCTATCTCGTAACCTTTAACGCGATTGCCCAGTGCAGCAACGCGACCAACAACCTGGTGTCCGGGGATTATACGTGAGCGCCGGACACTTAATTCACCTTCGACCACATGAAGGTCCGTGCGGCAAATTCCGCAGGCGGAGACTCGCACAAGGATCTCATCGTCCGCCGGTACAGGCCTTGAGATGTCGGTGAGTTCAAGCGGATGACTGTCGGCAGATGCAGGTGCGCGTAAGGTCCAGGCTTTCATTGTCTTGCTATCTCAACACTACGCCTACTGATGTAATTGCGTAAAGGTTCCCTGCCCCGCTCGCGGCTAAGTGGAAATCTCCTCAGCAATCAGCCAAATCCAAGCCCGTATGCGCATTTTCAATGAAAAGGCCGTTGGCATACTGATTGCTCGAAAATGAGGCGAAGTATGGGATTGTCTTATTGATAACGCAAGGAGACATCATGACTTACAGACAAAGAGATGAAGAACTCAAAAGCGGAGTGGTATTTCAACTTGGTTGGGATTCACGCGTAAGAGAGACCGAAATCGGTGTCATCGTCAAAGATGGAGTCGTCACGTTGACAGGCACAGTGGGCAGTTATGCTGAGAAGATCGCTGCAAAAGAAGCGGCGCACAGGGTGCGCGGAGTTCTCGATGTCGCCAATGAAATAGAAGTGCACGTGCGTGGGGATGCGCTACGCAACGACGCTGACATCGCTCAAGCGGTCCGTCACGCGCTCGATTGGGATGTTCTCGTCCCGGCCGAGCAAATACATTCGACCGTTACACATGGATGGGTGACGCTCGAAGGCAACGTCGAGAATTACCGCCACCGGCTCGACGCTGAGCGAGCTGTAAGCCACCTTCTGGGCGTGCGCGGCGTTACTAACTCGATCACCGTCGTCGCTCCAACCAATCCTGAGAAGCTCAAATATGTGATCGAAGATGTACTGAGCGTGCGCGCTGAACGCGAGGCGGGCCGTATCAAGGTGCAGGTTGAGGGAGGCGAAGTAAGTCTTAGCGGAGCAGTCAACTCCTGGGATGAAGCGAACGCCATCCTCGGCGCCGTCAGCCACGCACCTGGCGTCACGGCCGTTCACGATCATCTCGTGATCCATCCTTACGACCTGAGCTTTGAGACAGCGCAACCGTAACTGCTCTACCGCAACCCAGAGACAGCAAGTTCGCTGAACTCTTCGGCCGCAAACATAGGGATGCGGATGCAGCCGTGGCTCGCTGGCCCCTTGACCCTTGTCCAACTGTCAGTTCAGAGTAACTTGTCTGCAAACCTTCCCTTTCTTACTCCACGGATCGGCTGTGTAAAAATCGGGGTTGACTATATTGGGATGCGGATGGACGAGTTGAGTAATGGCGGGCAGCTGGGAATGCTTAAATTCCTCGTGACTGCCAAGAAAAACCATCTTGCCCTCATCTAAAACCATGGGTAATTGTGGTCATAAACTCACGAACTGTGACCTCTGGTCTAAGAGTTGCTCGAATGATGACGTACAGGCTTTACGAGTCATAAGGAAGTTTGAGGAGCAGTTATGAAAGAGCGAATGAGAATCCTGTTTGCTTACGACGGATCCGACTGTGCCGACGCAGCGCTCGCTGACCTTAGGCGCGCGGGCTTGCCTGACGATGCGCAATTCGCTGTCTTGAGCGTGGTCGAGCATTGGTTTCCGCCAACATCAAGTTTGGAAGTGCTCCAGGGAGTGGACGCCGCGAAAGAGTTTGAGGCGCTGCTGCTACGAGCCGCCTCCAAGCTGTCCGAGCTGAACCCTGCCTGGGAAGTGAAAACAGAATTGCCTACCGGTTCGCCGGCTGCTGCGATTATTGCAAAGGCGGACGAGTGGCATCCACACCTGATCGTGGTCGGTGCGCATGGGCGCACGGCTCTTGGCAAGTTCTTCTTTGGCAGTGTCTCGCAGAAGGTGTTGCACGAGGCGCGTTGTTCAGTACGAATCGCGCGAGTCGGCACCGTAGAGCCGAGACGCGCCCGCGCGCATCGTAATCGGCATTGATGGATCGAGATTCGCGGAGGCAGCCGTCAAGGCCGTTGCCAAACGTCATTGGCCCAAAGAAACAGAAGTGCGATTGGTCAACGCCACCCTCCCAGTTCCGCCCATGTCAAGCGATCGAGTGCTTCCCCGAATCGACCAGTGGCTCGCCACAGAGAACGCCAGAACAAAATCCGCGCTGGATGCGGCAACGGCAACATTGGTGGCTGCGGGGCTGAAGACTTCAGTCGTTGCGCGCGACGAAGACCCAAAAGATCTGCTCTGCGGCGAGGCGGCGAGTTGGAAGGCTGACTGCATCTTCGTCGGCTCACACGGTGGAGGTGCGGTCGAGCGGTTTCTGATCGGAAGCGTCTCCTCGGCCGTCGCAGCGCGCGCGGCTTGTTCGGTCGAGGTCGTGCGAGAATGAGCTATCAGCCGCCTGCTTTGTGACAAACGCGTGAGCGCTTCAGCCGCGGCAAAGCGTGATCGCTTCCGGGCGTTATGAAGAACTGACCGATGCGGCCGAGCGCGAGCGCATGCTAGCTCGTCTGTTCAATCACCTGCCACATCTGACGCCGGTCGAATTGAAGATGACCGAAGGCTTGGAGCAAACCATCGTTTTCCGTTTGCGTATAACAAAGATCACCGGCCTCTACGAAAGGTGGTGAGCCGCACTGGGACCTCGTTGCGCAGGACTTGGAAACGCCACCATGGGAGCGCCACGCAGGAGCCTGCCGCTCCCAAGGTTCGCCACTAAACTGGTTGACCAGGTTGGACAGGACCGACGCGGTATGGCCGCATCATCTCGTTGTCCTCGTGCTCTACAATGTGACTCGCAATAGCCTACTCCACCTCCAACCTTCCCAATAGTCCTGAAATGCGATCGGATTTCATCAGACACTCGGTCTATCTATTTCCGCAAAACCCATAAGCCGGCGGCTACACGGTCCAATCCATTTCTAATTCCGCAGCGATCTGCTCGTATTTCTCAACTGCTCCAGGGCTCAGCTCGAGCTCAGCTTGCTTGAAAGCGAGAGTTAGCTCCTCCTTGTCCTTCTCATCGAGAATCTCTTCGGCAAGCCTGAAGAGTAGCTTGTCCTCCGTCTCCATGTGCGTGACCATGAGGTCAATGTAGCGCCTGGCGGCAGTGATGAAACGCTCGTGCGCCTTTGGGTAAGCTTCGGCATAATCCTCAATCGCCAGGCACAATTTCGCGCTCAGCTCGCGCTCGATTTCGTGTTGGTGCGCCAACATCCCGAGAGGGCCAGCCTCGCGCCGGATTCCCCGCCGTTCAAGAGCTGGAAAGAAGTGTGCCTCTTCTTTTCCGTGATGATACTGATCGGCGAATGTGCGGATGAAATCGAGAAGCTGCGACAGGGTCCCGGGAGGAATCCACTGGCCGCTTGCAAGCCTTAGGCATACGCCGTTGAGAGCTCGCAGACCTTGCTCGATCACGCGGTGCTCATGTTTGAGAATGTGGATCGGATACGACATTGTCACTCTCCCTCAGTACTGGCGCCCGCAAATCATGTGCCTCTCACGGCACCATGATGTTGCCTTTTCTAGCCAGTACCGTCTGCCGCGGCACTTGCGTAGATTTCCCGTTGCTCAGCGTGAAAATCCTCACCCAGTGGGTAGCGCTGCGAAGCAGCGAATTCACCGCTCCGCGGTGAATTCGCTGCAGTGGATGGCTCCGAATTTGGTGATGCTGCAGTCGCCGAGGTTGCCAATCGGCCCTGGCCCCGCTGGAACTGAACTGCACGTGCTCTCTGTAGCTCGAGTGGCTTCAGCACCAATGCCGGAAACCCGGATGTCGGCACACGCTTATTACGACCAACTGGACACTCTGGCCCGCGAGAATGCAGAGTCAGCAGTAGATAGAGCCATCACTCGCCTGCGTGAAAGCAACGCAGAAAGAGATGTGCCTCTGATTTTGACGAGCAGAGTGATGGTTGGCCACGCGGAAGAGGTAATACTAGCCGCAGCAAGAACGTGGGGAGAAGATCTGGTTGTACTTGGCTCGCACGGCTACCGCGGGCTCAAGCGTCTGCTGCTCGGCTCAGTTTCGCAAGCCGTCGCATGGCACGCGCCGTGTTCCATAGAAATCGTTCGCCGTCATCGTTCCAACGAGGACTCGTGGCCATGAGACGCAAGCGAAAAGAGATAGATGAGAATCCCGGCTGCCATCAACGTGCCCCCCAGCAGCAGGAAGAACAGGAATGACGTTGGATGTGACCATTTGAGAGTCACAAGCTCCACCACGAGGCCGGCGGCGACCAGGATTCCGGCAATCCGAATCCGTTTCTCTGTCGTGGTCAACTGTGCGCTCATTGGCCTTGTTCCTTCCAAACGGGGGCATCTTTCAATTCCTTGACGTTATGTACGATATTGTGGCAACCGCTTGTCGTACATCCGATCTCATTTCGCTTTATCCTGGCCATGAACTCGGGCTCTTTAGTGTGTGTTGTTCCTTCTTCAAAACCACGCGCGCCGAGGTGGCAATGAAGGCATTCACGGTTGTTATATGGCTCGTAGAGCTTGATCGGGTCAGCGGGAGTGCCTATATAGTACTTATAAACGTGTTTCAGTCCGCGCATTTTGGCTTGCGCATTTCCAAACATCGCGTAACTGGTATGGCACGTAAAGCACGCCTGATCACGCGGAACAAGATTGTACTGAAAGTGAGTGGCGGGAAGATAGCTTCGATCGTCAACACGGAGGCTTTTGCCGTAATCCTCCATGACGTGACAGGAAAGACAGAATTCAGTCGACGTGGAGTACTGTATATGCTTGCTCACGCCCATCCCGCCGGCAACCACCGGAAAGATCACAAGCGTCACAAAAGCAAGCATCTTGCCAGCGCGGGTCGCAGTGATCGAAGGACGCAGAACCATCCAGACAATCAGAGCGATGCTCACCAGGATAACAAAGACCAGAATCGGGGTAGTTCCTGGCACAAGAACCTCCTGGGACAGGCCAAACGCTTTCAATCAGTACGTGAGCAACAGGTCAGGTTATTACTTTGCCTTGCTAATCAATTCCTTTGTATAGGCCACGACTGCTGCCACTTGCTCTTTACTCAGGCTCTTTTCATAGCCTTCCATCTTGCCTTTGCCTTTGTTGACGATGTCGGTGAGCTGGGCATCGGACATCGCCCTTGACTGCAGCGTCGGTCAGCCAATTGCGCACCTTCAACTCTTTTCCTTTGGCGGTGTTGCCACTTCCATCAGGTCGCGTGACAGACAGCGCACTTGGAACCGTAGACGCTCTTGCCAGCCTGGACCGCTGCGCCAGCGTCCACTGAAGCCAAGGGCGATAACCCGAGAATCAGGCACAGCGAAACAAAACCCGTAAGCAGTGTAATCTTGATAAGCTTCGTCATTGTGTCAATTCCTTCTTCGTTAGTGTCTTGAGTATCACTCAAGCTTCAGCTTGTGGTTGGAATGTAACCACAAGCTAAAGCTTGAACTCAAACTGCACGACTATTCAAAATGTAAAACGCACACTCGTTGTCAGAATGTTCGCTCGATAATCCTGCGCGTTGAAGTCGCGCTCGTTGTAACTGTAGTTACGATAACTCAAATTACCAGTTACATAATTGCTAAAGCGGTACGCAAGACGGAACTCCGGGTTGTGCCGGTGGAGTGGATATGCCGACACAAAATCGTCCGGCCCGACGACCACCGATGGCGCTCCACGATCCATTATGTAGTAGTAGGCCACCAGTGCATCCAGCCGCTTCGTCAGGCCGAAACGCATGTTGACAAAGACGGAATTGATTCGTGCGTAATACAGTGAAGTTCCAAACTTCGCCACGCTCGCCTCAAAATAGCTTATGTCAGCCGTTGAGAAGAGATCGTGGTAATCATATCCGAAATCCACGGAAACACGCGATTTCGGCTCCCAGCCGACCGCGATCGTATAACTTCTCAGGTCCGCCTCATTATCGAGTTGAGGAGTCGGGTTGACCTGGTCGGTCGACGTAAAAGCACCGGTAAAGTAGATCTTATCCGTTGCCTGATAGTGTGCGCGCACACGGAAACGAGTGTACTCGAGCGGGCTTACCCGGAAGAAAGCGTTGTTGTTTGTGCCGTGCTCGGCGTCAAAGATAAAGTTGAACTTGTCCGTCGGTCGAAATCGGACTCCTCCGACAAATGCATGCGTGTCGTTCGACTCGCTCTCTTGAGTAACAAATGGGGTACCTGGCGCTGCGCTACCTTCGGCAAAGCTGTCCCTAAGTGTGATGTCGCGTTTCAGGGACCGCCAGCCCGCGTTGGCCGACAGCTTCCTGCTGAAATTCATATCGAGCGAGACTGTGTTCCAGTAGTTAGTGCTCTCTGTAACTCTTGCACCAAGAGTCGATGAGAAGCTGGTCGTCACCGGGCCCGTCCCAGATCTGTGTGACGATTGTCTGAAATGTGGAGGCGTCCCCCAGAAGTCGCCACGATGAATAACGGAAAGTCTCGCTAATCGAGAAGTTCTTGCTGATATCAAAAGTCGCGCCAGCGTCAATAATCGTGCTCGGCCGCTTCGCAACAGCACTTCCAGAGAGATTCTGTGAAAGAATTGGCGACATTACTGCTGTTGGTTCCCATTATGCTTTCAAGATAAGGCGAGCGCATCCTTTCTTCGCTGTGCAATCCGCGCAAGACCAGATGCAAGCGCTCCCATACCGATCCGTTCACGTTTGCACGAGTCACGAGCGAGTGGGCGCGAAACGGAATATCACGATCGAGAAAACTGATCTTCCCCGCATCGTCCGGGGTGATACCGAGATTCACGCCCGACGTTATCTGCGGGTCGCTGCTAAAATCACGGTAGAGTTGCTCGAAACCAAAGTTCCACCTGCCAGATGTTCCGTCAATGCCGAAGCGATAATCATTGGCTTCCCACCTGGCCTGGCCATTCAACTTGAAATAATCCTTGTTAAAACTGTAGCTCGGTGTGTAAGGTCCTTCTGCCGAGCTCCGCGAATAACCTGCATTGAAGCGGACGGCACGCTGAGGAAAAACCCTCAGATTGAAATCCATGACGTTCTGTCGAAGATCGTGATCGTGAAGGCCACGAGCAAGCTCCGGTCCGAGGACGCGAAAATAGTTGAACACGCGTACATTGCCATCAAAGCGATATGCACGTACTTTGTCCATACGCAATGAGTACGTCGTTGCCGCATCTCCTCCCGCGTTCGTAATCCCAGTCTTCAAAAAATCAAAAACCAAGCCAGTGCCCGGCTTTGCTCTCATATCGGTCGAATAGTCGAGCACTCGGAGCCCGTCGAGCACATTCACATCCGACTTGTAGCGATCATAGCTGCCGTCGGTGTCCACAAAGCGATAGCCAATCTCGAACGTAGTCGTAGTGGAATAGGGCCCCCAGGTCCGGCCGGTCTCCGGCTTGACAGGTTTGTTCTCACCGGGCTTGGTGACGATCGCCTTTGCCCGCTCGAGCTCGCTCTCCTGACTTCTGACCTGCTGGCTCGTTTCGCTCTTCTCGACGCTGCTCTGCGCGTTCACGATCGAGCAGGCGAAGCCCAGAATCACAAGCGCCATGGCTGTTCCGCACAGTCTAAGAAGCCGTTCGCGAATTGATAGAGGATTGCTTTGCATCACTTGAGCACCATTTCTCAACGGAACGCTGGGTCTTTGTTCGACCCGTGAATCTCATAGTGGCAGACCGTACAATGCTGGTATTTGACGCTGTTAAGATCGTGAAAACTCGGTACTGCCCCCGCCAATTGGAGCTTCTGTATCAGGAATACCAGGCGTGTTCGAGTGGCATTCGAGACAGAGGAATCTGATCGTATTGCGGGTCAGAAGCTTCGCGTTTGTCGAACCGTGCGGAGTGTGACAGGTCTGACAGCCATTGACCTTCACCGGTGCGTGCTCATAAACGAATGGTCCCTGTTTGTCTGCATGGCACTTGATGCAGACTACATCGCCTGTTATGGCACTGCGCAGCGACTTCGGCATGAAACCGCCGTGTTGATTGTGACAGTCCGAACACTTCATCCCACCTTCGGGACTTTGTGGTGGAATGGCTTCATGAATGAAGCCTTCTGGTCAGCGTGACACTTGTAGCACATGTTCGGCTCGGAATCCCTGAGAAGGGATTCTGTCAGCTTGGGCGAATGCGACGAATGGCAATCGAGGCACGAGACGCCGTGCCTGTGGTGTTCGCTGCGGCGGAAATTGAAACGTTCTTCGCTTTGGCCCTGCGAACCTTCGTGACACTTGAGACATGTATTCGAAGCTTCCGCCGAGGTCATATCCTTGAATGACTTCATTTTTGCGGCGGCAGCCTTTGCAGTGTCATTCATCAACTCGCCGGCTTCGGTGTCCTTGCCTGCCTCGTTGAGCTTTTGGATGCCGAGGTAAAAGTCGAGGTGCCCTTTTGCAGGCCCGTGACACCCTTCGCAGCCGCGCTTATCGGCAGAATACTTGTCCAGGTTGGTTTTCGCGTGAGCCGACAGCTCGTAATGAGTACCTTCGGCAGCGTGGCATCCAATGCAGGCATCACTACCGACGTACTGGCTGGCATCCACCAGCTGACTGCGGTTTTGGCTTGGCGTGGATTGTAACGAACTCAACGCGGCGACGCGCGTCGATATGGATGGCGCAAGTGCCCAAAGACAGAAACCCGCCACGAGGCCTATCTTCAAGATCCGCAAGATCCGCATTTACCCTTCTCCTGGTTCGTTCGAAGACGAACTCTCTGGAACGTCGAAGTAAGCGATCTCCAACGATGACTGCTAGCGTCTCTGAAAATGATGTAGTTGCATCTGGCTCGCGCGATCTCACTAAAGGGGGTGAGGAGACACGACACGAACCTCAATCCGTACTACAAGTTTACTTTATCGCATCTCTCACTTTTTTGGAATAGAATATTTCAAGCAGCAGCTAAAGCTTGACCCCATACTTTTCCCGCCGCATTGCGGGCGTCGGCGGAAATGATTATTCTTCGCACAAGTTCAGTTTCTTTCTTTGACTTGTACTGGAGTGCAACATGCTACGAGCTTCAATAAAGGCGCTGCTACTCACCTACGTCGTTCTTTCGCTCAGTTTTGGGCAATCCGACGTCGAACTTCGAACAAAGCGAATCGAACAGGGCCTGCTGCCACCGGTCCTGATCAAAGGCGAGCCTGCGTGGACCATCCAGGATCGGATGAAACACTACAAGGCACCAGGTGTCACCGTCGCCGTCATCAACAACTTCAAGGTCGAATGGGCGAAGGCTTATGGGGTCAAAGACGTTGAAACAAATGAGCCCGTAACTACGGAAACTCTTTTCCAGGCGGGATCAATCAGCAAGTCTGTGGCTGCAATGGTGGCGCTCAAAAAAGTGCAGGATGGAAAGATATCGCTCGATGAGGATATCAACAAGAAGCTTGTTTCGTGGAAGCTTCCGGAGAACGAATTCACCGCCACAAAGAAGGTAACGCTTGCCAACCTTCTAACCCATACAGCCGGGCTGACGGTCCACGGCTTTCCGGGATATGCGGTCGGAGGCAAGTTGCCAACACTCCCGCAGGTTCTGGATGGCGTCGAGCCAACCAACACTGCGCCCGTCAGAGTAGACATGCAGCCGGGCACCAAATTCCGATACTCGGGTGGCGGTACCACAATTGCGCAACTTGCGATTATGGATATCGAAAAAAAGCCATATCCTCAGATCGCCAAAGAAACCGTCCTCGGGCCTTTGGACATGACGAATAGTACATACAGTCAGCCGTTGCCTGATGATTGGAGAAAGAAGGCCGCATCCGGTCACAAAGGAAACGGAAATCCTGTTGCCGGCAAGCTTCACATCTACCCTGAGATGGCGGCAGCAGGGCTATGGACTACTCCGACTGATCTCGCGAAGTTCGCGATCGAGGTTCAGCTCTCACTGGCGGGCAAATCCAACAAAGTGCTTTCTAAAGAGACAACCGACAGGATGGTGACGCCCTTCATCGAAGACCATATCGCGATGGGCTTCTTCCTCGAGAAGCACGGAAATGCGGTCTATTTCGGACACGGAGGAGCCGACGAAGGCTTCAGAGCCGAGTTGCTTGTACACAAGACAAAAGGATATGGCGTAGCGGTAATGGTCAATTCTGACAACGGGGCGATTATCCGGGAAATCATAAGAGGCATCGCGGTGGAATACGGCTGGGAGGAATTCCTGCCAAAGCCCCATGAAATCGTAACTGTCGACGCCGGGAAACTCGATGACTACGTGGGCCGGTTTCAGCCCAACCCTGACCTGGCATTGAAGATGACAAATGAGAGTGGAAAGCTCTTTGTCGAGCCAAGCGATGGAGGACCCAAGGTAGAGTTGTTCCCGATTTCTGAAACGACCTTCATCAGGAAAGACCGTGACGTCCAGGTTGCGTTTCAAAGAAATGCCAGCGGAAAAGTTGATGCCATAAAACTGCGTTTGGGAGGTCAGGAGACTTTAGTTCCGAGGATTGCAAACGATGTGATGATTCCGTACGAGATGTTGTTGGCAGGCAAGACGACTGAAGCCGTGGACGCCTACCGCAAGATCAAAAGCGAAAAACCGCAGAATGCCGTTGTTGACGAGGGACGTCTGAACGGGCTCGGATACAACCTGATGCGACAGGGTAAGCTTCGCGAAGCAATCGCGATCTTCAAGCTCAATGTCGAATTCTATCCCAAATCATTCAACGTCTATGACAGCCTGGGTGAGGCCTACGCAACCAGCGGCGAAAAAGAACTCGCCATTGCAAACTACAAAAAGTCTCTCGAACTGAACCCCAGGAATGCTGGCGGCGCTACAGCGTTGAAAAAGCTCGAAGGGAAATAGTGATAGTGGTCGTGGCGTGGTCGGTGGGTCGGTGGTCGGTGTTTCGAGTTCAAGCTTCAGCCTGCTGTGAGCAGAACGAACTCGGACGTGGACATTCCTCCGGAGGAAGCGGCATCCGATTTCGCATGTGCCGCTCCTCAGAAACACGCGAGTCGATGCGTGACTGATAAAGTTTGAGTTCAAGCTTTAGCTTGTGGTTGGCTCTAAATACGAAGGGTCCGCTGAGTAACGATATCGGCATGGACTGACTCGTTAAGGGCTAACAGTAGCAACGCACAAGGCCCTGAAAGCTTGAAGCTCAAACCTGAAAACGATGAGTGCAAAACTGTCTGGCCGTCGGGGTGTTGAAGTTGCAGCAGGACATCGCCAAGCCTCATGTCTGCCCACGGCTGACTCGAATGCCGACGTGCCACCACCCGCGAGTATTCGGAAGTTCATCTGAGATACGAGGCACGCAGGTCGTAGCTGATCTGGCAATACTGAGATCCGTCGATCCACGGCGATCTCTGGCAAGATCCATGCTGTACAGGCGCGAGTATGCCGGCCAAATCCGCGATACGACGGTCAATGATAGCCCGCAATACCGCTGAACAGGAAGGGGTGTGTGGACAATCCAGGGAAGCCTGCTTCCCCACGCAGACCCTCGCTGAGCAACAGACCCAGGTCAGCGCGTGAAGCGAGTCCACTCGCAGGCTTATGAGCTGAGCCAGAACAGCGGCCCTCCGTTAACCAGAGAAAAATCGTTCTGGGGCAATCATTCTCCTCCGCCGAAAGATGTGTTGAACCAAACCGACCTGTCGTTATCCCTGCTTGCGCGATTCGACTTCAAGGGAGACAAGCCGGGCGAGCAGGATTGCAGGATACAGTTGTCCAGTTAACGCCTCGAGCATTGCAAGTGAGCGGGCGACTGAGTGGACTGGTGAAATGTCACCGTAGCCTACAGTCGTGAGCGTCACAAAACTGTAGTATAGCCATGGCGACGACGTAGTCACTTCAATTCCTGACCCGGCGAATGCTCCAGGTTGCGTCAGGGCCAGGAGTTCGTATGCAGAGCCCCATGTCAGCCCGAGAAGCAGGTAGACTGCGATCGCACCCAGGACACGATGCGGTGTGACTGGCCCTTTGCGAAAGACCTGCGCCAGGACAACCAGAGAAAGCAGGCCGAGTGAAGCCAGGAGTGAAGCTGCCCCGGCCTGCTCGAGAAAGTCTGATGGTGCAAGCCAGCTCACCCAGCGAACGAGGAGTGCCGCGGTCGCGACCACTGATATCAATAGAAACGTCGAACGTCGCCCGGAGACTGAAACAGCACCAGAGATGAGCAGCAACGAGAATACGATATCGCTGAGCACCTTTCTGAACGGCCCTGTTGGGCGAAGCAGCGGTAGAAGAAAAACGACAACAACCAGCAAGCCCAGCACGATTGAGAGGCCGTGGTCTGTCGTCCCAGAACTCGCTCCAATGCCTCTGTTGCCTTTCGCCTCATGGCTCGCTCCTCCTTAGCCTGGCGCATCCGGAATAAAATAGAAGAGGGTGGCAAAGATCACGTAGACGGTTATCAGCTGGACACCCTTGTACCAGTTAGACTGTCCTTCAGAAGCGACCAAATTACCGATCAGAACCCCCATAAACAGCGTACCCAGCTCTGCTCTCCCAAACGCAAGCTCGAGCGGTTGCGGGGCCACAAAATAACTGAGCAGCACAAGAACCGGAGCGACAAAGAGCGCGATCTGAATACAACTTCCAAGCGCGATACCCATTGTCAGGTCCATCTTGTTCTTTCGAGCCATTGCGACGGCTGACCCGCTTTCTGCGGCCCCTCCGACGACTGCCAGAATTACAATCCCGATAAAGACCTGCGACATCCCGAGCGCCTGACCGGTCCCTTCTGCCGCACCGACCAGTATCTCGCTCATCCATGCCGCGGCAACCGATGCGCCAATCAAGCTACCTACTGCTCTCGGAACACTCCAAACCACCTCGTGGTGGTGTTCTACGCGGTTGCGCCCGGGGCTGGTGCCGCGCTCGCGAAGAGATGAGGATGCGTCTTTAGCATGAAGAACAGGTAAAGCCCATAAGCGGCCAGCAGGACGAATGCCATTCCCAGATTCAAAATCTGCTCCTCACGGATCGTGCCAGTAGGTGAGAAGAAACGGCTGAACGCGCTTGGTATCACGAGGCTGATCACGGCAATGAGCATCATAGAGCTGTAGATACGCGTCGCCTTGGGGTTGTAATCCTGATCGCGGTATTTCAATCCACCAAGCAGGAAGGCTACTCCCAGTGCGAGCAAAAGATTTGCCAGGATTGCTCCAATGATCGAGGCCCTCACCATGTCAAAGAGTCCCGCTTTAAGCGCTACGATGGCAATAATCAGCTCGGGTGCATTGCCAAAAGTCGCATTCAGCAATCCGCCAACAGCATCGCCTGTGTAATGTGATAGGTGTTCAGTGGCGTGAACAATGAGCGCTGCAATGGGAACTATAGCGAGCGCTGCCGAAAAGAAGATCAGTGGCGGGGAGAACGTGCCAGCGTGCTCGAGTACCAGCGTGATCGGAATGAAAACCAGAAGCCAATTAATAGATGGCTTCAACGAAAGTTTCATAATCACCCCCTTCGATTGCAGTCGTCCCGGATCGGCGTATGGAGTTCAAGCTTTAGCTTGCTCTTCACAAAGAACCCGCCACCAGCAAGCTTGAACTCCATACCGTTTCTCAAATTCTCACTTTCCTTTCGTGAACACCGCCGAACGCCCGCTCTCGAGCAACCGCTCGGCTCGAGAAAGCCGTACAGCTCTATAAGCTTCGCCACGAGGCCAGTCCAGCCTGTCTGATGATTTGCTCCCAGGCCCGCTCCGTTGTCACCGTGGAAGTATTCATAGAAGAGGAGGTGATCGCGCCAGTGCGGATCGGTCTGGAACTTCTCAGTACCACCATAGATCGGCCGCCGGCCGTGCTGGTCGCGGAGGAAGATATTCTTCAGGCGGTTCGAGAGGTCCTTAGACACCTCGAAGAGGTTCATGAGGTTGCCGGAGCCCGTCGGACACTCAATCTTGAACCCGTCACCGTAGTATGCGTAGAACTGCAACAACGCGCGGATTATCATTGCATTCACCGGGAACCAGATCGGACCTCGCCAGTTGGAGTTGCCGCCGAACATGCCCGAGTCGGATTCTGCAGGCAGATAGTCGACCCTGTACTCTTTGCCTTGTACATGGACGATGTACGGATGGTCCTGGTGGAAACGCGAAAGTGCGCGAATACCGTAAGGGCTTAGGAACTCGTCCTCATCAAGCATCTTGGTCAGGATGCGGCGCAGCCTGTCTGGATTCACGAGGGCGGCAATCCCCCGTTCCGCGACACCGAGGTGCCCCTCTCCTGTAGGATGGATTGACGTCGCAAGTTCAGGCATACGGCGCATACGGTTCCTGAACGTCGCGGCGATTTCTGGCACTCGGTCACGCTGCCATTTCTCGACGACCGTAGTTGCGCAGAGAGGTAGCAGCCCCACCATTGACCGAACTTTGAGACGCGTCGCTCTTCCGTCAGGCAGTCGCAAGACGTCATAGTAGAAACCGTCCTCTTCGTCCCACATACCCTCCGGTCCGGTTTTGTTCATCGCTGCAGCGATCCAGAAAAAGTGCTCGATGAACTTGTCAACGAGGTCTGTGTACATCGGGTCGTGTGCGGCCAGCTCAACGCTCATCTCGAACATGTTCTGGCAGAACAACGCCATCCAGGCCGTCCCGTCCGCCTGCTCGAGATAACCGCCGGTAGGAAGCGGTGAGCTGCGGTCGAATACACCGATGTTGTCGAGGCCGAGGAATCCTCCCTCGAAGACATTCTTGCCGTAGCGGTCTTTGCGATTCACCCACCAGGTAAAGTTCAGCAGAAGCTTGGAAAAAGACCGCTTCAGAAAGTTGATGTCCCCTTCACCGCCAAGGGCTTGCTCGGTTCGGTGCAGGAAAAGCGTTGCCCAGGAATGTACTGGCGGATTCACATCGCTGAAGTTCCATTCATAAGCTGGGTATCTGACCACTCGGGTGGAGGTAAGCACCCTGGAGCATGAGATCGAGTTGTTGTTTTGAAAAGTCCACATCAACTACCGACAGCGCGACGGTATGAAAGGCAAGGTCCCAGGCTGCGTACCATGGATACTCCCACTTGTCGGGCATGGAGATGATGTGATCGTTCAGCATGTGGAACCATTCTTTGTTCCGCGCAAACCCTCGACCCCCGTGAAGCGGGTGTGCCGAACGATCCTCGAGCCATTTATCTGCGTCAAGAAAGTAGTATTGCTTTGTCCAAAGCATCCCGGCCAGCGCCTGACGCATTACCCTCGCCTCGTCCTCACTGATGTTCGGCGGCGCAATCGAACGGTAGAATTCGTCCGCTTCCTTTAGCCGAACCTCGAAAACTGCATCGAAATCCTTACCGGTGGAAGACCCACCTCCTGATGCGGGTTTGTCACTCAGGCGAAGCCGGATGATCTCAGTCGCTCCAGGAGCGACGGTCACCTTGTAGTTCGCCGAGGCCTTGGTTCCTGTCATCAAGGGATTTACCGCATCCTTACGGCCGTGAACTACATAGTCGTTGATGCCGTCCTTGACATAGGGCGAGTTGTTTGGCGCGCGAAAGAGAAGCTCGTTGTTTGTCTCATTCTCAGTAAAAAGCAGAGACGCTGCTCCCTCGCAGTGCAGGTAGCGATCGCCCAGTTCGACATGCGATGCCACGACGCTTACCCCACCCTTTACCTTTGCAGCGTTCATAACCGGCTTCTGCGACTCCGGCCACCACGTCCAGCTGTTCCGGAACCAGAGTGTCGGAAGGACATTGATGGTTGCCGCCTCAGGTCCGCGATTGCAGATCGAGATCCGGATGAGGATGTCTTCGGGCGCTGCCTTGGCGTATTCGACAAAGACGTCGAAGTAGCGGTCATCATCGAAGACGCCTGTATCGAGAAGCTCATATTCGAGCTCCTCCCTCGAACGCCCCTTGTTTGTCTTAACCAGATCGTCATACGGGAACGCGCGTTGCGGGTACTTGTAAAGGTATTTCATGTAGGAATGGGTCGGCGTGCTGTCGAGGTAGAAGTAGTATTCTTTGACATCCTCGCCATGGTTTCCCTCGCTGTTAGTCAACCCGAACGCACGCTCCTTGATGATTGGATCCACGCCATTCCAAAGCGCGAGGGCAAAGCAGAGACGCTGCTTCTCGTCAGAAATGCCTGCCAGTCCATCTTCTCCCCAATGGTAAGCGCGTGATCTGGCCTGGTCGTGGGTAAAGTAGTCCCACGCATTGCCATCCTGGCTGTAGTCCTCGCGAACCGTCCCCCACTGACGCTCGCTGAGGTATGGACCCCACTTCTTCCAATCCCCTTTTCCGTCATGGGCTTCCTGCAATCGGAGCCTTTCCGTATTCGAGGGGGATGCAGCTTTCGCTTGTCTCTCAGTTAGCTTGCTCATTGCACTCCTTTTAAGTTTACAGTCTTGGGAACAACGTCAGCCTTTCGGCCACTGGTCTGGTACAATTGCGGCTGTCAGATAACCTCCGATGGTAAGAAATATGATTATAGAAAGATTCACGAACCGATTTAGGCGAAACTTCGCGGCGCCGATCGTTATAGCCGCGTGTCTTGTAACAGCCGCTCAACCGAATGACTTTATCGGTCAACCTGCGCAAGATTACAATCAAATTGCCGTTCAAGCCTATATCTACGGATATCCGCTGGTAGTTTTGAGCCGGCTCAGAAAACTTCATACTCTCAGCAAGCAGGGGATGGAGGGCATTCGCGCTCCGATCAATACCTTCGCGCACGCATCCCGGTTGCTAAACGCCAAGGATCCCAGAGACACCATCACGCCAAACAATGACACAATCCAATCCAATGCCTGGTTAGATCTGTCAGCCGAGCCACAGGTCCTGCAAGTCCCCGCCATGCCCGGACATTTGCCAACACGGGTGGTCGATACTATGCGTTGTCGTTCTTTGATGCATATGGGAACGTTTTCAAAATTATTGGCCGGCGCGTGACGGGTAACAGGCCGGGCAACTATCTGATAACCGGACCCGGCTGGAGCGGTACACCTCCAAAGGGCCTTACTCAAGTCAAGGCACCAACGAATAACGTATGGATCCGGGGCCAAACTTACATCGACATCTATGAGGACACGGAAAAAGCCCTGGCAATGATCCGCAAAATCAAGCTCACGCCACTTGGAGTATTTTCCGGAAACGCGGCGCCGGCAGCTTCTTCGCCGCAAGGATCAGCTGCATCGGGCAGTCCGCAGGACATCGCCTCAGCGGGAATCAAATTCTTTGATGAGATGTGCGAAGAACTCAAGACAAACCCTCCTCCGCCGGGCGAAGCTCAACTTCTTGCGCAATTTCAAACTATTGGTCTCGGTCCCGGTCGCGTTCCATCAACTGAAGTCAAAGACCCTTCTATTCTTGCCGCGCTGCAATCCGCCGTAACAACAGGCGAAAAGCTGATCTCTGAAAAACTGGACAGCCTTGAACAGAAGGTGAACGGTTGGGAATACACTTTCAAAAGTGGTGCCTATGGTAACGACTACCTCTTGCGAGCGGCAATGGCAAAGGTAGGGCCCGGTGCGACTGTACCCCAGGAGATTACCGCCGCTCTGAGTCGCACTGACGTGAGCGGTAAGCCGTTGAGTGGTGAGCATGAATATGTGATCAAGATGGATAAAGCTCATATTCCACCCGTAGATGCTTCCTGGTCGTTAACACTCTATAGTTCTGCTGATTCGTTCTTCGTAGACAATCGCATAAACCGATATTCGATCAGCGGCCTCACGCGCGGTCTCATAACAAATACCGACGGCTCGATAGACATCTTCATTCAAGATGAGCCCCCGGGCTCATCACGGCAAAGACCCAACTGGTTACCAGCGCCGAAAGGAAACTTCTATCTCGTCTTTAGAACGTACCAACCTCGAGCCGAAATCTTTAGCGGACGTTACGAATTCCCGTCAGTTCAGCTGAGCGGGAAGTAGTGAGGCATTGAAGAAGTTCAACGCAGAGAGCGCAGCTTAGACGCAGTGACGCAGAGATCAGTGTCACACTGCTTTCTCTGCGTTCTCAGCGTCTTCACTCTGCGTTCTCTGCGTTGACTTCTTCTTCATTAACTCTCAGCTCCAGCTCTCAGCTTCGCGGCGATGGTTTCGAGGAGCGATTCTTCCTCGTGAGAGACACCGCTTCCGAGACCGAGCTTTCTGGCAAGACCTCCGGATGCCTCCGCCACCTCCTTACAGTTTTCGAGGATTCCGTTGACCCGCTCTTCCCTTTCTGATGCTGGCAGAACCGAGAATCCGACCCGCAGAGCCTCAACTGCAGTTTCGAAAAACTGGTCGTTGGGACGAACCTCGAGCCACTCGAGAAGTTTCGCATGCGCGACCGAACCTTCTTCTATTCCACGCGCCGCGGCGAGCCTCAAGAGTGTCTCCCGCTCCTGATCCGTCACCTTACCGCCAGCCCATGCAACCTGAACAAGTGGTGCTGCGAGGAAAGCGGAACCTGTGTCTCGTGTGACGCCTAAATCAATAATACGAAGAAGCAACTCGGGGTTGTCCACCTGCAGCTTATCGGCCAGAGCGTGTGCGATCTCCTCGAGCCTTGCGCGCTCGCGAATTTTCTCGATGAGCTTGGCGTTCTGCTTGAGAAAAAACTCCTCTTCGAAACCCCGTTCGCGGTCCTTGAAAATATCCCTGCTCATAGCTTCTCCTTTGCCACCAAAAGTCTCAGGCTATCCTAACTGGATCGACCGGCTTGCTGCAAAGAAGGCGGTCGACCGCTTTTCAGTCATTATGATTTCTTCTTTTTCGTTGTCTTCTTCGTCGTCAGTATCTTCTTCGTCTCGGCCAGTTCCTTCAGCTTTTCGTCGCCAACCTCCGGGTAACCGAGGCCAAGAGACGAGAGCGCCTCGATGATGCCTGCCGCCACGACTGCTCGCGTAAACCACTTGTTGTCTGCAGGGACGACGTACCACGGAGCGTCCTTCGTCGACGGTTTCGCGAATCAGATCCTCGTAGGCTTTCATGTAGTCATCCCAATATCCCCGCGCCTTTGCATCATTTGATGACATCTTCCAGTTCTTGTCCGGATCATCGATCCTTGCGAGAAAGCGCTTCTGCTGCTCTCCATTCGACACATTGAGAAAGAACTTGCGAATTGCTACTCCATTGCGGGTCAGATACTTTTCGTAGTTGCGAATATCCTCGAATCGCTCCTTCCAGATATTCTTACCTACAAGCTCGCGCGGAATCCGTTGCTTCTCGAGAAATTCAGGATGCACGCGCACGACAAGCACTTCTTCGTAATAGCTCCGATTGAATATCCCGATTCGTCCGCGCTCGGGCATAGCATCTCATGCAGCGCCAAAGAAAATCATGATCGAGGTCCTCGCTCGAAGGGGACTTGAAGGAGTAGACCTGGCAACCCTGAGGGTTGATTCCGGACATTGCATGCTTGATTGCGCCATCCTTCCCGGCAGCGTCCATCGCCTGGAAGATGAGTAGCACAGCCCAACGGTTCTGTGCATACAACATGTCCTGCAACTGAGCCAGCGCCTCGACGCCTATGGCTAGAGCTTCCTTTGCACGTGGTTTGTCTTCGGAAGTAAAGTCCAGTGTGTCATTCGGGTCATAGTCTTTAAGGCGAAACTTGTCCCCTCGAGTCACGCGAAAAGGCTCTGCAAGTGCCCTGGCTTTCCGGATCAGTTCCTTTGTTTTCATATTGTTCTTTGTGCCCCCTGCTCCTCAGTTTGAAAAATGGATTGCTCGCCCGAGAAAGTCCACTCAGTCGAGCTTGTCGATGGCATTGTGCGCAGCCACCTTGTACGCCTCAGCCAATGTCGGGTAGTTGAACACGTTGTCAACAAGGTCGTCGACTGTGCCGTCGTATGCCATGACCATCTGTCCGATGTGAATCAGTTCGGTAGCACTCTCACCGATACAGTGCACTCCAAGGATCCGGCGATTCTTTTGATGGACAAGCAACTTGAGCAGCCCATCGCGTGAACCGAGCATATTCCCGCGTGCAAGCTCGTCATATCGAGCTATTCCTGATTCATAAGGTATGCCTGAGTCCGTCAGGCTCTTTTCGGTCTCACCCACCATCGAGATTTCGGGAATCGCATAGATGCCATACGGCAGCAAGCTCCGAAGCGATCGTGTGGGCACTCCAAACGCGTGTAAAGCCGCAAGCCGGCCCTGTTCCATGGCCGTCGCCGCCAGCGCGGGAAATCCAATCACGTCGCCCACGGCATAAACGTGCGGCAGAGTCGTCTGGTAATGCTCATTGACCTTCAGCCGCTCGCGGTCGTCGTAGGGTATGCCGATCTTCTCCAGATTGAGATTCCGGCAGACTCCCTGACGCCCGACTGCATAAAGTAATGTCTCAGCTCGAAGCTCTTTTCCTGACTCGAGGGTTGTCTGAACCACGCTCTCGCCTCTAGGTCCCGTCACCTCTTCAACCTTCTGAACCTTTTCACCCAGGCGCAGCGTGACGCCCAGTCTTCTGATTGCTGTCTGAAAAGCCTCGATGATCTCACGGTCAATAAAACCGAGAAGCTGGTCGCGGCCTTCAACAAGTGTCACTTCGATGTTCAGGGCAGCGAAAATACAGGCGATCTCAGTGCCGATCACTCCACCTCCAACGACCAGCATCGATTTCGGTAACCGCTTGAGGTTCCTCACCGTGTCGGTGTTAAAGATAGTCGTGTCGTTGAACGGAATGCTTGCAGGCTGCGCGGCGCGAGTGCCGGTTGCAATCACGAACCGATCCGCTGTCAGCGTTTTTACGCCGTCGGTGCCGGTGACGGCGACCGTGCGTTCATCGACAAAAGTCGCCTCTCCCCAGATAACCGATACTCGGTTCCGGGAAAATGCATCTTTGATCACTCGCAACTGCGTCGCGCTAGTGGCGATCGCAGCCTTAAAGAGTTCTTCAAGGTCGATTTCCTGCCGGATCACGCGCTTGTCGCCAAGCAAGCCTTTGCCCAAGGCGCCGCTCACCAACAATGACACTTCTCTGAGGGTCTTTGTGGGAATCGTTCCTGCTCGCAGCGCCGCGCCGCCAAGTTGATCGCTCTTCTCGATAATCGCGGTCCGCTTGCCCAGCTTGGCTCCCTGGATTGATGCCCGTTGACCACCTGGACCGCTACCGATAACTACAAGATCGTAATGTTCAGCTATGACTGCCTCCGTGGGTTCTTAGTCTTCGTCTTCATTGAAGACCCTGAAATGTTCGCTTGCCGGCGGACGAATCGGGACACGTGCATGAGACGCACTTCCCATGGCTTGCACTCCAGAACCGAACGTCGCGAAATCAGAATGGAAGCTCAGTCCTTGTGAGGATGCCTTACGAGAAGCTGCCACCAAGCGCCAGATGCAGATTGACGCGTTGTATCAACTGTTCACTCTGCACCCGCAGAAGAGTGATCTGAGCACCGTAGAGTGTGAGTTGACGTTGCCGCACGCCGCGCATATCGACTTTCCCGACGCGATATGCCGTCTCTTCAAGCTCAAGTGCCCGCCTGTTTTGATCTACCATCGCCAGCAGAATCACCTCGCGCTCTTTGAGCGTGTTTGCAGTCGCGAGCGCATTCTCGACATCAGTGATCGCACGCAGTGCAATTCGCGCATACTCTGCGACGGCCGTTTTCTGTTCGATGGATCGAATGCGCACCTGAGTTTTCAGAGCGCCGCCCGTGATAGATCGGCGCAAACATCCCGATGCCGGCGCCAGCGATCGGATTCGAGAAATCGTCCTTCAGTTCGAGAACTGAGCTGCCGATAGCTCCGAAGTTGGCGGTCAGCTTGAGCGATGGCAATCTGGCAGCTTTTGCTTCTCCCACCCGGTTAAACGCAGCAGCGACTCGCCGTTCAGCTGCGATAATGTCTGGACGGCGTTCCAAAACCTCGAGTGGCACGCCAGCCGGAACCGGTCCCGGCAGATTTGCGAGTTCCAGTCGCGCTTTCACCTCTGCCGAAGGGTAACGTCCCAGGATTTGCTCGAGCCCGCGCAAAGTTTGCTGGTGCGCAAGCTGAACCTGTCTCAACCCGTCCAGGTAACTGCTGAGATTGGCTTGAGCAACCACCACATCCTGCTCGTCTCCCACGCCAACACGGTGGCGTGTCATGGCGAGGTCAAGGTATTGTTCAGAAAAAACCACCATCTCCTGGCCGAGTTGGATCTGAAGCCATGTTTCGGTGGCTAAGAACCAGTTGCGGGCCGTCATCGCAGCGATCGATTGACGGGCGTACTCGTAGTCTGCTTTGGCCGAGGAGTAGTTCTCTTTAGCTGCGTTTCGCGCGTAGCGAAGTTTGCCCCAAAGATCGATCTCCCAGGATGCTCCCAGGATGCCGCCGCTCAAACCCATATTACCGTCATCGCCGCCTTTGAAGCTCCCCTTGCCCAGAATACCGACGGCCGGCCACAGAGCGGCTTTTGCCATGTTGACGTATTCCTTGGCCTGCTCGACACGTGTAGCACCGACGCGCAGATCAGGGTTGTTGGCGACGGCCTCAGTCACGAGTATTGCAAGTTCCGGATCGTTAAAGGACGCGAGCCAGTTACCCGCGATCGGACCCGCCGCAAAACCGGCTGCCGTCCACGGATTGGTGAGTACCATTCGTCTTCATCGCGTCCTGTTGGATCTCGGGGCGCTCAGGTGCTGGTTTGACACACCCTTGACTGATCAGGGCAGCCAGGACAGCAAAGACCAGAAACTTACCGGGACGTCGGAGTGAAAAACAAGATTCTCCCTGAAGGCGGTACAACGTACGCTTCGCGGTGTCGACGTACGTTGAAAGCTTCGCTGTGTTGCTATGTTTCATGGTCTTCTCAATGCAGCTTGAGGACGAGCCAGTCAAGCTTGGTGCTGACGCGCAGGAATACCTTGCGCACGATATGAATCAGGTGTCCGGAATCAGTAAAGACTGCGCCGTGACCCTGGGCGCCTGCGGCAAGGAACAAGTCCTTATCCTTGTCAGCAGGCATCAACCGGACTGCAACACGTCCCTCGGGTACTGGTGTGGTGCCCGTCGGCGGAATCATTCCTGAGATGGGGAGTTGTCCGGTACCTGATGCCCAGACGATTGAGTCAACTTTGCACTTGATGATTCGGTTCGGGTAGTTCTTCAGGAAGATCTCCGCCTCGTTGCCCGGACTAATGTTACGCAGTTCATTCTGATGGAACATCATGATGATCCATTGTTCGTTCTCGACAAAGCTCCATGACGGGCAACGCCCCGAGCCCCGACGCGAACGAGCCGGGCCGTAGCTGAAGGTTTATGACGGTCCCATCCGCGGGAGCGTAGACGGTAGACTGCTCAAGTTGCCAGCGCGCTTCCGCAAGCTGAGCATTCACCTGCTCGAGCTCGGCTTTGACCTGAGCCACCTCGGACAGGTCTCCACTTTCGGTCTTTGCCGAGAGCTTTTGCGCAACCTGAGATTCACTTGCTGCGGCGGATGCCATTTCGGCTTGTGCCTGCGCAACCTCCGCAAGTTCGCCAGCGGCAGTTGTCGAATTCAGTTTCTGCCGGATCTGAGACTCATTTGCGGTGGCGGTTGCCAGCTCCGCTTCAAGACTCCTGACGTCCGCATCGCTCTGCTCGAAGTCGTACTTAGGGCCCGCACCTTTCTCCGCCAGCTCTTTCGTTTGTACCAGTCGCTTTCGCGCCAGATCGAGCTTCGCGGCAACTGTAGCCTTTTGGCCTGTTGCCGATTTCAACTGATCTTCCAGTTCGCGCTTGTAACCTTGCGCGTCAACCACCTTTGCAGACGCGGCTGTCTTCTTGCTGGCCGCCGATTGCAACTGGTCTCCGAGCTCTCGCTGGTAAGCCCGGGCACTGATCAGCTTAGCCTTCAATTCAGGGATTTTCGCTTCGAGCGCGAGGACGTTGTTGCTCAAAGGGCGTGGGATCAATCTTGAACAGCACGTCTCCTTTTTTCACCGGACGGTTGGGCTCGACTGGCACCTCGATCACACGCCCGGAGACTCGCGGCACTACCTGAACAACATAGTTAAGGACGCGCACATCATCGGAGGATGGCGCAAATATGTTGAGAAAAAGGATCAGGAGAGTAATCGCGATGACAGGAATCGTGACCACGATCACCTGGCTGATAATGTTCCAGGGCAGTAACTTGAACTTGAAAAATATCAGCCAGACAATTATCGAATAGATAAGAAGTAAGAGGATCTCCATTAGCCGTGCCCTCCCTTCGAGGGAGCTACCTCGAGATCAGCAGGTATAGGTCGTCCCTGAGGCTGCGTGTGCCGGCACCTCGCCATCTGGTGTCACATCGCTCGCAGGCTCGTCGCCGTGACCGTGTTCTACCTCATCAGTGCCGTACGCCATCTTGTAGAGGACCGGTTTCGAATAGGCCCACAACCAGGCAATCGGCCAGAGGAGACCGCCGAAAAAGAGAGACAAAAGGCACAGGGTCTGGATGGCTTGTGCCTGAGGATGTTTGCGCTTCTCCGCGATCTTCTCCGGCATGATGTGAAGAATCCAGAATATGGCGATGCCAATTATGGGTGCAATGACCAGTGCCACCCAGGCGATGCCGTCGGCAATCGCATCGAGGGTCTCACCTTCAAAGATGGATGCCTTTGCCGTCTGTGGCAGCAGGACGATGAAGAGAGCCACATAGATCACCTTCGAAAGAACCGATTTGCGTTTCACTAAAGGAGTCAAGTTATCCTCCGATCTACATCAACCACGCGACAAAAGTCTGTCCGTCTCCGTCGGTTTGGCAAGTTCGTTTGGAACTGGTTACACCTCGCCGCCACCTTTCGTCAGACTCATTTCCGCCTCTGCTATGCATTACCCTTTTACTATTTTGTGCCCTTGTACGTATGCCTTGTCAACGTGCGCGGGCAACAATTCGAAGCCTTCACGCCATCGCGAAAACATTGGAGTTCTCGATGCGATTGACTCGCAAAGGAGGGTCGGCGTGACCCCTTGCCCTCAACTCTCTCTGGCAAGGGGCACTCATCTCACCCGCCTTTTTGCGACTGTCTCGGCGAGGTTGATGCCAAGGATCCTGGGGCCATGGTTGCAAGGATACCACGCGAGTGCTCACTTTCCGAAAGTTCTTTATAATGGACACGCTGTTCAAAGATCCTAAAGACAGTTCTCCCTGTGAAATAGCCTCCAACAATTCGTGGGTGCTCCAATATCTTGGGTCGCAAGATGCACTCTCTGTGCAAAACAGCCTTCGTACTCCTTCGATTTGCCTCCCCGGCATAGAGATTAAAGCACTTCCACATGCGTTTCCCTTTTGACAGTCAATTTGCGTGCCTCGCCCGCCTGCTGGCCCCGAGGCTTGTACTGTACGAAGGTGCAACACGAATCGAACCAAAGTAGACCCTGGACGAACTATCGTACGATTTCCAGCAGCTGGATCGTCTGGTAACCTCCTCCTCACAGCAGCGATGAGGCTGCTTATCAAAAAGGCGAAAGGAGCCAACATGCTGACTGATGCCATCAACTTTGACACCGCGCTCGTGTTCGTACTCGGACTGTCATTTCTTGGACTGATCGTCGGCTTCAGAAGCTCACTTTCGCGACATAAGACCAATTTTGCTTCGCGGGATGAGGCGAGGATAGAAGAGGCGCTGAGGGGAATCTATCGCGCCCACAGCCGAACCGAGCGCTCCGCTCGGCGCATGAGTCGCAACTCGCACTCACCGGTTTCCTCCAGACGATTGGATGAAGTGCGACCCCGCTCGCCGTCAGCGAGCGCTCCTCAAATTTATCGCCGGCAATGCGAGCAGTGTTGCTTAGTGCTGAGTGCTGAGTGCTGAGTGCTGAGTGCTGGGTGCTGAGTTCTAAGTTCTCACGCTTAAGCCTGCGATTACGCGAAAAAGAACAAAAGTGCTTCAGAATGCAACTTCAATTCTAATTCGCGTCTTCGCAGCTTCGCAGACTCAGCAACCTCAGCACTCAGCACTCAGCACTCATCAATCCGGAAACTGATAGTGTGCCGCAATCACGGTGACGTTGTCCTTGCCACCGTTTTTGAGCGCGAGATCAACAAGCTTCTTACACGCCGCCTCAGCCGACTGTGGCTGATCGAGCAATTTCAGAATCTGATCGTCGGGCACCATTTCCGTAAGACCATCAGTGCACAGCAAAAGCCAATCGTCGTGGTTCAGCCTGATGCGCTGAACCTCAACCTGAACCTTACCTTTGTGCTGGCCAAGGGCCTGCGTGAGTATGTGACGCATAGGATGAGAGTTGGCTTCTTCCGGCGTGATCTCTCCGATATCTATCAACGCCTGGACCAGTGTCTGATCGCGAGTCAGTTGCTGAAGGCGTCCTTTGCGTAGCAGGTAAGCACGAGAATCACCAACATGTGTCACGATCAGATCGGCCCCAAGGCTGAACGCGACTGTCATTGTGGTTCCCATTCCGGACAACCTTGGATCTTCCTCCGCCCGCTTGGTGATCGCGGCATCCACCTGCTTGTATCTATAGGCGGCTCGAGTCATTGCTACTTTCGTCGTGCGCTCATCCAGTCGCAGAATCCAATCAGGAAGGTCCAGCACCAGATTGATCAGATCGCTGATCGCCTCACGGCTCGCGACCTCACCCGCCGCAGCCCCACCCATTCCATCGGCGACGACCATGCCATAAGCTGTTTCGTCTGAACGAAGCGGAGCGGAACCTTCAGGCAGATTCGTCATGGTCACGTCCAGGTAGCGCCCGGACTGGCCAACGAGAAAATGATCCTCGTTTACTGGCCGCACCTTGCCCGTATCCGAAAGCGCGCCTATATCCACCTTCACCAGTGACGAGAAAGGAAGATGCGTGCTCGCCATGCTGATTCGATTGTAGGAAGTTCCTTTGTATCGCGGTCACTGTCGGTAATCATATGGACATTCTCCAAGCCGCATTGTATACGAAACTAAGCCCCATGAAAGATACAAAGCAGAGAACTGTTCGCGTAATCGATTCGCACACCGGTGGCGAGCCAACCCGCGTCGTCATCGACGGCAGTCCGGATCTCGGCACTGGTTCGATGGCTGAGCAGGTTGGAACACTTTCGCACCAGGCATGATGCCTTCCGGTCTGCTGTCGTCAACGAGCCGCGTGGATCGGACGTTATTGTCGGTGCGCTCCTTTGCAAGCCGGTTGATGCTTCGTGCGCAGCTGGTGTGATCTTCTTCAATAATGTTGGCTATCTCGGAATGTGCGGTCACGGGACGATCGGACTGGTTGTCACGCTGGCTTATCTCGAACGGCTGGAGCCTGGCGAACATCGGATCGAAACGCCTGTGGGCATCATAACAGCGCGACTTCACGATTCAGGAGAAGTGACAGTCAACAATGTACCAAGTTACCGGATCGCAAAACGAGTTGCAGTCGACGTCGCGGGGCACGGCCCCGTTCTTGGTGATGTGGCCTGGGGTGGCAACTGGTTCTTTCTCGTTGAAGAGCCGCGTTTTGATCTTGGTTTGGATCGCATCGAAGAGCTGACCGACTTCGCGTGGCGAATTCGAACGGCGCTAACCGCGAAGGGGATTACGGGAGAGAGCGGTCAGGAGATAGATCATATCGAGCTTTTTGGATCGCCTTCACGCGAAGGTCTCGATAGCAGGAACTTCGTACTGTGTCCTGGCAAGAGCTATGATCGCTCGCCGTGCGGCACGGGAACGAGCGCGAAGCTGGCGTGCCTTGTCGCAGACGGGAAGCTCAGAGAGGGTGATACCTGGCGGCAGGAGAGCATCGTCGGAAGCGTTTTTGAAGGAAGCGTTTCATTGGTTGACGGCAGGATTCACCCTCATATCAAAGGCTCAGCTCATATCACTGCCGACGCAACACTCATCCTCGATGAGAGCGATCCCTTCTGCTGGGGTGTTCGGTAATGCCCGGTCATTCATTCGACCTGATTATCGCCGGCGGCGGAATCGTCGGCGCTGCCTGTGCCGCGGAGGCAACGTTAGCGGGTTTGAGCGTAGCACTGGTCGAAGGCAATCAGATCGGTGGAGGAGCAACTGCTGCAGGGATGGGGCATCTGGTCGTCATGGATGACTCCCAGGATCAGTTTTCACTGACCCACTATTCGCAAACAGCTGTGGAACGAGATTCTCCGAAGAACTGCCCGCCGAACTGCGAATTCGATTCCTGCGGGACGATCTGGGTTGCCGCGGATGACGATGAAATGGAGGAGGTCAAACGCAAGCAACGCTTCTACGGCGAGCGTGGCGTTGCCGCAGAGATCCTCGACGCTCAGACTTTGTACGAAGCCGAACCCGAGCCTTCGGTCCGGCCTGGCTGGGGGATTGCGCATTCCTTCTGACGCAGTAATCTATCCCCCTTGCGCAGCGAAGCACTTCGTCGACAAAGCCTCGGAACGCGGCGCGTGCGTCTTTGTTGGAAAGCCCGTGATTGAGCTCAGTGGAAAAGGAGCAAAGCTGAGCGACGGCACATTCATTTCTTCGGGCGTTGCTCTCAACGCGACCGGTCACTGGGCGCCTCAGTTGACACCCGGAATCAATGTCAGGAAGCGAAAGGGGCACCTCGTGATTACGGATCGGTATCCTGGATTCGTTCGTCATCAGCTGGTCGAGCTCGGATATTTGAAGAGCGCACATTCATTGACGTCAGATTCCGTCGCTTTCAATGTCCAACCGCGACGGACGGGACAGGTGCTCGTCGGGTCGTCACCGCCAGTATGGCGTCGAAACTGATGGCGTTGATCAGGAGATTCTTTCGCAAATGATCGAACGGGCAACCGCGTTCATGCCGCGACTGGCACGGCTGCAGGCTATACGTGCCTGGACCGGCTTTCGTGCAGCGACTCCGGACAAGCTTCCACTGATTGGCAGGTGTGCAGAGGATGCCAACCTGTTTCTTGCGACGGGACACGAAGGCCTCGGCATCACCACTTCGCTTGCAACTGCGCGAATTGTCGTTGATGAACTGCTTGGGCGCGATTCTGCAATTCCGCGCGAGCCTTATTCCCGGCACGTGTTGGTAACGAGGTCAGTTACGCCTGAAGCATTTCGCCGTCGTGACCACATGATGTATGGGATCGAAATGATCGCACATACCAGATAAAGAAGTATGACGGCCGCCGGCACGAGCGGCTGATCCGGAAATGCAGAGTTTCCAATTGCAACTGCAACTCCCGGATGTCGAGTGGAAGTCGCAAATGCGAGATCAGTGCGAGTCTCGGAGTCGGGGCCGCCGAGGAGATGCCCTACTGCAAGCCCGACAATAACAAGAACGGCAAAAGCAGCCACGTTTCCGTTGCCAACAAGCGACATGATCGCGGGCCAGAGTTTGATCACGACAAGTATTACGGCTCGCCAACAGGAGGATCATCGCAATCGTGCCCAGCGGCTTGGCAATTCTTTCAGCGGGGCCAGGAATCACGGCTCGGATGAGGATGCCGGCAATCAAAGGCAAAAGCACCGTTGTCAACACAACGATCCTGGCTACAACCAACGGAGAGACGCTGGCAGGCATACGAAAGATCCACGAAAGGATTTCGATAGCAAGCGGGACAAATATGATCGATATCAAGCCTGCCGCAATGAGCAGTCCGATCATGTACGAAGTTTTGCCTCCGGCCTTCTCGGCTTTTTTTGGAAGCACAGGCGGAAGAGGCGAGACTGCAAGCGCAATCAGTGCAATCTTGACTGCCGGATGGAAGTCAAACAGCGCGGCAAGTGTTGCGGCAAACACGGGGATGATAACGTTCATCGACAGGAAAGACTTTGCAAGCAACGCCGGTCTCCGCAGGAGATATGTCGCGTCGCCAAATGTCGCAGTCAGTCCGATGCTGATCACAAGCAGAATGATGCTCGCTTTTAGGATTAGTGGTATTAGTTCCGCAAGAGTCATTACCGAGGCTCCTCGCACGTCCTCTCGATGTGCATCTACTGCATTTCCGGTTAGCGAATTTTGACAATAATGGCCGAGTCGAACCCATCAAGCAAACAAGAAAAGAGACAGGAGTCAACGATGCTGGAGAAGCTGCTCAAGTTGAGATATGTATCCCTGATCATTGTCGCTTTCGCCTTCGTTCACGCTCTTGGTTTCATTGTTATCGGAAGCATCCGCGCCCTGCGGGCATATAAGCACATATTCAACTGATCTCGAAGCCAGGCCGGCAATCGAAATGCTCGAATCGCTCGACTCGTTCTTCGTGGCGCTGGTGTTTCTTATTTTCTCAGCAGGAATTGCAAAACTCTTCCTTCTTCCTGAAAAACTTGACGACAAGCTACCCTCCTGGCTTCACTTCAAATCATTCAGTGACCTCAAAGTCCTGCTCTGGGAGACTATTCTGACAGCACTCCTCGTGGCGTTGATTCCACATTTCGTTAAGTGGATGGAAATGACGGAACACCTGACATGGAGCATGCTTGTCATGCCCGCTACCGTTCTCCTGCTTGCCATGAGCATGTTTCTGGTAAGGTCGAAACATCTAATGCGCATGCTGGAGCTGACGCCGGAGGCGTCAAGATCGTAGCCAGGGGTTGAGTCTTCGAAACCCCTGGTTGCATTGCGAGAGAGAGTGATCCCGGAGGGATGCGAGAAACGATCGGTCAAGGCCGTCGTTTTTCTCGCATCCCTCCGGGATGCAATTCGTCAATGGAATCGATCCAGGGGTTTCGAAGACTCAACCCCTGGCTACGTTCTCGCACCGCTCCGCGGTGATTGTTTCTGTAGTTCGCGGCGGAGCCAGGCTTTTGCCATCGTCCATTCACGCCGCACGGTCGTCGTAGAGACTCCGAGGATTTCGCTTGTCTCGTCAATGCTCAGGCCGCCGAAATATCTCAACTCGACAATCCGGCTTTTTCGTTCGTCTATCAAGGCCAGTGAGCTGAGCGCTTCATCAAGCTCAACAAGTCCGGGATCAGACGCCGCGCGTGCTGACGTTCAAAGCCTCGTCAAGTGCTACGGCACGCGCGCTTCCTTCGCGCTTGTTACGTAACCGTCCCCGGGCATGGTCCACCAGAATGTGTCTCATGATCTGCGCTACAAGCGCGAAGAAGTGGGACTTATCCTTCCAGTCAATCTGAGCGTTGGCTGCAAGCCTCAGATAGACCTCATGAACAAGCGCGGTGGGCTGGAGCGTATGATTGGGCCGTTCCGTCTGAAGCTGCCAGGCAGCTATTCTTTTCAAATCCTCATACACAACCGCCATCAACCGTTCGAAAGCATCCGTTTCACCGCTTCGGCATCTTTCAAGCAGCAGGTTGATTTCCGAAGTGTTCCCTGACATTCACCAGCCCCTCAAACTTTATTGCGTCCGACGTGGGCGGAATCGCGCCACGATAACGCTATTTAAGGCAGTGGAAACGAATTGGGTCAAGGTAAATCATCTCTTTCATCAGGCTCTTGAGTGTACGAAAGAGGAGCGGGCAGAGTTCCTCGCACGCAGCTGCGGTGGTGACGTCGAGCTCGAACAGGAAATCCTTTCACTAATCGCCACACATGAAGAGGATGAACATTTTATGGAAGCACCATTATTGAAAAGAGACCTCGCGCACTACATCAACCGCTGGCAGGAGCGGATCGGCCATGCGTTGACGGGTGCCGGTAGTGCCGAGCAGCGCTGTTGGCGCGCCGGATGTCGATTCAATGATCGGCCAGGTGCTTGATGGAAAGTATCGCATCGAGCAGATTCGCGGCCGCGGCGGGATGGGCATTGTCTACCGCGCGACTCATCTCGGAACAGGACGCGTCGCCGCTGTCAAAGTAATGGCTCCGGCGATCGCAGGAAGTACGGAGTTTCTCGAAAGGTTCAAGCGCGAGGCCAAGGCCATCGGGATGCTGAATCATCCAAATATCGTCGATGTTACAGACTTCGGTCTCACCTATGTTTTCGGGCAAAAAGTCGCCTACCTCGTAATGGAACTCCTCGAGGGTCAGACACTGGCGGAAAGGATCAAAGAGCGAGGCAAACTTTCGCTTCCCGAAACAGTAGCTATCCTCAAGCAGGTGGCGTCGGCAATTGACGAAGCTCATCGCGCTGGCGTACTTCATCTGGACGTTAAACCGGACAACATCTGGCTCCAGTCTGGTGCTGGAATCAACGTCAAGGTTCTCGATTTCGGACTCGCAGACCTTCACGACTGTCTTCAGATAGCTAAGGTACATCCGGCCGAGCGCGAACAAGACGCAAGCTCGCTTGTAATTGACTCAGCACACCTTCAGCCTCGTCCCCTCTTTTCAATCATTGAGGACGACACTCTTCAGCTTGATCATTCCCGCAATGCCTCGGTCGCGGATGCTTCCCAGGGCCATTTCGATGATGGTCAATGGACTCTTGTAAGTCGATATGGCGCGGTAATGGGCACACCCGTATACATGTCGCCTGAGCAGTGTCGCGGAGAACGACTGGGTAGAGCATCTGACATCTACAGCCTTGGTGTCATTGCTTACCGGATGCTCACCGGCGAGCTTCCATTCCAAACCAGAGTTACCCCGGCCGCCGTTGATTCCGTGATTCGCGAAGCTCTCTCTCAAGAGCCCGGTCGGAGACCGGCACAGGCCGGTGCCTTTGTGTTTCGGCTGGAGCTTGAGATTGGAAAGGGCGAGTGGATCCGCAATCAAGCGCGCTCTCTATACAAACTCCACCGATGGCATTGGCGGGCACTCGGAATTTTGGCGCCGCTGCCTGCCTGGCTTTCTGCCGCTGTTCTCCTCGCAGCCACTTTCATGCTTCCTCCCATGCCTGGAGTGGTTACAGTTCTGGTTGTTTTTCTGCTTTGGGCAGCAATGGCTTTCCTCACGCTGCTCGGACAGGCTTCGACGACGGCAGCGTGTTCCTTGTTTACGGAAGAGAAGCTTCGGAAGGCTCCTTCTGATAATGGACTGCGTTCAATCCTGGGCAGCGTTCGTGAGCAGACCCTTGAGCTGAGCTACGGCATCATCGACGCTACAAAACGGCGGATTAGAAGTCTGATCTCAAAAAGACGGCCTGAGCTGGGAACGCTGCCGTTTGTTTCGTTTGTGGCGCCGGCGGTTGTGGAAGAGGTCAAGATTCCGCCTGAAGGCGGTACAACGTGCCCGGTGACGCGGGCCGAAGCGCTTTTCGCCAGTGTAAGGAATCTGGCGCAAAGATTCTTTCCGGCTCGGATTCTGCTGTTTGGAGGCACGTTTGTCCTGTGGCAACTGTTGTTGGCCTTGATCGGTGCTTCGCTCGATGAGTCCGCTTATGGCTGTTGCCCTCCGTTTCGAACGTCCAGCGCCGTTTATCCCGGAAGTGCTCCTGCCAATCACGGTCATTGCGATGTTCTTTCTTTTCCGGATGAATCTCCGGAGTTCGATCGAACAGTCACTTCTCTACTGGAGTGCCAGAAAAGTCAGCGGCGAAATAGACGATGAAGTTCCGGCAGTCGCTGGCAGGCGATTCCCGCGTGGCCTTCCGCGGCTTGCATGGACAACGGGCGGCAGCCTGGCCATGGTGGCGACGATGCTCGGAGGAGCACAGTACGTCAAATACGAGGCAATGCCGTATTTGCTCGAGCGCGACGCCGTCGAAACTGTCAAAGCCTTCAACCTGTCCGGCCTCCGTGTACCAGGGTGGTCAGATCGAGACGGACTGAATGCGGTCTGGGTGACTTCACACCCGAGGTCGGTGAAGTATTTGCTCAACGAAGGGATGTCAGTTCGCGATCGTCTCTCGCTCCCTCCGATCTACGGTGATGTGACGACGACACCACTGATGTCCGCCATCATCGGTCGTTCTGACGAGTCGATCCGGTACCTCATCAATCAAGGGGCCGATGTCAACGCTCAGGATTCGAAGGAGCGCACTCCACTGATGATCGCTTCGATTTATCATCCGCAGGCCGTCGAGCAGCTGATTCGAGCTGGAGCCGACCCAAATCTTCGGACGGGCGCAGGAACGCCTTTGCTAAGCGCGGCAAGGTATCAATGGATGTATTTCAGAAATGTGCGCGAGATGACTCAGGCGAACAATGCGGTGCAAATTCTGCTCGAGCGTGGGGCAAAAGTCGACGAACGAGACGACGAGGGCCGCACACCATTGATGCTGGCAGGAATCGAGAAACGGGATCCGATAGCGATGCGTCGAATCGCCGAAGTTCTGTTGGATGCTGGTGCGGATTTGAAGGCGACGGACAAGCAGGGGCTGACGGCGCTGGATTACGCGACGCGTAACAATCGGAAATTGCTTGCCGACCTTCTGGTGAGGAGGGCTAACAAGTAGTACCGCTTCAAGTAGAATCCTGAGGGTTGGAGTTCAACCACAAGCTAAAGCTTGAACTCAAACCTCGTCAGTCGGAGCGATGAGGTTTGAGTTCAAGCTTTAGCTTGTGGTTGAACTCCAACCCATTGGATCCACCTAAACGTACTCTACGGTCACTTCTTTTCCTTGGTACCGGCATACCCGGCCAGGGCTTGCGGGTAGACCTGGACTTCGGTGGGTGCCTTTTCTGCCGGCATTTTAACGATGTCTTTCGTAGCCACACCCTTGCCGTAGACATCCTCGTTCAGGCCCTTGTCCGGGTGCATTACGGTTCCCTTCAACTCAAGTCCGCCGAATACGCCCTTACTCCTGGAGTACGAGAGAATCTGTGCGTTCATCGCTGCATCAGTCTCGGCTCCGGCCTGCCTTCCAACTGGTCCGGCCGCAATCGATGCATCACCGCCCATCGTGAACTTGTTTGAAAGAAGACTCTCCATCGCTTTCTCATTCATGAAGAGGAAGATGAAGTCGGTTGATTGCGCTCCAATCTGCAGGCCAAAGCTTCCTCCCCCGATATCGAAATAGGCGGGCGCGCTCCATCCAGCACCGTTGCGGCAGCTCGCAAGCCCACGACCGCCACGTGCTCCAACAATGAACCCCGCTTTGATCACGTTTGGAAAGACAGCGATACAGTGAGCCTTTGCAAAGACGTCCGTTGGAACTGACTTGTCCGGAGCGCCCATGATCTCTTTGAGAACCGTAGAGGCCTTAGTCGCCTGTTCGGCTCCTTCCTTTACGTTCGTTCCTTGAGCACTCGCAACGATGCTGAAACTGAGCAGCAGCGTTGCAAGAAAAATGATGTGCCGATGTATTCGTAAGGTCTTTAACTTCATACCTTCCTCCTGAATCGGATGCCGGAAAAACGGGGCGTTTCACATCTGAAGGTGTCAGATATATTGTCGCGACCTTTGGTTCGGAGTTCAAGCGCGACGAGCGTCGCGTGGGTATGCTAGAGTTATCTGGTAACAATGGCCGGCTTTAGGGGGCCGGGCTCCCCGCGGGCTGCAAACCCGTTGAGTGTGTTCGCAAGGGCACTTTTTTCGGTTCGACTCCGAAACCGGCCTCATCATTTGACAGTATTAGTCATTATCAGTGGGAAGATGAAAAGTTCTATGTGTTTCAGATCGATCAAAGGTTTGACGTTGTGCCTTCTTCTTTTCGGAGTTGGTTTGATTTCGGCATGCAGTCAGGAGAGCGGCGCTACGGACGCAAAGGCCCATCAGGGACACGCAGGTCATCCGTCGCCCTCGGCTCAGGCGCCCGCGCGCAGAATTCCAGCCCATTTCAAAGAACCACCGGACGTGAGGACACTACCGCCGACACTCGACCCCGCACAGTTCAAAGACAGGGTCCGGGAGGCCTATCAGGTCGCCAGGGACAATCCACAGGTGCTGGCTCAGCTCCCATGTTTCTGCTATTGCGACACCATCGGACACAAGAGCCTGCATAGTTGTTATGAAGATGATCACTCAACCGGGTGCACGGTCTGTATCGACAGCGCGCTGACGGCGAAGGTCCTTACAAAAGAGGGCAAGAGTCCGAGCGAGATCCCGCGAGAGATTGATCGCGAAGTACAACCAATACTGATTGGTACCACCACAATTCACCAAGGAGACACTTGAATGACGTTCACTAAGAGAGCGACCGCAGTTTCAATCCTCGTCTGCGCGATGTTCGGAGTATTTGCATTGGCGCAGACCGCAGCTACAGGTTTGCCCGAGGTCGGGAAAGCCGCACCTGATTTCTCGCTTAAGAGCAACGAAGGATCGGTAGTAAATCTTAAGGACTACAAGGGGAAATGGGTAGTACTCTATTTCTATCCAAAGGATTTCACCTCGGGCTGTACGATTCAGGCGAAGAATTTTCAGCGTGATCTGGCCGCCTACGAAAAGGCGAACGCTGTAATCCTTGGAGTCAGCGTCGACTCCGCAGAATCACATAAGAGCTTCTGCGAAAAAGAAGGTCTGAACTTCAAGCTGCTGGCTGACACTGATATCAAGGTTTCTACTGCCTACGGCTCCGTTATGGAGCATGGCGGGAACAAATTCTCAGCGCGTAATACCTTCGTGATTGATCCGCAAGGAAAGCTTGTGAAGGTGTTCCCTGCAGTCAATGTTCAAAAGCACAGCGAAGAAGTGCTCGCATCACTCGCCGAGCTTCAGAAGTCCTAGAACCTGAGGTATGTTGTACCGCCTTCAGGCGGAATCGTCCAAATCTTAAGATTGCAGCGATTCCGCCTGAAGGCGGTACAACGTACCTTACTCTCTCACAATGCAACGAAACCCCAGGTGACACGTTGAAGTGTCGACGGCCTGGGCCATGCGTGCTGCAGGCCGGTACCTCTTACAATAGTTCGGCGCGCACAGGTAGGACCCACCTTTCATCACCTTCCGCGGTATCTGGATATCGGCTGTCTGTGGATCGCAGCTCGCGTCTCGCTCTCCTCCCAACGGGTTAAAGCTCGCGCAACACGTTATTGCAACCTTGCTGTGATCCTGGTACCAGTCGCTCGTCCACTCCCAGACGTTGCCAGCCATCTCGTATAACCCGTATCCATTCGCCGGAAATGAACCTACCGGGGCAGTCCACTCAAAACCATCTTCGAGCAGATTCTGATAAGGGAATTCACCCTGCCATGTATTCGCCATCGATTTCCCGTCCGGCGTGAATTCGGCTCCCCAAACGTACTCCGCCGCTTCCAATCCACCCCTCGATGCGAATTCCCATTCAGCTTCTGTAGGAATCTCTTTCCCGGCCCATCTGGCATACGCTTCTACATCCTCATACGCCACATGCACTACCGGATGCTTCACCAGTCCCTTAAGAGACGTTTTCGGTCCCTGAGGATGCCGCCAATCAGCACCCGGTATGTATGTCCACCAATTGTAGTGATTCCTCAAGTCCACGGGGCCGGCCGACTTTTTGAAAACGACCGACGCAGGAACCAGAAGCTCCGGTTTTGCTCCAGGATAGTCTTCCGCTCTCGGTGCACGCTCGGCTGATGTGACGTGTCCGGTCTCTTCAACAAACTGCGTAAACTGTGCGTTTGTGACAACAAACTTGTCCATCCAGAAACCACCCACTGTGACCTGGTGTGCAGGAGCTTCTTCCGGGTAGTGATTGTCAGAACCCATGAGAAAGGTTCCGCCCGGAATCCAGACCATGTTCTCGTGTGGTGGTTTACGCCTATGCTTTTGACCTGATGTGGTCGATTCGAGACTGCTCATCGCCATCCTCCCTCTTGATCTTAAGTGTCCTCGATCAGATCATTTTTGTCGAATCGAGATGGATGGCCGAGGGGGACGAGCCATTCCCTCCCCAACAAAGAAGCTTGTATGCGGAGGCTGGTTGTATGCAACATTCTGCCAGGCAATACTCATCCGGTACTGCGGATCGTGCATGAAGGTGTAAAAGCGATGCGAAGTGGGAATCGTCGTCGTAAATATTCGCAGTTCCCTGTTGTCAGTCGTCCGCAGGATAACCTCTTCGCGCCAGTCACCGAAGATATCCGCACTGAGCACCGGCGTAGCTTTGGTTCCGTTGTTTGACGTACAGCCTTCCGCAGTCAGCAAGACAGATTCTGTCCCATCAATCCAGTTCCATTTCGAAATCAAATTGCGGTCGAGCAGCTCTCTTAGCGTATCGCCATCCCAGAACACGCCGAAATTGCACGATCGCGGAGTTGCCTCCGATATCTTCTCGCCCTTCGCATTGAACAGGCCCGTGATTCCCGCTCCTCGTACCCAGCACTCGAATCCGCTGTGACGCGGGTCAATATCAAGCGCAAGACCACGTCCAGGCCCTTCGCCATCAGCGCCCGCCCTGATCGACGGCTTCTTCCAGATAATCTCGCCAGTGCGAGCATCACGAAAGCTCGCTCCAGCATCATCAAATCTCTCCTGGATATCGAAAACTTCAAGGCCCTTCCTGAGCGGGTCGAGGTCTGACAGGTGCATCGCGTCTCCGTGCCCGAGACCCGTTGAATACAGCCCTTTGCCGTTGTCGTCGATCACCGCCGCGCCATACACAATTTCGTCCTTGCCGTCTCCATCAACATCTCCGACGCTCAGATTGTGGTTGCCTTGACCACTGTAAGCCGCATTGCCAGGAGTCCCGTCAGCACTATCGAAAGTCCAAAGATGGCTCAGCTTGCCGCCCCTCCAGTTCCACGCGGCAAGCACAGAGCGCGTATAGTATCCGCGACACATCACCAGGCTCGGCTTCTCGCCATCGAGATACGCGATTGCAGCCAGGAATCTGTCTGATCGATTTCCACGCCCGTCACCCCACACCGCTTTCAGTTCTTCTTCAGACGGATTCTCCTTTGCTGGATGACGCGACGGGATGTATTTCGTAGTCGCGAGCGCCGCACCACTCAAGCCATCGAAGATGGTCAGATATTCGGGACCGGCGAGAACAAATCCGCGTTCGTTGCGAAAGTCGGCATTCGCGTCTCCAATGACAGTTCCCTTTCCATCGACCGTACCGTCCGCTGTCTTGCAGGCAACCTCGGCTCTTCCATCACCATCAAGATCGTAGACCATGAACTGCGTGTAATGCGCACCCTCGCGAATGTTCTTTCCAAGGTTGATCCGCCAAAGCAGCGACCCATCGAGCCTGTACGCTTCCAGAATGGGCGCGTCAGTTTCGCCTGCCTGAGAGTTGTCACGTGAGCGGCCCGTCTGGTGCAGAACGATCTCATAGTCTCCGTCGCCGTCGAGGTCGCCTACGGAAGCGTCATTCGGACTGTAGCCTTGAGGTGTCTGCAGAGGGACTGAGATGTACTGCCTTATCGGAGCATTCGCCGCGAGCGTGAATGTGTCATTTGAAGGAATTTCGCGCCGCCCTCTGACTTCACGAACGGAGTACGTGAGGCTTGAGCTGAGATCAGCCTTTGTGTCGACGAACCACGTCACCTTATCAACTGGCGTCGCATTTATCTTGACGCGGTTTCCCGGTGCCAGCCGCGCGATACACGTTGAAGGCAATCGCCTCGGCATCCGTACCCAGCATCCTCCAACCAACAAACACCTTCCCTTCACCAATGTTGACCGCGACCACACCTCGATCCAGCCGCTCCATCTGCCGCTGTGGTTCGGGTGCGAAATAAAGGATCAGGAAAGCGAGAATGAAGGTACGTTGTACCGCCTTCAGGCGGAACCGTGAAATCCAGGATTCCGCCCGACAACGGTACAATGTGCTTACCCTAGAAATAATCTTCAATCCGAACTGAATGTACCGTGGCAGACCAAGCTCTCGCAGCGTGCCCCAGCTCGTCGCGTAGGCCCTTCTCAACCGATAGAGCTTGTAACCCGTGAGATTGCTGATATCGAACGCGTTTGCGTCAGTGGTTGCAACTCCCTCCGGAAGCCGGACATTCGCAAAGTAGTCCAGAGGAAGCGCTCCGCTCGGAAGCCGATTGCCTGTGACAAAACCCTGAACCTGCGCAAACAACGCAGCACCGGCAGGCGTCGAGCGAGCCGGGCGGCCGGGAGCGTACGCCGCCCACGCGTCGTAATCACCGGTCGAGATGACTGCTTCGTCGGGAAGGCCCATGAAGTCAAGATTGTTCAGCCGGAAGATCGGGCTGTTGAAGACATTGATGAAATCGACGCGAAATTGAACCTTGCGCCGGCCATCACCTCCCAGCCTGAAGTCCTTCTGAAGCGAGATGTCGAAGTATCGCTGCATCGGACCCCGAATATCGAGCGTCCGCGGCGCCGTGCCAAGTGATCCCTTCGCCGGTCGCATAAACGCTGCCGGGTTGACGTATGGCTCACAGAGATTGCCGACAGGACAATCGCGCGTCCATCTCGGATTCTTGAGCGACACTCCAGGCACCAGATCCGGACGAATCACGTGAGTGATATCGGCGCTCAGACGATTGGCGTCCACAATCGAAGGGACAAACGGATAGCCACCCTGCAATCGAAAGTAACCTGCGAACTGCCAGCCTCCGGCTACCGTTTGAAGCGGCCAGGACGCATCCGTCAGGAACTTTTCGCCTTTGCCAAATGGCAGGTTGTATACACCCGTGGCGGTGAAATTGTGCCGGATGTCATAAGTCGATATCGATCTGTCGAGATAGCGCGGAGCACCAAACGTGACGTGACCGGGCGTGCTTGCCGTCGTCAGCACGCGCGTGTCAGGGCTCGAGTCGGATGCATCATCGATCGATTTGCCGAACGTATAGTTCGCGCGGAAATCCAGGCCGCGGCTGAAACGCCTGTTGAAGCTGACGTAGGTTGCATGTCTGACGCTGTTTGCCGACGCGTCAAAATAAGAGAAGAGACTGTTGAAACCAAGGAAGTGACTGTCGAGGCTTCCGCGTTGAATACTCAACGGTGTGCCAATCAGACTTCTGCGACCAAGCGGATCGGTGATATTCGTGTCTGCGCTCAGATTGTTCGCTTCAAGTGTCTCGACGAAGTCGATATTGCGAGGATTCGTGTTGACGCGCGGCATATAAAGGTTTGTGCCCTTGCTGCCGACATACGCCACTTCTACAACCGTGTTTCTGAACAGCTCGTACGACAAAGAGAGATTCCAGTTCTGCACGTACGGGATTTTGGTGTTCCCTGAAATCGCAAATCCCGGGATCGCAAGGCTGTCCAGATATACCAGCCCGTCCTCAGGAATTCGCAGGGCCTGCTCTGGTGTCAGATTCGCTATCAGAGGTGCGTTCGAAAGCCTGAGTGGCTGCGTTGGATCGGCAGTTCCCGTAGAGCCGGTTGCTGTCGTCCCGACATTGTTTGTCGCGCCGAAGTCAGGAAACGGCGCGCGATTATTGCCATTGATCGGCGCGTGCGACATTCCGTAACCGCCGCGAACCACAAACTTTCCACTAAATCGAGTTGGAGACCATGCGAACCCGATGCGTGGCTCAAAGTTTGTGTACTCCACCGGGAAGATGTAACGCGATCTGCCTCCCCGGCCCGAATATCCAAACGGCGGCACAAGTGCGGATGTAAAAGTCTCTCCCGCAATCGTGATCGGCGTCGTCAAAGGAAACTGTTTCGCAAGCTCTGGAAGAAAGACGCCCTGCCGGTCGTATTTTTCAGTTCGCGGATATTGAAGCGAATAGCGCACACCCAGATTGAGCGTCAGGTTCGGCTTGACCTTCCAATCATTCTGAACAAACGCCGCCAGACTCTGCCAACGATAGTAATAAGGAATCAGCACCGGCCGGACCAGCGCCGCGTTCGAAACACCCATCAGATAGCTGGCAAAACTGTTGCCACCTGCAGTTGCATTGGTTGTTCGATTGTCACTCGTTTGCAGGACACGGAAATCCCATCGCCCGCCTGAAGCACCGAAGAACGGAATCACGTTCAAAAGTTCGTGATTCAGATCAACTCCAAACTTCCAGGCCATCGATCCGCGATTCCAGTACGTGAGATTGTTGATGTTGTAACGCTCTTCAACATTGAAATTGTTCGTCGAGCCCGATGAACCGATGTTGAAGAAAGCATTCGGGCCATCGAGGAACTGATAGAGCGGCATTCCTCCGTCTGTCAGCGTTGGAATCCCCCATTCATTCGCCAGATTGTATCCACCCTTGATTGAATAGAATGGCGAGAAGTCTTCGCTGAAAACGCCGCGCGTATAGTTGATCCTGATCTCGTTGATAACAGCTGGCGAAAAAGTGTGAGTGTCGGAGATGACCAGCTGATTCGAGTCGCTATACGCAGCTGAATTGCCGTTGATCTCGCTTCCAAACCCGCGAACACCAACCGCCGGCACCTTGGTGTACCGCGCACTGATGCGGTTGCTCTGCGAAATCTGGTGATCAATTCTCGCGTTCCACCTGGTCTCATTCTGCTCGACAAAGCGATTGACAACATAGTTCGCCAATTGTCCCGCTTCATTGATGAAGTAGTTGCCTGCACGTGGCATTGCGTCAAGCGCGCGTAACGCATTCGGATCCATAAAGGCCTGAGGCACCCGATTGTTCGGGAAAGGCTGAAACAACTGCCCCGCCCCGAGAACTATCGGGACCAGCTTGCCACCTACCAGATTGAATTGCTGATAGATGTTCGTGTTGGTGCTCGTCACTGGAATCCTGAACTGCGAGACCACGTTTGCAGGAGCCCAGCCATTGGCAATTCTCGAAAGGCCGGTGAAGTCACCTCCTCGCATCGCGTCAGTGGGGAGCAGCGTGTCAGTAACTACAAAATCATTCCTCCAGCGCGGTTCATATGCGAAGAAAAAGAATGTGCGGTCGCGTCCGTCGTAACTCGCCGGACCGAAAACCTTCTTTGGCAGCCACACCGGTCCGCCAATCGTGAACGATCCCTGGCTGTATCGAAGATTGTTCGGAGGACGAAGCGTCGAGGTCGTCCACTTCTCGGCATTTGTCGCGGGATTCCGGTGATAGAAGAGCGCCACTCCGTTCAGCCTGTTCGTGCCGGACTTTGTCGTGACATTGATCACTCCGCCTCCGGTCCTGCCGTACTGCGCGTCGTAGGCCGAAGTCTGAACAGTGAATTCCTGAACTGTCTCCGGCGTGAAGCTGACCACCGCGCGAGCGACTCCGACTCCCGTGTTGTTTACACCATCGGCAAGGATCGATGTGCTCCCCGGCCGGCCGCCGTTGAGGCTCAGGTTGAACCCGGGCACAGGTTGTCCGGACGTGACTTCCGGGTCTTCACTCCCCGCATCACCTGTCACGTTGGGGATGGTCAGCGCGAGATCGAGTACGCTCCGGTTGCTGAGAGGTATCTCCTGAATCTGGCGCTCGCTGATAGTCTGCGTCGCCGTTCCCGATTGCGAGTTAACAATCGGAGACTCCGCAGTTACCGTAACCTCGTTGGTGAGATCCCCCGTCTCGAGAACGACATCGACAGTCGCAATCGCGGCGGTGTCTACCTTGATATTGTCAACGACGCCGCGCTTGAACCCCGTAGCCTCAGCCGAGACACGATAAAGAACCGGCTCGAGTGAGGAGACTGAATAGGAACCTGTGCCCGAAGTGGTCAGCGTCTGTTTCTGATTCGTGCCGAGATTGGTAACGGTCACTTTTGCGCCGGGTATGACCGCACCCTCTTTATCGAGAACCGTCCCGGTGATGCCACCGCGATTGCTTTGAGCGATCGCGCTCCCCGTCAGCAACGCGACGAAGATACCCTGCATGAGAAAGTGGCCAACTCTTTTCATTACCAACCTCCCCGCGGTTATTCGAACAGCTTCAAAATCCCAGCAACGCCAGAGCAGGTAGTCGTCAATTAGTGTGATGTTGGAATTGATTCTACAGCAGCAGCCGTGCAAACGCATATACGCGCTGCGAAGCAGCGACTGGGATTGGTCCTTTGCGGGATTGGCTTGACGCCGGAGGCGACGAATTCATGCCGGTGGAATGCCAGAACGCGACACCCTGACAAGATCGTTCTCGACCCTCGGGGATGGCGTCTCTCCGATGCGACCAGGGGTTTCGAAGACTCAACCCCTGGCTACCGATACTGTTCGACGCACTCCGGCAAGATCGATTCTCGCCCCGACTTTACTCGTATCTCAGCGCCGTCATCGGGTCGACCTTTGCAGCACGACGGGCTGGAATGTAACAGGCCAGGGACGCGACGACTATCAGCACGACGGCGGCTCCCGCTATTGCACGAGGATCAGAAGTGCCCACTTCATAAAGAAGCGTAACCAGTAACCGAGCCAGCAGCAGCACTGCTACAATCCCGATTCCGACTCCCGCCACCGTCAGCATCATCCCGTTTCGCAGCACCATTCTGACGACATCGCGACTCTGCGCTCCGAGCGCGAGCCGAACTCCTATTTCGTGCGTTCGGCGACTGATAGAATATGAAATCAGCGCATAGATCCCAATTCCTGCAAGCGCCAGAGCAATCGCACCGAAGACCGCGAGAAGAAACATTACGAATCGCCGTGTGCTAAGGGATCGGCCGATCATCTCGTCAAACGTTCGCACTTCGTAGACGGGCTGGTCCCGGTCAATCTTCCAAATCGCGTTCTGAATCGAGCCGACCATCGAATGAGGATCCGACTGTGTTCTCACGACCAGGTTCATGCGCCGGTACCTCCACGCCAACTGGCCGATTGCGAAATACGCCTCAGGCTTCGTCTCCCGATCGAGCACCTGTTGCGCACGAGTTTCCAACAATCCCCTTGATCTCGAACCACGGGTTGTTCGAATCCGCCTTGCCTACCTTTAACCGCTTGCCAAGCGCTTCCTCTCCCGGCCAGAAGCGCTTCGCCAGCGCTTCGTTGATGATGACGACAGGCCGCGCCGCGGCGCGACCCTCTTCTGTAGAGAAATCAGCTGTGTCGCTCGCTGCGAAAACTTCGCCCTTCTTGAGCGGAATGCCCATGACGTTAAAGAATTCCGGACTAACGGTCCTCGTGTCCACGTTCACTGTAGCCTGATCAGGCGCAAGTGACTTGTTGTCCACCGTGACCGTCCAGTCCTCTCTCATTACAAAAGGCGAGTGTGACATTACTGCAACTCCGACCACGCCCGGCACTGTTCGAACGCTCTCGATCAACTGCTGAAAAAAGACTGCGTTCTTTCGACCCTGCTCGGATTTCGCAGGTGAGCGATTGACTCTCATTGTCAGCAGATTGTCGGGATTGAATCCCGGATCAATCGCTGTCAGACGCGCGAAGGTTCGTATCATCAACCCGGCCATTACCAGCAGCACAAGCGCCAGGCCAATCTCACCCACAACCAGTAGATTGCGAGCGAGCAGATTTCGCCGGCTTGCTGTTGTCCTTGTACTCCCCGATTTCAAAGACTCCTCCAGATCGGGGCGTGAGCTCTCGAGTGCGGGCCACAGGCCGAAGATTAAGCAGGTCAGGAGCGACAGGGCGATCGAGAATATCAGAACCCGGCTGTCCATTCGCACTTCGACACCGGTTGGAATTGCACCGTCCGGCGCGAGCGCGACAAGTGCGTCAATACCCCATATCGCCGCCAGAACGCCGATTCCTCCGCCGAGAAGGGCGAGCACTGCACTCTCAGCGAGCATCTGCCGTACTATTGCGAACCGCCTGGCGCCAAGTGCCATACGAACTGAGATATCGTGTGCGCGTCCCATGGACCGTGCCAGCAGCAGCCCTGCAACGTTTGCACACGCGACAAGCAGCACCAGACCAACCGCACCAAAGAGAATCAGCACAGCTTTTGTCAGAGTGCCCATGTAGAACTCGGAAATCGGCTCGAGGAAGAATGTGCGCCCGGCGTATTCCGGATTGGTTGCCACGAAAGACTGCTCGTTCTGTCGAGCCAGCAGTTCGAGCTCAGCTTCCGCCTGCTCGACCGAAACGTTCTCCTTTATGCGGGAAATAACAGCGTATGAGCGACTGGATCGCGGAGTCTGTTGAAAGTCGAAAGGAAATGGAAACCATGCCTCAGCACCGTCAAAACGGAATCGAGGAGGCATGACACCAATGATAGTGAACGGCTCATCATCAAGTGATACCGTCTTTCCTATCACGTCACGTTCGCCGCCAAAGCGTTTTTGCCAGAGCCCGTGACCAATGACCAGGACGCGCTGCCCTTTGGATCCCTGCTCTTCAGGGTTGATCGTGCGCCCGAGAATCGGCGAGACACCAAGGAGATCAAACCACGTCGAGGAGACTTTCGCTGCCGCGATTCTTTCAGGCACCTGGCCTCCCGTAAGATTCCTGCTGACCGGTTCGAATGCCGCGACATGCTCAAAGGACGGTGTTTCCGCGATCTCCAGGAATTCCGGGCCTGATGAACGAACCTGTTTAAGAGCGCCGAGCTTTGGGAGGTTGTGTCTTACAAAAAGCAGCCTCTTCTGGTCCCTGTACGGATAGGGGTTAAGGACGACGACATTGACGATACTGAAGATTGCCGAGGCTGCTCCGATCCCGATGGCTAACGTCAATACCGTAGTCGCTGTGAAACCCGGCGACTTGAGAACATGCGGACGCCATAACGAAGATCCCTAACATGGTGTGCCCTCCGCCTCGCTTCGGAGTCGAATCTTGTGCCAGAGCTCGGAATCGTGCAAAGCCTTATACATCAATAACGAAAGGCTTTGAAGCTCGACTTCGCTCTGAATTGAGTGTCCGATTTCGGGACCTCTGATTTCGTTTTCGTATGGAGTTCAAGCTTCAGCTTGCTCTTCGCAGTTCGAATGTAAGAGCAAGCTCAAGCTTGAACTCCATACTTACAAATCCACCGACCTCAGTCTGAGCGCATTTGCGATTACAGAGACCGAACTGAAAGTCATCGCCGCGCTTGCGATCATGGGGCTGAGTAGCAGGCCAAAGAACGGATAGAGAATCCCAGTAGCCAGCGGCACACCGAGAGCGTTATAGACGAACGCAAAAAAAGGTTCTGCCTTATGTTTCGCATTGTCGCCAGGCTCAGACGCCGTGCTCGCAGGATGCCGTTCAAATTGCCTTTGACGAGCGTAATGTCCGCACTCTCGATCGCCACATCGGTTCCGGTTCCCATAGCGATTCCAACATCGGCAGCAGCCAGCGCCGGAGCATCGTTGATTCCGTCACCTGCCATCGCGACGATTCTTCCTTCAGCCCTGAGCCTTTTGACGACTTCGTGCTTCTCTTGAGGTGAAACGTCCGCAAACACGCGTTGAATGCCAAGCTCGCGAGCTACTGCCTGGGCCGTCGTCTGGTTGTCCCCGGTGAGCATGATAAGCTCGAGCTTCTCTGCCTTCAGACCCTGTATCGCATCGCGCGATGAGTCCTTGATCGGGTCAGCAACGCTAATAAGACCGCAGATCGCTCCATCAATCGTTATGAATACGACAGTCTGACCCGCCGATCGCAACTTATCCGCGTGATCAATATGGGACGCGTCGGCCTCGACGCCGAGTTCTTTCAGCAGCGCTTCGTTGCCAAGCCCAACTCGGTGCCCGCCGACCGATCCGATGACTCCTTTGCCTGTTATCGAGCTGAACCCATCGACTTCCTGCAGCTTCAGGTTCCGCACAGCGCTGTTCGAGACGATAGCCGAAGCAAGCGGATGCTCGCTTCCAACCTCGATGCTGGCAGCAAACTGAATCAGTTGTTCTTCGCTAAATGATTTGAAAGCGATCACTGATTCGACGCGCGGCTTTCCCTCCGTGATCGTGCCGGTCTTATCAATGATCAGCGTATTCACTTTTTCCATCGCCTCGAGGGCCTCGGCGTTCCTTATGAGAATTCCAGCCGCTGCACCTCGACCCGTGCCGACCATCACCGACATCGGCGTCGCGAGGCCCAGCGCACATGGACACGCGATGATCAGGACGGCAACCGCATTGACAAGGGCGTAGCCAAAACTCGGCTGAGGCCCGATTGCGGCCCACACGATAAAAGTCACAATCGCCACAAGTATGACTATAGGAACGAACCAGGCTGAAATCTGATCGGCAAGTCTTTGAATCGGAGCTCGGCTGCGTTGCGCTTCACCGACGAGGCGCACAATCTGCGCCAGGAGAGTTTCGTTCCCAACGCGTTCCGCCACCATTACAAAACTGCCCGTCCCGTTAACCGTACCTCCAGTGACCTTGCTTCCACTCGCCTTCTCTGCAGGAATCGGCTCTCCCGTTATCATCGATTCATCCACCGAGCTCTGTCCTCGGTCCACGACTCCATCTACAGGAACCTTCTCTCCAGGCCGGACGCGCAAGCGGTCGCCCGGTTTGACAAGTTCCAGCGCGATCTCCTCTTCACTACCGTCCCGTCCTATGATGTGCGCGGTCTTTGGTGCGAGCTTGAGAAGCGCTCTTATCGCGCTTCCCGTTTGTTGTCGCGCGCGCAGCTCGAGGACCTGTCCAAGCAATACAAGCGTCGTGATCACAGCGGCGGCCTCAAAGTAGACTGGTATGGCGCCACCGTGTCCACGAAACGAGTCGGGGAAAACGCCGGGCGCAAGAGTTGCCGCGACACTGAACAAATACGCCGCACCCGTCCCGATCGCGATCAGCGTGAACATGTTCGGACTGCGATTGATGATCGATTGCCAGCCCCGCTCAAAAAACGGCCAGCCGCCCCATAAAACTACGGGTGTCGATAACACCAGCTGGATGATGGCGAGAGTCTTGTATCCAACGGCGTGCTGGACCGGCTGTCCGGGAAGCATTTCGGACATGGCCAGAAGAAACACTGGAACCGTCAGCACGAGGCTTATCCAGAAACGCCTTTGCATGTCGGCGAGCTCGGGATTCTCCGGCTCATCGAGGCTTATCGTTCTGGGTTCGAGCGCCATCCCGCAAATCGGACAACTGCCGGGACCGTCACGAACAATCTCCGGATGCATTGGGCAGGTGTACTCTCGACCGGCTCCAGTTACGGCCGGAGGAGCAACTGCGGCCGGAGGCGATACTTTCCGGATAAACGAGGACGGGTTTGCGCTGAACTTATGAAGGCAATGTGTGCTGCAGAAATAGTAATTCTCACCGTCGTACTCGAAACGCCCGGCCGCGCGCTCGGGATCGACCGTCATTCCACAGATCGGATCGATATGAGAGTTTTCAGACTTTACTACTGTTTCCACTGCTCTCCCGGAAAGACCTCGGAGAAGATTCTCTTGAGGCGATCGGCATCGCTGTTGCGTTTTACACTGGAGCGCATACGTGCCTCTACGACCATTTCTTTTTTGACGATATCGATATAACGACGGCCGGCAAGGGCCTTGAGGGTCTTTTTCAGCTCGTCGTCGCCGGCGTTCCAGTCAATTTCAGGAATTGCCTCCCCAAACATCCCTGGAAAGACAAATATCTTCAGAAAGGCCAGTCCGACAGGCGAGCTTGTGACATCCCCGGCGCCGAGATCAGTCGGCCGGCTCAGATTGTCAGTATTTGCCATGGCAATGAAAGTTATGTTTTGTTTGGGTACCTTGAGTATCAACGACGAATTGCACACCCAGTAACCATAGTGCCAGATCAACTGCACGCCGTTCAGGTTCTGTGTAAACCAGCCAAGTCCATAAGGCAGGTCCCTTCCCTTATTGGACTTCATCGGAGTGAAAGCCAGTTGTTGAGTTTCGCGGGAGAGGAACCGGTTACGATCGATTGCGATATCGTACTTTGCCATGTCGAGGACAGAAGAGATCAACCCGGCCGAAACGCTGAAGCGCTTCGGATACTCTCCTCTGACCGGGATGGCGTCATCATTGAGCGCGTACGGCGCTGCAAGATTGCGCGAAACAGTCTCGAAGCGTTGTCGTTCGATCTGAGAGCGACCCTGCGCTTCGGGCCAGAGATAAGGCGCAGTTTCGTTGAGACCGAGAGGATCGAGAATCTCGGTAATGACAACTTCACCAAACGTCTTTCCTGTTGCCTTTTCGACAACCTTGTCGAGCTGAGCAAATCTGTTTCCGTTGTACTTGTAGCCGTCACCGGGAGTCCCCTCGGACGTATGAGACAGCAGATGTTTGACACGTACAACTTCTTTGCTATCGACGGAGATGCCATAGTCGGAGACTGGATCGTCAAGTTTCACTTTGCCCTGTTCAACGAGTCGCATGATGATGGTCGAGGCAAATGTCTTGGTCAGCGAAGCAAGGTGATACGAGGTGTGCTCAGTTGCGCGCAGCTTCTGTTCGAGGTCCTGAAATCCAAACCCCTTCGCCCAAATTACGTTCTGCTTTTCAACTACAGCTGCCGAAAGCGCCGGTATCTTCAGCCTTTCTCGAATACTCTCGACAGATTTGTCGAGATGGCTGAGTCGCGCATCGCCCCGCATCTGCGCGTCGGAATATGCAGTAATCAACGGAATGAATATCAAGGCATGTAGTACCGCCTTCAGGCGGAATCTTCGAGTCGTCATCAACGAAGCATACCAAGGCAGAAGCGAACAAAGAAGAAGTTTAGAGTTCAAGCTTCAGCTTGCGGCCGGCAAGCCAAAGTCTGTACTCTAGAACGCACCGGAGGCAAATCATGAAAGCTACACTCTTTGTTGCAATCATTTCCCTTTTCGCAGTTCCCACGGGTGTTACACCCTCCCAGCCGGATGTCAATTTCAGGCTGAACACGATCGAGCGCCGAATCGATCAAATGCAGATTCGTGTCGACGGCATGGAGCGAGAGCTTCGCACTCAGGCTTTGCTGCAAAGCCCGGAGCGCTCTGCGGGTGTCAACGATCTCAGACAACAGTATGTCGGCCTCTCGGAGCAGGTCTCAGTGATGCAGCTGCAGCTGGTCGAAGTGCGGAAGACACTCGACAAGCTTACTGAACCGGCCTCGAAGGATCCCGTCAAAGACGAGAAGAAAAAGAAACCATAAAGGGATTTGGCACGTTAAGATTCCGCCTGAAGGCGGTACAACGTACGCCGGACTCCGGCTTCGAAAATCTCGGTCTTCGGCAATAGACTCAGGATCAGAAAAGCTTCGCGCGCAAAATCGAAGAAGTATCCAGGATGAACAACCACGTTGCTGTTGAGAAGCAAGTCGAAGACAAGTTCCTCTTCTGACAGATTACGGGGAACTTCAAGCACCGCATACCATCCACCATCCGCCGTCAGCAATCTGCATGGTGAAATCTCTACGAGACTCTCAAGCATCAACAGATTGGCTCTGATACGGTCGCGTATCTGACTCTGGATCTCTCCCCGCAGCCCGAGCCATTTGGCGGCGGCATGCTGGACTGGCGCGCTGACTGAAAGATACGTGTCGGCAATCAGGTCGAGCCTTTCACCAGCCTCGTTGCGAACTCCTTCCGGCCCACTTGAGACAATCCAGCCGAGCTTCATTTGGGGCAGCCCGCAAACTTTGGAGAGTCCGCTCAGGACAAATGTCAGAACCTCTTCCTCACCTGCGAACGAGTACAGGCGAACATCGGTATCAGAGAACGTGTAGTCGATAAACACCTCATCGACGATCAACGCAATATCGTGCTGCCGGCATATCTCAACCACTCGGCGGCGATCGTCCGGCGTCACCAGAGAGCCGGTTGGATTGTTTGGATTGACGAGGAGCAGCGCGCGCGTCCGCGAGGTTATCGCCGATTCGAGAGAACCGAAATCGATACGCCAGCCCGACGGGTGCACATAATCAAGACTATACGTTCCCACCGTTACCGCTTCAAACGCACTTAGAAATTCGAAGAGAGGATAGCCCGGTGCCGGTACGAGCACCTCATCGCCCGGGTCTGTCAGGAGTTTGAAGAGAAAGCCATATGACTCACTTGTGCTTGCAGTGAGGAGTATCTGCTGCGGGTCGATCTCAATCCCATGATCAGCATAATAGCCCGCCACGGCTGCTCGAGCCGCGACCAGTCCCCTCGCATTCGGCTCGTAGAGAATCGCCCCCGGCACTCTTAGCGCGTCAAGAATCTCATCTTCCGGATAGTCAAATCCAGTTTTCGTGGGATTGGATTCGGTCAGATCGAAAAGCGGAGTACCGGCGCGTAGTTTCTCTGCGAGAGCTTTCGAGAGGCGGTTAGGTTCAAGATTCCACGTGAATCGCCTCGAAAACATCGTGGGTTCGAGTTCAAGCCGCTGAGCGCCGGACCGTAGCCGGGGTTGAGTTCACCGCGGAGCGGTGCGAGAACGTAGCCAGGGGTTGAGTCTTCGAAACCCCTCGATCGATTCCATTGAACGAATCTGCATCCCGGAGGGATGCGAGTAAAAGACGACAAGCTTCACCGGATCGTTTCTCGCATCCCTCCGGGATGACACTCTCATCTCACAATGCAACCAGGGGTTTCGAAGACTCAACCCCTGGCTACGATCTTTTACGCCTCCGGCGACGGTACAACGTACTAATTCCCTGTCACGTCGATTTTCCCGTCTATCAGATCGACGGTGAAGCCCGTGAACGCTTTCCAGAGATTGGTGATTGGCAGCTTGACGTGCTCGTCAATCGTTCGTTTCAGGAATCGAGCACCGTATGCCGGACTGAAGCCTTTCTCGACGAGAGCTTCGAGCGCGGCTGGTGAAATCCGGAGACTCTTGCCCTGCCGCTCCATCTGATTCTCGATCGCGCGTAGATAAAGCTCGGCAATCTGCTTCACTTCGTCCTGCGTCAACGGCGAGAAGACAACAATCTCGTCGATCCGGTTGCGGAATTCTGGTGAGAACCGGTTCTCCGCCGCCTTGAGCACTTCGCGCTTGATCTCAGCAACTTCCGTTCGCGTCTTTCGCCCGAAACCGAGCGGCTTCATGAACTTCTTGAAGTTCTCCGAACCCAGATTCGAAGTCATGATGACGATCGCATCCGAAAGATAGACCTTCTTTCCGCGTCCATCCGTCAGCCAGCCCTCGTCAAAGGCCTGCAGAAACAGATTCAAAAGATAGGGCGACGCCTTCTCGACTTCATCCAGCAGCAATACAGTGTACGGATTCTCTCGAAGCCTTTCGGTGAGAATGCCGCCGCGCTCGCTTCCGACAATTCCGCGCGGCATGCCGATCAGCTTTCTCGATGGCTATTGTTCCGTCCTGGTACTCGCTCATGTCGATGCGAACCATCTTGTTCTCTTCGCCAAACATGGCTTCAGCCACTGCCTTTGCGAGCTCAGTCTTTCCAACACCCGTCGGACCCAGAAACAACAGTACTCCGTCTGGCTTGTAGAAGTTCTCCTTGAGCGGGCCCTTGTTAAGACGCAGCCGCTGCGCGACAGCAGCCACCGCCTCGCGCTGCCCGACCACACGCTCAGCCAAGAACGTTTTCGATATCCCGGAACCGGTCGCTTGTATCGCGAAAGATCAGATCGCGCGGAATCCGCGATTCCTGCGAGATGACATCGATAATATGCTCCGGCCGTACCTCGAGCGTATCTGTCTGCCCGCTGTTATTGATCTCCACCTTGACGGAAGCCGTATCCAGCCATCCGATGACTTTGTCAGGAAGATGCAGGTTGCGGATATAGCGCGGCGCCATCTCGAGCGCGGTTTCGATTGCCGCGTCCGTGATTGCAACCGAATAGTTCTTTTCAAGACGCGGACGGATGCCCTGCAGTATCTGCTTGGTCTCACTGATCGTCGGCTCGTCAACCTTCACCAGACGGAACCTCCGGGCAAGCGCTTCATCCTCCGCGATGTACTCCTTGTACTCGCTCATGGTAGTTGCGCCGATTATCCGGATCTCGCCTCGCGCGAGCGCTCCCTTGAACATGTTGGCAGCGTCTGACGATGCTCCAAGAGCCGAGCCTGCTCCGATAATCGTGTGTGCCTCATCAACAAAAAGAACGAGGTCATGCCTCTCTTTCACTTCATTGATGATTCCCTGCAACCGCTCCTCGAACATGCCGCGAAGCATCGTGCCGGCGACAATTCCGGCCATCTGCAATTGCACAAAATGAGAATTACGCAGTCGCGCCGGAACCTTCTGCGGTTCGAGCTCGACCAGACGCGCCAGCCCTTCGACAACCGCCGTCTTTCCAACACCCGGCTCGCCCACGAGCATCGGAGAATTCGCACGCTCACGGTGACAGAGGATCTCGATCATCTGTTGGATCTCGCCCGACCGGCCGATCGTCGGCGGAAGCTTGTCCTGTCGCGCAAGCTTGTTGAGCGAGACGCCGAAGTGCTTGAGATAAGGAGGCAGCTCGTATTTCTTTCGAAACGACTCATCCTGCTCTTCGCGCACCTGGACTCGCTGAGAAATCTCTTCGACAGCGCGATCAGGATCAGCGCCGAGCTTTCTCAGGATGTCGGACGGCACGCCGTCAGGGTCAGAGAAAAGTGAAGCAAACAGATCGAAAGATTCAATCGTTGAGCGCCCATTCTGGCGCGCCCGCTTGAGCGCACGGTGAAAGAGATTGCGGGTTGTATCGGCAACGTGCATCTTCTTGCCAACATATTGCCGGTTCTTGCTCAGTTCCTGCTCGAGGAGCTGGCCCACCGCGTCAAGGTCGACACCCAACGCCTGAAGTGATTCCTTGTAAAGCAGGTTCTCGACCTCGCCGAGAGCCCTGAAGACATGTTCAACTGAAAGGAAGTTCTGATCGCGCCGTTTCGACTCATCGATGGCGCGATAGACCACGTTTCTCCCTGACTCGGAGAACTTGTCTGTCATTGTTCCTAAATCGTACACTTATGATTCCCTATCTGCCTGAATCGCCAGCCGCGATTGTTCGGCTTTACGTTACGCTTCCAAACGTGCGACCCAAAGTGATTGATGCGTTCCGACGCGATAACGATGCAAGAATGGTACCACAAATCTGATCAACCTCATCTGAAAACCCTTTTAAGTCGATTCAGCTCCATTTCATCCTTAACCATCAGCGCGCCCAACCCGGACGCGCGCAGGCCGCAACAATCGGTCACCCAAACGATAGCCTGGCTGCAGCTCAGAAACTACGCGATTGTCATCTTCCGGCGACGAGGCTACAATTTCGACAGCTTCGTGGAATTGCGGGTTGAATTCCTCACCGGTGCTCGCGACTTCACTCAAACCAAGCGATTTCATCCTCGATTCAAACATCGCAGCAGTCGACCGCACTCCTTCAAGCAGCGAATCAAAATCAGCCTGCCCCTTGTCGCTTGATTCAGCAGCGCGGACCGCGCGCTTGAGATTATCGAGCGTATCGAGAAGCCCCGTGACGAGATCTCCACGGGCCGCTTCAAGTTTCTGCTCGAAGTTGCGCTGTAATCTCTGGCGCAGGTCGTCGGCCTCTGTCTTCAAATGCGATTGCGCCTTTTTGAAACGGTCGGCGAGGTCCTGCACCTGGCGCTCAGCTTCTCTGAATCTTGCTTCCGTTTCCGTCAACTGCTTCTTCAGCGCTTCAACCTCGGCCTCATCCGTGGCAACCGCGCTCGTCACTGTCGCTTGCCGCCGCCTCTCGAGCGCTTGTCATTCCCTCCTCGAAGTCCTCGTCGAAGTCCTTATCGGGGTCAACGCGGCGACGGTCATTGATCTTGATCCTGACCGCGGAGCTCGGGTCCGTCTCCTGCTCACGCTCCTCTTCGCCGGCTTTTCCTCTTTTTCTGGAATCCTGGTCCATAAGCTAGATAATCACCATCCCGTCACGAATTTGGCAGAACAAGCAAGCTAAAAGCTTGAACTCCATACTTATACACTCGCCGCAGTCTCCTGCGAAAGGGCAGGCCCTTTCGAAACAAAGCTCATCTGACCCTTCTCGAGGTCTCCTCTTACCTCGAGAACTTCACCCGGCTTGATCTCTCCAGCAAGCAGCTTCATCGCCAGCGGATTCTGAATCAGGCTCTGAATCGCTCGCTTGAGCGGCCTCGCACCATAAACGGGGTCGAAACCCTCGCTCGCAAGCAGCTCCTCAGCTGAAGGAGTAATCCTGAGATCGATTCCACGATCCAAAAGCATGCGACGGAGCGCTTCAAGCTGTATCTTGATGATCTGTTTCAGCTCCTCGATGCCGAGCTGCCGGAAGATGATCACGTCGTCGATGCGATTGAGAAACTCCGGCTTGAAGGCGGCACGCAGCTGTTCGAGAACGCGAGCGCGCAGCATCTTCTCATCGCCCGTCCAGTCCTGAATCTCGCGCGAGCCGAGGTTCGACGTCATGATGATTACCGTGTTCTTGAAGTCGACCGTCCTGCCCTTCCCATCGGTCAACCGGCCATCGTCAAGTATCTGCAGCAGGACGTTGAATACATCCGTGTGCGCTTTCTCTATCTCGTCAAAAAGCACAACTGAATATGGCCGCCGACGCACTGCCTCAGTGAGGTAGCCTCCCTCTTCATAGCCCACATAGCCTGGCGGCGCGCCAATCAAACGTGCAACCGAGTGCTTCTCCATGAATTCAGACATATCCAGACGCACCATCGCGCGGTCGTCGTCAAAGAGAAACTCAGCGAGTGCTCTTGCCGTTTCAGTCTTCCCAACACCGGTCGGACCGAGGAATATGAACGAACCAATCGGGCGCTTTGGATCCTGCAGTCCGGCCCTCGCTCTGCGGACCGCATTCGCGACTGCAGTCAGAGCATCATTCTGTCCAACGACACGCAATCCGAGGCGCTCCTCCATCTGCACCAGCTTCTGCATCTCGCCTTCGAGCATCCTCGAGACGGGAACTCCCGTCCACTTGGCGACTACCTCGGCGACATCTTCCTCAGTTACCTCTTCCTTGAGCGTGCGGCCCTCTTTCTGAAGCTCTGCAAGGCGCGCCTGATCAGATTCGATCTGCTTCTGAAGCTCGACCAGACTTCCATATCGAATCTCAGCGACCCGTTCGTAATCTCCTGCCCTCTCGAGCTGTTCCGCCTGAATTTTCAGCTGTTCGATCTTCTCTTTGTTCGAGCGGATGCGCTGGATGACGTCTTTTTCAGACTGCCACTTGGCTTTCATCCCACCGGAACGCTCCTTGAGATCGGCTATCTCTTTCTCAACTCTCGAAAGACGCTCCTGAGACGCGGCGTCTTCCTCACGAAGCAATGCCTGCCGCTCGATTTCGCGCTGAATGATCTCACGCTCGACTTCGTCGATCGCTGTCGGAAGACTATCGATCTCGATTCTCAAACGTGACGCAGCCTCATCGATGAGATCGATTGCCTTGTCGGGAAGGAATCGATCGGTGATGTACCGGTGAGAAAGAGTTGCAGCCGCCACAATCGCCGCATCCTTGATGCGTACGCCGTGATGCGTCTCGTACTTGTCCTTAAGGCCGCGAAGAATCGCGATCGTGTCTTCCACGTTCGGCTCGCCTACGTAGACCTTCTGGAATCGCCGCTCGAGCGCTTTGTCCTTTTCAATGTACTTCTGGTACTCGTTGAGCGTGGTTGCGCCAACACAACGCAACTCGCCGCGCGCCAGCGCAGGCTTCAACATGTTTGACGCATCGACAGCGCCTTCGGCTCCTCCCGCGCCGACAAGCGTATGCAGCTCGTCGATAAAACAGATGATATGACCCTCGGACTTCTCGATCTCGCGAAGCACCGCCTTGAGCCGCTCTTCAAATTCACCCCGGTATTTGGCGCCGGCAAGCATTCCACCCAGGTCAATACCGACCAGACGTTTGTTGCGCAACGTTTCGGGCACGTCTCCCGAGACGATTCTTTGCGCAAGGCCTTCGACGATAGCCGTCTTGCCGACTCCGGGTTCTCCGATCAGTACCGGATTGTTCTTCGTGCGGCGCGAAAGTACCTGAATCACCCGCCGGACTTCATCATCGCGTCCGATGACCGGATCGAGCTTTCCATTGCGGGCAAGCTCCGTCAGATACCCGAGAGTATTTTGAAAGCGCCTGATAGCTTTCCTCGGCGTTCTGGCTCGTGATTCGCGAATCGCCTCGCATGTCCTTGAGAACCTTCTCGAGCGAATCGCGGTTCACGCCGTGCGAACGCAGAATTCTGCCTGCCTCACCACCCTTCTCCTCAGAAATCGCCAGCAGCAGGTGCTCGGTTGAGACATATTCGTCTTTGAGGTCCTTTGCTTCTTTGTGGGCCTGGTTGAAGATCGCGTTCAGGCGATTGCTTATAAGTTGCTGGCCTGCTCCGCTGACCTGCGGAAACTTCTTTATTGCGGTCTCGACTTCGCCGAGCACCGCCTGACCGTTGACGCCGATGCGGCCGAGAATCGGGCTGGTTATGCCTTCCGGCTGCTCAATCAGCGCTGCAAGGACGTGCTCGGGTTCAACCTGCTGATGTCCGCGAGCCTCGGCACGGGCAACGGCCGTCTCAATAGCTTCCTGTCCTTTGATCGTGAACTTGTCGAGTCTCATTTACGACTCCCGATATGGCCCCCAAACAATGCAGGCTTCGGGCCATTTCGCCCGAAGCCTGCATCGTCCAGAGAGCTCGAGACGCTACTCAAGAGTCTATTTGACGTCAGCCGCTTTTGACTTCGAGGCGTCCGCATCGGTTTTTACCGCAACCTGAATCTGACGGGGTTTGGTCTCCGCGCGCTTCGCGATGGTCACTCTCAGAACGCCATCGCGGAATTCGGCGTCGACATCCTCCAGATTCACAGTCGATCGGCAGTGTGAATGTTCGGGTAAAGCTACCATAAGAACGCTCGACGCGGTGATAGTTGTCACCTTCGGTCTCTTTCTCGAACTTACGCTCACCACGGAGGGTCAAAGTATTGTTCTCCACCGAGAGCTCAAAATCGCCAGGCTTGACACCCGGCAGATCTGCTTCGAGTACGATGGAATCGGCATTTTCAAAGATATCAATGCTCGGGTTCCAGCTTCCTCGAACGAGCCCTTCCTCATCGCCAAAGAGCCGCGGAACGGCTGAAGTAAAGAGTCGACCGAGCTCTTCCTGTACATTACGAACGTCCCCGAATGGGTCTCTTCGAATCATCCAAGTCATTTTTTCCTCCTTAGGATTTACCAGTAAACTACTACTAATCTACACCTGACACTCAACCAAGATGCCGCAGGCCTCGAACTTTGACCATCTCCACCTTCGCCTTCGTACCACCTTGCGTCAAAGCCACCACTCATCGCCACCACCCACCTTCTAAGTCCCAGCCTTGAGCACAGATACAATATACAACTTGAGTGTATTACTGTCAACTATCTGCCCTCCAAGAATGTGATCGGCGAAGGTGAGTGATACGAAAAAATGGATGAAAATCCAATGTTCTGAAGGGCATAACGGCTCGGGGCAAATTGTTGAGTCGTTAAAGCCAGTATATGCAACTGGTTACATTTTGGATTACGAGCGGCACTGGATTTGCTCTCTCTAAGACTGCTTAATAGCGGTGTGAGTCGGCTGTAAATAGTTGAGCTTACGCCAGATGTTTTCATCCCAGCAAAGCCCTCGGCGCGGTGAGGTCAGGTTTCTGATCTCACCGCTTTTTTCTTGCCCTGGAGTCGAATTCTTAATTTTCCATTAAATTTGGCTTGACAGACGAGCAATTGTTACATTAGTATCCGCCGCGTCTCTCAAAGAGACAAAGCAGAGCAGTACCGAGTTAACCCAGTTGTGTTGCGTCCTCGAATTACGTAAGAAACAGGCGTCCGTTACCCGTGAGAGTGTTTTGCTCTCGCAGGCGTAACGAGGCGCTTTTTTGCGTTGAGTCGCGGGCGTCTCTTCTATCCCCACAACACGAACTACAGGAGAAGCCAGGAGCTGACAACCTCGTACGCAACGAGTACGGGGGAGCCGCGCAACCCGGTCGGCTGCTTTCAAACCTTATTACACGATCCCAGGAGGATGTTTTCACCATGGCAGAAAGAAAACAAGGCAAGGTCAAGTGGTTCAATAACAGCAAAGGTTATGGCTTTATTGAACAGGCTGAAGGCGGAGGAGATGTGTTCGTGCACTACTCCGAAATTCAGGGCCAGGGCTATAAGTCGCTTGATCAGGGAGAAACGGTCGAGTTCGACCTTGTCGAGCGGCCAAAGGGACAGCAGGCTGAGAAAGTGATCAAAGTAGTGTAGTCGGCCTCGGACACTGCTCGCATTAAGAAAGCCTCGCTCTTCTGAAAAGAGAGCGAGGCTTTTTTTGGGTACGTTGTACCGGCTTTTAGCCGGAATCGTCACATTCGAGTAGTCTGAATGGAACGATTCCGGCTAAACGCCGGTACAACGTACCCTCTTTACTTGGCTATCGACGTTACCGACTGACCCACAAGCGCGAACTCGGTGCCCTGGTACTGAAAATCCAGGTTGCGCTGGCGTTCATCCTGGCTTCCCTTTTCGCGCGTCGCGCTCATGAGGCGCAGGATTGGAGCCTTGCCATCCTCGTGGCGTAACCCGATCTTGAGAAACCTGTCCCCGGGTGGTAGGGCATTTCCACTCTCGCCCGCCGCAAGCTTCAAAGCACTTCCATCGCGGATTACCTGCGCAACATACTTCTTCGTGTCACCGGCTCCCGACGCAGAGACGACCACGAGGCAATTCAGTTTCCCCTTCTCGATTGCGTCCACGCGTGTCGCATAGACGAGCTCTGCATCGGAGCCCTGGGCGGATCGCGCTGCCGAGGTTGCGGCGTCGAGATCAGACGCGCTCAATCGAGGATTCTTGATTGTCTGGGCAGCACTCGATATGGCACATGCCACAATCAGCCCTGCTAACACTAAAAACGAAAACCATACCTTCTGGCGCATGGGACGACTCCCTGTGAATTCTGTTTTTCAGCGCGCACTTACACGAAGCGGCGCCTGACCGTTTCCAACATTCGCATTGGCATCAAACACGCGAAACGCGAGGAGGTGGGGCCTGTCATCGGCTACCTTCACGCGTACCTGAAACACCTCACGTCGCGAATCGGTGATGCCATCTACAGGATACACCGACTGCCAGGTTCCGCCATCAAGCTGATACTCGGCCCGCTTGAGGATGGACGTGGTGTCTGATACCTGAAACTCGACAACCGTCATGTCTCCGCTTCGCGACGGTTGCCCCACAATAACGGCAGGGGGCGTATTATCAATATCAATCGGCTCTGTCTCGAGGTCGTCGGACAATGAAACACCTGGAGGATTCGATGGGCTGTCGCTGACGACTATACGAAATACATACCTGCCATCGGGGAGCGCATTCGGCTCTATCGTGTAGTAATTCTCGCGAAGTGCCGTTTTCACTGGATAGAATTCCCCACCCGAGGCTGTACGGCAATAGATTGCATACTCGACCGAATCTCCGTTGCGGTCTTCGGATTGCCACTGTAGCGATACAGCTCCACGCTGGAAGATGCGTCGCGGAGGCATCATTGCGACGACTCCGAGACTCATCGGCTCAATCCCGGCCTGCTCCGCACCCGGATCGACCTGCTGTTGAGGCAACGCCTGCAAGCCTATGCCCACGGGAAGGATCGTCATGGTAGTCACCCGCGGAGCTACGTTCTTGGGCAGGTACGAGACGAGTACCTCTCTCAGGCGCGGCGGCTGCGGTCCCGTCTTGAGCGTTGCCCTCCACTGTATAAAGCGCGCTCGCGGGCTCGAGATGGCTTCTCCTTCGGCTTTGCTCAAAGGCCCGGACCAATCACTCCACGTCGAATCTGGAACCGCCGTATTACCCGTGCGCGTCTGAATCTCGATGTTTCCTTCACCGGCCCACTGGACTACTCCCCAGGATGCAGTAGTCAGGGCGTCCTTCACCGTTGAAGTGTAGGTGCCGGAAGCACTCAGATCCTTGCCGATCCGGTAGAGTTTGCCTAGATTCGAAGTTGCAGCATAAAGCCGATCGCCCGCTCTCACGAATCTTGCCGTCTGCGCCTCGCCGGATTGAGACAGCAGGAGAGGTTTCCGGCCCGTCTCGAGACAATAAATTCGACCCTTAAGACCTGTACCAACGAGCACTTGACCGTCACGTACAGTCAGCGCAAACCCCGTAGAGTCGCGCGACTCCCAGAGCGCATCTGCTCCGCCGTTCTGATCGATCCGGTACACAACGCTCTTCACGCCGGCTGACGATGTGGTTCCGGACGAGCTCGAAGCAGCCAACGAAGAAGACGAGTCGATCACCTGAACATCACCGATCGTGATCGTCACTGAGTCGTCACTTGCAGTTGACGCTGGCGTGGACGCGACAGGAGCAGCAGCGTTTGAGGCGGCTCCGGTTGCAGAATCAGTAACGGTCAGCGCGTAGATTTCGCCTCCTGCTCCAAGAGCGAGCTCGTGCACTTCCCGTTGCGCCGAATCAAACAGTGTAAAAACACGTCCTTCTGGTGAAATCCTGAGCACAAGGCCGCCGGGGTCCGTGCCTGCAAGAATATTACCCGCCGAGTCGATGACAAGTGATGTGATATTGGTCTGCGTAGTCGTCGCCAGCAGGCTTCCTTTACCGTCAGGCGTCACGCGATGGATCCCACCCTTATCACCGGTTCCGACCACAAGGCGGCCCTGACGGTCAAAGGCGAGCGACCAGATGTACTTGGATTTCGGTTCGAAAAAGACGTTTGCTGTACCGTCTGAAGTGATCCGGTAAACCTTACCGTCTGGTGAAGTACCGGCATACAACGTGCCCTTTGAGTCGACAGCCAGCGCCGTCACGTCAAGCTCACCTGACTTATAGAGCAACGCACCGCGACCGGAAGCATCAACCTTGAAGATACGGCCTTCGTGGCCTGTACCGAGATAGATATTGCCGGCAGTGTCAACGGCGGACGACCAGATGTAAGCCTGCTTCGTGTCGAAGACCTCGGTCACCGATGGCGCCAGTGTGAGCGTGCCATTCTCGGCTATCGAGACTCCACTGGCATCACCTTTCTCGATTTCCGCACGCGTGTTGACGCGCCAGAAGACCGGTCCCACGGCGAGTGCAGTGACGACATACCCGGCGAGAAGAATCAGGAGCAAACAAAGAGATTGTGAGGGACTTTCGCATTATTAATTCGTTTCGCTTTCGCGACGAAGGCAGGTATTACGCTGCTGAGCAGTTCACCGCAGAGAACGCAGAGAGCGCAGAGAAGACGCAGAGCAAAGCAAGAGAACGATACAGTTATGTGTTTGATCTCTGCGTCTTCTCTGCGCTCTCTGCGTTCTCTGCGCTGAACGGCGTCAGCAGCGTAATACCTGCCTTCGTCAAATCAATTGACGACCTTGACCGTAAGAGTTCGCTGTCCGGAAATGATGAATTCAGCAGGGGCCAGCTCTTTCTCGTAAACGGCAGAGGAACGCGTCAGTGTGTATCCTCCGCTGGTGCGCTCAGAGCTCAGCGTTGCGAGCATCGACGGCGGCAGGTTCGGCAACTCCTCGTTGTTGATTACGACTCCGCCTTCCGCCCGCTCCAGACGCACATACAGCCGATCGGATTTCCGGATGCGATTGAGTTCACGGACCAGGTGATTGAGCGACTTGGGCGTGATTGCCGTTCGCGGCTCACTGGCCTGCAGCAATCCGCCATCACTCACGACGACTTTGAGGTCGCCGAGCGGAGTATCATTCGGGATCGCAACGTTGATCCGTTCGATGTACTCTCCGCCGCTTTCGGTTCGTGCAAACGCCTGAATCTCGAGCTGATCACCTCGCCTGACCTCAGTTCGATTGATCCAAAGCCGGTCGAGCTGACCCTTGCTTCGGGCATCAACCGACGTCACTTTGACCGCGATTCGCTCGATAGCCAGATCACTGAACCCGCTGTTGAGCAGCGCGTTGATCGGCTGAGCCACTGCGAAAGCGGCCGCCAGGGGCGCATTCATCGACGAGGTCAGACGATTCTCGAACGCCACCTCCGGTTGTCCCTTCAGGTTGATGGTTCCGCGAACCTGAAGCGTTGAATCACCAATCAACCGCTCGGTCGACGAAATAGTTGCAAGCGCCGTCATCTGCAACAGAATTGGCGTCAGGAAGCGATCCGACACCATATCAAATTTGTAGGTCTGCCTGTTGCCACGGCTCGAAAGAAGCTCAATCTCGACTGGAATCATTCGCGGCCTGGCGCCGAGCTCACCGTAGATACCGGTCGACCGATCCCCTCGTATTGCGCCCACCATTGCTCCCGGAATGGCGAGTTTGAAAGAAATGGCGGAACTTGACATTACCGTCACCACCTCTCCTTCATTCATTGGCAGGTCCGAAATGCCAAGCGAGAGAAGTGGGTGACCAAATGCATATATGCGGTTGCCGTCACGATGGGTGACGGTGCCAGAGGCCGCAATGGAGAAATCACCGCGCACAAGAGGGACTACAATCGTGGCTCCGGCGCCAGAGTCTTCTCGTCCGCAGCCTTGAGCGGAGTCACACGGGGCCGCACTGGCGACACCAGCGACTGGATAGAGTCCCAGCGATTCAAACTGTCGCGCGAATCTCGCCACAACTTCCGGCGCGACACCGGTGATCGCAAGCGGAGTTGCGATCGGCATAAGAACTGACGTACTCGCAGCCGACGAAAAGCGCGGAACTCCGGTTGAAACGCGACCTTCAAGGAACTCGACGAATTCCTTTGACGTCTCGCTGAAAGCAATTTCTGAGAATGAGATCGGCCGCGGCTTGTCCATCCCGGGACCTTTCTCCGGAGCCGTCCCAGGACCTTTCTCAAACATCTCAACCATCTGATTGATCGGCGTTATGCCGGCAATCGGGTCTTTCGCAAAGGCGTACCCGAAAGCAACCGCGCCGAGGAGCTTGCCTTCGAGAAATACCGGGGCTCCCGCTCATTCCCTGGAACACACCCGTGTGTTCGACTCGCGGACCAACGAGCTTTGCGAGGACTGCACTCTGTTGGGGATTTGGAAAGCCGGCAAGCACTCCGAGGATCTCAACCTCAAAGGGCTGCGGCTCCGATCCCGCAAAGACGGTGTAGCCAGTTGCGCGCATGCCGGCTTTCACCTTCTCGAGAGGATAAAACTCGGCGGTTGCAGGTTGTTTAGCAGGTTGTTTAGTCGGCGCCTCAGACTTCGCGCGCTCCTGGGCGGAAGCCTGGGCAACGGTGAGCAACAGTAGAATGGCGGCAAACGAAACCAGGCGTCGCATCGGACTAGAATCCTCTTTTGATATTTGTTGGTACAATTGGCATCAAGCGAAAATAATAGCATAAACAGGAGGCGCACGGCACGCTGTGGTATTCGCATCAGTTCAGGCCGGTGGAAAGAGCTCGCGTATGGGCACGGACAAAGCGTGGCTCGAAATAGGCGGTGTCCCGATGATCGAAAGGGTAATTTCGACAATCCGGCCGCTCGCCTCCGGAATTCGAGATCTGCCTCGGAGACGAGATCGATCCGGCCGATCCAATCGATAACCGATACCTCGAGCTTGCACGAACCTGGAACTCCGTGAATCGCCTTCGACAAGGTTCCGGGATGTGGCCCGCTCGGCGGGATTTTCACCGCTCTCATCGATTCCCGGTCCTTTGAGACGGGCGAGACGGTCGAAACTGGAGAGACGGGCACACCCTCCCGGTGCTTGTCGTCGCGTGCGATCTTCCGTTCATCACCACCGGGTTCATCGAGTTGCTTTTGAAGAAACATATGGACGAGCGTCCGGATATCACTGTCGCGTGCGACGCTAACGGCCGAGTTCACCCGCTCTGTGCGGTCTATACTCGCGTCGTGCCTGCCTGCAGTCGAGTCAAACCTGAGTGAAGGGCGTTTCGGGTCGACCTTGTCTTCGACCGTGTGCGCACGCTGCGGCTGGAGTATTCCGAGTACGAGCATCTCGAAGGTTCCGCCCGCTTTTTGACCAACGTCAATTCACCGCAGGACTATTTGGAGTGCGGTGGCTCGGCACCGCTTTAGTCTCGTGCATGAGCAGTCATGCACAAGACTAAAGCGGCGCCAGGCCGCCGCACTCCAAATGGGCTTCTTGCTATGTCCAAACGCATCAAGTAGTCTTACATCCGCGTCGAATTCTCTCCTCGGGTGCCGGCTTATTTGATGGTTATCGAAGACCTCCTCAGAGAATACGGCCTGTGGGCAGTCTTTTTTGGTGTAATGATTGAGGGTGATCTGACCCTGCTTTTTGCGGGTGTCCTCGCTCATTATGGCCTCTTCGGGTTTGGGGAGGCGGTGCTCACGGCTACATTTGGTGGCTTTGTTGGCGACTCGTTGAGTTACCTTCTCGGTTACACCGGAAAGCTCCACATACAGAACAATCATTTTTACCAGCGTGCAAAGCCTCGATTGGAGCGGCTTTCGGCACGTTTCGGGCTTTATTCAATCTTCCTCGTCAAATACGTCTACGGACTGAGGACGGCGAGCGCAATATTCTGGGGATTTGCGCACATGCCGGCCCGGCGTTTCTTTCCTTTGACACTAATAAGTTGTTGGCTCTGGTCCGTGGTACTGGCTGGCGCCGGATACTTCTTCAGTGGTGCGATCTCGGTCCTGATTGGCCAGATTCAACAGATCGGAATCATTCTCCTGATCGCCGTGCTCATCGCACTCTTCGTTGCCGGCAGCCTCTACATGCTCGAGCGCTACGTGATCGGTCCACGCGTGCCGGAGATTCAGCCGATGCCGCTTCACGATCCGGACAAATCTCACAGGAGCCACGAAGAACGAGTGCGGACGGCAGAGGCTGAAAAGGTTCAAGGTCATGACTAAAGCAGGAATTGTGTTTAGCGGACAAATTCGAATCCCTCGTCTGGGATTGTGGGTAGCGGTACTCGCGTTTACGCTCTTAAGCCTCGCCTGCTCGAATGAGGCGACCGTAGACACGTTGACCAAGCCCATTGCGAGCGCCTCGCCAACGCCAGCATCGATTGATCCGCGAGTCACAGACCTCGAACGCGTCAAAGCCGGAATGGAGCCGCCGGATTTTTCGCTGACGGATCAGGACGGCAGAACGGTCAGACTTGCAGATTTTCGCGGAAAGAAAACCGTTGTACTGGTCTTCTATCGCGGGTCCTTCTGTCCCGTATGCGTTGAGCAGATCGGAAAGCTCAAGTCGCTTCTTTCGGACACCGAAAAGAAGAACGTTCAGGTGCTGGCGGTGAGCATAGACAGTCGGGAGGACTCCAACGGAACTTTGATTAACATGAGCAAGTATCCCGGCAAGGCAGATTTTCCGCTTCTCGAAGATCGCAATCACGAAGTCATTGACCGGTACGGATTACACAATCCTCAGGAGTTCAAACCTGGAATTCCATATCCCACGACCTATATCATCAACAAGGATGGAAAGATCACGCATCGTTTCGTTGATCCGAAGACTTACGAGCGAGCCTCAAACGAAAAGATCAGAGGCGCGCTCGCAGAGATTGGTGCAGTTTAGATTGGATGGCGGAGGCGTGTGGGAATCGAACCCGACCTGCGCGCTCTTTCGAACACGCCCAACGGATTTGAAGTCCGCGCCAGTCACCAGACCAGATTCGCCTCCAGACGCATTCTAGCCCTGACATGAACTCAGAAACAAAACGGTTCGAAGACCTGGTTGCTCTGATGTCGCGATTGCGCGCTCCGGATGGGTGTCCCTGGGACAGGGAACAGACGTTCGCAACGCTCGGCCCGATGCTCATTGAGGAGGCCTACGAAGTAATCGAGGCCACCGAAGGGTCGGAGCTCCGCGAGCTGCGCGACGAGCTTGGAGACCTTCTCTTTCAGATCGTATTCTACGCCCAGATCGCGAGTGAAGAAGACCGTCCCGGCGGTTTCGATATCTATGACGCCATCACGAGCGTGCACGAAAAGATGATTCGCCGGCATCCCCATGTGTTCGCCGGAGAAAAGGTCTCGTCGACGGCTGAAGTGCTTGCAAACTGGGAAGCGATAAAAGCGGCAGAAAGGAGCTCCGAGCCGGCCGGCGAGGATAAGAAATCGATTCTTGATGGCGTATCGGGAAAGTTGCCCTCGCTTCTTGAAGCGCATCAATTGACAACAAAGGCCGCAAGAGTCGGCTTTGATTGGAAGAACACCAGCGATATCTTTGACAAGCTGGATGAAGAAGTAATCGAATTGCAAGCCGAGATCGGTGCGGAGCCTCGGGACAGTCGCGCGATCGAGGACGAAGTTGGAGACCTGCTTTTTGTGATGGTAAACATTGCACGGAAGCTCGGCGTCGAGCCCGAGGTGGCCCTCAAATCGGCCAACCGGAAGTTTCGCCGCAGATTCAAGCACATCGAGAATCGTTTGAGCCGTGACGGAAAGTCGCTCGGTGATGCGTCACTTGATGAAATGGATCGCCTCTGGAACGAGGCCAAGACGATCGAGAAGACCGAAGATTCCGTCTGAAGGCGGTACAACATACCTATGGACAAGATCATTGCGATCATCAAACGCGAGTATCTGACCAGAGTCCGTTCGAAGGGTTTCGTCATTGGAACCATTCTGAGCCCGCTCATCATGATGTCGTTCATCATCGTGCCGATTCTCGTCGTAGGACGCGGCGGCACCGCTGATTACAAGCTTGTGCTCCTGGAACAGACGGGAGATGCGGCGCTGATGACGCGTCTTGATCAACTGCTCATGAACGACAACCCGAAGGCGGATCGATACACTGTTCGTCATGAGGTTGTTCCCGCCGGCGAGAGCATCGATTCGCGGAGAGCCGCGCTTGATGCACAGGTGAAAGACGGGGAGATCAACGCTTACATGGTTCTTCCGAACGAAGTCCTCGAAAAGGAGAAGGTCATACTCCGGGCAAAGAATGTCAGTGACTTCGCGAATCGGGGCCGCATTGAACACGCAGTGAATAGCGCCATTTCAGAGCGTAGGTTGATCAGGGCCGGACTCAATCCAGAGCAGATCAGGAATCTCAACCGTGAGGTCGATCTCGAAGTCGAGAATCCGGAAGGTCAGAGCGAGCGAGGCCAGACGTTCATCCTGGCGTACGGACTCCTGATGATCCTCTACATTACGATTCTGATTTACGGTGTCACCGTAATGCGGGGAGTGATCGAAGAGAAGCAGTCGCGAATTGTCGAGGTCCTGCTCTCGTCAGTCAGGCCGTTCCAACTGATGCTCGGAAAACTCGTTGGGATCGGGCTGGTAGGTTTGACGCAATATTTCACATGGGCCATTTTTGCAATCCTTTTAAGCACGGTGGCCGCACTGCCGGCCTTCGCTATGGGGGCGGTCAAGTTGCCAAACATACCCGCGTCCCTGATCGTCTATTTCGTCGTCTACTTTGTACTCGGGTATTTCCTTTACGCGACCCTATACGCGGCGGTCGGCGCCCTTGTGACGAGCGAAGAGGACGCTCAACAGATTCAGATGCCGGTGACAATTCTCATCATCATCCCGATGATTTTCTCGAGCGCGATCCTCAGAAACCCCAACAGCACATTCTCGATAATCCTCTCGCTGATCCCGTTTTTTGCCCCTGTTCTGATGTTCATGCGGATCTGCCTCTCGCAGCCTCCGTTCTGGCAGATAGGGCTCTCGATGTTACTGATGATCGTCTCCATTCTCGGAGCCGTCTGGCTGGCGGCCAAAATCTACCGTGTCGGAATCCTGATGTACGGCAAACGCCCGACGTTGCCTGAAATCATGAAATGGCTGAAGTACACGTAATGAAAGTATCGCAGGATTTTGTCGAAGAGCTTCAACGAGCCGAGCGTCACATCGCGCGACGCGATCCGGTGTTAAGGCCGATCGTGCGGCGCGTCGGTGCCTGCGCGTTGCGTCCGCATAATCGCCACTTTGAGATACTCGCTCCGCTCGATCATCTCTCAGCAGCTGCTCGACGAAGGTCGCGGACACGATTGGCGAGCGGTTGAAACGGCTCAACACGCCTGCACGTTTTCCAAACGCAAAACAGATAATCGCTGCTGAGCACGCAGCCCTGAGATCAGTCGGACTCTCGAATCAAAAGGTTTCCTACATGAAGGATCTTGCCGAAAGAACCGCTTCAGGCTCGGTTGATTTGAAAAAGTTCAAACGGCAAACAGACGAAGAGGTCATCGAGGCGCTGGTAGCTATCAAGGGAATCGGCGTCTGGACTGCGCACATGTTCCTCATGTTCTCGCTCGGACGTTTGAACGTGCTGCCTGTAGGCGACTTCGGAATACGTAAGGCCATCGGCCAGCTATACGGTTTTGAAAAGCTTCCCGGCGCTGCGGAGATCGAAGCGATAGCGACAGAAAATCGCTGGCATCCCTACCGTTCAGTCGCGTCGTGGTACCTATGGCGTAGTCTTGGATAGGTGCTGGGTGCTGGGTGCTGAGTGCTGGGTGCTGAGTGCTGGGTGCTGAGTGCTGAGTGCTGAGTGCTGAGTTCAGAGAAACCGATTTGAGATTTGAGATTTGACATTTGAGATCTGCTATTTGTTACTGAGCACTCTCGGAAACAAATGACAGATGACAAATCTCAAATCTCAAATCTCAAATCAGTTTCTCTACTCAGCACTCAGCACCCAGCACTTTTTCTTCACGCCTTCGGGTGCGCCTGATCGTAGACCTCGATCAGCTTCTCCATCGAAACCTGTGTGTAGACCTGGGTGCTTGAGAGGCGAGCGTGTCCGAGAAGTTCCTGGATGGTTCGCAAGTCTGCACCGGCATCAAGCAAGTGAGTCGCGAACGAATGCCGCAACGCATGCGGGCTGAGGCGATGGATGCCTGCGCAAATCTTGACGTACTTGTCGATCATTCGCGCCACTGAGCGCGTCGTGATGCGTGTGCCCTGATAGTTCATGAAGAGTGCCAGTGGATCAAACTTCTCGGGCTGCTCCCGGCTGGCGTCTATCAGAAGCTCTCCACGAACCTGCAGGTATGTTTCGATCGCAGCCCTCGCGTGATCGCCGAATGGCACGATTCGTTCCTTTCTTCCCTTCCCTTTTACTCGCAATGTCTGGTTCTCGAAATCAATATCACTGAGATTCAGACTGGCAAGCTCCGAAACGCGCAAACCGCTGGCGTACAGAATCTCGAGAATTGCGCGATCACGCTTTCCAAGCACGGTCTCGACATCTGGCGTTTCGATAAAGCGAATCATGTCCTGAATCGGCAGGTGATTCGGCAGCTTTCTCTCGACTCGCGGACTCGCCACCATTCTTGCAGGATTGGCCTCGAGAATCCCCTCGCGGCAAAGATAGCGGAAGAACGTTCGGAGTGCGGCAACTTTCCGGTGAATCGAGCTCTTCTTATTGTTCTTCTCGTATAGACCCGCCATGAAGTCGCGGATCGTCAGATTGTCGATCCCGCTGACATCGACGCTCCGCCGCTTTCCTTCTTTGTCCGGCGGCGCAATGTGGTCATAGAACTGCACGAGATCGCTCGCGTAGTTTCGAAGTGTGTGCTCCGAGAGATTGCGCTCGTATTTCAGGTGCCGGATGAATTCGTCGATGTGGTTCTGCATCTCCGATCTTTCTTGGCGCCAATGATAGCACGCAGAACGAGACTCCGAAGCGCGACCTCATCCTCGCACCTGAACGCTATCCGTGACGCGTAAAGCGGAAGTCCTGATGATGTCACCGTTTCCCTGGAAAGGTTGATCGCGTCCTTTTCTGTAGTCGCAATCAGCCGCGCGCCCGCTCCGACTGCATGACGCTCAAATGCGCGGAATTCGTTCTCGCTATATCTGTGGTGATCCCGAAACTCGCGATGAACCACTATGCGCGCACCATAGTGGGTTAGATCTTCGAGAAAGGTCTTCGGACAGGCGATTCCAGATAGTGCGGCCACGGGTTGATGCGCAAGATCACCAGGCTTCATTTTTCCGTCCCCGTTCAGCCGGACAAGATATCTGTCATGTCGTGATAGGCATAGAAAACGGGCACGTCTTTACGGCAATATCCTTTGATCGTTCCCTCAACCGCCTTTTGATCGAACGCACGATCTGCCCGCGTCACTACTACAGCATCTGCACGCCGAAGGCTGGTGAACGGCTCTCGCAGACGCCCGAGTGGAACCATTGCACCATCGTCAGTGGGGTCGGTCGCATCGATCAATGCAAAGTTAAGTTCCCTTTCGAGGCCAAGGTGTTGAAACCCGTCGTCGAGGATCAGGGCTGAAAGTTCATACCGGTCCTCGAGCCACTTCCCAGCCGCCGCGCGATTCTCCCCCACTACAACACGGACACCAGGGCAGGAATGAGCCATCAGATAGGGTTCATCTCCGGCCTGACCCGGTGATGCGAGCACTTCAGTTGTGTTCGATACTTCAACGATGCCGCTGCCGTCACGCTTATAACCTCTGCTGAGGATTGCGGGGTTGTAGCCTTCGCTCTCAAGATAGTTCGCGAGCCAGATCGCAAACGGTGTCTTACCCGTTCCGCCTACAGTCAGGTTGCCAATGCTCACAACTGGCGTTCGGAGTTTCGCGGTCTTGAGATATCCCGTTTCATAGAGAGCGATCCGCGTCCGTACACCCAGCTCGTAGAGCTTCGCGGGTAAGTAGAGAAGGCTTCGCGCGACTGGCGAATTGATCATATTGACTTTCAGTGAACTGAACTCAAATGGCCGAGGTTTGAGTTCAGCTTTTAGCTTGGATTGCGAGCTCAGCAGCTCTTCAATTGCAGCGAGATACTTTCCGGTTGCGCCGCGGTTGTCTTCAACTGCGCGGCGGGCGTTCTCCCCGAGCGTACGTGCGCGAGCGCGGTCCGAAATAAGACGCGAGAAGATTTCAGCCAGCTCCGTCGCCTGGTCGTGTCGTGCTGTTGCTTTTATTTGCACCAGTGCGTCGCGCGCGAGAAAGTCATGTGTCATCTCGCGGAAGTTCTCCATATGCGGCCCGACGATCAATGGACGGGCATACAGTGCAGGCTCGAGAATATTGTGCCCGCCTTTTGGCACCAGGCTTCCTCCGATAAAGACAAGACTAGCATGGCGATAAAGTGAGGCGAGCTCACCGATCGTGTCCAGCAGAAGGCACTCGCCATTCTTCGCATCGCGGCCCTCCGACCTCCTGATCACGGACATGCGACTTGCGCGCATTAACTCTGCGACTTCATTGAAACGCTCCGGATGTCTCGGCGCGATCAGAAGTCGAGCGTTTTCGTGCCCCGGTCGACTGCGCAGTTGCGCAAACGCTTCGAGAATGATCTCTTCCTCACCATCGCTAGTGCTCCCGGCTATGAGTAGAGGTAGACCGTCGAGCCCTTCCCACAAGATGGGGGCATCATTTGTTGAAGAGTCGAGATCGTACTTAAGGTTACCTCCAACAAATACGCGATCAACAGGCGCACCAAGCTCCCGAGCGCGATCAGCGTCGAGCCTGGTCTGCATGCCAAAAAGCGAAACGTTTTGATAGAGAAAACGGGCAACCAGTTTCAAGCGGCTCATTCGGCCGTATGAACGGTCAGAGATTCTTCCGTTCGCCACAAGTACCTTTACTCCTCGATCGTGTGCGATCTTGAGGAAATTGGGCCATAACTCTGATTCGACGAGAACGACGAGGCTTGGCGATATTCGGCTCATCGAGCGCCTGACAGAAAATCGCCAGTCAAAGGGAAAGTAACAAAACCGGATTCGGTCGTCTCCGCTCTCAACGTCGCCGAGCTGGACGCGTGCAACGGCCTGCCCGGTTACAGTCGTCGTGGAAACGACCAGAGTGTAGTCGGGGAACCGCGACCGCACAGCCTTAACGAGAGGTCTGATTGCGAGCACTTCGCCAACAGAGACAGCATGAAACCATATCACGCGCCGGCCAGAGGCCGGCGCTCCCGTGAGATTCGGCACAAAGCCGAATCTCTCCGCGAGATTGCCCGTACTGTTTTCTTTTGAAGAGTATCCGGTATGAGAAAAGCGGAAGAAGGAGGATGAATGCGATCGTGAGGAGAAGGCTGTACAGCAGGTACATTACTTCGCTCGTTACTTTGCTCGTTTACTTCGCTCGCTCGACATAACTCCCGTCTGTAGTATTGACACGGATGCGATCGCCCTGCTTGATGAAAGGTGGAACCTGGATCTGGATTCCGGTCTCGAGCTTGGCGGGTTTATTGACGTTGCTCACTGTCGAGCTTCTCAACTCCGGCTCGGTTTCGATTACTTTCAGCTCGACAACACCGGGGAGCTCGATACCTATAGGCTGACCTTCGTAAAACTCAACCGTGATGACGGTATCGGCGAGAAGATATCCGACCGCGTCTCCGAGGGCTTCACCATCGAGAGTGATTTGCTCGTAGGTCTCGGTATTCATAAAGTGGTAGAGCGTTCCATCGTCGTAAAGGTAGTTCATCTCGTGCTCTTCGAGGATGGCGCGTTCGACGGTATCGGTTGAGCGGAATCTGTGTTCAGTCGAGCTTCCGGTCTTAAGATTGCGCATTTTGGTCTGCACCATAGCGCGAAGGTTACCCGGCGTGTGATGATGAAATTCTATGACGCGGTGAGGTGCACCATTGTGAACGATTACCATTCCGCGCCGAATCTGCGTTGCTTGAAAAGCCATACTACTCCTCAGATGATGTAATAAAACATTTAAATATACCCCACTCTACCACTTAGAGTAAAGGACACTGATGAAACTCGAAGGCACCGAAGCTATCTCCGCGCCGCATAAATGATGTATTCAGACTGATTACCGATCCCGAAGTCCTCAAACGCGCGGTTCCCGGCTGCGAATCTCTCGAAGTCCAGGCCGATGGGCTCTACAACATCATGCTCAAGGCGGGGGTCGGAAGTATAAAGGGCGCATTCGAGGGGACGATACGTGTCGAAGACGTCCGCGTACCCGAACATCTCAGAATGGTCGTCGACGTCAAAGGAAAAGTTGGGTTCGTCAAGGGAGCCGGAGACATCAGTCTCGCCGAATCGGAGGAGTCAAACGAGTCGACGCTTGTTACTTACTCCGGTGACGTAACTATCGGTGGACTGATTGCAAGTGTCGGCCAGCGAGTGGTCCTCTCGGCGGCAAAGACGATGACTTCCCGATTCTTCTCTGCGATCAGCGGTGAAGCAACCGGAAGTCCAGACTCTTGAGTGCTCTCCCGATCTCATCCACCTTTGGACCGCCTCCCTGAGCGAAATCGGGCGTGCCTCCGCCCTTTCCTCCAAGGATCTCACATGCTGCCTTTACCAGGCGGCTCGAATCGAGATTCACATTAGCTGAGCGCGCGACCACAATTCGTGCCATATCGGCGTTCTTAGTAATCAGAATCGCAACTGTCGAATCTCTCGCTGCCAGGCGGTGAGCGAGAAGTTTTACTTCGTCGTAATCTCTACTATCGAACACGCGGATAACGGTTCGCACCCCATCGCTCGACTGAACCTCTGAGCAAAGGCTGAGTGCCTCCCTTTCAATCGCAGCCTCGGAAAACTCGCGCACTCGTTTGAGTAGCGCCTTGTTGTCGTCGATCAATCGCGCAAGGGACGCATCGACTTCATTCCTCGCTACCGTGAAACGTCGTGCAATCGCAGTCGAGACGCGGTTTGCTTCCCGATAGTCACCGAGAGCGCGTACTCCGCACAAAAACTCGACCCTTACCATTTTCTTCGCACGCTCCCACCCTCTAACCACGATCAGTCCAACTTCGCCCGTGCGCTTTGCGTGTGTTCCGCCACATGGCGACAGGTCAAAATCGTCGATCTCGACAACGCGTACACAATCGGTGACAAAGCTCTCTTTACGCAGTGGCAGACGCGATGCTTCCTCCGGTGTGAGCTGGAGCGAGCGAATTATTCTGTCATCGAAGACTACACTGTTGGCGATCTCTTCTGCCTGATTGATGGCGCCGGGGATCTGATCCTCGTGCGCTTCGAGTGCGAGATCGATCTCTGCGACTCGATCCGTAACGCGAAAGCCTCTGGTCTCTGCTCCAAAGAGCCGGAAGAACGCCTGCGAGAGAATGTGCTGGCCTGTATGCTGCTGCATCATCTCTCTCCGTCGTTCTGAGTCAACCTCGCAATCAACTTCACCCTCATCGATGCGCTCAGCGCCGTCCTCGAGAATGTGCAGTATCTCCCCGTCAGCTCGCGTCACGACCGAAGCTACTCGCAGTCCAGCGATCGTTCCCGTGTCGGAAGGCTGGCCTCCCCCTTCGGGATAAAAGGCAGTCTGATCAAGCAGAACAGCGAGTTTTCCGTTGTGAAGTTGTGACGCGGTCAGGCGGGCCTTGAAACTGACCAGGTGAGAATCGTCCCAGTAGAGTTTGGTCGTCATGACCTGGGGAATGTACGTTGTACCGGCGTTTAGCCGGAATCGTTACATTCGAGTAGTCTGAATGTAACGATTCCGGCTAAACGCCGGTACAACGTACCTACCTAACGTGCTGCCGAGTGCTTCTTGTTCTTCTTGCGCTTCGGGTTCGCGATCTTTCCGACGGGAGCCGCAGGTGTAGCGGTCGATGGCGCAGGGACGCCAAGTTGGACGCCGCCCAGACTCACCGCGGGTTTCTCGGCCGCCGCTGTTGTCTTGCGCAATTTTCCGCGCCAGCGTTCCCACCAGATGGTGAACGGCGAGGCGATGTACATCGTTGAATAGGTACCGATCATGATGCCGATAAAGAGCGTCCACGAGAAGCTTCTCAACACCTGACCACCAAACACGAGAAGCGCAAGAACCGAGAGGAACGTCAGCCCCGATGTGATGATCGTTCGTGAAAGCGTCTCGTTGATCGAGTCATTGGCCAGCACCTCGAGCGTATCGCGACGCCGCGTGCGCATCATCTCGCGGATACGATCGTAGATGACGATGGTGTCATTCATCGAGTATCCAACAAGAGTCAGCAGTGCAGCGATGACTGTCAGGTTGACTTCCCACTGCATTATCGAGAAGAACCCGAGCGTCACGAGCACATCGTGGAATACCGCAACTACAGCACCAATTCCGAAGCCCCAGGACTTGAAGCGGAATGCGACGTAGATCAGCATTCCGATGCAGGCAACGATCGTGACGTAAACCGCACGGTTGCGCAGGTCCGCGCCCACCTGAGGACTCACTGCTTCTGCGCTCTTGACTGCGGCAGGTCCGGCAAAGAAGTTCGTATCGAACGCCTGACCGATCTGAGGGTCAATGCCGCTCAGATTCTTCACCTCGCTGAGGTCGGCGATCAGACCCGCACGCTGCTTCTCACGGTAATCGACGATGCGATTGGCGATGTCGGCATAACGCGTATCCGCAGTTTGCGCGGCTCCGGATGATGCGAGGCCCAACGGATCAATACGGAGCAACTCACTCTTGAGATTGTCCTTGCCGATAGTATTGATGTCAGTCTTGAGCTGAGCATCTGCCGGGTTAAGAGTAGCGAGCGCGGCGAGAATCTTCTGCTTGCCAACATCGGCATCATCCGTAGCCTTGGCCGCCGTTTCCGACTCGCCTTCCTTGCGTTCAACGCCAACAAGGTTCGGCAGGCGAATGAGGACTTCATTCTTCGGACCCTGGCCGAGCTGCTCACCAACGGGCTGAAGGATGATCTTTCCGCCCTCTATGCCTTGCTTCTCGAGAGCTGCGCGTATTTTTCCAAGGTCCGGTGGTCCCTGGAACTTAACTGTCGCGAGCGTGCCTCCAGAGAAGTCGACACCGAGATTGAACGCATGGGTGTTCGGATTACCGTCGAACGTCCTCCATAAAACCGATGCCAGGCCTGCAAGAATAAGGAGCCACGAAAGGCCGATAAAAAGCCACTTCTTCCCGAGGAAGTCGTATTTGGTATTTTTGAAAATCTCTATCATAACTACAACCGCCAGTTATTGCCGGGGACCTTCATTCCCATCAGATGCTCAATGTTTCGGCTCGCCGCCCGCCTCGCGAATAACCCACGCGAACATCGTTCGCGAACAGAAGACCGCCGTAAACAGATTGGCGAGCAATCCGATAACCAGCGTCACGGCGAAGCCGCGAATAGGTCCCGTACCGAAAAAGTAAAGAAACGCAGCGGATACGATAGTCGTGACGTGCGTGTCAATGATCGTCACGAGCGCTTTTTCAAATCCGGTGTCGATTGCCGATTGGACAATCTTTCCGGCGCGCAACTCTTCCCGGATGCGCTCAAAGATAAGAACGTTTGAGTCGACGGCCATACCGATCGTCAAAACCACACCTGCGATTCCAGGCAGAGTCAGAGTCGCACCAAAGATCGCAAGCCCGGCCATAAGCAGGAGCAGGTTGAGCAACAGCGCGACAACAGCGTTTACACCCGACAACCGGTAATAGAACAGCATGACGGCGACGACAAGCGCCAGACCGACTATCGAAGCCAGCATGCCTTGTCTGATTGAATCTGCACCGAGAGACGGGCCTACAGTCCGCTCTTCAAGGTAGACGATTTTCGCCGGAAGCGCTCCAGAGCGAAGGGTGAGTCCAAGGTCCTCTGCCTCCTGCTGAAGGAAGTTTCCGGTAATCTCTCCGCTGTCGGTAATCTTGCCCTGGATCACAGGAGCGCTTCGAATCTTGTCGTTGAGGACGATCGCTAACAGGTTCCCGATGTTCTTTTCGGTCCACGCCCCGAACCGTTCTGCGCCGGCAGGTTTCAGATTGAAAGCAACTCTCCAACCGAGACCCTGCTGCGCCGGAACGCCCCTCGCATCCCTCAGGTCGATGCCCGTAACAACAGGTGTTTTCTCAACTACATAGTATCCCGCGATGCCACCGGAACCGCCTCCGCCACGTTTCTCGTTGATCTCGAGAATCGATTTGTCGGGGGGAACGGTGCCTCCCAACGAAGCCTTCGCTTCGTCCTCCGTCTTGTAAAGTGTGCCTGGTGCCACGACCGCCTTGAGCTCAAGCCTGGCTTCACCCTTGATCAACTCTTTCACTCGTTCGGGATCGTCAACGCCTGGCATCTGCACAAGAATCTGGTGATCCTCGTCTCGACCGTGGAGCTGAATGGTGGGTTCCGCAACTCCGAAAGCGTCGATCCTCTGTTCGATTATGGTTTTGGCCTGATCAGTAGCATCTTTGCGGATTCGATCGGCGGAGGAACCAAGCAGTGTAAACGTCACGGATGGCGGATTGGCAGACGTCTTGGATTCCCAGTCCATTGAACCAAAATCCGCGAGAAGCTTTTCGGAGATCGCACTGTGCTGGCTTGTGTCTTCAGTCTCAACGATAAGCCTTCCGGGAGCAGTGACTTTGATTTCCTTGAACGGAACATTGTCCTTTTTCAGGATATCGATCGCCTTTGCCTGATTTCCCTCAGAGATCGCTTTGATCGCATCGTCTGCCTGCACCTGCAAAACGAGATGAGTTCCACCGCGCAGATCCAGACCGAGCTTGATATTCTCTGAAAGATTCTGTTTCAGCTTTGACGGACGGAAGAAGTCACCGGCAGTGCGCTTGTAGCCCTCTTCCTTCTTCCAGGGTCCAAAAATAATAATGAAGGATATCAGCGTCACCGCTGCTATCACTATATTCCGTCGACGAACGTTGATATTCATACTACTTCTGTCACTTCTTCTCTTCAGCGGCCTCTTGCAGACCGGTTACAGCCGTGCGGGCGACGTCGATCCTGACCTGCGGATTGTCTGAGATCCTGAGTTGCAGGGTCTTCTTATCGTCGCGCATGATCGTGATGGTTCCGTAAATGCCCCCCTGGGTCACTACTTTGTCTCCGACCTTCAGGCTGTCGAGCATTTCCGTTACCTTACGCGCTTGGCGGCGCTGCGGAACGATGATCAGCACGTAAAAGAGTACGACCATCATGAGGAGGGGAATCAACCCTCCAAGAGCGCCAAGACCTCCACTCTGCAGCAGAAAAACACACGAGTTGATTGACATAATCAGAGGCGGGTAAACCTTCTACCTTCCAGCTATCGATCTAGGTACGTTGTACCTTAGCAGTCACTCATCATCCTTTCGCAGGTCACTCTCAGTGATCTCTCCGCGAAATTCGGTGAAATTGCCAAGTCGAATAGATTGCCTCATGCGGCTCATCGTGTCAAGGTAGAACGCCAGGTTATGCAGCGTCGAAAGCGTGCTCGCAAGTATTTCTCCTGCTTGATACAAGTGGCGCAAATAGCTCCTCGAATAGCGGCGGCACACCGAACAGCTGCATGCCTCATCCAAAGGCCTTTCATCACGGGAATAACGCGAGTTCTTTATGTTCAGACGGCCGTTCGACGTGAAGAGTTGACCGTTGCGAGCGTTTCGTGTCGGAAGAACACAATCGAACATGTCGACACCGCAAGCGACCGCGTTCACGAGGTCAGCAGGAGTTCCAACACCCATAAGATATCGCGGACGGTCTGCGGGCATCCGCGGCGCAATCCATTCGACGATATCCAGCATCTGCTGCTTCTCTTCGCCAACACTGAGACCTCCGATCGCATATCCGTCAAACCCGATCGCAATCAGGTCCTCGAGACTCCTCTGCCGAAGGTCCGGATACACTCCCCCTTGAATTATCCCGAAAACGGACTGCTGGTGTTCGGCTGCCTGAAACCCATCAAACGCCTGACGGCTCCTTTTTGCCCAGCGCATTGACAGGTCCATCGAGTCTTGTGCTTCGGAATGAGTTGCCGGGAATGGCGTGCATTCGTCAAACGCCATAACGATATCAGAGCCAAGTCCGCGCTGAATCTCGATCGACCTCTCAGGCGAAAGGAATTGTTTTGACCCGTCAAGATGAGAACGGAACTCGACTCCCTCTTCGGTGATTTGCCGCAGGTCGCCGAGACTGAAGACCTGAAATCCGCCACTGTCGGTAAGGATTGCTCTGTCCCAGGACATGAAACGGTGGAGTCCGCCGAGTTCTCTTATCGTTTCGATTCCGGGCCTGAGAAAGAGATGGTAGGTGTTGGCAAGGATGATCCGCGAATCGAGAGTCTTCGAGCATCTCGTGCGTAACCGCCTTTACCGTTGCCTGCGTGCCGACAGGCATAAAGACCGGCGTTTCAAACTCCGCATGCGGCGTCCGAACGAGACCCGTGCGCGCGTGTGAACCTGAATCCCGGGATTGTATTGTGAATGTGACAGCGGGCATGGTGATTTATTTGGAGTGCGGCGGCTTGGCGCCGCTTTGCTCTCCCAACAGAGTCATCCGATCGGAAGACTAAAGCGGCGCCAAGCCTTGCACTCCAAATGCTCGGCTCACTTTCTCGAGCGATGCTTCTGAAAAACTTTGATTGGCGTCGCGAAGAAGTCGAATGTTTCGCGAAGGCGGTTTATGAGATACCTTTCATACGAGAAATGCAGTTTGGCGCGCGCTCCGCTCGTAAACAATATGAACGTCGGAGGTCTGGTTCCGGCCTGCGTCAGATAGAGCACCTTGACATGTTTGTTGCCCGCAACAGTCACCCGTGGCTGTTCGAGGTGCGCGGTGAAAAAGCGATTGAGCTCACCTGTTGGGATCCTGATGTTCCGCGCTCGATCCGCCTGAGCAATCATCTCCGGGAGCCGCGTTACTCGCTGTCCGCTGAGAGCTGAAACAAAGACCACAGGCGCGTAGTCCAGAAACTTCATCGCATCGCGGATCTTCTCCTCGTACGCCTTCATTGTGTAGTTGTCTTTTTCGACGGCATCCCATTTGTTGACGACCAGGATCACCGAACGTCCCGCTTCGTGCGCGTAGCCCGCGATGTGCGCATCGAGCGCCGTGACACCTTCTATCGCATCGATGATGATCAGGACGACATCAGCGCGCTCGATATGGCGACGAGCCATGACGACTGAAAGCTTCTCCGCCATCTCGTAGGTCTTCCCTTTACGTCGAATGCCGGCGGTGTCTATCAGCCTGAACCGGACTTGCTCGCCGTGCTTCATCCTGAATTCACAAAGTGTGTCGATTGCATCACGCGTAGTCCCGGGAATCGGTGAGACGATGACCCGCTCCTGACCGAGCAGCCGGTTGACTAGCGACGATTTTCCTACATTGGGTCTCCCGATGATCGCGACATTAGTCTCAACCGGTTTTTTCTCGACCGGCTTGATTCTCGGGAGACGTTCGATGATTGCGTCAAGCAGATCACCGATGCCGGCGCCGTGCTCAGACGAGACTGGAAAGACATCGATGTATCCGAAGCGATGAAACTCGCCAGCTTCGTCGGAAACCTTGGTTGTCTCGGCCTTATTGGCGACCAGGAAGACAGGCTTTCCGAACGACCGAAGCCTCAATGCAAGTTCTTCATCGAGAGGCGAAATACCAGCACGCGCATCCACGACGAAGAGAAGCAGCGATGCTTCCTCGATCGCCATTTTTGCCTGTTTGAGAATATTTGCGGGGATCAGCTCCTCGTCATCGGGAACTATGCCACCCGTGTCGACGAGCGAAAATATCGTACCCTGCCACTCGACCTCACCATAAATACGATCGCGCGTAATGCCGGGCAGATCGCCGACAATGGCGCGACGTTCACCGGTCAGCCGATTGAATAGTGTCGATTTCCCGACGTTCGGCCGGCCAATAATGACAACGACCGGTGGAGGGTCGCCTTCGTTAGGCAGAGGCGCGTTCTTTTGTAAAACTTCTGAAACCACACTGTTTCCCGGTTGGTAATGTAGAATAGTCAATGGAGCGCAGGATAACAACTTCGCGCACTCCGGACTCCAGCTCAAAGTGAGGCCCAGATGATAGATAGGATGAAGATAGATACGATGCGTACTCTTGTTCGATCAATACTTTTGCTCGTTATGGCAGCGATCACTGTCACGGCACAGCAGGCATCCCAACCGGCCGGCGATCCAGCTCGCGCGCAGGAAATCATGAAGCTTGCGCGGGCTGCGATCGGTGACGAAGCAAAGCTTGCCGGCCTCAAGAGTCTGACTGCTGCGGGAAGTTCAAGACGTGTCTTTGGCGAACGCGAGATGCAGAGCGAGGTCGAGATTGAGATGGTGATGCCGGACAAATTGCGCAGGACCACCTCATCCAGTCCGTTTCCCGGCGCAGACTTTCAACAGATCGAGGTTATCTCAGGTGGTCAGGTTTGGACTGACCTGATATCGAGCATGCCTACACCCGGCGGACCAGGCGGTGGGCCCGGTGATGTGGCAAGAGGTGGTCCAGGAGGCGGGCCTGGTGGTCGGCAGATCGGGATGATGGCCGGTGGGATGCCCGGTATGTCGGAAGAGCAGAGACATATGTTTCTCAAGACCGATCTGACCCGGCTGCTTCTCGGTATCCTGCTCGCGCCTCCGCCATCCGTTCAGGTTGAGTATGCGTGGATCGGTGAGGCCAAGGCGCCGGATGGTGTGGCCGATGTGATCCAGGTAAAGGGTCCCGGCGACGCCAAATCGATGCTGTACATCGACAGGACCACGCATCGAGTCCTGATGGTCAGCTATCGCGGACGGCCATTGCGAATGATGACTCGCGGTGTCGGTGGTGGACCCGGTGGTCCGGGAGGTCCCGGGGCTGCGGGGCCTGGAGGGGCACAACCAGGAGCGGGTGGTCAGATGACACCTGAAGAACGTGAGAAGAGGCGCAAGGAATTTGAAGAGCAGATGGCCAAGCAGCCCGACGTTGACTACTTCCTTCGCTTCGGCGACCACAAGCAGGTAAGCGGGCTTACGCTTCCGCATCTGGTCACGCGAGCTACAGGCGACCAGACTTCGGAACAATGGGCGATCAAATACAAGCTAAACGCGAGCATCAAGCCGGAAAGGTTCGAGAAGAAAGAGAAGAAGTAACAGAAGTAACAAGTGAGGGTACGTTGTACCGGCGTTTAGCCGGAATCGTTCCATTCGAGTAGTCTGAATGGAACGATTCCGGCTAAACGCCGGTACAACGTACCCTCACTACATGCGCATGTCTATTTCTTATCCGTGACACCATATCGAAGAATCCGTTCATCATCTCTTCCCACGTCTGTTCGCCAAATCTGACATTCTTCGCGGGATCAGGATTCATCGGATTTCTTGTTGAATTGTCGTAGTGCGCGATGGCTTCGATCCTGGTTCCCTTTGGCATCTTGATTGGTTTCTTAGGGTAGTAATAAACCTGCCAGTTGAAGTCATATCGCGGCACTGAAAGCAGCACTTCGCTCTTTCCGTCAGGGTAAGTCGCGCGATACACGAAGTCCTTCCCCCGAAGATGCATGTGCGGCATCAGGCTGACAATCTCGGCATCCTCATCAAACTCGAAATAGGCCTTCACTTCGTGATTCGGCGCGTTTGGCAGGAATCGTGAATCGCATGTCGTATGCCGCAGTGGTCGTGATTACCTTGTTCACCGGACCCTTGGCAAACTTCATGCCCATCATCGAGCGGTCCTTCGTGACCTTACCACTTGGCGTGTAGTGCATCTGGAAAACAATCTGCGACCCTGCCTTGATCAACTTCGCCGTTCCGGGCTCGGCAAGAAACGGCGTCATTCCCGGAGACAAAGCCCCGAGCAGCCCGGTTCCGATGTCACGTCGCTTTGGCTGCTGATTGCCAGGCTCGCGCACGTAAATCACGATGTGGTGCACAACTGAAAGGTCCCCGGCCCGTGCTTCCATCGCCTGAATGTATTTATCTTCAGTAAAATTCGTCGGCACGGTGAAATACATGTATGGCACCGCGCCTTCGGCTGGAACCGTGAACTCTTCGGGCATCTGGAAAATCACATCGGGTTCACCTATTTGCCATCCACTCGCAAACTTTGGCTGCTGCGGCAGGTCCTTCGGGTCGCCTTCTTTTGCGCCACCATCGACCCATTTGGCAATCGTGTCGATGTCGCTCTGTGACAATCTGCGATCATTCGCCCATTCGCCGTACTTCGGGTCTGCGTGCCAGGGTGGCATCTCGCGGCTCACGACCTTTTCGCGGATCGCGCGCGCCCACGGCCGGCTCTCTTTGTAGTTGAGCAGCGACATAGGCGCTATCTCACCCGGACGATGGCATGCTGCACAGTTCTTGAGCATGATCGGTGCGACATCACGACTGTATGTCGGACCACCCGAATCCTTCGCTTCCTTGCCAGTAGTCAATCCGGTTGATGCCACAAACGCCAGAAGCAACCCGGACATCAAACAAAAGACCAGTCTCTGCAAACGCTGCATACTTTTCCTCCTGTTGAAGCTCGCTCTCTTACCGCTGCTGCAAGCTAAAGCTTGAACTCCAAACTATCTGAAACTCACCTGAACCGTATTGGTTACTTTGTTGTCCACGGTCAGCACAAAGTCTACAAGTCCGCGTCCCGCAAAACTCCGCGGAAGTCTCACGGTGTTGACCTGGTCCACTCCTACATATGCACCTTGAGCACCGGCGAAACCTATTGCGATCGCCTCGCCTCCCAATTGTGCAGTGACTGCCGACAGACTTGTTCGATTTCGAACGCCGGTTAGATAAAAGACCAGGAAGACCTCATCGGTCGGTGGACCAAGATCGATCGGAATCGGCGTGGCAACGACCTGCCCGCCGATTACCGTGACGAGTGCCACGTTTTCGAATGTGACCACGCCGCCCCGGATGCGCTGAATCTGCGCGGCAGCGAGTCCCTGTCCATTCGAGGTCGCCGAGAATATGCCTGGAGCGACCGGCGCGACATCGATCTGTCCCATCGAAATCGTGCCATCCCCTGAAGTGATCGTCACCGTTGCGGTGCCTACCGCGACGTTGGGTGGCATCTCCCAGTTCACCTGTCCGTCGCGACACGAAGAAGATGCCTGCATCGAACACATTCATCGCGCTATCCCTCACCTGAACTCGCGTGCCCAGCAGCACCGTTGGCAAGGGAGTAATCGTGGCATCGGCATTCCCCGTCGCCAGGTTCAGGCCAAACGCCGATACGATCGAGTTCTGCGCGATCATTCCGGGCACAAAGCTCGCTCCGTTTACGTTCGCGATTGCGTTCGCAATTGTGAAGATGCGAGCCAGCGACAGACCGCCTCCAGGCGCAGGGTTGAAAACCTGAACGCTCGCCGTCCCCGCGGTCGCAATATCCGCTGCAGGAATCAGAGCCTGGAGCAATGTACTGTTGACGAATACCGTTGGGCGGTCTCCGCCGTTCCAGCGAACAATCGAATTGGGTACGAATCCGGTACCTGTCACGTTCAATGTGAACGCCTGACCGCCCCTGATCGCTGCCGATGGATTAAGGCTTGTAAGCACAGGCGCCGGGTTCGGTGGCTGCACGGTAATCGTAAAGGTAAGTGGATTGCTCGTTCCTCCTGAGGGTTCCGGGTTAAAGACCGTGACCGAAGCTGTGCCCACAGCTGCGACATCAGTCGCTGGGAATCTGAGCTGTGAGTTGCGAACTGTTCACAAAGCTTGTGGTCCGATCCGCTCCGTTCCATCTGACAACCGACCCGTTGACGAAATTTGTCCCGTTCAACGTGAGGACAAAGCCGGCACTACCCTGGCCCACGGAGTTCGGCGTGATGCTCGCCAGAGTTGGAACAGGATTCGGCGCCCCGACAACGAACTGCAGCGTGTTAGACGGCCCACCGCCTGGCGCCGGATTGACTACCTGTACCGGAAAGTTTCCGGTAGTGGCGATGTCGCCTGCAGGAATCGGCACCATGATCTGAGTCGAACTTACAGAGCTTGGCGTCCGATCCTGGCCGTTGAACCGCACAATCGCACCGGGAATGAAGTTGCTTCCGTTGATTGTCAACGTGAATGCTGCTCCGCCCACCAGCGCTCCGCTCGGCGAAAGTGATGTGATCGCCGGTGCCGGGTTAGGTCCCTGAATTGTGAAGTTGACGGAGTTGGATGTCCCTCCGCCCGGTGCCGGACTGACGACCGTCACCTGAGCGACTCCACCGTTCTGCACATCGGCGGCAGTGATCGTCGCCATCAGCAGATTCGCGCCGCCGAAGACCGTGGTTCTGTCCGCCCCGTTCCATCTGACAACCGAGCCGTTTACGAATCCTGCGCCGTTAACATTGAGTGTGAACTGACCGCTTCCGGCGGCAACAGTATTTGGATTCAGTGACGTGATGCTCGGGAGTGGATTGCCGGTAGAAATGTTGACAATCACGGGGTCGGTAAACCCGAAGTTCGGGACATCGACAACGACATTTGCCATTCCAATTTCCATGACATCGCTGGCGAGGATCGTTGCCTGAAGTTGCGATCGAGTTTACGAACGTTGTCGCTCGCGGCTGATCGTTCCAGAGAACTGTCGACCCGCTTGACAAAATTCACTCCATTAACCGTCAACGTGAAATCAGGACTACCCACAATTGCAGGGATTCGGACTCACGCTTGTGATCGAGGGCGGTGGAGTGATCTGGAACGTTGCCTGGTTCGATGTTCCGCCATCAGGTCCCGGAGTGAATACTGTCACAATGATCGATCGCGCCGTCGCAACTTCGGCATTCGTCAGGAAAGTGGACACGATCGTATTGCTTTCAAATCGGGTGTCAGGACGATCCACTCCGTCGAAGCGAATTATCGAAGCGACTCGGAGTGAAATTCGTTCCAGGAACGAACAACCGGAATCCCGATCCACCGGCGATCGCGGAACTCGGATTGAACCCTGAGATTGTAGGACCAGACGCACCTGAGTTGATTGTAAAGGTCTGCGCACCGGATGTTCCTCCTCCAGGCGCAGGATTGAACACCGTCACATTTGCAGTGCCCACGGTGGCTATCAGATTCGCGGGAACCGCTGCCATCAATTGCACCGCGCTGTTGAATGTCGTCGTCAGTGGTGTGCCGTTCCATTGAACTTGAGAACCGTTGATGAAGTTGGTTCCAGTCAGGTCAATGTGAAAGCAGCCGTGCCTGCGTTAGCGGAGGGCGGGTTGATGCTCGCAAGTGTCGGCACAGGATTCGGCGGCGGAGGCGCAGCCGTAATCATCAGTTGAACTATGTTCGACATGCCCCCACCTGGTGCCGGGTTGAACACAGTATGTCTCGAGTGCCAACTGCGGTTATGTCCGAGGCGAGGTATCGTAGCAGTAAGCTGGTTCGCAGAGCCGAATGTCGTAGCTCGGTCAACACCGTTGACTCGAACGATGGAGCCGTTAACGAAGTTTGTGCCGTTCACCGTGAGCATGAACTGTGCCCCATTAACCTGAACGGAAGACGGCGCTATGGAGGTGATGGCCGGAACCGGATTACCGCCTCCACCGCCCTGAAGTGTTATCGTTCCTGAAGTGAAAGTGACCTCAGCTAACCGGAATGTTCGTGGCATCGACCCGCACGAATTGCCGCGGAATCGGGTTATCACCGAAGCTGATACTCGTCGATGTACCGTGCCGCGCTGGTCGTCGCATTGAAGGTAATGTTGACGATCTGTCTTGTACCAGCAGTGAAAGTCTGGCCCATGCCGGCCACCGCAGATGAATCCCAGTTGTCCTTGTGCAGCCTGCTTCGAATTGTTGACAAGTTAGGCACATCGGCGCCTGCGTGCCGCGCTGACAAAAGTGAGTTGTGTGGTTTGGAAGTTCAGGCTAAAGCCAATGGCAGCTTCATCACCCGTCGGCCACGTATTCAACCGCAACAACTCCATTCTGTCCGCGCGTGATCGTTGCGTTCACCACTCGCAACACACGGCCCTGCTGAGTGATCGCTGTCGCATTGGGAATCGCAACAAGCATGCAGAAGTGGCGCGAACGACTGGCCCGTCGGCCCGCCCGCAGCCGTCGCCGGATCCAGGCCCGCTGCATATCGTCCCGCCTGAACGTAGTCATCCAGTCCAACTGAACCATTCCCCAGTGTCGAACGAGGCGCACAGTCAGCTCTCTGGAATTCGGTTCCCGCACTCACCTCATCGAGCCCTGCAGCAAACCTGCCCAATTGCACGTAGTCTGCGAGGTCGAAACGGCACCGTCTCCATTCGGTCTCGGCGCGACATCAGCCTCGAAGCCCGACCCGACGGGCGGTCCAACAGTGAAGTTCACTCCACCGGATGTCCCTCCACCCGGAGTTGGGTTGAAGACAGTCACTGGCCCTCGTCCCCTGAGTTGCGAGATCAGCCTGCGTGATCGCAGCCTTGACCTGCGTGCCATTTACAAAGGTGGTTGTTTTGTCTACACCGTTCCACTCGGACAACGGAGGTCGAGACGAATCCCGTTCCGTTCACCGTCAACTCGAAAGCAGCTGAACCCACTGCCGCACTTGTTGGACTCAAGCTCGTGATGGCAGGCAACGGATTGACGGTTGTGAAACTCAGGCCGCCTGAGGTTCCACCTCCTGGTGTGGGATTGAAGACAGTTACGGTCGAAGCACCTGCCGTCGGCCACATCGGCGGGTGGAATCGTCGCAGTCAACTGCGTCGGACTGTTAAACGTCGTCGCTTTCGCGTTGCCGTTCCACCTGACCTGCGAACCTTGAACGAATCCTGTCCCGGTGACGACGAGCGAGAACTGAGCACTTCCCGCCAGGATCGACATGGGAGCTATCGTAGTTAGAGTCGGAACAGGATTGTTGGAAGTGATGTTGATCGTTCCATTCCGAACGCAGGTTGCAGTCGTAGATGCGCTCCCAACTCTCCTGATACGGTTGTTACCAGCGTCAGCGAAAAGCACTTCGCCACCGGGACCTACGGCAATGCCCACAGTTTGTGGAGCTGTTATCGGATTGGGTCCGCTCACAAGAATGATGTTGGCAGGATTGATATCAACTCGTGCTGCAGTCGGCGAGCCTCCGTCTCCAGCGAAACCTTGCGTTGTCCCGGCGAAGGGACTTTGCACTCCGCCCGTTGAGACCTGAACGATGTGATGGTTGCTCAGCGTCACATAGGCAACTCCGTTGCTTGCCAATGCCACGTCGCGCGGATCGGCAAGTCCTCCGGCAAAAAGGGAGAAAATACCCGAACCGACTGACGTCTCTCGAAAGAGCGAGCCTGCGGTCCGGTTGACCGCATACACCAGTCCGTCCGGTCCCAGACCAAGTCCGGTCGAAGAGATCAGATTGCTTGTCGTGTTTCCTGTTGCCCGACTGATCTTTCGGACTGCCATTCGGCCGGAATCCGTCACGTAGATATCACCTGCGCCGTTGACAACGACGTCGCTCACGCCAAGGAACTTTCTTCCAAGCGCCGGGCCATCGGCATCTGATCCGCCTCCACCTACAATCGTTGTTGCCTGCCCAGGCGGAACATTGATCGAGCCATAGAAGCTGACCGTGCTTCCAGATGTGTTCACAAAATGCACGCGACTCGTCCGGGGCGATTCGAAACCCGGAGGGTTCGGTGATCCCGAGTCCAGATCCGCAATAAAGACGCCCTGTGAGTTGGCAAACAGTCCCTGCGGATTGCGAAGAAGGAGATTGTCGGCCGGAAAGACGCCCACATTACCGAGCGGTGCTTTGTTGATTGTAACAATCTGGCCAGGCGCGACTTCGTTTCCCAGAACGTTGATCGCCCCTGCTCCGCGGTTCACAAATCGAAGCCGATTGTTCCCGGTGTCAGCAATCCACAGATTGCCAAGCCCATCAACTGCAACTCCGGTGGGCCTGCTTACAAACGCCGACGAGGCCGGCCCGCCGTCAAACGGCAGTTCCGCCCCTGTACCCGCAATTGTTCGGATTGTGTTTGGTCCGACAGTTATCCCGGCAATTGTCACTTGTGATCCACTCAAGTTCATATAACGAACTCGAGCGTGTGCCGTCACAGACTGGTCAATCACGTACACGCCGTTTGCATCGCCGGCAATATCTGGAAGCGCACCGCTAAAGTCGGTGCTTCCTGTCAAGGTAAACTGCGCACCAGAGACCTGACCACCATCGCCGCAACTATTGGGAGGCATGCTGCAGGCCGAAAGAAGCTGACCTGCGATTGTCTGTGCGCCGGACACGCGCATAATGGTCTGGATGTCGCCATTCGCGACATATCCCAATCCGGCACTTACAGCCAGACCTGCCGGGAATCCGCCACCGCGTCCTCCGGACGGAACGAGTGCGGCCAGGGAAGCCTGACCACCACCTATCGGGGCCTGGAGCACCCGAGTATTAGACGTGTCAGCTATCAGGAGGTTTTGGCCGATCACCTCGACTGCTTGAGGTCCGGCCAGCCCCGGCATCGCGTTGATGCCGACCGGCGACGTGGAGCCGCTATTAGGCTCGATACTAACAATCTGGCCGGGCGTTACCGCGTCTGCTCCATAGACGTTCCCATTGCTGGCAGCCGCGATCCCGCGCAGCGCCGTGAACCCCGTGGACGATGACAATTCGAGCTATTCCGTTGCTCAGATTGAGAGCGCGCAGCCGCGAGGGGGTGCGCTCGACGAAGAACAAGGTTGCGCCGTCGGTGCTCACCGCGAGTCCCGGGATTGCTGAAAGGGAGAGGTCAGTACCTGGTACGTTATTTCCATCAATCAGATCACCGCCACCAGCCACGACACGAACTATTCCCGGCGGAAATGACTTGCCTGCGAGAGTCACCGTTGCGCTGCTGGTATTGATGAAATAGACGACGTTTGAATTGACGTTGGCTGCGCCGAGAAAAATGCCACGATTCAGAGGATCAGTCGCAATCGAAGTCAGACGGTAAAAGGATGCAAGCAGCGAAGTCGAGCCTTCGTTTTCACCACCCGCAACGGTCGAGATCGTGCTGCCACCGCCTCCGGCAGAGCTCGCGCTGACCGTCATCGTCCAGCCATATGTGCCGGGATTTGTGAATGTGTGACTCGGGTTCTGCTGATTGGAGGTGGTTCCGTCTCCAAAGGTCCATTGAAAGGCTGGAGAGGTGGCGCACCCCGATGGCGTCCCGGTCGCCGTAAAGGCGATAGGTTGGCCTGTCGAACCGCTCGTGGGACCAGCTCGCAGTGCAATTGATCGTGCACGTCTGCTGCGCGCCTTCGGCACCTTCCGCGACGCTTGGGATCGGATCCTGGGCTGCGGCAGAAAAAACGCTGAGACCAGCACTCAGACAGAACAACAACAGTGAAAGGATCAGGTGGCGCGATGGACGATTGCCGTTGGCTTTTCCGAAGCTGCTTCCGGGTGAACGCATTACCTCTTACTCCTTGGCATATTCCACGAGACCTGGATGGTAGGAGGGTCGGGGCGCGCAACCCTGCCAGTACTGCGACTCTTCTATCACTGAACCGACTTTGAGGGAGAAAGAGCCGGTGATCGGGCTCGAACCGATGACCTTCTGATTACGAATCAGACGCTCTACCAGCTGAGCTACACCGGCCCATACTTTCCTTTCGAGAAACGTGAATTATAATGCTAAACCTTCGTCTCTCAAAGGTCTACGAATACTACAACAGGCGCGCGATGATCGTCAATATTAGGTACGTTGTACCGCCTTCAGGCGAATACCTTCTCACACTTCCGCCTGAAGGCGGTACAACGTACCTTATACAACCTGTTCCGCCTGTTCGCGATATTGCAACTGGTAAAGCTTGTAGTAGATGCCGCGTTGCTTCAGTAGCTCCTGGTGTGCGCCCATCTCGCGGATCTCTCCCTTGTGAAGCACGATGATCTTGTCGACTCGCTGGATCGTCGAAAGCCGGTGAGCAATGATGATCGATGTCCGCTTCTCCATTACCCGCTCGATCGCTGCCTGGATCAGCCTCTCGGTCTCTGTATCGATGCTCGATGTGGCTTCATCGAGCACCAGAATCCGTGGATCAAAGGCCAGCGCCCTCGCAAACGAGATCAACTGTTTCTGCCCTACTGAGAATCCCGCGCCTCGCTCGCGAACGCGCGAGCCAAAGCTCTCGGGAAGCCGCTCGATAAAGCTTGATGCCCTCACCTCAGACGCCGCCCAGGCAATCTGCTGGTCGGTGATCGAACGATTCCCCAGCCGGATATTGTTCGCAATGTCGCCTGAAAACAGGAACACATCCTGGAGAACCACTGCGAAGTTCTTTCTGAGTGTCGTCAAATCCCACTCGCGCACATCGATGCCATCGAGGAGAATCTCGCCATGCTGGACGTCATAGAACCGCATGAGCAGGTTTGTGATTGTCGTCTTGCCGCTGCCTGTATGACCCACCAGCGCCACCGACTCTCCCGGCTCAACCGTGAATGAGACGTCCTTGAGCACCCAGTCGTCTCCCTTGTACGCAAACGAGACATTGCGAAATTCGATCCTTCCGCGAACCGGTCCCTCGGAGATCCGTGGCACTTTCGGAGTGGCAATCCGATCGGGTGTGTCGAGCAGCTTGAAGATGCGCTCACTCGCTACGACCGCGGCCTGAAAGACGTTGTATTTGTCGCTTATGTCCTGAATCGGCATCCACAGCCGCTGCGTGTACTGAAGAAATGCAACGAGCGTACCGATCGTCATCGCATTCTGAATAACCTGGCCGCCGCCGTACCAGACGATAGCGGCAATCCCTATTGCTGAAATCAGGCTCACGAGAGGGTAGAAGACCGCGTAATAGAAGATCGTGTCGATGTTCGCCTTGAGGTGCGCCGCATTGATTTCTGTGAACTGATCGAATGCCTTCTTTTCGCGATTGAAAAGTTGCACAACGTTTGCGCCCGAAATGTGCTCCTGTGTAAAGGCGTTAAGTCGTGCGATGCGCGACCGAACCGCACGAAAGCCTTCACGCGCGCCTCGACGAAACCACGCGGTCGCCGCAACCAGCAGAGGCACTACAGTGAGCGCAACCAGGGCCAGCTTCCAGTTGAGCGAGAACATAAGCGCGAGCGCCGCGACGACCAGCACCAGATCACCCAGCACTTCAACCAGCCCGGAGGTGAAGAGCTCGTTGAGCGAATCGACGTCGGTTGTCAGTCGGGTCATCAACCGGCCCACCGGGTTCTTGTCGTAAAAGGCGAGCTCTACATGCTGAAGCTTTGCAAAGATTTCCGCGCGCAGGTCAAACATTACGCGCTGGCCTATGACGCTCAGAAGAACATCCTGAAAGTAACCGATCACCAGGGTCACCAGCAGCGACACCAGGTAGACAATCGAAAGTATAAAGATGCCGTCGAATGCGACCGCAGGCGGCATGCTCCCCTGCGTCGCAGGCGTGACATAGTCATCGATAGCCCATTTCGTAATCAGCGGGCCAAGCTGCCGAACGAGATTGACGGCAATTGTCACGCCCAGAGCAATGATTACCAGCCGGCGATACGGCTTGAGATAGCGAAGCAGCCTGCGCGCCGCGCGCGCGTCGTAGAGCTTCCCTAACGGTTCTTCTTCGTGAATGTTGGCAGCAGCCTCAGCCATTGGTGCTTTTCCGGGCATGTCGTCGCGCTTGAAGCGCGAAGACGTCGAATTGAGATAAGACTGTTCAAGACAGCATTTCTTATGAGATCTGTCATCTGCGGATCTCAAATCTCAAATCGCGACTTCGCGGCTCTCGCGTGAGATTCTCCTGACTCCTAACTCGCAGCGAGCTCCTCTTCGAGCTGCTGCATTTCAGCGAGCTCGGCGTAGAACCCGCCAAGACTCATGAGCTCGTCGTGTGTCCCTCGCTCGACAATCTTTCCGTGGTCCATAACGCAGATCATATCGGCGTTTTGGACAGTCGAAATTCGATGCGCGACGATGAGCGCCGTTCGATTCTTCATTACGCTCTCGAGTTGACCGAGGATCTTCTCCTCAGTGTAGGTGTCAACCGAAGCCAGGGCGTCATCCAGAATGAGAATCCGCGGATGGCGAAGAACAGCGCGCGCGATCGCCGTCCGCTGCTTTTGTCCCCCCGAAAGTGTGATTCCACGCTCACCGACAAAAGTCGAATAGCCTTTATGAAAATCGCGCACGTCTCCAGCCAGTCCGGCGATCTCGGTTGCCCACTCGATCTCGGCGGGTTCAACTTCTTCAACTCCGAACGCGACATTCTCCGACAACGTCTCGCTGAAGAGAAAAGTCTCCTGCTGCACGTAACCGATACTCCGTCGAAGCTTTTCGAGCGGAATCTCTCGAATCGGACGATCGTCGATCAAGACCATCCCGGGCGCGGCATCGAGCAATCTCGGTACGAGATTCATGAGCGTAGACTTGCCGGATCCCGTCCGGCCTATGAAAGCCACCGTCGTGCCCGCTTCGATAACCAGATTTATGTCTCGCAGCACTGGAGGGTCATCGAGCGAGTAGCTGAATGTAAGATTGCGAAACTCTATCTTTCCGCGAAGCACTTCTTCCGAAAAGACCTCAGTGCCGGGCTCATCGCGGATGGCCGGTTCCTGGATCATGACGTCGTGCATCCGCTTCAGGCTCGCCGTTCCGCGCTGCACAAGGTTTGTCACATAGCCAAGCGCGATCAACGGCCAGATGAGCTGCTCGAGATATAGATTGAACGCTGTGAACTCACCCAGTGTCATCTGTCCGAGCGCTGTCTGGCGCCCGCCGTACCATAGGATGACTGCAAAACCGATCCCGATCAGAAACTGCATCAATGGTCGGAAGAAAGCCGAGAGTCGCACGAGGGAGATGTTCTGATTGACATACTGATGATTGAGCCGCGCGAACTCGGAGATCTCGTACTCTTCCTGTGCGTAGGCGCGAACGACGCGAACTCCAGTCAGATTCTCCTGGGCGCGCGCGCTGATATCGGAAAAGAACCCCTGAATCTTCTCGAAGCGGACGTGAATCTGGTGGCCAAAGTACTTCACCGTCAGCGAAACCGCCGGCATCGTCAGCAGGAGTACCACGGTCAAGGTCACGCTGATCTGGAACATCAGCGGAAGGACTATCAGTACGCGGAAGATCGTCTGCTCGCTGTACATGATTGCGGGGCCGACGATCTGCCTGACGGCACCGAGATCGTTGGTCGCACGCGCCATCAGATCACCGGTCCGGTTATTCTGAAAAAAGGCGAGCGGCATCTTTTGAAGATGGGCGTAGAAATCCTGGCGCAGATCGAACTCGATGTAGCGCGACATGTTGATCAACGTTCGCCGCTGCAGATAAAGAAAGACACCGCTGATGATCTGGATGCCGATGATCAACATGACCGAGCGGAGGATCTTCTCGGACGTGACTCCTGAGGTCAGATCATCGATTGCAACTCCAACCTGCCGTGGAATGAGGACACCCAGGCCGACTGAGACGAAGACGTAGAGCGTTCCGATTGCGAGCCGCCATTTGTACTTCTTCAGGTAGGCCAGTAACCATTCGCGGCCCGTCGCGTACTGCATCGCCTGAGTATACTTCCAAAGAGTTCGAGTTCAACCGAACCTCCAAGCGTGAAGCTTGAGCTCCAAAGATTCCGCCTGAAGGCGGTACAACGTACAATGACCTCCGTGTCGCAACACGACATCTTCCAGCAACTAGTCAGCGAGGCCACGGCGTGCTCACTGTGCCCGCGGATGTGCTCGCGGCTTGCGGTCCTCAGCGACCTCAATGGCTCGATCGATGCGCGCGTCCTCTTTATCGCGGAAGCCCCGGGAAGAAATGGCGCCGACCGCACCCGTATCCCATTCCACGGAGACGCTTCCGGCGTCAATTTCGAAAAGCTTCTGGCTTCAATCCGTCTGACTCGCGATCAGATCTTCATCACCAACACAGTCCTCTGCAGTCCGCGTTCAGCGAGTGGAGCCAACGACAAGCCTACGCGGATAGAGATCTCAAACTGCTCGGACTTCCTGCGTCGCCAGATCGATCTTATTCAGCCAGCGATTGTCGCGACTCTCGGCGCAGTGGCCCTTGATGCGCTGAAAGCGATCGAACCTCATAAAGTCACGCTCAAGCAGTCGGCTGGAACGATTCTCACCTGGAACGAGCGTCTTCTGATTCCTCTGTACCATCCCAGTCCAAAGGCAATCGCCGCCGCGAGATCGCTCGAGGAGCAGCTGGAGGACTTCAAGGCTATACGGAAGGCGCTTCGGTCGTAAGGCACAAGATTCCGCCTGAAGGCGGTACAACGTACCAAAAAAACTGCAATCATTTCGGCTCGATCAACGTTTTGGACTTGAAGCGAGTAGTTAGAAGTGAGCGTGCAAGGAGGAGAGAGCTATGCCGGGCGATGCGGCGGGAATAATGCTCGTGACAGAAAACCTTGACCGGAGCCGCGAAGGCCCGGCTGACGAGATGCTTGCACGTGCGAAGGCTGGGGATAGTGACGCGTTCAATGTGCTCATGATTCGGCACGAACAACGCATAGTGAGGCTTGCCTGGAGAATGCTCGGAAGCCGGGAAGACGCTTTGGATGCGGCGCAGGAGACGTTTTTTCGTGTCTTTCGTCATATCAGGACTTTTGATGAGCGTCGTGACTTTGCCGCGTGGCTTTACCGGATAGCCGTCAATGTCTGTCGCGATCTTGCTCGCAAGCGGCGTCCGGAGACTCCACTGGAACTTGTCGTCGAATGGTCGGTGGACGAAGCTCAGGAAGATGAAGCAATCGAAGCTCAGCAGCGACGTCTGCTTCAAAAGGCGCTGGCCACATTATCGGCAAAGGAGAGAGCGGCAATCGTCCTTCGCGATCTCGAAGGCATAGAGACGGCTGAAGTAGCGCGCCTTCTCAACTGCACACAATCTACCGTTCGATCACAGATTTGCTCGGCTCGAATGAAGATCAGATCCTTCCATGAAAGCTACATAAAGAAGCCGGGAAAGGATGAACAGCGATGAGCTGCACACACATCACCGAAATCCTTCCGCTCTACGTCGGCAACGACCTTGATGATGCCGAAACTGAGCGGGTCACCAATCATCTTCTCTCCTGCGATCCTTGCCGCTCACTTGAATTGCAGTACCGAGAAAGTTCCGCTTGGCTGAAGAGTGTTTCAACGGCAGGGTTCGAAAGGGATTCGTTCCCTGCGTTGCAGACTCGGGTAAGCCAACGCATCAAGTCCGACAACAGGCTGAGAAGGTCACGGACGCCGTACAAAGTTGCGGCTTTCCTGGCTGCTGCGGCCACTTTACTGATCGCTTCCACGCTCAGCATGTATCTGAGTGCCTCAACGAAGGAACAAATACCCGATGTCACGATTGCCAGGAGCGGTGTGGATGTTCTACCAGCTGAAGATCCTGTCAAAGTTGTGCGTCGTGCGACACACCCGCGTCAGAGAAAGCTCCCGATAGCTAAGAACCCCTCACTGACGTTCTTGCCACCTACGCCTGTTACGACTGTTACACCTGTTACCTCTATTGTGGCTAACACCGTGCGAATTGAGATTCAAACGGCTGATCCGAGAATCCGTATTATCTGGTTGCCGTCAGAAAGTGGAGGAGATGAATGAAGCTAATTATGGTCAGGTTCATGGTTGTCCTGGTAATTGTCTTTTTGGTATCAGCGGGTGCTGGCACCGTAATAGACGCTAGAGGAACAGCAACCACACACAACAGCAGACTGAACCGCAGCGTCCAGCGTCGCCATACAAGGCGCAGGTATTTGCCGTGCAGTATCGAGATCCTGAAGCGCTTGCCAGCGCGCTTCAACCTCTGCAAAGCGGCCAGCCGCAAACATCCATGGTCGCTAACAGGCAGATGAAGACGATCACAGTCAGGGATTATCCAGAGAACATTGCAGCGATCGGAGAAGCCCTCAGGCGGCTCGATGTACCCGACGCAACGTATCGACCACCCCGTACTCCGTCAAGTATCGAATTCCAGTTGCATCTGATCGCCGCATCTCCAACTGCAGGTGAAAAGACGGCGTTCCCTACGGCGCTTGAACCGGTGGTCAGTCAGCTCAAATCGACGCTGAAGTTTGCAAACTATCGTTACCTGACTACCTTCTCGAATCGTGTTAACGAGAATGGCACTATTGACTCGACGGGTGTTATTTCGCCGCCGTTTCCGATTGCGGCATATGCTCAACTCAAGTCCGGCTACTCGTATCAGATCAAGAATCCGCAAGTGACCCTTGACGCGGGCGGAAAGGAAGTGATTCTCACCAACTCCTTCACGTTCAAAATCGAAGTGCCTGTCGAGACTGGAGGAGCAGCGGCTCAGTTCCGTGAGGTGCGATTATCAACTCAACTCACACTGCGCGAAGGCGAGAATGCAGTCGTTGGAACTGCGAATGCCGGAAGCGCTGACGAAGCCATCATTGTTGTCGTGTCAGCCAGGAAATTGAAGTAGCATAGGTAGCATGGAGTTCAAGCTTCAGCTTGCTCTCGTCGAATCTAGAAACGAGAGCGCAAGCTGAAGCTTGAACTCTAATACCAGCTCACTTCAAGGAGCGCACGACTGGAATGACGGTTGTTTCTCTTTCGTTGTTACTTCTCGTCTTGCTCTTTCAGAATCCCAATTCACGACCTGCACCTCTTCCGTTATGGCCCGATGGAGCGCCTGGCTCGAAGGGCAATCAACCCGAAGACATCCCAACCCTGTCGCTCTATCAGCCTCCAGAGGGAAAGGCGAGTGGGGCGGCAATTGTTGTCTGTCCCGGTGGCGGTTACGCGAGGCTTGCCGACCACGAGGGTCATAACGTTGCCGTGTGGCTGAATTCAATTGGCGTCACTGCAGTCGTGCTCAAGTACAGGCTAGGACCGCGCTACGCTCATCCGGCAATGATGCAGGACGTGCTTCGCGCAATCAGCACCGTCCGCGCAAGGGCTGCTGACTGGAAAGTAGACGCGAAGCGAATCGGAGTAATGGGCTTTTCAGCCGGCGGACACCTCGCATCGACGGCGGCCACGCACTTTGAGGAAGGCGATGCAAGCTCAGCCGATCCGGTACGGCGTGTCTCAAGCCGTCCTGACCTTGTGATCCTCGCGTATCCCGTCATCACCATGAGCGAGGCACCTGCGCATTCGGGATCCCGGCGAAATCTTCTTGGCGAGAATCCTTCAAAGGAACTGCTCGAGCTGCTCTCCAACGAAAAGCGGGTAACTTCACGCACGCCGCCGGCGTTCCTGTTTCACACTGAAGATGACAGCGGAGTGCCCGTTGAGAACAGTCTGATGTTCGCTGCAGCGCTCCGACGCGCAAAAGTGCCGTACGAGCTTCATGTGTTCGAGCACGGACGACATGGCGTGGGACTGGCGCCCGAAGATCCGATTCTGTCTGCGTGGCCCGGATTACTGAGGAGCTGGCTGAGAGCACGTGGGTTCGTGGTAAACTAAAGCATAAGGAGCAGTATGCTTACGGAGTTGGAGGCCACGACCAGGATCGAAGGCACTCGACCGACGACTACATCCGAGTACATCGCACTCCTGTCTCATTACTATCGCGGAGAGCTGGCTCGAATGACGAGCTGGCGTGACCGGATAGATCAGACCTCACACTGGGCAATTGCAGCTGTCGGAGCGATGCTATCCGTATCGCTTTCATCGGCGAGTTCTCATCATGGGGTTTTGTTATTCGCAATGGTACTGGTCTACCTGATGCTTCACATAGAAGCGCGCCGCTACCGTTTCTTCGATGTCTATCGCACAAGGGTGCGCCTGCTCGAGCGAAACTACTACGCGCAAGTCTTTGCCCCGGAGAAGCTGGTAACCGCGCAGGAAGATTGGATGGTTCAACTAGGTGAGACACTGCGGCGGCCAAAGTTTACCATCTCACTCAACGAAGCGCTTGCCCGCAGGCTGAAGCGGAACTACATCTGGATGTTTATAGTAATTCTATCGGCCTGGTTGCTCAAGACGTCATCTGAGATGCTGCAGTTTCGTGGTTCGGCGTCGGAGTTTTTCCAGAGTACCGGCACCGTCTTCAGCAACGCCAAGCTCGGAGGATTCCCAGGGTGGCTGGTGATAATCGGAGTTGTCGCTTTCTATTCAAGAATGTTCTACGTAATGTTCAAATACGACAGACCGCAAGGCGAGCTGGTTCACGGTGAAGTCCACGTCTGAAACGACTAATCAGGAGGAACTTTGAGAATGAAAGAAGACTTGATGAGCCTGATGCCTCAGGCATTCAAAGGTGATTTTTCACGCCGCGAATTTGTAGTCACGTCACTCACTGCCGGCTTTGCTCTCGCCACGCAGCCGATCGCGGCCCAGAGTGTGATCACGACCGATACAAACGGCCTTGTTGCCGGCGAGGTCAAGATTCCGGTTGGGGGCGGCGAAATCCCCGCATATCGTGCGATGCCCGCTTCAGGTTCGTCCTTCCCTGTTGTCCTGGTAGTCCAGGAGATATTCGGCGTGCACGAACACATCAAGGACCTCTGCCGGCGATTCGCAAAGCTCGGATATCTTGGAGTTGCTCCGGAGATGTATGCGCGTCAGGGCGACGTTTCAAAGATTCAGAACATTCAGGAGATCATACAAAACGTCGTTTCGAAGGTGCCGGACATGCAGGTCATGTCTGATCTCGATGCTGCCGTCGAGTGGGCGGGGAAGAACAAGGGAAACACCAGTAAGCTTGGTATTACGGGCTTTTGCTGGGGTGGCCGGATCGTCTGGCTTTACGCTGCTCACAGTCCGAAACTCAAAGCGGGTGTTGCCTGGTATGGTCGACTTGTAGGTCAGGCATCCGAACTAAACCCAAAGCATCCGATTGACGTCGCAGCCCAGCTCAAGGCGCCGGTTCTCGGTCTCTACGGAGGCGCCGATCAGGGCATCCCGAACGATACCGTTGAAAAAATGCGCGCCGCTCTCAAAGCTGCCGGAAGCAAGTCCGATATTATCCTCTATCCGGACACTCCTCACGGCTTCAATGCCGACTACCGCCCATCGTATCGTGCTGAGCAGGCAAAGGAAGCGTGGGCAAAAGCGATTGAGTGGTTTAAGAAGAATGGAGTTGCGTGAAGAAGTGGTCAGTGGCCAGTGGGCAGTGGTCAGTCGTTTAGAGTTCAAGCTTTAGCTTGCTCTTTGGACTCGATCTTTCAGAGAGCAAGCTAAAGCTTGAACTCTAAACGACTGACCACTGGCCACTGACCACTGACCACTTTCCTCACTGGATTGCCAGCGCGCGTTCCAACTTTGATCCTGACAATCGTGCCTTCGTTGAGGCGGATTTCCTTGCCCTTGGTAAGCAGTACGCCGACGATGACGCTTCCTCCGAGGATGGCTGCTCCGGCAACGGCACCGCCCGAACTGATGCCGCCGTATCCGTATGGAGAATCGTTGACTGACGAAAGAATGGCGATCGTCACACCGATCCCTCCGATACCCGCTGCGGTCATCACATTCTGAAGAACCTGGCCTCCGCTCGCTCCCTCTTTCAGGGTTCCTTCCCCAGCAGTGTTTACTTTGGTGTCTGTGTCAAAGTTCGAGGCTGATTTGACGATTGCGGAGAGACGCTGCTCTTCTGAGCCGACCCTAATGCGCTCAAAGGTAACGTGCAGCTTCCCGCCTTTTAGCGGGCGGCGCGCAGGTTGGACAAAGGTGACGCGGCCAATCACCTGAGTTCCACGTGCGAGCACCATGCGGCCATCGACCGAAATGTCGCGACGTACGGTGGCATAGACCTCGTCTCCGACATCATTGAGCTTTGAGCTCAACGGTTCGTCGAGCATCAATTGCATCTCGGTGCCTTCAGGTATGATCAGCGGCTGATCCTGCGCGAAACTCAGCGGGACATTAAGTTGAAATACGAGGACAAGAACGCAGGCGCCAACGAGAAGTCGCTTATTTGACATACTACCCCTTCCCAGCCGCGCGTAACTTAGAGGTTTGATTTCCACTCCCGGTCTTGTTTTAATTGCCGGGCTTTCAGTGACCTTATTATAACGCAGGTTGGGTGTTGGAGGGTACAAGCGCAAGTGAGACTTTTTACCATCGACGAGGCCAATGCCCTCCTGCCAACATTACGAAAACTGCTGCACAAACTGGATCGCGAGCGCGCGAAGCTGTCACGGCTCTCTCACGGAGCTCGCGAGGCCGCTGCCGCCGCGGTTGAGGGCGGAGGAACTCCCGGCGGTCACAACTACGCTGTAGCGCTTGTGGCGTTTGTCGAAGCAATGCAGGAGATCGGTGCGTTAGGAATCGAAATCAAGGATTTCGAACGCGGCCTGTGCGACTTTCCTCATATGCGAGATGGACGCGTGGTCTATCTGTGCTGGCAGAAAGGTGAAGACACGATCGAGTGGTGGCACGATATTGAGGCTGGCTTCGCCGGCCGGCAACCTCTTTAGACTGATGGCAATCAATCCTCGAACGGCGGTCAATCTCACCAAACCCGTCTTCAAAGGCGAGCACTCGGCTCTCCTCGATCACTTCTATCAGTTGCTCGAGGTGCTGTGGGAACGGCACTACACCTCACCTGTCTTCGCGGGCGACGAGATGATCTTTGCACTCGGTGGCAACGGATACGAGATCGTCCTCTCTCACCTTGGTTTCCAGACACTCGTCGAAATCCGGTCACCGCACGCCAGGATTGACCTTCGTCCAGAGGGCGACGGAAGCGGCGTTTCAATCTCGAACTTCGAGTCACCCGAAGGGTTGAGTATCGAGGAGGCCTTGCGGGAGTTCCTGATTGGTATAGTCGACTACTATGATGGTACCGGTCCAAAGCTCCGTCTCTGAGCTCGCGCGCGCGCGTTTATCCCTTTCGAGGAAACTGGTCAGGGTTGTCCGTGAACACAGCGTCAACTCCAAACACATACAGAAACTGGTGCATTTCCTCGCGAACAGTTTTGAACCGACCTGTCGACCCTGATCGGAAGGTGTAAGGCGTTACCGTCAGACCCAATGCATGAGCGCGCCTGACAATATCAGGATTGCTCTCAATCAGCCGTTTCGCCGGACCTATTCCCTGACAGAACTCCTTTGCATTCTTCAATCCTTCTTCCGACAAAAGTGTACCGCTCGGATCGTCATTCACGAGGAATACGAGAGTGAGCCGCGATTTCAGATCGATTGCCATCTTTCGCAGTGAAGCCGGGCTGAAGGACTGAATGATGACGGGAGTCTTCGGATCGGCCCCGGGCAGATCAAGCCGGTTGGCCTTCAGTAGATCAAGCACCAGCTTCTCCATGTCAAAGCCGCGATCGCCGTAAACTTCAGGTGCCTTTGTCTCAGGATAGATACCCGCTTTCCCGCGAACTGCGTCGATCGCTTCCTGGAATGTAGGAATTCTGGCGCCTCGATATTTTTCGCTAAACCAGGCTCCGGCATCGAGTTGCTTCAATTCGGCAAGCGTGAAATCGCTTACGTACCACCTTCGCGATCCGCCCTCTGCACCTGACTGTCCCGGCCGAGATCGGCCTGGAAAGACTTCCTCGACGTTTGTTGTGCGCTCGAGCGTCAAATCATGCAGACAGACCAGGACGCCATCCTTGCTGATCTGCAGATCCTGTTCTACAAAGTCGGCGCCCTGAGTGATCGCAAGACGATAGGCCTCGAGAGTGTGCTCCGGCGCGTACGCCGAAGCGCCGCGATGCGCAACAAGCACCTTATCCGGCTTCAGGGTTGCCCCCACCTTCCAATGGAAAAGGCGATCGACGATGCAAGGAGAACTATCGAGACGATGCGAAGGCGGCGTGAGTCCATCTGGCAATCATAGCAACCGAACTTTACTTTGGCACGTCCGTGTCGGATGATTATTGTTTACCAGTTTTGAGGATTTAGCGGCGATAATTGATTGTATGGACGCTCTTGTCATCAGGCTTGCCGGAATACGGCATCCGGAAACCAAGGTCTTTCACCAGGCTGAAATCAGCGTCGGCACGGCTCCGGAGTGCGACCTGCATATTGACCGCGATGACGGAGTGCTTCCCGAGAACGAAGTGCTACTCGCACTAAGTCTTTCTTCAGGGGTCTATCGAATCACTGCACTCGAATCGCTTGCCGGTATCACACGTCATGGAGAGCTTGTTGCCATCGGCGATCCGATTCATGACGGAGACACTTTCTATTTCGGCGACACCGGCATTCGCCTTCGCATTTTTGCACTCACAGAACGCATGGAGCTCGCAGAATCGCTTCAGGTTGGCACAGCCGTCCTGGCGCATGCGCGGCGGGCAAGTCTCGCTACAACAGTTGATGCATCCGGACGTCCGTTGGCTGCGCCGCGCACAGACGTCGCACTCGTATTCGTCAAGCAGTTGCTCCGCGAGCTCGTCAACGAAATTCCCCGGAAAGTGCTCTACGTCACTATTGGAGTGGCTGCGCTCATCATTGGCACGATCGTTTACGCCAATACGTTGAGCTTTCTGGAAGGCCGAAGAAATAACCGTGAGATTGCCAAGTTGAGCGAGACAGTTGGCGACGTTCATGCGCAGATGAACCGCATGCGCGACGACGTACAGAAGGCAGCCGATCAATCAAAGTTTGTTCTTGGAGCGCTCTCGGCTGCTGCCCGAATTGTCGAGAATTACGGGTCTGGAGTGAGTCTCGTTTACGGAACGTACAGCTTTGTCGACTCGCGATCGGGGCGTGAAGCGCGTTTCCGCGAGCCCAGCGAGACGAGCAATGCAATCGGCCCTGGCGGTTCGGTCAATCTGAGCGTTTCAGGCACTGGGCCGGCATATGAAGTCGAGTTCATCGGAACGGCATTCCTTGTGAGCAAAGGGATGGTGTTGACCAACCGGCACGTCGTGCAGCCATGGGTAGATGATCCGGTCGCCAGCATGATCCGCAACCAGGGCTATCAGCCACGCTTGAAAGAGCTCTATAACTATTTTCCCAAAGAGCGGCCAGGCGTTTGCCCTGCGGCAACTCGAAGTCGATCGCGCGCACGACCTTGCTTTGTGCGAGTTCGATCAGGGAAAGAGTGAGCTTCCCGTGATTCCTCTCGATGAGCAGGGTGAAGGAGCAGTCAGCGGGCAGGCTGTTGTTCTTATTGGGTACCCGGCGGGCATCGAGGGATTGCTGGCTCGCGTCGATTCTGACAACCACCTCGGATTCAACAATCGTCGTGGCATTCCGCTCCGCCAGCTATTGAACGAGCTGGCACATCGGTCCGAGATTCGACCGCAATCGACGCAAGGGCATATCGGTGACGTCTCATCCTCACGAATCGTGTACGACGCTCAAACCGGTGAGGGCGGGTCGGGCGGTCCGGTCTTCGGCGCCAACGGCAAAGTGATCGCTGTCAATCAGGCGATCCTCCCCGGCACACCCTCAAACTTTGGAATCCCGATTCGGTACGGTATTGACCTGCTAAAGAAACATCTCCCACCAGAGCCCGAGGCCACGGAAGGGAGGCAGCGCGAGCCTTCAACCGACCACTAATTGAGGAAGGGGTCAGGGGTCAGGGACGCAGGGGTCGCGGAGTATGGAGTTCAAGCTGTCAGCTTGCTCTTTGAAGTACCGTGACCATCGACAGAGCAAGCTAAAGCTTGAACTCCATACTCCTGACCCCTGCCCCTGACCCCCGACCCCTCTCTTAAGGTATTGACGGTGGCGGGTTCCGATTCTCGAGTTGTTCTCGAATCAGTTCTTCACGCTCGCGGGTTAGGAGGTCGCGGAATCGGGCACTCTGTTCGGGTGTCAGGGATCTGTCGGATTTCGGTCATGATCCGCGCCTGCTGCTTGATGATTTCAGACTGCGTCGCAGACAAATCGGCTGCCCGTTTCTCGATCAGTTTCGGATCAAAATTCTCGCCATATAACGCTTCATCGAGCAGATCACTCTGAGCTTTCCTGAGTCGATTGAGCATTGGCATCTGATTGCCGGATCGCCGTGAAAGCTCGGCCAGCCTCTGCAACTGGTCGTTGTTCAATTTCAATTCGCGAAACACGCGTATCAGGGCGCGCGGATGAGCTACGCCCTGCGGCACCAGCCGCATATCCCGTCGATCCTCTTCAGTCAGGTCCGACCGGCGAGGATTTCGCTGCCCGTCGCCTTTCTCGACGGGGGGTTGTCCCTTCGAACGGACGGATTCAGCTTCTGACCGGGATTTCCACGCTGCAGAGCCAGGCTCTCGCGTTCAAATCCAGGAACCGAGAGCATGATCATCATCACCACCACCGCGAGCAAAAGCACACGCGATGTACTAGTTATTGCGTTCATTGTTCTCGCCCCATTGATCGCGTGCACCGTTCGACGACGCAAAGAGCCACTCACCCAGTGTAGCCTGACCGCGGGCGATCATCGCTCGTTGTTCGCGTCTTACGGCCGCAAGCGAAGTCGCAAGCCGGGCATTTGACTTGTTCGCTTCGACAAGTCTCTCCGAGAGGCTTGCAATCTGAGCATTCATCTCCTCGAGGGCTTTGGCAGCGTCAACGTCAACACGAGTTCCCATGGTACCTTCTGCTTTCGCAATCCGCACTCGATCAGCAATCATCGTTTCGATCTCTGCACGCGTCAACCTGATTTGAGAATCCTCTGATTCGACTCTTCCTGACGTCGCAAAGCTGACCGTTCCTTCCCGCCAGTTGATGCGTGTTCCCGCGATCGCAAGCGAAACAAGGAGAATCGCGGCGGAGGCCGCAGCCGCGCCGGCAAATCTCAACCACGACGGAGTCAGAGATAACAGCTCCCTGAGTACCTCGAGCGGGCTACGCTCGACGGCTACATTGATTCGAGGAGCCTGTTCAACCTGCCACGTCTCGAGCGACCGTCGCAAAGCACCGAACGAGTCCAGCTCTTCACGGCACGACGCGCATGCCTCGAGATGCCCCTCGAAGGCCTTCGCCTCTTGTGACGTTGACTCGCCGTAAAGGTACGTCACCAACTGTTCACCCTGGTTGCATCTATTCAATCTTGTATTCATCTCGAATATGACTCCGCATCAAAGAGCTTCCCGCAGATTCTCGAGCCTCGCGCGCATCTGCTGAAGCCCTGTATACAGGCGCGATTTGACTGTACTCACAGGAATCTGAAGTATCTCCGCTATTTCCGCAAATGTCAGGTCTTCGTACTCCTTCATGACGATCACCTGTCTCATGTCGGCAGGCAGTGCGTGAAGGGCCCGGCGCACAACCTTTGCGCGCTGTTCGCGCTGGAGGCGATCCGGCTCTCCCTCAACGGTGACGTCTGATATTTCAAATGACTGTCCATCCTCGCGCTCATCACTCAGCGATTGTGTCAGTCCTCCGTCACTTCGCCTCAATCGCGAATGGCATGCATTGAGAGCGATCCGGTAGAGCCAGGAAGAAAACTTCGCATCACCGCGAAACTTCCGCAGATTCCGGAAAGCGGCGATAAACGTTTCCTGACAAACATCCTTCGCTTCTTCGTCGCGGCCAAGCATCCGGAGCGAGAGCCCGTAAATTGGATTCTCCCACCGGCGCACAAGCACGCCAAAAGCTTCGGTCTCACCGGCGAGCGTCCGCTCGATGAGCTGATCGTCGCTAAGTTGCATAGATCGAGTTCAGCTCTGCTCTTCCGCGTCCAATCGTTCGACCTTCGACCTTCGAGCACGCCCGGACTACCTCCGTGAGCCCGAGACCATTAGCCTCGCGTAATTTTAGACGCGTTTTAGCGCGTGGAAGTTGGAAAAGTTTGCATACGCTTGTGATAAATTGTCTTATGCGCCCTCATAACTTGTTGATAAACACGGGTATCAGTTAGATGAATCGTCCATTTCGCCTGCTTGCCGGCCTGACCTGCACTGTCGTCCTCCTTCAAACCCAGAGCGCCATCGTCCTGGCCAAGCCGGCTCAGTCGGCTCAGTCAGTTCAGCCGGGCCAGAATCAGGCTGCTCAGATTCGCCGCTCGATGGAGCAATATGACATGGCGCAGGCTGAAAAGCTCTTGCGAGGCCTTCTCGAGCGAAACCCTCGAGGATTTACGGCAAACAACTACGACTATCTCCTCGCGCGCGTTCTTTTCCGACGGGGCCAGCCGGACGAAGCACGGAAAGTTTTCGATCAGGTAGCCGCCCGGAAGGGCATTCTTGGGGGCTATGCGCTCTGGCACGCAGCCGGGATCGTCAGGGAGACTCGTGACTTCGCCGGTGAGCAACAACGCCTCGAACGCCTGCTTCGCGAGTACCCCGCCTTTCTTCACAGAACGACTGTCACTCAGCGGCTCGGCGCGAGCTATCTCGCCTCGAAAAAGTACACAGAAGGCATAGCTGTACTGCGCCCTGCTGCCGGATCACGCGGCTCGGCTGCTCGAGAGAACCTGGCTCGAATCGGAGAAGCGCAACTTGCCGGCGGACAGGGAGAAGCCGCCCGGCAAACATTCGATTCACTGCTCGCGACGGGCGGAAACGATGACGCGTCGCTCAAGGCGGCAACGGGACTTGATCAACTGGATGAACGCGCCAAATCGTCGCCAACTGAAGCGGAAAGGCTTCGCAGAGCGCGTATCTATCACTTCAACCGATCATTCAAGGACGCAAGGCGGCATTGGATGGCCGTAGTCAACAGCTACCCGCAAAGCCTCAATCGCGCTGAAGCCCTATTCCATTTGGGCCGCGGCTATTTTCTTGAGGACAATTTTGCCGAGGCGATCCGCTGGTACGAGCGTGTACACACTGAATTCCCGATCACTGAAGAAGGCGAGGAAGGATTCTACTTTGCAGGCCACTCGTATCAGGCAATGTTTGACGCCGATCGAGCCATCAAGCGGTATGACGAGTTCCTCAAGGCCTATCCCCGGAGCAAATACGTTCCCTATGCATACCTGAATGCGATCGATACGCTGCGCACGGCAAATCGGTTGGATGATGCGTTGCGATGGGCGGCAAGAGCACAGTCGGAGACTCAGGATCGTTTCGCGATAGCGAGAGCACTTTTCGATCAGGCAAAGATTCATATGACCCAGGGGAGCTTTACGGGTGCTCTCGCAGATTTGAATGCGCTGAGAAGTCAGAATCTGAGTGCGCGAGGTCTGGTCGGCGGCACTAGCGCTCCCGAGGTCTCGTTTCTGCGGGCGCTGTGTCTCGAAAAGCTCGGCCGTTTTGACGAAGCAATCAATGAGTACCTGTCAATGCAACCGGGCCGCAATGATGCCTGGGGGTACTATGGCTATCAGGCTACTGAGCGGCTTCGAGCGCTGGGATCAAATCCCCGCGCGAAGAACATCATCGAGCGCAGGACCGACGACTTTCTTGGGCGAGCACGGACCGCAACCGCGGCAAACTCTCATTTGGATGCGAAACAGGCTGCTTCGCAAGCGCTACGGTTGATGGCAGACACGGACGCACGCGGTGGAGAGATGCGGAAGATCCTTCGGACCGCGTACGAAAGGATTCCTGGTTACCAGCTTCCTTCCTATTCTCTGGTTTCAGGCGGACGAACATCGGAAGTCGACTCGACTACGGCTGCCGGGTCGTCGATTCCTGACGAGCTTCTTTTCCTTGCGCTCTATGACGAAGCGGGTCCGGAGCTCGTTGCTTCGCGATCAACGGCTCGAGGATCGTCGCCGCCAAACTGGAATTACACAACTGCTTACTATTGCGGCTTTGGTGATTGCGCCGAAAGGACACTGAAGTTTGCGGAATCCGTGCTCAAAAGCATTCCTGATGACTATCGACTCGAGCTGCTGCCGCGTCGTCTTGGAGAGCTGCTCTATCCGATGCCCTTCAGAGAGCAGCTCGAGATGTCGGCTGGTAAGAGAGGAGTCGATGCAAGGCTCATTCTGGCAATTGCCCGTCAGGAGAGCAGGTATGACCCTGAAGTAAAGAGTTTCGCTGCGGCGCGCGGTTTTCTCCAGTTCATCTCATCGACTGCAGAGCAAATCGCAAAGCAGACAGGTCGCGCTGACTTTGATCAGAGCGATCTTTATCACCCGGGTACCGCGATCGATATCGGGGCACAGTATGTGAAGAATCTGGTGGATGAGTTCAAGACACCACAAGCGGTGGTCGCTGCATACAACGGGAGCGAGGATTCAGTTCGCAGGTGGATTGCGCGTTCTCAGAGCCAGGAAATCGACCGCTTCGTGATCGAAGTGGCCAAGCGCGAGACCAGGGATTACGTCTTCAAAGTGATGAACAACTATCGCGCGTATCAAGCAATTTATCCCGGCATGTAAAAAAGAAGAAGAGTGCTGAGTATGGGGTTTGAGTTCAAGCTTTAGCTTGGGGTTGCATTCCGAGATCAACAGGGTCTCAATGCAACCCCAAGCTAAAGCTTGAACTCAAACCCCATACTCAGCACTCAGCACCTTCCTATCATTCCGCCTTAGGGTTTCTTTTCTTTCTCTTTTGGCTTCGTTGCGTCCTGTCTTTGATCTAGGGCCTTGACCGGATCGCCAAGGCAGCCGCTCGCTCCTCCACCCGGCACTGGAATCTCAACACCCGACGCGCCAAGCATCAGATAAACGCCACCATCGCGCACTACGAATCTGATTTTGCTTCCAGCAGGGATTGTATGCGGCACAATGACGACGGTTACGTCGGGCTTCTTTTGTGCATCGTCTTTGGGCTTGTCCTGATTAAGCTGTTGCGCCTGGCCTTGCGCGAGAATCGCCGCGAGGATTAGGGAAATCATGCCGCCGCCCTCACTTTCTGCAACTAAGAACGACAAAATCTCGAATCCTTGCAAAGCTAAACTCGAAACTCTCTGCCTTCAAGGACGGTGTGCTTCAATTCAAACGCGGAACCAACTATTGCAAAATCAGCTCGCTTGCCAGTCTCAATCGAACCTCGCTCGCTTTCGACGCCACAAAGGCGCGCCGGCAATAGACTCGCCATGAAGGCAACCTCGATGAGACTTGCTTCCATAAAGAGCTGTGCATTCCGCGCCGCGCGATTCATCGTCAGCACGGAACCTGCGAGTGTAGTCTCATCCATCAGCGTGCAACGCGGACCGCGAACAAGAATCTCGAATCCGCCAAGCTTGTATGTCCCGTCTCCGCAGCCTTGCGCCGATGTCGCATCGGTCACAATCACAAGACGATCACATCCCTTTGCGCGGGCCGCCAATCGAGCCATTCTCGGGTGAACATGGACGCCGTCGAGAATGAGCTCGGCGATAATTCCAGGCTCATTCAGACAAGCCGATGCGAGACCCGGAAAACGGTGATTAAGTCCCGACATTGCATTGTAAAGATGAGTAGCGTGAAAGGCGCCGGCATCGATTGCGGCCAATGCAGTATCGTAATCGGCGTCCGAATGTCCGAGTGAGGGGACCACATCCTCGCTAACCAGCAGTCTGATCAGATCGAGCCCGCCAGGAAGTTCAGGTGCGAGCGTCATGATCTTCGTTTGATCCGGAGCAGCCGCAAGCAGCTCCCGGCATTCGTCCAGGTCCGGATCGCGGATTCCCTCCTCCGGCTGAGCGCCCTTGTACTTCACATTAATGAACGGACCTTCAAGGTGATATCCGAGAACGTCTGCCGCTGGACCGGCATCGCGCCGCGCCTTCTCACCGTTGTCGATCCATCGCAACAGATCGTCGCGCGTTGCGGCGATTGATGACGGAAGATATCCCGTCACTCCCTGTTTGAGCAGCGCGCGCGATACCCTCCTGATACCGTCCACGCCGTCTGCCATGACATCGTCTCCGCAGCTCCCGTGGACGTGCGTGTCAATAAAGCCGGGAAAGACGATGCAACCGTTTGCGTCAATGATTTCTGATTCCGGTTGAGGTTCTGCCGAGTCAGCTCGACCTGCAAAGACGATTCTTCCGTCCTCGCAGAGCACTGTTCCCTGCTCGATAACCTCTACCGGCGTGACAACAGTTCCGCCAGTGATCGCTAATCGATGCGCCATGCTGGCATCTTAGAACATACGGCGAGTCAGATTGAAGCCGATTGTTAATCCCGAGATCGAGTCGTCTGCGAAATACAGTCCCCGCGTCATCGAACGCTGCGACAAAGTTGTGCCCGGACCATTGCTGAAAGTGAGGGTGAATGAATGCTTGCGAGATTTACTTGCCTTCTGAACCCCAAAGCCGACAACAGGCCGATGGATTCCAAGACCAATATCATCGTACCGCGCCGATTCGTTGAGTCGCATATTGGCCTCTGCCATGATCGCCACTGATGGTCGAATGTTGACCGACAACCCAAGACCGAGCGCGGCAGCAGTTATTCCGGGATAGTTCTGCGTCGGATCCGGCAGGATCGGGCGATCGCCGAGTGAGACTGTGGGAACCACATATAGCTGCGCGTGCCGCGTGATGCTGCGAGCAAGTGTCAGCTCAAAACTCGTAGTGAAATTCCTCTGAAAGTTGTCGCGGCCCTCGAGGGCTATTCGTCCCATCAAATTGAAAGGGTGACCCTTCTTCTCCTCGAGAATGCTTCCCCCAACAAAAATCTCAATCGGCCGGCCGATGCCGGTTGGTGATCGATAGGCTCCGACATGGATTCTGTCAGTGATTCCATACGTCACGCCGAACGAAGGAAAGGCAAACCCATCGAGACCAAAAAGGCCAGCATAGTCATCCGGCTCGCTGAACGGAAATCGGTGAGTGAAATCGACCCAGAGCGTACCCTTTGGTATCGATACAGCGGTTGGCAGGTTGATCGCACGGACATCGACCGGCTCGTAAATGTCGGGCCGCTCAGCGTGTTGTTGTGTTGTAGCCCCCGAAGTCGCCGTAGCCGTCACCGTTGTCTCGCGCGGGCGAGTAGTCGTTGAGGCGTCGTCGATAAGGGTCACGGTTTGTTCCCGGGTGTTGATGCGATACTTTTTGCCGTTGATTTCGACTATTGCTTCGGATTGAGAGCCTTGAACAAAGGTAACCGGAGGCGGCGCAGCAGTCTGGTCCTGTGATTCTCCGCCAGGACGGAAGAGTGCCGGGAACTGCTGACGTAGTTCAGGAGTAATTTTCTTGCCCGCAGCCTCGAAGGCTTGCCCAAACTCGTTCCGCGGTCCGCTGCCAGCCGGATTGACGTGGCAAATCGAACAGTGGGTTCTGAGCTCGGGCCGTGAAAACGGGTCTGAAGCGTAGAGCTTCATGTACTCAGGCAGCGCGCGTGTCGTCGTCGCAAAAAAGGCTGCGATCGCTGATAAGAAGAGAACGGTTTTGGCTGTACTTCTTAGTTTCATTACGTAGAGTCCTTGTAAAGGAAAAAGATTCCGCCTGAAGGCGGTACAACGTACGCCGCAAACATAGTGCCATACAAAACTTGCCAAAGAACATTCGAACTTTCTCTTCCGCGTGTCTCGAAGTGTGACAGTAAGTCTTCACATCGAGGCAGACGGCGGATATGCTCTTTTGGCGATGAGTGCACAGGTCGGAACAGTCGCAGCGGAAGCTACGCCTTCTGCATCAATGGAAATCCGGGATGCCTATGACTGGTGTGAGAGGCTGACACGCTCGCACTACGAGAATTTCCCAGTAGGTTCCCTGCTCATTCCGCGCGCAAAGCGAAAGCACGTTCACGCTGTTTATGCATTCGCGCGCATCGCGGACGATTTTGCCGATGAGGACCATTCCCTGGACGCGCTCGATGACTGGGAACGTCAATTGACCGAATGTTACAAAGGGAACGCAACGCACCCGGCTTTTGTCGCACTCTCGGTGACCGCGCGCGAGCTCTCACTGCCCGTTGAGCTCTTTCGCGATCTACTTTCAGCATTCAAGCAGGATGTAGTCAACGAGCGCTATCGTGATTTTGATGAGCTTCTCGACTATTGCCGCCGTTCAGCGAACCCGGTCGGCCGGCTGATACTCAGGATTTTTGGATACCACGATTCCCGCCTTGATAACCTCTCTGACTGCATTTGTACGGCGCTCCAGCTCGCAAACTTCTGGCAGGATGTGTCGGTTGACCTGGATAAGAATCGAATCTACATTCCACAAAGCGATCTCGCGCAGTTCGGAATCAGCGAAAATGACCTTCGAGAGAGGCGCTTCAGTAGTTCTTTTGCATCTCTTCTCAAGCTCGAGATCGATCGAACGCGTGACCTTTTCCGAAAGGGCATCGATTTGCCTGAGATGGTAGCCGGGCGGCTGAAGTATGAACTTCGGCTTACGTGGCACGGAGGGATGAGAATCCTCGAGCGGATTGAACAGATCGGCTATAACACGCTCAATCGTCGACCAGTGATCACTTCCCGCGATAAGATCACGCTCGCGGCGCGCGCGCTCCGCGCGGGACGTGATCGTCCGGATAAATGATGAGATCCGCAGCACGAGATCGGGAAGTTGCAGAGATTCCACGTTTGCTCGATCGCATTCGAAGCGATCGGAGCACCTTCTCGAAAACTGTCCAATCCAATTTCTTCTACTCGTTTCTCTTTCTTCCAGCAGAAAAGCGCGACGCGATCATGAACGTCTATGCATTCTGCCGCGAAGTCGACGACGTCGTGGACGATGACGGCACGGCGCATGGAAACCCGCTCGAACAGCTGAACGAATGGCGGAGGGAGATTGATGCCTGCTTTGAAGGCCGGCCTAAGAGAACCGTAACGCGACAGCTTGCAGCGACACTCGAACGGTTCCCGATGCCGAAGGCGTATTTCGAAGAGCTGATTTCCGGATGCGAGATGGACCTTGTACGTTCGCGCTATGAAACCTTCGACGAGCTCTATCAGTACTGCTATCGTGTCGCGTCGATCATCGGACTGATGTGCATCGAGATCTTTACGTATCGTGCACCCGAAACCAGAGAGTACGCCGTAAACCTTGGAATCGCGCTGCAGCTTACGAATATTCTGCGCGATCTCAAAGAGGATGCCTCCCGCGGGCGCATCTACCTTCCACAGGAAGACTTTCGACGGTTCGGCTACACGGAGAACGAGTTGAACGATGGCGAATTGAATTCGAACTTTCGGCGCTTGATGAAGTTCGAATGCGAGAGAGCAAGGGATTACTTCACACGTGCATCCGATAGTTTTGCACAGGAGGACCGGGGCACGCTCGCGGCGGCATTGACGATGGCACGCATTTACTTTCGCCTGCTCAGACGGATCGAACGTGTTGATTACGACGTCTTCAACCATCGGGTGAGGCTGCATCGGCCGGTCCGCTTTGCGATTGCGCTCAGCGAGTGGGCGAAAGCGCGCGCGTCGAGACTCGATACCGGTGAAGGCTGATGTTAACCGATGTCGTCGTCGGTGGCGGTTTCGCCGGACTGACTTTGGCGGCCGAACTGGCAGCAGCAGGGCGGCCGGTAACATTGCTGGAACGTCGCGCCTTTCTCGGTGGTCGCGCCTTTTCCTTCACTGATCGCACAACCGGAACCACGGTTGATAATGGCCAGCATCTGATGATGGGCTGTTACCGCGCGACTCTCGCGTTTCTCGCGCGCATCGGATCAGCCTCAAAGCTCAAGACTATTCCGGATTCGAGAGTCGAATTCGTGAGTGAGGGCGGAGCGACCTCTACATTCCGATGCCCTGCTCTTCCTGCCCCGTTACATTTGCTTGGCGGACTTTGCACGCTCGATACGATCGGATGGCAGGATCGACTGGCGGCGGTGCGGCTGGCACTTGCGTTGCGGCACTCGAATGGCGCTCGACGTGGTCTCGAAGACAGCACTGTTCGTGAGTGGCTCAATCGACTGGGTCAACCCGAGCGGCTGCAAACCCGATTCTGGGATCCGCTGGCGCTTGCAACAGTCAATGAAGCCCCCGACCGCGCGTCGGCTGATGTGTTTGCGGCAGTCATCAAAGAAGCATTCCTGGGAACGCGCGAAGACTCAACGCTCATTCTCTCGCGAGTCGGATTGAGTGATCTCTACACTGAGGACGCCCGGGCCTTTGTAGAAAGTCGCGGCGGAACGATTCGTTTGAAGGCGGCGGTTGCCAGTATCGAATTCGCAGGAAATCACGCGAGCGGAGTCATCCTGCAAAGTGGTGAGAAGATACCTTGCCGGACGCTCACGTGCGCGATTCCTCCGCAAGCGTTGCTCGATGTCTTACCTGCGGAGCATGATCGTCGAACATGAGTCGTTCGCTCGTCTCCGTAAGTTAGAAACCTCACCGATTGTTTCAATCAACCTTTGGTTCGAAGGGGAGATTACTGAAATCGAGTTCGCGGGTCTTCTCGATTCACCAATCGAGTGGATGTTCAACAAAAACCGAATCTCCGGGCAAGGTGGGAACCTTCAACAGCTCGCGCTGGTTATCAGCGGAGCGCACCGAGCGGCGCGGCTAAGGCGGGAAGAGTTGATCGAGCTGGCGTTGACAGAGGTCAAGCGATTCTTTCCGAAAGCAAGGCAAATACCGCTACGGCACGCGCATGTAGTACGGGAGCGCGACGCGACGATCTCGCATCTCTGCGGCGTCTCGAGCCTGCGCCCGCCAAATCAGACTCCTTTCGAAAACTTCTACATTGCCGGCGACTGGACAGCGACAGGCCTCCCTGCAACCATCGAGAGTGCCGTGCGCAGCGCTAACGCCTGTGCGAAGGCAATTATGAGTAGCGAGTAAAATGGTTTGAGTTCAAGCTTCAGCTTGCGCCGTCGCCGAAGGCGACGGCGGTCCGGGCTGCTTCGCAGCGCAATTACCGCGGAGCGGTGAGAGAACGTAGCCAGGGGTTGAGTCTTCGAAGACCGCCTGGTTAGCATTGCTTGCAAGAGCGTCAGCCGTCGGGATACGCGACGGATTCTCGTGAACCCGAGGTCCTCGCGTTGCATCACTCCGGGATGCATGGATCAATGAAATCGCTCCAGGGGTATTCGAATGACTCAACCTCCTGGCTACGTCTCCGTCGCTCCGCGGCGATTGCGCTGCGGAGGGCATTGAGCTTTCGTGCAGAACATGGCGTCCAGACAACCGCTTCTCATCATTACCGGCGACGATTTTGGTCTGTCTACATCGGTAAACCGGGCCATCATCCGCGCACACCGCGAAGGTGTGCTGACGCACGCCAGTCTGATGGTGAACGAAAATGCGGCGGCTGAAGCGATCGAGCTGGCGCGCGAGCATCCGTCTCTCTCGACAGGATTGCACGTCTCGCTCGTGCTTGGGCGGGCGGCGCTCGACCGGCAGTCGATTCCTCACCTCATAAATGGCAATGGCGAGTTCCGAGGAACGCCTTTTAGCGCTGGTGTCAGGTACTACTTCAGTCAGGCAGCAAGGCGCGAAGTTCGATCCGAGGTCCGGGCTCAATTCGAGCGCTTCTCATTGTCAGGGCTGCGGCTCTCACACGTTGATGGTCACAATCATCTCCATATGCATCCGGTAGTCTTTGACGAGATCTCTTCGCTCTCGGTCCGCTATGGTGCAGGTCGAGTTCGACTCGTTGAGAATGAGCTGGCCGCTCATCAGCGAACGAGAGCAGCGGCGAGCGTGAGCCCTGCGTCCTGGGCTATGGGCAAGACGTTCGAGATGCTGGCCCGCTCGTGCAGGCGTCGCTTTCATCGCGAAGGACGCACTCTCCGTCGCGTGCGAGTCTACGGACTGTTTGGGACCGGCAACCTTGATGAGGACTACCTGACAAAACTGATTGAGGAGATTGACTTCGAAGACTCCGAAATTTATCTTCATCCGCTCGACATAGATGCGCCCGCGGAAGAACGCGCCGGAAATCCCAATGGTTCTAAAGAGCTTGCAGCGCTTCTTAGTCCGAGAGTGAGACGCGCAATCGAGAAGCGAGGCTTTCGACTGGATAAGTCCGCAGTGGCGTGATCATATGTCCTCATACTTATGTCTAGACTTCATGCATTTCTAACAATCCTTTTTCTACTATCGTTACTCCTGGTCGCGGGCTGCAAATCAAAACCACCGGCAGCGTCGCCCGGAGCAAAGCGCTATGAAATCAAGGGCAAGGTTGTCTCTGCTGATCGACCGAACAAGAAAGTCACCATCGATCATCAGGAGATTCCAGGTTACATGGAAGCGATGACGATGGCGTTCACACTCGTTGACGACTGGGCATACGAGCATCTCGCACCCGGAGCCGATATTCAGGCCACACTGGTCGTCGACACTGGCCGCAGCTGGCTCGAGCAACCCGTCATCACGAGCGCGGGACCAGCAGGCGACACGAGCGCTGTAGCGGAACCGAGGCCGGGGGACGAAGTACCCAACTTTACTCTTGTCAACCAGGACGGGCGAAAGATCCGTTTCGCTGACTATCGCGGCCGCGCTCTGGTAGTGACATTTATTTACACACGTTGTCCTCTGCCTGATTACTGTCCGCTGATGACGTCACATTTTGCAGAGATCAAACGAGTGCTCGACCGCGATGCAAAGCTTGGTCAGCGAACCGAACTCCTGAGCATTACAGTAGACCCCGCATACGACACTCCGCGCGTGCTCAAGGCTTATCGTGCGCGTCACTCGCCAGAAGGCGGAGGACGCTGGGAATTTGCCACGGGTACTGCCGATGAGATCAAGGCTGCTGCGCAGTTCTTTGGACTGAGCTACTTTCCAGAGAAGGACCAGATCATTCATTCATTGAGAACCTCGCTGGTATCTCCCGACGGTAAGGTCGTCAAGGTCTTTCGTGGAAATGAATGGAAACCAGCCGAGGTCGTCGCGGAGCTGCGAAAAATCATACCCTTGATCAGGTTCTTGAGAACAAACCACACATTCGCAGGCCGCTCAGCCAACCGCCGCATGAAGTAGGGATACCAATACTCGCCATAGGGCACGTATGTACGCATACGATGGCCTGCCCTGGCGAGCTTGATCTGCTCTGCCTGCCGGACTCCGTAGAGCATCTGAAACTCATAGGCTTCGTTCGGGATCTTTTCTGACTTTGCAAAATCGCGTGTCGCCGAAAGCATATGTTCGTCGTGTGTTGCGATGCCGTGGTAGATGCCGCTCTTGAGCAATGTTTTCATGAGCTTGATGAAGTTCGCGTCAACATCGGCTTTAGACGGGAAACGCGACGCTTTCGGGCTCGTCATATGCGCCTTTGCAAAGTCTGACGCGCGCACCGATTGAAAGCATCTCGTCGAGATCCTTCTCAGTACGGTAGAGGTATGACTGAAGCACGATACCCACATTGTCGAACTCTGACCTGAGCGTCCTGAAGATGCTGAGTGTTGCATCGGTTCGCGGAGAGTCCTCCATGTCAATCCGCACAAAGTTCCGGTAACGGCGGGCTTCTTCGACAATCCGTCTGATGTTGCGCAGGCAAAGATCGTAATCGATGTCGAGCCCGAGCTGTGTCGGTTTGACTGAGATGTTGGAATCGATACCCGTCTGCTCGATGCGCTCGAGTACGTGGAAGTACTCGCGCACATCCGACTCCGCCTCCTCTTCCGAAGAAATGCTTTCGCCGAGGTGATCAAACGATGCGGTAACCCCTACCTCATTCAGCTTTCGAATCGCATCGATCGCATGATCAATGTCCTCACCGGCGATGAAACGGCGCGTGATCTGGTTGAAACCCGGAACCTTTGAGAGAACGTTCTTGAACCCGTGCTGTCGCGAAAGATATAGGAGGGCGGTTCTGGTAACCATGAACTCCAAACCTACTTCAGACACCGAACTCGAGACAAGGCCTGATAGACGTGCGCTTCACGTACAGATTTCCGGTCCTCCTACATATCTGGCCGCATCTCGAGTCGAATGACTGAAGCGAGCTCACTCGGAGCTATGCCCTTTAACTTCAATACCAGCTTTCCGCCTTTCTGCGAGAACTTCACCTTCACAGGTGCCGGATCAGCAAGCAGGACGGCATCGGCGACCTTGCCTTTGACGCCGTCGAGCGTGAATTCTTTTGGAAAGGTAAAGAGGTGAAGATAGAGCTTCCCTGGCTTCGTCGTGACGCGCCACTGCTTTCGCTTGTTCGAAGAGAGGCTCGCCTCGCGGATCTTTCTTCGTCGCGCTGACTGTGCCGAACTCCTTGCCGAAAGGCGACGGCCCGGTGCCATAGATAGCTTCGCCATTTACCTTCAACCACTTTCCCACCTTGAGCAAGACGTCAACACTCGGTTGAGGGATGATGCCTTCTGCCGTAGGTCCGACGTTGAGAAGATAGTTTCCGCCTTTGCTGACGATGTCGACCAGCTTGAAGACGATATCTGAAGGAGGCTTCCATTTGTGATCGTAGCTCTTATAGCCCCAGGTGTCGTTGATCGTTGCCGGAACCTCCCAGACACCAGGCACAACCTGATTGGGTATGCGGTTGTCGCCGGTAGATCGATAGTCGCCTTTGCCGCCTAGTCTTCCATTGACCAGACACTCAGGTTGAAGGTCGCGCACCAGATTGGTGAAGATGTTGGCGCGCTCTTCAGTCATCAGTCGTGGTGTATCGAACCACATCATCCCGATCGGACCGTACTCGGTGAGGAGCTCGCGCACCTGTGGCAGCGCCTTGTCACGCAGGTACTGGTCGAAGTCTTTCTTGTCGTCCGGACCGAAATCCCAGGTGTTACCAGCGCCATTCTTTTCGTGCCAGTCCTGCGCCTGCGAGTAGTAGAAGCAGAGCTTGATGCCGCGTTTGGCGCAGGCGACCTGAAGCTCCTTCAGTGGATCGCGCTTGAAAGGCGTGGCGTCAACAATGTTGAAGTTACTGACTTTCGATTTGAAGAGGGCGAAGCCGTCATGGTGTTTCGATGTAATCGTGAGATATTTCATCCCCGAGTCAACGGCGAGTTGAGCCCACTCGTCGGCATTGAATTTGACCGGATTGAACTCGAGCGCCAACTGCTCGTATTCGCTCACCGGAATCTTGGCGCGATTCATTATCCATTCGCCTATGCCCGGAATCTGCTGACCTTTCCAGGTACCGGCGGGAATTGCGTAGATGCCCCAATGGATGAACAGACCGTACTTCGCTTCCCGGAACCACTGACTGCGCGGATTGTTCATCTCGCGCGCAGCTTCCTCTGGACTCGCAACCACAATTGCCGGTCGCGGCGCCGCAGGAGTTTGAGGGTTGAGGTTGAGGTTGAGGCTGGTGACGGTTGCTGCCCGGATATCTCGGTGATAACGACGATCGCAAAGGCAAGCGTTCCCAAAATACTCGCGAGAGATTTGAATCTGATCATGACGGCGGATTGTATTCGTTACCGGTAACGCAGTCAAGAGATGTAGTACTGTCGCTCGTCTTGTTCGATTCCGGCAAACTGCCATATATTTCCGGTAGTCTCAAGAAGTATTCGAAAAACTACGGCGCTCCGCAGGAAGGTTCACCATGACTCGTCTATCACAGAAATACGTTCTCCGTTTGTTCGCACTCATCGTTCTCGTTCTGCCTGCGTCAAACGCGCTCGCGCAGTCGACATCGCCGGCAACGGAAACGTATGCGGTGACCGCACAGACGGGAGTGAGGGTGAGAATGCGCGACGGTGTATCGCTTACAGCCGATATCTATCGTCCAAAAGTCGATGGAAAGTTCCCCGTGCTTATGACTCGCACACCCTATAACCGCAAAGATGCGGCGACTGGGATCTTCCTTGCCTCTCACGGCTATGTCGTCATACAGCAGGATACGCGTGGACGCTTCGAGTCGGGAGGCGAATTCTATCCGTTTAAACACGAAATGAATGACGGATACGACTCGATTGAGTGGGCAGCCAGCTTACCTTATTCCGACGGGCGCGTGGGGATGTACGGCGGTTCCTATGTAGGTGCTACTCAGATGCTGGCAGCAGCATCGAATCCGCCGCATCTCGTCGCAATCTTTCCTTATGTTACTGCGGCTGAATACTACGAAGGCTGGACTTACGAGGGCGGTGCATTGATGCAGTGGTTCGCAAGCTCGTGGACGTCAGGGTTGGTTCTCGACACGCTGCAGCGAAAGACGTCATCGCTCACTCGATCGCAGGAATGGGTTTCGAAACTTCCGATAGAAGACTATCGCCTGTTCAATCTCCCGACAGCATCCGAAGTCGCACCCTATTTTCGTGACTGGCTCGAGCATCAGGCCAACTGACGAATACTGGCGTTCGATCAAGATCTCGGATCATTACTCCAGGATGAATATCAAAGCCCTGCACGCGGGCGGATGGCATGACATCTTCAGTGGAGGATCGATTCGCAACTTTATTGATATGCAAAAGCAGGCGCCTTCGGCCGAAGCAAAGAGCGGGCAGCGACTGCTGATGGGTCCCTGGGCGCACGCCGCGACATCTCCTGAGGGCAAGATTGGGGACGTGACGTTTGGCAAGCAAGCGGTCCTTGATATGAACGGGACAATCCTCAAGTGGTACGACTATGTGATGAAAGGCAGGAAGAACGAATTCGCCACGGGTGCACCAGTCAGAATTTTTGTCATGGGCGACAACGTCTGGCGGGATGAGCAGGAGTTTCCGTTAGTCGGCACGAAATACACGAAATACTTCCTCCACTCAACCAGGGGCGCAAATTCGTTAAACGGCGATGGGATGATTTCGACGACCGCTCCGAAGACTGAAAAACCGGACACATTTGAGTATGATCCGGCCAGTCCAGTGCCGACGATTGGAGGCCGGCTCTGCTGTGGAGCCGCCTTGCCGCCCGGCCCCTTCGATCAACGACCGAATGAAAGCCGCTCGGATGTTCTCGTCTATTCCACGCCACCGCTCGAACAGGATGTCGAAGTGACGGGATTCATTACGGCCGAGCTCTATGCTTCGACTTCAGCCGCGGATACTGATTTCACGGCGATGATCGTAGATGTGGAGCCGAGCGGATACGCGCGTTATCTGGGCGATGGCATTATTCGCGCGAGGTACCGCAACTCGACGGCCACGGCAGAAGCAATTGAGCCGGGAAAGGTCTACAAATACTCGATCGACCTTTGGGCGACGAGCAATGTCTTCAAGGCTGGTCATCGAATTCGTGTTTACGTTTCGAGCAGCAATTTCCCGCGGTTCAATCGAAATCTGAACACTGGCGAGAAGACAATTGGCGCAACACGCATGGAGAAAGCCAGACAGACCATCTATCACGATGCCGAACATCCCTCAGCAATAATTCTTCCGATTATCCCGAAAGGATCTCGATGAATGTTAGGCATGTAGTCCCGCCTTCAGGCGGGACTAAGAATTTAACCAATTCTTTGGTGTCCGCGTAGCCCGGGTGTGGTTGTTCTTAGTCTCCGTAATATGGAATGGGGGCCGCCGACTCTAAATTTTGGCTGCTTTAGCAGCGCAGTTGACTTCGGCCATTTGCTGCGCGCACGCGCGCGTCGGAGCGCCGGCCGCCCCGGCCCCTCGGCAACGCTGGCCTCCGGCCGGCGAGTGGTTGGTAGGTAACGCCAGCAAAATCCAGTATCATTGCCGAGCGCGGCCTTGCGATTGATACAGGTCCGACTTCAACGCACTCGCTGGCCGGAGGCCAGCGTTCCCAGGGCCGGCCGGGCAGGCCGGCGCTCCGACGCTCCGCTCCGAATGTTCCGCGACGGCGCTCCCAGCGAATGGCCAAACTCAAGTGCGCTGCTTTTAGCAGCGCACGGCCAGAGACGGGCGCTCCCAGGGACCGCCTATTTCTATGCTATGATTG
>CAWEYR010000019.1:0-246890 GCA_963813345.1 uncultured Acidobacteriota bacterium | reverse complement strand
GCCGACTTCGATTTAGGTGAACGCATGGAGAAAGGACGTGGAAGCCGGACGGATGAACCTGCCGGAGTGAATTTGCATCAGGATGAATCAGGAACTGTCAGCCAACGCTACACTCGCGCATTACCGCATCGTCGCCAAACTCGGCGCGGGCGGAATGGGCGAAGTGTGGTTGGCCGAAGACGCCCGCCTCAAACGTAAGGTCGCGCTCAAGGTATTGCCCGAATCCATTGCACAGGATAGAGACCGCTTGCGCCGCTTTGAGCAGGAAGCCTTTGCTGCCTCGGCCTTGAATCATCCTAACATTCTGACCATTCACGAATTCGGTGTAGAAGGCGAGACACATTTTCTCTCCGCTGAGTTTATTGATGGCGAAACCTTGCGCGCTCGTTTGCAACGAGGGTCATTGTCATTGAATGAAGCATTAGATATTGCCGTGCAAACCGCACAGGCGCTCGTTGCTGCGCACGAAGCGAACATCATTCACCGCGACATCAAACCGGAAAATGTGATGCTGCGCAAAGACGGCATCGTCAAAGTGCTGGATTTCGGTTTGGCAAAGCTGAGTGAACCCGCGCGGCTTGATCCAGAGGCCGAAACGCGCAACCTGGGACTGACGCAAGCCGGAACCGTGATGGGCACGGTTGCTTATATGTCGCCCGAACAGGCGCGCGGCAAAACCGTTGACGCACGCACTGATATTTTCAGCCTCGGCGTGATGCTCTACGAAATGCTCACGCGCCATCAGCCGTTCAGGGGCGAGACGGTCAATCATGTCATTGTCGCCATCCTCGAACACGAACCGCCACCGCTCGCATCGGAGGTTCCCGCTGAACTCACACGCATTGTCAGTCAGGCTTTGGCGAAGAAGGTGGAGGAACGTTATTCGAGTGCGCAGGCTATGCTGGCGGATTTGAAGAAACTGCAAATGCGGTTACTGGTGGAGTCGGAATACAAACGCGATTCGGCGGACAACGAATCCGATGAAGCGCAAACGCTGATGTTGCAGCAAACGACCGCCGCTGCGCCGGAGGCGTTGGCAACGGCGGCTGGAAGCACGCAACCAACCGCGTCAAACAAACCCAAAGCGCAAAAATGGTGGTTGGCGGCAGGCTTGAGTTTGCTGGTTGTTGTCGGCGGATACTTTGGCTATCGTTCATTCACACCGAACAGTCAACAGATCGAATCCATCGCCGTGTTGCCGTTTGAAAATGCGAGTGGCAACGCGGAGCTGGAATACCTGTCGGATGGCGTGAGCGAGAGCGTGATTGACCGGCTCTCGCAATTGCCGCAACTGAAAGTCATCGCCCGCAGTTCGTCGTTTCGTTATCGCGGACAAAATTTGGACTTGAAACAGATTGCCGACTCGCTCGGTGTGCATGCGCTTGTCACAGGTCGAGTGGTGCAACGGGGTGATGGTTATGTGATTCGCGTGGATGTGACGGACGTGCGCGAGAACAAGCAGTTGTGGGGCGAGAATTTCACGCGTAAGGCGGCGGACGTGCAGGTGTTGCAAACCGACATCGCGCGTGAGATTGCCGAAAATTTGCGCTTACGTTTGTCGGGAACGCAAGCGCAGCAACTCGCTAATCAGGGTACGGCAAATCCGCAGGCGTATGAACTGCTGCTCAAGGGGCGATCCTACTTTGCTAAGTCAGATCGGGAAAATCGGAACAAAGCCATCGAACATTATCAGCAAGCCGTGTCCCTCGACCCAAAATATGCGCTCGCCTATGCCGAATTAGCCGAAGTCTATGGACGCAACGAGCAGGAGGACGCTAAACGGTTGGCTGCCGCCAGCAAGGCGTTGGAACTCGACCCGAATCTCGCCCAGGCGCACTTTGCGCTGGCACAAATCAAATTAGACAATTGGGAATGGGAAGATGCCGGACGGGAATACCAGCGAGCCATTGAGTTGAACCCGAACCTGCCGCAGGCTCACATCGGCTACAGCGCTTATCTGCTGCTGATGAAGCGGTACGATGAAGCCGTAGCTGAAGCCAGACGAGCACGAGAACTTGACCCGCTGACGTTGGTCGTAAAGTGGTCTGTCGCCGATTTTCTGTACGCTGCCCGACGTTATGATGAAGCCGGCGAAGACTTTCGGAAGACGCTCGAATTGAATCCGGATTCTGCGCACGGACACTATCGGCTTGGCGATTTTTACATGGCCAAAGGAAGGTATAGCGAGGCAATAGCGGCATACCGCGAGTCTGTAAGGTTGGGCGATGGCGGTAACGAATACGAAATATCCCTGGCTAATGCGCTCGCCAGATCAGGCGAGCGCGCCAAGGCTGAGGAAATACTGCGGCGTGTAGACCTGAAAACGGTTGATTGGTATGGGCTGCCGGTTCTTTACGCATCCTTGAATAAGCGTGATGAGGCGTTTGCGCTGCTTGAAAAGGCGTACAGCAAGCGATATCCGAATCTTCCCTATGTGTCCGCCGACCCGATGTATGACAGCTTGCGCTCCGACCAACGCTTTCAGGATCTATTGCGGCGGATCCGCTTGCCGCAATAGTGATTTGAGGAAAGCAGGCGTACCACCGGAGGAATGACGATGGCTAAGCATCACATTTTCGCGATGAAATTTGCAAAGGTATATCCGCTATATGTTCAAAAAGCGGAACGCAAAAATCGCACGAAAGAAGAAGTTGATCAAATCATCTGCTGGTTGACTGGCTATAACCAAGCGGGATTACAGCAGCAAATCGAACAGGAAAACGATCTTGAAACCTTCTTTGCTCAAGCACCAGCCATTCATCCAAATAGTTCGCTTATCAAAGGCGTAGTGTGTGGTGTTCGCGTGGAAGAAATAGAAGATCCGCTGATGCAAAAAGTACGCTATCTGGACAAGCTGATTGATGAGCTCGCAAAAGGAAAAGCGATGGAGAAGATTCTGCGGCAATAAGTCGTCCGAAGCACTAACATAATAGAAACCGCCCACCCTCTAGACAGAGTTTAAAATTGAGCTTCAATCAAGCTGAGAAGCTGACCTTAGCGTTACAGCTGCTTGCGACAGCATCGCCGACAAATCCTCAGCCGGGTGAGATCAAGTCATCAGCGGCAGGGTTATGAGGACCAGCGGGACATTTGTCAGCAAACGGGGATAAGCATGGCAAAGATGAATCTGAAAAACTATGAGAAGAGCACGAACGTGAGGCGACTGAGGCCGGACGATTTCGAAAGCATCGTTGCGCTCCAGCGTCGATGCTTTCCTGGCATGGAACCATGGACGAAGGAACAGTTTGACAGCCAGCTTGAGATCTTTCCCGAAGGACAGTTTTGCGTCGAGCACCAGGGCCTTCTCGTCGCGTCTGCGAGCAGTCTGATCCTCGATTTCGCCCTCTACAAGGAATGGCACAGTTGGGAAGAGATCTCGGACAATGGCTATATCCGCAACCACAACCCGCAGGGCGATACCCTCTACGGCATCGAGATCATGGTCGACCTCGAGGTCCGGGGGCTGAAGCTCGCCAGACGGCTCTACGAGGCCCGCAAGCAACTGGCAAAGGAAAGAAACCTCCGGCGGGTCGTCATCGGCGGACGTATCCCAGGCTACTCGAAGTATGCGGACCAGATGTCGGCGCGTGACTACGTCGACAAAGTCATAAAAAAGAGCATCACCGACCCCGTCCTGACGAGACAGCTTGCCAACGGCTTTGCGCTCAAAAGGCTCGTGCCCAACTATCTTGACGACGAGGCCTCCCGCGGGTATGGGACCTTCCTGGAATGGGCGAATCTGGATTATGTCCCGGCGCCGAATCGCTTCCTGGTGGCGGTTGCGCCCGTGCGCGTATGCGTCGTCCAGTATCAGATGCGCGAGATTAAGAGCTTCGACGAATTTGCAAGCCAGTGCGAGTACTTCGTCGATGTGGCCTCGGACTACCGCTGCGATTTTATGCTTTTCCCGGAAATGCTTACGACGCAGTTGCTCTCGTTCATCCGGGGCGGTCAGCCGTCGGAGGCCGTGCGGGAGCTCACAAAGTTCACACCGGACTACTTGAACCTCTTCACGAGTCTTGCCGTCAAGTACAATGTGAACATCATCGGTGGGTCGCATTTCACACTCGAGGATGACCTGCTCTACAACATCGCCTACCTGTTCCGCCGCGACGGAACGCTCGGTAAGCAGTACAAGCTCCACATAACTCCGAGCGAGCGCCTGTGGTGGGGCGTGCAACCGGGTGAGCGCATTGAGGTGTTCGACACCGACAGGGGGAAGATCGCGATTCAGATTTGTTACGACATAGAGTTTCCGGAGTTGACGCGGATCGCGGTCGACAAGGGGGCGCAGATGATCTTTGTGCCCTTTTGCACCGACGAGCGGTATGCATATCTACGGGTTCGGTACTGCTGTCAGGCAAGGTGCGTTGAGAACCATATCTACGTTGCAACCGCAGGGAGCGTCGGCAACCTTCCATTCGTCGACAACCTGGACATCCACTACGCGCAGTCAGGTATATACACGCCCTCTGACATCCCTTTTGTGCGAGACGCAATCAAAGGCGAGTGCTCGCCGAATATCGAGACGGTCATCTTCGAGGACCTGGACCTCGAACTGCTGAAGACTCACAAGCAATCGGGCAGCGTGCTCAACTGGCGTGATCGCCGGGTAGACATCTACGAAGTAAAATACTTGAAGGACGTTTCCGGCTAGCGTCCTTTGCGACGATGTTCTTTGGTAGCATTCAAACGCATCAGGATGAATCAGGAACTGTCAGCCAACACTACACTCGCGCATTACCGCATCGTCGCCAAACTCGGCGCGGGCGGAATGGGCGAAGTGTGGTTGGCCGAAGACGCACGCCTCAAACGTAAGGTCGCGCTCAAGGTCTTGCCCGAATCCATTGCACAGGATAGAGACCGCTTGCGCCGCTTTGAGCAGGAAGCCTTTGCTGCCTCGGCCTTGAATCATCCTAACATTCTGACCATTCACGAATTCGGTGTAGAAGGCGAGACACATTTTCTCTCCGCTGAGTTTATTGATGGCGAAACCTTGCGCGCTCGTTTGCAACGAGGGCCATTGTCATTGAATGAAGCATTGGATATTGCCGTGCAAACCGCACAGGCGCTCGTTGCTGCGCACGAAGCGAACATCATTCACCGCGACATCAAACCGGAAAACGTGATGCTGCGCAAAGACGGCATCGTCAAAGTGCTGGATTTCGGTTTGGCAAAGCTGGTCGAACCCGCGCGGCTTGATCCAGAGGCCGAAACGCGCAACCTGGGACTGACGCAAGCCGGAACCGTGATGGGCACGGTTGCTTATATGTCGCCCAACAGGCCCGGGCACAACCGTTGACGCACGCACTGATATTTTCAGCCTCGGCGTGATGCTCTACGAAATGCTCACGCGCCATCAGCCGTTCACGGGCGAGACGGTCAATCATGTCATTGTCGCCATCCTCGAACACGAACCGCCACCGCTCGCATCGGAGGTTCCCGCTGAACTCACACGCATTGTCAGTCAGGCCTTGGCGAAGAAGGTGGAGGAACGTTATTCGAGTGCGCAGGCAATGCTGGCGGATTTGAAGAAACTGCAAATGCGGTTACTGGTGGAGTCGGAATACAAACGCGATTCGACGGACAACGAATCCGATAAAGCGCAAACGCTGATGTTGCAGCAAACGACCGCCACGCGCGCCGGAGGCGTTGGCAACGGCGGCTGGAAGCGCGCAACCAACCGCGTCAAATAAACCCAAAGCGCAAAAATGGTGGTTGGCGGCAGGCTTGAGTTTGCTGGTTGTTGTCAGCGGATACTTTGGCTATCGTTCATTCACACCGAACAGTCAACAGATCGAATCCATCGCCGTGATGCCTTTTGTCAACGAGAGCGGCAATGCGGATGTGGAATATCTCTCGGACGGGATGACCGAAACGCTGATCAGCAGTTTGTCGCAACTGCCGAATCTGAATGTCAAACCGCGTTCTTCTGTTTTTCGCTACAAAGGCAAGGAAACAAATCCCCAGACCATCGGCAAAGAGCTAAACGTGCAAGCGATTTTGAACGGACGCGTGGTCCAACGCGGCCAGGAGTTGTCGCTTTTTGTCGAGTTGATTGATGTCGCATTGGATAAGGTTGTGTGGAGTCAGCAATACAATCGCAAACAAGCTGACCTTGTGACACTCCAGAGCGAAATCGCCCGTGATGTCTCAAACAAACTCAAATCGAAACTTTCGGGTGCTGACGTGGCAAAAGTCGAAAAGGCTTACACCGCCAACCCCGAGGCATATCAGCTTTATCTCAAAGGGCGTTTCCAATGGAATAGGCGAACACCCGAATCGCTCAAGCAAGCGGTTGAGTTTTACAATCAAGCGATCCAAAAAGATCCGAATTACGCACTCGCCTACGCTGGTCTCGCTGACAGTTATGTACTTTTTCCTAACTATAGCGTCGCACTGCCTCAGGAATCAATGCCCCGAGCAAAGGCGGCGGCCGTTCGGGCACTTCAGATAGACGATTCGCTGGCAGAAGCACACGTCGCACTTGGAATTTATCTATCCGTTTTTTCGTGGAATCAACCCGCCGCCGAAAAAGAATTTCGTCGCGCTATCGAACTCAACCCAAACTATCCAAGCGCGCACCAACAGCTCGCCAACTTTTGCCTATTGGCCATGGGACGATTTGACGAATCTATCGCAGAAGGTAGACGCGCAGAAGAACTTGACCCGTTTTCCCCAGTAATCAGCATGGATCTTGGTGTAAACCTCAGTAGGGCTCGACGTCATGACGAAGCGATAGAACAATTGAACCGTACGCTCGCTCTTGATCCCAATTTTTATGCTACTCGTTATGCATTGGGAACGGTCTATCACGCGAAGGGGCAGTACGGAGAGGCTATAGCCGAGTATCGAAAGGCTCTCGCTTTGAATGATGATCCGTGGGTGAAGTCGTTGCTTGCTCGCACATTGGCACGGTCGGGCCAACGCAGCGAAGCCCTGAAACTGCTCGGCGAATTAGAATCGGAAGCAAAGCGTCGTTATGTACCGAATGCGGGTCTGGCATTAGTTTTTGGCGCGCTTGGCGACAAAGACAGAGCATTTGTCTGGCTGGAAAAAGATTTTGCCGAGCGCGCACCGCGTGCGCCGTTATTCTCAGTCAATCCTGCATTCGATGATTTACGAGATGACCCTCGTTTTCAGGATTTAGTGCGCCGCGTCGAGTTGGCGAGATTAGATTGAATCAAATGAACAAAGAACTCGAAGCCAACACCACGCTTTCGCACTATCGCATCGTCTCGAAAATCGGCGAGGGCGGGATGGGCGAGGTTTATCGTGCCCGTGACACGAAGCTTGGTCGTGACGTAGCGATCAAGGTACTCCCCACTTCGTTATCTTCGGACACTGATCGGCTCAATCGCTTTGAACAGGAAGCACAAGCCGCCGGGGCACTCAATCATCCCAACATTCTCAGTATCTATCACATCGGCACACATGACGGCGCGCCTTACATCGTCTCGGAGTTACTCGAAGGCGAAACGTTACGCGATCGACTGGCTGGTGGCTCGTTGCCCCAACGCAAAGCGATCGACTACGCCTTGCAAATAGCAAAAGGTCTCGCTGCGGCACACGAGAAAGGCATCGTCCATCGCGATATCAAACCGGACAACATCTTCATCACCAACGACGGGCGCGTGAAGATCCTCGACTTTGGTCTGGCCAAACTCACCGCGACAACCGACGGAACCGAATCACAAAGTGAAGCCCCAACGAGAAAAGTGAATACTGATCCCGGACGGTGATGGGCACGATGGGTTATATGTCGCCGGAGCAGTTGAAAGGAAACAGTAGTCGATCACCGTTCCGATATCTTTTCCTTTGGCGCGGTTCTTTACGAGATGCTTTGCGGCAAGCGCGCGTTTCGCGGCGACTCGATGGCTGAAACGATGAGTGCAATTCTCCGCGAAGAGCCGCCCGATATTTCGGAAACAAACAAGACCATCTCACCTGCGCTCGAACGTGTCGTGCGGCATTGTCTCGAGAAGAATCCCGCCGAGCGATTTCATTCAGCTTCAGACTTGTCGTTTGCAATTGAGTCGCTATCCGGCACTGCAACCAGCTCAGGCCAAACCGCGTCTCAAGCGCTCTCTACAGCGGAGGTTCCTCATCAAAAGACTGGAAATTCATCGCGTCTCTGGATGCTCAGCACCGCGGTTTTGGCAGTGGCCCTACTTGCATTGATTTTGTTCCTGTCTTTGCGTCCCGCAAAGAGAATTGAAAACACCTCGCTGACACGTTTCGACGTGCTACCTGTAAACGGGTCGAGATTGAGTTTGATTCGATATCCAAGTGTCGCTTTATCGCCAGACGGATCTTTATTGGCGTTCATCGCAAACAGTGAGGGTGTGGATCGTTTGTACGTCCGTAAACGTGACGACACAGAAGTAAGAGTAATCCCAGGTACTGAAGGCGCGTCTGATGCGGCGTTCTCACCTGACGGACAGTCGATTGCTTTTTTCGCGAATTCGAGTCTGAAGAAAGTATCGCTTTCTGGTTCTGTTGTGACAGTTACTTCCGTTAGCATCGATACTCGCGGCTTATCGTGGTTGAGTCCCGACGAATTGGTCTATACGCCTGAAGCCATCGGAAGCGTCTTTCAAGTCTCCGCCAGTGGAGGTGCGCCGAGACAACTGACCACAGTTGTTGAAAAGGATCGCGAGCGCACTCACCGTTGGCCACACGTCTTACCCGGTGGAAAGGCCGTGCTCTTCACCGTGGGAACGCTCGATAAGCCGGACGATTACGATGACGCCAGGATTGAAGCGGTAATTCTTGCAACTGGCGAACGAAGGCAGGTTCTTCAAGAATGCAAGCATCGCCCGATATGCTCCTTCCGGTCATTTGATTTTCGGCCGTGAGGGCGCTCTTTATGCCGTTGGATTTGACCCCGATCGACTTACGACAAAAGGCAACCCTGTCGCCATCGTTAGAGGGGTGGCCGGAGACAGCACAACCGGGGTTGTCCATTTCTCGATTGCTGGCGACGGCACACTCGCTTACGTTCCGGGTAGCACAGCTTCAGGGGCACGGACAGTGGCGTGGATAGACAAGAACGGTCAACAAACACCCGTGAACATCCCCTCAGGTCAACTCAACGACCCGCGAATTTCACCCGATGGTTCGCGCGTAGCGCTACTTCAAGGCTCTTCTAACAGTGGTGATGTTTGGATCTACGACTTCGCTCGCACAACCTTCTCGCGTTTGACGTTCACCACTACCAACGCTACGCCTTTGTGGTCGCGCGATGGAAAGTACATCTATTACGCTTCGATCGAACCTGCGCCTGGTAGAACGACCGTTTATCGAAAACCGGCCGACGGCAGTAGTGAGGCGGAAGAAGTGACGAAGTTTGATGGTATTTCGTATCTGAAAGCAATTCTGCCTGACGCCACATCAGCCATCTTCGATGACAGGATGCATACGAATGCTGGTGACATAGTAAAAATCGAATTGCGCCAGGGAGCACAAAAAGTCGGAGTGGTCAATTCACCTTTCAACGAATACGCGGCTGCGCTTTCATCTGATGGTCGATGGCTGGCCTATCAGTCCAGCGAAAGCGGACGACCGGAAATATACGTCCGCAATCTCGAATCTGGCAGTCGTGTGCAAATTTCCACCGCCGGCGGAGAGGAACCAAACTGGTCCTCCAATGGTCGAGAACTTTACTATCGCAACGGCAGTCTTCTCATGCGTGTTCCGGTTACTATCAGCTCGACCCTTCAGTCAGGAACGGCCGAGACTTTCTTTAATGACGCATTTGATCTTCGCTCTAACAGTGGAGAAACATTTGATGTCAGTCCACGCGACAGTCGCATCCTGATGATCCGTCCACCACCAGGCGATCGTGGCTCAACAATCAAAGTAGTTTTGAACTGGTTTGAGGAATTGCGTCGCCTGGCGCCAACCAGGTAACACCATCTCTGACGAGCGTATGACTCTGGTTCCCGGCACCAAACTCGGACGTTACGAAATCCGTTCCCAACTCGGCGAGGGTGGGATGGGTGAAGTGTACCGGGCGCGTGACGAGAAGTTGAATCGCGATGTCGCCATCAAAGTGCTCCCCAGCCAGTTGTCACAAGATGAGGAGCGTTTGCGACGATTCGAGCAGGAAGCGCAGGCGTCGGGAGCGTTGAATCATCCCAACATCCTTGGCGTCTTTGACGTCGGCTCCCATGATGGATTCACCTACCTTGTCTCAGAACTCCTTGAAGGTGAGGAATTGCGAGAGGAGTTGAGTCGTGGACTGATTCCGCAACGCAAGTCTCTGGACTACGCACAACAGATCGCAAGCGGTCTGGCCGCAGCTCACGAGAAAGGCATCGTTCATCGTGATCTCAAACCGGAGAATCTTTTTGTAACGACTAGTGGACGCGTGAAGATCCTCGACTTTGGCTTAGCGAAACTGAGGCCGGCGCGAAACGTCCACGCAGGTTCTGAGATTGTTACCGCGAAGCAGATCACAGATCCCGGCACAGTCATGGGCACAGTGGGTTATATGTCGCCCGAACAAGTACGCGGGATTGACGCAGATCATCGCTCTGACATTTTTTCGTTTGGCACGATCCTTTACGAGATGCTTTCGGGCCACCGTGCTTTTCGTCGTGAGACGATGGCGGAGACGATGACAGCAATACTGAAAGAGGATCCGCCGGATATTAGCGAAACCAGTTCGAAGATCAATCCACAACTCGAAAAGGTAGTGCGGCGTTGTTTGGAGAAGAAGCCAGAACGTCGATTTCAATCAGCATCAGACTTGGGTTTTGCACTTGAAGCTCTGTCCACTCCGTCTGAGTATTCAGGTTCGACCCTTTCGGCAACTCCTTCGGAATCCACTTCCCGAAGCAGCTTCTTTGGCCGTGAACGTCTTGGATGGATTGTAGGGGCTGTGGCTATTCTGTTAGGCGCAATTGCCGTCACGTGGATGTACTCCCGCGGAAAATCCGCAGAGACGAACCTAAGAACTCCGAAACAGTTTACTTTGATCCAGCCCACCGAAGGTCCACTGGCGTTGAGATCGCTGGCGGTTTTGTTGTCTCCGGACGGAACTCATCTTGTCTCGACCAATACCGTATCCGGGAAGACAAAACTCTTTGCCCGCCCGCTATCGGAAGCGACTTCTAAAGCAATCGAAGGAACTGACGGCGCAATAGATCCATTCTTCTCACCTGACGGTCAATGGCTGGCATTCTTTGCCAGAGGTGAGTTGAAGAAAGTGCGGCTAGCCGGAGGAGTCGCAGAAACACTAGGCAAAGCTGAGAATGCGCGTGGTGGAGTATGGAGCATTGATGGCAGCATCATCTTCACACCGGGCAGCGATGCTCCACTTTACAGGGTTTCTGCAAACGGAGGTGCGCTCGAAGCAATATCGACTCTTGATACTTCAGCCCGCGAACGTTCACATCGATGGCCCGCAACGCTGCCGGGCGGAAAGGCAATCGTCTTTAGCGTGGCATACGAGGTCGGTAACCCTCTGGATGATGCAAACATCGCCGTGCTGGATCCAACGACAGGTAAGCATAAAGTCATAATCAAGGGCGGCGCCTTCGCGCGTTACTTGTCGACCGGGCACCTCGTTTATGCCCGTAGAAAGTCGCTTCTGGTGGTGCCTTTCGATCTAAATCGTCTCGAGGTCACAGGTTCTCCGGTGACCGTGCTCTCAAATCTCTTCATGAGCGCCAGCAACGGCAGAGCGCAATTCTCGTTTTCGAGCACTGGCGATCTCGTTTACCTCGAAGGCGAAGCTGAAGACAGCATCAATGCTCGTCAACCACTCATCTGGGTGGACCGGCGTGGTAACGAGCAAATTCTAACTGAAGCCCGACAGCGGTATTCAAAACCTCGACTGGGACCAGACGGCAGTACGCTGCTTGTTGAGGTGGCTGATCCTGAGGCTGCAATCTGGTCGTACAACATCGGGCGCGGCACGCTGACTCGGCTCACGCACGGCGGCGTTAGTTATGGTCCAGTTCCTGGTCCCGACGGAACCAGGGTCGCCTACGAGGCGACTCGTGATGGAGTTGCAGGGGCTTTGGTAGCTCGCATCGACGGGAGCAATGAGCAGCGTCTGACCTCGACAAAAAGAATCCACGTTCCCACATCATGGAGTCCCGATGGAAAAACACTGGCGCTCACTTTTGCCGCTGAGAGTGGATATCTTGAGGTGTTACTGGTGGCAGTGGATGGTGAGCACACGCTGCGGACATTTGTGCAAGGCTCGTTCAACGCCGGAGGCGCAAGATTCTCACCGGATGGCAAATGGGTAGCGTACGTCTCCGACGAATCAGGACGAAATGAAGTTTATGTGCGGCCTTACGAACAGGCCGGAGCCCGTGTACAAATCTCAGCCGATGGTGGCAGCCAACCGGCATGGTCAAGAAGCGGCCGCGAGCTTTTCTTTCGAAACGGCGATCAGTTGCTGGCGGTAAGCATGGGGCCAGGACCGACGTTAACGCCGGGCAAGCCCGTGGCTCTCTTTTCCAGAGCAACCGAAGAAGATGCGAGTGGTTTCGCGTACGATCTGATGGCGGATTACGATGTTTCTCTCGATGGGCAGCGATTTGTGTTTCCAAAGTACAATCGGGAGGTTTCAAACGTTCCCAAAGTACGAGTGATTCTAAATTGGTTCGATGCGATCAAACGCCTCACGAACTGAGACCATGAAACGCGCGAGCCCATTAAGCCTACTTATGCTTATCGGGAGGCGTGTCCACCGTTTTTGAGAGTCTTCATTTCTTATCTTTTACTCCGCTCCGATGTTTTAGCGTCAACTTGATAGCAGCTGCGAAATCGGGCGGTGCAGCGCTTAGGGCATCTTCCAGGACCGTGTCTACCTTCCTGCCTGGTATCAGCTGTAATGTCTGGCGCACATCTTCACGCAGTACCGGATTGCGCAACAGACTTGCGATCCTTTCTGCCTGGTGCTCGTGTGCAACGTAGCCAAGGAGATGGATGGCCTCTCGCCGGACTGCAACCGCTTGATCGCTCGTCGCGAGTCGAAGCAGATGAGTCGAGACGGCTTTCGCTTCCGCGGCCGCGCCTGGACGAGCCGCGTGGTGAACGATCCTTTTTAGGGCTTCGCAGGCGGCCTTCGCCGCCGCCAGGTTAGTCCCCTCCGATCATCTTAGCCAGCGGGAGAACCCCGTCAGCACCAATGCCTTGCGCGGCCGAGATTGCGGCGGCCCTCGTTTCGCCGTTCTCGCTACCCAGATTTTCTAGAAATGTCTGGAGTGCGGCTTTGTCGCGCTCGCTTTTCGCATCAATGGTGCTCATTTCCAATCTCGCATAGTCTCCTTGCAACTCTGGAAGACCACAGTACTACAAGCTCCAAGGCGCCCGGTAAGGAACGCTCAGCATGCGATTCGCTTCTTCGTCTCCCACGAACCTCTCGGTGGCCAGGTCGAATACCAGCTTCCGACCGGTAACATAGGAGATGTTGGCGATGTTGCACAGCGCAACAGTGCGTTGACCGATCTCGACATCCATAACCGGCCGTTGCCCCGTGCGGATACAGTCCAGGAAATTGAGACGGTGGCGATCTGTAGCTCTTGTCGTCGTACTTGGATGCAAATTCACGTGCACACCACCGGACGGGACCTGGAACTTCAGGGCCTTTTCCTCAGTTGAACAACCGCCGTCACCGCCGAGAACTACTAAGCTATCCTTGTCGCCGTAATAAGTCGCTCCCCATTCGCCCGGAAATCGGGGGTTCGGCTGGCCTGGCTGGCTCCACGTCACGGACCAGTCGGAATTGCCAAACTCCCAGCGCGCCTCGAAAGTGGCTGGGACGTCGTAAAGCCCTTCGACCTTCGGGGTACCGGTAGCTTCAACCTTAACAAGCCCTGTGTAATCGTCGTTATTCAGCAGCCAGGAGACGATACTGAGCACATGGTTGCCGCGATCGCGGATGAAACCTCCCCCGATCTCCATAAACCAGCGGAAGTTGAAATGGCAGCGGAGCGGATGGTAGGGCTGCCATCGAGCTGGTCCCAGCCACATCTCCCAGTCAAGATGCCTCGGAGGGGTCTGCGACTGGCCCCATTCCCTGGTCGAGTGATTGACGGGGTGCCAGAGCTCAACGCGCGAGACGCGTCCGAGCATCCCATTGCGGACATACTCGCACGCTGCACGCGCGTTCGCGTTCGAGCGCCCCTGAAGGCCGATCTGCACGACTCGGTTGTAGTACCGGGCGGCGTTGACCATCGCGCGACCTTCTTCGATAGTGCGAGCCGTGGGCTTCTCGCAATAGACGTGCTTGCCGGCCTGGCACGCGTGAACGGTCATCAGCGCGTGCCAATGGTCCGGAGTCCCGATGAACACTGCGTCGATATCTTTCCGGTCAAGGATGCGTCGGTAATCTTTGTAGAACGCGGGGGAGCCCTTCGTAACTCTCTTAGCAGCTTTCGCGAGATGTTCCTCGTCCACGTCGCAAATGGCGGCAGCATCTTCGTAAACGTGGGTGCTTCCCATCCCACCGACGCCAATGTTCGCCGTCACGATCCGATCGTTAGCCCCGGGCCGACCAGGTCCAGCGATAACGCCGCTCGGGATGAAACAAGGCCCCGCCGCTGATGTAGCAAGCAGTTTGACAAAACGGCGTCGCGGTATTTTTCTTGAAGGTGTCACTGCTTTCAATTTTCCTCCGAGAGCTATCAGATGCAACGACGCGATACCTGGCAGCGATTGAAACTGATAATACGCGTAGATGTAGCAAAGTCCAGCGCACAATCCCAGGAAAGCGAACGAAAAGAGTCGGCTCAGTTTCCTCGCAACCGCTCTATCGGGCAAGACTGCTAGAGAGGTTGAGATCGAAGAGGCTCGTAGACTTTTTGGCAACGCAATGCCTGATTGCTTTGCTCCTGACCGGCAATCTGAAGAGATAAATCAATACTGGAGAGTACGATTCTGTGGATTAATGCAACAAAGAAATGGGATACGACTCAAATGTGGAGTAACATGGGAAATAACGAGGCAAAGTGAGACAACGCATCGACCGCAGAGATTTCTTGAAGCGGGGGGTTTTTACTGCCGCAACTCTTTCGGCATTTCACGGCAGATCGGAACGAACTAACGTTCCTAAGAAAGTCATAGTTGCCGGCGCGGGACTGGCGGGCTTGTGTGCTGCTTACGAACTGACCCAGGCAGGACATGATGTGACTGTTACCTTGAGGCGCGTTCGTACTCGGGTGGTCGCGTCCATACGTTGCGTGAGCCATTCGCCGATGATTTGCATGTCGAGGCTGGCGCAGCACGTATTCCGATGAGCCACGAGTGGACAATAAAATACACCCGACTCTTTAACCTCACTCTCATTCCTTTCTATCCGCAAGACGACCGCTTCCTTCATTACCGCGGAGGTAAGCGGAGGGAGGTCAGGTGGAAGGAGTTTTCCAATTTCGTCGCCAGGCATGTAGGCGTGCAACTCGGCCCCCAGGATGGTTGGTTTGAGATCAAAGGCGGTAACGATTCGCTTCCTAACGCATTTGCGGCGCGGCTCGGAGACAGAATTCTCTACAATGCTCCTGTTACGAAAATAGAACACAATGCCCGTGGTGTGCGCGTCTATTTCTCACGACGGGGAGTACCGGAGTCATTGGCAGCGGATCGGATGGTCTGCACCATTCCCTTTTCAGTCCTCAAGGGTATTGAAGTCGCGCCGCAATTCTCACCGCCAAAATCAAAAATCCTCAAGGAACTAGCCTATGACTCCGTATCACGCATCTTCTTGCAATGCCGCGGGAGGTTCTGGGAGGGGCCGAAAACCAACGGCTTCGCGATTACGGATCAACCGGCTGAGATTTGGCCGTCCACGTTCAATCAAGCGGGTACACGCGGCATTATGCAATGCTATCTCAGGCACGACCCGTCACCGGCGAACTCGAGAGATCTCCCGAAAGCAGGCGCCTGCGGGTCGTAGTCGACGCTCTTGAGCGAGTATTTCCTGGCACATCTGAAAACTTTGAAACCCGGGTGGAAGTGCATTGGGCAGATGACAAATGGGTGCGCGGCGGGTGGGCACATCCTACCGAAGATCAACTAAAATACATAAAGCCGCCGGAAGGGCACGTGCATTTCGCAGGTGAGCATACTTCATCCTGGTCATCCTGGATGCAGGGGGCACTTGAATCTGGGAATCGGGCTGCGCGGGAGATCAACGTAGCGCTCTGACTTTTTTTTTTTTTTACTAGTAACTGGTGGTCTCGATCAGGCACTACAACGTTAGGTCGGGCTCTTTCAGTGCGCCTTGGCAGTTCGTTTCTCGACGCGGACGATTACTACTGGATTCCAACGGATCCACCCTATGAAGTGAAGCGTGATCCTGCGGCGTGGCTTCAGCTCATTCTTGCTGACCTTTGTAAAGCTTCATCGGCTGTAGTCGCCGGCTGCGTCAGAAATTGGGGACGTGAACTGAAAGACTCGTTCTTACTGGTCGTATTCTTGATACATGACTCAGAGATTCGCGTGACAAGGCTGCGAGAACGAGAAGTGAGCGAGCGTGGGCTCAACTGCCAGGATGTCGTGCTTGGAACCGGTGCCCACGTGCGTTGCCTGCATTGATCGCTCCGTGATAGTGTCCTGGCTGGTGCACGAATCTATGGAACAACGCAGATGTACGTGCATGCGGATATGCGGTTGAAAGAGAAAGCGCTGTCTCAGGCTCGACAACTTGAAAGATTTCTGCGTGCACATCTTTTCACCCAAGCGCGGCTGCTTGGCCAAGTGGCGCGCGGGATTCATCCCCGATAAGGAGCTTGTGATGCAATCGCGTTCGCTGTTGGTCGGCATGCTGCTGGCGGCGCTCATCTGCGTCAATCACCTCACGGCGCCGGCGCAGACCTCGACCAGACAAGTCAAGACGGTCCTCCTCTACTCGATATCAAGGCCAACAGCGAGCAAATCAGCTTCACCGTAAAGAAAGAGTTTCAGCCCGCTGTCGCTGAAATCCGTCTGGTGATTGTCACCGCCGACGAGCAGAAGGTTTTTGAAACTGCCGGACGCGGCGATCAAACTTTGGCCTGGCCGCTGCGCGACGTGCGCGCGCAGCAGTACCTTTTCGTGCTGCGGTTCAGCGATGCCGCGGGGAACCACTCTTTCAACTCCGGCAAACTCATGCCGTCCGCGGGGCAATACGCGCTGGCGCCCGGTGGTGAATTGCTTGAGCATCTTGACGGTGCCGATCCTGTGCCTTTCTTCAAAACACTGACGCAAGCCGCGCCCGACAGCGCGCTCGCCTGGCTGCTTTATGGCCTGGCGTTCTGCAAGCGACACGAGACCTGCAGCGTCTTTGATCTGGCGCTGCCGCCCCCGCCGCCGCCGCCTCCTCCTCCGCTGCCAGGCCATGGGGAGAAGCCTCTGCGCCTCTCGGCTGCAGAGCTGAAACAGATGGAGGAAGCAGTTAAACAGAATCAAGCCCGGGACGCGGCGTTACGTGCCGACCTGCAGACAGCGCTGCCCGCATTTCAGAAGGCTTATCAGTTGGCGACCGATTGCCAGTTCAAAGATAGGGTGCTGACAGCTCTCGCTGTTGCGGCTAACACTGTTGGCGACGTAACCCAAAGCGAGCAGTGGCTGCTCAAACGCGTCCAGAGCGAATGCGTCACGAAGCAATCGTTGGCCGAGGGCTATTACGTATTGGCAATCAACCGCTGGGATTGCGCCTACCAGCTAACGCGCAAATACGCCAATAAGCGCGCCACCGACCCCTTTCATCTGCGCCGTTTCACCAGCGCGGTCGACATACAAAAGTTCGACGCCTGCGTGCAGCAGGGGTTGGAGTTCATCAACCAAGCTTTGGCGGCCAAGCCAGACTACGTTGATGCTATGTACTATCAGGGTCTGCTCTACCGCGAAAAGCAAAAGGCCACCGTTGATCCTGCCGAACGACGTAACTTGGGCACCAAGGCTGCGCAGGTCGATCATGCGGCGGTCGAGCTGGAGAAACGGCAACGCGAGTCGGAGAAGCGGCAACAGGATTGATCCATTACCATCAATTTCTTGGAGGTCATGATGGCCTGAGCTGGCGCGGGGACGCTCGGTGACCGCCTCATCGCATTCCTCGGACGTTAAGGAAAGGGGCGGCGATCGGAATCGAACCGATGAATAAAGGTTTTGCAGTTCAGTTCAGGCATTTTGCACTGGGTGATACTGAGTGTTACAAGCTTGCGAAATATAGGTTTCTCAGCGTCTTTCATTACTTGGTATCACTCAGTATCAACGCCTAATAGTTACGTTTTCGGATACAGGTCTCGGTCACTGAATCAGGGCCGCACTATGCACCTGAGCCCCCTGCTGCGCTATCGAGAAGTCCTCCAACTTCCTAATTGCATTGACCTGATGCTCCTCGGTCGGGAGCGCGTATCTGAGCACCATTTGAATCTTGCTGTGGCCGAGCAATGCTGCGAGTGTGACCAGATCAACGCCCGACATTGCCGCACGACTGGCGAAAGTATGTCGCTTATGCCGCGCGCGGATAAGCGGCATATGGCAGCTACGCGATTGCCAGATGCCGGAACGGACGGTTACGCCCTTTTGGCGATCTTGGGTGTCAGGATCGCGATGACTGCAAGATACGCCCATGCGACAAACGAACGGACACACCTTGCGGTCGAGGGACTAGGCCTCCGGTGAAAAACCGCTCACAAATCGGTCACAACCGAATTTGTGTCACCAAAAAAAACGAACCAGATAGACATAGTTCGGCTGATACGCGAGCTCACATTGGCTCTTCTGGTACACTGCTTATGTGAGGCTCACTCGGTACTTTCTTGAGGTTCAGGAAGCGTCCAGACCGAGCCATCATCCAGACGAGTGGATGGAGCGAGCGGGCTATCCAACAACCGATTCGTGAAGAGATCCAGGCGGACGGGCGCATTTGACGGTGCGTGAAGGTCACGGAGACGCAGGGTCGTTATCCTTCGAAGATATTCTCACTTGCAATTGACGGCGGAATCACTACGGTCAATCCGTGTTCGCGAGTAAAGAGACTTCGCCAGGACAACCTTCGGACTCGCTATCTCACTTCGGACGAGGAAGTCCGTTTGATGACCGCCGTCAAAAAGTGGCCGCCGCTTGACAGTGTCGTTACGTGCTCACGCTGAATGCGGAGAGGAGAGATTCTCGGTCTACGGTGGGAGCACGTCGACTTCTTTCGGGAACTGATTAACATTCCAAAGAGCAAATCTGGTCGATCGCGAGCGATTCCGATGAATTCTCTTGTCGTCGCTGAGCTCAAGTTGCTCAAGTCACTTGGGAGTTCGGAGGAGTTTGTATTTGCTAGCGATCGAACTGACAAGCATCTCGGATACTGAAGAGAAATTGGGCGAGGGTGGTACGTGAGGCGGAGATTTCGAACCTCCCGGGTTCATGACCTCCGGCATACGGCCGCGACTCGCCTCAATGACAATGGCGTCGAGCCGTTCACGATTGCCGCGATCCTCGGCCACGCGACGATCCAGATGACCGCTCGGTATCCTCATGGAACCGAAGAAGGAACGCGACGCGCCGTCGACACGCTGGTCGACTCTGAAGAGAATTGTCACAAATCGCTCACAAAACAAAAAAGGCAGGCCCGGATGACCTGCCGTAAACCGTTGATTCTAAAGTGGACGTGGGGAGGATCGAACTCCCGGCCTCCGCATTGCGAACGCGGCGCTCTCCCAGCTGAGCTACACGCCCAAAAAGTACCCGAGAATACTATCGTCCACACTATCCTCTGTCAACGAAGGTGCCTCGCCACACCGGCAGGCACTACTTTGTGCGTGCAAGATAGGCCTTTGCTTCTTTGAGTTCCGGCAAGTCGGCATCCGCCCAGCGCCAAATCTCTACCAGCTTTGAATAAGCTTCGTTAGCCCGGGCCTTGTCGCCGCTCGCTGCGCAAGCACGAGCCATCCCGATGAGGGACCGCGCCCGATTTGGCTGGCGCTCGAGCGATTTCGCAAACTGCATAGTCGCATCTTTACCCTTGCCAGCCCGCAAGAGAATCTCGCCAAAGAGCTCGTGCGACGGCTTGATCGCGGGACCGGATGGCGGCGCCATCTCTTCCTCAAGGGCAGTCGCGCGCTTCATAGTCGTTATCGCGGTCTCAAAATCATTCTTTCCAGCCGAAATGACCGCGGACACCTCCAGTTCGCGTATTTCCAGTGTTTTTGCGTAGTAGGCATCGGCCGAACCTTCCGCCTCACGCAGCGATCGAAGCTCACTGAGCAGCTTTTCAGCATTCGCGTCGCCTCGCGATGCGCTCGCATACGCGCGAATAAACGGTGGTAGTGCGGCTGCCCGTCGAGCATCGCGCCGCGGCGCGGCCGCTGCAGGCTTCGCAGCTGCCGACTGAGTCGCAGGCCCACCGTGATGCGCATGTTCACCTCCACCGTCGTCGCCACCGGCAGCACCAGCAACCGGCGCGGTCGGCGGCTTTGACATCAGCTCGTCCGCGCTCTGCCACTTCTGAGATTCGATAATGAAAGCGGAAGCCGGATCGTCGTACCGTCGCACGCTGGCGGCTCCGTTTGCTGTAATCGTCTGACGAAGTACCCTGACAAGGTTCTCAGCTTTCTCGTATCGACCCTGCTGGCAATAGACGTAGGTCAGCCAGTAATAGCTGTGATAGTCACGCAATGACAGATCGAGGTGTTTCCTGCTAACCCACTCCTCTGAAACACGCCAGGCAGTTTCGTTCGATGCTGCGGCCTCAGGCCACATCCCAAGCTGAAAGAATATGTGAGAAGGCATGTGCTGAGCATGATTTGCAGCAGGAGCAATCTTTGCGTATTCGCGCGCGGCGGGAAGTGCAAGGATCGCGTGCTCAGGATCGTCAAAGGAATGAATCACGTAGTGCGCAGCCCCTGGATGATTCGGATTCTTGCGATAGACCTCGAGCGCAATGGCACCAGCCCGCATCTGACGCGAAAATCCTTTATCAACAGGCCGTACTGCTCCCAACAGTGCCAGTGAATAGAACGCGGCTGCTTCGAGATCATCCGGATAGTCGAGGTATATCTTCTGCATTGCTCGTTCGTATGCCTGGTCCCTCGCAAGCTTGTCACCCTCACCGTAGAGAATGCGCACCGCGCCAACATAGGCGGCTTCACGTGGACTGAGCCGGGACGTTGCGGTTATGTTCGCCAGGGCCTTTCTCGCAGCTTCGGCGTTCTGCTCAGCCCAAACGGGGTGGTTATACGTCATGGCCTCACCCCAGTAAGCCATCGCGAAACCTGGATCGACTCGAGATGCTTCTCGAAATGCCTCTACTGCTTCTGGTACCAGAATGAATGAAGCGCAGCGAGCCCACGAAGAAAAGCATCCTGCGCCTGAGGTGAGCCCGAGTTGGGAAAAGTTACATTTCCGAGCTTCAGTTCCTGCGCCGACGCGAATCGGTGCCTCCCAACAAGGGGAACAAGAGCGAAAACGAGGATGAGAACCAATGCGAGACGTCTGGGGATGGACACGGCGTGGCTCCTTTGCGGTTAGCGAGTTTCCAGAGTCTGGATCTCGACCCGTATGCCGAGCAAAGTATGCTCACCCGTTAGATAGACTATGTCAACACAAGGCTCGCTGTTTGATGGCAGGGAACGCATTCAGGTCGCTGGGGATGACTCGCTTGAAGCGATTCTCGACCTTAAGTCAAATCCCTGCGGAGAGTGCAAGCCTGGGATGCCGCTCATCTTTGGCGAAGGGCCTGCACCGGCCGAGGCTCATGCTCGTAGGCGAAGGTGCCGGACTCGATGACGTCGGACCGCAGCGTCCTTTTCAGGGACCATCGGGTGTGATGCTCGAACGAATGATGGCTTCGATCGGCGTTCGAGTAAGCGACTGCTACACGACCAATGTCATCAAGTGTATCCCGCCGCGCGAACGCAATTTCTCAATTGAAGAGATCGAAGCATGCCGGCCGTTTCTGATGCGCCAGATACTTGCGGTGAATCCGCGAATAATCATTGCGTTTGGTGCATTGGCAGCTCAAACAATTCTTCGATCGAGACTTTCGATATCAAATCTGCGAGGCCGCCTATTTGATTTTGTGATCAATGATCGAAGGATCGTTCTGGTTCCTACGTTCAATCCGGCTTACCTGTTGAGAGTGCCTGAGAAGAAGCGCGAGGCCTGGGAAGATCTTAAGCGGGTGAGAGAGTTGATGAAAAGCGGGGGTCGGGGGTCAGGGGTCGGGGGTCAGGGTATGGAGTTCAAGCTTTAGCTTGCTCCGCAACCGACTCGGGCTTACGCCAAGCTGAAGCTTGAACTCAAACCTCGTCAGTGAACTATTCCGGCGTAGCGGACGGGACTCAAACCCCCGATCCCTGATCCCTGACCCCTGACCCCTGCTCCGGGATGTCAGGATGAATTCGCGGTTTTGAGGGAGGCGGATGCCTTTTTCGTCGAAGGCCAGTATGACTCTGCGGCGGAGTTCGCGTGTCACCTCGACGTGTTTTCCAGGAGCCGTCTTAGCTGTCATGCGAATCACTATGCTGTCCTTGGTCACGCGATCGACGCCAAGCACCTTCGGCTCGCTGATGAGAACTTCCGGCTCGTCCTGCTTGAGTTGGTTCGCAGCCTCGAGCATCACCTCGCTGGCGCGATCAATGTTTTCGCGTGAATCAATCTCGAAGTCGAGCACGGCACGTGACCAACCCTTCGAAAGATTCGATACGGCGCCTACCATGCCGTTAGGAATGATCGTCAGCGAGCCTTCGATATTGCGCACGGATGTCGCCCTGAGTGTCAGGTTCTCGACGGTCCCTGTTGTCTCGCCGATCTTGACGACATCACCGACGCTGTATTGATCTTCGATGAGTATCAGCAACCCCGCAAACAAATCCTTGATCAGGCTCTGAGCCCCGAATCCGACGGCGAGTCCGACTACGCCGGCACTGGCGAGAATTGGGGTAATGTTCAGATCGAGTTGAGGGAGCAGTTCAAGGAGCCCTATGAAGAGAACAACGGCCTGGGCTGTGCGGCGCGTGATTGCAGAAAGCGTCGTCAGTCGCCGCTGTCCCGCCGGATCCTGACGATCGATAGCGCGTCGCTCGACAATCGCGAACCCGCGCACAATCAATTCGCCTACGAAACGCGCCACGAAGAGTGTAACAACAATGATGATGACCGCGGTGACTCCTTCACCAGCCAGCCATCCAACTATCTGGTCGCGTGCACGCGCCAAGGCGATCGCCTACGGTATCAAACTGCACGCGCGCACGCGGGATAAGGTAGGTAAAAAAGACGAAGAAGAGTAGCCAGACTCCCAGCCGGGCCGCGCGCACCGTCCAATCAAGGAAAAGTGCGTCAAGAGATGTGCGACCACTGCGGAGACTGACGATCTTGTGCTTGAGCTTTCCGAGGAGCCAGTAGACAACAGCGCAAATACCGAATCCTGCAAGCAGCAACAGCCAGGTCTTGATCGAATCGTTATCCATCACTCTCATTTTGCAGGAGTGAAGAAAGAGCCCTCGTAGCTGACGCCAAAACTCAACCCACTTCGCGCGCTATGATCGTAGAGTCCGCGCTGTCCTGCGACATCCCACATCAATCCACCAGCGCGAATCCGCGCGCCAAGCCTGAAAGCGCCGTCCGATTCTGTTCCGAGCGGCGGTGTATTGCGCGTGTTCTGGCGGCCAGCGACCTCGCCAACGAGCGTAAAGTGATCGTTGAAGAGATAGGTCGCGGCGAGACCGTATAGAATCACATCATTCTGAGTGTAGGGATCAGCCGGCGCTGTCAGAATCCCGAGACCGATGTTTCCGAACAGATTGAACCGGCCCCAGTGCTTCCCGACGATCGCAGCTGTATAGAAATTCATCTGGTTGAGGCCGATGCCTCGTGATTGATTTGAGTTCGGAAGCTCGACTGCAAAGCGGAATCCAAGCGAAGGGCCGCGTCGTGTTTCATTTCGAAGCTTGACTCTGGCACCCATGAAGAAATCGCCGATATCGTGCGTCGAGTTCGTTCCGGAACTCAGATCGAGCGGAACGGCGGGAGGCTGGAACTGGCCGTTGATGCTAAGAAAATTTCGGATCACTCCGCCAGAGAAAATCTCGACATTGGGTGACATGCCGGTTCGAAGAGTTATCACTCCAAGTCGTGTCAGATCTCCATTCAATCCTGATAGCGTGAAATCGCGATTCTGCTGGAAGTCGAACCCGAATTCGATTCGCGCCGATCCGGGTTTCACGATGTCGATATCTTCAGTGATCAGCGGACGCTGTTGAGCTTGTGTAGGAGACGTCAACAGCAAGACGACTGCCATCAGGCTGGCGGCGGTCAAAACGAGTCGAGAAATCGTCTTCATCGTGATCCCCCTGCGTCCCCCGACTGTTGCGGCATGTATTCCCAATGCCACGGCTCATAGAAATATGGCTCAAACCCAAACGACTTCGCGTTCTTTGCGAGCCACGCATATGCACGCGTCGACGTCTGCCATGCGCGGTTGCAATCTTTCGTAATAACCGGTTCGCCACCAACATAAAGGTCCAGACTGCGGCCGGTGAAATGGGGACTGTTGTAAGCGAGAGCCGTGCGGCCTGACGTTGGTGCCTGACTGCGCAGCATAGCCTGATATTGGGGTGTTCTGTAGGCCGAGATGATCTTGAAAAACGGGCTTCCGGGCTCGAAGCCGAGCTCGGCCTTTGCGGCTTGAAGCATTCGCTTGTAGGCAAGATATGTTTCGCGTTCGACCTGGCGAAGCTCCGCAGGGCGCTCAGGATGGTAGAACTCACTCGAGTCGACCGTGACGAGCGACGGCGGCGGCGATTTAGGTTTGAACAGTCGCTTTTCCTGCCAGAGACCAACCATCGTCATCCACGTTTCGTGATCGATCACGCCTGAAGGCGCGAGTTGATTCCGGCTTTGCCATGCAGCCACTGCACGCGCGAACCCGGGAGGGTCATCATTCAATTTGAGATCTGTACCAATGAACGATGCGATGAGAGGCTCATAGATCGCCCAGCCACGCTGCTGGCGCCCTCCAAAGACCCATATGAGATCAGTTCGAAGCCGCACATTCTCGCCTGCTGGATCGACTGTTGATGCAGGCGCATATGGAGTCGAGATTAAGCGGAAGGAGATCGTAGCGTTGATGGCTGAGAACGCCGGTTCACAGACTGGCAGAGCGCGAATGGCGTGCGGTGACTTGCATCACAAGTGCTCCCGACGATCTCGCACGCTTAAGCGGCGCCAGTCGCCGCACTCCAGACTGGCGCTCCGATGCAGTACCCAGGTATCCCTCACTTAAGATCACGCACCAGTCGGAAGCCGATGTCGCCGCGGCCGCGTGTAGCCACAAAGGCGTCGCGCACCGCGAGGTTCTGATCCAGTTTCTCGGGTTTGAAGGTTCCACCACGAATAACGCGCGCTTCACCCTCCTTGCCCTGCACCTTGATCTTTTTCGCTTTAGTGGGACCCTGCGGGTTCACGCGCTCGGATTTCTTGTAGTAATCCTCATCATACAAGTCGGCGCACCACTCCCATACTTTTCCGATTGATGCCAGCCGGTTGTTCGACGTGCGGACAGCTTTCTCCCATTCCGCTTCAGTCGGAAGGCGATAGGACTTTCCTGACTTCTGCGAAAGCCAACGCGCGAACGCCTGAGCGTCTTCCCAGCTTACGTAGACTACCGGGCGTTCTTCGTATCCAGACATGATTTCGCGATCCTGCCAACCGGGTGCAAGCGGCGCAGGACGGCTGGTTTCGTCGAGAAACATCTTGTAATGACGATTCGACACTTCGCTCTCCGCTATCTCAAAGCCGTCTACTGAAACCAGATGTACCGGTCGTGCATCCTTTGCTCCTTCTTCATCACCCATCTTGAACTCGCCGCCCGGCACGAGGACCACTTCGGGATCGAGTCGCAACTTGAGAGTGATATTAATTGTGCGGCTCAGACCGGCCGATATCGCGACAGAGTCCTGCCAGTCTTCAAAGCCTGGACGCACAGCGCGCACTTCATGCCTTCCCTGTTTCAACCCGCTGATCGTTACCGGCTGACCGGCGACGCTCTTCGTCCCTTGAGACTGCCCGTCGACAAAAATCTCAGCGCCTGGCTCATTGATAAAAATGGTCAGTCGGCCTGTAGATTCGCGGCTGCGGATGGGCACACTGAATCCAGTGACCGGCGCATTGACAGTGACAGACTCCGCGCCACGGTTCGTGATCGGGCGCAATCACCACCATCTGATGCCGCCCCGCCGTTAAGTCATCGATCTGTATTTTGCCTGAGCGATCCACGGTGTATTTGGACGTGCCATCGATCTCGATCTGAGATCCGGGAGGTGCGGTCAGTATCAGTCTCGCGCGCTCACCTGAGGCGGAAGCGCCACTGGCTGCGGGTGCGGATGCAGACGTAGATGAAGATGGTTTTGCTGGTGTCGGTGTTGGACGAGCGGAAGTTGACTTTTCAGACTTCGCAGTTCCCGACGTCGAGCTTGACGCAGGCTTGGGAGTCGGAGTCGGCGCGGGAGCAGACTTCCCCGATTTCTTGGCTGCGGTTGAGCTCTTCTTTTCTTCAGGCGCCGTCTTGGGTACATCGCGGCCTGTCGGGATCCTGGCGACCTTCGGCACGCGAAGCGCCACTCATGCTCCAGATTCCGGAGCTCAATGCTGCTGTGAGGACGACAGTCACCACCTGTCTCAAAGACATCTACACCTCTCTATCTCATCGATGTATTCTGATCGATATGTCTCACTGCCGGATTGCGCGGACGCATCTGAAACCGGTCTTATCGTACTGCTTTTCCGGTTGAACGACACCGCGGTACGTCACTGTAGCGATCTCGGGTGGAACATCAAATGCTCCACCGCGAATCACCTTGCCACGCTGAAGGAGGCGTCGCTCCGGCTCATAGCTGGTCAGATCACTTGTTGTCCACTCCCACACATTTCCGATCATATCGAGAGCTCCGTACGGACTCGACCCTTGAGGAAAGCTTCCAACTTCCATTATGCGTCCGCGTCCGGCATCGCGCGTATTGGCAAAAGCGGAGTTCCATTGAGAGCCCCAGGTGTAAAGCCTGCCATCGACGCCGCGAGCGGCAAGCTCCCATTCAGATTCGGTCGGAAGACGTTTGCGAGCCCAGCGAGCGTAGTCAGCTGCATCACCCCACGATACGTTGACGACCGGCAGCCTGGCTTCACCGGGAGGATATTTGCCACCACTCCAGTTTGACGGAGCACTATGACCCGTCGCATCGACAAACTTCTGATACTGCTCGTTAGTCACTTCAGTGCGATCGATAAAGAATGCGGGAAGTGTGACGCTTCGGGCGGGTTTGGCGTATTCGTCGCCATCATCGCGACCCATAGTGAACGTGGCACCGGCAACATAGACCATATTCTCAGGCGCCACAGGCACGCCGGCTGCTGAAGGCGGTGGTGATGCGCCCGTTTTCGTACCGTCGCTCAATCGAGGATTAGTTTGCGAACTTACCTGGTTTTTTGAAGCATCACGCGTCCGATTAGCCTGCCACGCGATGATTGTCAGCAGAACGCCAAGTACGACAAGCGCCGTGATGACTGCTATAGACTCGATCGGAGACGAGTGCCGTTTCACTTTTTGCTGAGCACGCTTGAGTGCTGAGTGCTGAGTGCTGAGTGCTGAGTGCTCTTGGGGATCTCGTAGTCGACAGTTTCGAGCTCGGAATCAACGGGGTCGGGATCGAAGATAAGGTCGTCGGAGAGCCGATACGGAGCCTCTCGAGGCGTTTTCCTGCTCGCCTCATCTTCCATTCGTCCAGTCGAAGCTCGGCGACCCTCAACAGTCATTCTGACGTTGCGATCCTGTCTCGACGTATCGCGTCGGACAGTAAAATCTGTCGTCCGCGACGGTTCGATAACCGCTTCTGCTGGAATCGCCTCTGAAGCATCAGCATCCTCGGTCGAGTCGCTCACTGATACGGCTTCTTCGGCGATGTCCGGAGCTACGGCGGAGGTCTCTTGTGCGATCTCTGGTGTTGTCTCTGGCGCAGTCTCTTGTGCGATCTCTGGCAAAGTCTCGAGGACCTCAGCGGCTTCGACAGGCGATGGAACCTCGGGTTCGAGTTCTGCTATCAGAGGCGTTTCGTACTCAACGGTCTTGAGAGGAAGTATCTCGAGAGTTGGGACTTCTTTGCTGATCGTCGAGCTCTTCGTCGATTTCCTGGCGAGCTTTGGCCGTTGTCTTGATCTCTAACGGACCCTCGAAGGTCTCGAAGCTTACTCCGCTAACTCCGTTGCCACAGATCTCGCAATACTGGGCGTAGGGACCGAGCTCGGCGGAACATCGCGGGCATTTGAGCGAGGCATCGGAAATCGAATCGCCACGTGGCACCGAGACAGCAATCGTCTCCATCGTAACTGTGGGAACAACTTCGTTAGGAGGCGGTGGCAATGTAGCTTCAAATCTGAGAGCCTGGTCACGATCAAGACCGCAGCTTCGACAAAAGAGCCACGCGCTTCTCCATCTTACGCCGCAACTAGAGCACGCTCCAATTGTGGTTTCCTCGATCCTTGATTTGACGCGAGCGCCGCACTGCTGACAGAAGTGCTCGCCTGCTACAAGTCTGGAGCCGCAGCGAGTGCAGCAATTGACGGGAGTTGAAGCCCCTTTTGGTTCGTGTACGAGGCCCTGCCCACACTGTTTGCAGAATTTCAGCTGCTCTGAGTATTCGAGATTGCAAGCTGAGCAGTACATATAGATGTATCGATTATCATAATGTTGTCAACGGAATCGGTGCAAGGTAAGTTTGAGTTCGAGTTCGAGTTCGAGTTCGAGTTCAAGCTTTAGCTTGTGGTTGCATTGAGCACCACCACGGCTGAAGCGTGAACTCAAACACGACACTTTTCCATTGCCTGCCGTACCGACTTTGTGTATTATGCGTCGGCCGTGTGTTTCATAGATGCAACAATAGCCCGCATCTGCAACACGCATCAGGTCCTCAGCCATTACTCTCGTTTTGGAGGTTATGAGTGATGACATCAGATCAAGCAACGTTTCTTCGCGACTTTCTGTTGAAGGCAATTCAAGACGAATATCCAACCACGCGACGCGTCATCGAGGCCGTACCCGATGAAAAGAGTGATTACCGGCCGGATCCAAAATCGATGACCGCGCGTGAACTGGCCTGGCATATCATCGATGCTGAGTTTCTCTTTCTGAAAGGAGTTTCCTCCGGCGCGTTTACCGCTGCAGAACCGACCGTGAACAAGACAAAGAACATCGCCGAGATGCTCGATGTTTATGAGGCCGGTTTCAAGGAAGGAATCACCAACGTCAAGAACCTGAGCGCCGCCGATCTCACAAAACCTATCTCATTCTTCGACATCTTTAACTACCCTGCTGTCGAGTACCTCAACTTTCTCCTGCAACATTCAATTCATCATCGCGGGCAATTGTCGAAGTACCTGCGGCCGATGGGTTCGAAAGTTCCGGCTATCTACGGCCCAAGCGCTGATGAAATGTGGGAATCAGGGGTCAGGGATCAGGGGTCAGGGGTCGGGGCTTAGGGGAAGGGGTCGGGGGTCGGGGATTGAGGTCGGAGATTTGTCATTTGAGATTTGCATTTGAGATTGTCATTCTGAATGTACATTCGATTACAGCAAGCTGAAAAGCTCAATGACAAATCTCTTACCCTGACCCCTGACCCCTGACCCCCGACCCCTTCCCCCTCACACTGACATACTTGAAATATCCGTCCTGCCATCCTTGAACCGGATCGAGCAGACACGTTTTGTCTGCTTCAACAGGTCGCCATTTTCTGCTGCGAGATCGAGGAGATAGACACCCGCGGCACGCACGTAGAGTGACTGGTCGCTGAAACCTGAGAGTTTCTGAAAGACCTCTTTAAACACCTCGTGATTCCCGCAGTTGGTGGGAGAAATCGCCGTATGGAGTGTGGTCAGACCTGCAATGAACTTTTGCCAGTTTCGATGAATTGCCGAGAAGTCGCCGGTCATCGGATTGCCATGTAAGTGGATTTGTCCGGCGAACGTCAGTGGATTCATTTTCGATTGCAACTTCTCAAAAGTTGCCAGCTGGGACTCATCAGGAAGCTGTGTCTTCTTCCCGATCACGAGCGCGGCGCGGGAAGAATAGTCGTTGATCGCCAGGAGGTCGTTGGCGAAGTAGTCCAGCCACAGATCCGTATAGCACATCTCGCGCAGGATCGGACTCCTCCGCGTTTCGAACATATCAGAGTAAGGCATCGCCTTTGCCAGCGCGCGCGCACCGCGAACTTCATTGACTCCTGGATCGGCAGAAACCAGTGAGAGCAATTCCCGAAGAGTTTCATCCGGCACAGTGAACTCGAGACTGACTTCGGCCTTCTGGTCCAAATGTTTACTTAGTTCGCGGATCTTTTCCTCGACATTCGAAGGGCTAAGAATTCGCCAGATCACCGCCGTATCCAGGTATTTTCTGAGCTCGCTCTCTTTCAGTTTCCGCTCCGACCATGTGAATTTGTAAAACAGGCCATAGGTGAAGTCACAGGCTGTTGGATCGGAGGAGAAATTCTCCATGTCCGCGGAGAGATCAACCTTCCAGTTTACGCTGTCACTGATGAGCCTGCCCTCGTATCCACGCATTCCGAGGTATGAGATTCTCCTGTCGCCTGCCAGGTTTGTCTGCACTACCGAGGTCAATGCTTTCCTGTCCTTCCCGCTTACGCTCCACGCGTCGACGCCAAGCGTAAGACCCCAGGCGTGGGTGCTCTTGATCGTCTTCTGATTGAGATACTTTTCGACTGCGCTTTCATTTTCCGGTCGCTGTGCCCACGCCAGCAGATTGCGCAGTTCGCCGAGCATCAGATCTCGATGGAATTGACGGAACAGCCGTCGCTCGACTTCGACTACAAGCAATGAATCCTCGCGCCTGATCCGGTTGTATTCATATCGGAATCCGGCCCGAACCTTTGCTCGGGCGACGCGCTCAAAAATGCCAATGGAATTACTCTTGAATTCCTCCCATCGCTCGCGCAGCTCGCGAAGGTCATTCAACATCTCTTCAAGTCCGAGCTTCTTGATGAGAGTCTCGATGATCTTTTTTTCAATCGCTGACAAATCGTCGAGCGAACCCTTCGCCAGCACTGCGTCAATCTTTTCGACTGAAATCCCGAGGAACCCAAGAAAGAAGCCGTTCAGTGCCTTTCTAACTGCTTCCGGATCTGCGAACTGAACCGTTACGCCGGCTGCGACGGCCACACCGAATTCGCGCGAGTCGGCGGTTTTGACGGCGATCTTTATCCGGTCGCCTTTCCCCTTGCTGAACACGATGCGAAAGTCGTCGACCACGCCGACGTTAAAGGAAACACTGGCGGATGGCACTACCAATAGAGAGATCATTTTGCCGCTGCGAAGCAGCCGGGTCAGATCGCTTAGCGTCGCCACCACGACATCGGCCCAGCTGAGTGTGACACTCAGTGACAATTCGCCGCGAACCTGGTACGAAAGAGCCTCTTCGGCCGCGAGCCCGAGAACATCATCTGGATTGGACGCCAGCCGCACGTCAGCAATGTCAGCAACCACCGCATCGCGCGTGTTATCGGTCCTCGCGTGTACACGGTAGTCAGCGAATACTGCCTTGTGTTTTCCATCGATCTTGAATGAAACGGGAGCGATCGCTCCACTGACGCTGACTCTTGGTTGGGCCTCGAGACGATATTTCAGCCAGGCGCGATCGGTGGTCTGTAAAATCGAGGGCGGGAGCTTGACCTCACCAAATCCCGTATCAACCGGGAGCAACCGGCCGAGGACTCCGTCACTGTCTTTGTCATCGGCGGAATTGAAGGCGCTGATCGAGAGCTTAGCGTCGGCGCCCAGAGTGAACATAAGACCTTCTACCACGGGCGCGACACTGTAAGAAGCAGCCGCACTCACGAGGTCAGGGCCGACTTCACTTGAATCAAGTGGTTTGTCAGGAATCGACAATAGATCTGCCAGTTCCGCTATCAATCCACTCATTGTTCCTCTACCTGGGAGCGCCAGGCTCCGCCTTGAGCGCGTGGACGTCGCCGTTTGCCTTGAATGTGGTGCACGCGCCAAGCTGCAACCTGGCGCTCCCAGACATACTAGACAAGTTCGCGTGAGACGATTTGCGCGAGAGAGGTGGCGTGCTTCTGGATCTCTTCTCCACTCTCTCCTTCGATCATGATCCGTGCCAGGTTCTCTGTACCCGAATATCGTACGAGAAGACGGCCGCGGCCTTCGAGCGAGCCTTCGACCTCCCGCATGGCGCGGGCAATGGGCTCGACCGTCTCGAGAGGAGGTTTGCGGCCCACATGCACATTCAAGAGTACCTGTGGCAACCGTGTGAATCCGCAGGCGAGGTCACTCACAGCGCGGCCGGAGCTGCGCACTACACGAAGAATCTCGAGCGCTGTAATCATTCCATCGCCGGCCAGGCTGATCTTCGGAAAAATGATATGGCCGGATTGCTCACCACCGAGTGATCCACCACCACGCACCAACTCTTCGAGCACATACTTGTCGCCGACCGCCGTTCGGGCGAGCTCGATGCCACGTTTCTGCAAAGCGAGCTCGAGACCCATATTGCTCATGACGGTTGCAACGACGCGATCGCGATCGAGGCTGTTCTTATCTTTCAGATGACACGCGAGAATATAACAGAACGTAGTCGCCGTCCATGAGACGGCCGCTTTCATCTACGAGCAACATCCGGTCGGCATCGCCGTCGAATGCGATTCCCAGTTGTGCCTTTTCGGCAACGACTCGATGTTGCAGCTCTTCCGGATGCAGCGATCCGCAATTGAGATTGATATTTCGTCCATCCGGAGATGCGTGAATTGAAACGACGTCAGCTCCGAGAGAAGCGAATAGACGCGGTGCGAGCTCCGACGCTGCACCTTCTGCACAATCGATGACCATGCGTACGTCTTTAAGGTCCAGATCACCGGCAACCTGGCCCCGAAGAAATGCAAGGTATTCTTCTTTGAGTGCATTGTCTGGATGGCGTGTCCTCTCGACAGACTTCGGGAATGCGTCATCATCGCGCACGAGATCGCTTTCAATGACACGTTCAGTCTCATCGCTCAGTTTGCGGCCGGATGGAGCGAAGATCTTGATGCCGTTGTCCTGGTAGGGATTGTGAGAAGCGGAAATCACGACGCCGGCACTCGCCCGCCGGTCGCGTGTTAGAAATGCGACTCCTGGTGTCGTGATTATTCCGGCAGATTCTATGCGAGCACCGGCAGCCTCGGCGCCCGAGGCAAGTGCAGCTTCGATGGCCGGACCCGATTCGCGCGTATCGCGCCCGATGATGATTGATGGCGGGTCATCCGTGCCACTCGCCTCTTTGAGTTGTTGCGCCAGAGAAAAACCAATTCGAGCAACTGTTTGATCATCGAGCGGGTACTTTCCCGCTAAACCTCGTATTCCGTCAGTACCAAACAAACGGCTCATGTTTTGAGCTTTGTACTCCCTTCACTTTCAGTAGCCTTGCCCTTCTCGGCAATTTTTATTTCGAGCTTGATGAACCCGGGCGTGATGACGCGTATTGAATGATTCGCGTGATCCGCTCCAACGCGCGTGGTGAAGTCTGAGACCTTTCCATCAAGATCGATGCTTTCAGTTCGCACGGCATCGATCGCGTTCACCTGAGATTTCGGTCCTTCGATTTCTACCAGAGGCGGTTGAATATCGATCTGGTAAACCTCGTACCCACTTGCAACCCGTCCTGTAAGCTCCGGCTTCACGGGCACCGATCGTCGCACGCTCGGCTCGATGGTCAGACGGATGGTCGCGGGATCTACGCGCAGCACTTCGAGGCTTGGGGGTTTCGAGACATCGGAAGTCTTGAGCTGAATGATCCGGTCGCCGGGCTCTTTGCCGCTGATGTCGGCAACGACGGCAATCTGATTTGGCATCAGGCCTCTGACGACGTCGCGCGGTCCGCGCAGCCGGACGCTGACGGTCTGATCGACTTCCCCGGTGATCTCAAGGCCCGGTGCCACGCCACGAAATTCCAGGGGAACATGCTCGAGGCGAACGTCGCTGGTTGGCTGACGAGAAACTGCGAAAAGAAGAGTTGCGACCCCGACCGCGAGGAGCTTGAGGCTGATGTTCTCGATTCGAGTGTGACGAATGCTCTGAAAGAGGCCGTTCACCCACGATACCGGTGACGTCATAGGATGCCCGCCTCCTCGATGCTCTCGCGCGACGACGTGTCACGCGTGTCACGTGTGTCACGCATCTCGCGTATCTCACGCGTCTCTCGAGAAGTCGTCTCACGGCGGCGCGCGGCAATATCATCCAGCTCTTTCTTGTGCCGCTCTTCTTCTTCCTCAGCCTTTGCAGCTTCGTCTTCAGTCCGCCACGGCTCCATCGACTTCTGGAGAAGGGCTCTGAGACGCAGCCCATCCAGATGCCGGGTGATGCGACCGCTGACGCAAAACGAGATCGAACCCGTCTCCTCGGAAACGACGACGGCGCAAGCGTCACTGTCCTCGGTGATGCCAATTGCTGCTCGATGGCGCGTTCCGAGTTCCCTTGAAAGCAGCGGGTTCTGCGTCAATGGAAGAAAGCAGGATGCAGCGGCTACAAGATTATTGCTGACGATGACCGCGCCGTCATGCAGCGGCGCGCTCGGATTGAATACCGTGACGAGGAGATCATAGGTTAGCCGCGCGTCGAGCCGGACTCCGCTTTCAATATAATTCTTGAGACCTACATCGCGCTCAAAAACGATCAGGGCACCAATCTTGTCAGACGCGAGAGTAGTCGAGGCGAGCACGACCTCGTCGTACCACTCCTGACCGTACTCGTTGGCTTTACGCGATGATCTGAAGAATGGGATGCGGATATTGTTACCGAGGTGCGTCAGTGCCGATCGAATCTCGTGCTGGAAGAGAACAATGATTGCGAAGCCGAAGTAGAGGACGGCGTTTCGAAGTACCCACTGAAGAGTTGTAAGCTCAAGCCAGACTGAGAGTTGATAGAGGATCGCGACGCTCGCGAGACCGACCGCCATTTGAACCGCGCGGGTTCCACGCACCAGCCTCAGGAGCTCGTAGACGAGGAAGGCCACAAGGAGGATATCGATCAGGTCTCTGAGGTAAGGCCATTGCCATACCCAGAGAAGCTGTGACCAGATCTCGCGCATTCGGTCTATCCCAAACAAGATTCGTAGACATTCCGCTCATCGAGAATCGCCCTAGGATAGCAAATTCACTGAAAAAAATCGAATTCAACGACAAGCGAAAGCTTGAACTCGAACTTCGAGGCGGAATTCTTGCGGTTTGAATACGAATTATTTCGTGGTTGTACCATCCTCAATGATTTGATACACTTCCCGAGTGTGCTAACCCCTGGCCTTGAGTGATTGAATTAGAAGTAGCACGGCGGAAATTTCCGCTCGAGGTCGGTTTGCCCCTTGCTTTCCGGCCTGAGAGCTTCATCGGGGTGTTCCATCACAGTGAGCGAAACCTGGAACCGCTCGTTAAACACCCGGATGGAGGTCTGATCAACTCGTAAAAACAATGTGCGCTCTCGACTGCCTACGGTCGTGTACTGCCGGACATGATTGCCTGGGGGATCAGATTTTAAAACGAGGACTTTGATAATGAAGAGACTGGCACGCTCGTTCGCTGCCCTTATTGCTTTGCTGTTGCTCCTTTCAGCTCTGGGTTTTTTCCAGGAAGACACTTTCGCTAAGACTACTAAGAAATCTACGAAGTCTTCCAAAGTCGCCAAATCGAGTAAGTCACGCAAGTCGACTGGGCGAACAACAGCTAGCCGCTCGTCCAAGTCATCGAAGCGCAACGTGGCGCGCTCAAGCAAGATGAGCCGGCGCTCGCTCGCTCGTTCCCGCGCACGTGGGCGCTATCTCGCGAGACTGCGCGTCATTCGCGCGCGCGATGCAGCGCTTCGCAACAGCGCGGCCGCGAATATCCTCAGAGATTCGACACTGGGTGAAGACCAGGGAATTCGTCGCATCGCGGTCAATGCGCTCGCGGGACGTTCCGGAACAGTGGTCGTAATGGATCCGACTACAGGTCGCGTCTACACCGTCGTCAACCAGGTCATGGGTCTGGGTTCACCAGTCAAGCCGTGTTCGACCGTCAAGATGATCGTCGGGCTGGGAGCGCTGCACGAATCAGTCTTTGATCCCAATCAGGAGGTTCCGTTCGGACGCCACTATGGAATGAACCTGACTGATGCGCTTGCGAAGTCCAACAATCCGGTCTTTCAGGTGCTGGGACGGCGCCTTGGATACGAAAAGGTCATGCACTATGCGACCAATTACGGATTCGGCGAGCCTACAGGAGTCAACATTCCTGGTGAGGATCCTGGCTTTCTGCCTGATCCGGGAGAGCAGGAGACAGGTCACATGTCGAGCCACGGCGATGGCTTTGGCGTGACTGCAATCCAGCTGGCCGCATTTACTGCCGCTATTGCCAACGGTGGCAATCTCTATGTCCCTCGCGTTCCGACGTCTCGCGAAGATGCAATGAATTTTCAGCCGGTCCTGAGAAGGAAGATCGAGATGTCGCCGGAGGACCGCTTGCGTATGCTCGCGGGTATGAGCGGCGCAGTGAATTTCGGAACTGCAAAGGCGGCTTACGATCCTGTCGGTCAGGTTGCAGGCAAGACGGGAACGTGCACCGGCTCGAGAGACAAACTCGGGCTCTTTACGTCGTTCTCGAGCGTTGACAATCCGAAGTTGATTGTGACGGTTGTGACTACAGGATCAACTGAAGCAGGTAAGCGTGCGGCTGAAATCGCCGGGCGCGTCTATCGCGCGATTTCAGCATCATTCCTCAGAGAGCAGCAGGTGACACCGGCTGCTGCTTCGATCGAAGTTCAGTATCCGAGGAACGAGTAAGAAAACCACGGAACACACAGAAGAAAGACACGAAAAAACACGGAAGAACCTCAATCATCTAGAGTTCTTCCGTGTTTTTTCTCCGTGTCTTTCTTCCGTGTGTTCCGTGGTTATTCGAACTTCAGCGCCTTCAATTCCGCAGTAACATCTTTCACCTGACTCTCGCTCACGTTTCCAGGGCCATCAACCTTGACACTGATGCGCATGGTTTCTCCTGGAGCGAGGCTCTTTCTGATCCGTGGTATCGGAAGGCTGATGTTTTGAGCTACAGCCTTTTCATCGTGCGTTATGATCCGGCCAAGCATTTCAACGCCGTTCAACGTTCGATCGCCTCGATTCGTCAGCTTTAGGCGGACTTCATACTGAGCCATCCCGATGAGATTTGGATGAACGATGATTTCCTTTTCATCAAACGCCAACTTCGGAACGTAACCATCAAACTCCGCCGAGCCGGTACGGACCGCATTTTCGAGCCCAGTCGACTTGTGTCCCGGCTTGAATGCAAGCCGGACAAGCACGGCCACGAGGAGAACGACAAGAAGTCCTAGCGCACCGACCAACAACAACGCTTTCTTACGCCGTTCCTGATCTACCGGTTCGTCTTCTTCTGTCTCAAACATCTTTGGACCTCATGCCGCACGAGCGCGCTCACCAAGATGGAGAGCGGCAATCCCACCTGACAGATTCTGGTAGCGAACGTTGGTAAATCCCGTCTCGCGCATCATGGCCGCCAGATGCTCCTGATCTGGAAACCCTCGAACTGAGTCTGGCAGATAGGTGTACGCGGACGTCGATCCGGATACCATCGCGCCGATACTGGGAAGGATGCGGTGAAAGTAAAAACCAAACGCCTGGCGCAGCAGCGGAACAACCGGCTGGGAGAACTCGAGCACGGCTGCACGGCCACCAGGCTTGAGCACACGCAACATCTCAGCGAGTCCGCCTTGAACGTGACCAAGATTGCGCAGACCGAATGCAACGGTTACTGCGTTGAATCGGCCGTCGCCAAAGGGAAGCTGCAATGCGTCTGCTTCGGCGAGGGTGGCAGAATGAGTCGAATTGTGAGAAATGATTTTTCGGCGGCCAATCGCGAGCATCGGGTGGCAGAAATCACAGCCTACAACGCGCGCTTTGTTCGCGAGCTCGATTGTCAGATCGCCAGTGCCGCAGCAGAGATCGAGCGCGATGGCATCTTCCGGCGCAAGGACATCCTCAAGACTGCGCACGGCAAGCCGTCGCCATCGCTTGTCAATACTTGCTGAAAGAAGGTGATTGAGACGGTCATAGCTTGGAGCGATCTCGGCAAACATTTCACGCACCGCGCGAGCTTTACCTGGTGCGTTCATTTCGGAGGCCGATTGGATGCGTACGTTCATGATAGTGACGAGGGGTAGTCCGAGGTACGTTGTACCGCATTCAGGCGGAACGTCGCCTTTAGGTGACGTCGCCTAAAGGCGACGTTCCGCCTGAAGGCGGTACAACGTACCTGGGCTACATGCCTGCGTTTCCGGTTGGGCCCAGGACGACCACAGTCAACGCGTTGGCCTCGAGCAACCGTTTTGCCACTCGTTGAATGTCTGCATTAGTGATTCCATCGACACGACTGCTCCACACGAGCGGAAAGTTCTTTGCCAATCCGAAACTTTCAACCTCGTGCAACTGATCGGCCATTGCGCGCCCCGACTTTTCACTCTTTAGACTCGCCTTTGCGGCGGCAAGTTCCGCATCCGGAACCGGTGCTGAAGCGAAAGCTGCGAACGCATCAGTCGCAGCACGCGAAACTTCGGGAGCTCTTTCAGGCGAGACAGAAGCGGAAAAGAAGATCGGTCCCGGCAGAATTCTTTGCGCGGCGTGCGCACTGATCGAATCCGACGGACCAAGCGCTTTGCTCTGCTTGAGTCGGCTTTCAAGTGCACGTGCCATCACCTGCGTCACCACAAAGTCCTTGTCGGTTGTCGAAACTCCGATCAATCCTCCTCGAAGCTCGACTCGCTGAGCATCTGCGAGATTCACCTTTACAAGCCTGAGCTCGGTCGTGCGGGCAGGCGGACTAAATGTAGGAGGAATCAATGGACCTTTGATCCACGCGCCAAACAGAACCCTGAGTGCCCTCATTACGCGGTCGTGAGCAGCAGGTCCAGCGACGACGACGAAGCTGTCATTGGCAATATAGAGGCGCCGATAGAAGTCGAGAACATCGCCTTGAACAATGGCGTTGATAGTGGCCTGCGTACCTTCGATCGATCGCGAGTACGGATGCTGCCCGAACACTGATTCACGAAACGCGCGATCAGCGCGCACCGCAGGAGTGAGGCCCTCCTCAAGTTTGCGGATCTTTTCCAGTTGCGCTTCTCTGGCTCTTTTGAACGCATCAGTACGAATCGTCTCGGTGACCAACAGGCGTCCAAGGATTTCAAGCGCGGTCTCGAGATTCTTCGATGGCACTTCGAGTCGGTACCAGCTTTCGTCATAGCCAACTCCCCACGAGACTGTTCCCTCCAAAGACTCGATCTCTTCGACAAGCCGCGGATTCACTGCCAAAAGCGTTTCCTGAGTCAGTGCGGCCAGACCGGTCTTTCCGGCAAGATCGAACATTGCGCCCCCGCGGATGACGAGATCGCATCTCACCTTTGGAGCGCCCGCGTCAAAGGTCACGATCTGCAAACCATTGAGCAGAGAGTCACGACGGACTCCCGCTAATGGAGCTGGAGCAGTGGGCTCGGCCGCGTCAGTCTTCTTTTGAGTGGATGCGCGAAGCGAGAGCGCCGGGAAAACGAGCAAAAGGCAAATGAGCGCACTTGCGCCTGATTTCGATAACCGCATAACGCAAAAGTCTAACGTGATATCATTCAAGCGACAAGCGAACCCAAAAGCTGCCGGCATCGTATTACGGAGAACGGAAGGTAAATAAGTCATGAACAGCAAGAAATTCGATGAATGGCGCGAGGCGGCACGGCGAAAGGCGCAGGAACTCGACGACCAGTACAATCTTCGCAGCAAGCTCAAGGAAGGGGTCAAAGAGGGAATCGACACGGCAGCCAGCGCTGCACGCAGGGCGAGCGACGTGATCTCAGACGCAGCCGGGATCGCGCGCGAGCAGGCGACACGAATCGACGACGAGTACAAGGTAAGTGAGAATGTTCGAAACGCCGCCGGACGCGCAGGCGAGACTATTCGCGAGGGTGCGACCGATTTTTCAAAGTCTGCCGAGGATACTGCACGCGAGGTATTCGGCCAGGCATCGAGCTACTACAAACGAGCTGAGCAGGCATACAACGCTGGGGCAAGCGGTGCTCGCATTGCGGCATCCGTCACAACCGGATATGGCAAAGCGCGCAGCTGGGTTAAGGAGAATCCCGGCAAAGCGGCAACAGTAACCTTGTCTCTGGTTGCTGGTATCCGTGCGGGATCAGCGTTGCCATCGCTTGGCGCAACAGTGCTCGGCGCGGGCGCTGCAGGCCACTGGTTTTTCCATAGCGCTCTGCCGATTGTCGGAGTCAGGAAACTCACCGAGAAATACACGACTTACTTGAAGGAACAGGAAGCTCGACTGGCGCGCGGCGAATTGGATGAGGCAGAGCGATCTCGCATCGAGTTCGAGCGCAACATGACAAAATATGTTGGTGCTCCTTTGCTCGGAGCATTCAGTGTCGCAGCGGGCACGACAATGATCGCATCCGCATTTTCGGGAGCGACTGTGACCGGCTTTCCCGTGAGTCTTCTGATCGGCGCGAATCCACTGCTCAACGGGATCTGGCTCTTTGCCAACGGTGTTGTGTGCATCAGTGAAGGCTATAAGTTCTTTATGATCGCCCTCGCGGACCAGGAAGAGGTCGCGCAGGTGGTGAGAGAGATAAGAGGGCTGCTTCCGAGTGGCGTGTAGTGCCGCGGGAAGAAGAAGTGCTGAGTGCGGAAGATTGCTGAGATTTGGAGTTCACGCTTTAGTCATGTTCTTCAGCGTGTTCTGCTGATCAATAGCTAAAGCTGACAAATCTCAAATCTCAACATCTCAGATCAGCATCTTCTTCCCGCGCACTACATGCTTCTCACAATAACCACATTCTGCGACCAGAAACCCCGCACGAGAGCCAGCTTCTTTCCGTCGCGCGACAAGTCAAATCCAAAGATGCGATCAGTATCTATCTCAAGCAGAAGGCGCGGCTGACCACCTTCGACAGGTTGCATCCACAGTTTCGACGGGCCGATAGGGTTCACGTTGTAGACCAATCCGCGACCATCGGATGTCCAGCGGATCATGGACGAGCTATCAACCTCTTGAGGGAACACCTTGACTGGCGCGCCTCCGTCGAAACGGAAGATTGCCGGCTGCCCCAAACGATCTGTCGATGGCGAGTAGAAGCAGGCAATCAGCTTTCCATCGGGCGAGATTGATGGGTATCCGGTGTAGTCAGTGGTCAATTGCACGGGTTGACCACCATCAATCGACACCTTCCATAGAGTCGGCTTACCGCTCCCAGCCCTTTCCTGTTTCGTAAAGACAACCCATTTGCTGTCAGGTGAGCATGCCGGATGATCCTCGCCTGTTCCTTTTGTCAATTGAACGGGATTGCTGCCATCACTGTTCATTCGCCAGATATTGCGCGCACCCGCCAGATCCGAAAAGTAGAGAATGTAGCGGCCATCGGGCGTTGCAGTCGCATAGCCGATGGTCGCCTCTCGGTTCGGCTCACCTGACAGCCGTTTCTGATTCGCGCCATTGACGTTCATTATCGAAATCGCGTAGGCGCTTCCCGCTTCGGAATCGAAGACGATTCTGTCGTCAGGCGTCCACGAAAGATTGCCCGCATAGCCACCTGTTCCGAATGTGATCTGCTTTGCCTGTGCAGGATCTTCGGTAGGTGCGATCCAGACGTTTGTCGCCAGCTTCAGTTGCAATGCCGCAATCACCTGGGCATCTGCTGACATGCTCAAACGGTTGTAGTTGCTGGAATCGCTCGTGATCTTTTGCGTTTTGCCGGACGGATACTCGAGCCGCCAGATCTGAATTGGCTCCGACGCAGTCCGACTTCCGACCATCACGAGTCCGCTTGAATCGGGGAGCCACTCAATATTCCTGATCCATCTCCATTTTTCAGGGAGGATCGATCGCATCTTCCCGTCGGCAACATTGATCTCAGCCACATCCATGTTTGTACCGCCGTGAGCGCTGCCTATCGCGCACACAATAACGCGACCGTCGGGTGACCACGCGGGCTCATAGAAACTATCGGGAAAGTTGATCGACGCAACCTCGCGTTCGCCTGTACCGTCGGCATTCGAAATGAATAACGCGGCTTCGCGGCGGTCATTCAACGAGCGACGAAATGCGAACTGCCGACCGTCCCGGGAGAATCCAACAGCTGTTTCCACGTGTTCGACGAGCTTCGCCGGCGTACCGCCGAGCAATGGTACGCGATAGAGCGTAAAGCCTGGCGAATCGTGGCGCTTGCGAAGCATGTAGACGTAGCTCGAATCCGGCGAGATCGTCACAGCTCGATACACCACTTCGTCGGGCGGAATAATTGTCTGTGTTGTGGAAGTTGAAAGCTGCGTCACAACCAGGCTCGAAAGCTGCGGCCTGTCTGCTACGGCGTAGACTACGAACTTCCCGTCCGGGGATACCGCTACGCATTGAACATTGCCAGCTGTTGTCAGGCTCGAAATATTGAATCCGCTAAAAGGCTCGGACCGCCGAGTCGCCTTATAGACCGTCCATCCACCGAAACCGAAAAGTACGACCAGCAATGCGAGAGCGCCTGCGACGCCGAACGACCTATTACGCCGCTTTACTCGCGCGAGCGGATTTGCCGGTGCTTCTTCACTCCTGGCACTCTCGAGACTTTCGGCACTCTCGGGTCTCTCGAGACCGGGCGGGAACAGATCCGTGAGCTTTTCCTTCTTCAAATCAACCAGCCGCCGCAATTCGTCGGTTGGAATCTCTGCTCTATCTCCCTCCCACGTTTCTTTGACTGGTGCTGCAAAGCGATATCCACGGCGCGGAACCGTCTTGATGTAATCGTCGCCAGACGGAGTTTCGCCCAGGAGTTTTCTCAGGGTGTAAATGTTCTGGGAAAGGTTGCCTTCCTCGACAAAGGCGTCAGGCCAGACCTGATTCATCAGCTCTTCCTTGGTGACGATTCGACCATTTGCTTCAACCAGCAGGAAAAGCACGTCGAAGGCCTTCTGTGTCAACTGAACGATCTCGCCATCGCGAAGAAGCAGGCGCTCACCGGCATCAATCCTAAACTCGTCAAAGTCGTAGAAATGCTTCTCGTTCATGCGTTTGAAGACTATTTGAGAGTTGTTTGATCGCGCCGGAAGACCGACTTGAGAACAATCTGAGCCATGTTTGAGCGTCGTCTGAGGACTTCGCCAAGCCGTCCGACAGATACTCCCGCTCGCGACGATGGCAACAACTTAACCCAATTTGAACTCTGAGGAGGAGATTTTATGAAGAGAATCAAGTTTATGGAAGTCAAGCAGGAGAGCGGGCCTATTGAGATAGGCCCCATCGAGATCAGGCATGATCGTTGTCCGAAGCTTTCTGTCGATGCTCGGGCTGCTTACCTTTCTCTCATCCACTGCGTTGGACGTGAGCGCCCAGGAAACTCGTGGAAGAATGGTGAGCACTATCCGACAATCTGAGGCTCAAAAGACGAACCCATCAGAGCGAGGCGAAGAAGTTTCAGTCGAGGATGCCGCGACGGCACTCTCAAACATTCTCGAGGTTGAGCGAAACTCATTCGGCCAATACGACACCAAGATCATCCGGATCGAAGTATCAGAGAATGCGTTGCGGTTCAAATTTGATGAGACTCCGTTACATGCAGATGGTTTACCGGCTTACGGGAATGAGTTCGTCACTGAAGGCTACATTTACCCGAGGGGTACTCTTATTAATGGATCGGATGGTGTTAACCCGGATGGCAGCCCTGAGTTCCCCAAGAAGGTTATCGGGCGCTGGACCTGTCGGGGCTGGCACGTGGGAGAAGGTGCAAAGACATTGACCGGTCCGTGGGTAGTGACGCATCAGCTTTTCGACTTCGGCAATCAAGCGGGCCGTGTAACTCTGACGACCGACGGCGTCGAGCTGGTTGACTTCGACGTTCCTGTTCTGCGCGCCATAATCGGCGGAACCGGTCAATATGCGAGTGCGAGAGGTGAAGCGCGACAGATTATGACCAGCTTCAACGAGCTCAATGGCGTCATTCTGCAAGTCGAACTGAGAGTTGAAATGAAGTAGCTTCGGTTACTTCTGACTGCGTGATGGCAGGTGAAAGCCTCGCCTGCCGCTCGCAGGAAACCAAACGCAAGGATAAGGAAAAGAAACAGGAGGAGAAAGAAAATGTCTCAAGCAGCTCAAACGCTGAACGAAGGAAAAGCGCAGGCGTTCGCCGATCAACTACTCGATACGCTGAACAAAGCGTCCGTCGCGCTGATGACGAGTATCGGCCATCAGGTCGGACTCTTCGACACTATGGCGAGCCTGCCGCCTGCAACCAGTGAGCGCATATCGCGCGCCGCCGGACTCAACGAGCGATACGTGCGCGAATGGCTTGGTGCGATGGTTACCGGTCGAATCATCGAGTACAACCCAACCAACGAGACCTATGTGCTGCCGCCGGAGCATGCGGCGTTTCTGACGCGCGCGGCGTCGCCGAACAACTTCGCAGTAACCATGCAGTTCATTCCGTTGCTTGGCTCAGTCGAGGAAAAGGTGATCAACGCCTTCATCAATGGTGGCGGCGTTCCATACTCGGAATACCCCACATTCCATCGCGTAATGGCCGAAGAAAGCAACCAGACGGTAATCTCTGCGTTGATTGATTCGATCCTGCCGCTCGTGCCCGAGAAACTGGATGCACTTAGACAGGGTATCGAAGTTGTCGATATCGGTTGTGGAAGCGGGCGCGCGATCAATCTTATGGCGTCGCACTTTCCATTGAGCAGATTCGCCGGGTACGACTTCTCTGAGGAAGCGATTGCCTCGGCTCGAGCAGAATCTGCTCGTATGGGGCTAAGCAACACTCGCTTCGAGACTAAGGACCTGGCTGAACTTGATGAACGAGATCGGTACCAATTGATCACCGCTTTCGATGCTATTCACGATCAGGCGCAGCCTCGAAGGGTGCTCAAGGCGATTTACAATGCGCTCACGGCTGACGGCGTTTTTCTGATGCAGGACATACGCGCATCGAGTCATGTTCATGGAAATATTGATCATCCGCTTGGACCCTTTACTTATGCGGTTTCATGTCTGCATTGCATGACCGTGTCACTCGCACTTAACGGCGAAGGGCTTGGTGCAGCCTGGGGTGAAGAGAAAGCGCTCGAGCTGCTGCGCGAGGCGGGATTCAACAACATCGAAGTCAGACAACTGCCTCACGACATCGTGAATAACTATTACCTCGTCAGGAAGGGGTGAGCAGGAAAATTAGAGTCGTTCCAACCCAAGCTGAAGCTTGAACTCAAACCCACTTTGGTTTGAGTTCAAGCTTTAGCTTGGGGTTGGAAGCGAACCCGGGAAGGGACACTAATGCTGCAAAAATCATCTTTCATCATCACGCAGTGATTCTTTTGATGACCACGCTGGTTGAATCTACAGCCTCGAGACAAGTTGAAGTGTTCGGTCAAAAGATCAACTACACCGTATCGGGCTCCGGGCGGGATGTGATCCTGCTGCACGGGCTGGGTGACGATCTAAGCGTATGGGAGCAGACTATTCCCGCGTTGACGCCGGCACATCGCGTCTGGGCCGTGGATCAGATTGGTTTCGGCGCGTCGGACAAACCTTTCATCAATTATCGCGTTTCAGTTCTCGTCGAGTTTCTTCACGGCTTCTGCCAGAAGCTCGGCATCAAGAAGGCCACGATAGTAGGCAATTCGCTCGGTGGATGGGTTGGAGCGGCCTTCGCGCAAGCCTATCCCGACAAAGTCGAGAAGCTTGTCCTTGTTGGCTCAGCGGGCTATTGGCCAAAGCATTTCGGTGTGCGCGAGATGACGCGGGAACAGCTCACGAAACTGAATGTAACGTCGCTGTCTGCGTACCGGGAACTCCTGAAGTGGATGCTCTACGACGAAACCATGCTGACCGACGCGTTCGTCGAACAGGCTTACACGTCTCAACTCAAACGAAACGACGGGTACGCGATCACGCAGCTCATTGAATCCATTTTGCGCGGTGAAGACAGACTTGATGCAAAGATCAGTCAGATGCGAGTGCCGACGCTCGTAGTCTGGGGCCGCGAAGACGAGGCTACACCTCTTGCGATCGGTGGAGCATTCGCCAGGGATATTCCGGGAGCGCAGCAAACGATCATCGACCGTTGTGGACACATGCCGCAATTCGAATGCGCGGCAGCATTCAACGCGGCGATTCGGGACTTTGTTCGGTGAGCGCATAATCCTGGAGAGCGGCGCTTCCGGCGAGTTCAAAGAAGCGTTCCATACCCGCCACATTCTCAGAGTCGAGGTCGTAATTGACGCTGTGGAGGAGATAGTCGAGAAGTTCGGGTTCAGGTAATTCGAGATGGCGAGAGAACTCGGCCGCAATCTCTTTGCAATGGGCCAAACCTTCAGCTTTTGCTTCGAGAAATGCTTTTGAACGTGCGATTTGACCGTCGCGAGTTGCCCAGACGGCGAAAACGAACGGAAGCCCTGTCATCGACCTCCACTCCTCTGCGAGATCGTAAACACGCCACTGTCGGTCAGCCGCCGAGGTGGCGAACTTCATGGCCGGGTCGCCAATGATGAGTGCCGCGTCGCAATCGTCGAGCATATTACGGCAGCCGGACGCGACGTCCGGAACGCGTTCAACCAGGTCTGGACTGGCCAAGTAACGGTGTTTAAAGAGGATCTGGACCAGAGTCTGCGACGTTCGGGAGGAAGCGTCGAGGGCGACTCTGCGAGCGCGCTCGATCGGGACTTTTGAGGCCAGAATCACGCTCCGGACGCGGTATTTCGAAGCGACCGCAATATCAGGAATAACAATAAGATCCGGGATTCTCAGCAATTCGATTACCGGGATCAGGGCGACGTCACATTCGCCGCGTTCGAGCATGCGGGAACATGCCGCCGGAGCGGTGTCTCCGAGAAAGGTGGCGTGTGTCGTTTTGGCACCCTTCGCAAAGCTGTAGACGAGGGGGGCAGAATTCAAATAAGTGGAGGCGGCAATTCTCATAAAGGTAGTATTATCAGTAATTAAGGTTCACCAAAAATAATTGTGGAAGTCATCAGGATTTATGATAAACTCCAGTTAATCCTTCCTCACATGCTGGATTCATCGGCATATTAGGGGACAGTATCATCTTGCGAAAGGTTGGTCATCTAATTATGAAGCTATCAGCACAGGCACTACGTGCGCTTCAAGAGCTGGACGATACGGGACGGGACGCGGTGGAAGAGATTGTGAGAGCTCATATTCGCGCCTGCCGTCTGAACGGATTCCAGCCGGAAAATCTCGAGAGGGTTTATCAGGAAGCGATCGAAATAGTTCGCCTCGAAGGCCCTCCGCAAAAAGAACATTCGTCGGGCAATAAGTATGAACCGACGCGCCGTTACGAACAATATCGCAGCCCCAGGGCTTTGTAGCAGTTATCCTCAGTTTTATTTGTTCTATCTAAAAGAGCAGCCCTTCCTCATTGGAAATCGGTTGCTCTTTTTTTGTTTGCGAACAGTCATCGCGGCGGTGTTATAATCTGTGATGCTTTTCGCGTAGGAGTCTTCAGGCCAGGGAAACAAAGAAAGAAAGGAAATAAAGATGCTTAGAAAGCTCTTTGTGTCGACTGCTGTTTCTGCACTTTTGGTTAGTCTTGTAGTGTTGGCTACCGCCCAGGATAAGGGTGTCAGCCTCACCGGCAACATCGTCGATAAGCAGTGCTCAGCGCGCGTCAGCAAGGCGGCTGATGTTTCGAAGGCGGCTGCAGACCATAAGAAAGGTTGCGCACTTTCAGATGGCTGTGCGGCAAGCGGTTACGGCGTCTTTGCCGATGGCAAGTATTATGAGTTCGATGCCAAAGGAAATGAGATGGCCAAGGCTAAACTCGAAGCCTCCAAGAAAGATGCCGGTGCAAAGTTCAAGGTTGATGGCAAACTTGCCGATAACAAGCTTGCAGTATCAAGTATCACCGAGCTCCCCTGAAAAGTTGCCCACGTTCTGAATTTGGAGTGCGGCGAGCTTGGCGCCGCTTTAGTGTCCCGATCGGATCACTCAGCGGGAGACTAAAGCGGCGCCAAGTCGCCGCACTCCAAAACGACTGCCTCACACCGTCTTCGTCTCCGCTGCCCTCATTGCCGGGACATACATCCGCTCGGCATACTCTTTCACCATTCGCCTCGCGCAATAGGCGGGAGCAGAGTATCGGATTGCCTCCTTGACTACCTGTACCCACCTCCGCGGGACTCCGTCCGTATCCCGATCATAATAGAGCGGTACAATCTCTTCTTCGAGCACACGGTAGATTTCCTCGGCGTCCGCGGCATCGCGCTCCTCCTCCTTTGCATCGTCGCTCAGGGGAGGATTGATCGCCCATCCGTTTGTTCCGTGATATCCCTCGTACCACCAGCCGTCGAGCACACTCAGATGTGGAACACCATTGAGCGCTGCTTTCTGGCCGCTTGTCCCGCTTGCTTCGAGCGGCGGGCGAGGATTGTTCATCCATACATCGACGCCGCGGTAAAAGACCTTGGCCACGTGCAGGTCATAGTCCTCGACAAAAGCGATTCGCCCGCCCATATCGTGCTTGCGAGCGAGCTCATTGATGCGCTCGATCAGATTGCGTCCCGGACTGTCAGCCGGATGCGCCTTGCCTGCGAAAATAATCTGAAGAGGTTTCCATTCGTTATGGAGAATGCGCTTGAGCCGTTCCATATCGTGGAAGATCAGGAGAGCGCGCTTGTAGGTCGCAAATCTTCTTGCAAATCCAATCGTGAGTGCGTCAGGACTCAGCAGCGTGCCGGCTGTCAGCACGTGCATAGGGCCACGCCCTTCGGCCATCCATCCGCGCCGTGCCCGTTCACGGATAAACTGGAAAAGATGACGTTTGAGTTGCGTATGTACGAACCAGAGCTCGCGTGATGGTATCTCCTCGACCTTCTCCCAGCGCGTGGGATTGTCATGATCATTCAACCAGTCGCGCCCCAGATACTTTGAGAAGAGCCGATCAATCTCAGGCGCTACCCATGAAGGGGCATGTACACCGTTGGTGACATACGTAATGGGAACTTCATCCTCCGTAACATCGGGCCAGAGTGAATTCCACATCTGCCGCGAGACGCGCGCGTGTACCTGACTGACTGCGTTTCGATAACCAGCAAGCCTGAGCGCGAGCGCAGTCATATTGAAGTTCGCGCCGCCGTAACCATCGGAATGACCGCCGAGCGAAAGAAACTGCTCGCGATCCAGACCGAGTGTCTGCCAGTATCCGTCAAAATGCTTTTCGACAAGTTGAAACGAAAAAGTATCGTGTCCCGCAGGAACAGGCGTGTGAGTCGTAAACACGGTCGTTTCGCGAGCCAGTTCTGCCGCCTCGCTGAAAGTCATCCCTCCCTGAACCAGAATGCGAATCCTCTCGAGCATCATGAACGCTGCGTGACCTTCATTTGCATGGAAGACCGCAGGGCGTATTCCCAGGCGCTCGAGCATCCGTACGCCGCCAATTCCGAGCACTATCTCCTGTCGGATTCGCGTCTCCCGATCGCCGCCGTATAGGCGCGCCGAAAGCTCGCGGTCCCAGGGCTCGTTCTCCTCGACATCAGTGTCCAGCAGGAAGAGCGATATCGAAGATAGACGCACACGCCAGACAGCAATGTGTATCACCCGCTCATTGATCTGCAAAGGAAGCAAACCCAGCTCCGTGTCGCGAGTCAAAAGAGGCTCCATCGGAGCTGCCTTGTAGTCGAAATGCTCGTAGTGTTCGTCCTGACGGCCATCGGCCGAAATCCGCTGGTGAAAGTAACCTTGAGGATAGACAAAACCTATACCGACCAGTGGCAGGCCGAGATCGCTCGATTCCTTGCAATGATCCCCGGCGAGAATGCCGAGGCCACCGGAATAGATGGGAAGAGAGCTGTGCAGGCCAAACTCCGCCGAGAAGTACGCAATAGTGTGGCTTGCCAGCTTGGGGTATTTCGCTGTGAACCAGGTGTCGTGTCCCTGAAGATGCCGGGCAAACGTCATGAGTACACCGTCGTAGCGGCGCAAAAAGACGGGATCGTTGGCTGCCAGCTCAAGCTTTGCCGGAGCGACCTGCCTCAGGAGCTGAACCGGATTGTGATTGGTGAGGTCCCACAGCTTCGGATCGATGTACTCGAAGAGCCAACCTGCCTCAGCGTGCCAACTCCACCAAAGGTTGTTGGCTAGCTCTGAGAGGCGGCTGATCCTTGCGGGCAATTGAAGGTCCGCAGTAACTAATTCAGACATGTCTTGTATATGAAAACAGGGCTATAAAATGAATTTCGCCTGGCCGACCGACGTCGTCAGACCCAGGCGCAAGCGAAACTTTACCCAAACACGGCGGGGAGCGCAAGGAAGAGGGGTCAGGGAGTTTGAGTTCAAGCTTTAGCTTGTGGCGAGCCGCGAAGCGTGCGAGTCGTGGAGAGTCCTTGTGCTGAAGACTCGCACGCTTCGCGGCTCGTTGCCGGTCGGAGACCGGCGCTCCCAGCGTGGGCATTGCGCGACTCCAGACATGCTATATTCTCGCCATGCAGCAATACCTTGATCTGATGCGCCATGTGCTCGAGCACGGCGCGCAGAAGAGCGATCGAACCGGCACTGGCACAATTTCGGTCTTCGGCTACCAGATGCGGTTTGATCTTCAATCCGGCTTTCCACTGCTTACGACCAAGAAGCTGCATCTCAAATCGATCATCTATGAATTGCTGTGGTTTCTTCGAGGCGACACGAACGTAAATTACCTGAAAGAACATGGCGTGACGATCTGGGATGACTGGGCCGATCCCGGCCGGTGAACTTGGCCCAGTGTACGGCGCGCAGTGGAGAAGCTGGCGCGCACCAGACGGAAAAGTCATAGATCAGATCAGCAATACGATTGAAGCTATCAAGCGCTCCCCCGATTCGCGACGCCTCATTGTCAGCGCATGGAACGTAGCCGAGATTGACCAGATGGCTCTGCCACCTTGTCACGCGCTCTTTCAGTTCTACGTTTCGGGAGGCCGGCTTTCCTGTCAATTGTATCAGCGGTCAGCAGACGTCTTTCTCGGCGTGCCATTCAACATTGCCTCGTACGCGCTGTTGACCATGATGATCGCGCAGGTCACGGACCTTCAGCCAGGTGACTTTATTCACACTTTCGGTGACGTCCATCTGTACGTAAACCATATCGAGCAGGCGAAGATTCAGCTCGAACGGAATCCGCTTCCGCTTCCGCGTATGCAGATAAATCCGCGCGTGAAATCGATCTTCGAATTTGACTATTCGGATTTCGAATTGATCGGGTACCAGTCACATCCTCACATCAAAGCGCAGGTGTCGATTTGATCGTCTCGTTGATCGTCGCTATGGATCGGCGGCGCGGCATTGGCTATGAGAACAAGCTTCCGTGGCGCCTTCCTGCGGACCTCAAGCGTTTTCGTGAGCTGACGATGGGGCATCACCTTATTGTCGGGCGCCGGACCTGGGAATCGATCGGCAGGCTACTTTCCGGACGACAGCTCGTCATCCTGACACACGATCGCGATCTCGCCGTGCCCGGGGCTGCAGTCACCCATTCGCTTGGCGCGGCGCTCTCGATCGCCCGCAACCACGACGACGGCGAAGCTTTCATCGGAGGCGGCGCCGATGTCTACGCGCAGGCTCTGCCGATTGCGGATCGCATATATCTCACGCTCGTCGACGGCGAGTTCCAGGCTGACACCTTCTTTCCCGAGATCGACCCACGAAGATGGGAAGAAAAAGGCAGCCAGTCGTTCACCCGGGACGAAAAGAACGGATTTGACTACACGTTCAAACTCTTGAGCGCAAAGGTATGCAGCGGCCATTTGGAGTGCGGCGGCTTGGCGCCGCTTTAGTCTCCGCCAGATCCTCGGGAGACTAAAGCGGCGCCAAGCCGCCGCACTCCAAATTCGGCGCGAGTTGGCGGCTAAAGCTTGAACTCCATGCTCAACATTCCTCGTAGCGTACTCATCCCCGCCCTGATGCGGGTCTTTACCGTTCCCAGTGGAAGATTGAACTTCGCTGCAATTTCGGTGTGGCTCATTCCTTCAAAGTAGGCCGTTTCGATGAGGACTCTGTGTTCAGCCGAAAGTTCTGAAAGCGCCGCTCTGACCACACTTCGCCGCTCCCGAATCAACGAAGCTTCCTCCGGACTCTCGACTCTGGCCGGAATATCTCCCACCTCGTCAAGACTTTCGTTTGCGCGCCAGCCACGCGCCGAACTGCGCAGCCGGTCAATCGCACGCGTCCGCGTGATCGTCATCAACCAGGCCAGTGGCGTACCTCTTGACACGCTGAAACTGCCGGCCTGGCGCCAGACCTGAAGAAAAACGTCGAGTGTTACTTCTTCAGCCGCGGCCTTGTCGTTCAAAATGCGAAACGCAAGCGAAAAGACGAGACGATTTGTTTGATCGTACAGCTCGGCCATTGCTCGCTCATCGCCGTTTGCAAGATGTTCAATCATTTCAACAAGCTTTCTTGATCTCTCCTGTGCAATTGCCGGTTCAGCTTCGGCATGGTTTCCGGATGCCAGTACGTGGGGAAACGAGATTGTCGGAATTGCTACTGCTGTCGACATGCCAGTGAATCTCCTTTGGGGATATGATTTCCAACCGATCACCAAATCCGGACAATCCGGTTGAATGAAATCTCGTATAGTCTTTGCTGATTCCGGCGCGGTTCCCGGCGGCTTACTTCCAGGTTCCAGACGGGTTCCAGATTCATTCCAGAAATGTGAAGCTACTGATCTGACAGAGGTTATAGTCGCATGTCGGGCTGAAGATTTTTTTCTTAAGGGTTCGTGGCCCGGATGAGGAGAGTTTCAAAACGCCCGTCTTTCCGAAGCTGGTCAAGACGCGGATCGACTCTTACAAGAAGCATCGAGAAGACTCTTTCGTTATTTGCCCGTTCGAGCAGCTCGAAGGCCCGGCTGGATTCGCCGAGCTGGGCGTGCACCAGTGCGAGATGAAAGGGAGACACATACCTGGCCGAAGAGACGGTCCTGAGCTCCTCGATAATCGCGCGAGCGTCGCTCTCCCTACCCGAAAAAGCGAGGACATATCCAAGAAGTGCCGTCACATAGGTATTCCGGTTCGAAAGCTCAACAGCATTTCTGAGCTCCGTAATCGCTTCGTCCTTCCGTCCTTCATGGGCAAGCGCAAGACCGAGGTTTTGATGCGCCGGGATAAAGCTTGAATCGAGCTCGAGCGTCTTCCGGCATTGTGCTGCTGCCTCAGCAAACTTGCGCGCAAAGAAATAGAACTCGCCGACGTCGGCATTGATGCTCAGAGATACCGGATCCAGTTCCTGTGCGCGACGAATAGAATTTAGAGCCTCGTCTATCCTTCCCTGAGCAACCAGATCGTAGGCGTACCAGTGATGGGCAGTAGGATAGTTCGGGTTGAGCTCGATGCTCCGCTTGAACGAGCTCTCAGCTCCCTGGAGGTCCCGGTCCTCGATCATTCGCGCGAAGGCAAGCGACGTATGTGCTTCGGCAAGCCGCTCGTCAAGACTGAGCGCCTTGAGTGCTGCTTCTTTTACCTTGCGAGCCGTTTCCCTGCGTGAGAGTGAATCATCGGGCCAGACGGCATAAGCGTCCGCAATACCCGCAAAGGCGAGTGCATAGGCCGGGTCTGCGGCGATCGCGAGGTCATAGTGCTCGACCGCCTTTCTGACCGAGGCGGAAGTCCGTTTGTTCCAGTAGAATCGCCCGCGAAGATAGTGCTGGTAGGCATCGACATTCTCTGTATGCTGTTTACCGAGCAACGTCTGTTCCTCGCTCGTCAGCTTCAGCCGCAAACGATCGGTGATTTCGCGAGCTATCTGCGATTGAATCGCAAGAATGTCGGAGAGTTTTCGATTGTACTTGTCGCCCCACAGCTGCGATCCCCCCCGAACATCGACCAGATCGGCCTGTATGATCAGATCATCTCCGCGCTGCTCAACACGGCCCGTCAGAATTGCCTGCACATTCAGCTGCTGGCCAACCTTCGCCGGATCGGCTTCGGCGCCGCGATACCTGAAGGATGTCGTACGCGCGACGACACGCGTCTGCGAGAGATGCGAAAGGCTGTTTATCAGGCTTTCAGTGATGCCATCAGCAAGATAGTCCAGGTTTGCATCACCGGTGCCATTCAGCAAATGGCAACACAGCAATCGCCTCGATCCTCTGCTGAGTCTGTTCACGCTTGAAGTAGACAAGCCCGGCAGCGAGAACCGCCAACACTACCAAGCGCGGCTGCGATCCAAACCCGGCGCCGCGTGCGACTGTTTGAATCCGTATCCGGCCGAGTGACCGGCGCCGCCGCTTGCGCTCGAACCGCATTCTGCGCTTCAACTTTCCCCGAAAGAATCTGCTTGTACAGATCGAGTGTGGCCGGTTCAGGCTCTGCGTCGAGCTCGCGCCGGATGATCTCTTTGCATTGTTCGAACTGCTGCAAGGCCTGATGGCGGCTTCCCGTTCGTGCATAAAGCCGCATCAACTGCCGATGCGCATCTTCGTTCGCGGGATCCGCTGCAAGAAGCTTGCGCCAGCGGTCCAGGCTCTCTTCAATCCTTCCTTGCGCTTCATCCAACTGCCCGGCGTGCGCCAGCAGCCGCTCGTAAAGCCTTTTAAGCTGTTCACGACGCGCCTCGGCCCACGGTTCGTAACGATCCTCATCGAGAAGGTCACCGGCATAAAGTTCGATGGCCCGATCGCATTCGACAACAGCGTCGCCGCGCAGCGCATGCGTCGCCCTCGCTTCGAACTCCTCGGCATCGATATGAACCCCACCTGGAGCCTTCAGTGCGACGTGCTGCTCCTGAGTCGCAATGAAACGCGATTCCGTACCTGACTTGAGATCAGGTTCGAGCACCCTGCGCGCAGCGTGAATGACTTTGTTTAGATTATTCGATGAAAGCTCCGGATCGAGCTCCGGCCAGAGCAATTCCATCAATTGCTCGCGACCGAGTTGATGACGGGGAGAGAGTGCGAGGATCTTGACGAGTGATTTCGCTTTGCGGCGTGTCCACAATCGTTCGTCGATTGTTTCGCCATCCACTGCTATCGTAACAGGACCCAAGAGGCGAATCTCAAGTTTTTCCTCTTTCATGCGCTTGGGGGCGCCTGGTACTAACATGCCAGGTTCAATGTTCTGGTTGAAGCGAAAGAAATTGGTCGGATCGTACTTCTTTTTTAGCTCTGCCAGCCGAGTGTAATTCTCACCGAAAGCCGCGCGGACGCCCGGCTCGCCCTGATCTGTAAGATAATTCATGTACATCCTGCCTCCTGAAAACGGCTCAAGCGACTCATTGAGGCCTCTTACCCACGCAATGGCTTTTTCCGGCTGTCCGCTTCCCGGTTGAAATGCGGTTGTGCGAAGACTGCAGCCACCCTGCCTGAGGCTGAACGCCATCTCGTTCTCGCGAACGCGGCAAATCTCTCCGTGCAGAAAGTGGTCCAGTGATACACACCAGGACGCGGATGGTGGCCTTTCGGTTGATGCGATGATCCGGTCAATTACGTCGTCGCTAAGTTGCGACAGGAAGCCCGACCGCGTGTATCCCGAAAACCTGCCCGAAAGCCTGCCCGAAAGCCTGGAGGACGCATGTCTGATCAATGGCGAGACATCGGCAAGGCCCTGAGCTGCGAAATAGGACGTCGGCCGTATCGTATCGCTGGTCGGCTTTCTGAACGAGCGCAGCGGGCGCAGTACTTTTTCAGCGTCTCGAAGATCGCCCGCGAAACACACGTTGATTACTACAATCGGCGTCTGTGCATCGGGCGCGTACGTCAGGAGGCGGCTGCCGATTTCGACAACCACGTCGAGGCCGTCGGGTGCGCTCGCCATGTATTCCCGCAGGAATCGGAGCAGTGCTCGAGCCTCGGATAGACGATATCTCAGCATTCCCGATAAAACCTGGCGCACAGGATGGAGGCGATATTCGAAGCTGGTCGCAATTCCGAAATTGCCACCGCCACCGCGGATCGCCCAATACAAGTCCTCGTTCTCTTCAGCTCTCACCCGGCGCACAGTTCCATCGGCAGTAACTACCTCCGCCGCGAGAAGGTTGTCACACAGCGATCCATGCTGTCCCATCAGCCGGCCCAGCCCCCCTCCGAGAGTGAGCCCCGAGATGCCGACAGAGGGACATTCGCCCAGGACGGCAGCCAGACCATGGGCTGAAGTCGCCTTGTCGACATTGCCTACCATAAGACCCGCCTGGACCCGCGCAACGCGTTGTGCAGGATCGACTGAAATCCCTTTCATATCCGATAGATTGACGAGGAGACCGCCTTCGCAGCTCGAATTGCGCGTATGCGCCCCTCCGCGAATAGCAAGGACGAGGTCCTCGTCGCGCGCGAACTTCACGCAAGTGGCGATGTCTTCCGAAGTCGCACAGCGAACGACGAGACCCGGGCGTTTCAGTATCCGGCCGTCCCAGAACTGGGAGGCAGCGCGATAACCGGGATCATCCGGCCGAAGCATCCGCCCGCGGATCTGCGATGCAAACTTCCGAATCGTGGCCGGATCAATCTCGCCTATCGTCCTGCCGGTTTCTCGGCCAGCCCTAACGGCATCCACAAGCGGCTGTTGGGCTATTGGATGTTGACGGAATGCCGGGATCGCGGTCGCAACCATCGCGCTCCGCCTGAGGAATTCCCGGCGATCGATTCGCAAACTCATATGACTATCATTTTACACAAGTTGGATGACCAATCCATTCAGGACGAGCGCTCCGTAGATGATTTCGTGAGCGATGACGGTGAAGTCGTCGCAGGAGAAACTTGATAACTTGTGTTTCCATAAGGAGTAAAGGATGAAGAAGCTGTTTTTTGCATTGATGGCCGCGGGCGCGATCATGGGTTCAACGCTCGGTTCCGACACCGCTTTCGCTCAAAAGCCAGTCACTGTTGGCGGTGCGCCGATGTACCCGACCAAAAACATCATCGAGAACGCCGTCAATTCGAAGGATCACACCACGCTCGTTGCCGCGGTCAAAGCTGCAGGGCTCGTCGACACGTTGCAGGGAGCTGGACCGTTTACCGTATTCGCACCTGTGAATTCGGCGTTCAGCGCATTGCCGGCCGGGACAGTCGACACTCTGCTCAAGCCCGAGAACAAAGGCACGCTGACTTCGGTGCTGACCTATCACGTTGTCCCGGGGCGACTTAACTCAAAGGCTCTCGAGCGCCTGATCAAGCAGGGTGGAGGCACCGCCAAACTCAAGACCGTCCAGGGTGAAGAGCTTTCGGCGAAGCTTTCCGGCGACATGATTGAAGTCGTCGATTCCAAGGGTGGGATGGCGAAGATCACTATTGCCAACGTCAATCAATCCAATGGCGTCATCCATGTAATCGACAAGGTTTTGATGCCTTAGTCGACACATCGCGCAGACGGACGGCGCACCTGGGAGCGCTGGCCTCCGGCCGGCCCCGAGCTGCGAAGCGTGCGAGCTTAGCACAAGGACTCTCCACGACTCGCACGCTTCGCGGCTCGTGGCCGGCCGAGGCCAGCGCTCCTAGGCAGACTTTGTGCCTACACTTGAAATAAATGAAAGACACAGGCCTTACACGTCGTGAACTCTTGAAACTGGCTCCGCTCGCCGCTCTTGGTGTGATCGCCGTTCCGTCGGTTAGCGAGAAGCTGATCAAACGCGGACTCGAATTCAGCGATATTGCGTCCGAGAAACTCTTCCGGCCGGCGCAGCTTGTCGAAACATTCTCCCCGAGCGAAGTCACGCCGCTCGAAAAGTTTCCTTATAACACCTATGGCACGCACGAACCCGAGATTGACTTCGCGAACTGGAAACTGATCGTCGAAGGACAGGTGGCGCGTCCAGGCGAATACACAATTGATCAGATCAAAGCGCTGCCAAAACAGAATCAGATCGTGCGACACATCTGCATCGAAGGCTGGAGCGTGATCGGCGCTTTCGGTGGAGTATGCATGTCGGACTTCCTGGCCCTGGCTGGAGCTGATCTCAGAGCGCGATTCGTCGAAGTCACGTGTTACGACGATTACTACTCGTCATATGACATGGCGAGCTGTCTGCATCCGCAGTCACTGCTCTGTTACGAGATGAACGGCCGGCCGCTCGATCGCGGGCACGGAGCACCGCTGCGCATTCATATGCCAGTGAAGCTCGGCTACAAATCGGCGAAATATCTGTTTTCGATGCGCGTCACGGACGCTGTCAGCAAACAACGCGGATTCTGGGAAGACCAGGGCTATTCGTGGCACGGAGGAATTTGAGAGTCGAAACTACAAAATCAGGTCTCCCGATTCCGGTGATTGCTGTTGAGAGCAATGGCCGGCGGAGCGAGTATGCACGCGAGCATCCGTGGCTTGTGCGTTTCACACATTGGCTGAACGCATTCACGCTGGTGGTAATGACTATGAGCGGTCTTCAGATCTTCGCAGCTTTTCCGAGCTTCGGTCCGAAGATTCCGCAGAAAGTTCTGGTTCACTTCCCGGAAGCAGTGCGTTTAGGAGGCTGGCTGGGCGGGTCGCTGCAATGGCACCTGACTTTCATGTGGCTCTTTATGGCGACAGGCATTGCCTATGTTGTCTATCTCATCGCGAGCGGGCACTGGCGGCAAGTGATCCTGCAGCCGCGAGACATTCGTGGGATATGGCCGATGGCACGCCACTACTTTCTGTTCAAGCCAAAACCGGAACAGAAGGAGCCCTACAATCCGTTGCAGAAGCTGGCGTATACGTCAACGATTCTCTTCGGAATGATTTCGGTAGTCACTGGCTGGATGTTGTACCAACCCGTGCAACTTGGTTGGCTTGTTCGGCTCTCGGGTGGTTTCGATCTGGTCCGCGTCTGGCACTTCGCGGCGATGATCGGATTTCTCGGATTCATCCCCGGCCACCTGGTGATGGTGGCACTTCACGGCTGGAACAACTTCACTTCAATGCTTACCGGATGGAAGCGCGATCCGGAGTATCTGAAGGAGGGGTTTGGGATCAGGGGTCAGGGATCAGGGGTTTGAGTTCAAGCTTTAGCTTGTGGTCCCAATGTAACCACAAGCTAAAGCTTGAACTCAAACCCCGATCCCTGACCCCTGACCCCTTTCTTCTTAGAATTCTATTCTAAGTGCGAATTGCATCACTCGGGCATCACCCTGGATTCCGGTGAACCTGCCCCAGTCGGCGGCAGGAGTTCCAAGGTATGGATCAGTTCCGAGCCGGCGATTTGCGAGCGTGGTGAAAGCCTGAGTATTCGTGACATTGAAAGTCTCCCATCTGAAGACAACCTTGCTGCCCTCCCACGGGAGATTGAACGACTTGTAGAGACCCATATCGAGCACGAAATAGTTCGGATATCTCAAATGATTCCGCTCTCCAAACTCGCCGGGATACGAGTTGCGGTAGCTGCGGTAGGTTGCTACCGGATCAGTGAAGAGGTTTGGATCACCGGTTCGTGTCGCCGATGCTTCAACCGGACGTATCGCAAATCCGTTTGACGGAAGGTTCCAGTTCGTCGACCACTTCCCGTCATCGAATGGCGACGGCGCTGGGAAGTCCCGTGTTGAAACGGAAGATTCCAGTCAGGGTCCATCCCCCAAGAAACGCGTTTGCCACAGAATTGAGCCCGCTCAGCCACTTCTTTCCCTTCCCGAATGGCAGCTCAACGATATAGTTCGCGTTGACCAGGTGCCGTACATCAAAATCCGAAGTGCCTCTGTTCTGGTTGATGTCAAGCGGATTCTGAATGAAAGCCGCACCGAAAGCTGCCGAATTTTGCAGACCTGAGGTGATATCGATCGAATGTGCAAACGTGTAGTTCACATCGAATGAAATGCCGGCACTCAAACGTTTTCGAAGCGAAATCTGGCCGCTGTGATAGTCCGACGTGCCGAGGGTTGAAAACACCGACAACGCTCCGTACTGCGGGTGGAAGAAGAGATTGTCGCCATAGCCGAGTCCGTCATCCCAGATCAATTGAACAGTCGTGTAGTCGGTCAAGTTTCGTCCACCGACCGCTCCTCCGCGGGCGATCTGCCGGTAGGCCGCCTGCGTTGCAGTCAGAGCCCTGGTCGCACCCAATACAGTGTAGTTTCCGGCAAGGCGCGGAAAGATGTTCTCAAAGTAGGGAATATTGCCGACCGACGTGATTGCCAGCATTCTGCTCTCTGAGAGTGATCAACTGCCTGATCGCATCATACCAGACGACTCCCGACTGAGGATCGCGCAGGTTGTTGAGATGCATTACGTCGCGGGTCACGAGCAGGTCGCGAGCAAGCCGCCCGACGTAACTGAACTCCACCGTAAAATCTTTTCCAAGCTCGCGGGCATAGGAGAGATTGAAACTGTAATTCACCGGCGTTATCAGCGTATCGTCAAGTGAGGACTGAATTCGCTGGTCTTCGTCTGCTGGCTCGGTAAGAGGAAACTTGAGTGTTGGAGGAATCACAAGTTTATCAAACGCACGGACGTTGGGATTGTAGCCCGTGAACTCCGGTCCAAGCCTTGAGCCCACATTGTAAGTGTTGGCATTGATTGTGTTCGATGAGGTAAAGCCGAGGGAAGAATTCAGATCGAATGCCACTGCAAGCGCGCTTCCTATTCGATCGTGCGTCGTCCGGAACCCGCCGCGCAGAGTACTCCGGCCTCCACCTCCGAAGGTCTTTCGAAGAAAGCCATTTGTCGGATTGGGCGACCAGGCGAAAGCAACTGACGGCGCGAGATTATTCCAGTCCTGCTCATAATAGTCTTCGCGGTCATTCGCTCTGCCCGCAAGGTCAACCGTTATCAACTGATTGTATGCTTGACCCCGGTTCGCACCCGCGACTCGCTGATCGAAGAATTCACCCAGACTCTGCGTTGGCTTGACCTGAGTGCCGTTTGCTTCGTACACAGGCGTCGAGGTTGACCAGCGCAGGCCATAGGTCAACGTAAAGGAAGGCGTCACTCGCCAGCTGTCCTGACCGTAAAACTCGTATTCCTGAGTCTTGAACTTCCGGACGATCCCCTCTCCGGACGGAATCAACTTGCCGCTGGCGTCATAATTGATGTTCGTTCCGTAATCCGAATACCGTCCAATGATTGCCGTGAGAGCATCTCTCAGGTCGCTCGACGATCCACCAACATTCGGAAAGATCGGCGTGCTGCCTGTTGCCTCATCGAACGAGCACCACGGCTCCCGAGAGATCATAGAACGATGGGTTTGTGGACGCGGTATCATAAGCAGACTGAAATGATGTACGCGCATTGGTGACCAGCCGGATATTGGTCCAAACTGCATCGCGTGATTACCACGTGTATACGACAGATCATCGATGATGTTATGCACCGGAGTTACACGCGCGAGCGTTCGCGAGAAATGCGAGCGGCTGAAAGATGAATCGGAAATTGACCGAATTCTCCGCCGAATCTCCTCCCTGAGTGAACGCATCGCGCGTGAACCCGTATCTGAAGTTGTTGACGAGCGAGTTTGAGGCTGTCCATGTATGCCCAGCCGCAATGCCTTTCGGATGTACCCATGTCGTTGGTGCAAATGTATCAGGCAGCCACCGGGTTCGGACCACAGTGTCGTTCTGATAATTCGCTCGGACAAAGAGCGTCTGCTTGTTACTCAGATTGAAGTCCAGCTTCGTAATGTAAGTATCGTTGGAAGAGGGCGTGCTTGCATTGAAACGGAAACCGCCCGTGTTCAATCCATCACCCATAGTCGTGTCATTAGCAACATACTTGCTCTGCTGCCGAAGCGAGTGCAGCGGTAGCCGCACGTATTGATCTTTGGCGTGATGCCGTTGGCCGCAATGTAAGCCGCATTGATCTGTGCAGCTCGTGAGTGTCATACATCTGCGATTCGCATTGCGTCGCGGACGGACAAGGAGTTGTGTTAGCCGCGTTCGGGTCCGCCGCAACGTACCGCACGCTACCACTTCCAAGAACGCCCGGAAGCGGGACTTCGCGAACTGCCGTCGCACCTCGCGACTCACGGAAACCTTCGTAATTGAAAAAGAAGAAAAACCGGTCTTTGACGATCGGACCTCCGATTGCCCCGCCAAAATTGTTCCTGATCAGCGCCTCGCGCGGTACGCTTCGCCTTATTGTTGAACCAGTTGTTTGCCGAAGTCGCCGTGTTGCGGTGATACTCATAAAGCGATCCGTGGAAGTCATTGCCTCCTGACTTTGTGATCAGCGAGATCTGAGCACCCGACGATCTGCCCTGATCAGCATTCGGGTTGGTCGTAACAACTCGGAACTCCTGAAGGGAATCCGGCGTCGTTCGCAGCACCGAGAAGAACGCTTGCGCCTGTCTGCTGCTCGTTGACATCAACTCCATCAAGCGTCACGTTGGCTTGATCCGAACGCCCGCCATTGACGTATCCCGCTGGTGTCACACCCGGCTGTAGCGATAGCAACCCCACGACATTGCGCGCGTTCAGAGGCAGGTCTTTCACCTGAGTATTATTGAAACTGTTACCAAGAGTCGCATCGGTGGTGTTGATCGCCGTCTCGCCACCCGTGACAGTGACTGCATCGCTGACGGCACCCACATCGGTAAACGCAATGTTGAGAGTCAAAGGCGTGCTCACCAGCACCTGCACGTCTTCCTGGACCATTGACTTGAACCCTTGAGCTTCGGCGCGCACGCGATACATACCCGGAGCCATCTGCGCGAAGGAATATGTTCCTTCACCCGAAGACGTCGTGGTCCTGACTGCACCAGTCAGAGTGTTGGTCACCGTAATAGTGGCACCCTTAATCGCGTTTCCATTGGGGTCGGTCACCTGACCCGACATGGACGTGGTTTGAGCCAGAGCTGCACCTGCCGCGGCCATCAAAAACATGAAACTGCACACAGGACTTCCCTGAAGATCCGAAACTGAACCATATAACCTCCTGATTACATTGACTTTCGAACGACTTCTTAGACTACTGGTGCAAAGCCCTTGGAATGGACGCGATTATACACTCCAACTATTTGGAAAGACAAATGCCTCGCATCCAGAATGGTGGTGGTGAGGCTGGAAGCGTGGAGTAAGCCTCGCGTTCGACTTAAGCTTGAACCACAAACTAAAGTTTGAACTCAAACCTCGGGCGAGCTTGCTGTGATGACGCCCGTACACAAAGTAGAGGATCAGACCGACGAGCAGCCATATAAGAAATCTCAGCCAGTTGGTCCAGCCAAGCTCTGTCATCAGATAACCGCAGGTGAGTAGGCCAAGCACCGGAATCAGCGAGAGGGACCTTTTGAAACTCTGGTAGGCAACAATGGTGGCGAGGATGAGATAGATGGTGAGAGGTATCTTGTGCTTGATCACCTCCCAGGCACCGAGCGTCGCGTCGGAGGGATCTGTCGCACTGAAGAAATTAGCAACATTCTCACTTCTGAACGCGATGAAAAAGATCCATATCCCAACGTATAACGCGGGAATGATGTACTTTGAATTGAAGTAGGGAGTCTTGAACTTTCGTGCAATCGTCTCTTTCGACTGGCCGAGTATCAGGACTCCACCACACACGAGCACAAATGCAAAAAGAGTCCCGATGCTCGTCAGATCGGTCACTTCGGTAAGGTTCATGAAAAGCGACGGGACGGCAACAACAATCCCCGTGACAATGGTCGCGAACCATGGCGTCTTGAAGCGCCGGTGAATCGCAGAGAAAATCGGCGGGAGCAGGCCATCTCGACTCATTGCCATCCAGATGCGTGGCTGACCGAGCTGAAATACGAGCAGCACAGTTGCCATGGCTATCACTGCGCTGACCGCGATAATTCCTGGTACCCAGCGAAGATTGACGCCTTCCGGCCCAAACACGTACGCCAGCGGATCACCGACCGCCAACTGCTGATAGCTGACCATCCCTGTCAACACCAGCGAGATGAGTACATAAAGAACCGTACAGATGATCAGCGAATAGATCATCGCGCGCGGAAGATCTCGCTGAGGATTGCGGCATTCTTCGGCTGTCGTCGAAATCGCGTCAAACCCGATATATGCGAAGAAGACCGCGGATACTCCCTTGAGCACTCCGGTCAGTCCGTTCGGAGCAAAGGGGCTCCAGTTTTCAGGCTTTACGTAGAATGCTCCGAGCACAATGACCAGAAAGATCACAGCCAGTTTAATGGCTACCATGACATTCGAGGCGCGCTTGGATTCCCTGATGCCAACAAACACTATCGAGGTAATGACAAGGACAATCCCGAGCGCCGGAAGATCACACACTACACGGAGACCGCCAATACTCGGCGCATTCAGCCAGGCCTGGTACGCTGTCATGGCGAAACCCATTCCGGGCATCTGGCTGATCTGTTCAAGCGAGTTGCCCGCAGCTCAGCAGACCCTGAACCTTGTCGTATCCACGGACCGCCGAGAGGAAATCCATCGTCAGGTATTCAGGGATATGCAGACCGTACCCTGCCATCAGCGTCGTAAAGTAGTCGCTCCATGAAATCGCGACCGCAATGTTCCCGATCGCGTACTCCATGACGAGGTCCCATCCGATGATCCATGCCACAAGCTCGCCGAACGAGGCGTAGGCATAAGTGTAGGCCGAGCCCGCCAGCGGTATCATCGACGCAAATTCGGCATAGCAGAATGCGGCGAAAGCGCACGCGATCGCGGTAAAGATGAAGAGAACCGAGACTGCCGGGCCGCCATTGAATGCGGCGTTCCCGATAGTAGAAAAAATTCCAGCGCCAATGACTGCAGCGATTCCAAACGAAGTGAGATCGATTACCCCAAGCGTCGGGCGGAGGCGAGCTCCGTGCGCTTCTCCTTCACCATATCCCGATTCCGCATCCCTCTGAATCTGTTCAATCGATTTCCGTCGCAAGAATCCTGAAAGGAGCATGGGTGAACCTCGGAGAAGAAGAGTAACCACGGAGTCAGGATCAGGGATCAGAGGTACGGAGTTCAAGCTTCAGCTTGCAGCGTAAGCTCTAGTTGGTTACGAGCTAGCCGAAGCTTGAACTCCATGCCCTGTCCCCTGGCCACCCGACTCCTAACTGTATCTTTCCATAAAGCGCGTCGAGAAATTGCCGGCAGCGAAATCCTTGTCGTCGAGGATCTTCAAATGCAGCGGGATGGTGGTCTTGATGCCTTCGACAACCATCGCCTCGAGCGCGCGTCGCATGCGGGCAATAGCACGCTCACGAGTTCGCGCGTGCGTAATCACCTTTGCGATCAACGAATCGTAGTGTGGCGGGACAAAATAACCTGAATAGATCGCCGTGTCGACCCTTATGCCGGGTCCTGTGGGAAGATTGAGCGTCGTAATCCGGCCCGGGCTTGGAGCAAACGTATCCGGGTCCTCCGCGTTTATACGGCACTCGATTGCATGTACCCACGAAGATAAGATCGTCCTGAGAGAAATTCAGAGGTTCTCCCGCAGCGATTCGTATCTGCGCCGACACAAGGTCGGAGACGGTCACCATTTCTGTCACGGGATGTTCAACCTGAATGCGCGTATTCATCTCCATGAAGTAAAACTTCCCGTCCTCGTCCATGAGATATTCAATCGTTCCGGCATTTCGATATCCCACTTCCTTACACGCGCGAACAGCAACGGCCCCCATCTCCTTGCGGAGATCATAGTCAACAGCAGGCGAAGGTGATTCTTCGATCAGCTTCTGATGACGACGCTGAATCGAGCATTCGCGCTCTCCAAGATGAAGCACATTCCCGTAATTGTCGGCGAGCACCTGAATCTCGATGTGGCGCGGGTTCTCGATGTACTTCTCGAGATAGACGCCGCTGTTCTTGAATGCGGCCTCCGCTTCGGCACGCGCGGTCGTATAAGCGCCAATCAGCTCAGTGCGGTTGCGCGCGATTCGCATCCCCCGCCCGCCGCCGCCGGCCGTAGCCTTGATCATCACCGGATAGCCAATCCGGTCGGCTTCGGCGATCGCCGTCTCCTCGTCGTCGAGGATGCCTTCGCTTCCCGGTGTCACGGGAACTCCGGCGGCCATCATCGTGCGACGCGCAGTCGCTTTATCACCCATTAGCCGCATGACCTGCGGAGAGGGGCCGATAAAGGTGATGTTGCACGCTTCACAGATCTCGGCAAAGTAAGGATTCTCGGAAAGGAAGCCGTAACCCGGATGAATTGCGTCGACGTTGGTAATCTCCGCGGCAGCAATGATCTGCGGAATGTTCAGATAGCTCTGGGCAGAGACCGCAGGACCTATGCAGATCGCTTCGTCTGCATACCGCACGTGAAGCGCATCGCGGTCAGCATCTGAATAGACCGCTACAGTGCGAATGTCGAGCTCTTTGCATGCCCATATGATGCGACACGCGATTTCACCGCGGTTCGCGATGAGGATCTTCTTGAACATGCGCTCATCTACAGCCATTGGAGGTTTTAGAGTTTGACGCCAAACAAAGGCTGGCCGTATTCGACGGGCTGGCCACTTTCAACGAACACGCGCGCAATCACGCCTGTCACTTCGGACTGAATCTCGTTCATGAGCTTCATGGCCTCGATGATGCATAGTGTCTTGCCAGGTGCGATGCTGTCGCCAACAATCACGAACGGCTCCGAGGTCGGCGAGGCAGCCTCGTAGAATGTGCCTACGATGGGCGAGGTGATGATGTGAAGATTCTCTTCAGCCGCGGGTGCCGGTGGAGCCGTCGCGCTGGCCGCCGCTGATTCAGCCGGAGAACGTTCGGTGGCTTGCCCGGGTACTTGAACGGTTTCCACGGTTGTCACTTCGCTGACCGGGCTCGCGCCTGTTGTGTGTTGAGAGACCACGAGTACTGGTTCCGGTCCGGAGCTTCCACGTCTTAGACGGAGTTTGAAGCGACCGCGCACGAGCTCGAACTCGGCAAAATCTTTCTCGGCCACAAGCTCGATGAGCTCTTTGATCTCATCCATATCAAGCATCTCAGCAGCTTCGCCCTCGGGATCGATTTCGATTCTTGTTGACGGCTTGGATGCACGTTCTGTCTTTTTCATATCGCGACCTGAACACCGAACCACTCTAAAGCAAAAGCCTCAACCGCGGATGCCTCGCACGGTTGAGGCTGACAAGCAAGGGGTGCGAGAGATCACTCTCAAACCTTCATCTTCTTCTCTACTTCTTCTTGTCTCTGGTTTCCTTCTTTGTAGCCTTCGACTCTTTTTGTGGCTTCTGTTTTGACTTCTGCTTTACCCTTGGACTTCGCCTTAACCTTCTCGTCCTTCGCTTCGACAGGCTTCTTAGTTTCGCTGCCGACAAACTCGATCAACGCCATCTCTGCTCCGTCGCCTTTGCGGCGTCCGAGCTTGAGGATTCGCGTGTATCCGCCCGGCCGCTCTGCGAAACGCTCGGCCAGATCGCTCGTCAGCTTTTTGAGAGCGGCGACACCCGCAGTACGCTCAGAGCCCTGATTGTGCTTCTTGCTGTCAGGTCCGGAATTGCCGGCAAAAAAATATCCGGCGGCGAGCCGCGTTGCGTGAACCGCCGCTTCGCCCTGTCCCGCCTCGCGCGCTGCACGCGCACGCCGGCCAAGCGTGACGGCACGTTCTGCAAACGGCCTCAGCTCTTTTGCTTTCGGAAGTGTCGTCACGATGCGCTCGTGAAGCACGAATGAGGTGCACAGGTTGCGCAACAGCGCGCGGCGATGCGACGAGGTGCGGCCCAGTTTTCGATGTGCAACAAGATGTCTCATAATTCTTTTCCCTGGAGCAGACGCGCTGGAGAACTACTCCTGGCCTGCCGCCTGAAGCAGGTTTCCTTTGTCATCAAACTTCAAACCCAGCCCGAGACCCATTGAAGTCAGAATGTCCTTGATTTCGTTGAGGGATTTTCTACCGAAGTTCTTCGTCTTCAGCATCTCTCCCTCGCTCTTCTGAACGAGGTCGCGGATGGTCTTGATGTCGGAATTCTTCAGGCAATTGTAAGCGCGAACCGAAAGCTCGAGCTCGTCAACCGAACGGTCGAGATTCTCGTTGTAGGTCGGCGCAGAACGCGACGGCCCCGAATCGGTCGGCTCGTGAGCGTCCTCCTCAAAGCTGATAAAGATCTGCATATGATCCTTGATCAGCTTGGCGGCCAGACCCACAGCACGCTCCGGTGAGACGCTGCCGTTAGTCCAGACCTCGAGAGTCAGCTTGTCATAGTCAGTATCCTGACCGAGCCGGGCGGCTTCGACGTGGAAGTTCACTTTCTTGATAGGTGAATGAACCGAGTCGACCGGAATATAGCCCACCGGGAGATCGTCATCAAAATTCCGGTCCGCCGGGACATACCCGCGGCCTTTCTTCAGACGCATCTCGATATTCAGCTCGCCGCCCTCGCTGACTGTCGCGAGATGTATATTCGGATCGAGGACCTCGAAATCCGCATCGACCTCGATATCGCCAGACTTGAGAACGCCTGGTTGAGTGCGAGCCACTCGGAGCGTCTTTGGCTCCGACGTATGCATCTTGAATGGAATCTGTTTCAGATTGAGGATGATATCGGTGGCATCTTCAACGACGCCGGGAATCGAGGAGAACTCATGGAGCACTCCCTCGATTCGTACGGCAGTGATTGCCGCTCCTTCGATCGATGACAAAAGAGCACGCCGCAGGCTATTCCCGATAGTAGTTCCGAATCCACGCTCGAACGGCTGGGCAAAGAACTTGCCAAAGCGCTCGGTCATCGTATCGGATTCGTGTGAAAGACGCTTCGGCTTCTGGAAACCGGTCCACATGGTCCCTTCCATCGCTTCTCCAAACCTCTACTTACTGTACAATTCGACGATCAGCTGTTCATTGATGTTCTGATCGATATCTTCACGGCGCGGCTGTCCGAGTACGCGGCCAACGAGATTCTCATTATTGAGAATCTCGAGCCACCCGGGTCGACCCCGACCGCCCGACGTCTGGAATGCGCCCTGAACGTGAGCGTTGCTCACGCTCTTTTCGCGCACTGCCACTTCATCGCCGGCCTTGACCTGGAACGACGGGATGTCGACCTTGCGTCCGTTGACGCTGACATGCCCGTGGCTCACGAGCTGGCGAGCCTGACGCCGCGACATGGCAAACCCGAGCCGGTAGACGACGTTATCGAGTCGCCGCTCGAGCATAAAGAGCAGGTTCTCACCCGTCACGCCCTTCTGACGCGCCGCCTTTTCAAAGTAATTGCGGAACTGACGCTCGAGCAGGTTATAGATGCGTTTGACGCGCTGCTTCTCGCGCAACTGCTCACCGTAACCGATCAGCTTGCTGCGCCGCGCGTTGTGCCCGTGCTGTCCGGGGGGCTGTGTTCCACGCTTCTCAATCGGGCAGGAAGGCTTGTAGCACTTCTCGCCCTTGAGGAAGAGCTTCATTCCCTCTCGCCGGCACATCCGGCATTGTTTTCCTCTATCTCTTGCCAACTATTGCCTCCGTAATCTAAACACGCCGGCGTTTCGGCGGGCGGCATCCGTTATGCGGAATCGGTGTCACATCGCGAATGATCCGGACCTCGATACCGGCCTGGAGCACGGCACGAATGGCAGATTCACGTCCTGAGCCGGGACCTTTGACGCGCACTTCTGCCGAACGCATTCCACTGTCACGCGCGATATTTGCTGCTTTGTTTGCGGCCTGCTGGGCGGCAAAGGGAGTCCCTTTGCGCGATCCACGAAATCCCATCGCACCCGCGGAGCATTGCGCGACGAGATTGCCAGCGAGGTCTGTGATGCTCACAAGCGTGTTATTGAAGGAAGCCTGGATGTGGACGACACCCTGAGGCACAACCTTCTTTTCACGCTTCTTGAAAGTCTTCTTCTTTCCTGCGGTCGTTTTCTCTTTTGCCATAGCTTACTTTCGCTGCTTACTACTTCCAGCTTCTTACTTCTTACCGGGGGCCTTCTTCTTGGCAACAGTTGCGCGACGCGGGCCCTTGCGCGTGCGGGCATTGGTATGAGTTCTCTGGCCGTGCACGGGGAGACCACGCCGGTGGCGCAACCCGCGATAGCAGCCGATATCCATGAGTCGTTTGATATCGAGCTGGATCTGTTTTCTCAGATCGCCTTCGATATTTCCCTGCGCATCAAGGATGGTACGGATGCGATTGATTTCTTCTTCCGAGAGGTCGCGGACCTTCCGGTTGATATCAACATTTGCTTCCGCAAGAACCTTATTGGCGCGAGCGCGGCCGATACCGTAGATATACGTCAGACCGATCTCAGCGCGCTTCTGTGGCGGGAGATCCACGCCGGCGATACGAGCCATTTACTTCCTCCACTAACCTTGTCGCTGCTTGTGCTTTGGATTGACGCAGATGACGCGGACGACACCTCGGCGATGAATCACCTTGCACTTATCGCAGATTTTTTTGACTGATGCTCTGACCTTCATAAGACCTACTTGAACCGATAAACTATGCGCCCGCGCGTCAGGTCGTACGGGGAAAGTTCCACAAGGACTCTGTCACCGGGAAGAATCTTGATGAAGTTCTTGCGCATGCGTCCTGAAATATGTGCGAGCACCTGGTGCTTGTTTTCGAGCTCAACCCTGAACATTGCATTAGGAAGTGTCTCGAGCACAGTAGCTTGAACCTCAATTGCGTCTTCCTTCGACATTCGTTCGCTTCAGTATCCTCACGAGCGGGCAGCGCTTCTACCCGCTTTCAAACCGGAACATTACCGGCAAAATTGCGAAACTACCATTATAACTGCGGTTTCCCGATTTGCAAGGCCTAGAGATACGCCGTTCCATCCTCTAGAGCCGTCAGGACTACCGGACCGTTGCCCGTGACTGCTATCGTGTGTTCCCAGTGCGAAGAGAACGATCCATCCTTCGTTCTGACTGTCCATCCGTCCTTGTCAATCGTCACCTGGTGCCGTCCGATGTTTACCATCGGCTCAACCGCCAGCACCCAGCCTTCTTTAAGCACAGGACCAGTGCCCGGTTTGCCGTAGTTCGGTACCTGCGGGTCTTCGTGCATTCGTTGACCGATCCCGTGCCCGCAGAATTCGCGCACCACCGAATAGCCCCGCACTTCGACATATTCCTGAACCGCAGAAGAGACATCAAAGAGATGGTTGCCGGGAACCATCTGTTTCATCGCGTGAAAGAGCGATTCCTGAGTCGCCTTTGTCAGCGCTTCAACTTCAGGAGAGGTCTCTTCAACGACAACACTAATCGCCGCGTCTCCGACAAACCCGGCCAGCGTGGCTCCACAGTCCAGCTTGATCAGGTCTCCCCGCTTCAATTTGCGGTCTGATGGAATCCCGTGAACCACCTCATCGTTTACCGACGCGCATATCGATGCCGGATAGCCGTGATAACCCTTGAATGTCGGTTCGGCACCGGACTCGCGAATCTTTTTCTCAGCGAATGCGTCCAGTTCCCTCGTCGAGATACCAGGCTCGACCAGCCGCCGCAAATCACGCAGCGTCTCCGCCACGATCAACCCCGCAGCACGCATCTTCTGAATCTCATTTGGTGACTTACGGATTACCATAAAAACAGTGCTGGGTGAGTTTGGAGTTCAAGCTTTAGCTTGCTCGTTGCGACTGGAACCAGGAGCAAGCTAAAGCTTGAACTCCAAACTCACTCAGCACTCAGCACCCTCTTTTTTCCCTATCACGCTCAACAACTTTTCAAACACTTCATCCACGGGGCGGTCACCTTCGATCTCGATCAGACGGCCCGTTGTTCGATAGTAGTCGATCAACGGAGCGGTTGATTCCTCATAAGCGCGAAGGCGCATCGCGACCGATTCCTCGTTGTCATCAGTTCGCTGCACAAGCGCCGAACCGTCGCGATCGCAGAATCCCTCCTTCAGCGGAGGCCGCGAAAGCGTGTTGTAAATCTCACCGCACTAGCGGGCAAGTCTTGCGCCCCGTCAACCGCTTCATCAATGTCTCGTAAGGAACAATCACCCTCACGAGCACGATCTCCTTGACCTGTTCTCTTCGCCAGCCGGTCGAGAAGCTTTGCCTGGTCGAGCGTCCGCGGAAAACCGTCGAGAATAAACCCGTGCTCACAATCCGGCAATGCAGCGCGCGCCTCGATCACTCCCGCGAGCACATCGTCGCTCACCAGCTGGCCCGCCGCCTGCAGCGCCGTGATCTCTTTTCCGAGCGCCGTCGGCGCCTTTGCCATCTCTCGCAGAATGTCCCCGGTCGATATCTGCGGATATCCAAAACATTCCGAAAGACGACGTGCCTGGGTTCCTTTGCCGGCTCCCGGGGCACCCAACATCACGATGATCTTCATAGGTTAGCGTCAGGCCGTGGCGCGTCGACCGCGAAGTCGCCCGCCCCGAGGTCCCAGGAACCCATCATAGTGGCGCATTACAAGCTGCGCTTCGACCTGGCTGATCGTATCCATTGCGACACCAACCACAATCAAAAGACTCGTTCCTCCGAAATAGAACGAGACTCCAAGTCCGGTCGGTATCCAGCTGAGTCCCGGCACATTGGCGATAAAGTTGTAGATCGGCTCGCCGATAAATGGAAGCGCCTGCACCTTGAACCCGCTGATCATCAACTGAGGGATCAGACAAACGATCACCAGATAGAGCGCACCGACTGTCGTCAGACGAACCAGAATGCCATTGAGATAGTCGGCCGTCCTCTTGCCCGGTCTGATTCCAGGGATGAATGCACCCTGCTTTCGCAGATTCTCCGCTACCTCATCCGCATTGAAAATGATCGACACGTAGAAAAACGAAAAGATTATGATTCCTGAAATGAACAGCAATTCGTAGATCGGGTGACCGCCGCCGAGCCAGTTGAGCAGCGTGCTCAACCACTGCCACTGTCCGAAGGTCGCGAGCGTCTGCGGAATCGAAAGCACCGAGGACGCAAATATCACCGGAATCACGCCGGCGATATTGACCTTGAGCGGCAGAAACGATGATTGAGTTGCAACCACCTGGCGCCCGACCATGCGTCTCGTGTGGTTCGTCGGAACCTTGCGCGTGCCTCGCTCGAAAAAGACGATGCCCGCGGTGATTAACACCATCACCACCAGCAGCACCATCACGAACAGAGCTGAACCCGGGTCCTTGACGCGCGCGTAAAGCTGCGTGATCGCATTCGGCACGCCGACGACGATTCCCGCAAATATCAGAAGGCTGATGCCATTCCCGATTCCACGCTCGGTAATCTGTTCGCCGATCCACATAATGAAGATCGTTCCCGCGGTCATTGTCAGCGTGGCCATGAGCGTAAAAGTCCACCCGCCGCCGCCCATCACCAGTCCCGGCTGCCGTTGCAGCCAGAAGGCGATGCCGATTCCCTGCAGGAAGCAAAGCACGACAGTCAGGTACCGCGTGAGTTGCGTGATCTTCCGGCGGCCGAGCTCACCCTCTTCCTGATACTTCTTAAGCACCGGATAGACCGAAGTCATCAGCTGAATGATGATCGATGCCGTGATGTAGGGCATGATCCAGAGAGCGAATACGGAGATTCGTCTCAGGTTGCCGCCCGAGAAGAGGTCGAGCACACTGAAGAGATTGCCTGCATCGCCCCAGATGGTCTTGAGAACCTCCTGGTCGATCCCTGGAACCGGAACATGAATCCCAGCGCGATACACTGCAAGCATTCCAAGAGTAAAGAGAACGCGCCGGCGAAGCTCGTCGATTGTCCAGAGATTGCGGATCGCGTTGAAAAACGATTCGAGCATAAAAACTTCCCGCTCAGATAACTTCTGCAGTGCCGCCAGCGGCCTCGATCTTCTGTTTTGCTGCCGCGCTCAAACGATGAACTTTGACGTTGATTGCCTTTTTGATCTCGCCCTGTCCAAGGATTACCACCGAATCCGGCGTGTGATTTGCGCACCAGTTTCTTCTCGACGAGCGACTCAGGGTTGACGGTTGCTCCCGCGTCAAAGACGCGCTCGAGCGTCGCCAGATTCACCTCAGCCCACTCGCGCTTGAAGATGTTGGTAAAGCCGCGCTTTGGCAGGCGACGATGAAGCGGCATCTGTCCGCCCTCGAAACCTCGCATCGACGAATACCCTGAGCGCGACTTCTGACCCTTGTGTCCGCGACCGGCAGTCTTACCAAGACCCGAACCCGGCCCGCGTCCGACGCGCTTCTTTTTGTGCGTAGCGCTCGGGGGAGCCTTCAAATTATTTAAACCGATTGCCATGAGTTCTCTCCAATCAGAGGATCGTGATTAGAGTTCAAGTTTCAGTTGGTCTTGAAGACTTGTCTCCAAGAACAAGCACAAATGACATTGAACTCTAATGACACCTGATTCCTACCCTTCCACAATCCTCAACAAGATGCGGAACCTTCGCCACCATTCCGCGAATAGAGTCCGTATCCGGGCGTTCGACCACCTGGTTAAGTTTGGTCAGACCAAGGCTGCGCACGATCGTCTTGTGCGTTTCCGGCGTCGCAATCGAGCTGCGATAGAACTGAATCCGGACTGTGCCTGATTTCGCTTCTTTGTCTTTCTTCTTCGCCATTGCCTAAAGCTCCTCGACAGTGCGCCCACGCAGACGGGCGATGCCTTCAGGGCTGCGCAGATTGCTGAGCCCTTCAAAAGTCGCGCGAATCACATTATGCGGATTGGTGGACCCGAGGCACTTTGTGAGGACATCGCGCACACCCGCGGCATTCATGACAGCACGCACTGCTCCACCAGCAATGACTCCTGTACCTGCGACAGCAGGTTTGAGCATCACCTTGCCAGCACCAAACCTGCCGACGATTGGATGCGGAAGCGTCGCGCCCTTGTGTCGGAATGCGAATCAGATTGCGCTTAGCAGCTTCGATCGCCTTGCGGATCGCAGCCGGAACCTCTTTTGCCTTGCCCGTTCCGAAACCGACGATGCCGTGTTGATCACCCACGACCACCAGTGCCGAGAAGGACAGATTCTTTCCGCCCTTGACTACCTTGGTAACGCGGTTGATCGAAATCACCTGATCCTTGAGATCAAGTCCGTCCGCGGTGATTCTATCCATAAATCAACTCTCCACTCTCTCTTTAAGACGATCAGAACTCGAGTCCCGCCTCGCGCGCCGCTTCTGCAAGCGAACGGACGCGGCCGTGATAGATGTAGCCGCCACGATCGAAAACGACTGCCTTGATCCCGCGCTCTTTGGCGCGTTCGGCAATCAGACGACCGATCGTTTTGGCCGCGTCAATGTTTCCGCCCGCAGAACCCGCAGCCGGTGACGCCTTCTTCTCGACGGTTGAGGCCGAGCAAAGGGTGACGCCTTTGTCATCATCGATGACCTGCGCGTATATGTGGTTGAGGCTGCGAAAGACAGCCAGCCGGGGACGTGCTGTTGTCCCTCGAACCTTCCTGCGAATGCGCCCGTGAATTCCGCGCCTCACTTCTTGTCTGGATTTGCGTGCCATAACTTCTATTCCTTCTCGTCCCCTCGCGCTTCCCTTACTTACTTCGCGGTCTTCCCAGGTTTGAGCTTCAGCGGACGGTTAGCGTAGCGGACGCCCTTTCCCTTGTACGCATCCGGCTTGCGCATCTTGTGCATGTTCGCGGCGACCTGGCCGAGCAGATGCTTGTCCGTCCCCGAGAGGATGATGCTCGTCTGATACTGATTGATCGTGCGCTGAAGCTTCTCAACCTTTGCCGAGATTCCTTCGGGCAGAACGAACTCGATCGAATGCGAGTACCCAAGGGTGAAGAGAACGCTCTTTCCCTTGATCTCTGCCTTGTATCCAACGCCGACAATATCCATCTCCTGCGAAAACCCTTTGGTTACGCCTTCAACGGCATTGGCCACAAGAGCACGCGCCAGACCGTGGATTGCCGCCTGATCATCAGACTGGCGCTCGGCTGTCAGTTTCCCGTCTTCAAGTTTGAAATTGATACCGTAAGGAATCGCCGTCGTCAGCTTGCCCTTCGGGCCCTGGACCTCGACGACCTCGTCCGTGATCGAAATCTTGACGTCCTTCGGCACCTCGATCACTTTCTTACCTACTCGTGACATACAGCCTCTCTCTCCCTCGAAACGATCAGTAGACCGAGCACAGGACTTCGCCGCCGACGTGAGCCTTGCGAGCCGCGCGGCCGGTCATTACGCCTTGCGAAGTGCTCAGGATATTGATTCCCAGTCCTCCAAGCACTTTCTGAATCTCGGTACTCCCCACATAGACGCGCCGGCTTGGCTTCGAAATGCGCTCGACGCGCGAGATCACGCTTTCGCCCTTTGGTCCGTAACGCAGAAAGACGCGAAGGGTCCGCATATTCGTCCCTTCGGCCGTCTTCAAACTGTAGTTGGTGATATAGCCCTCTTCCTTGAGGATTCGGGCAATCTCAATCTTCAAGCGCGAGGCCGGAATATCGACCTTGCTCTGCTTGGCCATAATTGCGTTGCGCATCCGCGCCAACATATCGGAAATCGGATCATTCATCTTTTTGACTCCACTAACTCCCTTGAAGACCTACCAGCTCGACTTCATGACGCCCGGAATGTGGCCGTCGAGCGCCAGTTCGCGGAAACAGATGCGGCAAAGCGCAAACTTGCGTAGATAACGCGCGGGGCCGTCCGCACCGTTTGCACCGGTTGTAACCGCGCACCTTGAACTTTGGTTTTCGATTCGACTGGACAATCTTTGATATCTTTGCCATAGCTTTTCGCTGCTCTCTCTCCGCTCTTCTCTCTTCTCGCGTCCTCCTGCTTACTGCAGTCTGAACGGCATACCGAGCTGTTTCAAAAGCGCCCGCGCTTCTTCGTCGCTCTTCGCGGTCGTCACGATGCAGACGTTCATGCCGCGCGCCTTGTCGATCTTGCCGAAATCGATCTCGGCAAAAATCAGCTGGTCCTTCAGGCCGATCGTGTAATTGCCTCTTCCATCGAATGACTTCGGGCTGACACCGCGAAAGTCGCGCACGCGGGGAAGCGTGATGCTGATGAAGCGATCGAGAAACTCGTACATTCGATCTCCCCGCAACGTCACCATCGCGCCGATGCTCATGCCTTCGCGCAGCTTGAACGCCGCGATCGACTTCTTTGCCTTTGTGACCACAGGGCGCTGCCCGGAGACAATCTGCAGATCGTTGACGGCAGCATCGAGAATCTTGTTGTTCTGAATCGCCTCGCCGAGCCCCATATTGAGCACGATCTTTTCGAGCTTCGGAACGCTCATCGGGTTCTTGTAACCGAACTCCTTGGCGAGCGCCGGAGCCACTTCATTTTTGTATTTGTCTTTGAGACGTGGAACCATAACTTCCTCTTCTACTCGATTACTGCGCCCGTCTTGCGCGAAATGCGGACTTTGCGATCGTCCTGCAATATCTGATACCCGATCCTCGTCGGCTTGCGCGACGACGGCTCGACGACAAGAACGTTCGAGGCATCGATCGCTCCTTCGCGTTCGACGATCCCGCCCGAAATCCCGCGTTGACGGTTCGGCCTGACTGCCTTCTTGATCATGTTGCGACCCTCAACCACGACGCGGCCAGTCTTTGTCTGGACTTCAATCACGCGCCCGCGCTTGCCCTTGTCGCGCCCTGAGAGAATCACCACCTCGTCGTTCTTTTTGACCTTCATCCTCTTTGACATAGCTACCTCTTGGTCTCTCGTTCCCTCTCTCCGACTCTAGATAACTTCGGGAGCGAGGCTGACTATCTTCATGAACCCGCGCTCGCGCAGCTCGCGCGCTACAGGACCAAAAACGCGGGTACCCACCGGCTCTCCGTCCGGCTTGATCAAGACTGCCGCATTCTGATCAAAGCGAATGTATGTGCCGTCTTTGCGCCGCACTTCTTTGCGGGTTCGCACAATCACTGCCTTGACCACCTGCTTCTTTTTGACTGCGCCGTCCGGATTGGCTTCTTTGACCGATGCCGTTATCACGTCTCCGAGACTGGCGCGCGAACCGGTGTTACCACCCAGGGGAAGGATCATAGCGATCCTCTTCGCGCCTGAATTGTCGGCAACCTCCAGTATCGAACGCATCTGAACCATAGCTCACCTCCACAAGTAGCCTGCGCTACTTGCTTGCCTTCCTCACTACCTCAACCACGCGCCAGCGCTTTTTCGCCGATAGCGGCCGCGTTTCGACAATCTTGACGGTATCGCCCATCGACACACCCTCAACTTCGTTGTGTGCCATGAACTTCGAGCGGCGCCGGACATATCTCTTGTAGACGCGGTGCTTGACCAGCCGGTCTACGCGCACCGTAACCGTCCGCGTCATCTTGTCGCTCGTAACAATGCCGATCTTCTCGGCTCTGTTACCGCGACCAGTGTCAGGCGCGACAGTCACCGGGTCCATGGGAGGCGCGAAAATTTGCCACGCGGGAATCTCATCTGCCTGTGACGCCGGCGTTGGCGTCTCGGTCGGCTCGGTCGGCTCGTTTGTTTCGTTGATCTCTTCCATATTCGTTTCCATTCTGACCTTACTTCTCGACGCCCAGCTGGCGAGCGCGCAGCAACGTTCGCAATTGTGCAAGCTCTTTTCGCTCCTTGCGCAACTGCTTGACTACATCGGAGTCACCGAGAGCCTTTTTGAAGTTGAGCCGGAAGAGCGATTCCTTGATTTCTCCGACGCGCTTGATGAGGTCGTCGCTTGTCTGCTGTCTTACCTTGTCGAGCTTTGCCTTCATAGCGCACCTCCACTTTCCTGCTCAGTACGCGTCACAAATTTGGTCTTGATCGGGAGCTTCGCAGCTGCAAGCCTCATCGCTTCCTGCGCAGTCGCGTGATCGACACCTTCCATCTCGAAGATGATCCTGCCGGGCTTGACCACCGCCACCCAACCTTCGGGTGCGCCTTTGCCTTTGCCCATACGCGTTTCCGCAGGTTTCTTCGTGATCGGTTTGTCCGGGAAGATGCGGATCCAGAGCTTCCCGCCACGCTTCACGAAGCGCGTGATCGCAACGCGGCCCGCTTCGATCTGCTTGCCTGTAATCCAGGCCGCTTCGGTCGCTTTGAGCGCGTATTCGCCGAAAGCGATCGTCGTCCCGCGCTTGGCCAGCCCTGAGCGCCGTCCGCGCTGCTGCTTTCGATATTTGACTTTCTTTGGAATCTTATATTCAGCCATTTCGTTCTACCGTTTCATCGCATCGCGCGGGTTCATGATGTCGCCACGATAAATCCAGACCTTGACTCCGATGACTCCGAAGGTCGTATTGGCTTCAGCGAAACCGTAATCGATATCCGCGCGCAGCGTGTGCAGGGGAAGACGCCCCTGAAGCGTCCACTCCGAGCGCGCAATCTCTGCGCCATTCAAACGTCCTGAAACCCGAACCTTGATCCCCTGGGATCCAAAACGCTGTGCCTCATCGACGGCCTTGCGCATCGCGCGACGGAAAGCGATTCGCTTCTCGAGCTGCTGCGCAATCTTCTCGGCCTGGAGCTGCGCATTCAGCTCAGGCTTGTGAATCTCCTGAATATTGATGAAGACTTCACGCTGCGTGCGCCTGCTGATCTCTTTCTTGAGCGCTTCGATCTCAGCGCCCTTCCGCCCGATGATGATTCCGGGGCGCGAAGTGAAAATGATGATCTTGACGCGATTCGCTGCGCGCTCAATCTCGATCTCTGAGACTCCGGCGCTTGCAAACCGCCGCTTGAGCTCGCGCTTGAGTTTGAGATCCTCAAAGAGCAACTTGCCAAAGTCCCGCTTCGAGAACCAGCGCGAATGCCACGTCCGGTTGTATCCAAGCCTGAAACCGTAAGGATGTACTTTCTGACCCATAGTTCTCCGCTCTCTTAAGCTGAAGCCGTGTCCGTATTCTCTGACTTTGTCGTCTCTGACTTTGCCGTCTCTGACTTCTTTGTCTTCTCTTTCGGGGTCTTCCCGGTCGCTTCGCGACGTTCGCTCGAAACCCGAATCGTGATGTGGCTGTAGTGTCGGCGCTCGCGATAGGCTCTGCCCATTGGCGCCGGCCGCACTCTTCGCCGGTTCTTGGTGACGCCTTTGCCGACGAAACATTCTTTAACCCACAACTCGTCGACATCGACGGCGATGTTCTCGGCCTGTGCCTTCTGCTCCGCATTGTTGATGGCCGAGCGCAGCAACAGTTCAATCGGGTGAGCTGAGCGCTTCTGCGTGAATCGCAGGATAGCCAGCGCCTCGTTAACCTTGAGGCCGCGAATCAGGTCAATCACCAGCTTCGACTTCTGCGCCGATCCCTTCACGTTCTTTGCAATTGCATATGCTTCCATCTTCTACCTCGTCACTTCCGCGGTCTACTTGCGAGCCGCTGCGGTCTTCTCGGCCTTTTCGGCGTGACCCTTAAAGGTGCGCGTCGGAGCGAACTCACCAAACTTGTGACCGACCATGTTCTCGGTGACGTAGACGGGGATGAACTTCTTGCCATTGTGAACAGCCACCGTATGACCCACCATCTCGGGGGTGATCGTCGACCGGCGCGACCAGGTCTTGTGCACCTTCTTCTCGCGCGCCTCGTTCATCCTGTCGATCACCTTCATCAGGTGGTCATCTACAAAAGGACCTTTTTTGACTGAACGTGCCATACTTTTAGTGCTGAGTGCTGAGTGCTGAGTGCTGAGTGCTTAGTGTTGAGCAAGCTTCTCAGCGTGCGCGCGTTGAGCGCATATCAGCACCCAGCACTCAGCACTCAGACTTTTCTTCCTATTTGCCTCTCCGTTTGACGATGAACTTATCAGTCCGTTTGTTGTTGCGCGTCTTGTAGCCTCGTGTCGGCTTGCCCCACGGCGTCACGGGATTCCGTCCACCTGAGGTCTTGCCCTCACCGCCGCCGTGCGGATGGTCGACCGGATTCATCGCAACTCCACGCACCGTCGGGCGCTTGCCCATCCATCGGCTTCGTCCTGCTTTGCCTATCGAGACGTTCTCGTGTTCGGCATTTCCCACCTGACCGACAGTCGCCATGCAGTCGACCGATACCAGTCGAATCTCACCCGAAGGCAGCCTGAGTTGAGCCGTCTCGCCTTCCTTCGCCACCAACTGCGCGAAGCTGCCCGCACTGCGAGCCATCTGACCGCCCTTGCCGGGCTTGAGCTCGATGTTATGGAGCTGCGTTCCGAGCGGGATGTTCTTGATCGGAAGCGCATTGCCCGTCAGGATGTCCGCCTCAGGACCCGCGACGATCGTTTGACCGATCTTGATCCCTGCCGGCGCGAGGATGTATCGCTTCTCGCCATCAGCGTAATTGACGAGCGCAATCCTCGCCGATCGGTTCGGATCGTATTCGATCGTAGCCACGCGTCCCGGAATCCCGGTCTTGTCGCGCTTGAAGTCGACCACACGATAGTGGCGCTTGTGTCCGCCTCCGCGATGACGAACCGTAATCCGTGCCGAGATTGTTGCGGCCGTTGGTCCGCTGTTTTGTCTCGAGAAGCGCCTTGTGCGGCTTCGACGTCGTCAGCTCATCGTTTGTCAGATAAGTCTGATAGCGACGCGCGGGACTGGTCGGTGTCAGTTTCTTGATTCCCATCGTATCTCACCTCGCTCGCGCGTTTAGATTGAGTCTCCGTAGTCAATCGCCCGTTCGCCTGCCTTGAGTGTGACGTATGCCTTCTTCCAGTCGGGTTTGCGTCCAAGTGTCCGGCCGCGGCGCACTTCCTTGCCGTGATAGTTGAGGATCCTCACCTCTGCTACCTTAACCTTGAAGATCTTCTCAACCGCACTTCTGATGGCGTGCTTGCTCGCTCCAGTCGCCACGCGAAACGCAAGCACCTGCTTGCCGGCTACGGTGCTCTTCTCTTTGAGCTTCAGAGCCTTCTCGGTAATCACCGGCCCCTTGACCACATCCCACATCGTTTTCATATCAGCTCAACCTTTCTTCGATCGCATCGATCGCTGCTCGCGTGAACACGATGCGGTCGTGATAGAGCACTTCGTAGATGTTGAGTGTTTTGCCCGTCGTGATATTCACACCTTCAACATTGCGAGAGCTGAGCACCAGACTCTCGGCCGGACTCGTTTCGACGATCAATGTCTTGCCGCCCCAGCCAAAGCTCTGCGCAATCGCTCAGAAACTTCTTCGTCTTGTGTCCGGCAAGTGCGTCACCGCCTTTGCCTTTCACCTCGATCGCATCCAGGTTGAAATCGTCAACCACAAAAAGATTTCCCTCGCGAAGCCTCTCGGAAAGTACCGATCTTAACGCCCCGCGCTTCATCTTCTTCGGAAGGTCATAGCTCCAGTCCTTGGGTTGCGGTCCGTGAACGTTTCCGCCGCCCTTCCAGAGTGGCGAACGCATGCTCGCAATGCGCGCGCGTCCCGTGCCCTTCTGTTTCCAAAGCTTCTTGCCGCTGCCCGCCACGTTGCCGCGGGTCTTGGTCTTGACCGTGCCCTGGCGCTGGTTAGCAAGGTAGTTCCTTACCGCGTCGTGGATCAGTGCTTCGTTGAGCGGCTGGCCAAAAACCTGGTCCTTCAACTCGACTTCGCCGATGCGCTCGTTCTTGAGATTCTTGACTTCAACCGTTGGCATTACTTCCTCCTCGCCAGAACTCCCCGGGCTCCTCAAAGCTTGTGCGCCTCTGCCTTCTTGATGAGCACGTATGCGCCGTTCGGCCCGGGTACTGCACCGCGCACCAGAATAATGTTCTCGTCAGCATCGACGCGCACAACACGCAGATTCTTCGTCGTCTTGCGCTCAACACCCATATGACCGGCCATCTTTGTCCCTTTGAACACTCGTGACGGATAAGCCGAAGCGCCAATCCCGCCAGGCGCACGGTGGAACATTGAGCCGTGTGACGCGCGGCCGCCATGAAAACCGTGCCGCTTCATGAAACCCGCAAAGCCCCGCCCTTTGCTCGTGCCGATCACATCGATGATGTCATCCGCATTGAACTGATCACACAAAACTTTGTCGCCAACATTCACGCCTTCAGCCGCGTCCTTCAGCCGGAACTCACGAAGAATCCGCGTCGGCGGTATTCCTGCACGGCTGAAATGACCAGCCATTGGTTTGTTCGTTCGCTTCGGACCTTTGTCCTCTACCAGACCCAACTGAACCGCTTCATAGCCGTCACTCGCGACGGTCTTGCGCTGCACGACCACGCACGGTCCGGCCTTGATCACAGTCACAGGTGTAACTGTGCCGTCCGCCGCAAAGACCTGCGTCATCCCCAGCTTTTTTCCGATTATTCCGTTGACCATCTCTGTAACTCCGTCAGTATTCCAGGGCCACTCTCTTGATTACCGGCGATCGCGCCCAAAGGCCTTGATCTCGGCGTCAACACCGGCTGGCAGATCCAGCTTCATCAGCGCATCCATCGTCTGCGGTGTCGGATCGAGAATGTCCATCAGCCGCTTGTGCGTGCGAATCTCGAACTGCTCGCGCGACTTCTTATCGACGTGCGGCGATTTGAGGACGGTGTACTTGTTCTTCACCGTAGGAAGCGGAATCGGACCCGCAACCCGCGCCCCTGTCCGCTTCGCAGTCTCGACGATCTCGGCCGTCGATTGATCGAGCACCCGATGATCGTATGCCTTAAGGCGAATTCTGATCTTGTCGTTCAGCATGTTGTTTCCTTTGAGTGGTCAGGGTGTCAGTGGCGTCAGGTGTCAGTTAAAACCGTTTTTACTCCTGACTGAACTGATCCACTGACCCTGACCACTGGATCCACTTCTTCTTCTACGCCACTATGTCAGAGATCGTCCCGGCACCCACTGTCCGGCCTCCCTCGCGAATCGCGAATCTGCAGACCCTTCTCCATCGCGATCGGCGCGATCAGCTCGATCTCCATCGCGATGTTGTCGCCAGGCATCACCATCTCCACTCCTTCAGGCAGATTCGCCACCCCGGTCACGTCCGTCGTTCTGAAGTAGAACTGTGGACGATATCCGGTGAAGAACGGCGTGTGCCGCCCTCCCTCTTCCTTCGTCAGCACGTAGGCTTCCGCCTTGAACTTCGTGTGCGGCTTGATGCTCCCGGGCTTCGCGATCACCTGCCCGCGCTCGATCTCCTTGCGCTCAACTCCGCGCAGCAGCAGCCCCACGTTGTCTCCCGCGCGCCCCTCATCGAGCAGCTTCTTGAACATCTCGACTCCCGTCACCACCGTCGAGCGCGTGTCCTTGATCCCGACGATCTCTACCGTCTCGCCTACCTTCACGATTCCTCGCTCGACCCGGCCCGTCGCCACCGTTCCGCGACCTGAGATCGAGAAGACATCTTCGACCGACATCAGGAACGGCTTGTCTATCTCGCGCTGCGGAGTCGGGATGTAGCTGTCCACCGCCGTCCATCAACTCGACAACCTTCGCTTCGCCCTCAGCCTCGCCGTTGAGCGCGTTGAGAGCCGATCCGCGGACGACCGGGATGTCATCGCCCGGGAACTCATACTTCGAAAGCAGCTCTCGGACTTCCAGTTCTACCAGGTCCAGCAGTTCAGCGTCGTCCACCGCGTCCACCTTGTTCATGAAGACGACCATCGCCGGAACGCCCACCTGACGCGCGAGCAGAATGTGCTCTCTCGTCTGCGGCATCGGTCCGTCGGTTGCGGCCACGACCAGGATCGCTCCGTCCATCTGCGCTGCGCCCGTGATCATGTTCTTGACATAGTCGGCGTGGCCCGGGCAGTCGACGTGCGCATAGTGCCGATTCTTGGTCTCGTACTCGACGTGCGCGGTAGCGATGGTGATCCCGCGCGCTTTCTCTTCCGGAGCGTTATCGATTGAGTCGAAGCTCCGGAACTGAATCTTCGGATTGTTCTTTCCGAGGACTCGCGTGATCGCTGCGGTCAGGGTCGTCTTTCCGTGATCGACGTGCCCGATCGTCCCGATATTGACGTGTGGTTTACTCCGATCGAATTTCTCTTTCCCCATGTTGGTTGTCGCTCCTCGATATCAGATAAAAGTAAACTTCAAACTAGCGATGCAGTGCCCTGAACCTTTGCGATGATCTCCTCGCTGACGCTCTTCGGCGCTTCCTCGTATCGAGCAAAATGCATCGTCGATGAAGCGCGGCCCTGCGTCATCGATCGCAGATCCGTCTCATAACCGAACATCTCGGCAAGCGGCACCATCGACACAATGATCTGTGCGCCATGCCGCGAGTTCATCGACTCGATTCGTCCGCGTCGCGAACTCAGGTCGCCGGTAATCGAACCCATGTACTCTTCCGGCGTCACGATCTCGACCTTCATTACAGGCTCGAGAAGCACCGGGCTGTGCGCTTCTGGCTGCATTCTTGAACGCGATCGAACCGGCGATCTTGAACGCCATCTCAGACGAGTCGACTTCGTGATAGCTGCCGTAGACAAGACGCACCTTGATGTCGACCATCTCGTAGCCGGCGATGATGCCGCCTTCCATCGCCTCGACGACGCCCTTCTCGACCGCCGGGATGTACTCCTTGGGAATCGCGCCACCCACGATCTCATTGACAAACTCGAAGCCCGTGCCTGGCTCGGCGGGTTCGATCTCGAGGACCGCGTGGCCATACTGGCCGCGACCGCCGGTCTGCCGTGCGTATTTCTCTTCACCCTTGGCCGGTCTGCGAATCGTTTCGCGGTATGCGACCTGAGGCTTGCCAACATTGGCGTCAACGCTGTACTCGCGCTTCAGTCGATCAACGATGATCTCGAGATGCAGCTCGCCCATCCCCGAGATGATCGTCTGATTTGTCTCCTGGTCTGTGTGTACCCTGAACGAGGGATCTTCCTGCGCCAGCCGGCCGAGTGCTGTGCTCGAGCTTCTCCTGGTCAGGCCGCGTCTTCGGCTCGATTGCGAGCGAGATCACGGGCTGCGGGAACTCCATCGCTTCGAGGATCACCGGATGCGACTCGGAGCAGATAGTGTCGCCGGTCGTGACCTGCTTGAGACCCGCGACGGCTACAATCTCACCGGCATAGGCCTCTTCAATGTCCTCGCGCTTGTTGGCGTGCATCTTCAGGATGCGTCCAACGCGCTCGCGATTGTCCCTTGTCGAGTTGTAGAACATAGGAGCCCGCCTTGAGCGTGCCCGAATAAATCCGCGCGAACGAAAGCTGGCCAACGTGCTTGTCGGCCATGATCTTGAAGACAAGCGCCGAGAACGGCGCCTTGTCATCTGCAGGCCGCTCGACTGTCTCGCCTTTCTTGTTGACGCCCTCAACCGCCTCGATATCCAGCGGCGACGGGAGGTAATCAATCACAGCGTCGAGCAGAGGCTGAACACCTTTGTTCTTGAATGCCGTGCCACAGACGACAGGCACAAGCTTGAGTGCGATTGCGCCGCGTCTCAAGCGCAGCACGCAGCTCCTCAGTCGAGATCGCTGCAGCCTTCCAGATACTTCGTCGCGACCTCGTCGTCGTGGTTGGCGATGGCTTCGACCATCTTTTCGCGGGCGGCCTCAGCTGCTTCCTTCAAGTTCGGCCGGGATTTCTGCGACATCAGTCGCGGATCCCTTCGCCTCGTCCTTCCACGTGATGCCCTTCATTTCGAGAAGGTCGATGACACCTTTGAAGTTGTCTTCAGCTCCGATCGGGAATTGAACTGCAATCGGGTTGGCGGTGAGGCGAGTGCGGATAGTTTCAACGGAGTGGTCGAAGTCGGCGCCGGGTCGATCCATCTTGTTGATGAATGCGATTCGCGGAACATTGTATTTGTCCGCCTGGCGCCAGACCGTTTCGGACTGGGGCTGGACGCCGGCGACCGCATCAAATACGGCAACTGCACCGTCGAGAACACGAAGTGAGCGTTCGACTTCGATCGTGAAGTCGACGTGCCCGGGCGTATCGATAATATTGATTCGATACTCTTCGTTGTTGCGCTTCCAAAAACAGGTCGTCGCAGCCGATGTAATCGTAATGCCGCGTTCCTGCTCCTGCTCCATCCAGTCCATGTACGGCAGTGCCTTCGTGCACTTCGCCGATCTTGTATGAAACCCCCGTGTAATAAAGGATTCGCTCAGTCGTAGTCGTCTTACCAGCATCGATGTGCGCCATGATGCCGATATTCCGGAACTTACTAAGAGGTGCTTGTCTTGCCATACAGCTCATCCCGAGTTCTGAGTGCTGAGTGCTGAGTGCTGAGTGCTGTACAGTTCGGATTACTTCACTCAGCACTCAGCACCCAGCACTCAGCACTTCTTCCCTACCACCGATAATGCGCGAAAGCCTTGTTGGCTTCGGCCATTCGATGGACGTCCTCCCGCTTCTTGATCGCGTTACCCTTGCCGGTTGACGCATCAAAAATCTCACCTGCTAACTTGTCAATCATTGTCTTTTCGCCACGAGTGCGCGAGAAGATCACGAGCCAGCGCATTGCAAGCGCAGCGCGCCGTGACGCGCCGACTTCGATCGGCACCTGATAGTTGGCTCCACCCACGCGGCGTGACTTCACTTCAACGCGCGGCGAAACATTCTCGACCGCCTTCTTGAAAACCTTGAGCGGATCTTCCTGGGTGCGCTCTTTGATCTTGTCCAGGGCACTGTAAAGGATGCCCTCCGCCACTGCCTTCTTTCCGCCCCACATCATCGTATTGATGAACTTGGCCACAAGCGGGCTGTTGTAGACCGGATCCGGCAGAATCTCGCGCTTTGCAACTACTCTTCTTCTTGGCATAGCTCTTTCCTTCGCCTGCTATCCTTACTTCTTGCCCTTCGCCGCGGCAGCGCCTTCCTTCGGACGCTTGGCGCCATACTTCGAGCGCCCCTGCTTGCGGTTGGAAACGCCGACCGAATCGAGCGTCCCGCGCACGATGTGATATCGAACGCCGGGCAGGTCCTTCACGCGGCCACCACGAACGAGCACGATCGAGTGCTCCTGCAGGTTGTGGCCGATGCCAGGGATGTAGGAGGTGACCTCAATGCCGTTTACGAGACGAACTCGGGCAATCTTTCGAAGCGCCGAATTGGGCTTCTTGGGAGTCTGGGTCTTTACCTGGACACAGACACCGCGCCGCTGCGGGCAGGATTGCAGAGCCGGGCTCGAAGTCTTGTATTTGACGGCTTTACGTCCCTTGCGAACTAACTGATTAATAGTCGGCATAGCGTTGCTTCTATTCCTTAACCAACTTCAAACGGCCTTCAAACGCGCGATTTCTCGCTGCCGGAGACTCCTCCGGCGCGCGTAGTTCCGGCGCAAACGGATTTAGCGAACCTGATTAGTTTTTGGGATGTCTGTTACGAGCGCGTGCAGATATGGCGTCCCAAAGTCGCCGAGTTTCTCTGTGGCGTTATCAGTTCGAGGCGTGCTAAATGAAGCAGCGACTAGAGGTTCTACGCCACAATACGTTCTCAGAATAGCCCGTCAGTCGTTTGTTGACTTTCGAGCTATGCGGCGCCTCTGCACTTCGAGACCATCTGGCGCCGCTTGTCTAACAAAGAGCGTCCTACGCAAACTATCAGATTATCAATACCTGAGCACCTCTTGTCAAGTGCAGGCGGGCTTTAAGGTACGTTGTACCGCCTTCAGGCGGAACGGTTGCAACCATTCCCCCATGAAGCGTACAAGATGCCAAAGGCATTTCGCGAGCGCTCGTCCGATCTTTGTCGGTTAGTACGTTTCACTTTGGGTAGATGGTGAAACCTGCCTGGAGCAGCAGCTTGTGCAAGTCGTTTGTCAAGGCAGACGAATGGCCGCTGGCGCGGACGCTCCTGCGTCCAGGCTAGTGCCGCTGCCAGCTGAAAAGCATCGAGCGTTCGAATTCGATATGTCACTGGCAGCGCTTTTGCCAATCTCCTTACCTGCTCCGTCGGAGTCACCTCGCGAAGAATCGTTTCCAGCTGTTCCCATCGTCGAATAGCCGCAGTCAGCTCGCGCATGCTCATCTGACCATCCTCTCTAAGACGCGCGAGCGCGCTCCGCACTTCGACTGTCGTCCCCCACCATACTACCGGCTTCCCGAACTTGCGAAACAATGCTCGCATTTCCGTACTCGATCCTCCGCGAGCGCAGCAGAGAGGGACGAGCGCACTCGTGTCCCAGAAAGCGATTTCAGTCTTCGTCACGTTCTTCCCTCACTACCCTCACTGCGCGCTTCTGACTGACACGCCCCGCTTTGATTCTCCAGAATGACGGCGGCAATTCGTCTGCTTGCGGAAGCGTCATCACTCCGGAAGCAACCAGCGCAGCCTCTTCGAAATCGTCACCGCCACGGACTGTCAGAGGAACGATTCTCGCGATCGGCTTGTCTCGATCACGTACAACTATTTCTTCTCCCTGTTGTACTGCATCGAGGTAGCTGCTGAGGCGGCTCTTCAACTGGCTGACATTTGCTGTTTTCATGCCTCGGCTCCTTCGTGACTATTATGGTCAGATTCGATAGCGGGTCAATGAAGTCTTACTTCTCAGGATTCCGCCTTAGCTAGACCAGGCGGTTTCCTCAGAAACACGCGTGTACGGACGTGTGACGCGTGTCAGTAGTTCCTCGGAACTCCAGGCGCCAGGCTTCAGCCTGGCGCTCCCAGTGTATGGAGTTCAAGCTTTAGCTTGCTTCGCCGGCAGGTGTTAGAGTGTTCGACATGAGCGAAATTTACGTCAGCACGGACATCGAAACCGACGGGCCCGTCCCGGTAGTCAATTCAATGCTGAGCTTTGGCTCGGCCGCCTATCTGGCCGACAAGACGCTGATCGGAACGTTTACTGCGAACCTTGAAACCCTGCCCGGCGCCGAACCGGACCCGCGCACGACCGAATGGTGGCGTACTCAACCTGAAGCGTGGAAAGCCTGCCGCGAGAATCCTCAATCACCCTCAGTAGTGATGCCGCAATACGTAGCGTGGCTCAAAGAACTGCCCGGACCACCGGTCTTTGTTGGTTATCCCGCCGTCTTTGATTTTCATGTTCGTCTATTGGTATCTGATGCGCTTCGCTGGTGAAAACCCGTTCTCTTACACAGCACTTGATATCAAAACATACGCGATGGCAATGCTTCGCAAGGGCTACCGCGAGACCGTAAAGCGCAATATGCCGCAAGCCTGGTTCGATCCGCTGCCTCACACGCACTGCGCGCTCGACGACGCTCTCGAACAGGGCGCTCTTTTCTGCAACATGCTCGCTGCAAATCAGGGCATGTAGTACCGGCTTTAGCCGGAATCTTCTCTACACCAACGATTGCGCTGGTGCGATCGATCACCTCTTCTTCAAGTGGAAGTTCCTGATTCGCCCCATGTTGATATTCAGTGCGCTGACGCGGCCACTCGAGTCACGAATGAACCGTAAAATTCCCAGATCGCTCAGAAACACATCACGTGCTGCGGGTTCGAGCGCTGCTGCAGGGTATTTGAACCTCTTGAGCATCAGCTTCTCACCCTCGACAGCGATGCGGAACACGGGTTCGATCTCGTCGCTAACATATTCACCGGGGTAATCGGCACGAAGGGCAACCGGCATCGTGTAAGGCGGCATGAAATCATACGAGGTCCTTGTTCCCCCTTCGTCTCGTGCCACGAGTCGACGTCGCGCCTGCTGCTCCCTGTTCGAAATCCACCTTGAGATTGCGTTCGACGATCTCGAAACTGGTATCGCTCAACGGGCGCAACTCGACGGCCTGTCCTCGCGATTGCGTCGTCAGCTTTCCGTCTTTGACTGAGAGCCGCATCTGACCGCCACCTTCCGCATCGAGGTAGAGGCCTTCACGACTGCGAAGCTGTGACTCGGAAAGAGCGACTGCAGGAGCTGCCGGAACTGCCGGTTTGTCTTTGAACTTGCCATCGAGGTGAATGTCGGCCACCTTGCGAGCGAGTGATAGTGTATCCACAGGACCCGCATTGCAGAACACCGCAACTGAGAGGTGCTGTTCCGGAAAGCGCGTGAACTGCGCACGAAATCCGGCGTCTGATCCCGAATGTTCGACGACTGGCAGACCGCGATATGTTCCGTGCGTCAGCGCGAATGCATAACTGATCGTTTCGCCGTTATTGAGTTTCCCGCGTTCGAGCATTTGGGCGATGAATTCGTTACCTCCCACCTTCTTCTCATAGAAATTCCTATCCCAGAGTGCGATGTCCTCGACTGTCGTCAGCAGGCTGGTTGCTCCGGCAGTGTCAAAATTTGTTGCGCTCACGCGGAAAATATCGCCTTTGGACGGCTGATACCCGTATGCCTGGTTTCTGACGATCTCAGAGAAGTCGTCGCGAAAATGTGTGTCTTTCATTCCCAGCGGACGGAAGATGTTCTCGTCAGTGAATTCCCGGAATGACTTTCCGCTGACACGCGCCACGATCACCGCCAGCAGTGTGTAGCCTGTGTTGGAGTAGAGATTCTTTTCTCCCGGTCTGAAGTTGAGGTCCTTCTGCCTGGAGACAAGTTCGAGAACATCAATGTCTGCGATGCGATCGATGGAGTAACGCGAACCTGCCAGTCCGAGCAGCGCCCACTGATCGCGCAGCCCGCTCGTGTGATGGATCAAGTGCCGGATCGTAATAGATTGGCCGAAATCAGGAAGCTCGGGGATGTATTTTCGCACCGGATCATCGAGTGAGAGTTTCTTCTGCTGTGCCAGCAGCACGACCGCTGCTGCGGTGAACTGCTTGGAGACCGAGGCCACATGAAAGACGCTACTTGTCGTCAGCGGAATGTCGTAATCGAGATTCGCCATTCCGTAGGCGCGTTTGTCGATGATCTGCCCGTCCTTCATCACCGAGAATGCGCAGCCGGGTGACGCTGGCTTGTTCCACTTCGCAAACAACTCGTCAACCTTTGACGCAGTCGAAGGCGGATGTGCGGGCTCTCCCGCGTTCTGGGCGGTGACACGTGGTGTGGCCGAAGACAACAACAATAACGACAACGAAACGATTAAGATTGACCGGGTCATCGCTTATCCTTTGATTTAGTCACTCTGTTACCCGCGTCCCCGCACGACGGGAACGACAATGTGTGATGGAAACGTGCTGGTGCGAAAGACACGCTGAGTTGCCTTGATGTAATCCGATGCCTTCGCCTTGAAGATGTTATCGACGTACCTCTGCGGATTACGGTCGATGATCGGGAACCACGTGCTCTGGACCTGCACCATGATCTTGTGGCCCTTCTGAAACCTGTGGTCGATGTGATGCAGATCGATGGCATAAGGTTCCACCCTGTTTGGAATGACGGGCTGCGGTCGCTCGAAACTCTTTCTGAACCGGCCACGCAGGACATCATTTGCCACCATTAACTGGTAGCCTCCCATCTTCGGCTCTTTCGGATAGTCCTCGGGAAAAACGTCGATCAGCTTGACGACCCAGTCACTGTCTGAACCTGAGGTCGAAGCAAAGAGATTGGCAGTCACCTGTCCGGTGATGACGACATCATCAGTCAGCGTACCTGTCTCCCAGCTCAGCACATCCGGACGGCCATCGACGAAGCGCTGATCCTCCACCAGCCAGGTGCCCCAACCCGAACCGCGCGCATCATATGTGGCCTCGATCGGACGTGGACGATAGGGAACTGGCGTGGCAGGATCGGAGACGTACTCGTCATACTCGCTGCGGTTGGCAGCTGTAGGAGCTTCGAACGAGAGTTGGCCGTCTGCCTGAAAATGCAACTTGCGGTCTTCAGTCAGGTTTCGCGGGGGCCACTGGTTGTAACGCTTCCATTCATTGCCACCGGTCTGAAATGTGATCGCCTCGGTGATGTCGGGTTTGCCTCTGTCCTTGAGATAATAGGCAAACCACGGGGCCTCGATCTTCTCCCGATAATATTCGGCGGTGTTGCTGTCGAACTTGATGCGACCCAGATTCGATCCGGCACCACGCGCCCAGCCACCGTGATTCCACGGCCCGGAAACGAAGTAGTTCATCTTCTGTGCGTCGTTCTTTTCGAGCGTCGTATACATGTTGATCGGACCGTAAAAATCCTCCTGATCCCACCAGCCGGCCACGACAAGCATCGGTACGTTGACTTTTTTGAGGTAGCCCGCCATTGCCTGCTGTTGCCAGAACTGGTCGTAATTCGGATGTTCTACGAAATCGTTCCACGTCGGAATCTTGCCATGCAGATACTTCTCATTGACGTTCGAGAGCGGGCCCAGGCGCAGATACCACTCGTAGGTATCATAACGGTCAAAACTGAAGCGCGCCTGTTCCTTGCTCGTCTCCATTCGCGTCGCATATTCGAATCCGTAACTCAGGCGAAAGGCGCCGTTGTGATGGAAATCATCCCCGATGTACATGTCGGTGGGCGAAGCCTGCGGTGAAGCAGCCTTCAGGGCCGGATGCGGTGCAAGCGTCGCCATGCCGGCAGTCCACCCCGGATACGATATGCCGATGATGCCTACGCGGCCGTTGTGGTTCGGAACGTTCTTCACCAGCCAGTCGATGGTGTCATAAGCGTCGGTAACTTCGTCGATGACCTTTGGGTCTTTGGTGTTCGCGAGCAGTGATACGGGCGAACGCTGCATGACGAACTGGCCCTCGGACTTGTACCTGCCACGAATGTCCTGAAAGACGAAGATGTAACCGTCAGCAGCGAGCGACTTGAACTTGCCCTGAGCCCAGGCCTCACCGGCTGGCGCCTGGTATGGCGTGCGCTCGAGCATTATCGGAAGAGGTTCACGCTGCCCCTTTGGTGTGAAGACGTGCGTGTTGAGCCGTACTCCGTCGCGCATCGGGACCATGAACGTCGTCAATTCAAACGCCGTCGCCGTATTCTGCCCGCCAACCGGCGTCATCCAACACGCTACGAGCAGACTCAGAAAAATCGAAAATCTGACGCGATGATTCATGTTCTCCCTTGTATCCACAGTTAAGTGCTGAGTGCTGAGTGCTGAGTATGGAGTTCAAGCTTCAGCTTGGGCTTGAAATTCGATGACATTAACGAGTGAGTTCGAATGTCATACCCCAGCTAAAGCTCAGTACTACACGTAACTCTCATCACTCAGCACTCAGCACTCCAATAGCTTCAATTTGTCCGATATCCGGGCCCCCGCAGCACTTTCCCAGGAGTCGCTCCCGTGAATTTGCCTTCATCCAGCACGGCGACGCCATTGACGATGACATGCTTCACACCTTCAGACGTCAGGTCGGGTTCGGCGAATGTCGCACGATCTCTTATCGTCTTCATGTCGAAGATCACTATGTCGGCCGCAAGTCCGACTCCCAGATGCCCGCGATCATACGCCATGATCTCATTGGCTGCGACCGATGCCATGCGATGAATTGCCGCCTCGAGAGACAACGCGCCAAGATCACGCACGTACCTGGCAATCACTCGCGGGAAAGCGCCGAAAGCGCGCGGATGACCCGTGTATGGCGCGCTCGCAGGACCTACGTCAGTGTCGAACGAGACAAACTCCTGCTGCATGGCTTTGATTTTGTTCGCCTCGGACATGCTCTGTGGCATGGCCGCAGCGCCCGTCCGGGCAAGTGCGAAAAACAGGTCCCACGGATCCTGTTTAACTGTTCGCGCGATCTCTCCGAGCGATTTGCCGTTGTGCGCGCTATAGGCAGGATCGATAATGCCCGCAATCACTATGCGGTCCCAGTCGTGCCCGACGTGCCCGAACCAGTTCTCCCAGCCCGTTCCGGTCTCCATCTCCCGGCGAATCTCGCTCCGGATCGAGGCATCGTTCAATCGTCGCATCAGGTCTTCGGGTCCCTTTGCGGAGTGCTGTGGATGTATCAGGGCACGAATTCCGAGTCCGTTGTTGACGTACGGATATACGTCGGCTCCTACCTCCTGCCCGGCCGCACGCGCCGCCCTGATTCGAGCAATCGCCAGGTCCCATCTTTCCCCAGTTGCCTCGCCCAGCAGTCTTGAGATGATAGATATGAACGGGAGTGTTCGCCGCTTTTCCTATGCGCAGCGCTTCGTCTATGGCCTCGAGAAGCTGATCGCCCTCATTGCGCATGTGCGTGTAGTAACGTCCTCCGAACTCACCAGCAATCTTCGCCAGCTCAGTCAGCTCTTCTTCGGGAGCGTAGACTGCCGGCGGGTAGATGAGCGAGGTCGAAAACCCGATCGCACCGGCCTCCATCGCCTCGCGCACCATGCCACGCATTCTTTCCAATTGTTCCGGAGTGGCGCGTTTATCCTCAACTCCGATGACGATGCGACGCAGTTGTGTGTGTCCTACAGTCTGCACCATGTTCATCGGCATCCCGCGCGCTTCGAGGCGCGCAAAGAACTCTCGCATCGTACGCCAGCCAGCACGTTCGGCATCGTCGCCGTCGAGCGGGGCATCCGACCCTCCTTCACCGCAGTTGATCGTCGTGATGCCCTGCGTCAGCAGGTTGAAGGCTGCATTGTGGTCGCGAAGAAATGGCCGTGCTCGCTGCCCCATCATGTCGATGAAACCCGGAGCAACGATCAGCTCGCTGGCATCGATCGTGCGCGCGGCCTGAACATTCCTCAGTCGTCCGATCGCCGCAATGCGCCCCTGTCGAATGCCAATATCAGCGCGGTACCACGGCGCTCCCGTGCCATCGACGATGCGACCGTTGCGGATCAACAGATCGTAGCTATCCGGCTGTGCGGATGCAGCAGAGGTTACGACCGCAGCATAGACGCACATCGAGACGATGGCGGCGATTGCCGTAGAAACGATGAACCTTTTCATTGACTGTTTTCCCTGCGCGAAGGCAGCGTGATCATTGCTTTTTTAGCTCTATCCACTGCGTCAGCGCGTTGCCTGGCTTGTTGGGCACCGGAAGCGATCTCGCGGTTGCCCCTCCATTGAGCGTATCGCCGCGCAGTTTGAGCGAAAGCGCGACGATGTAACGCGTCCGGTTGGCGTCCTCAGTTCCGATGTCGCCGGGGAAGTCGCCGGTCAGAAAGCCATCTTTGAACTCGGCGCGGTTGACGAGAACCTTCGGCTGCATACCGAGCTGAGCGTGGATATCACCGTCGGGCTGGAAAACGAGCGTTACGGGAACCTGGGTCTTGTAGGTATACAAATTGCCCTTCCAGCTGCCCACCAGCGACGGGTCCGGTGTAAATGCGGCCTGCTGTGCCCCTCTCTGTCCCTGTGATGGCTGGACACGAGCATCCGGCATGAGTGCCGCCACGATCTCGTCAGCAATCTGGTGAGGTGCAGACGAGCCCGAGTTCGTCAATACCACGATGGCGATCTTCTCTTTCGGAAACAGGCGCAGGGAAGTTGCTACGCCACCCATCCCGCCAGTGTGCGAAACGCAGAGATGATTGCCAGGAAACATCGAAGTACCCCAGCCGACGCCATATCCGTTCTGATTCGATCCCGTCTGAGCGGTCGGTCTCTGCATTTCATCTATTGCCTGATCGCTCAGAATCGCCTTCTGATCCTGAAGGTGCGCCTTGAGATGGAACATTCCGAAACGCGCAAGATCATGCGCGCTCGAATACACTGCAGAACCGCCCGGATGATCGAATGCGTAGAAAGGAATCGGCAGCCCGTCGGTTCCATATCGAACCGCCTGCTGTTTCTCCATTCCTGCCGGAATGTCGATCGACATATGAGTCAGCCCGAGAGGCTGAAAGACCTCGGTCCTCATAAACTCGGTGTAACTCTTCCCCGACACGCGTTCGATGATGTAATCCAACAGCCCGTATCCCAGGTTCGAGTACTGGTACTTCTCGCCTGGACTCGTGATCGTGTTGGCATATCTGAGGATCGTTTCGTCGCGCGACGGCGCGCGATACGGCTCGTCCACGTAGAAGAACTGGTAATGGAGTGGCAATCCTGAAGTATGGTTGGCCACGCGGCGCACGGTGACATCGGCAGGGTTTCCGAGACGTACCTTGACTCTGGCCTCACCCAGGTAATCGTTGATCGGTCGGTCGAGATCGATCTTGCCGCGCTCTTTGAGTACCATCAGCCCCGTGGCCGTGATCGGTTTTGAGATCGATGCCAGGGAATAGATCGTGTGAGGAGTTGCAGGGATTCGTTCCTCGCGGTTTGCCCAGCCAAATCCTTCCTCCCAGATTATCTTTCCATCACGCGCCACGCCGACGGCCACGGAGGGAACTGAGCGCTCGATCATCTGCTTCTGGATGAAGGCGCGAACCGAAGCAAACTGGTCATCTCGCGCGTAGACACCGCTGCTCGTAGGCCCTGCGATGCCCGCAATAAACAATGTCAATGTGAGAAAGGCTAACAGTGTCTGTACCGTCTTTTTCATTCCGAATTCCTCGCCAGATAGCGGACGTTTGCTCTCCAGCCACCTCCGAAAGGCCGCCCGATCGATTCCCGAGCGACCTCTCGTGTGGACCGATTCAGAATTCGATGCGCAACCCTAACTGAATCTGGCGCGCATTGTAAAAGTTGTTCGACGAAGTCGGCTCCGAACTGAGTACTCCGAACGATGCCGGGGCGAGCAGGTTCAACGCCGGATCGTTGAACAACGGGTGGTTGAAGAGATTGAGAAAATCGGCGCTGAAGCGAATCTGCACGCGCTCGGTGATCGACGTTCGCTTCGAGAGTGACATATCGAAGGTAGCCCACGTCGGTCCGCGAATCACCCCACGCGACGTACGCCCGTCCTGACTGAGCAGGAATGGACGAAAACTGTTGAATACAGCTGCAGGGTCCTGGAAGAGGTTGAGACCCGTCCCACCACGCGCAGGATCACCGTTGAGCGCGACGTTAGACCCGAACACACCTTCATATCGACCTTCGTTTGCATTTGGATTGCGCAACGTAGGAGCGCTCTCCTGTGATCCCGGAATCGAACCGAACGGCTGCCCGCCAATGGCCACGAACAGCGGGCGGCCACTGAACCACTGCGTCACGGCAGACACCTGCCAGCCGCCGATGATCTTGTCCAGAGCTCCGCTCGCATCGAAACGCTTTCCTCTGCCGAACGGCAGTTCATACAGGCCATAGACGTTGAAAGCATGCGTGCGATCCGAAAGCGATGGACCGTACGCATAGTCGAGATCGTAATGGTTGACAGTTATTCCTGACGAGCCGTCGTGAATACCGCCAAGCGTTTCGAGATTGCGCGACAGTGTGTAGTTGAAGTTGAATGACAGTCCATTTCCAAACCGCTTGTTGAGCGTGACGAAACCGGCATTGTAGTTCGAATATCCGCCGTGCGTGTGGTAGATGGTGGCGAAAATCTGCCTGTTGTTGACTGGCGTCTTGCCCTGCGCAATCAGCATCGGATCGATTCCGTTGAACCAGAGTGAATAGACCTGCTGGTTGATAAAGGCTGACCCGAGGCTCGAGGCTAGTGACGTCGTTGCGCCGGCGCCAAGACTGTTCTCGAACCACGCCTGTGGTGTCACTGCGCCCGGCTGGACTCCGGAACGCAACTGGGCTGACACCAGATCGAATGCCTGCGCAAAAGTCTGCTGAGACCTGCCGCTCATATCGGCAATGAAAAATGGCACTGCATTGATGTTCTTCTCGATCATCAGATCGCGACCGTAGCGCCCGATCCACCCGACTTCGAGCACGATGTTGCCAGGCAGTTCGCGCTGAATCGTCAGGTCGAAACTATGAACCCGCCCTACCCTGAAATCCGGATCCCATCCGAGCGTGTTCCCGAGACCCAGGCCGAACGGCGATGGTGGAGCATACGGAATCGGAATCGACGGTGTGATGACAGGCAATGGCGCCGGTCCATCGACACCGACGCGGAAGGGCTGGCCGGTTGCACATCCCGGGCCGGGCGTGCCGCTGAATGCGCACGGCGGAGCGTTGATCACGTTGGGCTGCGCCAGCGCCGCGTTTCCGATCATCGGAAACTGAACGACCCCGACTGCCTGAACGCGGTTGTAGTTGATGGCGTATCCGCCGCGGACCACGGTCTTCCCGCTTCCAAACAGCGTCCCCATCATGCCGTCGCTGAATGACGGGCTCCACGCAGCGGCCAGGCGGGGCGAGATCGTCTTCTGCGTCGGCATCTCGGGAACATCGGGATACTGCGACGTCGGAGCAAAGGCGACGCCCGGATTGTAGGCCCTGCCCTGCCGCGCCGCAGCCGCACGCTGCTCGAGATAATCGTTGACGAATATCGGACGTTTGGTCTCGAGATCGATCAGGAACGACCTCCGATTCTTGTCCTCTTTGAACGCAGGTTCGAAGATAGCGTTGAAACCGAGGTTGAGTGTCAGTGAACTCGTTATCCGCCAGGTGTCACTGAAGTAGAATTCGTAGTGCCGCCATGTGCCTTCGTTGATCTCTCCCTCGTTGAGAACCTGCGGATCGTTATCGAGTGCCCCAGTGTTTGGATCACGTACGGTAAATTTTCCGGTCGTGTCGACCATGCCGAGCAAGGAGGCATAAAACGTATTCCACCGGCTGACATCCGCAGATTGCAGACAATTGGTGGTTACTCCCCCGCCGCATGTCGGAGGACGCCACGCCGCCGGAATTACCGTGCTTCCTGAGCCTCCGATGACAGCCATCGGCTGGACATTGAGCGCCCCGGCGCCCTTGCGGCTGTGGAAGAACCGCAACCACTGAATGTTTACGCCGGGATTGAATGTGTGCTTGCCCTTAGTCCAAGTCACGTTGTCGACAAACTGCCAGGTCGACGAACGCCCGATCTGAGCGCGTGAGCCGGCGATGTCATACGGCTCGTCGAGCCCTGCAAGATCGAGTGCCATACCAGCACCGTTGACGAGCTGGGTCGGGTCCGGATTGTCGAAGGTGATGGTTGAGACGTTGTAGCCAATGCGCGCTTCATTTACCAGAGTTCGCGAGATTGCCCCGGTCACTCCGGCGTTGTAGTGCCGCGGCGCATTCGGCTGTCGAAAGAGGCTCTTGATGTTTCCAGCTCCCTGGCGAATGTCGACAAAGGAGTTGGTGAGCTGGTTCTGCTGTGCCCATACCCAGAGGCCACTCGCGCGCCAGTTGTCCGTGATGTTGTAATCTACGCGCGCCAGCACATTGTCGGTCGACAGCGTCCCGTCAACCGGCCCGCTCAGACCGGTGGTGTTGAACCCGTCTCCGGCTGTCGGGTTGTTCCCCGCAGGAAGAAGTGCAAGATGCTGTGTGATGATGGGACTGATGCCGATCCTTCGCGGATCGCACGCCAGGCCACCGGCCGGCCCGCAGGCCGTCGAATTCCGCAAGTCGTAACTCACGACGTTTCCAGTGGCGTCTGGAAATCTCAGAACGCCCTGCCGCAATGAGGCGAGCGGTACGACGCGTGTAGTGTCGATATTCTGCGGAAGCCGCCTCATCTCGAGATTCGTAAAAAAGAACACCTTGTCCTTGAGGTCCGGTATCAGCGGGCCGAAAAGGGGACCTCCCATACTGATGCCGCCACGATTGTCTTTGAGTTCGGGATTCCGCTGGTTCAGCCGGTTGCGCGTCCAGCTGTTGGCATTGAGATTGTCGTTGCGATGATACCAGTAAAAAGAGCCGTGATAGATATCAGAACCGCGACGTGAAGACAACGCATACTGGCCACCCGCCGCGCGACCGAAAGACGCATTCTGGTTGGTGACGCTCGCACGAAATTCGGCGATGGCGTCAACCGGAAGCGGTACACCGCTACCTATATTTCCGCAGCAGGTGCCGCCCACCTGTGAGTCGGAGACATCCAGCCCGTCGAGAATGAAAGTATTCTGGTCGCCACGCCCGCCCGCAACCGAGCGGCTGTTATTGGCGTTGCCCGTATTGGGCATGGACGCGATCTGCAGGAATGCGAGCTCGACGACACGCCTGGTCACCGTCGGCAATTCCTGAAGCAGCTGCGTATTGACCACCTCGCCGAGTGTCGAATCCGCGGTCTGAAGCTCCTGAGTCGCTATGATGTCGACTGTAGATGAAACCTCACCCGGCTGCAGCGTTAAATCGACCGTCGTCGCCGTGGCCACTTCCACCCTGACCTGATTGACTACCGATTGCTTGAAGCCGGACGCCGATACCCTCAGCGTATAGATTCCAGGAAGCACGGTCGTGAGAACATACTGTCCTGCGTCGTTGGCCGGAGCGCTCATCGTGGCGCCTGTAGCATTGTCCGTCAGCTCAACTCGCGCTCCCGACAGAACTGCTCCGTTGGCATCTTTGAGCGTCCCGATTACCGTCCCGGTGGTCGCTGTCTGCGCCATGCCTGCTATGGGTGTGAGGAGAATCAGAAAGATAAATGTTGTTACCAGACAGAAAGACTCTCTTCTCATGTACAACCTCCAGATAGTTCGTCGCCTGTGGTTTGCATGAACCTGTGTGCTGGCAATGAGGTCGGCACCGCACCATCCGTGCCCTTGCTGGCGCGTCTGGTAACAACGGAAACACCACACCTCGACTGCAGTGCGAGAAGAAGAACGATTTGTCGGTGCTTAGGAATGGCGATCGTCGCGCGAGAGAAAGAACTCCTCCCACTCCAACGTCGGGCTTTTCGTCCGGCGCCTGCTTCGCCGTAACCCGGCGGCGACGCTCGATCCTGAAAGCAACGTGCAATAATATATTCTAAGTTTATGCGTGGTGCAATACTTATTGCACTGCCTTGCGGGTCCGGTTTGTGACGTGTTAGGCTGCGAATGGAAAGAGAACGAACGCGAGGAGATGCGTAGCGAAGGCGCCGTGAGAAAGCCAGTGTGGCGCTGTCAGGTCGCAGGCTCGGACCTGTTCCTCTCTCGAGGCGTTCGTCTTAGACTGTTGAACGAAGCGCTGTCCGGCTATCCCCATAAGCTGGCTGAGGATGAAAGCACGTGAAAACAGAAGAACGACGCAGGCGTCCGCGTGATCGGGCCGGTGTGCCGCCACCCGCTGAGCCGCAGCAGGGAGCAGGAGCGGCGTCAATGACTCAGCTCGAACTTCATTTCGCCGAAGCGCAGTCACGGCTGCACCCGCGACGTCGTCTGATCATTCGCGGCGTACTCGACCATCCGGAGGATACTTACTTTCTCTCCTCGATCGGGCTTGCGCGTCACTTTGGCGTCGATGCAGCAACCATAGTCCGCACCGTGCAGGACCTCGGCTACAAGAGTTTCGGGGATTTTGCCGCCGACCTGCGCCGCCACTTCGTTACTCGCATCACGCCTTACACACTGCTTCAGGCCACGACTCGTGAGAACCAGCCGGTTGAAGACACCCTCCTGAGGAGCATCGATAAGGACCTCTATAACCTGCAACTGCTGAGAAACAACCTCGACTGGGAGCGCATCGTGGACCTTGCACGCCGCATTCACCGCGCGCGGCGGATACACGTAATCGGCGTAGACGTCGCGCACGCTGCCTCTTATTTCCTCTCCTACGGATTGTTTCTGGTCGGTTTTCAGGCCGAGACCCCGGTTGGCAGCGAAGGCGTTCTATATCACAAGGTCAAGGGCCTGGGACCCAGGGACCTGCTGATTGCCATCAGTTTCGGACGTTGCCTGAAGGCGACGGTAGCTGCTGTCAAGCAGGCTCAGCAACAGGGCGTGCCGACCTTTGGCATTACCAACAGCGATGTCACTCCGATTGCCAGATACTGCGATCAATATGTAGTCGCCAACATAGCCAGTTCGTCCTACACGGGCTCATACGTTGCGCCGATGGCACTCATCAACACGATCATCCTGGCCTGCTCGCTGCTGCATCCGAAACGCACGCTGGAAAGACTGCTCGAAAACGAAAAGGAATACACGACAGGCGATCGCTGGTATCGCGAGGCGACCGACGGCAGGAACGGAAGCGCGAACGGGTCAAAGTCGAGAGGCGCCCGCAAGTATCATGAATGATGAGACGAATGATGACTCAGCTTTCGTGCGCAGCATTTCTTAGCCGAATCTTCTCCTACACCAGTGCGCCGCCACTCCCGATCGTTACGGCTGCTGATCTCGCGCAACCCTCCATCAGCATAAGTAATCGTCGGGGACGAGACGCTCCCGGTAGTGAAAAATCGACCACGAAAATCCCAGCTCGCACTTCCGACTTTCGTGGTACTATTCACGTCCTCTATGATTGCGCGGCGCGATTTGCTTAAACACTTGAAGCAGACATTGAAACGGAGTCGGGTGGTCGCACTCATTGGCCCGCGCCAATGCGGCAAGACGACACTGGCGAGGGAACTCGTTCCGTCAGACGCCCCTGGCTATTTCGACCTGGAGGACCCGGTAAGCCAGGCACGCCTCGAGGAGCCGATCACAACACTCGGTAATCTCAAAGGACTTGTGATTATTGACGAGATTCAACGGCGACCTGAGTTGTTTCCGGTGCTCCGAGTGCTCGCTGACCGCAGGCCTCGGGTGGCGACGTTCCTGGTTCTCGGCAGTGCATCGCCAGACCTCCTTCGCCAGTCTTCCGAATCGCTGGCCACGTTCGAAACGATCACAATGAGCCCCTTCAGTCTGTCAGAGTTGGGAGTGCCGGCTCAAAGTCGTCACTGGCTGCGCGGGGGTTTTCCACCATCCTTTCTTGCGCGCAGCGAAACGGATAGTTGGGTCTGGAGGAAGAATTTCATTCAGACCTTTCTCGAGCGAGACTTACCGCAGTGGGGACTTGTCGCCCCAGCTGCGGCGCTGCTCCGTTTTTGGACAATGCTCGCTCATTACCACGCGCAGACATGGAATTCGGTGAGCCTGCCCGATCGCTTGGCGTCAGCGAGCCTACCGTGCGGCGCTATCTGGAACATGTTGACGGGCGTGTTAATGATTCGCCAACTCCAGCCCTGGCACGCAAACCTCAAGAAACGACAGATCAAGGCCCCAAGATCTTATCTTCGCGACACGGGGCTCCTGCATCAGTTGTTGGGCATTCACTCCGAAAGAGACCTGCTCAATCATCCGAAATACGGTGCATCCTGGGAAGGCTATGTCATTGAGGAAGCCATCAAGGCTATCGAGCCTGACGAGGCATACTTCTGGGCGACGCATAACGGCGGAGAAATCGATCTGGTGCTAATAAAGAATGGTCGCATGCTAGGCTGTTTGGAGTGCAAACGAGCAGACGCGCCGCGGCTGACACCCTCAATGTGGATAGCTCTTGAAGACTTGAGGCTCGAGCGAATTGCGGTTGTCTATCCTGGAAGTAAACGTTATCGGTTGGCAAAGCGAGTCCAGGCCGTGCCAGTGGATGCGATCGCCGGCGGCTTGAAGGAGTTGTTCTCAGCTTGATTACACGCCTTGGAGCGCTGGTCTCTGGCCGGCCACGAGCCGCGTCAAGTGTGCGTAGTCGTGCACAAGAACTCTACATTACTCGCACGCTTCGCGGCTCGTGGCCGGCCAGAGGCCAGCGCTCCCAGGCTAAAGGCGGTACAACGTGCCTGGCGCTACGCGGGATGCGCGGAGGGCGGGGATCAGGCACGCGAATAAGGCTACAAGAACGAGAAGCGCGGCGATCGTTAGGAAAGTCGTTACATCAAGGGCGTCCACCTCAAAGAGAAGGTTCGACATGAGTCGGGTTAGCGCGATTGATGCCAGCAGCCCGGCAGCCACGCCGATCACGACGAGCTTCATCCCGCTTCCGACAATCAGTTGAATTACGTCGCGCCGCTGGGCGCCAAGCGCCATACGTAATCCAACTTCCTGCCTGCGCTGAATAACCGAGTAGGACATCACCCCGTACAGACCTACGGCAGCGAGTACGAGCGCACCAAATGCGAAGAGTCGCAATTAGCTGCGTGTTGAAACGCTGCTGCCAGATTGCATCTCCGATCACCTGCTCCATGCTCACGATGTTTGATACCGGAACGTTGCCGTCAAGTGAACGCACTTCTCGAGTAATTGCCGGGATCAATGTTTCAGCCTCAACGCTGGTACGGGCTACGAGCGTCATCGATGTAAATGCCCGGCTTGTGCTCGACAAGAAGCCGCGGCTCTGCTGGAAAGCAATATAGACCTCATTTGACGGCGGTCCTATCCAGCTCTCCTGCTTGACATCCTTCACGACTCCAACAATCGTCATCCACAAAGGATTAGTTCGCGGGTCGTCAAGGGTGATGCGTTTGCCGGTCGCATCTTCACCGGGCCAGTGATGCCGCGCGAGCGTTTCGTTGACGATGATCACTGCATCTGATGTGGGCAGGTCGAGATCTGTGAAATCACGTCCGCTAACCAGTTCGATCCCCATCGTACGGAAGTAACCTGGCCTCGAGACGCGAAACGTTGTTCGCAACTCTTTTCCAGGAGGCGGCAATGGACGTCCTTCGATCGTCCACGGTGTTCCCCAGGTATCGCCGGCGAGCGGCAGATGATTGATCGCACTGACGGATGTGATTCCGGGAATGGCGGCGATCTTGCCTGTCAACTGGCGATAGTATGCTTCGCGAGCTCCACCGGAGTATTGCCGCGCGCCCGCAAGCGATACTGTCATTGCAACCAGGTTCTGCGGATTGAACCCTGGATCAACACGGTTGAGATTGACGAAACTCTTCACCAGCAACCCGGCGCCGATCAGGAGTACGAGCGCGAGGGCGAGCTCGGCTACAACCAGAACTTCGCGTAGCCGGCCGCGACTTCCCATTGTCCCCTTTCCAGTGTCCTTGAGCGTTTGATTGACATCTGGTTTTGATGCGACCAGGGCCGGTACGAGGCCGAAGAGCACAGTAGTCGCAAGTGAAATTGCAGTCGCAAAGGCGAGCGCGACTCGATCTACGCTTATTTCCGTCACGCGAGGCATTCTCGAGCTCACTTCGTTGCTGCTTCCTGCCAGGATCGTAGTCAGCCAGTCGACTCCCCAAATGGCGAGTACCAACCCGGCAATCGCGCCACAGAAAGAAAGCACCAGGCTCTCAGTAAGCAGTTGAGTCAGGATGTGACGCCTTCTGGCTCCGAGAGCCACACGAACGGCCGCGTCCTTCTGCCGCCTGGCAAGTCTTGCAAGCTGCAGACACGCGACATTTGCACACGCGATAAGCAGTACCAGTCCTACTGCTGCGACCAGCACGAACAACGTCCGGCGAACGTTGCCAACCACCTTGTCACTCAGTGGATCGACGCGAAGTTTCAAACCGGTATTCGTTTCCGGATAACCTTGAACGAGCTGCGCGTTGATCGCGTCAACATCGGCTCTGGCCTGTTCGAGACTCACACCGTGCTTCAAGCGTGCAAACACTCTGAGTGAGCTGCCGAATCGGTTTGCAGCCCGTGGCGCGAGGTCAAGCGGCGCCCACATCTCGGCGCGCATCGCCCAGAACGGAGGAAACTGAAAGTGCGATGGCATTACACCGACAACGGTGAAGCTTTCACCGTTGAGGTTGATCTGACGGCCGACAACGTTCGAATCGCCTCCGAACAGTCTTTGCCAGAGCTTGTGGCTCAGGACAACGACACGATCTCTGCCTGCGCTGTAATCATCACTTTGCAATGTGCGCCCGAGCGCCGGCGCAACGCCTAAAAGATCAAAGAGACCCGGTCCCATTCTGAGACCCGTGATCTCTTCGGGCTTGTCGCCTCCGGTAAGCGCTCCGCCCCAGAGCTCTGCCGCAGCGACGTGAGAAAAACTCCGATTGTTAGCGCGCAAATCAAGGAAATTCGCCGGCGAGACCGGCCGTTGTCCTTCGTGAAGTATGGTGACTATTTCCTGAGGTTCGCTGTAGGCGAGGGGACGCAGTAAGACACTGTTGACCACGCTGAAGATTGCGGTATTAGCCCCGATACCAAGCGCCAAAACGGCTATTGCAATCAATGTAAACGTGGGTTCCTTTAGAAGAACCCTTATTGAGTATCGAAGGTCAGCAAGCATGGTTTGCATGATCTTTCCTTTAAGTGCAGCAAGAATTCAGCAGTGCCTTGATATTGATTTAACGAGAAGAGCTGACTAATTGATTCAGAAAAGTAACTTTCAAGCATGCATTCTCGATGCCTTATTCGTTTCGCAATGCGATCAGGGGATCTACTCGCGTCGCCCGGCGCGCGGGCAACCAGCAGGCTGCAAGCGAAACAAGCGAAAGAAAAAGCGTAACTAACAGGAAGGTCTTCGGATCGGTCGGCTCCACGTCATAAAGCAGATTTGATGCAAGACGCGTAAGAGCAAGAGAAAGCAAGAGCCCGGACACTATACCTGGCAAAACGAGCGTCAAACCTTGCCTGGCAATGAGTCTGAAAATCTGGCCCGGGTGAGCACCGAGCGCCATGCGCACGCCGATCTCTCGAGTCCTCGTCGCAACGCTGTACGACAGGATTCCGTAAAGGCCGAGCGACGCGAGTACGATTGAGAGCATTCCGAAGAAGCTTGAGAATTGCGATATCAGCCGTTCAGTTGCGACTGACTCACTAACGAGATCATCGACCGGCTTTATGTCAGCCACATCCATCGCCGGCGCAATTTCTCTGATGGCTGCGCGAATCGCGGACACTGCGGCCGTTTGCGCATCCGCTGAGACACGAACCTCGCTAAACGCCCACGAGAAGATCGGACTGCGCGCTGCATTGAAGTACGGAAGATAAAACTTGCTCTCAGCAACTTCGCGCAACTCCTCGCGCTTTGAATCTTCGACCAAACCCACAACAGTGAAGTTTAGTTGTGCGTATGGAGCAGTGGCGCTGATCTGTTGGCCGATGGGATTTTCGTCACCAAAGTGCTTCCTTGCCATCGTCCGGTTGATTAGTCCCACGAGCGGAGCATTGCCTTCATCCTGGGGACCGAACTCACGTCCGGCGTCCACTCGAATACCTGTCGTTCTGAAGTAGTCTTGCCCGACGTAATCGACTGCTGCCATCTCCGTCACGCCTGGACTTCGTTCCCGGCCTTCGACGGAGATCTCCATTTCGAAGTCCATTCCGCCTCTGAAGAGACCAACAAGTGACAGACTGGCGTTCTGTACTCCGGGTATCGCTCGAACCTTTTCGAGCAGCAGCTTATGAAACTGGTTCGCAGGTCCATTGTAATTGCCGGGATCAGGCGAGGTATTGATCTGAAGGACGTTACTCTTTTCAAAACCGAGTTCGACATTAGCCAGCTTCTGGAAGCTGTGGACGAGAAGTCCTGCCGCAATCAAAAGCACGAGCGAAAGTGCGACTTGTCCACTAACCAGCAGTCGCCCCGCATAAATACTTTTTCTGAAGCCGGAGCCCGAGCCTGAGCCGACACCGTCAGCAATTCCCGCTGCTGATCCCTTGAGTACGGAATTCAAATCCGTTCGTGTCGCTCGAAGCGCGGGAGCCAGACCGAAGAGGATTGCAGTCAAAAAGAGAGACTCCGGCAGTGAAACTGAGCACGCGAACGTCTGGTCCCAACTCGAGTGAAACCTGCGTCCCGCCGGATGAGACCAATCGCAAGAGAAGCGCGTCACCCCATTGCGCGAACAGCAGGCCGAGTGCTCCACCAATCACGGCGAGCAGCACGCTTTCAGTCAGGAACTGCTGCACAAGGCGCAATCGACCCGCACCAAGTGCTGCGCGCATCGCAACTTCTTTCTGACGTGACCCCGCGCGCGCAAGCAGAAGGCCGGCTACATTTGCGCACGCTATCAAGAGCACCAGACAAACGAGCCCGCTGACTATCAGGAGCGGTTCCCTGTAGGTTGTTCGCAAAGTCGATCCGCCACGGCTGCCGTCAGAAGTTGAAATAGACTGATTCAGAAAACTTGAACGGGTATTCTCAGGAAGCCGAATCGCTTCAGTTTGAAGAAGTTGCTTCAGGGCCAGATTCGCGTCAGCGTCGGCTCGCTCACGCGATACGCCAGGCTTGAGCCGCGCAATGACCTGGAGCCACATGTACTTGTTCGAGACATCCGTCGGCTCTCGGAGCACTTCTTTCGCAGTGGTGAGCTCAATTGTTCGGTCGCTGAGAGGAGTCCACACGTCGGGCGACAGCCCAATCGTTTCGCCGGTGAATCCTGGTCGAGTTACACCTACAACCAGAAGCTTCACGTGACGGACACGAATGATGCTGCCGATAACCTGAGGATCGAGAGCAAAGCGATTCTTCCAGTAGCTGTAGCTGATCACCGCCGGAACAGCGTCGATGTCGCTCGCCGTATCGTTTTCGCTGAATGTCCTTCCGATGACCGCATCCACCCCGAGGACTTGAAAGTAGGCGCCGGTCACGAGACTGACTCTTGCGCGTTCAAAGTCGTTCTTCTGTGCTTCAGTCCCGACAGTTATTGGAAGTTCCCGCACAAAGCTTTGTACTGCGCACATCCGTTCGAATGAACCTGTGTTATCGCGCAGCCATTCGAACTCGTGATACGCAAACAGCCTTCGAGCGCCAACCTCCTGTCCGCCGTTCAGTCCGTGACGATCAGGGTTTGAGAGAAAGACAAGCCGTTCGGGATCGTTGACGGGAAGAGACCGCAGCAGCACCGCGTCAAGTATCGTAAAGATCGCCGCATTCAGACCTATGCCAACGGCGAGAGTCAGCACTACCAGCGCCGTGAATCCCGGGCTTCTCGCGAGCTGCCGAGCTGCGTATCTCAGGTCTTGAAGAAGATTCTCCATGGACGGCATGTTGTACCGCCTTCAGCGGAATCCTGGAATCGAGGATGCGGAGATCCGCCTAAAGGCGGTACAACGTATCTTAATCAAGGGTTGTGCCAGTCGAGTGAGGCACGCTGTGTTGATTCTGTTATAGATCCGGCATCGGGAGAGAGCCCTTCGGATGCACGGCGTTCGTTGTTGAGACATGTTCGTTCCCGAAATCACGAGTATTGGTTGCGCATCTTGACATCAATTCGGAAGCAGAGCGTCATGGTGCCCGAATGAGAACGACAATGACTCTCGATCCTGACGTTGCCGAGTTGGTAAAGCAGCGGATGCGCAGAACGGGAAAAGGACTTAAGGCGGTGGTCAACGATGCGATCAGGCGCGGTTTGGGAGCGGCTCGAAGGCGGGCGGAGGCTCAGCATTTCAAAGTCGAGGCGCATGCGTTTGGATTTAGACCAGGATAGATCTCGATCGCGATGAATCAGCTTGTCGATGCGCTCGAGACTGCCGAAGAGAAGAGCAGATTGAATCGATGATCATTCCTGATCTGAATCTGCTTATTCACGCCTACAATAAAGAATCGCCCCGCCACGACGCTTCGCGACGGTGGTGGGAATCTTTGATGAACGGCCAGTCAACTGTTGGTTTGACGTGGGCTGTCATCCTTGGCTTCGTTCGGATCTCAACCCACAGTTCGATTCTGAGTAACCCGCTGACTGTAAGGGCTGCCTGCGATCACGCGCGGTCATGGCTTGTGCAACCTCAAGTCACAATCATCACGCCCGGCGATCGACACGCTGAGATCGTCTTTGGTCTTCTCGAGGGATTGGGGACTGCCGGAAACCTGACTACGGATGCTCATCTCGCAGGACTCGCGATCGAGTACCAGGCTGAGTTGCATACAACTGATGCTGACTTCTCCCGCTTTCCAGGTCTTCGGTGGAGGAATCCGGTGTGAGCGCCCTATCCTGTCTTTCGGCGTTTTTCGGCGGCCTGGCGTGTCGATGCGGCTTTGGTGACAGGATCGCGAACGCTGAAGATGCGGCGCGAGGGTAATTCGATCGCTGAAAGCACTCCTGTCAGGTAGGCACCGGTGTCGACGCCGATCAGATGTTCCCGCATCCATACTTTCTCGAACTCGCCGAACATCATTCCGGCAATCGTATGACCGAAGACTACTGTCTTGCCACTATACTCGCTGAAGAACCGCCGGTTTCGCGCCCACAGCAGCTCGGCGCTGTAAGGTGATTCTTCAGGATGGATAAAATCGCCCGCTTCGTCCTCAACAAGCGAAGCGTGGACGTAGATCGCGTGCTCGTCTTCATACCAGGTGGGAAGTGACGAAAGGAAATCGACGTGATCCTGAGGAACTTTCAGCTGGTTATCGTCAGCTATGTAACTCTCGAGGGTTTCGATGCCGCCGTTGTAATACCAGAGCTCGGCGTGAACATCACCATCAGGCATGAGCGCCTGCAGCATCATATCCTCGTGGTTGCCGCGAAGGACGATGACCGTATCAGGTGCTGCCTGCTTGAGCTGAATCGCGCGATCCACGACGCCGCGCGAGTCTTCCCCCCGATCAACCAGGTCACCGATCAGAACCAGTTTGTCTTCACCGGGAACGTACTCCATCTCCACAAGAAGCCGGTCGAGGAGCTTGAGCTTCCCGTGAACATCGCCAACCACGAGTGTTCTCATTGCGTCGGTATTATCGTATGATGCCGCGCTGATGTCCACGGCGCTTACCGTAGCCAACTTCCTGACGATTCTCAGACTGCTTCTGATTCCGGTATTCGTCACAGCACTCTTTTACCAGCGCTTTGGCTGGGCACTCACCATATTTCTTGGAGCCGCGATAACGGACGGTCTTGACGGCCTTGTTGCACGCACTCTGAACCAGAAGACGCAACTCGGCGCGATTCTTGACCCAATGGCGGACAAGCTCCTCCTGGCAACCTCATTTATCGTTCTCTCGCTTCCACGATTTACCTTCACCGACCCGATCCCGTTCTGGGTGACAATTGCCGTTATCAGCCGTGACGCGTTCATTGTTCTCGGTGCGATCGTAATCAATATGGTGACGCGGTTTTCTCACTTCCGCCCGTCGCTGCCCGGCAAAATCAACACCGTGGTTCAGATCGTTCAGATAGTTGCTTTCCTCGGCGCAAATGCTTTCACCCTCCACTCGGAGTATCTGACACCTTTATATTACGCGACTGTAGCGATGGCGGTTTGGTCAGGGCTACACTATATTGTTCACGTCAACCGCCAGATGAGTCAGATGAACGCCCCCGAGAATCACGATATTCACGATATTCACGATAGTTCTCATGAGTAGTGAAGCTGAAAAATCGCCGATAGCCTGGATGCGCTGGATTCCTGGACTTGCGCTTGTGCTCCTGGGCCTTGGCGTTTTGCTCGTCGGCGTTAAGATTGTCCTTTTCCCGCTGCTTGCTTCGGTTGCCCTGGCTTATCTGCTTGCGCCTGTCACATCGTGGCTTGAGCGACGCGGCTGGTCACGTTCCTCCTCGGCACTGATCAGTATTCTGGGGGCCAGTCTGATTCTCATCCTGAGCCTGATTTTCATTGTGCCGGGAGTCTGGCATCAGCTTGTCGTTTCCTACGATCAGGGCTCCCGATTGATCAGCGACCACTCACGCGTCGAACGCCTGCTCGATAGAATCCGGGCGTTGAGTCCGGTCATGTACGATGCAATCCAGGAGAGTGTACGCGCCTATCGTGACCCGACAAAACAGGCTGAACTTCGCAATATCTTCCTTGCATGGCTTCAGGGCGGTATTTTCGGACTGGTCAACCTGACAGCGACGATTCTTGACCTTCTGCTGGTCCCGTTTTTCGTTTATTACCTTCTCAGTGATTACCGAAAGATTCGGGCGCGTATAGAACTGATAATTCCGCCACGGCATCGGGCTGTAGCCAGCGACCTCATACGAAAGCTAAGCCGGGTAGTGTCGACTTATATCCGGAATCAGATGCTTATCAGTGTGACGATGGGAGTTCTTTACGGAATCGGCTTCGTGCTGCTGAAAGTGCCGCTTGGTTTTCAGCTCGGGATGCTCTCGGGTGTTCTCAACTTCATACCCTACCTTGGAACGATTACGGGTTTCATCCTCGCGATTGGATTCGTGGCGCTGGATGGGGCGGGTCTATGGCGAATCCTCGGAGTCGTTGGCGTATTCTCCGCGGTTCAATCACTCGAGGGATACTTCCTGACGCCGAAGCTTCTCGGTTCAAGTCTGAATCTGCACCCGATGTGGGTCCTGGTCGGGTTGCTGATTGGAGCAAATCTTTTTGGGCTGTTAGGCATTATTCTGGCGGTTCCAGTCATCGCTGCCGGGAAGGTCATTTTCAATTTTGTTGAGGAGCTTTACCGTAATTCTCATTTCTACAAGCGCTCCGGTCATGACCTGCTGACCGGAGAAGGCGCTCCGGCGGAACTTACGACGCCGGTGTCTTCGCCTGCTTCATCCATAGTCATTTCAACCGCCCCTGATATCCCCGAACGCGAGCGCCGCGTCGTGATTACGACAGGCGAGCTGCGGCAACGGATCACCGCCGAAGATAAGTAAGGCATGTAAGTCACGCGCCTAGACGGACGGAGATCGTCTGCTAATGCCGAGATTCTCCTTACCTTCGCCTAAAGCCTAAGCGCTACTTAGCCATCAAGAACCTTGACAACATCACACTCAAGTTTTAGAATGCTCGGGTTGGCAATGCGATAGTAAGCGGAGGGAAGCGATGGGAAAAGTCATTGGAATTGACTTAGGAACGACAAACTCTGTCGTTGCAATAATGGAAGGTGGCGAGCCGGTCGTAATCACGAATTCGGAAGGTGGACGGACTACGCCATCAGTTGTCGGCTTTGCAAAGGATGGTAACCGGCTTGTTGGCCAGGTGGCAAAACGGCAGGCTGTGACAAATCCGGAGAATACGGTCTACTCGATCAAGAGATTCATGGGCCGCCGGTTCAACGAAGTCTCAGAAGAGATCAAGCAGGTTCCCTACAAGGTTCTTCAAGCGACTAACGGCGACGTAAGGGTCGCGGCTGGAGGGAAAGATTGGTCACCGCCCGAGATTTCGGCGATGATCCTGCAAAAGCTGAAGCAGGCTGCAGAGGACTACCTCGGTCAGCCGGTATCGCAGGCGGTAATCACGGTACCAGCGTACTTCAATGACGCGCAGCGGCAGGCAACCAAGGACGCGGGAAAGATCGCCGGTCTCGAAGTCCTGCGAATCGTGAATGAACCGACGGCGGCGGCACTGGCTTACGGTCTCGACAAGAAGAAGGACGAGACGATAGCGGTATTCGACTTCGGCGGCGGCACGTTCGATATTTCAATCCTCGAAGTAGGTGAGGGAGTCGTCGAGGTGAAATCCACCAACGGCGACACGCACCTCGGTGGAGACGATATCGATGAGCGGCTGATCAAGTGGATCATCGACGAGTTCAAGAAGGACCAGGGCATCGAGCTTGCCAAGGACAAGATGGCACTCCAGCGCCTGAAAGAGGCTGCGGAGAAGGCAAAGATCGAGCTTTCATCGACGATGGAGACCGAGATCAACCTGCCGTTTATTACGGCGGATCAGTCCGGTCCGAAGCATCTTCAGATGAAGCTCACGCGCGCAAAATTCGAGCAGCTGGTTGATGACCTGCTGCAGCGGACGCTATCGCCGTGTCAGCAGGCGATCAAGGATGCGGGAATTCAAGCCGGCCAGATTGATGAAGTTGTACTGGTAGGCGGCTCGACGCGCATCCCGAAGATTCAACAGATGGTGAAGGAGTTCTTTGGAAAGGACCCTCACAAGGGAGTCAATCCGGACGAAGTGGTCGCGATCGGCGCAGCAGTCCAGGCCGGCGTGCTCGCGGGCGATGTGAAGGACCTGTTGCTGCTCGATGTGACGCCTCTCAGTCTCGGGATCGAGACGCTTGGCGGCGTGTTCACGAAGTTGATCGAGCGCAACACAACCATTCCGACGCGGAAGTCAGAGATTTTCTCTACCGCTACGGACAGTCAGACGTCGGTCGAAGTCCATGTGCTGCAGGGTGAGCGGCAGATGGCGGGCGACAATCGCACGCTCGGAAAGTTCCACCTTGTGGGAATTCCGCCGGCGCCTCGCGGCATCCCGCAGATCGAGGTGACGTTCGACATCGATGCTAACGGCATCGTCAATGTGTCGGCGCGCGATCTGGGAACGGGGCGCGAGCAGAAGATCACGATCACGGCATCTTCGGGACTCGCGAAGGACGAGATCGACCGGATGATGCGCGACGCCGAATCGCATGCGGATGAGGACAAGAACAAGCGCGAGGCGATCGAAGCGAAGAACCGTCTCGACTCGCTTGTCTACCAGACCGAGAAGACGATCGTCGACAATCGTGAAAAGATCCCGGTTGGGATCATTTCCGAAGTCGAGGCGGCAATCGTCGAGGCGAAGAAGGTTGTCGAGACAAATGATGTTGCTCAGATCAACTCACAGCTCGAGGTTCTGACGCGTGCGTCTCACAAACTGGCGGAATCGCTCTATCAGCAGCAGGCTGCTGGCACCCCGCCTCCTGAAGACCCGTCGGCTACGGGTGCTGGTGCAGGCGCCGGCGCCCAAAGTGGTGGTGCGTCGGGAAGCAAATCGGGTGATGATGTCATCGACGCCGAGTATATCGACGTAGATGAGAATAAGTAGGTAAGTGGAAGGTACGTTGTACGAGTCAAGCTTTAGTCGTGATAGTCTCAGAGGTTCACAAGTAACGTCGAAGCTCGCTCCTGGCGGTACAACGTACCTTAAAGAACTCATGTCTATGCGGCGGCTTTTAACAGATCTGGCAGCGATTGAGCAGCATTTCGCGGAGCTGACTCAAGGTCCCAAGGTCTTTCAGAACCGCGAGCGAGGGAACTGGTCTCCGGCGGTGGACATTTTCGAGACGCCAACAGATTTCGTGCTGACCGCGGAGCTGCCTGGTCTGAAGAGCGACGACATCGACATTCAGGTAGTCGATCGGATGTTGATTCTGAAGGGCGAACGGCGGTGGGAGCGCGAGGCACATTCGGAGCATTTTCATCAGCTCGAGAGTCTGTACGGAACATTTGAGCGAAAGTTCAGCCTCTCGGAGCTGATTGATGTTGCGAAGATTCAGGCGGAACTTGAACGCGGCGTGCTGCAAGTTATTCTCCCAAAGCGGACCGAGGGAGAGAGCAAATCTGGCGGACGACAAATAGAAGTCAAGTCGTGAGGTTGCCCGAAGTAAAGAATGGCCAATCGGGAAGATTACTACACTTTGCTGGGCGTAAAGCGCGGCGCCTCGCAGGATGAGATCCGCAAAGCCTACCGGCGTCTCGCGCGCAAGCACCATCCCGATGTGAATCCCGGCGACAAGGCCGCGGAAGAGAAGTTCAAGCAAATCTCTGAGGCCTACGACGTCCTTTCTGACGCGAAGAAACGCGATGTTTACGACAAGTTCGGGACGTACAGCGAATCCATGCGGGATGCTGCCGCGCATCAGACGCGCGGTCCTGGAGTTGATTTCGATTGGAGCAACATCTTTACCGGCGGGGCCGGGGCGGGTGCTGGCGCAGGAGCCGGCGCCGGTGCGGGGGGATCAGGCAGCTCGAGTTTTCGCGACATTTTTGGCGATCTATTCGGAGGAGCGAGGACTGGTGCCCGCGAGACTCGCGGGCCTCAGCGAGGCGCTGACATTGAAATTCCGCTGTCGCTTTCTTTCGAAGATGCGATCAACGGTCTGACTAAATCCATCGCAATCGAACGCAGGGAGAACTGTGGTGCCTGCGGAGGCACGGGCGAAAGCAGTGCGGGCGGTCAGTCAGGCAAGGAAGTCACGTGTGGAACGTGTCATGGTACTGGCAAGCTGTCTTCCGGCGGGGGATTTCTTCGCTTCGATCAGTCTTGCCCGGATTGCAACGGCACTGGAAAACGAAAGCAGCCCTGTCTTTCGTGCCGTGGCGCCGGCACGGTGCCGAAGGTCGAAACCGTAAAGGTGCGAATTCCGGCGGGTGTGGATACAGGCTCGAAGGTGAAAGTTGCCGGCAAGGGTAATGCTGGACGACGGGGTGGGCCTCCGGGTGATCTCTATATCAATACCAACGTCGCGCCGCACCGCCTTTTCACACGCAAAGGCGACAACATTTACTGCACGATTCCAATATCGCTTCCGGAGGCAGGACTGGGAGCAAAGATTGAAGTGCCCACGGTAAGCGGAAAAGCACAGCTCAGAATTCCGCCTGGAACGCAGTCTGGCCAGGTCTTCCGGCTTCGTGAGAAGGGAGCGCCAAGCCTGCGTGGAAAGGCGCACGGAGATCAGTACGTGGAAGTCAAGATCGTGCTGCCCAAGGTGATTGATGAGGATTCAAAGGAGCTGCTCAGACAGTTCGCTCGAAGAAACTCCGAGAATCCAAGAAAGGATCTCGGATTGGAATGAAGAGGAAGAGTGCTGAGTGCGGTGCTGAGTGCTGGGTGCTGAGTATTGGAGTTCAAGCTTTAGCGTGCGTCTTGATGATCGAGAAACGGCCAAGCTAAAGCTCGAACTCAAACTCCACACTCAGCACTCAGCACCCAGCACTCAGCACCCTCTTTGAGGCTAACTATGAAGCGTCGTACAAAAGGCTACACCATCAGTGCGGTAGCCGACCATTACGGCATTCATCAACAGACCTTGCGGCTCTATGAGCGCGAGGGGTTGCTCAAGCCATCAAGGACTGAGGGGAACATTCGTTTATACACGGATCAGGATGTCGAACGGCTTGAAATCATTCTTGGACTGACTCGCGACCTCGGTGTAAATCTTGCCGGAGTGGAGATCATTCTCAATATGCGTGAGAAGATGGAAGGCATGCAGCAGGAATTCAATCGCTTCTTTGAATATCTTCGTGATTACGCGGCGCAGGGGTCACTGGAGGATCTGAACGCGACTCAAGCTCTGGTTCCGATGCGCCGGCGGCCAATCAAATAACATCCGCAAATGCCTTCTTGGTTCGCTCGAACCACCAGTAACCAACCAGAAGGCACGTTAGTCCAAAAATAATCGTGTAGCCGAGCCCCATCCAGTCGGGGTGGTTTCCTTCCAGCAGAACACGCCGATACGAACGAATCAGCGGCGCCATCGGATTGAATCTCACCAGCCAGCGAAAACTTTCCGGCACCATCTCCTCAGGGTAGAAGATCGGCGTCAGGTAGAGCCATGCCTGCAGGATGAGATGAGTTGCCTGTGTTACATCCCGGAGGAAGACGCCAAGACTGGCAGTCAGCCACCCGAGACCGAGCGTCGGCAACAGCTGGATCGCGAGTAACACGGGAAGATAGAGAGTCGTCGCGTGCATACCTCCTCCGAGCGCAAGATTAATGATCAGAAGGACGATTGTACCGACGAGTTGTTGTACGACTGCCGACAACGCGACATTGACCGGCAGTGCTTCGATAGGAAAGAGAACCCGTTTGATGAGGTTTACGTTTTCAGTGAGAACTGTTGTTGATCGCTGAATGCCGTCGCTGAACGCGATCCACGGGAGCAGACCGCAGAAGAGGTAGAGCGCAAACGTAAGCGGTCCTGCCTGCGACCCGAACCGCGCGCGGAAGATGCCGGAGAAGATCAGTGTGAAGATCACTATCATCACAGCCGGTGTGATGAATGCCCAGGCAATCCCGCCGAGAGACCCTTTGTATCGATTTGTCAGATCGCGTCGGACGAGTGATCTGATGAGCCCACTGTGCTGGCTGACCAGAGAGATCCCGGCCTGCCAGATCGGGGCTCGCGTCGAGGTATCGAGAGACATTTCTGTCGAGAGATATTACTGCGTGGTCCGCGCGGCGCGGCTTTGCTTGAGCTTAGCTTCTTCAACCTTAGTCAGCGATACGGATTCGACCGCGTGCCGTATCTCGGCAAAGTCATCCACATCAGCCAGCCGGGCGAGCAGCGTTTCATAACGGTCAGTGATCTGTTCCCAATTATAGAGTTGCATAACGCGCGACATCGCGCGATGCCGATACTCTCCGATAACGGAAGGGTCGGCCAGAACGCGGCGCAGCTTGAGCGTCAGATCGTCGATTGAGTCGTAGACAACTCCAGCTTCTCCGATTACCTCGAGATTCTCCGGCGTCGCCAGTGTGAGTGCGCAGTTACCCGCGCCCATGGCTTCGATCAGTGCCGGGTGAGTTCCACCCACTTCCGTAGCATGCACATAGCAATACGCGTTCTGTTGGAGCGCTCGATAATCCTCGCCAAAAACGAAACCGAGAAACCTGACGCGCGGGTCCCGCGTGTTCTTCAGGCTGGCAATGTACTCTCTGGCATAGGGAGCGCCGCCGACAATCACAAGCGGGAGTGTGGTCTCGACCCGCTCATACGCTTTGATAACAAGGTGAGCGTTATTCTCGGGTTCAAGGCGACTGACATAAAGAATATAGCCATTCGGGGTCAGATCATATTTCGCCAGATGCTCCGGAGCCGCGCGGCGTGCCGACTCGGCACCGTAGGTGATCATCTCGGACTTCTTATTCCACCGCGTTTCGTAGTAATTCTGAATTACCTGGGCATCGGTCACGATTGCGGTTGGAACAAATGTCGATAGCCATTCTGAGAAAAAGTAATAGGTACGGCCGATCCAGCCCCATTTCTTGCGCTTTCGTTCAAGCCCGTCGACGTTGACCAGAGTAGGTGTGCCGACAAGCCGCGGAAGAAAGGCGAAGATGCTGTTAGCTGCGTTGCAGATGAGGATCACATCATAGCGCCTGGGTAGCGCATGAATGATCGACAGAAAGGCGTGAATCACCGTGTCGAAATATTTATGTTTAATTGTCGGAAGCACTACCAGCTCGACACCGCGATAAACCGTAGCGGACGAAGTAGCGTAATGCTTACGGCCATAAACGGTAACTTGATGACCTCGAGCGGCCAGACGTGTTCCAAGCTGTTCCGCAAAAGTCTCGAAGCCACCGTAGTTGGCAGGAATGCCTCGCGTCCCCAAGATAGCTATCTTCATAATGCAACAAGTTCAGTCTGTTCCTTCTCAAGTTTCTTCTTATGCTGCAGCTCTGGGGCCTAGAGTCGATTGCAAGCGTGAATCTTTTTCGACAAAGCCTGCTTAGTAGTCGGGTTAGGAGTATAAACCGCAATCTCAATTCAAGTCACGCATTAAGATTGATTTTGTTCCAGCTTTACGCGTGACATTCGGCAGGTTTCTGGTCTATTATTCCGCGAACTTCGCGGTTGGGTTTCATGTTTGACCGCAGGTTCAGTTCTGTTTTGTTCGATCTGCATCCCCGTAACCGCATTTAAGTATTAAGTCAGGAGAGTTTCAGCATGCGAGGAGCACGAGGCCTCACCCTGTCTATTCTTGTGCTGTTATTGACTGCAAGCGCTACTGCACAGCATCTGGATGCAATCAAACTTGAGAATTCAATCGGTGACAGGCTCGGAGTCAGATACCGCTTCGCGGGTACCGATGACGCCGGGTATGACTGTTCGGGGTTCGTCTGGCGAGTACTGAAGGAAGCAGGGCTGAGCTTTGAACGCTCACCCGCAAGTGTTCTCTGGCAGTTGTTCCCGGAAGCCGCCGCAGATCAAAAGCGAGAGTTCGGAACGCTGGTATTCTTCAACGGCCTCAACCATGTCGGAATCGTGCGCGATGCCTATTCTTTCTACCACGCCTCACGCACTAATGGGGTCGTTCTGTCCTACTTCTCAGGATATTGGGAGAAACGAATCACCGGATTCCGGGTAGCAACCGGCTTTGGGCCGCAACGCTGCGTTGATCCGCTCACTTGCCTGGCGCAAATCCCGGGGACGACATCTTCTTTTCCTTACTATCCCAGACAGCAATGATCCGATCGATGTTGATGTAACACGTCGTCTCGTCCTTCTCGAGGAATAGAACGTTGCCCTCGACCTTGACGATACGGCCGCTAATCATCGTGCCCAGGCACTGAACGTCGATCTCATTACCAATCCGCGCTTCAAGGAAATTACGCATTAGGGGTCAGGGGTCAGGGGTCAGGGGTCAGGGGTCAGGGGTATGGAGTTCAAGCTTTAGCTTGCTCTTGAATCAAGCTTCTTACCGCAAGCTAAAGCTTGAACTCCTTACCCTGACCACTGATCCCTGACCCCTGACCCCTCTCCTACTTCTTCTTTGCTGACCAGGTGCCTGAGAAGCCGCCGGCTTCCCACTTTCCACCCATCTTGCTTCCGTCCGTCGTTCCCTTCAATGGAAACGGATTTCCCTGGAAGGTTGCATTCAACGTGACGTCGGTGCCGTTGACGTCGATGCCAACGATATTCAGATCACCGGCATTCGGGACCTCTGTCGTCAGCTTGTCGCCTGCCTTCTTGATGACCAGAACAAAGGGCAGCGATCCCTGGCCCTCAGCGGTCACTTCGGCGTCATATGTACCTTCAAGCGCCGCTGACGCGCCCGCTGCAGGGGCTGCACCAGCCGCCGGCGCTGCGGGAGCGGCTCCGCCTGCAGCTACGGCCTCTTTCCTGGTCGCCGTGAACGTTCCCTTTGATTGACCGGCAGTCCAGTCGCCGGCAAGCTTGGGGCCTTCAAGGACTCCGTTAAGCGTTACCTCAGCGTCACCAGTCGAGGCGAGGATCGTCACCTTGTTGTCAGCACCGATCGTCACGGTTTTTACCGTCATCGGAATCGGAGAATCCACGACTTCACCCGACCAGACATCGCCCTTCTTCATCAACTTCAATGTGAAATTGACAGTGCCAATCTCGGCGCCCGTAGCAGCCACGCTGTACGCGCCTTCGGCAGGATGTGCAGTCTGAGCCAGCGCTGAAATCGACGCAGCGATGATCAGAGAAAGCACCAGAGAAAGTCGTTTAAGCATACTTTATTGCTCCTTCGTTGAGTATCCGCAAGATGTTCTTCCCTCGTCTCGGCAAACGAGATTCTAACACGCTAGTTCCCAATCCTCATGCCGTAGAACGATCGCCAGACAAAGACGACCGAAACGAGGAAAAAGACGATTGCCAGACCGTGACTGAGCGTTTCGCCCGAAGCGCCCGTATGACGCAGCTGCACAGCCAGTTCAACAGCCAGCAAACCAAAAAGAGTCGTAAACTTGATAATAGGGTTCAAAGCAACTGAAGAGGTGTCCTTGAAAGGATCACCCACGGTATCGCCCACAACCGTCGCCGCATGCAGGTCAGTGCCCTTCTGCTTGAGCTCAACTTCGACAATCTTCTTCGCGTTGTCCCAGGCGCCACCGGCATTCGCCATAAAGATCGCCTGGTAAAGTCCGAAGATTGCAATCGAGATCAGATAGCCGATAAAGAAATATTCCTCGACAAAAGCGAACGCGAGGGTCGAAAAGAAGACGGTCAAAAAAATGTTGAACATACCTCGCTGAGCATACTGAGTGCAGATTTCGACCACCTTTTTGCTGTCAGCCACCGATGCCTTCTCAACACCTTCAAGCTTGATATTGGCCTTGATGAACTGAACCGCGCGGTATGCTCCCGTTGTCACCGCCTGCATCGACGCCCCTGTAAACCAGTAGATAATCGCTCCACCGCTGATCAATCCCAACAGAAATGGCGCGTGCAGAAGCGAAAGCTTTTCGACGTTGACCGTCAGCCCTTCAGTCAGGAGCACGATGATCGAAAAGATCATGGTTGTCGCCCCGACGACGGCCGTGCCGATCAATACGGGTTTTGCGGTCGCTTTGAAAGTATTGCCTGCGCCGTCGTTCTCTTCGAGCATATGTTTTGCTCGGTCAAAGCTGACCAGCATATTGTGCTCGCGCTTCACCTCTTCGATAACGTTTGGCTGCTGTTCAATCAACGACAGCTCATAGACCGACTGCGCATTGTCGGTGACCGGGCCGTACGAATCGACAGCGATCGTTACCGGACCCATGCCCAGGAATCCGAATGCGACAAGCCCGAAAGCAAAGACCGCGGGCGCTATCATCAGCGCGCCGACTCCCATCAGGCTGAACGCATATGCGATCGACATGAGGACGACGATACCGACCCCGATCCAGTAAGCCGAAAAGTTTCCAGCCACGAGGCCGGAAAGAATGTTGAGCGAGGGACCGCCTTCTCTCGACGACGTCACAACCTCTTTTACGTGGGCCGAATTGGTTGAGGTAAAGATCTTGACGAGCTCTGGAATTACCGCACCGGCGAGCGTCCCACAGGAGATGATCGTCGAGAGCTTCCACCAGAGAGTCCCGTCACCAGCCAGCTCCGGGATGATCAGATAAGAGACTACGTAGGTAAGACCGATTGAAATGACCGACGTCAGCCAGACGAGAGTCGTCAAAGGCGTTTCGAAGTTCATTTCAGAAGCTTTGCCGTATCGGGCTTTCGCCACAGCTTCATTGATGAAATATGACGCGCCAGAGGCAATCACCATCATGATACGCATCACGAAAATCCAGACGAGCAACTGAACCTGGATAACCTGGTAGGCGGGGCCCGCAACCTTCTCGTTGACGGCAAGCAGAATGAACGATATCAGAGCTACGCCGGTCACACCGTAAGTTTCAAAGCCATCCGCGCTCGGACCAACCGAATCGCCCGCATTGTCACCGGTACAATCGGCAATGACACCCGGGTTGCGCGCGTCGTCTTCCTTGATCTTGAAGACAATCTTCATCAAGTCAGACCCGATGTCGGCGATCTTTGTGAAAATCCCGCCGGCAATACGCAACGCAGCCGCACCGAGCGATTCTCCGATCGCAAATCCGATAAAACACGCTCCCGCATAATCACCGGGTACAAAGAGCAGGATGCAGAGCATTATCAGAAGCTCTACTGAAATGAGCATCATTCCGATGCTCATTCCGGCCTTTAGAGGAATTGCGTAAAGTGGATAAGGCCTTCCCCCGAGGCTCGCAAACGCCGTCCGCGAATTCGCGAATGTGTTGACTCGGATTCCAAACCACGCAACACCATAACTGCCAAGGATGCCTACCAGACTGAAGAATAGAATGATGAGCACGCGTGCTGCCTCAAACTTGAGGAGCACTCCGAAATAGAGAACGATAATGACAGCAATGAATGCTTCGAGAATGAGGATGAATTTGCCCTGCGTGATCAGGTAGGTCTTACACGTCTCGTAGATCAGCTCGGAGATCTCGCGCATCGACCGGTGTACGGGCAACTTCTTGAGCTGCATATAGGTCGCCAGCCCAAACAGCAGTCCGAGAACGCATACCGCGATTCCGATGAGTAGAAGCGAACGTCCATCGATGCCAAGAAAATCCACCTGAGCCAGGTCCGGCAGCCTAAGGTTCGCCTCGCCGCCGCCGTGAGGAGCAGGTTCCTGGGCGAGGATCAGGACAGGGGTGACCATCAAAAGCGCAATACTAGCGCCAAGTTTACGTAACATATTATTACTGGTGCCTCAATCGTTGATTAGGATTCAAAGTCGTGAATTATAGACCGAAGCGAGGGTACAGGGGAAGCCGGGTTAGGGTTCAGGCGGTCGGGGGTCAGGCGGCCTCCGGCCGGCCACGAGCCGCGAAGCGTTCGAGTCGTGGTGCAGTCCTTGTGCTGAATACTCGCACGCTTCGCGGCTCGTGGCAGGCTGGAGGCCTGCGTCCCAGGCGACGTCCCATACCCCCAGGACCCCTCTTATGGTAAAGTTGTCAGAGGAGTTTTCTTTCAAATGCGCCGCACCCTGCCTTTTGTCCTTCACTTCTTTTCTCTCCATCACTTTCTTGTTCACGTTCGCAGTGCTCGCGCAAAGCGGGCGTGGTCGTCAGCCGGCAACGCCTCCTCCAAAACCGACTCCGCGGCCATCAACGCCAGGTGGCACAACTCGGCCTCCGGCTGGAGCAACGACAGTACTCAATGTGCCCGAAGGCGGCAGAATGCTCCGGCAGGATATCGACGGGCCAACGACTCGATATGTTCTTCGCAACGGGCTGACCATTCTGATTCGTGAGCGTCATTCAGTTCCGCTTGCTGCGGCAACCGTGTTCGTCAAGGCAGGTTCAATACAGGAAGGCGATGACCAGGCTGGCGTGGCACAGCTCACCTCAAGTTGGATGCGCGCCGGCAAAGATATTACTGGAACGATGGCAAAGCTCGGAGCGCGGTTTTCCTCAGAGGTTGACTACGACAATGCGACGCTCCGCATGGCGGCGCCTGCGGAAAGTCTCGAGCGCGCTCTTCAGCTGTTCGCTGAGATAGTCATCAATCCGACGTTTCCGGCTGCTGAAATGACTAAGGCGCAACGCGAAACAGTCAGGACCGCGAAGCGTTTTCAGGATCAGGTTGAAGAGGTGTCGCTTGACCGGCTTTATGCGACAGCCTTTACCTCGCACCGCATCCGGCGAGGCCGTTATGCGAGCGAAGCACGAATCAGCGCTTTGACGCGGGAACAAGTCGTCGCATTCCACCAGGCTCACTACCAGCCTCAAAACACCGTAATAGCGATCTCAGGTGATGTTTTCCCGTCACAGGTGATTGGCAAGATTCAGCTCGCTTTCGGAAAGTGGGTCAAAGGCACGAGCGCGCCTGCGACCAGCCCCGTGACTGGCCCCGTGATTGGCTTGAACGAGCCGCCTCAAGACCGTATCCGTTACAGCAATGCGCGAGGTGATATTCCACAGACTCTCGTCACCGTCGGATATCGAGCTCCAGTTGGGCCAACTGAAGGCCCGACGCTCGAAATGCTGGCTGCAGTGCTCGCTGCGGGCCGCGGATCGCGACTGGCCCAGGTACTCTCGGATGGTTCGCGTCTTACCGAGCCGGAACGCAACAAAGGCGACCTTGCCGGGCTTATCACTCACGTTGCCTCAAGCCATAAGTGGTTTCCGGGCGCGTCATTGCTGACGATCGCACTGCGAGTAGATCCGGCACGCATAGACCGCGCCGAGGCCGAATACTTTCGCGAGATTGAACGGTTCAAGCGCGAGGTGATAAGCGACGGAGAGCTTCAACGTGCGCGCTATTTTCTCGAGAAGAAACACCACGATTCCACTGCACGTGTTGAGAACGAAGCTGATCTGCTCGCGCGTTATCAGGCGATTCTTGGTGATTACCGGTTACAGGAGGCTCGACAAGAGCGTACCGAGCGCGTGACAGCCAAAGAGATTCAGCAGCTCGCGGCAAAGATCATGACCGCAGAGAACCTGACTGTAGTCGAGTATGAACCAAAGGCAGCTCAAGCGCGAACGTTCACACCTGAAGCTTTTGCGGACACGATGGCCGTTTTTGCGCCAACCCTTCTTCAGCCGGTAAAACCCGAAGAGATCAAGCCGGCAACTGCTCTGCGCACGTTCCGCCAGGGCGCCGAGCGCAGCGGGACAATCGAAGGGCGCAATGTGATCATTTCTGAAGCGCCGGTTGCAGTGAAGGACTTCTCAGTATTGCGCGGCCCGCGTGCGTTTGTTCGCGAAGATCGTTCCCGGCCGGTTGTATCGGTTGGCATCCTTTTCCAGGGTGGCCGGTTGATCGAGGATCAAACGACGAGTGGAATGACCGAGCTCATGCTCCGCGTCATGCTCAAGAGCACTCAAACCAAAAAGAGTGACCTGATAGCGCTTGAAGCCGAAAGCTATGGCAGCGAAATCAAAATCGTAAATGAGCCGGACTACTTTGGTTTCGTTGTTGATGGACTCTCGAGAAACGCTGAGCCGGCTACGCGACTGGTTCTGGATATCATAGAGAATCCTTTCTTTGACAAGGCTGAGCTATTGCGGGAGATGCCGATTCTCATGGCCGATATTGGTTGGGCGGCAGCGAGTCCGCCCGACAGGGCACGGCAGCTTCTCTGGTCGTCGCTCTACCCGGGTCATCCTTATGGTAATCCTCGTCTACGGACTGACCTCTGTCATCAGTACGGCTACCGAAGCCAAGCTCGAAGCGTGGCATGGGCTGACGATGAAGCGGCAGTTTCCGCTTCTGGTGGTCGTCGGCGACACTGATGGCTCTGCAATTGTCTCGCGAATTTTCTCAGAGGCATTCAAGCGTGATGATCTCGACAAATCCCTCAAGGTTGCGCTGCCGGGGCTGACTGAGCCTCCACAAACACTCGCTGAGCTTCGCGAAAAGAATCAGACAGCACAGGCTGTTGGCGTGCGATCGCCCGCCGGACAGACTGCGGAAGCTCTCGCCCTTATGCTGTTGGCCGAGGCTGGGCGCGCACGGCTCAATTCCGAGCTCGTCGACAAACAGGCAGTCGCAGACAAAGTCGAGATGTTAAACGATGCGTTTGTTGTATCGGGCACATTTGGAGCAATCGTGGTCTCCGCTCCGGACCAGGAATCCAAAGCTCTGGAGCTGACTCGAAATGAGCTCTCCCGTCTCGCTGCGTCGCCGCCGTCGGGCGACGAGTTCGATGCGGCTAGAAATGCGGCCATTGGCGGTTATGCAATCTCGCTCGAAGAGCACCCGGATCGACTTCGCGAATACGCTCGAAACGTTTTCTGTGGCAGACGTGCAAGTGACGTCGACAATCATCCGGACCTGATGCGGTCGATCAGACAGGCGGAACTGAAACGCATATCAGAAGCGTCGGTCAAGCTGACCATGGCCGGTTATGGCGCAGTAAGAGGGAAGAGCGGTATGTAGTAACGTCTTCAGGAGTTTGAGTTCAAGCTTTAGCTTGGGGTTGACATGTCAATTCACAAGCTAAAGCTTGAAGTCAAACTCATGAAGACGTTACTGCATTCCGGACCATATAGAATGGCCGTTGGTGAAAATGTTCTTCGCAAGGAAGGGCGCGAAAAGCTTGATGGTCGCGCGCTTTATATCGACGACATCGTCCTCGATGGGATGCTCTTCGGACGAACTCTGAGGAGCACGATCGCTTGTGGTTCTATCAAATCCATCACCTTTGATCCTTCTTTCGATTTTTCCCGCGTCGTCATAGCTGATTACAAGGACATTCCGGGTTCGAATTGCGTAGCACTGATCGAGCGCGATCAGCCGCTGCTTGCTGAGACTGAAGTGCGGCATCACGACGAGCCGATTCTGTTGATCGCAGGTGAAACAAAAGAGTTGGTTGAAGACGCGGTGCGTGCAATCAGGATCGAATATGACGAGCGATCCCCAATCCTTTCAATGGAGCGCTCCGATCAGGTTTTCAAACGATATCTGATCGCGCGTGGAGACACTGACGAAGGTTTCAAGGCCGCGGATCGCATCATCGAAGGAGAATACCGCGTTCCGCATCAGGAGCAGCTCTACATTGAACCGCAGGGAATGATCGCAATTCCGGGCGACGATGGAAGTATCAAGATTCTCGGATCGCTGCAGTGTCCTTACTACGTTCACCGCGCGCTCAAAGAAGTCTTTGGTCTGGATGACGACAAGGTGGTGGTCGTTCAGACGACTACGGGCGGTGGGTTTGGTGGCAAGGAAGAGTACCCATCGGTGATCGCAGCTCACGCCGCGCTTCTTGCGCGCAAGGCTGGACGTCCGGTGAAGCTGATCTACGATCGCGCTGAGGACATCGCGGCAACAACCAAGCGGCATCCCGGCATCATTCGGCATAAGACAGGAGTAAAGGACGACGGGCAGATTGTGGCGAGCGAGATAGATATTCTGCTCGATGGCGGTGCATACATCACGCTTACTCCCGTAGTCCTGTCGCGAGCTGCGATTCATGCACCCGGTCCGTACTCGTGTCCCAATACGCGCATTACTGCGCGCGCCGTCATGACGAATACGCCACCCAATGGCGCATTTCGGGGCTTTGGCGCGCCTCAGGTGACATTCGCTTACGAAATGCAGATCGAGAAGATCGCTGCCGAGCTGGGTATCGATCCGCTTGAAGTGCGGCGAAAAAACATGCTTCGCGAGGGAGACGTTACCGCAACGGGACAAACACTCAAGTGGTCGGTTGGCTCCGAGGAAGTCTTTGATCTGGTCCTTGAACGTTCGGACTTCGAGCGGCGGAGACTGGAATTGTCGAAGCAGCCAACCACGTCGCGGACCCGGCGCGGGATCGGTCTCTCATTCTTCTTTCACGGCGCGGGATTCACCGGAAGTGGTGAAGCGAAAATGAAGGCGAAGGCTGGAGTCGAAAGAACTGAAGACGGCAAAGTCAGAATTCTTGCAGGATCGGCGGAGATTGGTCAGGGCGCGCGAACAACTCTCTGCCAGATAGTCGCCGAGGAACTGGATTTAAGTTATGACGATGTAGAGATCGTGGACCCTGATACTTCGCTGGTTCCCGACAGTGGGCCAACCGTAGCTTCGCGAACCTGTATGGTTGTTGGGCGCGTACTTCAACTGGCGGCCCGAGAGCTAAAGGAAAAAGGGCTTCGCCAGGCTTTTGTCTCGTATGAAAGTCCTCCGGGAATTGCATGGGATGACGAGACGTACAGCGGTGACGCATACCCTGCTTATTCGTGGGGAGCCGAAGTAGCCGAAGTGGAGGTCGATCTCGATACATTTGAAATACGGGTCGTCAAGATCACCACGGCGCAGGACGTAGGTCGCGCGATTCATCCTCTGATTGTTGAGGGTCAGATCGAAGGCGGAACGCTGCAGGCTGTGGGATATGGTCTTTTGGAAGACGTGGTCTGGGAGAATGGGCGTGTCGTCAACAATCGGCTGACAAACTACATCATCCCGACTTCGCTGGACGCTCCGGAGATCGAGACAATACTGGTTGAAAAGGAATATCCTCACGGACCTTTCGGCGCGAAGGGAATCGGCGAGTTACCAATGGACGGCGCCGCGCCGGCAATTGCCGCTGCGGTCTTCAATGCTACCGGCGCATTTGTGTCTGAGATTCCAATTACGCCGGAAAGATTGATGGACGCGATTACCACGGAACACACGGATAAAAGACACGGAAAGACACGGAAACAACCAGAAAATTTCAAGAATTAATTCCGTGTTTTTCCGTGTCTCTTTCCGTGTGTTCCGTGGTAACTCTGCGCCTATTTAGTCGAAAACCGAAAGATGGTGGTTGACTCGCGCTTCTCGCCTTTCTTCAACACCGCCGAAGGGAAGTTTGGTTTGTTTGGCGAATCGGGGAAGTGCTGAGTTTCGAGACAGAATCCCGAGCGCGGTCCATACGTCTTCCCGCCTTTCCCCTTCAACGAGCCGTCGAGATAGTTTCCAGTGTAGAGTTGCACGCCGGGCTCCGTAGTCCACACCGACAATACCCTTCCACTCGTCTCTTCATAAACCTGGGCCGCATTCCGATCATTCAACACGAAATTGTGATCGTACCCTTTGCCGAGCTTCAACTGTTCTTCGTTCTGATTGATTCGCGCTCCGATCTTCATCGGCGTCCTGAAGTCGAACGGAGTACCCTGAACCGGACGCAGCTCACCTGTCGGGATCGCCCCGGCATCGGTTGGTGTAAAACGGTCCGCATTGATCATCATCTGATGATTGAGTATGTCGCCATTTCCCTGACCGGCAAGATTGAAGTACGCGTGATTCGTCAGGTTGATGACAGTGTCAGCGTCAGTCGTTGACGAGTACTCAATCTTCAGCTCGTCCTTGTTTGTTAATGTATACCGCACAGTCACTGAAAGATTGCCCGGATAACCTTCGTCGCCATCCTTGCTCAGATGGCTCAATTCGACGCCAACTCCTGCCGAGTTGTTCAGCGGCTTCGCGCGCCAGACAGACTTGTCGAACCCCTTGATTCCTCCGTGCAGGCTGTTCTCGCCGTTGTTCACGGCAAGCGTGTACTGCTTGTTATTCAATGTAAACCGGCCCTTGGCGATGCGGTTCGCATAGCGGCCGACGATAGCTCCAAAGAATGGGTGTCTTTGGAGGTATGGATCGAGAGAGTCAAATCCCAGCGTGACATCATCGAGTTTCCCTGCCCTGTCGGGTACCTTCATCGATACCAGAATCGCGCCATAGGTCATGATCCGCGCTTCGAGTCCATTCGAGTTTGTAAGCGTGTATATCTCCACCGCTTCACCGGTCGCCGTCTTACCAAATGCGTCTTTCCTCACAGTAGCCTTTCCCTGCGAAACAAGAATTAGGATCAGATTCAAAGCAAAAATGGAAAAAGTTTTCATCAGATTACTCCCTCGAGTGCCATTTCCACGCCGATTCGATTATTTCATCCAGTGACGAGTGCTGCGGCTTCCAGCCGAGGACGCGCGCCGCCCTGCTGGCCTCGGCTATCAACCGGGATGGATCACCGGCGCGCCGCGGCTCGATCCTGACATTGATCTCCCGTCCCGTGATCCGTCTTGCCGTTTCAATGATCTCCATCACTGAATAGCCATGTCCAGTCCCAAGATTCACGAATTCCGACGATTCGCCTTTCGTCAGATAATCAAGCGCGAGCAGATGTGCCGCTCCAAGATCAATAACATGAATGTAGTCGCGAATCGCAGTCCCATCCGGTGTCGGATAGTCATTTCCAAAAACTGAAACGTGCGGCAACTCACCGAGTGCGGCCCTGAGGATGTTCGGAATCAGATGCGTTTCCGGATCGTGATTCTCGCCCTTGCCCGGCACCGCGCCAGAGGCATTGAAGTAACGCAGTCCAACGTACTTTAAACCATATGCCCGGTCATACGCCTCGAGAGCTTTCTCGAGTATCAACTTTGACCAGCCGTACGGATTCGCCGGCTTCTGAGGATGATCCTCGTCAATCGGAATCCGCACGGGCTCTCCGTATGTCGCGCATGTCGACGAAAAGACAAAGCGCTTCACACCTGATTCAAGCAGCGCGTCAAGCAACGCGATCCCGTGCGCGATGTTGTTCTCAAAGTATACTTTTGGATTCTCAACAGACTCGCCGACATAAGCCAGTGCCGCAAAGTGGATGCAGGATTCTATGTCATGCTCTGCGCAGATCGATGCGGACAAGCTGTCGATCACCTGTCGAGCCCTCATAGAAGGTAACACCATCGTCCACAGACGATCGATGACCCCGCGTCAGGTTGTCGAGTACAACAACCCTTGTGCCGCGCTGTCGCAGCAGATCTACGGTGACGCTTCCAATGTATCCGGCACCGCCCGTGACAAGAATCGACATAAATCTGTTTACATACCTTCTTACGATTCCGCCTGAAGGCGGTACAACGTGCCTTGTGATGATCCCGTAATTACTGTGGTCTTTTTCGAATAGCTGTCAGCAATTTCACGCACAGCCTTATCCGCATCGCGCCGTCCGAGCACGGCTACCGTACCACCACTTCCGCCACCAGTTATCTTCGCGCCAAACAATCCGCGCGATGGCCCTGCCGCTCTCACCAGGTCGACTATCCGATCCGTACCATCAGAGCCGAGCCCGCATTGTGAATAACTGGAATGCGAGTCATACATCAAGCGTCCGAGTTCCTCCGCATCTCCGAAACCACTAAAGCTCTGAAGAATCTCCCGGAATCTTGCGACTCGCGAGTGTTCGTCGATTGGATGACGCGTGGCTTCGTAAACCGGATAACTCCGATCAGGTTCCACAGACGTCACTGCATCTCTCGTACCATCGTACTTCGAAAGGAACTCGGAACCCGAGACGGATCGCGGAAGATGCTTCGCGAATTCGCGCGTGAACTCTTCAGGCGTGATCTCTGTCAGATATTCGATCGGTGCTTCTTTCATCCGTTCGATCATTGCGAGCCCCATGAAAGCCGCCGTCCTGACAGTACCGTAGTCCGAAGCTCCGACTGAATGCCTGATCCCCGAGTCGAGGCCCCATATCGCAAGCTCTTCGGGTAATCGCAATGTTCCGAGCAGTCGTGCCGGCCTGCATAAAAGCTCGAGCAGCCGATCCTTCTCCCCACACGCCGCCGTCATCTGGTCCATGACTCCACAGGGAGCGCCTGCAACCAGATTCTCGACCTTCTGGCAAAGCAACGCGATCGTGGCAGGTTCGATCGCTACATTGAATGCCGCGGCGACGGCCTGCATCGATGCTACTTCAAGCGCGGCAGAAGAACTGACACCTTTGCCCTCAGGCACGTCCGACCGAATCAGTATGCGTGCGCCGCGATCGAAAGTTACGCCCAGCTCTCGATGCAGAACAAGAAAGCATCCGGCTACGTACGCTGCCCAGTGCTTTTTGACATCCGCTTTGAACCACTTTCGCGCAGTCTGGTAGTCCCAACCAATGAACTGTTCCAGATTGATTTCACATCTTCGCTTCGAACTCTTCGCGCCGTCGAGGACGCTTGTTATTTCAAGTTTCAGTTCATTCGACTTTGCGAGCGCCACGTTTGCCGCAAGCGCTATCGGATATTGGAGCACAAGCGCGCCCGAATAGTCCGCGATCCCACCCATCAAGTCCAGCCGGCCCGGAGCACGAGCAATGACAATCTCGTCCGCATCTCCGAGAAACCGGCCCTCTGGCCCTCTGATGAACTGAATGAAATCGTCTAACAATGACTTATCACCGCCGGTGAAGCGAGCCAGGGAGCGTCGAAACTCCTGGATCGGCCATGAGCCGCGAAGCGTGCGAGCTTTCGTCAACTTGTCGGACTCTCCACTCTCGGACGCTTCGCAGCTCATGAGCCGGTCTGAAGACTCGCCGCGCTCCACAGGCGCCTCCCAGGTCACAACAACTTGCGCCGCCTAAGCGCACGAAGCAACGCGGGTTCGACCTGGTTGCGTACGTCTTCATTCGCATAGCCTGTCCAGGCGCACTCCGGCTCGACATCGAGCAGATAACTCAATCGCCCACCTTTGACATCAGTAACGATCACTCCCGCTTCCCGCGCGATAAGCTCAGTGCAGAGATCATATGGATGACAACAAATTCCCAGAGCAAGCCCACGTGATTCAAGAGACTTATCCATCAACGGTCGCAAGTCTGCGATGAAACGGTCCTTTCCACTCGCAAGCTCGTAAAGCTGCCCTCCGGTCGATGCATACTGATCTTCAAAGCAGTGCGCTTTGCCGCGCTCAACCGGCCCGAGTACTTCGCGAACTATCTCTTCATCGATCGCTGCAAGCTCCTCTCGCGCCCCGGAAAGAAGCGGGAAATTCCCGCATAGCCGTGCGCAATCGTCGTCGCCCGCGAAGGCCGCAATTCAAACGGCTGATGCTCTCCGGTCAGACGATTGAAACGCTCGGCTCGCGCGCCACCTTCCCGAAATGCCCACGCCACATCCGAAAGATGCTGTTTGACCAGAGGGATTTCTGTTTGAAGCGCCACCTCGATGTCGGCAAGCGAAGTACCCGGACCGCGATTGGGCGCAACTCCAGTCAGCACCCAGCCGCTTCGCTTCTGATACATCAGTCCGCGCGTGCCGTCGATCGGATCGACAATGATCCGCCAGATCGCCTCGTCCTCCGAACTCGATTCAGGGAGTACTTTCCGGCCCCCTTCAATACCTTCAGCGATCAACACAATCGGCGCCAGCGGAGCAATTTCGCTGGCAAGAAAATCTACGATCAACTCTTCGCTCACGCGATCAACGGCATAAATAGTGTCGCCCTCTTCTTCTTTTGCTATTGCCGCCATCGCTTCGAGCTCTGACCGCTCGCAGGCCTTCACGACTTCGTCGCGAATGAGGACGTGAAGCTCTTTGAGCGGCTCCAGGAGTTGTCGTGCGTCTGTCATCATCTCGATCTTTGATCATCATCGATCTGTCTCAAGCTTGTAATGAATCGGTGATTGCGAACGCAACTCGCCCGCTTTTGCTTCCGGCGATGTATCGCTCAGGAAATTGCCGCCGCCGATCTCGGGGCCTGCGAGGTATTTCAGAAGGTTTGGTTTTCTGAGTGGCGGGTGAAACTCGACGTGGAAATGAAAGCCCCGATAATCGCCGCCATCAGTAGGAGCCTGATGCAGCGCCATCACATACGGGAATGACATGTGCCATAGATTGTCCAATCGCACGAGCACGTCCTTGAGCACGCGAGCGAAACCCGTGATCTCGGCATCCGTCATACCGGCTATGCTCTGCACTGGGACGCCGGGGTGCGACAAAAACTTCATAGGCATAACGAGCGAAGTAAGGAATAAATGCAATTGCTTCGGCATTCTCACTGATGATCCTTTGCGGGTCACGAAGCTCACTCTCGATAATGTCGGCGAAAAGAACGCGGCCCGTCTCATGCATATACCGGTGAGCCGCCGCCGCTTCCGTTTCAATCGTCTTGAAGACGAAGTTAGTTGCATAAATCTGACAGTGCGGATGAGGATTCGAAACACCAACGACTTCGCCCTTGTTCTCAAAGATCAGAACGTGTGAAACGTCGCTTCGACCCCCGAGCTCGACGTACTGCGACTGCCACGCTCCGAGCAGGTTCTCGACTTCGCTCACTTCAAGCTCTGCGAGCGTCATGTCGTGTCGCGGCGTATAACATACGACACGGGCAACTCCCGCTGCAGGCCGGTTCCTGTAGATTCCGGGAGCAGCGTCAATACCGGCAGGCGCTTTCTCTCCAACGCATGGATGATCGTTGTCAAAAACGAAGACACCCTGATAATCAGGGTTGATCGCTCCACTCACGCGCGGATTTCGCGGGCACAGGTAACAGTCGTCGACGTATGATTCAATCTTCCCGTCAGACCTTGCGATAGTGTCGCCGCTCCATGGCCTGTCCTGACGGTGAGCAGCCACAATCACCCACTCTTCACGCAGAGGATGCCAGCGCTCTTCCCAGACTCCGCTCTTGTGATTCCGGCCTTCGGTCAAGTTGTCGTCGCCGCCTCGCGCATGACTTCGATTTGCCGTCGATTGCGGCGTTCAGTGAATACCTGATCTGCAATTACACCGATAAGTATTACCGCCCCCATTACGGCGAAATTGAGCGAGCTTGGAATACCGAGCAGATTCACAAGATTCTGTAACACCTGCAGGAGTGCAGTACCGATCAGGATTCCGATTACCGAACCCTCGCCACCTCGCAGACTGCAACCTCCAAGCACGGCCGCCGCAATGCCATAAAGCTCGTAGAAGTTGCCGTGATTCGCCGGCGAAACAGAGTTTGTGTAAAACGCGATGATCACACCTGACACGGCGGTCAAAAGACCCGATAAGACATACGCCAGCGTTATCACTCGCTTCGTGTTGATCCCCGCGAAACGTGCCGCCTCTTCGTTGCGTCCGGTTGCCAGCAAATACCGCCCATAAACCGACCGGTGAAGAAAGACCCACATCACAGCTGCAATGATCATGAGGAGTACAAACGGCATTGGAATACCGAAAAGATTGCCGCTCGCCAGCCAACGCAGCCTTTCAAACACGCTGCTGCCAAAACCCTTGGTCTCGTCATTTGTTATGAATCTCGCAATACCACGATAAAAAAGAAGGCCGCACAAGGTGACGATGAATGGCTGCAGCTTCATACGAGTGATCAGGGTTCCGTGCGCTACGCCAAGAGCCATCCCCAATGCTATGCACGCAATGACTGCGACTGTCGCCGGCCAGTGCCACTCGGTGAGCATCATCGAGAGAAGAACTCCGAGGAGTGCCATGATCGAACCCACCGAGAGTTCTATACCGCCCGTAATGATCACCATTCCGAGGCCAAGGCTGAAGATGCCAAACGCGCCAATCAACCGCCCCATGTTCTGAAGATTCTCAGGAACCAGGAACCTGGGGTTGATGATTGCGACAATGACGCAAAGAACAACCAGAAGTATCAGAATTCCGAGCTCTTTTTTCATACTTCTCCGGGTATGGAGTTCAAGCTGCGAGCTTGCTCTGCATAGCACCGCTACGCAAGCTGCCGCTTGAACTCCATACCTATGCTCCCGTAGCCAACCTCATGACTGCTTCTTCACTGAATTCAGGGCGTTTCAGGATTCCTCGGAGGCGGCCCTCGTGCATCACGGCGATTCGGTCGCTGATCCCGAGAACCTCTTCCATGTCGCTGCTGATCGCAATGATCGCGACACCGCGATCCGCAAGGTCGCGTATCAGCGAGTAGATCTCCGACTTTGCACCGACATCGATTCCTCGCGTCGGCTCGTCAAAGATGATTACCCGCGGAGAGAGCGCGAGCCATTTCGCGAGGACGACTTTCTGTTGATTCCCGCCGCTCAGGTTGGCGGCCCTCATCTCGGGTGATGGCGTCTTGATTCGAATCGCATTGCACATCTGCTCGGCCGTCTGCGTCTCTTTTGCAGTTTGAACCAGCGATCCGCGCGCGTACCTCTTCAGTTCCGGCAATGTAATGTTCTCACGAATATTGAATTCGACTATCAAACCTTCGCGTCTTCGGTCCTCAGGTATGAGATAGATACCGCTCGAAATTGCCTCCCGAGGAGAAGCGAGCTTTAGCTGTCTGCCACCAAGCTCGAAATCGGAGCTGATTACCGGCATCCACGCCAAAGACCGCACGCGCCAGCTCAGAACGGCCGGAACCAACGAGCCCTGCGAACCCGAGGACCTCTCCGCCGCGCGCTTCAAAGTTGATCGTGTGTTTCGGGAATCGGAGCGTCCTCAGATTGCGAACCGTCAACGAATTGTCGTCGCTACTCGTTTTGATCGCTGACCTTTTCACCATTTTCCCGGTGGACGTAGAAATCCTTGAGGTCGCGGCCAACCATGAGTCTGACCATGAGGTCGTGGCCGTTCTTTTCGATCTCAGCGCGAGTGAGCATTCCGGCATTGCGTCCATCGCGCAGCCCCACGACGCGATCGGCAATCTGCTGGACCTCATCAAGACGGTGCGAAATGTATATCACCGCAACGCCGTGCGTCTTGAGATCGCGAATGAGCTCGAGGAGCCGACGCGTTTCAGTGAGCGTGAGGCTCGAAGTCGGCTCATCCATGATAATGATTCGGGCGCCCGCAGAAAGCGCTCGTGCAATCTCCACAAGTTGCCGTTGCGCAATCGAGAGACGGCTTGTCATCGTCCGGCTCGAAAGATCGAGACCCACTTTTCGCAGCTGCTCATCGGCGTCGGCGTAAATGCGCCCGCGATCAATCAGCCGCAACCAGCTTCCGCGCGTCGGCTCCCTTCTCAAAAAGATGTTCGCGGCGACATCAAGATTGTCGAGGACACTCAGTTCCTGATGGATGAATTCGATTCCCTGAAGGCTGGCTTCGCGAGGTGAACTGATCTCGACAGGCTTTCCGTCGAGAAGCACGTCGCCCGCATCGCGCCGCTCGACTCCACCGAGAATCTTCATGAGAGTCGATTTGCCCGCGCCGTTCTCTCCGATGAGAGCGACTATCTCACCCGGATGGACTTCGAGGTTTACGCCCTCGAGAGCAATCACTCCCGGGAATCGCTTACCGATGCCCCGCATTTCAAGCAGTGGCGACATCTGTTTAGAGTTCAAGCTTTAGCTTGCACGCGCCCCTGGGAGCGCCGGTCTCCAGACCGGCCACGAGCCGCGAAGCGTGCGAGTCGTGGAGAGTCCTTGTGATGAAGACTCGCACGCTTCGCGGCTCGTAGCCGGTCTGGAGACCGGCGCTCCCAGGCGCCTGGCGCTCCCAGGCATGCTTACGAACGACCACGCAGTTGATTGATCTTTACAATGAACGCGTCGATGCCATCCTTCTTGATCGCAATTGTCGGCACGAAGATCTGCTTTGATGGTGGAATCACTGATCGATCACCCGCAAGCACCTTGGACATGAGCTCGATCGAGCGATAGCCGAATTCGTAGGGTTGCTGCACTACAGTCGCATATATCTCGCCCGCCTTGATGCCTGCGAGTGTCTCGTCCTCTTCATCGAACGCAATGATCTTCACTTTGCCGAGCTTTCCGGCATCTCGTATAGCGCCGAGAATTGCCGGACCATTGTAGGACCAAAGCCCTACGAGAGCTGCGACGTCTCCATGATTGACCAGCGTATCCGCAGCGTTCGACTTTGCGCGCACGCGGTCCGTGTTGTCGGTACGCACATCCAGAATCTTGATATTGGTTCCGTTCAGAACCTCTTTGAGCCCGGAATATCGCTGCTGCGCGTTGGCTGCATCGAGCGTGCCCACAAAAATCATGATGCTGCCGCCCTGCGGAAGCGCCTCCTTGATCATCTCACCGGCCTGTCTGCCCGCGGCCACATTGTCTGTTCCGATATAACAGGCACGATTGCTCGAGACTGCATCGCTGTCCTGAGTCACAACCAGCGCCTTCGATGCGGCGTTGTTGATCATCGGAGTCTGATTTGCCGGATCGACCGGACTGATGGCGATGCCCTCAACGCCTTTTGCCAGCAGGTCATCCACTACACGCTGCTGTTCAGCCGCCGTGCCATCGGAATTGATACGGAACTCGACTTCGACACCAGGAATTTCTGCGGCCGCCTTCTCAGTGCCCCTGCGTGCAATCGTCCAGAAGTCCGAAGCATTGTTCGTGACAAATGCGACTCTGTGACGCTTGCCGGCACCACTATCGGAGCTGCCCTGACACCCGGCCGCAAGACCGAAAGAATAATCATGGATAACAAGCAAATCGTTTTCTTCATTTACCGATGACCTCGTCTGGAGTTCAAGCTTCAGTTGCTTGCGAGAGCAAGCTGAAGCTTGAACTCCATACTAAACCAACACCACATCAAGCTTCGTCACCGAAGCCGGTGGGAAGCGATGAACTATCGTGCTGCCATTGCCTTTGAGCGCCTCTTCTCTGGGCTCGACAGCTCGCGGGTTCTCAAATGTATTGCAATTGTGAACATCGGGCGCCGCCAGAACTACCGCCTTAAGCGATGCTATCGATGCTCCCCTGATAGCGATTTCCGCTTCGCGCGTTTCGCTCAAATGCGAGTTGGTAATTGTCAGCGTAAGCTGTTTCGCGTTCACCGATGCTGATCCGTTTAGTCCGGAAAGAACTGCGGGTTTGCCACTACGCGTGTAGTTCACCTGCGGCGCAGAGAAAACAGTGCGCACCGCCTGTGCGCCCTGGTGCGCTGCATACATCGCGAATACGTGATAGGTCGGGGTCAAACAGAACTTGTCTTCGTGCGCAAGGAAAAGCGACTGAAGACAGTTGACGAGCTGCGCGATGTTGGCCATCGCTACCTTGTCTGCATGCCGATTGAAGACATCGAGACTGAGGCCTGCAAGCACTGCATCACGCATCGTGTTCTGCTGGCCAAGCAGCGCATCCGGAAAGGGTTCCGTGCCCGGCTTGTGCCATGCACCCCACTCATCGACCGCGATCTTGACCCTGTGTTGCCGGTCATACTCTCCCATAACACCCCAGTGTCCGGTGATCAGTGTTTCTACGCGGGCAGCTTCGTTCAGAAGCTCGTAGTACTGCTCCGCTTCAAATTTGAGCGCATCCCCTTTGCCCCGAAACCAGTCCGTCGTCGCGCCGCTGCTTACGTTCCACGAGTAATGGTGCAACGCCCATCCCCACATGCTATTGATCCCGCTCGAGCCCGCGCGCTCAAAGAATTTTCGTGTCCAACTGAGATCATTCCCGTTAGGACCCGAACCAACCATGCGCAATCTTTCCTGACCTTTGTATCCGGGAACCCAGGCCGTGTAGCGGCGGAATTCGGTCGCGTACTCCTCGGGAGTGAAATTGCCCCCACATCCCCACGATTCATTGCCGACGCCCCAGTAACGCACTCCGAGCGGATCGCGCTCACCGCCGCGCGCGCGATCGTCAGCCAGCGAAGTCGTCCCTGCAGGCGAGTTGCAGTATTCCACCCACTGCCAGAAGTCGTGCGGACGCAGCGTGCGCACGTTCGCGGCAAAGTACGGCTGCGAACCTGTGAGCTTGCAGAATCTGGCGAATTCTATGGTTCCGAAATGATTTGTATCGTATCGCTGTGGCCCATCGCCTGCCGTTGCCGGCCATTCAGGCGCTGCCACCCAGAAATTAGTTCGCTTCGGCCGCTTCTCGCGTGGACCAATTCCATCGCGCCAGTCATATTGATCTGCAAAGCAGCCACCTGGCCAGCGAATCACCGAACTTTTGATTTTGCGAAGGTGGTCTACAAGCTCCTTACGCATTCCGGAGACATTCGCAATCTTCGATCCCTCACCCACCCAGATGCCATCATAGACAACTCCGCCGAGGTGCTCGACGAAATGACCGTAAATCTCAGGAGCGATCGTTCCGATCGGTTCACTCAAGAGAACCTCGATGCGAGAGTCGGTAGCGGATCTGGCCGCAGTTCGAGCAGTCGCATTCCGGCGAGCGAGCCACGCAGCTCCTCCTCCGGCAGCAAGGCACAGAAATTCTCGTCGGCGCGGATTCATACGATCATCCTCTTTTCGAATGGTAATAGGAGAGTTAATCTGAGTCGCAAACTAATGAACTTCTCGCTTATCGTCAACGGTTCTCTGTTCGAAGTCCAGTCTCAGCCGATGAAAAGACTGCTCGATGTTCTCCGCGAAGATCTCAAGTTGACCGGAACAAAGGAAGGCTGCGGCGAAGGCGAATGCGGAGCTTGTTCTGTAATTGTCGACGGTGAAGTGGTGAATTCGTGTCTCATACCTGTCTGCCAGGTGACGGGCTCGACCATTGTGACCGTTGAAGGTCTCGCCCAGGGCGAGCAGCTTTCTCCTTTGCAGCAATCATTCCTCGAGCACGGTGCGGCGCAGTGCGGTATCTGCACTCCGGGAATGCTTCATCGCCGCAAAGGTGCTCCTCGATTCCAATCCCAAACCGACACGCGACGAAATCCGTGTTGCAATTGCAGGCAATCTCTGCCGCTGCACCGGCTACATCAAGATAATAGATGCAATCGAAAACGCTGGTTCAATCACCTCGACACCTCGATGAGGCGCTTGCGATTCTCTCTGAGCGCCGCCGCGATCTGAAGATCATCGCGGGCGGCACCGATCTGATGGTGCTTTTGAATGCGCGTACTTTTCATGCGAACGAGTTTCTTGACATCTGGCGGATCAACGAGCTGCGAGGCATTTCGGAGCAGGGCGAAAGGATTCGTATTGGTGCGCTGACATCGTACTCCGCAATCATTGCGTCCCCAATCGTCAATGAATTTGTACCTGCCCTGGTGGCGGCGGCGCGAACTATTGGTGCAGTGCAAATTCAAAACCGCGGAACACTTGGTGGAAACCTCGTCAACGGCTCACCTGCGGGCGACACGTTGCCGGTCCTGGCCGCATTTGATGCCGAGATCGAAGTCCGCTCCTCTAGCAGTACTCGCACGATAGCCTACGATGACTTCTACACAGGATACAGACAAACCGTACTGGAGCACGACGAGATAGTAACGGCCATCAGCCTGGTAAAACTTAAAGATGGCGAGCGAAGCGTTTTCTATAAGGTTGGCACGCGCCGAGCTCAGGCGATTTCAAAGGTCATGATGGCATCTCGTGTTTCGTTGCGCGATGGAGTTGTGAGTAGCGCTGCATTGAGTTTTGGCAGCGTCACGCCAGTGGTCAGGCGCGCACGCAGACTTGAACGTGCGATCGAGGGAATGCAGCCAGGTTCAGGGCTTACCGCGGCTATTGAAAAGGAACTTGAGAGTGAGATTGCGCCAATTGACGATATCCGATCAACCGCCCTGTACCGAATGCGTGTCGCGCGCAATCTGCTCGCGAGAATGCTCAGTGAGCTTAATCGGCATTCCGCCGTCGCCTTCGAGCGACGGCGGCTAAGCTAAAAGCTTGAATCTCAAACCGTATCGGATTGAGTTCGAGCGGTTCAGCTTGTGCGACGGCCGAAGCCGCCGCTCCAAATCCCCGCTACGGTCGCTTCACATCAGTCAGGTTGATACTGACTGCGTTTGCGAAGCTTGCAGAGAGTTGAATTGGCTCTCCGGGGATCGGCTGACGAATCAACGGGATAGTAGCCTCGCCATTGGTCACCTCAGCGCGCCCCACCACGTTGATTCCTCTTTTGGTCTTTTGGTAAGCGGTGATCGTTGCACCTTTCATCGCATACTTGACCTTCAACCACTTTAGATCGATGAATACCTCGTATTCCCAGGGGAGACGGTACGGCCGTTTGGTCCACATCTCGAGCGTTGGGTCCCCGATGACGTGCCACAGGAAGAGTTCGCTTTGGAGATTACCCAGAGTCGGAGCTTCGGTCGTGCCCTCGACGCCAACCTGGGTTGCCAGGTAGAACTTCCCGTGATTCAGAATGTCGCCAAGACGGCGGAGTGATTTCTGGTTTCCAAAATCGGGAAGAGTCTCGGGCCACACGGCATCGAAGAATCCGCGCGTCAGAGCGCTGTTTGCCCAGGTTGGGCTGTCGCGTGTGTCGCCGATCACCCCGACCGCGCCTCCATCTGACTTTCTCAGCAGCAACTCTGAAAAGTAGAGATTCTCCGGCTCTGTGCCGTAATCACCATTCGCGGTCTCATTGTCAAACAGACCGCTCGCGCAGTTGACACTGAAGACCACCGGCAGGAGATCCCCATTGGCCAGGTCAGCGACGACATTGATGATGTTGAACGAAGGATGACTCCAACCATCCTTTGAACCATGATCGCGGTGCAGGAAGAGAAATCGGCCGGCGTTGAATGCATCAATGATCTGGTCGGTGTCGCCGTCCCACGTGAATCCATTGGCCTCTCGCAACTCCGACGGGAGCAGCGTACCGTTGTAGTAGCGGCGTGGAACGGGATCGCCATCGTAGTTGGATGCGGTCGTCTTAGTGTATATGCGGTCGACACTGTATCCCTGGATGAGCAGGGCATCCCGTGCAAACTCCGAGGTCTCGATAAAACTTCGCTGGTCCCTTCCTTCCTGGCCAGTCGTCCGGCAGCACTGGAATTGAGAAGCAATTCCCACATTCTGGTAAAACGACATCACATGCGGAGGATTCGATTCGTACTCGACGATCTTGCGAACAACAGTATTTGCCTGAACAGCGTGTCGACTGGAATTCGCCCGAGGCGAAGTCCGGCATGAGATCGGCATCATCACCGTCGAGGAGCGCGTATTTGTAGTCAGAGCCCGTCGTCGCGCTGCCAGATGTGCTCACGTAGAACGTCGGGATGAATTCCGCGTCACCCATAAGCAGCAGGTAGGATGGTCGAAGACCGCAGCGGTTGAAACGCCCCTGGATGAATGCATCGATCTCTTCCTTAGTGTCAGGTCCCGAACCGTCGCCGTCGTTGACATTGACCACTGAGGTAATAATGCCTTTTTCGTTCTTCCATTCGGCCAGCCGGTCCGATGCCAGGCGGAAATCGGGATGAGTCAGGATCAGAAATTCCTCGCCGCATTTGATTAGCGAAGGCAAACGATCGCCAACGCGCCTCGCAACCATTTCGCCGTTGAGCACCAGACCGATGAACTGACTTGTGAGCGGCTCGAATACACCCATCGCTGTGCCGTTTATGAACTCACCCTTGCCTCCTTCGAAGCGAACTTCGAAGTCAACAGATGAGAACAGGGTCAGCGACTTCGTAACCGGATTGTACTGGCCCGCCGCGATTGAAAGCTGAGCAAGTTGCAAGTCGCGAGCCCGGCCGAGGTGATTCGCGGTGCCGATACGCGCCGGGTAGGCCTCGTCGCGCGCATAGATTTCCTTGTTTTTTGTGAAGGGCGGTTCCTTGAGGCGATCGGCTTCGGACTTGTCGCTCGCGCGATCCAACGCCTCCGGCTGAATCGGGTAAAGGTTCATTCTGAACGTTTGCGTCTGACCTTCGTCCGCTTTCGCGATCAGCACCGCCGTTGCGCCTTGTGGCACAGCGACAAGCTTGTGGAGGACAGGCACGCCAGGCACTCCTGGCTGGCCGACCTTGATATCAACGCCTGGGATATCGATCTCTGTGTAAAGCTCGCTCTCAACCTTGACGCTAGTCATCCGCGGTTCACCAAAAGAGACCCGTCCGCGCAGATGTTGCTCGTCTGATTCGAAGATCTGAACCTCGGGAGCCCGATTAGTTCGCGGGCTGTCTTCGCATCCTTTGCCGTCGGGCGTGCTGCTCAGGATATCCTGTCGCAGTGTCCAGATCCGGTTGTGCAAATCCTCTGCGATCGGACGAGTCTCGTTGAGTGCGTTGAGAAGCGTCCTGGCTCCAGTGCAGGAATCACTCTTGGAGAATGCGGCCTGCGCTTCGTCGAGCTTGCCCTCCAATGGGAGTCCGCGAACGTGCTTCTTTAGAATTTCAAACGATGAAATGATTTCACTGTCTACAGGTGAGCTGGCCGTGACCAGCTAGCCCAGCAACCATGAGGGGAATATCAAGGCGGCAATCATCGCCGCTATCAGAATCTGATTAAGATAATTTCGCTTGTTGTGAGGCGACTTCATAAAGTTCTCTCTTTCTTCATCATCTGTTGTGCTATCGTCAAAGATCCTGGGGAGCACCCCGGGGAGCGCCGATCTCTCTGACCGGTGCTTAGTCTTCCGGCTCCGTTCTCAACGCTCTATAAGGAACGCTTGTGCCAGGGCGAAAAGGTCCGACGCTCGGACGGCCCGAACGAGAGCTGAAGGGACCTAACCAATTACTTGTATTAGGGATACGCTGGAGAAACCGGACCCCTCTTCTGAGGGTGCGGACCATGTCGATGGCCCTTGCAGCTAACAGATCTGTTAGTCCGCCTAACGTCTCTGTTAGTTCGGCCAATGCTTCAAGAACCTGGACGACGTGAAACCGAAACTAATTGCGATTGCCGGTCCTGCCGAAGGATCAGACTTTGTTCTCTCTGAAGGGGAGACTCGGATCGGACGTGACCCCGCGAATCAGATCTGCCTGGCCGACCTTTCCGTATCGCGCCATCACTGTTCGATCCTCGGAGTCGACGGGCAGTTCAAGCTCGTAGACAGCGCGTCGCTCAACAGTACCTTCGTCAATGGCATCCCGATCAAGGAGCATCAACTCCGTACCGGCGATCGGATCAGGGCAGGCGATTCGTTGCTGCTCTACCTGCTCTATGAAGAGAACGAAGAAACAGTCTCGAACGAAACGCAACTGACCGCGGGCGGGCTGATCACGCGAAACACGGTGCAATTGCGTAAAGACTCTTTGCTCTTTCCGACATCAGAACACCGGGTGATCAAACCGGCGACTTCCCGTTCGACGCGCGATCTCAACGCGCTGCTCAAGATCAGCCTCGCCGTCAACTCGGTTCGCGATCTTGATAAGTTTCAGCAACATCTCTTGCCGCTGATCTTTGAAGTCATACCTGCTTCTCGGGGAGTGATCCTGCTGGCTGAAGAGAATGCCGAAGATATCACCTCGATCTTTAGCCGGCATCGCGTTGCGAATCAGAAAGATCCGATTCGAGTCAGTCGCAAGGTCACGGAACGTGTGTTTCAGGACGGCATTGCCCTCCTTAGCAACGATGTGACCGAAAGCGCTTCTTTGCGCGACGTGACAAGCCCGATCCAATACGATATTCGCGCGCTGCTTGCCGTTCCGCTTCTGGTGTCGGATCAGGTTCTTGGCTTGATCTACCTCGATACTCCAGATGCGACCGTACAATTTGATGAAGACCATTTACAACTGATGCGGGCTATCGCAGCAGTTGCGGCGGTAGCGCTCGAGAACATCCGTCACGTTAGGCGGCTCGAAGACGAGAACCGGCGGTTGCAGGCGGAAATCGCAATCGAGCACGACATGGTCGGCCAGAGTCCGCGCATGCGCGAGGTCTATCAGTTCATCACGAGGGTTGCTCCAACCAGTTCGACCGTGCTCATCTGCGGGGAGAGCGGAACGGGGAAGGAGCTGGCGGCACGCGCAATACACGGCAACAGTCCGCGCTCGGGCAAACCGTTTGTTGCGATCAACTGCGCTGCCCTGACTGAGACACTTCTCGAAAGCGAGCTGTTCGGACACGAGAGAGGAGCGTTTACCGGTGCGATTGCGACGAAGAAGGGAAAGCTCGAGCTGGCCGAAGGCGGAACAGTCTTCCTGGATGAGATCGGCGAGATGGCACCCTCACTCCAGACCAAGCTGCTAAGAGTACTTCAAGAGCACGAATTCGAACGCGTCGGTGGCACGCGCACGATCAAGACCGATATCCGGTTGATTGCAGCTACAAACAAAAACCTCGAGCGAGCGATCAAGGATGCCAGCTTTCGCGAAGACCTTTATTACCGGCTGAATGTGCTGCGACTCAACCTTCCGCCGCTTCGCGACCGGCGCGAAGATATTCTTCCACTCAGCAAGTACTTTTCCGAAAAATACGGTCAGAGATGCAACCGTCGAATAAAGGCGATTGCACCTGAAGCGCAGGCGTGCCTGCTCGGCTATCACTGGCCCGGGAATGTCCGCGAGTTTGAGAATGCGATTGAACGCGCAGTCGTGCTCGGCACTACCGAGACGATACGAGTCGAGGACCTGCCTGAATCTGTGATCATGACCAAAGAGGCGGCGCAGGATTTTTACGGCGATGTGAAGGAGGCGAAGAAGCGGTTAATTATCGACGCTCTTGAGCAGTCGCACGGCAGTTATACCGAAGCTGCCCGATTTCTCGGCATTCATGCCAACCACTTGCACCGCCTCATCCGCAATCTCGGCATGAAGTCCGAACTGAAGAACAAATTCCACCGAGAGGTCTAGCGGTTCGCGCTCAGCGCGCGTCGGCGATTTTCAGGCTCGGCGCTTCCGCCCAGTCGGCGGTCGACATCTGTTCGATTCGAGGAACCGGTTGTTCGATTCGAGGAACCGGTTCGGTCGTTTGCTGACGTGTTGACGAGTTCACCATACTGCACTTTCCTTCGAAGACTGCACCATACTCAATGATCAGCGCAGGCGTGTAGATATCACCGTAAACGCGCCCTGTCGCAAGTATCTTTACGCTTGAACGTGCGATGACCTTGCCTTCGATTGTGCCGCCGACTTCGACCGATCCTGCCTCGACGTCTGCCCTGATGTGCCCCTTTTCCATGACTACAAGGCTTCCCTGATCGGATCTGACTGACCCGGATACGTGCGCATCGATGCGCATAATCTCGGTAAACTTGACGTCGCCAACGATCTCAGTGCCCTCGCCCAGAAACGAACGAAGATCGGATGGGGAAATGGAATTGCTCTTACCAAATTTCATATGAATTGGCTCCTGGAAGAAGTGGTCAGTGGTCAGTGGTCAGGTGGTCAGTGGTCAGCAAAGCTGACCTCCGAACACCGTTACCACTGACCACTGGTCCAACTGACCACTGACCACTGACCACTGGCCCCTGACCCACTGACCACTAATCTCACTATTCCTCTCGCTCTTGGGGGGCAACTCCTGATTTCCTGATGATGATTGAATAAATGCGATCGAGGTCAGACATCGACTCGAAGGAGACCTCGATCTTTCCGCTCCGTCCTGCGAATCGAATTCTTACCTGAGTGCCAAGAAAGCGTTTCAACTTGAGCTCAGCCGCCCGGATGTTAGCATCGTTGGAGATTGCTGTCGAGCCAGCTAAATTAACCCGCGCCGATGCAAGTCTTTTGACTGCCGCCTCAGCCTGCCGGACCGAAAGCCGGCGGCGAGCAATGTCACGGCCGAGTCTGGTCTGGAGCTCCGGTGATTCGAGTCCCGCAAGTGCGCGCGCGTGCCCCATCTGCAGCTGATCGTCTTCGATCAGCTTTCTGATAGTTGGAGGTAACTTGAGCAATCTCAGATAGTTAGCAACACTTGAGCGGTCTTTCCCGACGCGTTCGGCGACCTCTTCCTGGGTCAGCTTCAGTATCTGTATAAGTCGTTGATATGCGTGGGCTTCTTCTATCGGATTTAGCTCCTGGCGCTGAATATTCTCGACAAGAGCATATTCGAGGAGCCGTTCATCCGGGACCTCGCGAACTACGGCTTGAATCTTAGGGAGGCTTGCCAGCTGGGCTGCGCGCCAGCGGCGCTCACCGGCTATCAGTTGATATCTCCCCTGGTCGGTCCTTCTGACGAGCACGGGTTGAACGAGTCCATTGGATTTGATAGAGCGCGCGAGCTCGGCCAGCTTCTCGGAGCCGAAATTTGTTCGGGGCTGTTCCGGGTTTGGGTCGATGAGATCGATATCGATGTCCAGCAGATCTTCGCTGCCTGGGGCTGACGGTGAGGATTCGACTTTGCGCTGGGTGTCACCAAAAAGGGCGTCAAGCCCTCTGCCCAGTGCTTTGCGGGTGGTGGTCATGAGCGATTACCTCAGTGGCGAGCCGCAGATAGCTCTCAGCTCCTTTGGATTTCGGATCGTAAAGAAAGATCGGCTTGCCGTGACTTGGAGCCTCGGCGAGTCGAATGTTTCTTGGAATGACGGTTTCAAGAACCTGGGCGCCAAGGAAATTGCGGAGTTCCGACACGACCTGATTTGTGAGATTCGTGCGTTCGTCGCACATGGTAAGCAAAAACCCTTCGACTTGTAGATCGGGGTTGACGGTCTCGCGGACGCGAGCCACGGTGTCCCATAGATCGGCTACACCTTCGAGTGCGAAATATTCGGCCTGTATGGGAACAAGGACTGAATCGGCCGCAACAAGTGCATTCAGGTTGAGCAGTCCAAGACTCGGAGGGCAATCGATGAGAACGAACTCGAATCGATCGAGTATCGGAGCAAGACCTGCTTTGAGCCTATACTCACGGTTATCGAAGCTGACGAGTTCTATTTCAGCGCCTGCGAGGTTGCGTTCCGACGGGGCAATACCAAAATCGTCCATTTCCGTCGGGAGAATGATCTCGCCAATCGGACGGCCGGTTATGATGGTTTCGTAGATTCCGCTGGTAACTGATTTTCTGGGAATGCCGGAGCCGCTGGTGGCGTTCGCTTGCGGGTCAAGATCAACAAGGAGAGTGGGTTTGCCTGCCAATGCGAGAGCTGCAGAGAGATTGATTGCAGTCGTCGTCTTCCCTACGCCCCCCTTCTGATTCGAGACTGCAATTACTCTTGCCATTCAGTGACGGAGTGTACCACAACTGGTGGTATGTTGTACCGCCTTCAGGCGGAACGTCGCCTTTAGGCGACGTCGCCTAAAGGCGACGTTCCGCCTGAAGGCGGTACAACATACCTAAACTCGATGCCTTCATGTTCCACGTGGAACATTTCGGTGGAGGGCGAAGATGCAGGAAGATTGGGAACCGGGGAGAAGTGTTCGAGAAATCTTCCAGTCGGGGGATTCGATCGAATCAAAGAGGGAATCTGTACCCAGAAGAATGATCTGTCTGGCGGACGTGTTGAGGAATGATCCAACGAGTGTCTGCATCTTTTCGACGGCGCGTGCTGTGAGAACCGCGCCCTCCGGAATCATTGCTGGATCGAAACGCAGGTTGACTACGCGCACATTGACGAGGCCGAGCTCGCGCACCGCCTCTTCAAGAAATATCGCCTTGTGACGCGAGGACTCTACCAATACCACACGGCAATCCGGGACGCACGATGCTTATCGGGATGCCTGGAATCCCGAGACCTGAACCTATGTCCCACAACTCAACGCCATCGCGGTCGATCCGCGACTCGACTTCGAGCGCCTCGCAGATGTGCCGTATTGCAAATGCCTTCGGCTCGACTATCGTCGTCAGATGAAGCCGGTCATTCCATTTGAGGACTATTCTGAAATAGCTGCTCAGGCGTTCGATGACGGAAGGGGAAGCGAAGTGAGCTGAAACCGCGGCTTGCGAGCGTCTGCTTGAAGATTATCCCGATATCGTCGATATCGGGGCGTCATCCCGAGGTTTCCCGCGCAAGAAGGTCGACGTGGATTGTAAGAAGTGAAAGCGCGGCAGGGGTCAGCCCGGGAATGCGCATCGCCTGCCCGATCGTGGACGGACGCACCCGCGTCAGACGCTCAACCATCTCGCGCGAAAGACCGGGCAGCTGCCGATACTCAATCGTCGGAGGTATCACCCGATTTGCCGACTTTGAAAGCCTGTTGGTCAGATTGTCCTGTGCGGCGAGATAGCCTTCATACTTGATATCGGTGACTACGGTGACCAATTCGGACGCGTCGCAACTCTCGCGAAGATCGTCCGGCAACAAGAAGGCCACCGCCTCGGCTGTCACTTCCGGACGCCTCGCAAGCTGCGCGAGCATCGATGGCTCCCGCAGTTCGACGCCGCTCAGATTGGAGAATCTGTCGTACCCAGGTGTGCGCGGCGTGATCACCGTGTTCCTGATAAACTGCTTCAAGCTCTCCTGACGCGAACGGCGCGCGAGGAATGCGTCGTAATCAGCTCCCTGCAAAAGTCCGAGTTCGAATCCAGTCTCTGAAAGCCGCCCATCGGCATTGTCGATTCGCAGTTTCAATCGCTGTTCGGCCCTGGAGGTAAACATACGATAGGGCTCGTCAACTCCCTGAGTGACCAGGTCGTCGATCAGAATTGCTATGTAACTCTCATTGCGCACTAGACTTATGCTGTCCTGACCGTGAACGTACCGCGCAGCGTTTATCCCGGCAACGAGCCCCTGTGCGGCAGCCTCCTCGTACCCTGTTGTTCCGTTTATCTGACCCGCATTGAAGAGCCCTTTGAACCGCTTCGTCGCGAGCGACGAGTCGAGCTCCGTGGGATCGATCATGTCGTACTCGATCGCATAACCGGGTCGCAGCATCCGCGCGTTCTCCAGTCCCGGCACCTCACGCACCAGATCACGCTGAAGATCGGCCGGCAGGCTTGTTGAAAAGCCGTTCAGGTACGTCTCGTAGGTCTCATAGCCTTCAGGTTCGAGAAAAAGCTGGTGTCGTTCCTTGTCAGGAAATTTGACTACTTTGTCTTCTATCGATGGACAGTACCGAGGCCCGACTCCCTTGATCTGACCGCTGTAGAGCGGTGAGCGTGCGATGTTCTCCCTGATCAGACGATGCACGCGATCGGTCGTATAACCTATATAACAGGATATCTGACGCCGGTTGATCTGAGGCGTCGAGAAGGAGAATGGCACAGGCTTGATGTCGCCTGGCTGCTCTTCGAAACGTGACAGATCGATCGTTCGGCTGTCGAGTCGCGGCGGCGTCCCCGTCTTCAGTCGCGCCATGCGGAATCCAAGGGACTTGAGGAATTCTGCGAGCGCAATCGATGCCACCTCGCCCGAACGCCCCGCCGAATATCGACGCTCACCGATGTGGATCAGACCGTTCAGAAACGTCCCGGTCGTTACAATCACGGCGCGGCAACCAATCGTGCGCCCGTCCATCAACTCGACGCCGCTTACGGTCTCATCACCTTCAAAGAGAATTCGCGTGACCTCTCCCTGGCGCAGAAACAGGTTCGGAATCTGTTCGAGCTCGCGCCTCATCTCGGTCCGGTAAAGCGCCCGGTCCGCTTGAGCACGCGGCGCCTGAACCGCCGGCCCCCGGCTCCGGTTGAGCATCCGGAACTGGATCCCGGTGCGATCGATGACTCGTCCCATAAGCCCGCCGAGAGCATCGATCTCTCTGACCAGATGTCCTTTAGCAATTCCGCCTATGGCCGGGTTGCACGACATTTGCGCGATCAGGTCCAGGTTCAATGTCACAATTGCTGTCTTTGCACCCAGACGTGCGGCCGCGTGAGCCGCCTCGCAACCTGCGTGGCCGGCCCCGATCACAAGGACATCGAACTGTTCATCAAAAGACAGCATAAATAACTGCAAACACGCTACTTACCGATACAAAACGTAGAGAATATCTGATTCATGATATCGGCTATCAGCGTCTCGCCCGTAATCACGCCAAGGTTCTTGAGTGCTGCGTGCAACTCGGAAAGCGCTACCTCCTCAGTGAAACCTTCATCGAGTGACTGACGAGCACGCTGTAGCGATTCGAGCGCATCTCCTATTGCAGCAAAATGGCGCGCGCTCGTGATTATAGCACCCTCAACCACGGGAGATGATCCGGCAGTGATCAAGCCGTAGACTTGATCGAGCATCTCATCAATGCCTTCGGAAGTTCGCGCTGAAACGTTGACGGTTTGCGCCAGCTGCTTCAATCGAACAAGCTCCGCGTCTACAAGCCGCATCTCGAGATCGCTTTTGTTGAGAGCTATCAGATGCGGAGCGTGACTCTCGAAGAGTTCGATATCTTCGTCGGCATTCTCAACCGTGATATCAACAACACCTATCACGATGTCGGCATCGGTGGCTGCCGACCGCGTACGCTCGACGCCAAGCCTTTCAATGAAGTCCTCAGCTTCCCTGAGGCCTGCAGTATCGATCAGTTCCGCCGGAATTCCCTTTATCGATATTCTTTCGGTAAGTGTGTCTCTTGTTGTCCCGGGCACCGTTGTCACAATGGCCCGATCACGACCGAGCAGCGCATTGAATAGAGATGACTTGCCTACATTCGGACGTCCTATGAGCGCCACTTTGATCCCGGACTCTACGACTCTGCCAAACTTGTAACTTTCGGCGAGTCGTTCAAGCGCCGAGATCATCTCGTCAAGTGTGCGCGTGAAGCGTTCAATATCGAGGGCGTCAAGATTGTCTTCGACAAATTCGACGGCCGATTCGAAGTGGACGATGAGCTCGATCAGTCGATCCTTGAGCGGTCGTAATTGTCTCGATAGTTCGCCGTTCAGTTGGCGCGCAGCAAGCCTCGCCTGATAGGTCGTCTGCGCGTGGATGAGATCCCGTATTGCCTCTGCCTGGGCAAGGTCCATTCGGCCGTTCAGAAATGCGCGCAGGCTGAACTCGCCGGGTTCCGCCAGGCGTGCGCCGGCTGCGACCAAAAGACGTATCACTTCCTTGAGGACTACAGGACTGCCGTGACATGAAATCTCGACCACGTCCTCTCCTGTAAACGAGTGCGGAGCGCGGAAGAACGTGACGATCGCGTGATCGATTATTGCCTGCGATTCGGGATCAATAAGCTGGAGGAGCGAAGATTGATTCGGCAGGAACTCGCGATTAGCGGAGGTGCCGAGCAGAGCGCGAGAAAAGGCGAGTGCGTCTCTACCGCTTACGCGGATGGTGCCAATGCCACCGTATCCCGGAGGGGTCGAGATTGCTGCGATTGTCTTGAAATCGTAGTCCGCACTGCTCATTTGCTGGGAGCGCCGGCCTCCCGGCCGGCCCTGGGAACGCCGGCCTCTGGCCGGCGGTGGGTCGCTACGCAATCACCTGACACGAGAAAGCCGGCCAGAGGCCGGCATTCCCAGGGCCGGCCGGGAGGCCGGCGCTCCCAGGCCTACCCAGGTCTACCTGGACCCGGGAATGATCTTCACACGGCGCATCTGGCCGTCGCCTTCGCTTTCGGTACGCACGCCCGTCTCATCGACTAAAGCCATATGAATGATTCGTCGATCCTGCGCATTCATCGGATCGAAAATGAAAGGGACCTTGGATGCGCGCACGCGATCAGCAGCCTTTTGCGCCATGAGCTCCAGCTCCTGACGCCGCTGAACCCGGTATCCGCTGGCATCGAAATCGATCTGCACACCAGCCGCAACGGCATCAGCAAAGACGCGGCGTGCAATGTATTGAAGCGCGTCGAGTAGTTCGGCATTGTGTCCGAGAAGTAACGGAAGATCGAATCCGTGGAAGACGACAACGATGGTTTGATCATCGGTCACTTCGACGTCAACGCGCAGGTCGAGCGACGAGTGGTCAATCAACGCTTTGATAAAGCCGCCGAGAGTGCCTGAAAGCTCGTGTACGTCAGTCTGTGTCATTTCCATTTTCGAGCTGCCTGTTGATTTGACTACGAGCTGGCGAGCTCCGTTTTGCCCTTCTTCCGTTTCGGTAACTTCGAGTCTTTCGCTTGCGGCGCCTTTGCCTGAGCACCTGGCGTTGTTGCAGTCGCTGGTGGCGGATTGAGCCGGTTGATAACGAACTGCTGCGCGATGCCCACGAGGTTGCTCACCATCCAGTATAAGACCAGACCAGCCGGAGCAGACGTTAGAAAATATGTAAATACGAGCGGCATCAGATAGCTGATACGCTTCTGCATTGGATCAGCCGTCGATGGCGTCAGTGCTGTCTGCACGATCATCGACACGCACATCGCGATCGGAAGAATCCAGTACGGATCAGGAGCGGAGAGATCGTGAATCCAACCGATGAAGGGCGCGTGACGAACCTCGATCGAAACTGTGAGGATAGTAAAGACCGCCAGGAAGAACGGCATCTGCAGCAACAACGGCAGGCATCCCATCAGCGGATTGCCTTCCTTCATCAATGCCAGCTGCTCTCGTTGCAGCTCCTGTGCTCTCGGATCGCTCTTGTCGAGCTTCTTCATCCGCTCCTGAATGTCGCGCATCTTAGGCTGGAGCGCTGCCGTCTTTCGCATCGCTACGGAGCTGCGCCAGCGAAGCGGGAAGAAGAACATATTCAGTACGATCGTCAGAACCACGATCGCCCATCCGTAGTTGTGCGTGTACTGATGGATGAAGAGCAGGCTCTTCAACATGAACGAAGATATCGGCTTGAGAATTGGCGATATGAATGACAGCCAACCGTAGCTGACAATGTCTTCAAGGTTTCCGCTGCCGTCACCGAGTCCGAATTTTTCGCTGATCCGCGCGAGTGTTGTGAGGTCCTTCGGCCCGGCATAGACGTGGTTCATGTTGCCGTTGGCAACAGGGAGTGCGATCGAAAAGTAGTCGCGTTCCTGCTCGGAGCCATCAATTGTATCTTTGCGGCGCGTATTGATAAGGGTGACAGAAGACGCCGGCTTGGACGGTACGAGCACCATCGCAAAATAGTTATCGTCAATACCGCCCCACCGCACAGGGCTCGCCGGTATCGTCTTGACGCCAGTGCCATCCACGTCGGAAGGACCGTCCCTCTCAACGCTCGTGTTGATGGCATAGCTCGCTTGTGGTGCAGGACGATAGACGCTGTAACTCGTGATGCTATGGTCACCGAAATTGGGGCCGACGACTACCTGCGTTTCTAAGGGAACTCCATTGCGGGTTACGTCAACCTGTACACCAAGGTCATATCCTGCTCCGTTGAAGCGAAGGGTCTTTTTCGCAAGAACACCATTGCTATTGCTGTAAGCGAAAGCAAAATCCTTCTGCTCATCTTTTCCGAGAGATATCTCGGCTGCGTCTGATGCTTGAGGAACTTCGACAGCATAGACTGCCGAATTCAGCTCTTTCTCCAGCTCGGGAGCAGATGGGATTACAAGACGGAACGGTGCGCCCACTTCCGTACTGATCTTTTTCGTTACGAGGTGTACGCCACCGGTCTGTTTATCGATGATCTTGCCGTCGGTGAATTTCGTTACAACCCATTCGGTGAGCACAGCTCCCCGATTCGAGAGGGTGCCTTCCCAGAATTCTGTGCGCAGTTTTATTTCGCGCTCGGCTACCTGTTGGACCGGCGTCGGCGTCGTAGTCACCGGTGCCTGAACTGGTGTTGGCGAGGCAGGCAGCGAAGACGAAGGCGACGGCGAAAGCGCTGTAGGGGACGGCGAAGAGGCTGTCGTCTGCGGTTTCGGTGCGAGTTCGGGGTAGAACTTGCTGATTATGAAGTTCCACCCGACAAAGATCAGAAGCGAAAGAGTAAGAAAAACTATGAATCTTTTTTGCATCAAAGCGTTTATAGGTGAGCCAGTCGGGGCATCGACGAGCACCAATCGGGGGCACCGATCGGGCGCACCAATCGGGGTCGAGCTACCTCACTGGATCATATCCTCCAGGGCAAAAGGGATGGCAGCGAAGCAGCCTGCCAAGTGCGAGCCGACTTCCCTTCACGACACCGTAAGCGGCAATTGCCTCAGCGGCATATTCTGAGCATGTAGGCACGAACCGGCACGATGGCGGAAAGAGGGGCGATATCGTGTATTTGTAAACCCGCAATAGAGCAATTATCGCACTTCTCATCGCTTGCCCAGATTATCGAGACCGTGAAGGTATTGCTTCAACGCACCCAGGAACGATTCCGTAAGCTCGGCGAAATCTGCGTCGATAGTCGCCTGCTTGACGTTGATGACAATATCGCAACCCCTGCCGCTTCCGATCCCAAGGAGCTCAAGTGCATCGTTCCGCACTATCTCGCGCAATCTCCGTTTGCAGCGGTTTCGGACCACTGCGTTTCCAAGTTTGCGCGTAGCCGTGATTCCAAAACGAGGAGAATCCCCTTCGGTGGCGAGAATAAAGACAGAGAAAAAAGGCGTATGGAATTTTGAACCGCGCTCGTAAACCGCCCGAAACTGCTCTCTCGAACGCAGGGTCCGAAGCTTCCTTCCGCCCTCATTATCCGCTCCCACCTCGCCCCAGTAATGCTAGTAGTGGCTCGGGGTCAATCGTTTACGGCCCTTTGCACGACGCCGCTTAAGGACCAGCCGGCCCGCCTTAGTACTCATACGCTCACGAAACCCGTGAGTCTTCGCCCGGCGCCGGTTATTTGGTTGAAATGTCCGTTTCATAGCAAACCTCTCCCAATCAAGAAAAACCCATAAAACCGAATCTCTAAGATTAGCAAGCAGGGAAACGAGAGTCAAATGCATCTATTAGGGTACGTTGTACCGCCTTCAGAGCGGAATCTTCAGAGGTGACGAATTCGCATGTCTCGTAAGATTCCGCCTGAAGGCGGTACAACCGTGACCCTATACATGCCTAAGTCTTGCGATCAACGAACAGTTTGGCGATCTCTTCGAGGATTTCAACTTGTCTTCCCGTAGCCCTCGCTGCGGCGATCGCGTCTTCGCAGGCTGCCTTCGCGCGGAGCCTGGCCTCATCGATTCCAAACAGCGTAGTGTATGTAGCCTTTCCTCGAGCGGCGTCCTTACCGGCGGTCTTTCCGAGGTCTTCTGATGATGCGGTCTGATCCAGAAGATCATCGGCAATCTGAAATGCGAGACCCGCCTTCTCTCCGTATGTAGTCAGAATCGCCAACTCGTTCTCAGATGCTCCACCGATGATAGCGCCCACGCGTACGGCGCAACGGATCATTGCTCCGGTCTTTGCACGATGAATCTCCTCGAGATCAGTTTCAGCAATCTGCTTTCCCTCACTCGCAAGGTCCATCACCTGACCTCCAATAAGTGCCTTCACTGTTCCGGCAGCCTGAGCAACCTCCGAAAGGATGCGCAGCCGAATCGATTCATCCTGAGACCCAAAGTTTGCAAGCGTGGAGAATGCCTGAGTAAGGAGCGCATCGCCCGCGAGTATCGCCATCGCCTCACCGTAAACGATGTGACACGTGGGACGGCCTCTCCGCAGAGTGTCGTCGTCCATCGACGGGAGGTCATCGTGAACGAGCGAGTAGGTATGTATCATCTCAATGGCGCAGGCAGCCGGAAGGATCGCATCTTCGGTTGCGCCATAGAGTTCACCTGTCGCGATGCAGAGGAGTGGCCGGAGGCGTTTACCGCCGGCAAACACGCTGTACCGCATGGCTTCGTGAATGATGCCCGGAGGCACGTCAGCCGCGGGCAGCAGGCGATCAAGCCACGCGTCTACAATGCCCGTCTTTTCCTTGAAGAAGCTGGCAAGTTTCGAGTTCAAGCTCAGAACGGGATCTCGTCGTCTTCGGTCGGCAACGGGGTTGGTTTAGGCTCACTCCTGGGTTGCGCAGTGAAGGGTACAACTCTGACCTGATCGCGCTCGCGCTCGAGAACCTCGATTCGCTGCTGAACCCGGTCGAGTTTTGCCTGGCATTTGCGCAGAAGTGTGACACTCTCTTCATAGACCTCGAGCGAGCGTTCGAGCGGAAGATCGCCAGTGTCGAGCTCGCGGATCAGCGCCTCGAGCCGTGCAAGCGACTCTTCAAAGCGCTCTTCTTTCTGCTCAGTGGTTGACATAAGCGGGCGAGATCTTACCATATTTGAGTTGTACGCATGCGGATTGGCGTAAAGATGCCGCTACTTTCCATTGTCATTCCTGCTTTCGACGAAGGGCAGCGTATTGCGAAGACGCTCGACGCTACGCTCGACTACCTCGATTTACAAACGTACTCGAGTGAAATCCTGGTTGTTGACGACGGATCTCGCGATAACACTATAGAAGTCGTCAATTCTTTTCACTCTCGAGCCGGGTCACGCCTCCGCGTGATCAGGAACCCGGGAAATCGAGGCAAGGGATACTCTGTTCGTCACGGGATGCAAACCGCGAAGGGAGATATCGGTCTTTTCTTTGATGCAGACCTGGCAACACCTCCCGGCGAGATACCGAAGGTCATCGATCCTATCAGAGAGGGCCGATTCGACGTCGTCTTTGGTTCGCGCGCTCTGGATGCGAGCCTTATCGGAACTCACCAGTCGTTTTTGCGTGAGGCTGTAGGACGTACAGGAAACCTGATACAACGCGTATTTACCGGGCTCGCTTTCAAGGATACGCAGTGCGGGTTCAAGGCATTCAGTCGAGCAGCCATCGATCGGGTCTTTCCCTTGCAGCAGATCGAGGGGTTTGGATTCGATCCCGAGGTGCTCTACATCGCTAAGAAGCACGGTTTCAGACTTCTCGAGGTTCCGGTCCGATGGAATCATGTGGAAGGCTCGAAGGTTCACGCGATCGGGACACCGCTCAAGGTGCTTCTCGAAGTAGCTTCGATACGTTTGAACAATCTCGCGGGCAAATACAATCAGCCGGAGGCAGGCAAGTATGTCCAGGCTCAACGTCAACATTGATCATATTGCGACCATAAGGCAGGCGCGTCGAACGAACGAACCAAATCCCGTGTCGGCAGCGGTAGTCTGCGAGCTTGCCGGAGCAGACGGGATCACGATTCATCTGCGCACCGATCGCCGTCATATTCAGGATTATGACTTGCTCGCTCTACGTCAGGTCGTTGTGACGCACCTCAATCTCGAGATGGCAGCAACAGACGAGATGATTGAGATTGCTGCACGGGTGAAACCTGATGTTGTGACGCTGGTTCCCGAAAGACCGGAGGAAGTCACTACTGAAGGCGGCCTCGATGTTCAGGCGAACCGAGCCGCCATCGATTCAGCGATTCGCCGCCTGAAGGAGCATTCGATCTTCGTGAGTCTTTTTGTCGATCCTGACCCTGCGCAGATTCGCCTTTCAGCCGAGCTCGGTGCATTTCAGATTGAGATTTGCACCGCTCACTATGCGCAACTGAATGAGCAACCCGGAGACGGAACCGTGAGACGAAGCCGAGAGATCGAAGTCGAAGTTGAGCGTATTGCGGAAGCTGCGCGAATTGCCGTGGCAGCAGGGCTGAAAGTTGCGGCCGGGCACGGGTTGACTTATCGCAATGTCGAAGCGATAGCGTGCATAAAGGAGATTGAAGAGTTCAATATCGGCCATAACATCATCGCCCGCGCATCGCTCTTTGGACTCGACCGTGCCGTGCGCGAAATGATCAGTGCAATTTCCGAAGCGCCGATCAGGGTCAGGCATCTTGCGTCGTGATTATGCTCAGGTGGTACTTGCAGTTAACCCTGAGCGCAGTAATGCTCGCCGCTCCGCTGTTGGCAGCAACAGCAGCCGCCTCAGCCGCAGCAGGAAAAACAACCACCGCGCGCCGGTCAGGTTGAGAAGAAGGCGAGGCCGGCAGTTGGGATGCAACCGGCTCTCACTGCGCGTGTAGTCCTGGTATCTATTCTCGGGCTCGGCGCAGATTTCCTCGGCGATGCAATCGAGAAATCCGCGAGCATTCCGAATCTTGCTCGCGCGAGGGAGGAGGGAGCAGCAGCGGCAATGCTCGAAGGAGTCTATCCTTCACTTATCTCTCCGGCTCACGCCACGATTCTGACCGGTATGCTTCCCGCCGATCACGGCATATTCTCCGATCACCCTTTTGACGACGTGAGTGGCTCGACGGTTCAGAGCGAAGAATGGAAGCTCACCGATATCAAGTCGGGGACTATTCTTGAAAGCGCCGCTCGCGCCGGGATCAGCATCCAATCGCGCGGATTTCCATTCTTAGGTGAGAGTGCTTCGGCATCTGACGCCGGGACAGCGATAGAGCTTCACACATTTCGCGAACTGGATGCGGCCGAGACTCGTTACGGGCCCGACTCGCGTGAGGCGATCGCAGCGCTCGAAGAGATCGACCGCAAGCTCGCACCTATACTGGCGGCAGCCAAAGACAAGGCTACTGTATTGATCCTGACCGATTCCGGTCGAGAAAGGATTGAACACGAGTTCAGACCTAATGTGATTCTTGCAAAGAAGAAGTTTCTGAGCGCAACCAGTGAAGGGACGATCGCCGCCTGGCGAGCCGTCTGCCAGAGCTTTGGCGGGAGCGCTGGCGTGCGCGTCAAAGACCCTGCTGACGAGAAGCTGATAGCGGAGATTGAGAAAGTATTCCAGGAAGAACACAAGAAATCTGAAAGTCCGGTTGGACGTCTGATCGACAAGAAGACCGCGGCAAGACTCGGCGCCGATCCGGGAATCGCCTTCTATATCGACGCATCACCTCTTTACACGATCTCTGAAAAGGCCGCCGGAGATACGCGAAATGATGCCCGAGTCAAAGGAGGGGCTGGCCATGTCCCTTCGCGCTCGAGTCTGCGTGGTGTACTCATTGCCTGGGGAACAGGAATCAAACCTGGAGTACGGCTCGAGTATGCGAGACTAGTGGATATTGCGCCGACAGTCGCAAGATTGCTCGGTCTGGAACTGAAAACTGCTCGTGGCAGAGTTCTTAACGAGGTGCTGATCCAATGACAGATTCCCGAACAGTAACAGTTGGAGACGTGCAATTGTCATATCGCGATACGGGCAATGGCGCTCCAATTATCTTCCTTCACGCATTTCCGCTTAACCAGTCGATGTGGGATGACCAACTGGCTGAATTCGCGCGTGATCATCGAGTCGTCACGTTCGACTGGAGAGGCTTCGGTGGGAGTTCTCTCGGAACACGCGAATCACGTATGGAAGTTTTTGCCGATGATTTGAACGGGCTGCTTGATTCACTGAAAATAGACAAGGCTGCGATCTGCGGGCTTTCGATGGGCGGCTACGCGACCCTGGCGTTTATGCGCAATCATCCTGAACGTGCTTCGTCCTTGATCCTCGCCGATACGAGGGCTGGCTCGGATACCGATGAGGCACGCGCCAACAGAACAAAGATGGCAGCCAAGGCGCGCGAAAAGGGAGCAGCAGCCATTGTCGAAGACATTCTCCCGAAGCTTCTTGGCAAAACAAGTCTCGAGACACGACCAGCAATTGCCACGCGGGTGCGATCGATGATCGAGCCGACGAATCCCGAAGCCATTGCTCGCGCGCTCGAAGGAATGTCAGCCCGTCCGGACTCGCTCCCGCTTCTTTCATCTATCAAATGTCCGACGCTGGTGATTGTTGGAAGCGAAGACGAGCTCACACCTCCGGGCGAATCGAAACAATTGGCAGCGGGAATCGATAGCGCCGCGCTCGAGATGATTGGCTCGGCCGGCCATCTGTCGAACGTTGAGGCACCCGCAGAGTTCAATCGCGCCGTGAGAAGTTTTCTGGAGAGTGTCGAGAAAAGATGATCAATCATCAATGATCAATTCTTCTGCCGAAATTGATCACGTCTGCGAATATTGCGGGGCAGATGTCATTGGCGACGACGCATTTTGTGACAACTGCGGCGCGCGAATCGAACACGCTTTCCCGGCGCCGGGCGAGAGAATCATCTATCAGACAGGGCCGTCTTCATATCGGGTCGCGATTTCGTGCGTGCGAGTTGCGTTACTGTCTCTAATTGCTGCGGCGCTGGTTGGTTACACTGGCGGTAAATTCGGACTTGTACTGCTGATTAGCGGAGCTTTCTTCATCATTCCTCTCATCCGGGAAATCCAGCGTCGTCGAGTCGAAATTGTATTGACGACGTCTCGTCTCGGGTACGAATCGGGGATGTTTTCGAAGACGTCTGACGATGTTCCGTTGCGCAGCATTCTTAACGTGACGACGCACTCATCACTTGTTCAAAGGCTCTTCGGTGTCGGAGATGTGCTGGTTGACAGTGCTACTTTGCAGCGTAGAATAGCTTTGAGGAACCTTCGAAACCCCCGTAGGCTTGCTGATTTGATACTTACCCAGATGCACCGCATTTCACCGTTACTCGTGTTTTATTTGCTCGCGCTCCCGATCCTGCTTGCATCGACTCCAGTTGAAGCGACAGGTCAGGCTGCGGCACTCCAACCGGGTGCGGGCTCCGAGCCCCGCGTCGAAATACAACTTCCTGATACGGTTGAAGGAACTCGATGGAAGGCTTTAGGAGCGGCCAGAACGGTGAATCGAGAGCAACTGGCCGGAATGCCGGATGGCAATGTTCTGGCTGAATACGGACTTACAGGATTCTCTTCCAGACGCTATTTCGATGGCGTCTCCCACGTCACCGTGGAAGCGTTCGAATTCGCTTATCCTACCGGTTCTTACGGTTACCTTCGTTTTCGGAAAGAGATACTGGGTGCGAAACAGCGCGCGTTTACGGCAGGCCGATACCTTGTCACCCTCCGGCAGGAGAACAGCCACGGACAGGCCCTGGACGAGACTGAGAAGGCATTTGCGGCGGTTTATGCTAGCGCCCGGATTGATCGAATCTCGCCGATCATGGCGCACCTGCCACAGGAATCGAAGATCGCCGGCAGCGATAAATACATTATTGGTCCGGTTGCACTCGGTCGACTGGACGGAATGTCACGGCTGAGCGGAGTTATCGACTTTTCAGGTGGTGTAGAGATCGCAGTGGCAGACTACGGAACCGGAGAAGGTGGTGGCCGGATGAAGCTCGCGATCATCGAGTACCACACGCCGCAATCAGCGACCGCCGGCTTCCAGGCTGTACTCGATCAACACAATGCGCTCTCGGACGCGGAGAAAGCGAAGCGGATCGTAAAGAGGGTTGGAAACTATGTAGTCGTCGCCACAGGGGTTACCGACGCTGGACGAGGCAATGCTCTTGTCGACCAGGTTAAGTACACGGTAAAGGTTTACTGGGAAGGTGGAAGGTTCACATCGATTCCGCTGGAGTTTCGTCCAACAGACCCAGCCGCACTTGAGGAAGCAGCGGAAACCGCTGTCGTGCTCCTGCGAACTTTCTACGGGATTGGCCTTCTTCTGTTGAGCGCGATCATTCTGGGCGTCTTCACCGGCTGGACGATCTTCTACTGGCGGCGGTACAAGCGGCGTAAACTCGGTATGGAGAACATCTTCAGCGATGCTGGCGGTACTATCAGACTCAATCTGGACGACTACCTTCTGGAAGCTGGCGAGGCCGGATCAAAAATGCTTGGTAAAGGGGATGCTTGAAAAAGAGGGCGATCGCAGCTAAGAACCCACCCCAGACTCGCCACGATCGCCACTATCAGGAGGTTCACCCGTACTATTTAGAACGTTTTCGTACGGACTTTGTTCCCCTGCAACTAATTAATTACATTTAAGGAAGAAAGTGACCAGTGGTCAGTGGCCGGTGGTCAGTGTATGGAGTTCAAGCTTTAGCTTGCTCTTTGCACTCTAGCTAGTTGACAGCAAGCTAAAGCTTGAACTCTTTACACTGACCACTGGCCACTGACCACTGTCACTTCTTCCTACAGTCTCATCGGCATGACGACGTATCTGAAATCGTAACCGCCGTCGACTACGGGGCGAATCTGGGCCTGGGAATTGCCATCCTTGAATTCGAAGGCGACAGTGCCGTCCTGGATGACACTGAAGAAATCATTCAAGTACTGTGCATTGAATCCAGCATTGATCGGCGGTCCCGTGTACTCGACCTCCAGGTCTTCACCTGCTTCTCCAACATCGGCAGCCTGTGAACTGACGTGCATCTGGCCGGGCTTTATGTCAAATCTGATGAGGTGTGAGCGCTCATCTGCCATCAATGCGACGCGTCGTATCGCACCCGCTACCTCGGCGCAACTGACCACCAGCCTGTTTTCATTCTCCTTCGGGAGCACCATCTCGTAGTTCGGAAACTGCCCGCTGACGACCCTGGTCGACAGCTTGCGTTTTCCAACCGAGAAGAACAGGTGATTTTCATCGTTTCCGAACTCGACCGAATCCTCGCCTTCGGTACTCAGCTTGGCCAATTCATTGAGCGATTTTTTCGGGATTATTACGTCGACTTTTCGGCTTGTGGCGAGTGGTGACGTCGATTCGATAAATGCCAACCGGTGCCCGTCAGTCGCAACCATTCGTATGCCCTTTTCCGAGAGTTCAAATTTCGATCCATTGAGGGCATAGCGTGATTCTTCGTTCGTGATTGCGAACTGTGTGCGATTAATAAAGGTACGCAGAGTCTCAGATGGAAGCTGGGTCGCCTCACCCGTGTAATCGGGAGTATCTGGGAAATTCTCCCTTGCAGTAGATGGCATTTTGAATCGCGACCGCCCGCATGCGATACGAACAGGGTCTCCGGACCCTGCCTGTACTTCCACCTCTGCGTCCGGAAGAGATCGGACAATCTCGAAGAGCTTCTTCGCAGGAAGGCACGCTGCCCCTTCTTCCTGTACATTGGCTGCGCAGGCCGTTGCGACGGTGATGTCGAGGTCTGTCGCTTTGAATCGAACCTCGCCATCGCGTGCATCGACAACAAGATTTGAAAGTATAGGGATCGTATTCTTCCGATCCACTACGCCTTGTACGAAGCCGAGTTCTTTCAGGAAGGCCGACTTGCCAATCGAAAACTTCATTATGACTTGCTCCCTAGTACCACTATTTTCTTCTACTAAATGCCTAAAATACTGGTACTAAATCCAGTAGTATTAGTAGTTGCTGTCGAAAAGTGAATATCTTATTGTAACTGTTGCATTCAAAAAGCTAGTTGCCACAAAAGCCTGTGGAAAACGCTGTGGAATAGTGCCAGGTTGCGAGCCCGCCTGTGGGAAATTCTGCGACCTTTTGAAGTTATTCACAGATATTAACAGAGATCCACCGCCCGTCTCGCGAGTGGGTGTGGAAAAGTGGTCTAAACTATTTGCAGTTAGCAATTAGGCTGTTGACAACCCTGTGGATATCGCCCTTCTGCTCATATAAACCATTGATTTTGTTGATGCTATGCAGCACGGTTGTATGATGCTTTCCACCGAAAGCCCTGCCAATTTCGGGTAAGCTCGCTTTGGTCAATATCTTACAAAGATGCATTGCAATCTGGCGTGGCACTGCGATGGCCCGGGTATTGGATTTTGACTTCAAATCCGCAACCCGCAAATTATAAAACTCCGCTACGACCTTTTGAATCAGCTCAATCGTGATCGAGCGCTCTTCATCTTCGATGATGTTCTTGATTGCTTCCTGGGCGAGCGCGAGGTTGATCTGTTCGCCGCGAAGCGACGAGAGTGCAGTCAGACGCACGAGCGATCCCTCGAGTTCCCGAATATTCGACTTGATCTTGCTTGCTATGAAGAGTGCGACATTGTCCGGAAGGTCGATCTGCTCGGTCTCGGCTTTCCTTCGCAGAATCGCAACTTTGGTTTCCAGATCAGGAGGCTGTATGTCGGCTATGAGACCCCATTCAAATCGCGAATGCAGTCTTTCCTCGAGCGTTGGTATCTCACGTGGAGGACAATCGGACGAGATTATGATCTGCTTCTCACCGTCGTAAAGGGCATTGAAGGTGTGAAAGAACTCTTCCTGAGTACGCTCCTTGCCTGCAAGAAACTGGATATCGTCGATCAGCAGCACGTCAATCGATCGATACATTTCGCGAAAGTTGATTGTCTTTTCGTAGCGGATTGCGTTGATAAGCTCGTTCATGAACGTTTCCGCAGAAATGTAGCTCAGCCTGGCGTGGCGGTTTTGTTGTCTGACCCTCTGACCAATTGCACACATCAGGTGTGTTTTACCCAGACCAACGCCGCCATAAATGTAGAGTGGGTTGTAAGCCCTTCCGAGGGAGTCTGCGACAGCGACGGCTGCGGCGTGCGCGAATTGATTGCATGAGCCGACCACAAAAGTATCGAACGTGTATCGCTTGTTTAAAGGAAGGTCGGTGAATGCGCTCTCGCGTGCGGCAGCACGCGTGGCGTCGGGGTCATTTTCGATCGGGATAGTTGCGGCCCTGGCTGCGGCAGCTGCTCCGTTCGAACGACTGCCTGAGACTGCCCTGGTCTCGGCAAAAGTTTGTGCATTGCCAGCCGCGTCTTCTGCTTCTTCCCTTTCGTCTGAAGAGGGCGGAACGTTGGTGTCGGTGACAACTTCGAACAGGAACTCGCACTCTTGCAGTTTGTTCTCTGCTTTGACTTCGTCCAGGAGGTCCTTGTAGTTGGTCGATATCCAGTCCTTGAAAACGGTATCTGGAATACCCAGCCTGATTCGGTTTTCCTCCTGGCCGAGAAACGTGATTGGCCTGAACCAGGTGTTGAAACTCTCCTGATTTATTCGAGACTTGATTCCTGTGAGGAGTGCACCCCACTGAGACGTATCGCTCATGATTTTCCACTTTGCGGGTGGTGAGCCCGCGCCTCCGAAAGGCCGGAGCGGAACGTAGCCTGTCCTTGAATTATGCTAACGCAGACGCCTATTTTCGTCGAATCGCCGATCCGTCGGGGGATAAGTCGACCTGCAATGCAAATATCCTATGTTCAATAACTTAGCAGAAGGTGGCTGCCTGCTAAACAGTGGAGCGCATTCTTTCACACCACATCGAACGATGCAAGAGAACGAAGCATTGTTGACCCAATCATTGAAAAAGATTTGGTATGGAGTTCAAGCTTCAGCTTGCTCTTAGCAATCGAACTACAAACCAGCAAGCTGAAGCTTGAACTCCATACCTTGTGCTAGAATGATTGCAAAGCCATCGGAGTCGCCGCGATGTCAAAGGAGAAGGACATTTTCTTCGAGCACCTGAAGCGGTCCGGTTTTAAAAGGACTGCACAACGGGAGCTTATCCTTGATGTCTTCCTTGAGACTGAAGGTCATTCAAGCGCTGAAGAACTCTATCAGATCATCAAGGCCAAAGACCCGCATGTCGGCGCGACGACAGTCTACAGAACTCTCAAGCTTCTTGCTGAATGCGGGCTGGCGCGCGAAGAGAGGCTTGGCGATGGAAGGACTCGCTACGAGCATCTCTACAATCATCAGCATCACGACCATCTTATCTGCACCGAATGCGGCGCGTTGATCGAGTTTTACAGCGAAGTGATTGAAAACAAGCAGGACGAGATTGCGCGTCAATATCAGTTTCAGCCAACCAACCACTCTTTGCGGATCTTCGGCATCTGCTTTGAATGTCAGGTCAAACGACGGGTGGCGGCCGGGTAATGAATCTGGAAAGAGACGCTCTCATTGAACAGATCACTGACCTGATCGTATCGAGGCTTCGCGCTGATGGCGGGATCGAAGTCGAAGACGGTCACGCCTGCAGTCCGCACTCGATCGCCTGCGCGATACAGGCGGGAGCGTCTCGTATTGGTCTTGCAGCGGGACAAGCTGCTGCCGGCTCAGGTGATGTTTCCAAATACATCGATCACACGCTCCTCAAACCGGAAGCGTCGCGTGCTGAGATCGAAACACTTTGTGCTGAAGCGAAGCGGTTTGATTTTGCGTCTGTCTGCGTGAATCCGACCTGGGTCAGGGATTGCGCCTTCGCGCTCTACGGATCAACAGTCAAGGTCTGCACGGTCGTTGGATTTCCGCTCGGCGCAACGCTCCCGGATGTGAAGGCCTATGAAGCCAGACGGACGATATTCGACGGAGCAACAGAAATCGACATGGTGATCAATATCGGCGCGCTCAAATCGAACGACGATGAAACTGTGCTGCGCGATATTCGCCACGTGGTCGAAGTCTCTCATGAGTCGTGCGCCATCGTGAAAGTCATCCTCGAGACCGCGCTGCTTTCCGATGAAGAGAAGGTGCGCGCGTGCCGGCTTGCCAAAGCGGCTGGCGCGGACTTCGTGAAGACATCGACCGGGTTCAGTAAAGGTGGAGCCACAGTCGCCGACATTGCGTTGATGCGTCAGGCGGTTGGATCAGAAATGGGTGTCAAGGCGGCGGGCGGTGTCAAGGACCTGAGCTCGATGCGCGAGATGATCGCGGCGGGTGCGACGCGAGTCGGAGCGAGTGCAGGTGTCAAGATCGTCCAGGAGTCACGTGGTTCTGCTACCACTGCCAAAGCGCCTTCGGGGTCGTATTGACCCTCTCCAAACCGCTCTGCTAGTATCCACAGGCTATCTTGATGAGCGATCACGGGCACTTAACTCAGCGGTAGAGTGCTGTCTTCACACGGCAGAAGTCACAGGTTCGAATCCTGTAGTGCCCATATAAGAAGTGTTTGAGTTCAAGCTTTAGCTTGTGAGTTTCAATGGACCCCATGCTAAAGCTTGAACACAAACCACCCGACCACTCGTTCATGCCTTCAACCATATATAGAGAAGCGACGCCGAGCGACGCTGCCACGATTGTCGAGTTTCAGATCAGAATGGCTTCCGAGACTGAAGATCTTGATCTCGATCGCGACACGTGTGCGCGCGGTGTAGATGCTGTCTTTGAGGAGCCGTCGAAAGGTCGATACTTTGTTGCTGAGAAGGACGGCAGAATAATCGGCTCGACGCTCATCACGTACGAGTGGAGCGATTGGCGAAATGGCCTGGTCTGGTGGATTCAAAGCGTCTACGTCGCGCCAGAACATCGCCGCCAGGGCGTCTATGCCGGCCTTTACGAACACGTCAGAAGTCTCGTCGAAGCTGACTCGAGCCTCCGCGGAATCCGCCTCTATGTCGATACGCGGAATGTCGGCGCGCAGGAGGTCTATGCGCGCCTCGGAATGGATGGGGATCACTATCGCGTTTTTGAATGGATGAAGCGTGAGACTTCCGGCCACTGATACCACTGACCACCGACCACTTCCCCTGCTCACCTCTCGTACCATCTCACCATCATCGAAACGATTATCCAGCCGGCAGCGAATCCAGCGAGAACATCGCTTGGCCAATGAGCATCGAGATAGGCGCGGCTCAAGCCAATCGCAAGCACCAGCAGAACTGCTGCCAGACGAATTGCAACGCGATACTTTGGGAACGCGATCGAGAGCAAGTACGCGGACAGCCCGTACACAGCGGCCGAAACCATCGCGTGCCCGCTCGGAAAACTGTAGCTCAGCGGATCCACATAGACATTCGAAAAATCCGGACGCGCCCTCGCAAAGAGGTATTTCACCGCGTTATTGAGTGCATAAGCGATCCCGACGTTCAGCCATAACGCCGCCGCCGGGCGCTTACGTCCGATCGCAACATACATAAGGATCGAGACGAGAGCGGTGACGGTAAGGAGTGTGATGGTGTCGCCCGCATGCGTGATCAATTGCATGAAGGCGCTCAGAGGCGCCAGCGACTGCACTGCGCGGATGATTTGTGTGTCGAGACCATCCAACCTGCCTGAGACGACAGCTACTGATATGGCCGCGAATGTGAAGGCTGCTGTCAGATCTGAAAAACGACGCGGACTCAGGTAATGCTCCCACCGTCGACCGTGATGACCTCGCCGATCATATAGCTGTTCCTATCTGACACCATGAATGCCGCGAATTCGGCGAGCTCTTCGGGATGACCACGCCGGCCTTTAGCGCACCAGAATTTGTGCATCTCGAGCAGGCGTTCGGGTAATGCATCGGAAAGATCCGTATCAAAGATGCCGGCGGCAATCGCGTTGACCACAACGCCAAACGCCGAGCCTTCGCGCGACAGGCATTTGGTGAATCCGATGACTGCTGCCTTGGATGTGGCGTAGTGTACGGACGTTGGAAGCGCCCGAAGCGCGCCGATGCTGCTCATGTTGAGAATGTTACCGGCACGCTGCCTTAGCATCTGTTTGAAGACTGGCTTGGTGACATTGAAAAGCCCATTGACGTTGGTGTCGATCACCTCGTCCCAGGCTCGTTCGGTCATGGTCGCGAAGTTGTCACCGCGATTTATGGCAGCGTTGTTGACCAGGATGTCTATCCTGCCGAACTTCTCGATCACCTGGCGGACCATCCGGTTGATTGCCGGGCGGTCAGTGACTGAGACCTTGAAAGCGAGGCCGTGCCGTCCAAAGGATTCAATGCGTTCAAGCGTCGCCGCGGCGCGTTCGTCGCTGACGTTATAGTTAAACGCAATGTCGGCGCCTTCGCGCGCAAAGACATCGCACAGGGCGCGCCCGATTCCGCGCGAACCCCCGGTTATGATTACTTTCTTTCCTTCGAGTAAACCCATATTGATTGTCGATTGAGTACCGGTTGTCGCTATTTTCGCGCCAGGACCGGAGTGGGAGTTGATGTGACTTCATCAACCTTACGCATCAACTCGTCAACGACGCGACGAGTGGCGTCAGGGACTGCAAGACGTGCCGCAGCCAGCTTCATTGCTGCATGCTCGGCAGGATTGCGGACCAGTCGACGAATGACCGGAACAATTTCACTGGCACGCTCGAGAAGAATGCCAGCGCGATGCTTCTCGAGAAGCTTTGCGGTCTGCGATTCCTGCGGCATCGGACGTGTTGTTGTGTCGGCGATAATTGGCAGACGGCTCGCAAGTGCTTCGAAGGTTGTCAGCCCTCCGAGCTTTGAAACCATGACATCGGCCGCGTTCATCACTCGCTCCATCTTGTCAGTATAGCCAATGACCTTCGCTGGAAACGGAGAGCGTGCTGCCAGGGCTTCAGCCTCGGCGCGAAGCTCCAGGTTGTGACCCGCAAGAAAGATCGCCTGAGCATCCTTCAAGTCACCGCCCTGATTCACCATCTCAGCAAAGATGCGAGGAATGTTTCCTCCACCAATCCAGCCGGCATTGACAAAGATCGTAAAGCGATCGGCATCCAGTCCGAGGTCCTTGCGAACTTCTCGCGGGTCCTCATCACCGGCACGCTGAAACTTCGGGTGGATCGGAATTCCGCAGATTCGTATCCGTTCCTCGAGAATCCCAAAGTCGATCAACTGCTGTTTCGCCGCTTCCGTCGCTACAATGTAAAGGTTGACGTCCTTGCACGCCCAGCCACGCCAGAAGCCATAGCACGGGTCCGTGACCACGGTCACAAGCGGAATCTTGTCGGTCAAACCAAGATCGCGCAGCATTCTTGCGATGAAGTGCTGCGCCATTGGATGTACCGAAACAACCACTTGCGGGCAGTACTTCTCAAAAAGCTGGCGGCCGTAGCGTTGTGTCATGCGATAAAGCAGACTCGATTCGTTTGGACGAAAACGATCAACAGCCCAGTAGTAGTACTTCATCAGCGGCTGGTGATACCGCAGCAGGTAATTGTAGAAATCGGTCAGCTTCTGGGCGAGAAGATGCGATTCTTCGATCGCGCGCGCGATATTGACCAGACAATCGGGTCGGCCAAACCGCGCCAAACCCTCGGCAATGGCTACTGCAGCACTGCCGTGTCCCCCGCCAGTGTCTGAAGTGATTATCAGGAATTTTCGGGCGAGGTCTTCAGCCATGCAATTCCGCAGCGTGCGAACGTTTCATCTCCCATTCGATCTTCTTTATCTGCACCAGATGCTTCGGATTGAAGGCGAGTGACGGATAGTAACAATTGGATTCGTGAGTGCAGAAACACCCGTCCGCCACTTCCTTGCGGCGAACCTTGATTTCAGGTGAATTCCATAACGCCCAGAAGTTCCAGTCATAGTCGCGCAAATTCCCTACCGGCGACAGATTCTCACAACTCGAAACCGTGCCTTCATCATAGATCACCGCACCCGTCGTTCCCGCGTAACAGCGAAGCTGGGGTTTGTGCTCTTCTTCAGTCTTCGCTATGAGGTCATGCATGTAGATATCGATTGCAGCTTTAAAGAATCCCGCATCGCCATTGTAGTGGTTATGAATGACACCGTGACGCGAATCATCATCGATCATCTGCGACAGTTTCCGGTAGCGACCGAGATCGATGTTCAGCTCCTCGGGCTTTGCTGACGGCGGGCGAATGTAGTTGACGTTGATCTTGTCCGGTTTGAGCTCGTACCGAAGATAATCGTACCAATCAAAGATTCGGTCCTGATTGGAATTCATGACGACACGTGCAGGTTTGCACGTCGAGCCGCGGGAAACGCGCCGCCTTGAGCTCCTTCAACTGGCGGGCGGTATCGATCGCGATGTGCCAACTGCCCGGCTTTCTGCCGGATCTTGTCGTGCTCTCTTTCAAGGCCATCTATGCCGAGCGCGACTGTGACATTCAGATCCGGACACTCTTCCAGAATCCGCGTTACATCCGGGATGATTCGCTTTTGAATCTGACCGTTGGACATCAGATAGATCGATTCGAGCTCGTTCTTCTCATAGAATGCGCGTGCTACCTCTGGAAGATCCTTGCGGGTAAACGGTTCGCCGCCGGCAATGATCAGAACCGGAAGCTTCCCACCGAGGGTTTCGCTGATGCGAACGAGCTCGCTGGTAGACATCTGCAGCTTTTTTCTCGGCTTGTCGTCCAGCTCCTCGGTAAAAAAGCAGTGGACGCAGCGCATGTCGCAGACGCTTGTAATCAGGATATTCAGAACAACCGGCGAAGTTACCTGACCGGTGAGTACGCGAGCGTACTTCTTGACTAGTTCAAAGCTGTAGTCCATAAAAACTCCGGAAATAAGCTATTTAATCGGTTGGACTACGCCAAAGTCAAATTGAAATCGGAGGTACGTTGTACCGCCTTCAGGCGGAATCTTCCCGGCGAGACAAAGGAGCTACGATGAAATCTCTCTCTTACGTACTCTTACTCATTGCGTTCATTCAGGATCCGGTTCCCGACAACCCGCAGACGCTGCTTCGGAATGGTCAGGATCAGACAAAAGCAGTCAAGGTAGCCGATTCGATTTACCAGGCGATCGGCTTTGGTAACTCGTACCTTGTGACCACCCCTGCCGGCAGCGTCATCATCGATACCTCGATCGCGTTCAACGCGACGCGGCACAAGCGTTTGCTGCAGGCCGAGATGACTGGACCCGTCAAGTACATCATTCTGACTCATGCTCACGGAGATCATATTGGCGGCGTCAGTGCCTTGAAGGAGGAGGGAACTCAGGTAATCGCGCAGAAGAATCACGTCGACTTCGTACACTATCAGGCGCGACTGAACGCGTTCTTTGCTGATCGAAATGCGGCGCAGTTCTCGCTGCAGAGACAGACTCCCGGTCCGTGGCCGGGCAACGCGGGTGGCAGGGTGCTCGCGACGATTCTTTTTGACGATCGTTATGAGTTCGAGCTCGGTGCAATGAAATTTGAGCTTTTTCACACTCCCGGTGAAACTCCTGATCACCTGACGGTGTGGATACCGCAGCTCAAGGCCGCGTTCGTCGGGGACAACTTCTACGAGTCGTTTCCAAACATTTACACGCTCCGCGGAACACAACCACGATGGGCACTCGAGTATGTCAGGTCGATCGACAAGGTCCTCGCGCTCAAGCCTGAGATTCTGCTGCCAAGTCACGGGACGCCCATTCGCGGAAACGCGGAGATTACAAGAAAGCTCACGCGTTATCGGGATGCCATTCAATACGTCCACGACGAGACGGTCAAAGGAATGAATGCAGGCAAGGACGTCTTCACGCTGATGCGTGAGGTCAAGCTTCCAAAGGAACTGGATGTCGGTGAGAGTTATGGGAAGCTTACCTGGTCGGTGCGTGGAATCTACGAGGGTTATGCCGGATGGTACGATCTGAATCCCGCGACAATGTATGAGACGCCGGTGGCCTCAGTCTTTCCCGATCTGGTCAAGATGTCAGGAGGACCGGACGCCGTGGTCAAGGTTGCACTCGAACGAATCGATCGGAATCCCGTCGAGTCGCTTCACCTGAGCGATGCCGCACTCGCAGCCAGTCCGGGACACAGAGGAGCCCTCGAGGCGCGACTGAAAGCGCTAGAGGAACTTAGGCGGAGATGCCGAAACAGCAACGAACGCGGCTGGCTCGATGCAAGCATCAATCAAACGAAAGGAAAACTTAGGCAATAAGGTACTGGAGTACCGCGCTGGGAGCTGCCAGTCTGCGAGACCGAGCGTGCACCAGAGCAGCGCTAAGCCGCGCACTCCATGGCTCAAAGCCTGTACTCCATCGACCAGCCTGTCAACTTCATCTTCAGTTGTGTAAATGGCACAACCAGCACGCACGAGCCCTACTTCGCTCACTCCAAGCCTTTCAACAACCGTCTTCGCATAGAAATCGCCATGCGATACAAAGACACCAACGTGAAGCCAGGTGCTTCGCGACCTCTGCCGAGGGCGCGGCGTCCAAAACAAATGACACTGTCGGCGTGCGCACCCTTCCCGGAGGCAATCCAAACAGTCTCAAGCCCGGCACTCCGCTTAACCCCGACCACATTCTTTCAAAAAGCTCGTCGCCTCGCTCCTGCACTTCTCTGAACGTCGACTCGAGCTTCTCGCGGCGCGTGCGACCGCGGCCAAACGAAGCAAGCATGTCAACCGCTGCCGCACTCCCGGCGATCCCTTCATGATTCTGTGTGCCCGTCTCACCGCGCTCTGGCGCAGAGTCGGGTGCAGGCTCGAGCTTTGGAAAGTCGACTTCCTCAAGCAGCGCCTGGCGTCCATAGAGCACTCCCTGATGAGGACCGTAAAACTTGTATGGAGAACACACCAGAAAGTCGCAGTCGATCGCGTTCACGTCGACGAGCGAATGCGGAGCAGAATGGACTGCATCCACAAATACAAGCGCGCGCCGCGCGCGTGCCAGCTCGGCTGCGCGTGCAAGATCATTGATTGTTCCGAGCGCATTAGACGCCGCGCCAATAGCGACGAGCCGCGTCCTGCTTCCAATCAACCTCGCCAGGTCGTCCCAGTCCAGCTCGCCGGTCTCGGGGATCATCCGGGCTTTGTGTACCTTGACTCCGCGTTCGGACTCGAGCCGCTTCCACGGCGCGACATTGGCGTGATGATCGAGCTCGGTCACTACAATCTCGTCATCCGGTCCCCAGCCCTTCCCAAGAGCTCGCGAAACATGAAACGTGAGCGAAGTCATGTTCGGACCAAAGATGATTTCCGAAGGCCGGGCATTCAGGAAATCGGCCATTGCCGCGCGCCCACGCTCGATGATTTCGTCCGTCTCGGCGCTTGTCGGATAGTCCCAGTGCGTGTTCGCGTTGTGATGAAACAGATAGTCGGTCATCGCATCGACCACATGACGCGACACCTGCGTTCCGCCCGGGCCATCGAAGTAGGCAACCGGGAAACCATTGTGAAGACGCGAGAGCGATGGAAAGTGGTTTCTGATCTCGGCGATCGATGGCATTGGCATGCGTATGCGATGAGTTTACGGCTTGCGTGTCGTTGGTCTCGAACGCTGTGACTCAGTCTTTTTCGGCGGTGCTTCGGGCGCCGGAGGTTCGAGTGCCTCAGGAGCCACCTGCTGTAGTTGCTGGGTTGCGAGTCCCGCCTCAGGGGTCCTCGGATAGTTCTTTACCACTGCGAGCAGCTGCTCAACACCAGTCTGCTTGTTTCCCATTTCGAGCAACACCATGCCACGCTTGTAAAGCGCTGCCGGTGCTTTGTCGCCCTTAGGATTGACGGTCATTACCTTCTCGAACTCATTCGCCGCTTCAGCGAATTTGCGCTGCGCAAAGAGAATCTCGCCGATCCAGTATTGAGCGTTGTCTGAAAGCTCCGACCCTGGAAAGGTTTCAACGTATTGCCGAAACTCCGAGAGCGCGAGATCGAAGTTCCCCCTCGAGTAATCGGCATAAGCCGCGGCAAACAACTGCTCGGGATTTCCGGGAGTAACCTGACCGAGCACCGGTTGCTTGGGAATGTCTTCAATAAGTTTCTTGAGCTGAGCAAACTGCTCCGACAAACGCTCCATCCTTCGATCAGCGCCAGAAATGCGTTCGGCTATCGACGACATCTGAGTGGCGCTGTCCGAGGTGTTTGTTGAAACTGCTGACTGCGCCCGTCTAATTGCAGAAATATTGTCATTCATCTGCGTAATCAGCGAGCCCATCTCTCCGGAGGTCTTGTTCAAAGTGTCCTGCATGCTTTGCACCTGCCGCTGGAGCATAGTCATCTCCGTCTTCATCTCCTCGACCTGGACCGCCATCCGGTCGATCCTCTGCTCGCGTGCATTCTGCGCCGAGACGGGCAACGCCGTACTCGGGGCAAGAATGAACGCAACAAGAACAAGAGAAACAACAGAAACGGCGGCCACGATCGTTCTCAAATGTCTAACGCAAACTAATTCTCATTTCACACCTCACAATGGTGTTTCCCCGTTGTTGACGTCATCAACTCATCGGGGTTGACCACCTCGAACATAGAGGACATCGGCGCGACGATCAAATGCCCAGGACGGCGGCGCCGAAGTGGATCCTTCACTTCTGCCTGTAGCCTTTTCGATCCCCCAGCTCATGACTTCCATACGATTCGTATCGACGCCAAGGCTCACCAGGAAATCGCGGACTGCACGCGCGCGTCGATCGCCAAGACCAAGATTGTATTCGGCTGTTCCGCGTGGATCACAATTTCCTTCGACACGAAACGCTACCGTGCGATTCCGGTCCTGAAGCAACCACTCGGCTGCCTTACGCAGTTTTTCCTGCTCAGACGGTTTGAGGTCGGACTTGTCGAGATCAAAGAATACCTTCGGGATTACTCGCGCAAATTCTGCAGCGACTGCAGCAATCGCACCATCGGTGACCGTGCGATCTCGCTCCGCCGCTGCGGCCGCTGGATCACTCACCGTGATGCGCGCACTCGCGGTTGCCCTTCCTCCATCACCGACTGCTGTCGCAGTGTAGGTTGTCGAAACGCGCGGGCTGACCTCTCTCTCACCTGAGGCTGGCAACTGACCGAGACCCTCTATAGACACAAAAGTCGAGTTCTGAGTCTCCCACCGCAGCTTCGCGTTTTGACCGTGCTCGATCGCGGTCGGTTCCGCTCGAAGTGTCACTGTCGGCGCCGGGCCGGTTGAAGGTTTGTTGACCTTGACCGTCGCGTTGTCCTTCGCTTCCTTACTTCCCTTTTTCGCGACAACTTCATACTTCGTTGTATCGGAAGGCGTCATTGTTCGCGCGCCAAGCTTTTCTACCGTCTGGCCATTAAGCGATACGGCCTTCGCGTTCTTTGATTCCCAGCTGACCGTGACTGGATCACCCTGCTTGACTTCGTCGCGGGACACTTTGATTTTCACGGTCGGAGGCGCGCACGCCGTGATGAGTGCCGCTGTGAGGAAAAGGCAAGTCAGTATCAATGCTTTCTTCATTATTGTGAAATCTCCTTAATCAGGGGTCGGTGGTCAGTGGTCAGTGGTCAGTTCGAGTTCAAGCTTTAGCTTGTGCGTTGCAATTCGATCGCGTGAATTCGAGCAAGCTAAAGCTTGAACTCGACACTGACCACCGACCCCTGATCACTGACCACTTCCTCATCTTGCCCACGACGGTGACCGGCCGCCGGAGCGGGTTAACTGCCGCTGTTCGCTTCCATCGATATGCATCGCCCAGATTTCCCAGCGACCTGTTCTGCTTGACTGAAACGCGATATGACGGCTGTCCGGTGACCACGTCGGACTCTCATTGCGGCCCTGGCTCGTTAGTCTGAGCACCTGTCCCGATCCGATATCGGCAACATGCACCTGAAAACCTCCGCCTCCTCCATCCCACGTAAATGCGAGGAAGCGTCCATCGGGCGACCACGAGGGCGTATCCATCTGGCCCCCAAGTGCGAGCAGGGGCCGCTCATTTCCGCCACTTGAATCCATCACATAAATTTGAGGAGCGCCACCGCGATCCGAAATGAAAGCGATCTCACGTCCCGTCTTCGGATTCCAGCGCGGGGAGATGTTGACGGCGTTGCGTGTATTGGTCAGACGTCGCGGTCCTGTGCCGTCACCGTTCGAGACGTATATCTCCATGGCAGTGCCATCCTTACTCGAGCTGAATGCCAGCTGACCTGATGGCGATATTGCAGGCGAGGTGGTCGTCGCCCGAAAACGCGTCGATCCAACAATCAATCCGTCCTCACTGCGCACCACGATGTTCGGGACACCGGTGCGATATGAAACGTAGGCCAGTCTCCTTCCATCGGGCGAGAACGCCGGGAAAAGAGTCATCGCGCCTTCACGCGAGAATCCTCGACCGCCATAGCCATCGTAGTCCATGAGATGAACATCGTTGCCGGCGACATAGGCGATCTTTGAAGTCGCAATACCATCGATGCCAAGAAGAAGCTTGATTATCTGATCGGCAAAATCGTGCGCCATCGAACGAGCTGGACCGGAGAGTCGCGCGTTCAAGAGTTGCTGCTGAGTCTTTACGTCGAACAGAAAGCCGTGTGCATCGCTGTTGCCTGTCAGATTGCCAAACGCAACATAGTCGGCTTTCACCGGCTCGCCAACCCATTCACTCACCTGAAGCGCTGAAGGATCGGCAACCAGGTTCTTCGGATAGAGACTTTTTCCGACGAGGTTTGCAGCGCCCGCAAACTTAAGATCGTTCCAAAGCACTTCGTTGAACGTTGCAATCGATGCGCCAACACCGCTCGCACGAGGCTGAAAGTCAGCAACAGCCAAAGCCGGCCCGCTGCCAGGTGTGACGATGATCGTCCCGAGCTGCTTGCGCAGATCTTCACCCTGCTGCTGCCCGGGAGCGCCAGGCTCCAGCCTGGCGCGTGCAGGCACACCAACTACTGCTGTCAGAATCACCGTCACAATCACGATCGAAATCAAGACTTGCGAAAGAGTTTTCATCAACATCCTATTCCGTACTATTTTGGATAGCGAAACCATATCTCGGCTACCGCCTCCTGAGTGCTCGGGAGAAAGCCTCCGGGAAAGGGCGGCAATGGATTCGATGCGATCACGGCACGTTCCGCCGCCCGATTTACCAGATCAAATGCACTCGTTTGTTTGATGTATCGCGAAGCAACACGGCCGCCTGAAAGCGAAAGAATCTGACCATCCCGTGAAATCCTTAGCTGGATGATCACGTACTGAGTCTGATTGGCCTGAGCTATCTGGGGCGGATTGTAATTACGGCTGAGGATCATCTGAATTCGCCTTCCATACTCAGACCCGCCAGGCACTCCGCTTGTTCCCGTCCCGCCGCCACTTCCTGCTGCAATCCCGATTCCTCCACTTACCTGGGGTACAGGCGTACCGTAGGAACGTCCGACTGTGACGTTCGTGTTATCCGAGCTTCCCTTGAGCGGTTTCGGAGTAACAACCTGTTCCGATCGTGTTGCTGTCGGGCGGTCGGTGACGACGGTCTTCTCTTTTGCTTTTAGCTCCGGCTCGCGTTTCTTTTCCTTTCGAGGCAGCACTTCGGCATCGCGTGGTGGATCGGGACGCCGAGTGACTACTTCCTTCGTGTTCTCTTCGTTCTCTTTTTCCCCGATCAGAGCTACGGGCTCAGGTCGCGTAAACCCGAGCTGGCTGGCTGCAATCACACCGACTTCGATAGCGCCTCCGGTACCGGCGCCCTCACCGGCTGCGACGATTTCAGTGCTCAAAGGGTGTCGAAACAGGAATACGACAGCAGCCAGAAGCAGCACGTGCATTACTGAAGACAGGGCTACACCATGTCTCAACTCATTCGCCTTGAGTTCTTCCGCTCGCACGGCGATCGGTTCCTTTACTGCTTTTTCAACGAGGGTTCTGTAACCAGGCTGACATTGGCTTGTGCCCTTTTTGCCTGGTCGAGTACGTAAGCAATCACGCGGTACGGAGTTTCGCCATCACCGCGAACGTAGATTCGTCTGTCTTTGGTGTTGCCGAGACGTGTATTGATCAGTGCAGGAAGATCATTGACATTGACCGCACGTCTCTCATCGGCTCCACTCAGATAGACTGACCCTTCCTTGTCGACAGTGATGATGAGCGATTCCGGAGTCGCTTCGCGTGATTGCGCCTCGCGGGTTTTGGGCAGGTTGACTTGAATGCCGGTCTGAAGAATTGGCGCCGTGATCATGAAGATCACAAGCAGCACTAGCATCACGTCCACCATCGGCGTGACGTTTATCTCAGAAAGTGCCGTCTGGGTGCGACCATGTCGAGCAGAAAATGCCATAGGTCAAATCTCGAGGCAAAGAGTGAAAGGTGAAAGCTTCGGTTGCACGACTCAGCACTCGACGTCCCACATTCTCAATCACCTTTGCCTATTCCCAGCTCCGCCGTCGGACGGCTGCTTATCTGAGAGAGTGCTGTTCCTTCTCTTTCAATAAAGTTGAGCAGTCGCAGGGTGAAACTGTCCATTTCTGATGCCAGGACTTTGATGCGATTGAGATAGTGGTTGTACGCGAGTACAGCTGGCACAGCTGCAGCGATACCAGCAGCCGTGGCTACCAGCGCATCTGCTATTCCCGGCGCGACGGCCTGAATCGAAGCCACCGAAGCCTGACTCAGACTTTGGAAGCTGAGGATGATTCCGATGACCGTGCCGAAGAGTCCGATAAATGGAGAAGCGCTCGCGGTTGACGCCAGCCATCCGAGGCTTTTTTCAAGTCGCGATGTCTCGCCAATAGCTGCACTTTGACATGCGCGTGTAACAGCTTCGAGGTTGCCGGCGCTCGCTTTGAGCTCGTCATGCGCGGCAACGTAGACCGCCGCGAGCGGACTCTCGCGGAACGCAGCGGTAGCGACGTATAGATCGTCGATTCTGTTGCTGCGCTCGAACACCTTCAGGAATTCTGCTGACTGGCGCACTGCGCGATTCAGCGTCCGTGATTTTGTAAAGATGATGGCCCACGAAACGACCGAGAAAATGAGCAGTACAAGAAGTACGAATTTTGCGATCGGGCTGCCGCGAAGGATAAGTTCGACGAGACTGCTGCTGGGTTGCGTGACGGGAGCCTGAAGAAGCCAAAGTACGGGCCAGGAGTTTGACCCGAGTACTGTGATGATCAACTACACCTCTCCATAAGGTTCGAAAGTTTGAGTTATAACGGCGTGATCAGATTGCAATAAAGCCTTCTCTCACAAATTTTGAGTATGTTATCATGCGCTCACATCCGGTACAAGGCGGCCCTTCACGCACGCATTTCTCCAGCGTTGTATTCTTCGGTCTGCGCGAAGGGTTCACTCCTCAGCCTGCGATGCGGAAGGAGACTAGGCCGATGAAGACCACAGTGAGACTGCTCATCGTTCTCGCGTTGCTTTCAGTACTCGCAATCGAGACACTCGCACAAGGAAAAGTGCTTCGGGAGTTTCGAGGCGTAAAGCTCGGAATGAAGCAGGATGCCGTCAAGGCAGCTCTCGGCAAAGCTGAAGACGGCTCGAGCGAAGCGCGCGAAGAGTATCTTTCAAACGATGAGGCAATTACGATTCATTACGATGCCGGAGCCGTAAAGGCAATTCAGGTCCAGTACCTCGATGCTGCAAAAGCGCCTACATGGACCGAGGTCGTCGGCGATGCTGCTATTGAAGAGATGGCGAATGGCGCCAAGACCGCGCGCAAGGTGATTAACGCTGAGAGTTTCTGGGTTTCGATGTATCGCAGTAAGGATGGAACCGTCGTTCGCATCACGATCAGCAAGTCATGATGCGCTTTTCTGCTTCTGTGCGAACTCCGTTCGCGCGATCGCACGCTCGAGCTTTAGCTGCGCGCGCTTGACGTCAATGTCCGGAGTACCCTGAGCACCGGCGGCAACCCGTTTCTCGGCACGCTCGCGGGCGCGCATTGCTCGCTCGACATCGATCTCTTCCGGCCGCTCTGCGATATCTGCGAGCACCGAAACGCGACTGGGAAGAACCTCTACAAACCCACCACTGACCAGAATTGATTTCCTGTCATTACCCTTCCGGTACGTCAGAACGCCCGTCTGCAGCTGCGATATCAAAGGTGTATGTTCGGGCAGTATGCCAAGTTCTCCACCGAGCGCCGGCACAATGACCTCATCCACGGTCTCACGAAGAACCGGTCTCTCAGGAGTCACAATTTCGAGTTCGAGTTTGTCGGCCATAAATCAGGGGTCGGGGGTCAGGGGTCAGGGGTCAGGGTATGGAGTTCAAGCTTTAGCTTGTTCGTTCAGTTCTTTCGTCATAAGAGCAAGCTAAAGCTTGAACTCCATACCCTGACCCCCGACCCCTGACCCCTGACCCCTCCTCCTCACAATGATTTCGCGGCCTCGACGACTTCCTCAATTGGTCCTTTGAGGAAGAATGCCTGTTCCGGGACTTCGTCGTGCTTGCCGTCGAGAATCTCGCGGAATCCCTTGATCGTCTCTTCGACTGGGACAAATTTGCCTTGAATTCCAGTGAACTGCTCGGCAACGAAAAACGGCTGCGAGAGGAATCGTTGAATCTTACGTGCTCGCGACACCGTCACCTTGTCATCCTCTGACAATTCATCGACGCCGAGGATGGCAATGATATCCTGCAGGTCTTTGTACTTCTGCAGTACTCGCTTCACTGCCTGTGCGGTGTTGTAGTGGTCGTCGCCGACGATGCGCGGATCGAGAATCCGTGACGTCGAATCGAGCGGGTCTACAGCAGGGTAGATTCCCAGCTCGGCAATCTGTCGTGAAAGCACGGTCGTAGCGTCGAGGTGAGCGAATGTGGTCGCCGGCGCAGGATCAGTCAGGTCGTCGGCAGGCACGTATATCGCCTGCACTGAGGTGATCGATCCTTTCTTCGTCGATGTTATGCGTTCCTGCAACTCGCCCATTTCGCTAGCGAGGTTCGGCTGATAACCGACGGCGCTTGGCATACGACCCAGGAGTGCCGAGACCTCAGAACCTGCCTGTGTGAATCTGAAGATATTGTCAATAAAGAGGAGCACATCCTTGCCCTGGTCGCGGAAGTACTCGGCAACCGTCAATCCCGACAGAGCGACACGAAGCCGCGCCCCTGGCGGCTCGGTCATCTGACCGTAGACGAGCGCGACCTTCGATTTCTCGATCTCCTTGTCGTTAATGACACCCGATTCGCGCATTTCCAGCCACAGGTCATTGCCCTCGCGAGTGCGCTCGCCAACACCGGCGAAGACCGAGAATCCGCCGTGAGCCTTGGCGACGTTATTGATCAGCTCCATGATGCAGACCGTCTTGCCGACTCCGGCACCACCAAAGAGCCCGATCTTGCCTCCCCTTAAGAACGGCTGAATGAGGTCGATTACTTTGATGCCCGTAATGAGCATTTCCTGATTCGGGGATTGATCCTCGAGTGTCGGTGCGTGACGGTGAATCGGGTACCGCTCTGCAGCAGGTACTGGTCCCCGTTCGTCGATCGGGTCGCCGATGACATTGATGATTCTGCCGAGAGTGCCTTCGCCTACCGGGACCGTGATTGGCCCGCCCGTGTCGACGGCTTTCATTCCACGGACCATTCCATCGGTAGGAAGCATGGAGACAGTGCGCACACGACCCTCGCCGAGGTGGTACTGGACCTCACAGACAACATTGATTGGCTGAGGAACGTCGAACCCGTCGCTTATGACGCGCAGCGCCTGGTAAATTGGCGGAAGCTGAGACTCCTGGAACTCGATATCGACGACTGGGCCGATGATCTGGACTACTTTACCGAAATTCCCGCTGCCATTTCCCGTGCCGCTTACGCTCGTTGCCATAACGATTTACTGCTCCTTCTGGTCACCGATACGGACTACGTGACAAATTTCACTAACTTAAGGCAGAATAGTTTACCACTCCTCGCCGCCTTTTGACCAGAGGCCTTCGCGGTGTCATGATAGGTGCAGACCGGAATACGCCGCGTCCAAAAGACGTAGCCAGGCCTTCCGCTATTTCGTCTTAGCCCTGCAATGGAATTTTTTGAGACCATAAGATTAGCTGTCAGCGCGATCTGGGTACATAAGCTTCGATCGGCGCTCACATTACTGGGTATGATCATCGGCGTAACTGCCGTCGTCGTTGTGGTGTCCCTGATTCAGGGTTTCAATCGCTATGTCGACGAAAAGATAGCTGGAATCGGAGCCAAATCATTCAGCATCAGAAGATTCTCATTTGACGACTGGAAAAACACCGACACGATCGCAGAGGCGCAACGCAGGAACAAAGACCTGACGTTCGACGATTTCGACTATATCCGCGAACGAGCCACCCTCATCGACAAACTTGGAGCCAAGGCCCTTGGATCGCCGGCAAACCTCAAGCGCGGCTCGGAATCCATGGAACGTGTCAACGTCGATGGTGCAACTCCAAACATCGCGGAGATCGAGAATACGGATATCGCAGAAGGACGCTACTTCATCGGTCCGGAAAACGATTCAGCATCAGCCGTGGCCTTCCTTGGGGCTGAGGTTGCCACAAAACTGTTTCCGGGCAGGAGCGCTCTCAATCAGGAGATTTCGATCAACGGGCTGCCGTATCGTGTCGTTGGTATCGCAGCTGCGAAAGGAACCGTCTTCGGCATGCCGCAGGATATCTTTGTCACGGTGCCGATCAACACATATGCAAAGAACTTTGGCTCCCTGGTGCGGCAAAGGAGCCTCTACTTTGTGGGGACGTCGAGGTCTGACGAGTTCTTTCAGGATGCTGTCGATGAGGCCCGCGCGCTGATGCGAACGCGGCGACAGTTGCATTATGGCGAAAAGGACAGCTTCGGGATGATGACGCCGGACGCGATTACCGGTCTGAGAGACCGCATTTTCGGTCCAATTTTCGTGGTAGCGATCGCCGTTCCGTCGATAGCGCTTGTGGTCGGCGGAATTGTGATCATGAACATCATGCTGGTGTCAGTCACCGAACGCACAAAAGAGATCGGAATTCGCAAAAGCCTGGGCGCGCGCAGAAACGACATCCTCAAACAGTTCCTCATCGAAGCGGTTATGCTTTCGGCAATTGGAGGCACTGTTGGGGTGATTCTCGCCTGGCTTGCGGGCCGCCTCGTGACGGCAGTCTTCTTTCCGACGTATCTTTCTCTGACTGCTGTCATCGTTGCCGTCACAGTTTCGGGCGGAGTCGGGGTTGTTTCGGGAATCTGGCCGGCGAGGCGCGCCGCGTGGCTCGATCCGATTGAGGCTTTGAGGGCGGATTAGGTATGGTCCATTACTCCAGACGTAAATGAAACTTCTTAGAAGCGATATATACGAGAATCTTAAGATGGCGCTGTCGACGCTGCGCGCCAATAAACTGCGTTCATTTCTGACTGTGATCGGCGTAGTGATCGGCGTCTGGACCGTGATGGCGATCGCATCGATCATCAGCGGGATAGACTATGCTGTCTCAAAAGAGATTGAATCCTTTGGTACGAACTCAGTCTTTATAAACAAATTCGAGTCGGGTGTACGGTTCGGACCTCCATCGCGCGAAGAGCGCATGCGCAAGCCCCTGACCTATGACGACGCGATGGCGATAACGAGACTGCCATCCGTTGCGCTTTCTGTACCGATTCTCGATATCACGAATGACTATTTTGGCCGCAAGCTTTCCGTCAAAGGAAACGGCAGAGAATCGGCGGCGGTGCGGCTACAGGGTACTCTGCCTGAATACGAAAAAGCTGGAATCTGGTTTCTTTCATCCGGACGATTCTTTACCAATCTCGAGAATGACAGCCGCGATGAGGTGTGCGTCATCGGGTCCTCGGTGGCCGATGAGTTCTTTCCGTATCTGAATCCAATAGACCGCACTCTCACAGTTGGTGGACGCGAGTTTCGGATTGTAGGTGTTCTCGAAAAGCGCGAGCAGCTCTTCGGCGGTGGTGAGGGGAGCAACGATCAGAACAATCTCCTGCTCGTACCTTTTACGGTAGCGCAGAAACTCAAACCGCGCGCCGAAGATGTATTCATCCTTGCGGTAGCGCGCCCGGGCATGCTCAAGCAGGCTCTCGACGAAATCACCGACACGTTGCGCCTTCGGCGTCAGGTGACGTTCGGCAAGCCCAATAACTTCGGCATTTCAACCGCTGATTCCATCATCGAATCATTTCGAGCAATTACCGTCGGCGTTGCGATTGCAATGATTGCCATCTCTTCGGTCGGCCTTCTTGTTGGTGGAATAGGTGTCATGAACATCATGCTCGTTTCGGTTACAGAACGAACTCGCGAGATAGGCATTCGCAAAGCGATTGGCGGCCGGCGGCGCGACATCTTGTGGCAGTTTCTGATCGAGGCAATGACGCTTGACCGGCGTCGGAGGCATCGTTGGTCTTGCCATAGGCTGGCTGACGACACTGCTTATCAGGGCATTCGTTCCGTCTTATGTGCCGCTGTGGGCGCCTCTCGGCGGGCTGATTTCGAGCGTTGGTATTGGACTCGTCTTTGGCATTTGGCCTGCCTGGAAAGCCGCGCGCCTCGACCCGATCGTCGCGCTCAGATACGAATAGTACAATAGTACGAATCGTACGAATAGGCGAACTCAGGATTGCGAAGTCTGGCCGCGACGCCCTTCTCTAAAAAAGCCAAACGCAAGCCCACACTGAGCAAGATAATAGGTTGCCCAGATCAGGTAGGGTGCAAACGGCACTGCCTGGCGAAACCGGTTGAGCGCGAGGAGTGAATCTGAGATCAGAAAGAGCACCGCGCCAAAGCCGATCAACTGGCTGACAAACGGCGCCAGTACAGCCGATATGACCATAATGGTCAGGAGCGCTGTGTAGATTACTACGGGGATTTTGAGGTTTTGCGTGGTTTGCGGGTTCCCGAGGCCAGGCCAGACTCTCCACAACAGAACTCCACTATAAAGCACCGTCGCGGCTACCAGGGCATATCGATCACCGCCGCGACCTATGCCGCTCGTTCGCCAGTAACCCAGGAAGAGTATGATGTAGAGCACGTGGGCAATAGCGAAAGCCCCGAGCGCAAATACAAAATATCTGTCGCCGAGCTCAATAAGCACATCGCCCGCGGCACTCAGGAAGAGCGCACCAGACATCAGCCAGCGATCCTTGCCGCTGAGGAGCCTGAGGGCGATCACTGCAAGAAACGATACCGCGGCTCCCTTGATGACAATACTTCCCGGAAATGGTTGGCGGCTTACAGTGACGAGGTAAACAACCGCACAGAGTGCGGAGATAGCAAGGACTCTTTTTTCGACTGCATCAATCGGACGCACGTCAACGAACGGCTGTCGGGCCATCGGAATCGGGTTCTCCTCCGGACTATCGGACTATCGAAATATCGGAATACCGAACTACGGGATCAGCAACACCTTACCCGTGGTCTTTCGTCCCTCGAGGGCTCGGTGCGCTTCGGCCGCTGATGATAGCGGGAATCGATGGTTGATGTCGATTCGCAATTGTCCTGATTGAATCCAATCGAAGACGTCAGAGGCTCTTGATTCAAGTTCATCACGAGTCAACGTGTAGTGAGCCAGACTCGGCCGCGTCAGAAAAAGTGACCCCTTCTGTGCCAGCAGCGCGGGATCAAATGGTGGAACCGGCCCACTCGACTGCCCGAAAAGCGCCAGCATGCCGCGAGGCGCGAGTGACGCGAGACTTTTCATGAAGGTATCGCGTCCGACAGAATCATAGACGACGTCGACACCGCGGCCGTTTGTGATGCGCCGAGCTTCCGATTCGAAGTCCTGGTTCCGGTAGTTGACGATCTCGTCTGCCCCGGCCTCGCGCGCGAGCTTCGCTTTCTCCTCGGTTGACACGGTTCCAATCACGCGAGCGCCAACGCGTTTGGCCATCTGGATCAACAGAAGACCTACACCACCCGCGGCAGCGTGGACGATCGCCCAGTCACCATCCTTTAGACGGTGAACTGATGTTGTCAGGTAATGCGCAGTCATTCCCTGAAGCATCGCTGCCGCCGCCTGTTCCGAGCTCACGCCCTCGGGAACGCGGACCAGCCGAGCTGCGGGCACCGATGCATACTCGGCATATGATCCCGCGTGCATAGCGTAGGCAACGCGATCACCCCTTTTGAATCCGGTGACATCGGGTCCCAGGTCTTCAACTCGCCCTGCGCCTTCCATTCCGGGAGTAAACGGGAGTGGCAGCGGGTAAAGACCTGTTCGATGATAGACGTCGATAAAGTTGACGCCGATAGCCTCGAGGCGGACGAGCACTTCGCTTCCAGTTGGGCTGGGAGTGGGTTTTTCGGCGAGCTTGAGGACACTTCGGGACCCACCGGTTTCACCTGACTTGAATGAATTTCATCGATTCTCGTTTCTGCGGTGAACGCTCTCCAGTTCCTTGAACTCGCAGCATGGTTTAATAAACAGTCTATAGTTTGCCACGCCGCTTTAGAGCCTTGAGAACTTCTGGAAATGCCAGATCGCGTTCCTTCGATCGTGTTTCAAAGGCGGCGAGGTCCTCGGCATCCTCGGCGAGGCTTGCCCGTACTGCGGCATTGACGAGGTCAGATACTGTCTGGTCCGTTTGTGCTGCTTTGACACGCAAAGCACGATAAATGCTCGAATCAAAGTAGACCGTAGCTCGTTTCGTCAATGCCATCTTACTCACCACGCCATAGCATCATAACGCATTACAGCAAGACGTTAAGGTACGTTGTACCGGCATTTAGCCGGAATCGTGGCATTCGGAATGTGACAATTCCGCTAAAACCGCTACAACATACCTGTACGATGAACACGCGGTTCCGCAAACCTTGCTCACTGATCTCGGACTTCGTCACGTGGATCTGGTGTTCTGAAGGATCGAGGTCGACGCGTGAGTTGCTGCTTCCGATCGGCACGACAGAGCTCGTGATCTCGCTTCTCGATGAGCCGATCAAGGTGTTTTCGGACATCAACGATACTGAGGGACAGCGATTTGAGGGTTCAACGGTCTGCGGTCCTCAATCGCGATACTTTGTGCTGGGCCCGTCCGATCGTGTCTCTGTGGTTGGGGCTCACTTCAAACCTGGTGGAGCGTTTCCCTTCCTCAATCTGCCGCTGAGCGAACTGTCGGATCGCCACGTTGCGTTGGAAGACCTGTGGGGCGCTCGCGCACGATTGGTTCGTGAGCAATTGCTGGAAGCTCGTGGTCCTGAAGGGCGAATGGACGTGCTCGAGCAAGCGCTCATCTCCCGTCTCGCAAAGAGACCTGCCTATCATCCAGTCGTCGCATATGCTCTCAATCAATTTACGGCCAGCTCCGGCCTTGACGCGTGTAGCGGAAGTATCAAATGCGAGCGGATACAGTGCGAAGCGTTTCATCCGGCTCTTTGAGTATGGCGTCGGGCTGACGCCGAAGCGGTACTGCCGCGTTCGGCGTTTCCAGGATGTGCTTGCCAGATTGACGCGAGGCCTCCCGGTCGAATGGGCTGACGTTGCGGCCGATTCCGGCTACTACGATCAGTCGCATTTGATTCACGACTTTCGCGAGATGGCCGGAATGACACCAGCGCAGTATCGACCGATCTATCCCGATTCTCCGAATCATGCCCGGTTCTAGCAAACCGTGGGAGCGCCAGGTATTTAGGGTGCGAAGAAGTCAACGCAGAGGGCGCAGAGTGAAGACGCAGAGCGCGCTGAGGTATGGCGGTTGTTTCTCTGCGCGCTCTGCGTCTTCACTCTGCGCCCTCTGCGTTGACTTCTTCGCACTCCAAATACCCTGGCGCTCCCAGGCCAAATTTTTCCAATACGGATTGCGACGGTGAAGATATGCTCTCTTTGGAGGTGATTTTGACATGAAGGAACAAACAGCAAAGAATCAATCTGCAATCCACGAAGTCTTTCCATATCTATGCGTGCGCAATGCATCGGCTGCCATCGAATTCTACAAGAAAGCTTTTGGGGCCGAAGAGCTTTTCCGCCTTACAGAACCTGGCGGGAAGATCGGGCATTGTGAGCTCAAGTTTGGTCCGGCGACGATTATGATTGCCGACGAGTATCCGGAGTATAACTTTCTAAGTCCTGAGGCTTATGGCGGAATGGGTGCAGGGATTCACCTGCACGTCGACAACGCCGACGAAATGGCGAAGCAGGCTGTAGAGGCCGGAGCCACGATGATCAGCGAGCCGAAAGACGAGTTCTACGGTGAACGAAGTTGCCGTGTGCGAGATCCGTTCGGACATACGTGGAATCTGGGTCACGAGATCGAAAAAGTTTCGCCTGAGGAGATGCAGCGCCGTTACGATGACTGCTTTAAGCAAGCACCAGCAGACAAATGACCAGACTCGTGAGTCTCCCTTGAGATCCTTGATCGATTCCACGGATGCCTGCTTGGCCTGGCGTGTGGCGATGCTGTCGGGACTACGGTGGAATTCAAGCCTCGCGGTAGCTTTCCACCGGTCACCGACATGGTTGGTGGAGGTCCATTCAGGCTCAAACCTGGTGAATGGACCGATGACACGTCGATGGCGCTTTGTCTTGCATCGAGTCTTGTCGAACAGGGTAAGTTCGATCCACTCGATCAGATGGAGCGCTATCTGCGCTGGTTTGATGAAGGATATTTGAGCAGCAACGGGCGTTGCTTCGATATCGGCAACACGGTCAGAGGCGCACTCAGCCGATTCCGCCACTCGCGTCAGCCATTCAGCGGATCGACTGATCCAAATTCGGCCGGCAACGGCTGCATCATGCGGCTTGCCCCCGTCCCCATGTTTTTCTTTCCGGATCGCCGAGCAGTTATCGAAATGTCTGGTGAATCGTCCCGGACAACACATGGAACTGCCGAATGTATCGATTCCGCTCGATTGTTTGGCGGGATTCTTTGGCAAGCTTTTTCAGGATCGTCCAAAACTGATGTGATTCTGGGGCACGGCGTCGATCAACTCGCATCGAGAAAAGTGGTCTCTATCGCTCAAGGCGCATATCAATCAAAGAAAGAGCCGGAGATTCGCGGCTCGGGGTATGTAGTCGATTGCCTCGAAGCGGCGCTCTGGTGCTTTGACAAAACCGAGAGCTTTGAGGATGCGGTGCTTGCCGCAGTGAATCTGGGCGATGACGCGGATACAACCGGTGCCGTATGCGGTCAGATTGCCGGCGCGTTCTACGGCGCATCAGCGATCCCAGCCAACTGGCGCGTCACGGCTCACAATGCACGACGAGATTGTGAATCTCAGCGATCGATTGTATGAAGTTGGTACGTTGTACCGCCTTCAGGCGGAATCTTAGCTGCCGCTATCGCTCTTAGCTTGCTATGTCGCTTGCTATAACCAAAGTAGATTACGAATCCAATCGCGAGCCATGCCACCAGGCGCAGCCAGGTATCCAGCGGCAGACTGGCCATCAAGAATAGTGAAATCACAATTCCAAGTATCGGGACAAGCGGTGACCATGGTGTCCTGAATGGACGCTTCAGATCGGGACGCGTTCGTCGCAAGATCAGGACGCCCGCGCACACGATTACAAAAGCAAAGAGCGTCCCAATGCTCACAAGCTGACCAAGCACGCCTATCGGAATCAGTCCGGCGAAGATCGCGACTGCAATTCCAACAATGGCGCTCGAGATCCACGGCGTCTTGAATCGCGGGTGGATGCGCGATGCCCATTGCGGCAGCAGTCCATCCTTTGACATCGTGTAGAAGATCCTCGATTGGCCCATGAGAGTGACAAGCATGACTGTGCTCAGCCCTGCGAATGTGCCCGCCTTTACCAGCAGACTGCCCCATCGAACTCCGGCGACATCTGTCGCAGCCGCAACCGGCGCCGCCACATTGAGCTGTGAATAGTGAACCATTCCAGTGAGCAGCCAGGCTACAACGATATACAGGATCGTGCAGATCGCGAGTGAGCCGAGAATGCCGATCGGCATGTCCCTTTGCGGGTTGCGCGCTTCCTGAGCCGCAGTCGAGACGGCGTCGAATCCGATATAGGCGAAGAAGATCACCGCAGCTCCCCGCGCGATGCCGGACCATCCGTACTCGCCGTAGCTTCCCTTGTTCTCTGGAATGAAAGGAGTCCAGTTTGTGGTCGCGACTGAAGGATTCTTCCAGATGAAGATCGCAGCGATGATCACAAACACGATCACCGTACCTACTTTGACAAAGACAACCGCGGCGTTGAAGCGAGCAGATTCGCGGATGCCAAAGACGAGGATAGCTGAGACAGCGAGCACAACCAGGAACGCAGGAAGGTTGAAGATCGCCGTTACAGTTGGAAGGGTCGAAACATCCACGCCTGAAAGACTGCTCGCCAGAACCCAGCGGCCTCCGTGGTGCACGATCGTACTTCCGGGCGTGTCGATGAATTGTGGTGGAAGATGAATCCCAAAATCAGCCAGCAGACTGATCGTATTCGCACTCCAGCCTGAGGCGACCGTGGCCGCACTGAATGCATACTCGAGGATCAGGTCCCATCCGATTATCCAGGCAAAGATTTCACCTAGCGTGGCATAACCGTACGTGTATGCAGAACCTGCAATCGGAATCATGGAAGATAGCTCTGCATAACAAAGCCCGGCAAACGCGCATCCGAGTCCGGCAAGAAGAAACGAAATGACAATCGCCGGACCGGCAAACTGGGCTGCTGCCGATCCGGTGATGACAAAGATGCCTGCGCCAATCACTGCTCCAATACCGAGCGCGACCAGGTTCCAGGGTCCGAGAGCGCGTTTGAGTGCATGGCCGCCGGTATCTTCACCTTCTCCTATGAGCTGTTCGATTGGTTTCTTCGCTGTAAGTTGAGACATTATCCGGCCAATCTGCCAGCCGGAAATCAGGAGTTACAGCAAATAGTGATGAACTGTCCGTAGGAAGGGATGAAGTGCAGGGAAAGAGGTGGTCAGGGGTCGAGCGTATCGGGGCTCGGCGTATGGAGTTCAAGCTTCAGCTTGCTCTTGAATTCGAGTCGCCAGGAGCAAGCTAAAGCTTGAACTCCGTACTCAATTTCCCGTCACTGTTCTGAACGTGCAAGCGTAGATTCCCGGTCTGACTACCCTTTGAAGCGCCTTTTACTACCAGGCTCGTGCCTTCCGCACCTTTGCCCGCTGCCGTCTTCTGTGCGCGCCAGTTGATGAAGACGATTCCTTTCTTGTCGAGACCCGCGCCGCGGACAATCAGATCGCTGCCTTCAAACGCAGCCTCGCGGATTGTTGGACGCCCACGCATGGCTTCTTCGAGAGCTTCGCGAATCGCAGTGTAGGCAGGTTTCGGCCGATAACTTGCGTCAAAGATGAGCGCATCACCGTCACCCGGAAAGAAGTCAGGTACCCACGAATACTTGTCAGTGAATCCCCACAATACCAGTGCACGGCAATTGGGTTCGGAAAGGCAGAATTTCGTCGTTTCGCGATAAGTTGCAGCCTGTTTCTCGAAAGCACTGCGATCGGGCGGAATCTTTACTCTCACATCAAGCTCTGTGATCGACACCTCGATGCCCAGCTCACCAAGCCTCCGGATATTCTCGCGGTGTTCATTCTTAATCTTCGATCCGGCGGTCGTATGCATCTGCCATCCGACTCCGTCTATCAGATTTCGCTGCCTGAGCTCGCTTGCAAGCCGAAAGACTGCCGTTGAGCGATCATCCATCTCTTCGTTAGCGAAATCGTTGTAATAGAGGATGGCATCAGGGATCTGCTTTGCGCGCGATTTCGAAAGCCAGGCGAACGTGATCCGGACCAATAGTGCGATACCAGAAAGAATCTTTGCGCCATCTTTTGTCGTCACCATTCTGATCAACTGACTCGTTGACTACATCCCAGGCCCAGACCTTTCCGCGATAACGTCCAACTACGGTCTCGATGTGCTTCGTGAGAATGGCTATGGCTTCATCGCGCGAGAAATTCCCTTCCTTGACCCACCGGGGAAGCTGGTTGTACCAGATGAGGGTGTGACCGCGCACCTTCATGTTGTTCGCAGCAGCAAAATCGACGATTGCATCGGCATCAGCGAAATCATAACGTTCAGGTTCAGGATGGATAGCGTCAAACTTGAAGGCGTTTTCAGCAACGATGACATTGAATTCGCGAGAAAGCTTTTGCCGGTAGTTTTCCTCATCGTCCTTGAAGGGCTTCATTGAAACCGCCGCTCCGATGAAAAACTCGCGCGCAGACGCGAGCGCTACGCAGGCCCTCGTCCTGGCGAATCGAACAGGGATGATCACGAGAAACAAACTGAGAAAAACAGCAAAAACCTTGATTCTCATTGTCCGAAACCATGCTATCACAGCATATGCCACGGCTCCGGAGGAGCCAGGCTGATCGCTAGGTCACAGATCAGAATGACGCCGAGGTTCGGAGGGACTACGTGTCAGAAGCCCGACCGTAGGGAGGGCTTGCATCGAAGCTGGTTGCAGCTCTCGCCTAACGGTCGGGCTACTGACAGCGTCGCGCCTCCGGAGCCAGGAGATATCCAATCTTCAGGCGTCTAGCGCAGATACGAAGCAAATTCGCCTTAGTAGGGAATGTCCAATGTCAAAGCTTGCCAAAGTCCATCGCGCATTTGGAATCATTCTGTTGATTCCGTTTCTGGCGTGGGCAGTGACCGGGTTTATCTTTTTCATCAAACCCGGCTACGATGCTGCGTATGACATCCTCGCTGTGAAGACATACCCTCTGGAAACGCAGGCTCCGTTCAATTCTGACCCGGCCTGGCTTGAATTCCGTTTTCTGAAAACCATTCTCGGAACTCACCTGATCGCGAAAAAGCGGGATGGATGGGTGCATCTCGATCCGGCAACCATGCAACCACGCTTACAACCGTCCAGCGACGAATTGAGGTTGTTGCTCGACGATGCTTTCACGACAAATCCTGAACGGTATGGACGTGTTGCCACGGTCTCAGGCGACTCAGCAGTCACGTCGACAGGAATCAAAGTGACAATTGATTGGACAAGGATGAGTCTTCAACAGAAAGGCAGCGACACAGACCGCATCGATCTTCTTTACCGGATTCATTACCTGCAGTGGACCGGAATTCGCACCGTTGACAGGATTCTTGGGATGGCGGGTCTTGTGGGAGTGGTCGTCCTCGCGTTGCTCGGCGCCCGGCTGGCCTTCAGAGCTTCCCGAGAAGGCGATAGACCTCATCGCGATAGGTCCGCGTGAGCGGAAGCTCAGCTCCATTGAGCATCACGATTCGGCAGCCTCGATGAGACCATGGCTGGAGTTCCCGAATATGGTCGATATTAACGATTCGCGACCTGTGAATGCGCGTGAACTTTCGCGGATCGAGCTGCGATTCGAGCTTCGAGAGAGTTTCGCGCAAGAGCGAGGCCTGTTTTCCGAAATGAATTCGCACATAGTTCCCTTCCGCTTCGATCCAGTCTATTTCGTCCGTCCTGACCACAACTGATCGATTGTTGCTATTGAGAACGATTCGATCGAGATATCGGGAGCGTGCGCTCATGTCTTCGAGCATCCTGAGTATCTTCGAATCGTTCAACTCCTTTTCGCGCGAAGCGAGCTGTTTGCGCGCGCGGTCGAATGCGATCCTGAACCGATCGCGATCAAACGGCTTCAACAAGTAGTCGAGTGCGTGAAGCTCGAATGCCCGAAGCGCATACTGATCGTATGCAGTCACGAAAATGAAGAGTGGAACAAACGCATCACTTGCCTGAGATATCTTTTCCGCTACAGCGACGCCATCGACACCCGGCATCTGTACGTCAAGAAAGACAATGTCCGGCTTGAGACGAACGATGGTTTCGATCGCATCGCTGCCGGTCGAGCACTCGCCCGCAATCTCCACGTCTGCGCTGTCCTTTAAAAGGTCCCGAATACGCTGCCGGGCGAGCGCTTCGTCGTCAACGATCAACACAGATATTGGACGCGCATCTGGCTGCGCCTTTTCAGGCATATGCGTATTCCATCTCGAGCGGCAATTCGATCGTCACCAGAAGACCTCCACTTACCGGGCGTGAGAGTAGAAAACGGTGATTTGCGCCATACAGTGCTTCGAGTCTCGATCGCGTATTCCTGAACCCGACTCCGTCGCCCGCAACCGATGAATCGAGCCCAGGTCCATCGTCTTCAACCTCGATTCTCAGGTAGTTGTCATCAATCCGCGCGCGAACTGCAAGCGAACCCGGGCGCTCGAGGTGAGCGATACCATGTCGAATTGCGTTCTCGACGATAGGCTGCAGCAGTAAGTGGGGCACACGCGAGCTCATAGCCTTCGGTTCAATATCGATCGAGATTTGCAAGCGCTCGCGAAAGCGCTCGCGTTCGATTGACAGGTAGCATTCGAGGAACTTGAGCTCCTCGGCGAGTGTGACCTGATGACTGCTTTGGCTCGAGAGCGTCAAGCGGAGGAAATCACCGAGCCGCGCGATCATTCGGTCAGCCGCCTCCGTATCTGTATGAAGCAGCGCCGAGATTGAATTCAATGTATTGAAGAGAAAGTGCGGATGAAGCTGCATCCTCAGCGCGCGAAGCTCCGCCTGTGAAAGCTGTGTCTCGAGTTGCGAAGCACGGAGGAGTCCGGACCGGTACCGTGCGTGATAGTCCCAGGCATAGCACGCTATGAGCACAGCCCAGTAAACAAGGCTCCACCACGCAAAACTTCGAAAAAACACCTTTTGAAAGTTCCGCAGAAACTCTTCAAAGGAATACGGCAGGTGACGCGCTTCGATTGATGACGTGATGATGACGTAGGCGAGCAGATGCAGAAGCGAAAAGATGAGACCGGCGGGTAAATGAAACTGGAGACCATCGGTCCATCGCTCGCCTTCGAGGGGGAAAGTGCGCGCCAGCAGTGCGATCAGCGGTGTCGACGCCGCCCACAAAAACCAGAACACGACGCCGTGCATAAGCGCCGTCCAGAGAGTCGGTTGCGTGTACCCGGCCCCTCGGGCGACTGTTCCAGATAGACCTGAACGGCATAATATAGCCCTGGCAGCAGCCACGCCGCGGCCACAAGAAGCGATGCTTTGGATCTAGGCGTTCTCACGATCTTTCCGTGCTATTATTAGCTTTTCCCGCGTTCATGCGGTAGCGGAGACGTAATCATGAGGCGATGTCCGCTTTGCCATCGCGAGACTTCCTGGGACGACAATCCGTGTCGCCCTTTCTGTTCCGAGCGGTGTCAGATGATTGATCTTGGACATTGGGCCTCCGGAGAATACAGAATGCCCGTGGTTGAAGATCCTGAAAGCATGAGTATCGAAGGTGAAGATACACGCTCCGTTTCTGATGAGGGTTAGGCTATGGCCAGAAGCATCATCTCGTTTGTTCTCTTTGTGATCGTATTTGCTGTCAGTGCGTGCAACTATGCCGCGCCACCGCGGCCAGTGTCAGCGAACTCAAAACCTCGCGCGGCTTCGATTGAGAATGCAGTCGAGAAAGTTCGCAATGATGTGATCCCGAGACCGGATGGCTCGAGCTTCAAGCTTGCCGATCTGAGCGGCAAAGTCGTAATTGTCGACTTCTGGGCAACCTATTGCCCGCCTTGCCGCGAGCAGGTTCCTCAGCTTGCTGAGCTCAACCGCCGGCATAAAGACAAGGGCGGCCTCGAAATCGTAGGTCTGAGCCTAAACGAGAAAAAGGATGAGGCGGAGGTGCTCGACTTCATTCAAAAGGTGGGTATGAATTACACTGTCGGTTACGCCGATGATCGGTTTTCGCGCGCGTTCCTCAGGGGAACGGAGGACGAAACGGGTCAACCGCCTATTCCGCAGCTTTTCATATTCGGAAGAGATGGAAAACTGATCGAACATCTCGTTGGTTACAGAGCAGAGCACGGAGTGGAATATCTCGATCGAATAGTCACCGAGCAACTAGGTAGGAGTTAGAGTCTATGTCAGGTATCAAATTTCGGCTGCCTCTACTGATTCTTATATCAGTGTTCGCACTTGCGTTCGTATTTGAAGGCAGCTTTACAATCTCGTGTCCCAGGTTCCTTCGAGTGTATCGGCCGCTCGCCATTTAGATGATGTACCGGAACTTCCCTCACCCGATGGCAGCAACGATACGCCCGAGATGATTATTTCGATGATCTATAATGGACCGGCGGGCGGTGCGCCAGCGAAGATCAAGCTTTCGAGCCTCAGGGGTAAGGTGGTGGTGATCGATATGTTCTGGTCACAGTGCCCACACTGCCGCGACCATGCCCCGCATATGTCAGAGATCTACAATCAATTCAAGGCACGCGAGTTTACTGTTCTTGGCCTGGCTACAGACAAACCCGACAAGGTCAATGATGTCCGCGGGTTTATCCGCGACACGAAGGTTGCCTATCCAATCGGTTTCATAACGAATGAGGTCGTTGCCTACTTTGCTGACAGCCACAATCACAGCGTTCCCCAGATAATCCTCTTTGGTACGGACGGCAAGATGGTGAAGCGCTGGATTGGCTGGACCGATGAGATTGGCAAGGAAGTGCGCACCAAGATTCAGGAGCAGATCGGCCGGGTGCCAGTTGTCAAACCCGGTTCGAAGGCCAGCAGCCGCGATGATGGACGACGGATAAATCGCGCTGCGTTCTAGAGAATCGAGTCGAATCAAATCATGCATAAATCAATTCCCAGGCTGACCCGGATGGGTCTGCTCATCGTCGTTTTGGGCGGAGCGTATGCTCAGGCACAGACTCAAGTTGGCAATCTGCCGAAAGACAAGGTTGTCAACAAACAGTTTCGAGCAGTAAACCAGGGTACAGGCGCGGGCGATTTCAGTCTTTCGAAGCTCCGCGGCCAGGTGGTTGTGATCGATTTCTTCACGACCTGGTGCGGTCACTCACGAGCGCATCTTCCTTCGCTGCAGAAGCTGCACGCTGACAGCCAGGCGAATGGACTGACTGTAGTCGGGCTCGCGGTCGAAGAGTCTGACGATGTCGTAGGGAAGTACGTCAAGGACAACCAGGTCAGCTTTCCCGTGTCGACTGTAAAAGACCCCGTCTTTGCGGATTTCGTTTCGTCCCGCAACGTCTCCGTACCGCAGACTCTGGTTGTCGGGCGTGATGGTCGCATTGCAGCTCACTTCATTGGCTACAACACAGATGTCGCAAACGAGTTGAGCGCTGCGGTCGGGCGCGAGCTCGCCAAGCGCTGATCAGTCTTCAAAATGAGACGTGCCAAGATCGTCGCGACTGCAGGGCCGGCGTCGCGCCCTGAAGCGCGTCTCCGCGATCTTCTTATCGCAGGAGTGGATGTCGTGCGCATCAACATGTCGCACGGCAGTCACGAAGACCACGCCGAAACCATCCGAACTGCCCGCAAACTGGCTTCCGATCTCAAACGCCCGCTTGCCATTCTGATCGATCTCTGTGGCCCGAAGATTCGAACCGGAAAGCTGCAGGACGGAAAACCAGTTGAGCTCAAGAATGGTCAGACGCTCACGATCACTACGAGAACCATTGAAGGCAATGCGAGCCTGATTTCAACGGGCTATTCTCAGCTGCCTGTCGACGTGATACCTGGAAATCGGATTCTGCTTGCCGATGGAATGATCGAGTTGATTGTCGAGCGCGTGGATGCGCACACCGATGTCGTAACTCGCGTCAGCAATGGCGGACTGCTGGGAGAAAGGCAAGGGATCAGTCTTCCCGGAGCGCGACTTCTCGGCGCCTTCGCTCACCGAAAAAGACCTCGTTGATCTCAAGTTCGGTCTCGAGCAGGATGCTGATTATGTTGCACTATCATTTGTGCGGAGCGCTGCCGATTGCCTGAGCGCGAAAGCACAGATCAAGAAACTCGGTCACGATACTCCCCTGATAGCAAAGATAGAGAAGAGCGAGGCTCTCGAGGACCTGACAAACATCATCGATGCGTGTGAAGGAGTGATGGTGGCCCGCGGTGATCTCGGCGTCGAGACTCCGGTCGAAAGCGTTCCGTTTCACCAGAAACGAATCATCGCTTCGGCGAACGCAGGTGAGAAGATAGTCATAACAGCCACCCAGATGCTCGAGTCGATGACTCACGAACCCCGGCCGACTCGCGCAGAGGCATCCGACGTTGCGAATGCGATACTCGATGGTACGGATGCAGTCATGTTGTCAGGCGAGACGGCAGTTGGTGAATACCCCGTCGAGTCAGTAAGCACTATGTCCCGGATCATCGAGTTCACCGAAGCTCACTGTTCAATTCAAGGCAGGCTGGCCATCGGCAGTTGAGATCACCGGGAAAGAGGGGCGCGCGATTGCAGAGGCCGCCGTTTTTGCCGCGCGCGAAATGCAGCTCAATATGATTGTTGTGTTGACGCGATTAGGTGTCATGGCGCGGCATGTTGCCGCTCTACGCCCTCGCGAGCGGATCATCGCTTTCACCCCGCTTGAGAAGACGCGCAACACGCTTGCCGCAGTCTGGGGGATCGAACCTTTCCGCGTCGATTTTACCGGCAGCAGCGCCGCCTTGCTTGCGCGCGTCGATGAGCGTCTCATCAGCGAAGGATTGCTTTCAAAAGGAGAAATGAGCGTCGTGATGGCGGGAAATGTCCCGGAGCAGCCGGGTCTCTCGAGCTTAATGAAACTGCATCGGATAGGTGAGATCGATTGAAAGAAGTAACCACGGAACACACGGAAGAAGCACGGAAAGACACGGAAACAAACTTTAGACTCTGCTTCCGTGTCTTTCCGTGCTTCTTCCGTGTGTTCCGTGGTTATTCTTCTCCGACCACTGACCATTGACCACCGACCACCGCTCCCGTTCCCGGATCGATGTCCCCGGCTTTGTCCTGGATATCGAACGGCAGTTGTGGAGCGCGCCAGTTATCGGCCCACGCGACCTGTTGAACGCAGGCTACAGTGCAGAACTTCGCACAAGGTTTCTCGTTGTAGAACTCGCGCCTCATGTGTTCGGCCGTATATTCAAGAAGTGGTATGCCGGGATAGCCTCGCTGTTGCGAGCAGTAGTGCACCAGGCCGTCCTCGCAGATGTAAAGATAGCGGGCTCCCGCACGGCATCGCCATTCGTGAGGACGTCCATATGCGAGATCGTCCTGGAAATCATTCAACCATCCAAACTTCTTCTTGCCGAAGCGACGCAGCTGCTTATAGACCTGTTCTTCCACTCCGCTCAGAGGCTTGAGCTGACCATTATGGTCGTGAATGATGCCGACCGTTGATCCAAAGCCGAGCTCGACCGCACGTTTTGCGACTGCGAGAGCATCTTCGGGATTCTTTATCCCACCGCCGACGACAGAATTGATGTTGATATGGAATTCGGCGTACTCGGACAGATAGACAAGATAACGATCGAGCACCTTCAGGCTCTTACGTGAAACTTCGTCCGGGATGACGTTATCGATGCTGATCTGCAGGTATTCAAGACCGGCATTGTTCAGCTTCTCGATCCGCTCGCGTGTCATGTAATAGCCGTTGCTGATCAGGCCGGCCATCATACCGTGCGACCGGATGTGCGCGATGATCTCGTAGATTTGCGGGTGGAGCATCGGCTCGCCGCCGCTGATCGTCACAGCCAGCGTGCCAAACGATGCGAGTCGGTCGAGACGCTCCTTCACCTTCTCGAGCGCGACAGGCTCTGAGAACTTGTCGTACTCGTTACAGTAGCCGCACGAAAGGTTGCAGCGACGCATCGGGATGATGTGCGCCAGGATCGGACGGCTGGTTGATGTGAGTGCGCGAGCTACAAACTGCGTCTCGCGTATCGCGCGCGTTAGTTTACGCATCAGAGCTTGACCAGTGTGAGGCTGGTGGTGAACCCGGTACGAGCCCCGCCGGAATTAGTGAGAGGAGCCAATCGAGGCTCCCCTACATCTTCATCCCGGGCTAATTTCAATGGATCGATGCGCGACTATATTTTGTCGACAACGACTGTGCTGTTCGGATACTTCACGATGAAAGCATCATCCGACAGCTTCAGATTGGGCTCGAGATTGGTAAGTTTGACGATCGTGTAATCGCCATTCTTTTCTACGAACTTCTGTTGTACGGGAAGCCACGACCGGTTGCTCACCCAGATTTCGACGCTCTGCAGTGAACCGCCATTTTTTGGCGTCAGATGAAGCTGTGTTGTCGCTTCACCGCCGATCGACTCTTCCTTGACGTACTCGATATTGTAGTTACGAGCCAGGTTCTTTACAGATCCGTCGAGACCGATAATCGATGTATAACCACCCGTCTTACCCTTCGATGCCTGCTGGAGGGTTGTCTTGACGACCTGGTTGATTCGCGGCTGATAGAACACGAAGTTGTTGCCGACTACGGACACGACACGCGTGTCGGGCTTCGTGTAATCGATGCGAACTTTTCCCTTCTCATTTCCAGCCGCAGGCTTATAGAGAAGGGTTCCCACATCTGTATCCTTGACGTTGATCTGGACGTTGACCTTCTGCTGCATTATTGCAGCCTTGAGGCTCTTAAGATCCAGATGTGCCTTCTCCATCTTCTGGAGAATTCCTGTGAGCAACTGCGGATTGCCATTCGCGTTTGCGGGCCGGCCACCTCCAAGAAAAGCTATCAGCGCTAATACTGCTGCGAACGTTATTGAGCGTTTCATTCTTCGAATTCGTCTCCGTATCTGCCTGGCTAAATGCCCTTGTATGTTCTTGCGTGAATCGTCGATCAAAAAAGACCAACCTAAATTATAGCCGCTCTCGCTTCCGGTACCAAACCCTATATACCATTCCACCCTTGTCGTCGCGCGCCATCTCATACGGAAGCACCAGTGTAGCCTTGCACTTACATCGATTTTCGACAAAAGCAAGAATCGCGTCACCAGGATGATTCACCAAATCAATCTGCAAGCTCCCGGCGTGTGCAAACTCCTGGAGCTCGGCGGCTCCAATAATCATTTCGGTCTTCTCAATTCCTTTCCTCCCGGTGCCATTCCTCGCGATTCCATTCCGCACGCGCTGTCACCGACTCGTCCCGGATTACCTCCCGGTCACGATCGCCAAAATAGCTCCCTGGAACCAGGAAGATTATCGCTACGATGAGCAGACAAAGTAGGTCATATTGCCATGAACCGCGCTCGTATGACCAGAGAAGAACGTTTTTGATGCCAACTAAGACGTTTCTCACAAATATACGCCGTACCGCCGTCAGGCGGATTTCCGCGTAAGAACTCTTTCAGGCGCCCGCAACGATCCGCCCGTCGCGCATTTCAATGATACGACCAGCAATCGCCGCCGCTTCGGGATTGTGGGTGATCATGACGATGGTCTGTTTGAATTGCGTGTTGAGCTGTCTCAGCATCTTCAGGACAAGCTCTGAATTCTCGGTGTCCAGATTACCCGTCGGCTCGTCCGCCAGGATAATAGCGGGACGATTGACAATTGCACGCGCGAGCGCGACACGTTGTTGCTCGCCGCCAGAAAGCTCGAGCGGTTTATGATGCAACTTGTTTTCGAGACCAAGAAGGCCCAATACCTCGCGCCGCATATTCTCATCGCCCTTTCGACCAGTCTTTTCGGCTGAACCCCTGTTGCCGGATCCATGAATATGCTCAGCCAGCCTGAGATTGCCTTCGGCTGTTAAGGTCGGGAACAGATTGAATCTCTGGAAGACAAAGCCGATCTTGCGCCGCCGGATATCGGTTCGTTCCGCGTCACTGACGCGAGCAAGGTCTTCGTCATCGACAAGGACTTTGCCTGAGGTCGGCTGGAGCAGCCCTCCCAGAATATGCAGCAACGTCGATTTGCCGCAGCCCGACGGGCCCATTACAGAAACAAACTCGCCCCGGCCAACTCGCAGATTGACCCCGCGCAACGCGTGCACATCAACCTTGCCGACGCGATACGTCATCGTCAGGTCTTCGGTCACAAGAATCGGAGCCGCTTCACGCACTTCACTCATAAGATAACGCTGCGACCGGGTCCTGATTGGCTGCTCGATAAGCTGGATAGAGTGCGCCGAGCACACCGGCTCCGAGACCAGCAAGAGCAGCAATCATTACCCACTTCCAGTCGAATTCCAGCTGGAGCGTTGTCGTGCTCTCAATGATCCAGCTCACCAGCGCCGCGCCGATAACGCCCGCAACCACGCCAATCAGGCTTATTGCGAGCGCCTCTTTTTCTATCAGACTTACGATGTATCCCTTCGATGCGCCCAGTGATTTCAGAATGCCGATCTCTCTTGTCCGCTCCGTGATCGTCGTATACATCGCAATCAGGATCACAAGAGTGCTGACGAATATGGAAAGCACCAGCACGCTTCGAATGAATCCGTCCAGCCCTGGCACCGCCCGGCTGAAACCGGTAGCGATGTCGCGGGTCAGGATGACAATGTTTCCCGGAAGCTCCTTATCGATGCGCTCCTGAACGATCGTTGCTTCATCCGGATTCTTGCACTTCACCATGATAAATGTGCATTTGTCGGGTGCAGCTTGCGCCTCCTGAAGAGCGGCAAGCGACATTTTGATTCGCGAACCCGAAGGCGGAGTGTATATTCCGACCACTTTCATAGACTGGCCGAAGACCTGGAAATCGCTGCCTACAGGCAGGTTACTGTGTGAAGCCTTGAAATCGTCGATGATGACTTCGTTGTTGTTCTGAAACGTAGCTCCTTCTATGATTTTGAGGCCACTCATCGCCTGATAGCTTGCAAAGTCGATGCCATCGACCTGCTCGACGCCGAGTCCGCTGGTACCGCGCTGAACGTAGCGCCCCACAGGACTCACCGCCTCTACTCCTTCGATCTGTCTGAGACGATCGCAATAGCGAACATCAAGCGAAAGTATGGATGATGCTGAGACAATCGACGAGCCCTTGCGGCTGAATTGAATCTCGGCTCCGAGTCCCTGTTCGCGGCGCTGGCGGTCATTCAGTATCCCGCGGACAAGGGATGTGTTGACGACGATCAGGATGACACCGAGCGCTACACCAGCAACACTCACCATCGTCCGCGTCGGCCGCTGCCGGATATTTGATGCGATCAAGCTGTCCATGTACGTTGTACCGCCTTCAGGCGGAACCTTGGAGTCTGCTGCTTCAGGGAGTGACCGGACGGTCAAGATCAGTTACCGGGAGATTCTCCTTGTTCTCGAGCACAAACGCGTTCGGTGAGAGATCGTCGGGGTTGACATCGAAACGTCCGGACGCAAACGTCAGTCTTGCAGCATAATTGTCATACGGCCGGGAAACCAGCACCACCGTCGGCCACTGGTGAGAATTATCGTCGCTGAGTTTCTGATAGCTCGAATAGTGGACTTCCGTTGACATCGTGCCTTTGTCATCAAAAAGCTGTTGACGCGTGAAGAGAAGACCATTTGTGCGGTCAAACCAGAACCGCCTGAGCGTTCGCGCGGCGCCTCCTTCACCCCCCTTGTTCAGGGCCACCTCTGATACAACATAAAAGCTGCGCAACACGCGTGCATTCTTCTTTGCACTCGGGCGCGTATCGGTCTCTTCGACCAGCGCTTCCTCGAGGCTGTATGCGTAACCGGGTCCTTGAGACGCAACGGGCCCATCATCAACGCGTCCGTAAAATGGAAAGGACGCGCGTTGATGATAGCAGATTGCTGCTTTTCACCGAGTCGCGTCTTCCAGTGAGAGTAATCGGCATTGTTGGTTCCGGTCAGAAAGCGTTTGGAAGTGTCCAGATAGATGGCGACTTTAAAGTGATTTGACTCCGAGACCATCTCGGCGATGCGTGTGCCGGTTACGGGTACCTGAACGACGAGCCGAATCTTGTCGGGTCTCTGGACAGCGAGAATGGCGTCAGCGGTCCGGTACTTGTCCTTCGACTCGACATCGATGAACTGTATCAGGACCCGGCTGGCGCGTAGAGCCTGCATGGTTGTGAAAGGCTCAATGCTGGTCAACAGGCCCGCGACGTCAGAATTTGCAACCGGTGCGAGCAGTTCCGGGATTGATGTATCCCGAACCTTGACGAGGCTTGAGCACGAGATCGCAAGGAGAGAGAGCGCCAGAACCAACGATCCGCGCGCTATACGGACAATAAAGAAGTAGGCCATAGTTGGCTATAAGCAAAGATAGCAAAGAAAGCAAAGTTAGCAGAACAAGTCCACTAGAGTCAAATTTTAGGCCGCACCTGGGAGCGCCGGTCGGCCGGCCACGAGCCGCGAAGCGCGCGAGTCGTGGAGAATCCTTGGCTAAGACTCGCACGCTTCGCGGCTCGTGCCGGCCGGAGGCCGGCGCTCCCAGCGTTCTAGGGCGGCGTTCCCTGAGAGAGCGCACCAAAACGTCTGATCTTCTCTCCAGTTGGGGTGGATTCCGGCGTGCCAATACCTCTCGAGAAATGGTGGTTGCGCTATCAACCCCAATTTAATCAAGCTTTAGGATCATCGTAAGCCACTCAGTTCAAGTTCGGCACACAGCTTGATTTACTCTCTGTCATCAACCGCGGATGTTCCGCAGTTGAAAAAGGAGATTGAAAGGTATGTTAAGCAGAACTAAACGAGGCGCTAGGTTGGCAATGGTAACGATGATGTCGCTACTGATGCTGGGATCGGGTTTGAGTGTGATGGCGGCTCCACAGTTCAGATACGATCGGGATGATAGGAACGACCGCATTGATAATAATCGAGTACGTGAAATTGCCCGTCGAAACGGGTTTCAATTCGGTCAGCGAGATGGTCGCTTTGATGCGCAGAGACGCCTGCGAATGAACTTCAAGGATAGCGATGTCTACCGTAGCGGACTGGTCGGATATCGCCAGTTCTTCGGTTCGGAGCGTAATTACCGCAACGCGTTCCGTGATGGCTTTGAGAGCGGATACCGTCAGGCGTACCACCAGTACACGATTGGCCGGAATGGCGGCTGGAATGGTGGGTGGAATGGCGGGTGGAACAACGGCGGGTCGTGGAATCGTAATAACCAGTGGGATCGCCGCCGCTCCAACTAACAGCGCGCTCTCAGACGCTGGCCACGATTTGACGAGATTGGCGCGCGGAGGAGAGCAAGGGGGTATTTCGGGTCCACGGTAATCGTTCCGTTGGGTTTGAAACTTCTCCAAAGCGCGCCAATAAAAAAGCAACCGCCCGGTGAACTCCACCGGGCGGTTGCTTTTTACTGTCGATTTGCCACACTCTTTGTTTCGTCCCTTGTTTCGTCAAGATGAAGCTCCTCGAAGTCCGCAATCTCTCGACCTCCTTTGGACAAGTCCCTGCCGTCGAAAACGTCTCGTTCTCTATCGATCGCGGTGAGACTCTGTGCCTTGTAGGTGAATCAGGCTGCGGAAAGTCGGTGACAGCGCTTTCGATCCTTCGCCTCATCTCGCCTCCCGGCCGGATTCACGAAGGCGAAGTTCTTTTCAAAGGCCGCGATCTCCTGAAACTCAAGGAGTCCGAAATGAGGTCTGTCCGTGGCAACGACATTGCCATGATCTTTCAGGACCCGATGACCTCGCTTAACCCGGTCTTTACTGTAGGCGAACAGATTGCCGAAGCCATAAGATTGCATCGCCGTGTCTCGAGGAAAGAAGCGTGGAATCTGACGATTGAGGAGATGCGCGATGTGGCCATCCCCGCCGCAGAGTTGCGCGCGAAGAACTATCCGCACGAAATGTCTGGGGGAATGCGTCAGCGCGTGATGATTGCGATGGCGCTTGCCTGCAACCCTGATCTGCTGATAGCAGATGAGCCAACCACTGCCCTCGATGTGACTATTCAGGCGCAGATCCTGGATCTGCTCGAGGAGCTTCGCCAGAGGCGTAACCTCGGACTGATGTTGATTACTCACGACCTTGGTGTTGTAGCAGAGACGGCTGATCGGGTGGTGGTAATGTATGCGGGGCAGATTATCGAAGAGGCCAGCGTCAACGACATCTTTTCGAAACCTTCTCATCCGTACACGAGTGGTCTATTGCATGCAGTGCCAAGGCTGACGAGCTCCGAAGTCGGCAGGCGCACACGGCTCGCGACAATCGAAGGTGTTGTCCCGCGTCCAGGCAACTGGCCTTCAGGATGCCGCTTCGCTCCTCGCTGCCCTTATGTCGAGGATGAGTGCAAAGTTGGTGCGCTGCCTCTTTTTGAGCTCACAGACGGTCACGCGACGCGTTGCCGCCGCGCCGGCACCTGGAGTTCAGCTTCAGGGCCCTGGGAGCGGCAGGCTCACCGGGAGCGCTGGCTCGAGCCTGGCGCGTGTCCGAACCGTGATGTGAAGGGAGCGCACCAGTCGACCGCGCAAGCCGTCGTCTCACGTCGGGCTCGACAATGAGCGCTCCGAGCGAGCGCTCCCAGGCTGGACTTGGCGCTCCGCGGGCTTGAAAATGGTCGAAATCAGAAATCTCAAGAAATATTTTCCTGCGGCGCACGGTCAGTTCGTGAAGGCCGTTGACGGAGTCTCGTTTTCGATTCACCGCGGCGAAACTTTTGGACTGGTCGGCGAATCGGGATGTGGAAAGACTACGATTGGCAGGTGCATCCTTCGCCTTATCGAGCCGACCGACGGCAGTATGGAGTTCGATGGTATTGACCTGCTCGCGGCTTCAAAGACCCGTCTCCGAGAGCTCCGACGGCGCATGCAGATCATCTTTCAGGATCCGTACTCTTCACTGAATCCGCGAATGATGATCGGGTCAATCATCGGCGAGCCTCTCGCCATTCACGAGAAACTTTCACGACAACAACTGTCTGAACGAGTGACGGCGCTGCTCGACCGTGTCGGGCTCGACGCGAGTTTTGCGTCGCGCTACCCTCACGAATTCAGCGGAGGCCAGCGACAGCGTATCGGTATTGCGCGCGCGCTGGCGCTCAACCCTGATTTCATTGTTGCCGATGAACCTGTATCTGCGCTGGATGTGTCCGTTCAGGCCCAGATCGTCAACCTTCTTCAGGACCTTCAACAACAGCTGGGTCTGACGTATCTTTTCATTTCGCACGGCCTCGCTGTGGTTGAGCACATTTCAACCCGCGTCGGCGTGATGTATCTTGGAAAGCTCGTAGAAGTGGCATCAAGCCGCGACATTTACGCGCGCCCGTTGCATCCTTATACTCAAGCGCTTCTTGCGGCGAACCCAGTGCCTGACCCTGAGGTGGCAGGGCGGAAGAGGGGTCGAAACCCAAGCCTGGGTGCTGTCGCGCGTGGACTGCCGGGCGAAATGCCGACACCGCTTGCTCCGCCACCCGGATGCCGCTTTTCTACGAGATGCCCGCAGGTGATGGAGGAATGTCGTACTCACGAGCCCGCGCTCGTCGAGATCGAGCCCGGACATCAGGTAGCCTGTTTTCTCTATTCGCAACAGACTGATCTGGCGCAACAAACTTCCAAGACTTCTGAGGAGATGAAATGACCCCCGAAACGAAAGCGACTTCAGCATCGTCAGCGGATGAAAGCCGGACTGGTTTCATCGGCCGTGTTACCGGCGTATGGTTTTCGCCGGGCGAGACATTCAAAGAGATCGCCAAACGACCCGACGTGCTCTTTCCCATCATTGCCCTGCTCATCATCGGTGGCATCACCGGCTATCTGATGATCGATCGCATTGGCCTCGCAAACTTCTTTGGACAGGGTTTTCGACAAGCCGTTAACTCGGGAAGTATGACGCAGGAGCAGATGGACCAGCAACTTGCTGCGATGACTACGGGTAATACAGCACGGTTCATCAAGCTCAGTTTCATCCTGTTCGGCGCCCTTGGAAACGTGATCTTCGCAGTGATTTCGGCCGCGATCTTCAGACTTGTGAGCATGGTCATGGGCTACGAGAATGGCTTCAAGAAACTGTTCTCCGTAAGTCTCTACACGTTCCTTGCGGTAGGAATAATTTCGTCGATTCTTTTCATCGTGATTCTCTTCCTCAAATCGCCTGAGGAGATCGACATTCAGAATCTTGGTAGGCTCGAATCTGGCAGCACTGCTGACCATGCTTTTCGGGAAAGACGGTCTTCCGAAGTTTGTCATGCAATCTGGCTCGCTGGGTTGACGTCTTCGCGCTGTGGATGGTCGCGCTTCTGGCGATCGGCTATGCCGCGGTATCGCACAAACTGAAGACCTCAACAGCTGGTTGGGTCGTCGGCGGGATTTATGCCTGCATAGCGATTGTTGGCTCAATAATTGCGACCATTCGCGGGTGAAATCAAACCGGGAAATTGCTGAGATTTTCGAGCGCATCGCCAATCTGATGGAGCTCCGCAAGGACGATCCATTCAAGATTCGGTCCTATCGAGGCGCGGCGGAGCTGATTGCGGAACTGCAGACTCCTCTTGCCGATTTGGCGAGTGCGGGCGGCGCTGCCGAGCTTCGCAGGCTTCCAGGAATTGGCGATGCGATCAGCAAGAAGATTGTCGAGATCCTCGAAACCGGCACAACCCCGCTCTACGACGAACTTCAGTCAGAGATTCCGCTGACCTTACTCGACCTGCTCGAGATCGATGGAATCGGTATGAAAACCGTTGACACTCTTTTCAGGCAATTCCACATCACGAGTCTCGATGATTTCGCAAAATTCGTGTCAGGCGGCGGACTCGATTCAGTTCCGCGGCTTGGTCCGAAGGCTCAATCAAAGATCCGCTCGACGCTCGAGACGCGCGGATACAAGCTCAAGTGAGAGAGCAAGCCGAAAAGTTTTTCTCATCGTTGCAGGACGAGATCTGCAATGCGCTCGAGAAGCTGGATGGACGAGCCCGCTTCCGCACTGATGACTGGAAAAGAGAAGGCGCGCAAGCCTCCGAGGACAGTGGTGGTGGTCGCACGCGGATCATCGAGAACGGCAACATCTTCGAGAAGGCAGGTGTCAATTTCTCGTCGGTAGCAGGTGAGCTCCCAGAAGCGTTTGCGGCGAAGATCGAGCTCGGTGCTGGCCGCAGTTTCTGCGCTACAGGGATTTCGCTTGTGATTCATCCGCTCAATCCTCACGTACCAACGGTTCACGCCAATTTCAGGTACCTCGAGAAGGGCGATGCGTCCTGGTTTGGAGGAGGTTCCGACCTGACGCCCTACTACCCGGTAATCGAAGATGTCGTTCACTTTCACACGACACTCAAGCGCGTCTGCGATCGGCATTCCCCCGATTACTATGACCGGTTTAAGAAGTGGTGTGACGAGTATTTCTACATCAAGCATCGCGGAGAGATGCGGGGAGTTGGCGGCATTTTCTTTGATTATCTGACGGGTGATCTCGACCGGCACTTTGCTTTTGTTAAAGATGCCGGCAGCGCGTTCCTCGACGCGTATCTGCCGATCGTCCTCCGCCGGTCATCGCAACAGTTCAGCGAACGAGAGCGCCGGTTTCAGATGATTCGCCGCGGGCGTTACGCGGAGTTCAATCTTGTATATGATCGCGGCACGATCTTCGGGCTTGAAACGCGCGGCCGAACTGAATCGATTCTCATGTCGCTGCCGCCGACGGCTATCTGGCAGTACGATTTCAAGCCAGAGCCGGGCTCGCCGGAAGCGGAAGCGACCCGCTTTTTTCAGCCCCAGGACTGGATTAACTCTCCGAAAAACTGAATCGGGAATCCGAAATTCTGAACGTTTCGCGTGCTTGTGAAAAGCGATTCGAGGACTGTGTTAGCGGCTAACTCACGACCTATCAGGAGATAAGCTCAATGCGACTGACGTTATTATCCGTGGCACTGATCTTGCACCATCATTGATGTTTTCATCCCAGCAAAGCTAGCCTTTCGGGGAGAGGTTCTAAAAAAGCCTCTCCTCTATTTTCGTTTGCCGGCTCCCTTCTAGAGCGACAAACCTTTGAGTTCAGTTTCATCGAGCGCAAATGTGTACCATTCCTTGAGATGGGATGCGCCTCGTGCCTGATAGAACCTGATTGCAGGTTCGTTCCAGTCAAGTACAACCCACTCCATTCGCGCACAGCCGCGAGCGACGGCCTCGCGAGCGCAGGCGCGCATAAGCGCGTGCCCGGCCCCCGAACCGCGGAATTCGGGCTTTACGAAGAGGTCTTCAAGAAACAGCTTGGGACGCGCAAGGAAGGTTGAGTATGTCTCGAAGATGACGGCATAGCCGACAGCATCCCCTGCAATTTCTGCCAACAGAACATCAAATCTCTTCGCTGCACCAAACGCCGCGTCCACCAGCCTTTCGCGCCCCGCAGCATCGGGCGGGGAAAGATTCTCATAATCAGCAAGACCCTCAACCAGCGAAACAAACGTGGTGGCATCATCTGCCTGAGCATGCCTGACTGTAACAGTTCCCATTTAGTGTACGTTGTACCGCCTTCAGGCGGAATCTTTGCTTCCAAGCGCCTGCGCAAAATCGCGGATCAAATCATCCTCATCTTCGATACCGGTCGATATGCGCACAAGACTGTCACTCAATCCCGTAGCAGCAAGCTTCTCAGGGCTGAGCTGCAATCCCCACATCGCGGCTGGATGCACCACAAGGGTTTCGAATCCGCCAAGGCTTGCAGCACGCACCGCCAGCTGCAGCTTCGAGATCAGTCGCTCCGCCGCCTCGAATCCGCCGCGAAGCTCGACACTCAGCATACCTGTGAAACCGGACATCTGGCGCTTTGCAAGCTCGTGTTGAGGATGCGACTCGAGGCCCGGATAATAAACCTTTGCGACTGCCGGATGGTCCTCGAGAAACCGGCCAAGTGCGAGTGCATTCCGATTGTGCCGCTCAACTCGCAATCCGATTGTTCGAAGACCACGCAGCAGCAGCCAGCCATCAAATGGACTGAGTGCCGCGCCCGACACGATTGCAAATTTCCATACTCGCTCGATCAATTTCGCACTTCCTGCAATCGCGCCCGCCGTCACATCGTGGTGACCGCCAAGGTACTTCGTTGCGCTGTGCACTGTCGCATCGATACCGAGCGCAAGTGGACGCTGGTTGATTGGCGTCGCAAATGTGTTGTCGCAGACCGAGAGTATCCCGGCTGATCTCGCCAGGTCGGCGATCGCCTGAAGGTCAGTGATCTGCATCAAAGGATTGGTCGGAGTCTCAACGTAGACGAGCTTCGTATTCGGTTTCAGTGCCGCAGAGAACTCTTCGGATCGCGTCTGATCGACAACCGTACATTCGATTCCCCACCGCGGCAGAATCTCCGCGAACAGCGTAGTCGAGCCGGCGTAATGATTGCGCTGCGCGATGATGTGATCTCCGCGATCGAGATGGCTCATCACCAATGCGAAGATCGCTCCCATCCCGGATCCTGTGATCAGGGCCCTTTCAGCGCCCTCGAGCGAAGCAATCGTCGCTTCGACCTGGCTGTGCGTCGGATTGCCGTAGCGCGTGTAGAACTCCGAAGGTTTCGTGGCAATCGCGATCGCAGCAAAGTCTTCCGCGTTCTCGGCGCTGAACGTTGTTGTCTGCCATATCGGCGGACTAACCGCAGCCGTGCGGTTGAGCGCCCTCGACGTATGAACCGCGATCGTTTGCGCGCCGGCTTCGTTATCGGGATCGTGTATCATTCGCTTGCTTCTGTTACTGCCTTGTTATTGCTGGGAGAGGTGAGTGTAATGCATGGTTACGAGCGCCTGCTTCACCGCCGCAGACCGCATCTTCAAAACGTGATTCGTCGACGAAAACCAGGTCTGTCTTGTAGGTTGAAACATTGAGGATACTGATTCCAGCTTCGGCCAGAGCGCGGCTGATCTCGGCTATGAAACCAACGACGGTAAAGTCCAGAACAGTATCGAAAGCAATCATTCGCCTTCTCCGTTGAACCGCACTCCCGGAGAAGTTCGCTGAGATCTCTGACCATTCCTCTTCAGAGATGATCACTGTGACTTCATCCTTGTCTCGCGTCAGTGAAGTGAAATTGCCCGAGGCCTTGAGAGCCAGTAGAGATTCGAGCGCGCGTCCGTAATCCGCCAGCGGAAGACTCGCTACAACGAAAAGCGTTTCTGGTAAGTAGAGCCGAATGGGCATGTGTAGGAGTCAGGGGTCGGGGGTCGGGGTCGGGGGTCAGGGGTCGGTGTATGGAGTTCAAGCTTTAGCTTGCTGGATCGTTGTCGACTGATAAGAGCAAGCTGAAGCTTGAACTCCTGACTGACCCCGACACTATCCACTGACCCTGACCCTGACCACTGACCCCTGACCCCTATTCCACCACGGCATATGCGCGCACTGGAAAACTTCCGACACCACGAAACTTTACCGGTGCACAATGAAATCGAAATCCGGTTTGAGGTAGCTCGTCCAGCCGGCAAAGATGCTCGACGATCGGAATCCCCGCCTCGAGAAGCAAGGTGTGAGCTGGTCGCGTTCCATCATCTGTATCATCGATATTGAGTGAATCGATTCCAACCAATGCGACTCTGGATGCGACCAGTTGTTCGACAGCCGCCTGCGTCAAAAAAGGATGTCCGGCGCCGTACTGCGGCGTTCTCCAGTGTCGATCCCAGAGCGTCTTGATCAGAACCGCCTTACGACTGAGCGAGTACCCGGCAAAAAGGTCAGGTCCGATTGAACGGCTGCGACGAGACGTCGCATCGATAACGAGACCAGGCAGGTCTGCTACCGAGTCAAGCGGAAGCATCCCAAGGTCCTCGCGGTCACCAAAACGGTGAAAAGGTGAATCGAGATATGTGCCGGTATTGGCGATCATATCGATCTTCGCGATTTGAAATGTAGTCCCGGGCGAATACTTCCCGCGTGAACCTTCGCGGCTCAGATGGTCGGAAACTTCCGGACCCGGAAGTCCGGGATAGGTGACCATTCCCGCTTCGATAGCGTGGCTCACATCGATCAGCTTTCGTGCCATCAATTCACGACTCTACCTGCTTGCTGCTCTTGCCCTTTCTTCAGGTTTTCGCAAGCGGGCCATCGCCTGCTCGACATCCTCGAGCTTGCGAGGAATTGCGGCTGAAAGATTCTTTGGCTCACCCGCTGTCACCAGGATGTCATCCTCGATCCTGACACCGATGCCTTTGTACTTCTCGAATGCAGGCCGGACTGCCTGCTTGAACTTCTCCATCTCAGGTGTATTCGGGAGAACATCAAGGGCATCAGGGCGAATGTAGATTCCGGGCTCAACCGTGAGTACCATCCCCGGTGCCAGGGGAGTCGCATAGTCACCGACATCGTGCACATTCATTCCCAGCCAGTGACTTGTCCCGTGCATAAACCAGATGCGGTATTCTTCATTATCTTTTGACGTGATCAGCCCAAGCCGAAGCAAACCGTCCTTGATGACCTCCGCGGATCGCCCGTGTACCGACGTTGCAGGAATCTTCGGATCGACACGTCTTCCAACAACATTTCCGGCGCGCACCTGCTTGATCGATTCTTCCTGAGCCTGATATACGATGCGGTAAATATCAGCCTGTGCCGGCGTGAATTTGCCGTTGACCGGAAGGGTCCGCGTGATGTCTGCCGTGTAATGATCGTATTCAGCTGCACAGTCCATCAGTAGAAGGCTTGTATCAGCCAATTTGTCCTGAGTTGTAATGTAGTGCAGCGTGGTTGCGTTCGCTCCTCCGCCAACGATGCACGGATATCCCCAGCTATCCGCATTGCGCCGGCGGAATGTATATTCAAACTCTGCCTGTATTTCGTACTCATACATACCCGGCGCAGCGACAGCAAAAACTCGCTGAAAGGCCTCGCCCGAAATATCGACTGCGTGCTGCAACAGCTTGATCTCCCACGCGGACTTGCGAAGGCGAAGCTCGGCAAAGATTGGTGCTGCATTGCGTACATTCAGTCCGGTTGCGAACGAACCGAGCGACGATGCAAGAGCCTGTTCCCTGCGATACTCGCGGGATTCGCGCTCAGATGGAATCAGCAGATAGAGGTCGACCTTCTCGGCTCGCGATGCTTCGATAATCGAACTCGCGTCTTCGCGCCATGCCTTCAGCTGGTTGTCATCGGGATTCTGCGCGGGACGTTCTGGTAGCGCACCGGCCGCTCGCGGTGCAATCGTTGCCAGAAAGTTTCCAAGAAGCTTCGCATCGATGACTGTTTCGACGCCGCTTCGTGAACGAAACTCGTCAAACGACATCATGCGTCCATTCCACGTCTCGTTGCGTGGATCGCGCGGAGGCGCAAACAGAATTTCGCGGTTGCGCTTTGCACCAGGAACCAGCACGAGCGTCACTCCAGCCTGCTTGATCCCTGTCAGGTAGTAGAGATTATTCTCCTGCCGGTAGTGATAATCGACGTCGCCCGTGTATACGCGTGGCTCCGAACTGAAAAGGACAAGGACGCCGCGATCGCCAATCCGCTTCATGACTTCCTGCCGGCGGCCCGCCAATTCTTTCAAACGCTCGGCTTCCGGTATGGTTGGAGCCGGTGGCGCAGTACCCCACGTTTGCAGAACAACAAATAGAAACGCAATCAAGGGCTTAATCACGTACAACCTCCTGGTCTCTCGTAGATCAGGACATTATGGCATGTAGTAGGGTATGTTGTACCGCCCTGGGAGCGCTGGCCTCTGGCCGGCCACGAGCCGCGAAGCGTGCGAGTCTTCAGCACAAGGACTCACCACGACTCGCACGCTTCGCGGCTCGTGGCCGGCCAGAGGCCGGCGCTCCCAGGGCGGTACAACATACCCTATGTTTTTTTGCGCGTCCCGTGGTAAATCTTCGGTCATGAAATATCGACGGCTGGGACGAACAGGACTCGAAGTATCTGAAATCGGCTACGGCGCCTGGGGTATCGGTGGAGTTCAATGGCTGGGCGGCACTGATCACGAAGCACTGAACGCTCTCGAACGCGCGATAGACCTTGGCGTCAATTTCATAGACACCGCGCTCGCGTATGGCGAGGGCCATAGTGAGCGCCTGGTCGGTGAGGTCGTCCGTTCACGACGCGAGCGCATCTACATTGCTTCCAAGATTCCGCCGAAGAACCGAACGTGGCCAGCGCCAAAGGTACCCCTTCAGGAAGTCTTCCCGGCTGAATACATCGTCAGATGCACTGAAGAGAGCCTCTCGAATCTCGGGATCGACACCATTGATCTGCAGCAGTTTCACGTCTGGCAGGATGACTGGACAGACGATGCTGAATGGCTTGAAGCAATGACGAGATTGCGCGAGCAGGGAAAAGTCCGCTTTTTCGGTATCTCGATCAATGATTACCAGCCGGCGAACGCGATCCGCGTACTGAAGGCTGGCCACATCGATACAGTTCAGGTGATCTACAACATTTTCGAACAGGCGCCGGAGGCTGAACTTTTTCCGGTGTGCCAGGCGCTCGACATAGGTGTGATAGCGCGAGTGCCCTTTGACGAAGGTGGTCTGACTGGTGCGATCCGTCCTGACACCGTTTTCGCCGATGGCGACTTTCGCGAGTGGTATTTCCGCGATGACCGCAAGACGAAGGTCTTCAATCGAGCAGAACGACTCAAGCTCCTGCTTGGCGCCGAAGCCGACAGTCTGCCGGAACTGGCCTTGCGATTTATTCTGAGTCATCCGGCAGTGAGCACAGTCATTCCCGGAATGCGATCGCCAAAGCACGTTGCAAACAATGTCAGCGTGTCCGATGGAAGAGAGCTGACCTCCGGGATGCTTGCCAGGCTCAGACCTTTCGCGTGGGATAAAACCGGAGAGTGGTAGCACGTGGGGGGGCGCTCCCAGGCTCACAGCCTGATGATCTTCTTTGCTAGTTCAGGATTCGTGAGCTGCCTCGTCGCATTGCGTGTATCGAGCAGCAATGGCGCGTGTTCAACGACCCATCCGTAATCGATTGTCTGATGGTCGGTCACAATGACCACGCAATCCGATTGACTGACTCTGGCCTCGGTCAGTTCGACACTCGTCAGCTTGTCGTGCGATTCGCTTTCGAGCCGGATCCTCCGGAATATACGGATCGTGATACGCGACTTCGCCACCCATCTCTCTCAATTTTTCGATGATTGCGAGCGCGGGGCTCTCACGAACATCATCGATGTCGCGCTTGTACGCGACGCCGAGGATCAGGATCTTCGAGCCATTCACTGCCTTGCGATTGCGATTGAGGCCCATCGTCACAAGCTCGACGACGTGCTCCGGCATTCGCGAGTTGACTTCCTCTGCAAGCGAAATAAACCTCGCTTCAAAACCATGCATCCGCGCCTTCCACGAAAGGTAATGGGGGTCTAATGGTATGCAGTGCCCCCCTATGCCCGGGCCAGGAAAGAACGCCATGAATCCGAATGGCTTCGTTGCAGCGGCCTGGATAACCTCCCATGTGTCTATCTCGAGCGTATGACAGAGCTGCGACAGTTCGTTCACGAGACCGATGTTTACTGCCCGGAACGTGTTTTCGAGCAGTTTGCATGTCTCGGCAACACGCGCCGAGCTCACGGTGTGAACGTTTTCTACGATAGCGCCATAAATGGCGGCTGCTACAGCGGTGCTTTTCTCGCTGACTCCTCCGACAACTTTGGGAATGTTTCTTGTATGGAAATTTGCATTACCGGGATCGATTCGCTCGGGCGAAAACGCGAGGAAATAGTCCTCGTCGATCTTCATTCCTGTCTCTTCCATCATTGGAAGCAGGACTTCATCCGTGGTCCCGGGGTATGTCGTCGATTCAAGGATGATCAGCTGACCCGAGCGAAGCGTATCCTGAATCCTTCCGGCGGCATCGAGAATAAATGAGACATCGGGTTCTTTTGTTTTTCGGAGTGGTGTCGGAACGCAGATGATGATGACGTCTACCGTGCCGAGCATCCCGAAGTCGGTTGTCGCTTGCAATTTGTCAGCGTTGACGACGGCGGCGAGATCGCTCGTCGGTACGTCGGGTATGTACGACTCACCTGAATTGATGCGCGCGACTTTGGGTTTGTCGACTTCGAATCCGATTGCAGTAAAGCCGTTACGCGCGAACTCGACCGCGAGCGGAAGACCTACATATCCCAGACCGATAACGCCTACTCGCGCACTTCGTGTGGCGATTTTTTCAAGGAGAACTTCACTTGCTGACAAAACGCTAACTCCTTTGACCCACGGCTAAGAGAGTGGAAAGCACTCACTCTTACATGATCATTTGACTACATCAAGTCGGAACCACTCCTGGGAGCGCGATTTGGAGTGCGGCGGCTTGGCGCCGCTTTAGTCCCCCATACGGGTAACTATACGGGAGACTAGAAGCGGCGCCAAGCCGCCGCACTCCAAATGTTTGCGCTCCCAGGTGATTGACACCCGTCCATGAGGGCGTGCTAGTGTCCGCGATTGCGTAATTGATCTTTCTTTTGCCTTCAGGTGCCAGAGGTGAGTACGTCTTGCCTCGTGGAGAATAGGGAAGCGGGTGAGAATCCCGCGCGGTCACCGCCACTGTAAGGCTCGGAACTATCCCGGTGCGCTCACGAGGCCATTGCGTTTCGTTCAAACGCGAGAAGGCGAGCGTCCCATCGAGCCAAGTCAGGAGACCTGCCTGAAGGACGTTGCAGTTTTCTGCAGCTCTTCGGATGAAAGAGTGCGACGACGTTTCAGGCTTTACTCCTCCTCGATTCAAGGCCTCGGACGCGCGCTCCCGATCCGGAGACAGCAGTCCGAGGTCATTCTTGCTTAGAGCCTCACTCCGCATACTTTTCGCCGCTGCACTGGCGATTCAGATTGCCTGCTCGACGCCCATTCACGTTGGCGTCAGCGTCGACCAGCAACCGCGCGAGTTCACCGACGCTCTCGATCGGCGCGTGACAGTTGCCCATCCACCTCGACGTATTGTGTCGCTCGCGCCAAACCTGACTGAGATCGTCTTCGCTCTTGATGAGGGTATTCGCCTCGCAGGCGTTACCAGCTACTGCGACTATCCTCCAGCTGCGCGCGAAAAGGAAAAGGTTGGCGATACGATCCAGCCCAATCTCGAGAAGATCATAAGCCTGAAACCGGACCTCGTACTTGTTTCAACGTCGAGCCAGCTCGAACGGATGACGAGCCGTCTGGATCAGCTTTCAATACCTGTCTATGTGACCGATCCGCGAACTGTTCGAGAAGTTGTCTCTTCGATACGGGCCCTTGGCAAGGTGATCGGCGCCGAGGAGAAGGCCACCGCCCTGGCTGACACGATGGATCGGCGCATCTCAATGGTCGAGGAGCAGGTTCGCGATCTTCCGCGACCGCGCGTCCTTTACGTGTTACAGATCGGCCCGCTGATTACGGTTGGAAGTCGCACGTTCATCAACGATCTGCTGACGCTCGCTGGAGGCAATTCGATCTCAGCAAGTGAAACGGCTGATTACCCTCAATTCTCGCTTGAAACAGTGATTGCGCGAGCACCGGAGGTGATTGTCGCGCCAACGAGTCACGGTGGAGTCGGACCTTCGGATGAAGAGCTCGCAAAGACGTTTGCGAGTACACCCGCTATTCGCAAGCAAAGAATCGTGAGGGTGAATCCTGACCTGGTTACGCGTCCCGGGCCGCGCATAGTTGAGGGACTCGAAGGTCTCGCCCGTGACCTGCACCAACGCTGAATGGATAACGTCTATTCCAACTCAAAGGGATTTCTCACCGCAGGTCGTGCTCTCGTGACGCTCGCTACGCTCGCCGTGCTTGTGCTGGTGTTCGCATTGATAGCGCTTGCGCTCGGAAGTGAACCGATTTCGCTCGGTAGCGTTCTTCGAGGCTCACTGACGCGCGAGCAGGAAGCAATCATCTATGGCCTTCGCCTGCCTCGCATCGGTCTCGCATTGTGCGTTGGAGGCGCGCTGGCTGTTTCCGGGGCATCGTTCCAATCGCTGCTGCGCAATCCGCTTGCGGATCCTACATTCTCGGAGTTTCGGGCGGTGCTGCTGTCGGATCGCTTCTTGGAATCATGCTTGCCGGTGATATTCCACTGGCACGGCCGTTTTTGAGCTTTGCCGGCGCGGCAGCTGCGAGCGCGATCGTCTACAGATTGGGAAAAAGAGACCCTGATCCGGCAAGGCTTGTGCTCGCAGGTGTCATCATTTCGACCTTCCTTTCGTCATTGATCGCGCTGATTACCTCGCTTGCTGATGACATCCGGCTCCGGAACATCACGTTGTGGCTGCTTGGAGATCTTTCGAGCGGTTCGCTGGAAGGCCTGTCGTTTGTGTTCGCATCTCTTGTTGCGGGAGTTGCAATCGTGATGACGCAGTCGCGCGCTCTCAATCTGATGATGGTTGGAGAACGCGATGCATTCGCGCTTGGTGTCGAGACTGCGCGTGTTCGCTGGATTGTTTATGGGGCCGCGTCGCTGCTGACCGGTGCTGCGGTTTCCGCGGGTGGTGCTATCGGATATGTGGGACTGGTTGTGCCGCATCTCGTAAGGCTGGCAGCCGGTGCGGACAACCGGCTGGTGATACCAGGCGCGGCACTGGGTGGTGCGCTCCTCGTGCTGCTCGCAGATACGATTGCGCGCGTTGCTTTGGCGCCGCGTGAGCTGCCGACGGGTGCGATTACCGCGCTGGTAGGAGCGCCTCTGTTTATGTGGTTGTTACTGAAGAGGAGATAGGAAAGCGGGCATGACGCCGGAGGCGTCCAAGATCTAGCCAGGGGTTGAGTCTTCGAAACCCCTGGTTGGATTGTGAGAGAGTGAGTGCATCCCGGAGGGATGCGAGAGCGGAGTCATGACGCCTCGCGTTGTCTCGCATCCCTCCGGGATGCAATTGGTCAAATGGAATCGGTCCAGGGGTTTCGAAGACTCAACCCCTGGCTACGTTCTTGCACCGCTCCGCGGTGATTGCGCCTGATTAGTTATTTCGTACTTATGCTTTTGCTTGACGACATTCACTTCAGTTATGAGCACGAGGTAATTGGCGGTGTGACGTTGTCTGTGCGCTCAGGGGAGGTGGTGGCTCTCCTGGGGCCAAACGGCGCTGGCAAATCTACGTTGCTTGCAATCGCTTGTGGAATGCTCGCGCCGGCGCGCGGTAAGTCACTTGTCGATGGTCGCGATGTGGCGAAGCTTTCGCGCCGCGAGGCGGCACGGAGAATCGCTCTGGTATCCCAGACAAGTGACGTTCGTTTCCCGCTGACGTCTCTTGAGTATGTCCTTGCAGGACGCTATGCGCACGTGAGTGCCATAGGATTCGACAAACCTGGCGATCTGAACATCGCGATCGAGTCGTTGGATGCGACGGACGCTTCGCAATTCGCAGCCAGGCGCTTTGATGAGCTCTCGAGCGGTGAGCGCCGGCGGATCGTGCTTGCACGAGCGCTCGCGCAGCAACCCGAGCTGTTGCTGCTCGACGAGCCTACAGCCAACGTTGACATCGCGCATCAGCTTTCTCTGCTCAGTCTTGTTCGCAGGCTCGCAGTTGATCGGTCGCTGGCGGTGCTTTTCGTGACCCACGAAATCAACCTCGCAGCTGAGTTTGCCGATCGCATAGCCCTTCTCAAAGGCGGCAAGCTCATTGCATTTGGAGAGCCGCGAGAAGTAATGACCGAACCCCTTCTCATCGAGTGCTTCGACGCACCGTTGCTTGTCGATCGCCATCCGGTAAGCGGCAATCCCAGAATTTCATACTTGAGGACCTGACTAATGAAACTGATTCTTTTACTTCTCATGTTTGTTGCAACGCAAGCCGGCGATCTTTCCGGCAAAGTGGCCGGCAAAGTAGTCGACTCGCAGGGAGCCGCTCTGCGCTCGGCTCGCGTCTCAGTGCGCAATCAGAGCGGATTCATCGTTCGTGAGACGCTTACAGGTGAGCAAGGCGAGTTTCGCATCGAAGGTCTCGAGCCGGGAATCTACTTCGTTGCCGTAGACGCTGAAGGATTGATCCAGACGAACGGTCCGCAGGAAATCAAACTCGACCAGTCCGGCGTCCCGTCGATCACTATTCGTCTCGATCTGAGCGCGGTGCGCGACTCAATACTGGTCTCGGACACGCGGACGGATTCGAGAGCAGCAGGAGTGCAAACAGCACCTATGTGGTCTCTGCGAGTGATCTCCTCCGCTCCCAGCGTCCAAGCGTCCTCGATGCTTTGCGAAATGCGCCTGGAACCAATGTAGTTCAGTCGGCGCGCCGCGGCGGTGTGACGTCTCTGTTCGTTCGCGGAGGAGAATCGGATTACACCAAGGTGCTTATCGATGGCGTACCCGTCAACGATGCGGGAGGAGCGTTCGATTTCTCTGATCTGACAACAGAGAACGCCGATCGCATCGAGCTTGTGCGCGGCGCGCAGAGCGCTCTCTACGGTTCGGATGCAATGACTGGCGTTCTGCAATTTGTCACGCGGCGCGGTTCTACCGAAACTCCGGAGGTTGACATATCCGCAGAAGGTGGAAGCTTTGGTTTCAACCGCGAGAGGGTGGGCATTGCCGGGGCTTTCGGCCGGTTCGATTATTCAGGCAGTTTCGCGTTATCTCGGGACAAATGGTCGCGATCGAAACGACGACTATGTCAATCGAACGGCATCGGCAAACCTTGGATACAGGATCGGGTCGCGCGCGCAACTTCGCCTCACGGCAAGGAGCGAGAACTCAGGTCTCGGCGTCCCGGGAGCCACTGCTGTTTACTATCCCGATCCGGATGAGCGCGCTGAACGCCGCCGCATTGTCACAGGTGTGCGTTTCGACGACCAGACAACAAGAATCTGGCATCAGAGTGTGTCGTTTGTTTATGCCGAGACGGATCAGAAGGGGTTTGATCCGGTGGCTCAGGACTTGACGCAATCAAACACTCCTCCTGACACGTTCTTCGCCTTCAACGATTTTCGTTCATTCTTCAGCAATCACCAGCGACGGCGCGGAATTCGCTACCAGAGCGATATTGCGCTCCCGGCATCGAATCTGGTGTCCGCGGGCCTCGATTTCGAGCAGGAGAGAGCAATCTTCGTCAGCGACTTTGACGGACGCAATCGTGTGGCTCCGGACCGTCGGAATACCGGATTCTTTGTTCAGGATCAGTTCACGCTTGTACCGCGTTTGTCTGTCGTAGTCGGCATGCGCGTTGAGAACAATCAGGCCAGCGTGCCTGATGATCTGGTGCGCATCCTGGCGAGTCTCGGGTCCGCGCCAATCACGGGCGAGGTGGGGTTTGGAACGAAGGTCGTACCGAGAATTGCTGCCAGCTATACCATATCGCAAGGTAACAATACCTTCGGCGCGACGCGGATTCATGCAGGTTATGGAAATGGCATCAAGGCTGCGACGTTGCTCGAAGCATTCAGTCCGAGCCCATTCTTTCTCGGGAATCCCGCTCTCAAACCGGAGCAGTCACGCAGTTACGAAATCGGATTCGATCAACTTCTTTTTGACGAGCGAGTCCGGATTGAGACTACCTGGTTTGATGGGCGCTTCCGCGATCAGATCGCTTTTGTCGGTGATCCGGCAAGCTTTGGCGGGCCGATCACTCTTCCTGACGGCCGGTTGACGAGCTTTGTCAATTTCGATCGCGCATTCGCGCGTGGAATCGAGTTGACGACGACGTATCGGCCTGTGAGGCGGTTTGTGGTCAATGGAACGTATATGTTTCTTGATTCAAAGGTGACAGAGGCAGCGCCGGTGATCGATTTCTTTACGCTTTCGCTCATACCGAATCCGGAAATCGGGCTTCCGCTGATTCGCCGTCCCCGCCATTCGGGTTCATTCAATGCGGCATGGATGGGCGAGCGTTTCGAAGCAAATCTCTCGGGTGTGATAGTCGGAGAGCGGCGCGATATCGATCCCGTGACGTTTTCGAGAGAGGAAACCAATCAGGGCTACGCCAAAATCGATCTTGCCGGCGGGTGGAACGTGTCGCGGCGCGCAACAGTCTTCGCCCGTATCGAGAACCTGTTGAACGATGACTATCAGGAGGTATTGGGTTATCCCGCATACCGCCTGACCTTTTCCGCTGGGATTCGATTGAGGATAGGCGGAGAGAAATAGGAGAAGAAGTGGTCAGTGGCCAGTGGTCAGTGGCCAGTGTATGGAGTTCAAGCTTCAGCTTGCTCTGAACTAGCTAGCGTGCGAAGAGCAAGCTGAAGCTTGAACTCCATACACCGGCCACTGACCACTGGCCACTGAGCCACTTCCCCCCTAACTCAATCTTGCCTGCAGGCGTCTGAATCCGTTCAAAGCCTCCTGATAATTCTTGTTCAGATCCCAGGCCGCCTTGTAGCAGTTCATAGCGCGCGTCAGCTCGCCCGACTGCTCGTAAATTCTCCCCAGGTTGAAGTGAGGATAGAAGTAACACTCGTAGCGCTTTGCTTTTAACGCTCGTTCCAGCCAGGGTACTGCGCCACGCATATCACCCTGTTGCATGAGGTAGGCACCAATATCGTTGTAGGGATTACCGAACTCAGGATCCACTTCGATCGCTCTGTGACAATCGGCAATCGCTTCGTCGAGATGTCCCTGAAAACTCTTTACCCAACCGCGAAACGTATACGCCTCAGCCGTGGGCTCGATTTCGATCGACTTGGTGTAGAGGCCAATAGCCACTTCGAGCTCGCCGCGCATCTGCGCGTCATAGGCGTGCTTCCACCAAAGCTCGGCTTCTTCCGCTTTCTGCTGTTTGCTATCGCTCTCCACTTGATTTGCTCCCCCTCAGCCCACGACAATTCTCTGAAACTGTGATTGAGACGTCAAATACCGTGAGCTCTCCGGAGGTGCTCGCGTCAATCGTCGCTCTTGAGCTTCGACGGCTGATCGCCGAACGCTCACGTGCCGTGGTTGTCATCGAGGCTTCCGGACTTCCGGATGAGTTTTTTGATCAGCTTGTCGCCGCTGACAATATTAACTGGACTCAGGTGATAGTATTCCTTGCGCGAGAACGAGCGGGTCTCGGCAGAGATGCTCCCGATTCGCTCCGTAGCCGGATCACCGAACGTCTCGTAGCGCGCGTTCCGATCGTAGAGTTTTATGCTCCACGTGCGGATGCACCGAATCCGGTTGCTGCACTCAGAAATTTCACGGCGCTCTTCGAAACAAAGAACGGAGACTTTGCGGTCGCAAGCCGCAATATGGACCCCAACATAGACATGGATGGTTTCGGCCTTGAAGCTGATCGATTGAACCAACTTCCGACTTTTTTCCTTGATACAGTGAAATGAAGAAAACGCTCTGCTGCCTTTTGCTCATTCTTTTGTTGCTCCCTGCGATGCCGGGGGCTTACGTCATTGGCGACACAAGGCCGGCATCCGAAGACCGCGGCATCTCGGGGCTCGCTCTGTCATTGAGGCGGTTGCAGACGATCGCGAGCCTGCTTCACACGGCTGCTCATCCCGATGATGAAAGCACGGAACTGCTCGCTTATGCTGCCCGCGGACTCGGCGCGCGAGTCGCCTATCTTTCGGTCAACCGCGGCGAGGGCGGACAGAACGGGATCGGACCCGAATTGGGAGAGCTTCTCGGGATCGTCAGAACTGAAGAGCTGCTCGCCGCGCGCAAACTCGATGGAGCCGAACAATATTTTACGCGCGCCTACGACTTTGGATTTACACGGTCAGTCGAAGAGACCCTGGCGAAATGGAACAAAGAAGAAGTCCTCAGTGACATTGTGCGTGTCATTCGAACCATGCGTCCGATGGTGGTCGTCAATGGCTTCAGTGGTACTTCGAGGGATGGTCACGGTCAGCATCAGGCCGCCGGAATGCTCACGCCTGAAGCGATTAAGGCGGCCGCCGATCCGGCGCGGTTTCCTGAGCAGATCAAAGAAGGACTCGAGCCCTGGCGCGTGCTCAAGGTCTACGGCCGCGTCTTTGCCCAGGCTCAAGGGCCCGCAGCAGTATTTGATGTAGGTCAATTCGATGCGGTCCTTGGCAGATCCTACGCGGAGCTGGCTGCTGATGGGCGCAGCCGCCATCGCTCTCAAGACTTCGGGATGATCCAGCCGCGCGGTTCTGCGGTGCGTTCGTTCCCGCGCATCGAAAGCTCGGTGCCGGTGACTGATCGCGAGACGAGTGTCTTCGCGGGAATCGATACATCGATCGAGGGAGCCGCGAAGCTGGCAGGAACAAAAGGCGATGCTCTTCTCCCCTCGCTCAAGATCATTTCCCAGGCGGCTCGGCGGGCCGCGAGCGAATTTCGTGCTGATGCTCCATCGACGATTGCGCCTCACCTCGCCGCCGGATTGCGCGAAGTCCGAAAACTCAAAGCGGCGATCGGCGATCTCGATGCCATCTCTCGCGCGAATCTGAAGTGCATTCTCGACCGCAAGGAATTCGAGTTCAGTGACTCGCTAATCAAGGCGCACGGTATAGTCGTTGACGCGCTGGCGAACACTGAAATCGTAACTCCCGGCGAATCGCTGGACGTTACGGTAAATGTCTACCTCAACCTTGCAAAGGGCGGAGAGAACGGAGGAGCAAAGTCACAGATCAAACTGGTTGCTCCTGCCAGCTGGAAGATCGAGCAGCTTCCGTCCGATACCGAACAAGGCGCGGGCCCTCAGCCGGGAATGCGGCAGCGTGAGCGGCCGGACGAGCTGAGTCGATTGCGAGTGACCGTACCTGCCGATGAGCCCGTTACCGAACCATACTGGCTTCGCCGCGAGCGAACTCGTGATCAGTTCGACTGGGACCAGACTATGCCGCGGACGCTTCCATTCGCTCCCCCGCGACTTACGGCTCAGGTAGACCTCGCACTTGCCGGCGAAACCGTTACCTTAAAACAGACGGTTGAATATCGTTTCTCGGACAAGACGTTTGGGGAAATTCGGCGCGATCTCAAAGTGGCGCCTGCCCTGACTCTCAGTCTGCAGCCTAACCTCCTGATCGTTCCGTCAGGCTCGCAAGACCGGACACGTAACGTGGCAGTAGAGGTCACTCATAACGCGCGCACCTCGACCACCGGCGAGGTAAAACTCCTGATGCCTACCGGGTTCAAAGTCGAGAACGACTCGCGGCCGCTCGAATTCACTCGACCCGGTGAGAAGACCTTGCGACAGTTCAGAATCACCGTTCCACCTGGAGTATCAGGCAGCTTTGATTTGCGTGCGATGGCCGAATCAGCGGGTCGCAAGTTTACGCGCGGTTTCACCGCCATTTCGTATCCGCACATCGAGAAGCATCTTGTCTATTACGAGGCAAAATCGAAGATCGAGTTGTTCGACGTCAAAGTCGCCCCGGGTCTTAGAGTCGGTTATGTCATGGGCAGCGGTGATGATGGCCCCGAGGCTTTGAAGCAGCTTGGAGTCGACGTCAAACTCATCGATGAATCAGAACTTCTGTCGGGCCAGCTTTCGAAGTACGACACGATCGTTCTCGGAATACGCGTCTACGAAGTGCGCGATGATGTGATCGCCAACAACCGCAGGCTCCTGGATTACGTGAATGATGGTGGAACGCTGATCGTTCAATACAACAAGACCGAGTTTGTGCGAGGTAACTTCGCGCCGTATCCGGTGAAGATGGACGGCAACAATCGCGTCACCGACGAGAAGGCGCCGGTCGAGATGCTTGTTCCGGATCATCCACTGTTCCGCTTTCCGAATAAGATCACCGAAGACGACTGGAAGGGCTGGGTTCAGGAACGCGGGCTCTACTTCCTCAACGAATGGGATTCACGATACACGTCGCTTCTGGGTTCCGTAGACGAGGCGGGACGAAAGCAACTCGGCGGGCAACTGATCACAAAGGTCGGAAAAGGGAACTACGTCTTTACCGGCTACGCGTGGTTCCGGCAACTTCCGGCAGGAGTCCCCGGCGCCTATCGAATGTTCGCGAATCTCGTAAGTTTGTCAAAAGCGAAAGAATAACCACGGAACACACGGAAACAAGCACGGAACGACACGGAATCGACATAATCAAGTTCCGTGTTTTTCCGACTCTTTCCGTGTGTTCCGTGGTTACTGTTTTAGTTCCGCCAATCTGACTATCTGAGCCCGCGCGCGGGCTTCGTCGAGGAAACGATCGAGATCGGCGTTGATCTTTTCGCCCGCCAGGGTGGTCTCGATCTGCGAACGCATTTCCTCAAGTGAGCGAACGTTGCCGCCGCGATTCTTCATCCGCGGAAGAGCGACTTCGTTGTAGTAACGCTCGATTTCGTCTGGCTGAACGATTACGAATGACCTGAATCTGAAGTCGACGTACTTAAGCAATGTGAGACGTCGTGAAACTATGTCCCGCACCGTCGCCATATCGAGGCCAACCTTACGGATACGCGCGCGAAACGCCTCAGCGGACGCGAACCGCTCGATGAAAGTGCTTCTGATGTACTGCTGAACCTGTTCGTCAGTAGGCGGATTCTGCGGGACCTTTGACGCTTCCTGAATGAGAATGCGCTGGTCGATTACGCGCTCAAGCATCGACCGTCGATTCTCGAGGCTCAGATCAAGAGGATCGACTTCCGGATCAAGCGCGAGCTCCCAGCGAACATCGCTCTCGGTCACGACTTCGCCGTTCACGGTGGCAAGAACCCGATCGACAACATCCATCCGGCTGCTCGGCCGGCTGCTCTGGGCGTTGACGGTTAGAACCAGGAGCGCGGCCAGCGCGCTAAGCCACTGTGATTTCAGGCGCGAGATAAACATCCTGAATTGCGTTCAGTATTTCGACGCCTTCTGTCATCGGCCGCTGGAAGGCTTTTCGGCCCGAGATCAGACCCATACCGCCGGCACGCTTGTTTATGATTGCTGTGCGCGCGCCCTCCGCGAGATCTCCAGCTCCTGAAGAAGCGCCGCCCGAGTTGATCAGACCAGCACGTCCCATAAAACAATTTGCTACCTGGTAACGGGTCAGATCGATTGGATGATCGGAGGACAGATCACTGTAGATTCTCTTGTCAGTTTTTCCGTACGGATTCTCTTTTGAGGCTAGTGCATTGTAGCCGCCATTATTCTCGGGCAGCTTCTGCTTGATGATATCTGCTTCGATAGTGACACCAAGATGGTTGGCCTGTCCCGTAAGATCGGCTGATACGTGATAGTCCTTGTTACCGATCTTGAAGGCCGGATTACGCAGGTAGCACCACAGTACCGTGAAAAGCCCGAGCTCGTGTGCATGCTGAAATGCTGCACTGACCTCCTGAATCTGACGTTTCGACTCTTCGGAACCGAAATAGATAGTTGCTCCGACGCCAACTGCGCCCATATCGAAAGCCTGATCGACGCTTGCAAAGAGTATCTGATCGAAGCTGTTGGGATAGGAAAGAAACTCGTTATGGTTGATCTTGGCGATGAATGGAATGCGATGCGCGTACTTGCGTGAGCAGGAACCAAGGACTCCAAGTGTTGATGCAACGGCGTTGCATCCGCCCTCAATCGCGAGCTTGACGATGTTCCCGGGATCGAAATAGATCGGATTCGGTGCGAAGCTCGCTCCGGCAGAGTGCTCGACTCCCTGGTCAACGGGGAGAATTGAGACGTAGCCAGTCCCGGCAAGCCGTCCGTGCGAGAACAACGACTGAATATTTCGCAATACAGTCGTCGGACGGTCGGAGTCGCTCATAACACGATCGACAAAATCGGGACTCGGAAGATGAAGCTGCTCTTTGGGAATCGTGCGACAGACATGCGAGAGCAACGGTACGCCCTCCTCACCCAGCAGTTGTTCGATTTTCTTGATACGTACTGTGCTCACTGTGAAACCTTCCTCTTGAAATATTCTTGAGACATTGTTGAATCGATAATTCTACAATGGACACGATCGCACTCAAAATGCCAGTTCGGAGTTCGCTTAGAGTTCAAGCTTTAGCTTGCTTCTTTGCCGTCCGCGTTTTTCTCGCCTTGCTGCCCGCCTTTTCAACCTCGTATTCCAACGCAACAATCCCGGTCTTGTAAATCTTATGACCGGTAAGCTTAAGCGTCGTCCTGCCGGCCGGAGCCGGCAGGAGGGGGATACCTCCGCCAATCAGGACCGGAATCACGGCCACTTCGACCTTATCGACGAGTCCCTCTTCGAGCAGACTTCTAAAGAGCGAACCACCACCAAACAGCCACAGGTCCTTTCCTGGCCGTTCTCGCAGATCAGAAAGAACCTTGCGGGCATCATCGGCCACAATCGTTACATGCGGATGATCCTTCTGTTGCAACGTGCGCGAGAAAACCAGTGTCTGAATGCCGGGTGATCCCTTTCCTTTTGGCATTCCGTCGTATGTCTTTCGCCCGATCAGGAAAGTGTCGAACTGATCGAAGACCGCCTGGAAGTCGATCTCAGGGTCCATGATGATCCAGTCAGCTTCGCCATTGGGGCCCGCAATGTAACCATCAAGAGACATGGCAACTGAATATCGAACCTGGCGCATTGGCACATCTCCTATTTCGGAGAAATCTGCATTGAGGCTTGAGATGCCAACCACAAACTTAAAGTCTCTGTACTCAATACCTAAATGAGTTTGAATCTCAAATCTTTAATTTATGCTTGCGCACTCCGCGGTCCAACTATTCGTCGCTCTCCAATCTCGGCGCTCGCAGTCGAGTATAATGGCAAATCAATGGCTTATCGACGCATTGCTACACTCAAGACGATCGACAACTTTGCCGCTTACCTGGCCACTCTCGGAATCACTCTCGGATTCGACCGCGAGATTCTGAGCGGACCTGATTCTCCACTCGGACAGAACTACACGATAGATGGATTCACCATCGGTAATCGGTTTTCGATTCTGCCAATGGAGGGATGGGACGGAACTCTTGACGGCCGGCCTTCCGACCTGACTATTCGACGATGGAAACATTTTGGAGAAAGCGGCGCCAAGCTGATATGGGGCGGCGAAGCGGTCGCAGTCAGACACGACGGCCGCGCCAATCCCAATCAGTTGCTGTCGACCGATAAGACGGCACGTGAAATCGAGATGCTTCGCGAAGTTCTTGTGGAGGCGCATAAGTCGAAGTTTGGCTCGACGGATGATCTGCTTGTTGGGTTGCAGCTGACACATTCCGGCCGGTTCGCAAGACCCAATGACAAAAAGAAACTTGAGCCGCAAATCCTCTATCATCATCCGATTCTCGATCCAAAGTTTGGCATTGAGCCTGACGCGGCATGCTTGAGTGATGCAGAAATCGACGATCTGATAGGCGATTTCGTGCGCGCTTCCGTGCGCGCGCGCGAGGCCGGATATGCTTTTGTCGACATCAAGCATTGCCATGGTTATCTCGGCCACGAATTCCTGAGCGCGTTCAGTCGCAATGGCCGTTATGGTGGAAGCTTTGAAAATCGGACACGGTTCCTTCGCGACATAGTTGCAGGAGTGCGCCGCGACGCTCCGGGTCTCGCGATAGGTGTTCGTCTGAGCGCTTTCGATCTGCTGCCGTTCAAAATGGGAAAGGACAAAACCGGCGAGCCGGAATCTTTCGAGGGCACTTATTCGTTCGCGTTCGGTTGCGATCCTGCAAGGCCGCTCGAAATCGATCTTTCCGAGTCGTTCCGTTTTCTTGACCTGCTCGCTGCGCTTGGAATCAAGCTTGTATGCACTACGGCGGGAAGCCCCTACTACAATCCTCATATTCAAAGACCAGCACTCTTTCCGCCATCGGACGGCTATCTTCCTCCGGAAGATCCGCTGGTTGGCGTGGCGCGTCAGATTGAGGTTACCGCAAGGCTGAAGGAACGCTACCCTGAGCTTTGCCTTGTCGGCTCCGGATATACGTACCTTCAGGAATGGATCCCGAACGTGGGTCAACACTACGTCCGTTCAGGACAGGTTGATTTCATTGGACTTGGCCGTCTCGTGCTTGTTTATCCTGATTTGCCTGCCGACGTTCTTGCGGGTCGTCCTCTGCAATCAAAGCGGCTTTGCCGGACATTCAGCGACTGCACAACCGGGCCGCGAAATGGCCTGGTTTCGGGTTGTTATCCTTTGGATCCATTTTACAAGGACCACCCGGACGCTATAATCCTCAAGGGAATCAAAGATAATCTTCGAAGCTAGGCGCTTTCTGCAAACATTTCAGTAACTCGAGCGCATCTTTAGAAGTAGCCGACGTAGCGCTGGGATAATCAAAAAAAGACGAGAAGAGGACTTCTGTGGACGAGAAGCACGCTCTTGAGCTGTTTCTGGGCACAAGAACTGAGGAGTCGTTCTGTGTGCTCTTCGAGATGTTATACCCGCGAGTACGGCGGTACTTCCTCGTCCGCGCGTTTGATTCAATGACCGCTGAAGAGCTTGCGCAGAACGTACTCCTCAAGGTTTACACCCACTCTTCGACGTTGAGAGAGCGAGATCTCTTCAATGGATGGCTCTTCAAGGTTGCTCGCAACGAAATGCTGCAGTACTGGCGGCGGATCGAAAACTCCGGAGAGATCGTTGAATTCGAACCCATCGAGCAGGAACTCGCAGAAGAGCTGGTGACAAGAGAAGAACGGACTGAAAGCACGCGATTCGATGAATGGATGGGCTTTCTGGAGCCGGCGGAGCGGGAAATTGCGAGGCTGCGCTTTGCCGACGATCTCAGTTACGAAGAGCTCGCTCTTGTCCTTAGTGTTCCGATGGGAACAGTGAAATGGCGCCTCTTCAATGTCAAAAAGAAGCTGACAGCGATCATAAAAGCGTCCTCGGCCAATGACAGACGAAGCATGGAGAAGGATAGATGACGCACGGGATCACGGATCAGGATTGGATGAAGTATTTCGACGGTGAGCTCGAGCCTGCGGCCGTTGACCGCATTGAAGCTCACTTTATCGGATGCAGGCTTTGCTGGGATTTCTACGATCAGATGGCGAACGCAGAAGAGCGGCTGAGAGCTGGTGGTGAAGCACTTCGAAGGGAGCGTCCGCTGCGCGAGCGCGTACTCCATCGCGCGATTGAATCGACGCTAGCTCAGATTCGCGGATATGAGCAGGCGAACAATGATGTGCGCGAGCGTCTCGATCATCTGCGAGCAGTCATGGCTCCGATGTGCGGGACGAGAACCGTCGAACGCGCGCTCAAGCTTGCGGCCGAAGGGTCGCCTGCGAAATCGCTCGAGAGCATCACGAGCGAGAACTGGAAGCCGTTTCTCTCATCATTGACTTCGATTGCGGCTGTCATGTGCGGAGAGACCGGTGCCGACCTTGTCTGGGAAAGCGGTCAACTGGAGACTATCGAGTGCTGAAGCTTGCAGGCAGACTTGAAGGAAAGAGCCGCAGCGTCGTGGTCTTCGGCATGACGATCGTCCTGCTTGCCTGGCTGTTGAGTGATGTGAACGGTCTTGCCGGGAGCAAAGCTCTGGCGAAGCTCGCAGGGGCTGTAGCAGCCTATTCAGTCGCTCTCGTCATGACCTTCAAAATCGCTCGGGAGCATCGTCAGCAGAAATGGCTCCGGATCGCATGGCTTGCGATGGCAGCCAACGCGGGAATCTTCATCCTTCGACCGCTTGTCGAAACTTCACTTTGGAATCAGATCACGCCGGGTTACTCGCAAAGTCCACTTCAGGGGTTTCTGCTTCACATCTTAATCATCCCTGCGAATTGCTTCTTTCTGGCGGGTGTGTTTGCGATGTGGAAAGCGTACAGCGGGATTGGTCTCGGCTTCAGGATTCCGCGTCGTGATTATGCGGCGATGGCCGCGATCCTTGGCTTGATGTTCGCGCTTATGTTTTATCGCGAACACCTGACCGAATCACAATCCCCGATTCTTGCCAGCCGCCTGCTTCAGCCTTTCGGTCTTGCACTGCTTTCAATTTGCGCCGCGATGAGTCTTGTACTCTATCGCATCTCGATGCAGATGGGCGGAGGCCGGCTGGCGGTGGCCTTGCGGTGGCTTACAGCATTCGCGTTGCTGCGAGCGTCGCTCGTGTTGATCAGATCATTGAAGCTCGAATTCGTGCCGGACACATTCTGGCTCGGCAATTACGTTAACTTTTTGATCGAAATCGGCTGGATGGTGGTGCCGTGGACATTTGCGCTTGGCGCGGTATGTCGAGCGGAGCTGACGATTACAGCAGCAAAAGAGCTCAGGGCACGGCGCGCCGAAAAGGGCGCGCTGGCTTCAGCCTGAGCCTGACACTAACTGGAGGTTCACCAATGAAATCAAGACTGACTGTTGCCCTCGCAAGCGTCGTTATCGCCTGCGCAGCCTTATCCTCGGTTGCTTTTTCGCAGACGATCACCGGGCAAATCGCGGGAACCGTATCTGATAGTTCTGGAGGAGTTCTTCCGGGAATCACTGTCACGATCACAAACAATGCGACCAAGCTCGTGCGCACGGCGATTACGGATTCCAGCGGATTCTACGTGGTCACGAATCTCCCGCTCGGAACGTATTCGCTGACGGTCGAGCATACAGGATTCAAGAAGTCGTCCAAGACCGGTTACACCTTGATCGCCGATGGCCGTCTGACGGTTGATTTCGAGCTCGAGGCGGGTCAGGTGAGCGAGACGGTCGAGGTCGTCGCTTCGGCGGGCGAGACGGTGAATGCGACTTCGGGAGAGGTAGCCCGGGTCATCGATACGGCCCAGGTGCAGGAGCTGGCGCTCAACGGGCGGAATTACATGCAGCTCACGACCCTGATTCCGGGCGCGCCACTGCTCAACGACGATCAGCTTGGTTTGACGACAAGTCTGAGCACCAGCCAGCCGATCAACGGAAATCGCGGTCATTTCGAACAATCTGACGGTTGACGGAGGCTCGAACCTCGATTCCGGAAGCAATGCCAGCCAGATCAACAATGTCGGGATCGACTTTATTCGTGAAGTCAACGTCAAGACGTCGAACTTCTCTGCCGAGTTTGGCCGCAATTCGGGCGCGTCGATCAACGTCGTGACGCGCAGCGGCGAGAACAAGCTTTTCGGTAGCGTCTTTGAATTCCTGCGGAACGACAAACTCGATGCGAACAACTATCTTCAATAATCGTGAGCAATGTCGCCCGGCCTTCGCTTGCGTTTCAACGACTTCGGATTCAGTCTTGGCGGGCCGATCATCAAAGACAAGTTCTTCTTCTTTGGCGGAGCCGAATGGAAATACATCCGCCGTTTCACCGCCTCGACTCAGCGATCGCTTCCGACGCGAGCGGAACGCAACGGCGATTTCTCGTTTCGGCTGCGCGGTCCGGATAACATCGTCGGAACGGCGGATGACGGCGCGCTTCGCGATCCGAGAAATCGCGGCGAACACTTGCACAGCGCCGGTTTTTACCTCAGGCGTGATAACGACTCCCGCGGTTCGCACCGGCTGTTTCCCTGGCAACATCATCCCGACGGCACGCATCACCGCTGACGGAAGAGCCTTTTCAAATGTCTACGGTGCGATGGAACGCGAAGCGGTTGCATATACGGATACTCCGACCGGCAACAACGCGCTTTACCAGGAGCCGAATCCATTCGATTACCGGCAGGAGATCGTTCGTCTCGACTACCGCTTTAACGAACAGGCACTCAATCTATGGCAGGTATCTGCACGACAACTACGATCTGATCGAACCCTACGGAACGTTTATCGACTCACAACTGCCGACAATTCCGACCAACCGGTTGCGGCCAGGCTTCGGAATTCAGGTGGGCTATACGTGGCTTGTCAGTCCGACTCTGGTCAACGAATTCAAGGTAAGCACAGCCTGGAACGGACAGCGCATTCCTCCGGTCGGCGATGCATGGAAGCGTGAGACCTATGGATTTGTGTACCCGCCGCTGTTATGCGGGCAGCGGTCGATTCGAGAATGGCATCCCGGACACAACGATTGGAGGCTTTGCCAGTTTCCGCGGGCCGGCAGCTTCGCTGCTTTCACCGACGACCGACATATCGGTGAGTGACAACATCTCGTGGATCCGGGGCGCGCACACGCTCAAGACCGGCATGATGGTGATCCGCAATCGCAAGGATCAGAACGGGCGACTGCGTATACCGGGGCAGCTGACTTCCAGACCAGCTGGAAATACGGCGACGACAAGCAATGCCTTCGCCGATGCGCTGCTTGGGAACTTCCGTACCTACAGTGAATTCGACAGCGATCCAATCGGCTTTTTCAGATTCTCGCAGATCGAAGCGTTCATCAGCGACAGTTGGCGAGCGAGCCGGAAGTTGAGCCTCGAATTCGGCGTGCGTTACCAGTGGGGTATGCCCGACCTACACCCAGGCGAACAATATCGTCAACTTTGACCCGGCTTTGTACGATCCGAGGCAGGCTCTGACGCTCAATCGTGATGGAACAATCGACACCAGTCCAAGGGTGGAAACCGCTTCAACGGTCTCGCGCGTGCCGGCTATGGCGTCCCGACTGAAGAGCTCGGTCGTGTGCCGAATGGCAATAGCCCCGTGGTGCTGTCAGTGCCGACAGCGGCCCCGCGCGGTTTGTATGATACGCAGCACGTCTTCATGCCTCGTGTAGGTTTTGCCTTCTCGCCGTTCGATGACAGCAAGACTTCGATCCGCGGCGGGTTTGGCATCTTCTACGACAAGCCTGAAGGCAACATTATCTTCTCGTCGGTAAACATCCCGCCGTTCGTAAGCACGGCACAGTTCGAAAACGGAAATATCGCGCACATTACGCGGCGGGCGGCCGGCTGCGGCTGCGGCGTTCAGCGATATTTTTACGATTGATCCGAGTCTGGAACTGCCCTACACGATGAGCTACAGCCTGAGCATTCAGCGCGAGCTTCCGTGGGGAGTGTTCGGCGAGATCGCGTACGTCGGCAATCAGGCACGTCATCTGCTGCGTCAGCCTGACATCAACCAGCCGACGTTCGATGCGCTGCGGGCCAACGCTGCGCTTCCAACGGCGCAGCGCGCTTCAACCAATTTCCTGAGGCCGTACAAAGGCTATTCAGCGATTCGAATGCGTCTCAGCGATTCGACCTCGAACTACAATGCGCTGCAAATGTACGCGACCAAGCGCAAAGGTGATGTCACCTTTACGGTCAGCTACACGTGGTCGAAGGTGCTGTCCGATACAAGCGGCAACGGAGACAACCCTGAAGATCCGTTCAACCGGAGTTTCAACTATGGTCCGACGAGCTTCGATCGCCGCCATATTTTCGTGACGACCTTCATGTACCGCCTGCCTTTCTTCCGCGACGGCAACGATGTCCTGAAAGCCGTACTCGGTGGATGGGAGGTCAGCGGGATTACGCGCTGGCAGACCGGGCAGTATCTGACAGTGACTGGCACGAGCTCGATCGGAGGCCGCAGGGCTGATTATCTCGGTGGTGAGGTCAACGTCCACGGCGATGACGAAATCGCTCGCTGGTTCAACACGACGGCGTTCACGCGGCCGCCGGATGATCGCCGTGGCACGGCTGGCGTGGGAATGGTCATTGGCCCGGGCCGTTACTTCTGGGACCTCTCACTGCGCAAGCAGTTTGCGATCACAGAGCGTGTCCGATTCCAGATTCAAGGTGACTTCTTCAATGCGTTCAACCAGCTCAATCTGAACAATCCAAACGTCGACTCCAACAACGCCAGTTACGGCCGAATTGGAAGCGCCGCTCCGTCAAGAAACATTCAGATCGGAATGCGGCTGACGTTCTAAAGAGAAGGGGTCAGGGATCGGGGGTCGGGGGTCGAGGGGTTGAGCAAGCTTTCAGCTTGGGGTTGCATTGAAACCACAAGCTAAAGCTTGAACTCGAACCCCCGCCCCCGGTCATCATAGTCGTGGTTGACGGCGCTTCGTTTGTGTCACTACCTGAAAAGAATTGTACGCTCACGATTGCAGCCATAGCGTGGCGTGCCTCAGAATACCTCGCCGAACAACTAAGAACAGGCATGTAGTACCGCCTTTAGGCGGAATCTTCCGTTGTGACCATTCCGCCTGAAGGCGGTACTACATGCCTTGGTCCTGCAAATGAACAATCAGAATATCCTCTCCTCACGGTCGTCTTTCTATGGCTGGTGGATTGTCGCTACGGCATTCGTCTTCATGATGATGACGGTTGGCTTCATCCTCTATGGCCTTCCTCAATTCTTTCCGAACTATGTCGAAGATTTCGGATGGCGACGGGATCAAATCCAGCTCGGCAACACGATCAGCAAAATCATCGTCGGACCGATATTCGGATTTGCTGCCGGTTGGGCAATCGAACGCTATGGTCCTCGCAGTGTCATGATTGCGGGAGCGGCGTTTGCCACGACCGCACTCGTCGGATTCAGCTATACAAACTCGCTTAACATTCTCTACACGTTCTATTTCTTCAATGCACTTGGGTATCTTTGCGCGGGCCCGTTGCCGTGCCAGGTTCTGATTTCCAATTGGTTTGCGCGGCTTCGCGGGCGAATGATGGGAATTGCCTACGTCGGGATCGGAATCGGCGGTGCGATCGTGCCGTGGCTGATCAAATGGCTGCGCGAGGAATTTGGCTGGAGAGCCGCGCTCAGGGTGATGGCGGTAGGCGTTTTTGCAAGTCTGGTAGCGCTGGCGATACTTGTAGTCAAACGACGTCCATCTGATATCGGACAATTTCCCGACGGTGACAGCGAGCCGGCAGAAGGTCCATCAGCACCTCACGAAGGTCCGGCAAAACTTTCGCGAGTGCTGCGTTCGCATGCTTTCTGGCTTCTTGCGATCGGCAGCGTGCTCAGCATCAGCGCCATCGGAGGGGTCATTCAAAATCTACCGCTCTATCTTTCCGACATCTCGAAATCGAGCAATGAAGCGAAGAGCGCGGTTGCCGTTTACCCGAGCATCGTCCTTTTCTCGAGCATTGCGGGTCGGCTGGCGATGGGATACTTTGCCGACCGCTTTCGAAAGAAGTATGTGATGATCGCGACCTTTCTACTGATAGGTCTGTCGATTCCGATTCTGGTCTATGCTCGCGACTATCCAGTACTTCTTTATGTCTTTGCAGTCTGTTTTGGGTTTGGTCTGGGTGCTGATTACATGCTCATACCGTTGATGGCGGCTGAATGTTTCGGACTTGCCGGGCTGGGCCGCATTCTCGGAATAATTATCACGAGCGATTCGGTGGGAGAGGCAGTGATGCCATTCTTTGTAGCCCGCATCCGGGAGAACACGGGGAGCTATGGTCCTGGCTTCCTCGTACTTTCAATTCTTTCAGTGCTCGGAGCGGCAGCAATTCTCGCCATCCGGTACCGTGGAGGTGTTCCAGTCAGCCGGCTGGAAGTCGCAAAGTGACAGCCTGGGAGCGCCAGGCTTCAGCCTGGCGCTCCCAGGTTTAGTACCCGATTTGATTAATCCGCAATCACTGGCTATTGTTATCGCCTGACTCATCAACTGTTAGGGAGACATATATGCACCAATCAGGCTGGAATCCGAGCTCTTATGGCCTGGAGAATCACGGCCTCACGCAATACAAGCACGCTTACTGGAATTTGACGACGGCTGAAATCTACGAACACGCCGTACGGCGCCGCGAAGGACAGATCGCCCATCTTGGACCGCTCGTAGTCAACACGGGCCAGCACACCGGTCGCTCACCGAACGACAAGTTCATCGTGCGCGAATCATCATCCGAGAAACACGTCTGGTGGGGAAAAGTGAATCGCGAGTTCGAGCAGCAGAGGTTCGATCAGCTGCTCGGAAAAATGCTCGCCTACCTTGCAGAGCGTGAGGTCTACATCCAGGACTGTTTTGCCGGGGCCGACCCGGAGTTCAGAGTTCCGATCCGCGTGATCACTGAGCTTGCCTGGCAGAGTTTGTTCGCACGAAACATGTTCGTGCGGCCTGACTGGGCCACGCAGGCGGCATCGCACGTTCCCGAGTTCACCGTCATCAATGCGGCGGGTTTTGAAGCGAACCCCGAAGTCGATGGCACGAATTCATCGACATTTATTCTGATGGACTTCGGGCGCAAGCTGATTCTGATTGGCGGAACGAGTTATGCAGGTGAGACGAAGAAGTCAATCTTCACGCTTCTGAACTACCTGCTTCCTCTCCGCGGCGTACTGTCGATGCACTGTTCAGCGAATATTGGAAATGATGGAGACGCTGCGATCTTCTTCGGGCTCTCCGGAACAGGAAAGACGACGCTGTCCGCAGACCCCGAACGACGGCTGATAGGTGACGATGAGCACGGATGGTCAGATCGTGGCGTATTCAACTTCGAAGGCGGCTGCTACGCGAAAGTGATCAACCTGTCGCCGGAAGCCGAGCCCGACATTTACGCGTGCACGCGCCGGTTCGGAACGGTGCTCGAGAACGTCGTTATGGATCCAGTCACGCGGCGTCTCGATCTCAACCTCGCGTCACTCACCGAAAACACGCGAGCCGGATACCCTCTCTCTTACATCTCAAACTACGAACCTTCGGGTCTCGGTGGTCACCCAAAGAACATCATCATGCTGACCGCAGATGCCTTTGGTGTGCTGCCCCCGGTTGCCAGGCTCACTCCCGAGCAGGCGATGTATCACTTCATTTCGGGTTACACCGCCAAAGTAGCCGGCACCGAAAAGGGATTGGGTAAGGAACCCGTAGCCACGTTTTCGACATGTTTTGGTGCGCCATTCATGGTTCATCATCCGGGCGTGTACGCGGAGTTGCTCAAGGAGCGCATCGCAAAGCACAAGGCTGACTGCTGGCTCGTGAATACGGGCTGGTCAGGAGGCTCGTTCGGCGAAGGTCAACGCATGAAGATTTCGCACACGAGAGCAATGGTGCGTGCAGCACTCAACGGATCGCTCGCAAAAATCGAAACGCAGACCCGATCCCGTATTCGGCGTGCATGTTCCGGTGTCGTGTCCCGATGTGCCGACCGAAGTTCTTCAGCCGAGAAATACGTGGAAGGATGTGAAGGCGTACGATGCAAAGGCTCAACATCTCGCCGGCCTCTTCCGGGAAAACTTCAAACAATTCGAATCAGGCGTCACCGATGAAGTGAAGTCGTCAGGACCTAAGGCTGCAAGCGCGTAAGCGAATTTGGAGTTGTAGCGCCTTGGCGAATCCAGGCTTCACTTGCTCTTGGTCACTGCAGCGTAGCCAAGGGCGCAAGCTGAAGCCTGAAATCCGTACTACATGCCAGGAAGGAAGCGGCCGGTCCGGTTCATCATTGCACGGTAGTCATCACCGAACTTCAATAACAACTGTTGTTCTTCCATAGGGACAATCAGAAACCGGAACAACAGAAATGCGCCTGCTGTGAACGCGAGGATCAGCCAACTCGCCGTCATCAGACCGATCGAAACCAGCAGCGAGAGTCCGGTCGAGTAGAGTGGATGGCGCACCCAGCGATATGGGCCTTTGGTGACAAGCTGGTGCGTCTGCTTGGTCAGCACCGTTTCACTTACATTGCTCTCAAGAGAGGAAAAGACCCAGTAAACGGCTGGCAATGTCAGTAGCCCCAGCATCACGCCCAACCAGCGAACCCAGTCAGGCGCCGGAAACGACGCCCAGTCCATCCAACCGGGAATCACGATGTGCGCAACTATTGCGGCGGCGAGTGGTAATGTTCCGAAGATACGAGTGACCACCAGAAACGTGTTCTCGCTGCGACGCGGAATCGTCCCGCCTTGCTTTCGCGCCCGATACCGGTAGAACGCAGAAATGCTCAAACAAACAAGCAGAACCGCTGATGCTATCAACCTGAACATATACTGAGTGCACGTAGTCGACCTGGGAGCGCCTATACGTGCCGAAGTGATTGGCCGATCTAGTGCCAGTGACCGATAATCAGACCGTAAATCACGAACTGCAGAAAGTGATATCCTGCATCGATAAGCCACATCAGAAAGCTTCGATTGGCAAACTGATAGTTGATTCCAAAGCTGGTCGCGACAAAACACGCACCCACAATCGCTCCAAATTTGAGCGCATCGATATAGTCTGGTTCCGGCCCCAGCCAACACGCGAACGCGACGGCGCCAATCAACGCGAATAGAAAGCTCAGACCGAAGACTTTAGCTGGATGCCCACCCTGCTGCATGTCGGTGCGTCCCGCTTCCCGATTCCAGAGTGCACCGAGAAACTTCTTTGAATACCAGAGTCCACCCAGCAGGAAGCTTGACACTGCTGCTGCAATAACTGCCCAGATGTTTATGTCGCCCATCTTGCCTCCAAGAGTTATTTGTTTGGCATCTCAACCTTCTTCGTAATCATCAACCAGTAGGCGAAGATACCACCGATGAGTATCGCTCCCGCTACTCCCAACGCGAGCGCGAATGACCCTGTGACGTGAGCAATGTAACCCGTAAGTGCCGGCGCGATAATTCCACCCACATTGCCGCCGAAGTTCTGAATGCCGGCGACTGTACCTACAATCTTCTTTTCTGCAGCTGCCTGCGTCAGCGACCATGCATTCGGTGCGCACACATTCAAGCCACAAAGTGACACTGTCAACAGGTAAACAGCTGTCATCTTATCTTCAACGATCCCGGCAGGCACGATGAGACAAGCTATAGCCAGACCGACAGTGACAAACGTCTTTCGGACGCGCACCTCGTCGTAGCCTCGCCGAACGAACCAATCGCTCAAGGCACCCGAACCCAAAGTTATGAGCATACCGAAAAGGTAAGGGACTGAACTGAAGATTGCCATCTCACGGGTCGTGCAGTGACGCTCGATCACCAGATAGGCCGGCAGCCAGGTCAAAAACAGGAACCAGACGTAGTCGTATGCAAAGAAGCCGAGAAAGATTCCGAGTGCACTGCGCTGCTTCAGCAGCGCGAAGCTTTCGGTAAGAGAAACCTCAGACCTGCCAATCGACGGGCGCTCCCATTTACGGAGGAACAGCATCCATGGAAGCAGAAAAACCAACGGAAAGAGTCCGATGGTCGTGAAGAACATTTTCCAGCCGATCACCGCGAGCAGAATCGCCCCGCCACCGTTGATCAGTGCCTGCCCCAGTCGATTTCCAGTCAGGTAGAGTGCCGTTACGACACCGCGCTCGCGATCATGAAACCAGTTGGCAGTCGCTCGCGAACTGGCCGGGAAGAGTGCTGCCTGTCCGACTCCCAACATCATCCGCACCAGAACGAGTGACGCGGTGCCCTGCGCGAGGCCGGTTGCGGCTGCTGCGACCGAACCGAGAACGTAACCGGCCGCATAAGTAAGTCGGACGCCGAAACGGTCGACGACCCAGCCCGCGGGCATCTGCATGAATGCATAGGGCCAGAAAAACGCGGACAGCAGCACGCCAGTCACTGCCGTGCTCAAGCCGAGGTCGCTGATAATGAAGGGCGCCGCAACAGCCAGTCCGCTTCGATGGATGTAGCAGAACAACAATCCCAGGTTGAGCAGTGCCACGAGCCACCAGCGTTGTGGAGAATCTTTCAAAGACGGTTCGGCCACAACGGATGAGGGCGTGGCTGTATCTGTCGCGAACCGGTTTTCTTCGAGTCTTTCGCTCATTGAGGTCCGGAGCGTCGTTAGGTATTGTCGTTCCTGTGGAAGATTCGCCGTGAACCTTACTCCTGATCAGGTGACATATAAGCCATATAAGATAGATGCGATGATCCCTGATGACTGGGAGAAGGTACGTGCAATCTACCTTGAAGGTATCGCTACTGGCAACGCCACATTCGAGACGACCGCGCCATCCTGGGAAGAATGGGACTCGGCACACCTTGCTCACTCGCGTCTTGTAGCGCGTGCAAGCAGCGATATCGCCGGTTGGGCGGCGCTCAGTCCGGTGTCACGCCGCGAAGTCTACGCTGGCGTGGCCGAAGTCAGTATCTACGTGAAATTCACTTATCGAGGCCAAGGTATCGGTCGAGCCTTGCTTGCCGCGCTCATTGCTGAATCCGAGAAGCACGGAATCTGGACGTTGCAGGCAGGGATCTTCCCTGAGAACGAACATAGCCTGCTTCTTCACAAACAGGCTGGATTTCGCGAGGTTGGAAGACGCGAACGCATCGGTCGTATGGATGGGCAATGGCGCGATGTCATGTTGCTTGAACGTCGAAGCTTAAGGAACCTATGTGAGTATGCAAAACCTCACCGATGAACAAAGACTTATCGTCAACACTGTCCGGCAATTTGTCGACAAGGAAGTAATCCCGGTCGCTTCGCGCATGGAGCATAACGATGAATACCCGGATGTTCTTGTCGAGCAAATGAGATCGCTTGGCCTTTTTGGCTTGAATGTTCCGGAAGAGTACGGCGGTGCAAGCGTCGGCTACACAACCTTTGCCATGATCTTCGAAGAGCTTTCTCGAGGCTGGATGGGCCTGGCCGGGATACTCGGCACTCATCTGGTGCTATGCGATGTGCTTAACCGGTATGGAACTGAAGAGCAGAAGCAAAGGTTCCTGCCGGCGCTCGCCGCTGGTGAGCGGCGCGGAGGCATCGCACTGTCCGAGCCAAACGCCGGCACTGACCTGCAATCGATTACAACGACGGCCACGCGGGACGGAAACGTTTATCGTGTTAACGGTGCAAAGATGTGGGTAACAAACGGGCGTCGCGGCGATTGCTTTCTTCTTCTGGTCAAGACCGACCCAAAGGCGAAACCGGCGCACAAAGGAATGAGTGCGCTTATTATCGAGAAAGGCGCGCGCGGCCTGAACGTCAATCGAGATATCGAAAAGATGGGTTACAAGACGGTCGAGACCTGTGAATTGCACTTTGATGACTTTCAAGTGCCCGCAGGAAACCTGATCGGTGGGGTTGAGGGCCTTGGTTTCAAACATGTAATGACTGGACTTGAAACCGAGCGCATCAATGTTGCAGCTCGCGGTCTGGGACTGGCTCGAGCGGCCTTTGAAGAAGCAATCAGGTATTCGCAACAGCGGGTCACTTTTGGAAAGCCAATCTGCGAGCATCAGACCATTCAGATCAAGCTTGCCGAGATGGCGACGAAGATCGAAGCTTCACGTCTGCTGATCTACTCAGCTGCCGAGAAGAAGGATCGCGGCGAGCGGTGTGATCTCGAGGCAGGAATGGCAAAGCTCTTCGCTACTGAGGCGGCAGCCGACGTGTCTTTCGAAGCGATGCGCATACTGGGAGGGAATGGTTATTCGAAGGACTATCCGGTCGAAAGATATTATCGCGACGCGCCGCTGTTGATCATCGGAGGCGGAACAAACGAGCTGCAAAGACTGATCATCGCGCGCCAGTTACTCGAAAAACACAAGTTACGGTGATTCGCTGGAGCCCAGGCGGATCTCACGCGAAGCCGCGAAGCCGCGAAAAACGAATAACCGTGATTCAAAAACAGCATGTCTGGGTTCTTTCGCGGCTTCGCGCTCCCGAGGCCCTTCTTCAATGTTGTATATGACACGATACGTTGCATTTCTTCGGGCGATTAATGTCGGCGGCCATGTCGTGAAAATGGAAGCTCTGCGAAAGCTCTTTGAATCTATGGGCTTTCAGCGAGTCGAGACCTACATTGCGAGTGGTAATGTCATCTTCGATTCGGAAGCTCGAAAGACGAGCGCTCTCGAGAAGAAGATTGAAGATCAGCTGAAGACCGCGCTCGGTTACGAGGTGGGCACCTTTCTACGCTCCATTCACGAGCTAACCACGCTTGTTGAAACAATTCCGTTCACTGCTGTGGAGATCGAGCGAGCATCGACATTACAGGTAGGATTCCTTCGAGATGGGTTAAGCTGCCGAAGATCAAAAACTGGTGATATCGCTCAATGATCATATCCACCAGTTCCGCTTTGGTGCTCGCGAAGTCTTCTGGTTGTGCAACACGAAAATGTCAGAATCGCCGATCAAGGGCGACCTACGCGCGAGGAAGATTCTGAATCAAGGTACCTTCCGGAACATAAATACCGTACGCAAGATCGCGGCGAAGTATTCCTGACTCAACGTGTGAACAAGGTCTACCGCGCCGGAGTCACATCCCTGGAGTTCATGTCGATGGTGATGGTCCATCCTGAGGTTCCACGAAACTCGAACGGTGCTGGCTTGGGCCCGCGACGATAGGCGATAATCTCGGCCGGCATAATATTGAACCCGTCATTTCGGGTGGAGGCGAAGTAGCTCATATTCTTGATGACAGTCGTACCTTTACCTGTGGCGCCGGGATTTCGAGTCAACACCACTTCAGCCGCCTTTCCGCCATCGAGCTTGGCCTCGGCGCTCACTGCCTCGGCTTTCCACTCGATCTTCGCATCGGGTCCTTCGGTGAAGGACTTCCACTCTAACGGCAGGAAATGCGACATGAACACGCGGATCGCCGTCCGCTGCTCTTTGGTCGCGGAAGGCTCGAATGTAAGTTCGACGGTCCTGGCGTCGCCCTTGTCTCCCGCGAACCAGAACTTCACACCATCCAGCATGACCTTGCCATAATGCCCCTTATTAACCCGAAACGCCGCGTTGAAGTAACAGGCCCTGTGTCCCGCATGCTCATGGGTGGCGGCGGAGCCGACTGTAGCGGGTGATCCGAAGATACACGGGCACGGCATGCGGCAGCTGCAGCCATCGATAATTGTCGCATTCACCGCCCAGTCGACCGAGGCTTCTTTCGCGAGCGCCTGCGCGTGAATGCTGGCAGCGAGTACGATCGCAATAACTGCATGACCTGTCATGGAGATCCTCCTTGAGCTAAAGCGTGTGTCTCAAACCATTGGACGTTCCTCTGGCTCGGTTTCACCAACGATGCGCCAAGGATACACACTCAGGCGTTCCCGAAGCGTTCCCTCTCAACTGGACTCGTTCAGAAGGCCGATTGCTGCCCGGAACACCGGAAGATCATGGCCCGACGGGATAGTCTCGATGAGCTCGGCAAGTTGCTCGCGCAGTGTCAGGTCGGGAATCGACTGGCGAAGGAGTGGAGCGCCCGAAGCTCCAGCCAGCCCGCCCCTTGAGCGCTGGCGATCTCGATGGCACTGCGTAGAGAAGCGGCAGCTGCCTCGGTTTCTCCGGCGCGATAAGCCAACTCACCGTCGACTCTCGACAGCTCTGCCTCGAGATAACGCTGGTTGTGGCTGTCTGACCACGAGAGCCCCTCGCGTGTGGCGGCTCGTCCCTGGTGGAACTCGCCGACCATGCCGCGAGCACGGGCGAGGAGAAGGAGTGTGTAGGTCAAGTGGAGGGTCTCCCCTTCGGCACGCGAACGCGCTGCCGACCGCACGATCTTCTCGATGCCCTCAGCTGATCCCTCGCAGACGTCCAGCCAGCCCCGAAGGGCTTCCAGGACGACCATGAGGTAGCGGTCCGAAAGACGCTTCCATAGAAGGTCAGCGTCCGCGAGGAGCTCGGCGAGGCGGGCGAGATCTTCGGATTCGGCTGCGAGGATCGCCGCGTAAGTGATGACGTACCCCAACGTCATCAGATGATCGAGATCGACGGCGATCTCAAGTGCAGATCGGGCTGTCTGGTCTGCCCGGCCGGCATCTCCGGCCCACAGCTCGACGAGGGCCAGCCGTACGAGGCAAACCGCCTTCGGGTCCTGGGCGTACAACGCCAGATGCTTGTCGCGATGGGCCACGTCGTAGGCTTCGATTGCGCCATCTAGATAGTGGCGGGCTTTGGCCACATCGCCCCGCCAAAACGCGCTCACGCCGAGGAGATATCGACCCTCTGTCATGGCGATCGGATCACGACTCTCATCGTCGAGGAGGGCGCGCGCGAGTTCATCGCAATCGTCGAAGCGGCAGCCCTGAAGTCGGGCGAGGCCGAGACCACGGAGGATAGGCGGGTTCACGGGTCGGTGAA
>CAWEYR010000018.1:0-44371 GCA_963813345.1 uncultured Acidobacteriota bacterium | reverse complement strand
TTTTTGGTTTTAAGTTTGCGCTTTTTGCGTCTCTGACATTGGAATCAGGTACCAAGGCGCTCGTTTGACGGAAGATCGAACGCTGTGTTAGGTTTCGGCTACTTTGAGGAACCTCATCTGATGTCGTCTGTTTCTCCCTTATCGCCGGCGCCACTTAAGAAAACTGCGCTCAATGAAGCGCATCGCGCCCTCGGTGCGCGAATGGTGGACTTCGGCGGATGGGACATGCCGATCCAGTATTCCGGTACGATTGATGAACACATGGCTGTCCGGACTGCTGCCGGCATCTTCGATGTCAGTCATATGGGCGAGATCGAGCTTCGAGGCCCGGAAGCCCTGGCCCTGGTTCAAAAAGTGACCACCAACGACGCATCGAAGCTGGTCGATGGTCAGGCACAATACTCGGCGCTGACCTATCCGGAAGGTACGTTCGTCGATGACGTACTCGTTCACAGAATGTCCGGTGAACATTACTTTGTCTGTGTAAATGCTTCGAACTCGGACAAGGATTTTGATTGGATCCAAAGTCACGCCGGCGGACTTGATGCCGAGGTGAGCAATACAAGCAACAGTTATACGCAGCTTGCTATTCAGGGTCCGAAGGCTCTTTCAATAATTCAGCAATTCACTGAAGTGAATCTGGCGTCGATAAACTATTACTGGTTCGCGCGCGGGAACTTTGATGGCGTTCCGGCGATCATAGCGCGCACCGGGTACACCGGTGAGGACGGTTTCGAGATTTATTTCGATCCTGCTGAATCAAGTCGTATCTGGTCGAGAATTCTTGATGCGGGCCGGGATCAGGGGCTCGTACCGTGCGGACTGGCGGCTCGAAATACTCTTCGCCTCGAAGCCAAAATGGCGCTCTATGGCAACGACATCGATCAGACGACCTCAGTGCTCGAGGCGGATCTCGCGTGGATAGTGAAACCTGCAAAAGGCGAATTCATCGGCCGGGACAGTCTGGTCAGGCAGAAAGAAGAGGGCCTGAAGAGAAAGCTCGTTGGATTTGAGATGACAGGTCGCGGAATTGCGCGTGATCACTATCCTGTAGTGATCGACGGATCAATTGCAGGACAGGTTACTTCCGGAAGTCCGGCGCCTTATCTGCAGAAGAACATCGGATTGACTTACCTGCCGTTTGAAAAGAGTGCTGTGGGTACGGAGTTTGACGTTGATATAAGGGGCAAGCGTGTCAACGCGCGAGTCGTCGCGACTCCCTTCTACAAGCGCCAAAAATAGACTGAAAAAGAGGAGCGTGAGCAAGGATGGCGAACTATCCTGAGGATTTGCACTACACAAAAGATCACGAATGGCTTCGACTGGACGGCACTACAGGGACGGTCGGCATCACTTCATTTGCAACCGACGCACTCGGAGACGTCGTGTTCGTCGAGCTTCCTGAGCCAGGAGACAAAGTCGTATCAGGCAAACCCTTTGGCTCGGTCGAATCGGTCAAATCGGTCAATGAGCTCTTTGCGCCGGTGACGGGTGAAGTCATCGAAGCCAATCAGGCCCTAACCGATGCGCCGGAGCTCGTCAACAACTCGCCGTATGACGACGGCTGGATGATCAAGGTCAAGCTCGAGACACGCACAGAGGTTGATGCACTCCTGACCGCGACCGAATACGAAGATTTTGTCGAAGAGCAGAAAGCCAGCAACTGACGAAAAATGCGTTATATTCCGAACTCGGAGCGTCAACGTGCAGAAATGCTGCGCGACATGGGTTATCAATCGATTGAAGAACTTTTCAGGGGAATCCCATCCCATCTGAAACTCAATCGCCCTCTCAATCTTCCACCGCCACTATCAGAGCCCGAAACGCTCACTTTTTTCCGCAAGCTGAGCGATCAGAACTCTACGCGGAATACGGGAGCCAAAGCCCTTAGCTTTCTTGGCGCCGGCGCGTATGACCACTTTATCCCGACGATTATCGATACCCTGATTTCGCGGTCGGAGTTCTATACCTCCTACACGCCGTACCAGCCAGAGATCAGTCAGGGCACACTGCAGGCGATCTTCGAGTTCCAGACGATGATCTGCCAGCTCACCGGGATGGATGTTGCCAATGCATCGCTCTATGACGGTTCGACCGCAACCGCTGAGGCAGTGCTGATGGCAGAGCGGGTCACCGGGCGCTCCAAGGTAGCGCTGGCCGGCAATCTTCATCCGGAATACAGGCAGGTCGTAGACACTTACATACGCAACGCCGGAATTACGGAGATCACGATTCCCGCATGTGCCGAGACAGGAACAATTCTCCCGGAAGCGATAGCCAGTCTCGGTTCAGATGTCGGCGCACTCATCGTTCAGAGTCCGAACTTTTACGGTGGTATCGAACAGATCGAGCAGCTTGCCGCCGCCGCGCATCGAGTTGGCGCGCTGATGGTAGTTGTCGTCGCAGAGGGCTTGAGTCTCGGAATCCTTCGAGCGCCCGGAGAAGCTGGCGCCGATATAGTGTGTGGCGAGGCCCAATCGTTTGGGATACCAGTGTCCTTTGGCGGCTCGTACTGCGGGTTTTTCGCGGTCCGCGAAAAGCTGCAACGCCAGATTCCGGGACGTCTTGTTGGCCGCGCGTTCGATGGAAAGGGCCGTGAAGGTTACGTGCTCACGCTCGCCACTCGCGAGCAGCATATCCGTCGCGAGAAGGCGACTTCGAACATCTGCACCAATCAGGGCCTCTACGCGTTGATGGCGACAATCTACCTTTCAACGATGGGGCCACACGGGCTGAGGGAGGTGGCCGAACAGAACGTGCAGAAGGCGCATTATCTCGCCCGGCGGCTCAGCGGACTCCGCGGAATAAAACTCCATTTCACTTCCCCGTTCTTCAACGAGTTTGTAATTTCATGCGAGCGCCCCTCTCGCGAAGTTCTCGAAAAGCTGCGAAGTGAAGACATCATCGGAGGTCTGCCCCTCGAACGCTTTTTCCCGGAGATGAAGAATGAGATTCTGATAGCAGTGACTGAGACGGTCACGCGAGCAGACATGGACAGGCTCGTCGAAGCGTTTGAGCGAATCTGATAAATCATTAACAGTATCTTTATCGATTACAGACAGGAAAGACGGCCCAATTGATCCGTAAATCAACCACTCAAGTTAATCAGAATGAAGGCCTGATCTTCGAGCGATCGCAGCCTGGGCGAGCGGGCTATCACATCAGCGCGCTTGATGTTGATAGATTGCCGATCGATTCACTGATTGCGCCCGAATCGCTTAGAACGGATGTAGCAGGATTGCCGGAAGTCAGCGAAGTTGACGTCATCAGACACTTCACCCGCCTTTCGACCTGGAACTACGCAGTCGACTATGGGATGTACCCGCTTGGATCCTGCACCATGAAGTACAACCCAAAGCTCAACGAGCGAGTTGCGCGAATGGACGGCTTCCTGACGTCGCATCCATATCTTCCAGATGACATGGCCCAGGGAAATCTCGAATTGATAAGAGAGCTCGAGGAAAGCCTCGCCGAGATCACTGGTCTTCCCGGCGTAAGCCTGCAGCCCGCCGCTGGAGCCCAGGGAGAAATGACGGGTCTCATGGTGATCCGCCGGCGTCTTGAAGAGCGGGGGAATCCGAGAAAGCGAGTTCTCATACCCGACTCTGCCCACGGGACCAACCCGGCAAGCGCGGCAATCTGCGGGTATGAGGTTCAGACAATCAAATCAGACAGCCACGGTGCGATCGACGTTGAACATTTGCGCGAGATCGTGGATCAGGACGTAGCTGCGCTGATGCTGACCAATCCCTCGACGCTCGGAATCTTCGAAGAGCGCATCGATGAGATCTGCAGGATTCTGCACGCTGCCGGCGGTTTCGTTTATATGGACGGCGCGAACATGAACGCGCTTGTTGGCAAGACGCGCCCGGGAGACATGGGCGTCGATGTGATTCACCTCAACCTCCACAAAACATTCTCGACTCCGCACGGAGGTGGCGGCCCCGGAGCAGGACCGATAGCGGTCACAAGGGAGCTTGAGCCTTATCTGCCGTTTCCTCGTGTAGTCGGCGAGAGTGGCAGTCTTCGACTTGATTTCGACAGACCTCTTTCGATCGGCCGCGTACGTGCCTTTCATGGCAACTTCTCGGTGCTTGTGCGGGCGCTGTGCTACATTCTGACGCTTGGCGCGGAGGGTCTGCGAGAAGCCACCGAAACGGCCGTGATAAATGCAAACTATATCGCGCATCATCTCAAAGGTGATTATGAGGTCGCATACGAGGGGCGCGCGATGCACGAAGTGATTCTCGATGACAAACGGCAGCAGAAGTACGGCGTGCACACACTCGACATCGCCAAACGACTGATCGACTATGGATTTCATCCAATGACGATCTATTTTCCGCTGGTCGTACCGGGAGCGATGATGATCGAGCCTACAGAGAGCGAAGGGCGTGAAGAGCTCGATCTCTTTATCGATGCAATGCGGTCAATCGCACGCGAAGCACGGGAGACACCGGAAGTCGTCAAGAGCGCCCCGCATATGACGCGAATCGGCAGGCTGGATGAAGCCGCCGCAGCGAGGAAGCCGGTACTCCGCTGGAAGCCTGGGCATGTTGTACCGCCTTCAGGCGGAATCTTCGGGGCGCAGGATTCCAAGGCAAAGAATTCCGCCTGAAGGCGGTACAACGTACGTAAGAACATGGCAGGTCGGGTAACACATCCTCAACCGGCAGATATTTCCGAGCAGTTGCGTGAGCGGCTGCGCCGGCTGTTGCTGCACCTTGAAGACCTGCAATCGTTTGTTCCGCCGCCGGGCGCGTGGCATCCGGCAGTGGACCTGTGCGAGATGGAAGACGCGATCGTGATGCGCGTCGAGATACCCGGCCTTCGAAGCGATGACATTCGCCTGACGATCCGTGATAACACGCTCAAAATTGAAGGCCGCAAGCTAAAACATAGTGCAGGGCTCGGACACGCCGGAACAGGCAGCGTGGTTCGGTACCACTGTCTCGAACGTACCTACGGCAGCTTTTCTCGAACGTTCTCGCTTGAATGTCCGGTGCGGATCGAAGGGGTAAGCGCCTCGCTGCAAAATGGAGTTCTCGAGATAAGACTCCCAAAAACGCCGTCCTGCGGTCGCGACGTGTCAATTCCTATTACTGAGTAACCAATCATGACGACAGGACCTGAACTAGATGACATAGTGGCCGACGCGCCCGAAGCTCCGGATGAGCAGCTGAAGATTCCTGAAGTCCTCCCCGTGTTGCCGCTGAGAGATATCGTCATCTTTCCATTCATGATCGTTCCCCTCTTCGTCAGTCGTGAGCGTTCGATGCATGCCGTCGATCAGGCGCTGGCTGAGAACCGCATGATCATGCTGGCCGCCCAGAAAGACCTCGAAAAGGAAGAACCGGGCCCAGGCGATGTCTTCGAATCCGGAACGGTCGCCATCATCATGCGGATGTTGAAACTCCCCGACGGGCGCATCCGGATTCTCGTCCAGGGAGTTTCCCGCGCAAAGATCAACTTCATCGAAGAGACCGCAGGATATCTGCAGGCTCGAGTCGAAACGCTTACGGAAACGGCACCACAGGAATCGCTCGAGCTGGAGGCATTGATTCGCAACGTGCGCGCATCGATGGAAAAGGCGGTCAGCCTTGGCAAGAATATCTCGCCCGAAGTGATGGCGATTGTCGCCAATGTTGACGATCCGGGAAGGCTCGCTGATCTTGCCGCATCGAATCTCGAGCTCAAGGTCGAAGATGCGCAGACAGTTCTCGAACAACTGGATGTGACAGCGCGTCTTCGCCGTGTCAATGAACTGCTCGCAAAAGAGATCGAAGTTCTGACAGTTCAACAGGAAATCAACACGCAGGCGAAGGGAGAGATCGATCGTTCGCAACGAGAGTTCTATCTGCGTCAGCAATTGAAGGCGATCCAGGCTGAGCTCGGAGAAGGCAATGAACTGGCGGAAGACATCTCCGGGTATCGCGAGAAGATTGCGAAGGCCAAGATGCCTAAAGCTGTTGAAGAGGAGGTGGACAGGCAGCTCAAAAAACTCGAGCGCATGCACCCCGACGCTGCAGAGACAGCAACGCTCAGAAACTGGCTCGACATCATGGTTCAGTTGCCGTGGTCGAAACCGTCGCGGGAGAACCTTGATCTGCGCAAAGCTCAGAAAATTCTCGATGAGGATCACTACGGTCTCGAGAAGGTCAAGGAACGAATCATCGAAGCACTCGCTGTACGCAAGCTGAGGGACAAACCCAAAGGCGTCATCATGTGCCTCGTCGGACCTCCCGGCGTCGGTAAGACGAGTCTCGGCAAGTCGGTTGCTCGAGCGTTGAATCGGAAATTCGTGCGATTGAGTCTCGGCGGAGTTCACGACGAGGCTGAAATTCGGGGGCATCGGCGCACTTACGTTGGTGCTATGCCCGGCAGAATCATTCAGGCAATTCAACAGGCCGGCACGAACAATCCGCTGATAATGCTCGACGAGATCGACAAAGTGAGCTCGGACTTCCGTGGGGATCCGTCATCGGCGCTTCTTGAAGTGCTCGATCCCGAACAGAACTTCTCATTTCGCGACAACTACCTCGGTGTGCCATTCGACCTGTCGAACTCAATGTTCATGACGACGGCCAATGTACTCGAGACGATCCAGCCTGCATTGCGTGATCGTCTCGAGACCATCCGGCTCGCGGGATATACCGAGCTTGAAAAGCTCGAGATCACGCGGCGGCACCTGCTGCCGAAGCAGTTTGAAGAGAATGGAATCAAGGAAAAACACTTGACGATCACGGATGGGGCCATTCGAGACATCATAGTTCGCTATACGCATGAAGCTGGCCTCAGACAGCTCGAGCGCGAGATCGGAAAGATATGTCGTAAGGTTGCGCGACGCGTCGCAGAAGGCGAAAAGAAGACGTCCGCGGTCACGGTAAAGAATCTGCACGAGTTTCTTGGAATTCCCAAGGTCGAACCCGACGAGCTTCTCAAGCACGATCAGATAGGGGTCGCTACTGGTCTTGCTGTCACCGCAGCAGGGGGCGATGTGCTCTTCATTGAGGCCATCGCTATGAAGGGAAAGGGACAGTTGCAACTTACCGGCCAGCTGGGCGAGGTAATGCGCGAATCAGCCCACGCGGCCTATTCGTACGCCCGAGCCCGCGCGGCAGAGCTGGGAATCGACGAGGACAAGTTCTCGAAGACTGACGTCCACATCCACATACCCGAAGGTGCCACCCCAAAGGACGGACCATCGGCGGGAATTACGATGGCAACCGCGCTCGTCTCGGCCCTTGCAAATCGTCCGATTCGCAAATCTGTTGCGATGACAGGTGAAATCACCCTTCGCGGCCAGGTGCTTCCAATCGGCGGTGTCAAAGAAAAAATCCTGGCGGCACATCGCGCCAAAGTCGAAAAGGTAATCCTCCCGGCACTCAACAGGAAAGACATGGAGGAAGTACCGAAAGAACCTCAGCGTGAGATGAGCTTCGTCTTCGTTGAAGATATTCGCGACGTCCTGCACGAAGCCCTTTTGCCCGCTGTGCCGGACACAACCCAAGCTTCAGAGAACACAGTGAAGCAAATGGATTGAGATTAGTCCTGGGAGTCGCGAGCGGTGAGCGTCATGGCTTCAAGCCTGGCTTTTCACAATCATCCGGAGGAGCCGAACGTTTACGTCTCAAGCGCGACAGGCTGAAGCCTGGACGCTCGCCAGCGGCTGGCACTCCAAATTCCAAATGTCGTGCTAGTCCAGCCTGAAGTTGAAGGTCAATATTCCCTGAACCTTTACCGGGACTCGACTGAGTAGCGTCGGACTGAATCTCCAACGCCGCGCGGAATCCAGAGCGGCCTGTCTGAGCACCGGGTTTCCGTTAAGTACGCTCGCGTCAAGCACCGTCCCATCTTCGGCAATTGTAACGAGCACCTGTACGACGCCCTGCACTTTCGACCGCTTCGCAATTTCAGGGTACCGGGGTATATCTCGCAAAACCGCACTTCCGCGTAACACTCCCTCTGAAACGGGCGAAATCGAAGGCTTCCGTTCGGGCGGCGGTGACGGAGCTTTTTCAGGCGAGGGCGGCGGCGGAGGTGCTCCCGCATCTTTACCGGAACCAGGCACACCACTACCCGGAGGCAGACCATTGCCCGTTCTGCCGGCTCCGTACCCCATTGGAACCGGAGTGCGCTCACCCGCTCCATTGATCACGGGAAGATCAGGGCTGACAGCAAGTCGCGTGGCCGGCTGAGGTTGCACCGGAACTGGCGAACGGCGTCTTGAACGCACCTGAATCCGAGGCCTGTCGCGAAGACTGCCGCGGCTGCTGCGGGTCGGCCACTGATGGGACAAGGGGCATTTTGAGGCTCATCGCTTCGGCGAGCCGGGGGTTGAACAACATCACGGCTGCAATAGCAATGACAAGAACCGCAACGGCATAAATGGCTCCCGCCGCAAGAAAGAATTTGCGTGACCTCGCATTTCGCGATCTCCCACCCGAGTCAAGAAGTTGATCGAACATACAACAATTCCCTTCCCGCTCGCGGCCGATGGGTCAAAGAAGAAGAGTGCTGAGTGCTGAGTGCTGAGTGCTGAGTATGGAGTTCAAGCTTTAGCTTGCTCGTGTGCAGTTCGAATGGTAAGAGCAAGCTAAAGCTTGAACTCCATACTCAGCACTCAGCACTCAGCACCCAGCACTTTATCCTGAGATATTGATCTTGCTGAACATGAGGACTGCTTCTGATGTGACGTCTGCCGGCGGCGTCGGGGTGAAAATTGGCCTGCTGAATCAGCGCGTCCGATAGTCTGTCAATTGCAACCGGATCGTCCGTGCCATCGACGATTTCGGTCACCGACGCGCGGCCGTCCTTTCTCACCTTTACTGTGGCTATCACGATCTCTTCGTCGCCCAAAGCCTCACCGAAGCCAAGAACTGCTCCGCTCGGATTAAAGACAGGAGGAGGTGGGGGAGCTCCCAACAGGAGAATCTTGTAGCGGACTTCCTCCGCAACTGCGAATTGAGCTTCAAACTCCTGGAAATCGAACGCACCCGACTTCTGATTCATCGCGACCCGGGCCAGCGACAGAGTAGCCCGGTAGGCTGGCCGCAAGACTCCCGTCGCAAGAACTCCAAGTAACACAATTGAAACCAGTGTTCCTACACTTTGAGAGAAGATCCGAATGCGCCAACGATCGATGAAGTCCGCGCGCCTTTTCTCTGCCTGCGCCTGCCATCTGGCTTCACGATAGAGAGCACTCACGATCTCCGCATTCAGATTGTTGGCATACTCCCGCTGATGGGCATCGCGTTCAAGCGATGAGATATCGAATCGGAGACACCGCAGCTCGGCCGCAAGGCGATGGCAACCAAGGCAAGAGCGAAGATGCTCCTCGACTGCAGCCCGATCTTCTGAAGTGGCTACTCCATCAAGAAACGCGGAATATAGCTCTGAGAATCTTCTGCAAATCATATTACTTCAACTGCATTGGCTTTCGGGCGCCGTACTGTCAGGCTCTCGAAGTGCACCCTTGAAAAACCCGAAACTGGGTGTTGCTGACCCGCCTTCGGTTGACTACCAGGGCTTCTCCGACCCATCGGCCATGAGCGTCGAAAAAAGCACTCGTTGCCTGAGTTGCACGGCACCCGAAACTCGCCGTTCCCTTTTGAGGAACAGTATCTCTAATTGTCAATTTCCGGACTCGCGATCCTGATTGCAATCTGATTCGAAATGCCCGGCTTTCTTCAGCTCGACTCTCAGCATCTCGCGCCCACGCGCTATCCGCGACTTCACCGTTCCCACCGAAATCCCAAGCGCGTAGGCAATCTCATCGTAGGCAAGTCCTTCAAGGTCCCTCAGCAGGACCGCTACACGAAAATCCTTCCTGATTCGCGCGAGCGCCTGGTCGATCTGACGGGAGCGCTCGGTCCTGATCGCCTCAGCTTCAGGTGAAGCGTCACGACTCGGAATCAAATCTGACTGCACGCGCTCTTCACTATCAAGCATCGTGGGTAGCGGCTCATCGAGCGAAACTGTCTCGGCGCGTGAACGACGCCGCCACCATCTGTCGGTACTGCGAGCCTGGTTGATTGCGATCTTGCATATCCAGGTCTTAAGACTCGCATCACCGCGGAACCTGTCAAAGTGACGAAAAACCTTCAGGAATGTCTCCTGAGCGACATCGCGTGCGTCTTCGCGATCGTTCAGGATGCGAAAAGCCAGAGCGTAAACGAGCGGACTGTAAGTCTCGACTACGTCTTCAAAGGCGTTCATCTCGCCCGCTCGCAGCCTGTTGATGAGCATCGTCTCGCGCGCGGTCGCAGGCGAAGGTGGTCGAAGCTCGACACCCGTATCTGCCCGGTCAACCCTGACGAACTCATCCAGGCTGGGGACCAGCATTGCCTTCTCTTCGGCCAGCATTCGCGCCTTCCTCCCCATCAGGCCCGTCTACTGTCTCTCGCTTCCGCGAACATCTGACACCGGGATAGACCCCTCTTCGACGGAAAAGGTTCCCGATATCTCCTAATAATATTAGAACGAATTCACCGTTCGAAGCATGCGGTTTTTTGGTATGTAATACCGCACTTCAGGAAGAATCTGCGAAGATGCTGAAGATTAGAGAAGCCTGACATCTGACATTTGTTCAGATTCCTCTTTCTCAATGTCAAATCTCAGATCGTCAAATAATCTCAGACTTCGCGTGAGACTCCGCTTAGCGCCGCTGCCCGAAGTTCTCGGTCCCGAAGGTGCCGATGCCCTTGAAGGTAAATGCAAAGAGGAGTCGATTCTCGTTTCGCAGACCGAAGTCGTAGCTCACGTTCTGCACCTGGATGCCGCAGCAATCCCAGGCCCAACCTGCCGTCGTTGTGAGGTTGATCATGCGCCGGTCGCGCGGCATCCCCGAGAAGTCCCTGTCTCGGAAGTCATAGCCGTAGGTAAATCCCCCGTAAGGACCGCGCGCGGGATTTCCTATGAATGCAGCGAACTCGAGGATGTTGCCCGGGAGGGTCGAAGGATCGAAACTAGACTGGTCAATTGCCACTCGACGCGTGTACGACCAGGAGTTGCCCACCGAAAAGATCCCATAAGTGAGGCCTCCTCCAAACAAAATATCGCGCAATTCATGATACCGGATGTCGTAGTTCATCCGCAGGTCCGCATACGCTACTGCAATCGGCCGGTACCGCGCCTTGAGGTTGAGTGGTGAAAACCGGCGCAACACGCCGCCATAGGACATACCCGACTGCATGTTTATCGGATAGAACTGATTGCGCACGCCTTCCACCAGTGCTCCGCCAAACGTCGGATCAAAGAAGTATTTCTGCGCGAGTGTTACTTCCAACAGCTCGTGGGCCTGCGGAGTCGTGCCGTCAGGGCCCGGGCGCGGTACGAATATTCGATTCGTGATCCCGTACTCGAACTCGTTTGTGTCCGCTATCACATCCTTTTCGTCAAACTTGATCGTGCGATCGTATTCGTCAATGCCTGCCAGACGACGGTAAGTGATGTAAGGCTCGATAACATGCTTGAAGCGCGGCGACCCGTCACTTTCTCGAAACGTTTTCGCAAGGGCAGGCGGCCGGACATCGATTGCCAGCTCGCCGTAGAGCCGCCAAAGATCATTTCCTTCAACCACTCGCCGCACCGGATCCAGACTGTCGCTGTAGAAAGTGGACCTCAGACCGAGGCTTGGAGTAATCAGAAAGCCGGCCAGCGAAGGCAGCGGGAAAATGGCACGCGGCGCGAAATCTATCCGCTGCACTATCGATGGCGTCTTCAGCGTCAAGACATCGCTCACTCCCTGAGCCTCGGTACGTCGAACACCTTCAAGGGCGGAATCGAACGCGAAGTAGACCGGAATCTTTGGCGAGACCTTAGTGCTCCTCTTCGAAAGCTCAAAGCTCGGAAGCGCCCGCGTTTTGATCAGCCCCGACGTCACAAAAGTTCCCGTCTCTCCAAACGAGGCATTGAAGGTGAATGAGCGCCAGTTACGGTTCAGATAGACAAGCGAGCGTTCTTCAGGCGAGATCGCCTGTTGCAGGTCTTCGGCAAATACTTGTCTGAAATCGAAGCTCGAAGTGATGTTCACGTCCGCAACTGCTACAAACCCGTTCTTGAAGTATTGAACCGCGTCGGCGTAGAAGCTGCTGCCACCCTGATCAGGCAGAGGATTGCCGAAATCGTCAGTCGTCTCTCCCCATAAACGATCGAAGACCATAAACGAACCGATCGCAATTCTCGAGTGGTCGTCAGTGCGCGCTCGAAAGTCAAAACCTGTACCAAACCCGCGCTTTGAATACGTGTCGGCCCGAAAGAGAATATCGGCGCTCGGACCCAGTGTCTGGTAGTAAGCGCCATGAAGCGTCCGGCCCTTGATGTTGGACGAACCGTAGCTCGGAAGCAGAAAACCGGACGACCGGTCCCGCTTGTTTATCGGAAGCGACACGTAAGGGAGATAGAAGATCGGAATGTTCTTGATGCGCAGGAGACCGTTGTAGATCGTCGCCTGCTTGTCGATCCGGATCCGGGCTCTTTTGGCAGTGAAACTCCACTTCGGCACACGTTCCTGACACGCCGTAATCCGGGCATTGTCGAGCATATACGTGTCATACCCGGTCTTTTGCGCGCGCGAGGCATCTATAAGTAATCTCGATCCGTCAGGAGTTCTGTCCGTAAAGCCGGACGGCTCGTATACCGTTCCTCGCTTTGTCGTAAGATTGAATTCCAGCCGCTCGCCAACCAGAGTCTGGCCCTGCTGTTCGAAATAGACGTCGCCCTCGGCAATTACATCCTTTGTGGCGTCGTTGTAAATAACGCGATTGGCAAAGATGCGAATATCGGTGTAGCGCGCTTCAACGTTGCCCGAATAGATGAAGACCTCACCCTCACCTTCCGCACGGTCATAATCGACCACCAGCTCTTCTTCCTGACGAGCCGGCTGTCCCTGGGCGGCAACAGTAATGCGGGGAATGTTCTGCTTGCGAAGGGCCTTGGCTTCTTCGTTCGCCACGCCAATTGGATTGTTTACTTTTTTCTCAGTCTGCTCAGGTCCCTGCTGCGCCCCAATCGCAAATGGCGACGCAAACGGCGACGAGCAGAGAAGCAAACCGAGGAATATGGAATGAAAGATTGGGCGCCGGGACGCTTGAGTCATTCACTTACAATCCACAGCCGGAAGAAGGCTCGATTCGGGGGTTGGAAGCGGGGGCGAGGAATTCTTTTCGTTCTAACTGCGACGACCAGAAGTAGCTGCGAGGATGCGCCCGTAGAGCTCTTCTGGAACGTCGACCGCTTCACTCTCTTCGATCGACTGCCGCACACCCTCGACCAGGCGGCGACAACCTTCGCAAACAGCGAAGTGCTCCCTGAAGATTCGCTCGCAACTGCCTTCGATGATTCCTTCGAAGTAATCGGAGATCAAAGCATCCAGCGTGCGACAACTGAGCATAGCTCCGGCCGTCGTGGCATTTATTATTCGCTGCTCTACCTCAGTGAAGAGTGCGATTTCCCGCATCTGGGATTCCTTTAACTGATGGCAGGAATCGACAACACCGCGCACATCATTGAAAAGAGCGTGGCAATCCTGACAAGCCAGCAGGTGGATCGCAAAATTGCGGCGAACGGGACGCTTGAGCCCCCCATCGAGGTATTCGCTGATCTGCTCTTCGAACTCCAAACACTCCATTTCAACTACTCCGTTCCGACTAACCTCAAGCATTCTAAAGACGTAGATGGCTGAATTCAAGTGCAGGTTGTCTCGTCTTCAGATTCCGCCTGAAGGCGGTACAACGTACATCCTTTGACAGAGGCCCGTGGGCTCTCTATCCTTCATCTCTAATTGTTCTACGACGAGAGAACCAGGAAAGATCCCAGGAGGTTTCACATTGAGCGTGTACGATTCAAAGGATTTAATGGAATTCAGGGCTGCAGCAAGAGAATATGGCATCCCTTTGATGATGATTGAGAAGGCTGTCGATCAGGGAACGCTGAGAGCAATTTCGGCCGATGACTCAGAATCAAAGAAGCTGCTTCGCTTCGATGTTGAGAACTTCGTAAAAAGAACCGTGAAACGAGGCTACGGAAACAGGATAGCCTCCCGAATAAATCCCTTATAACAACCCAATAAGAATAATACTATGCGTCGTTTTGTCTCTCAGAAGGCCGACCGGTTTACCGAGTCCGTGATCCGCGATATGACCCGCCAGGCCAATCTTTACAATGCAGTCAACCTATCGCAGGGCTTTCCGGATTTCCCGGCTCCGGTAGAGATCAAGGCAGCCGCCTGCGCAGCTATTGAAGCCGATATCAATCAATACGCGATCACCTGGGGCGCCAAGCGCTTTCGCGATGCGATTGCCGAGAAGACCCGGTGGCATCTCGGGCTCGACGTAGATCCGGAACGCGAAATCGTCGTCACCTGCGGCTCGACGGAAGCTATGATCGCGGCCATGCTGGCTACCCTCGATTCGGGCGACGAAGTCATCGTCTTTGAACCTTACTACGAAAACTATGGTCCCGATGCGATTCTGAGTGAAGCAACGGTCCGGTATGTGACGCTCTATCCACCTCAATGGACTTTCGACCCGGCAGAACTTCGCGCAGCGTTTAATGACAGGACTCGCGCGATCATAATCAACACACCTCACAATCCTACGGGAAAAGTCTTCACGTTTGACGAACTGCGAGTGATTGCTGACCTGTGCATCGAATTCGACGTGCTCGCGCTAACCGATGAGATATACGAACATATCCTCTACCCTGACACCGGCCGCGACGTGAGGCACGTCGCCATCGCAACACTCGATGGGATGCGCAACCGCACCGTGACGATCAATGCACTCTCAAAGACCTACTCGGTGACCGGATGGAGGGTCGGCTACGCGATCGCACCGCCCGAGATCACAAATGCCATCAGAAAAGTGCATGACTTTTTGACGGTAGGCGCAGCCGCTCCCCTTCAAGAGGCCGGCGTTGCAGCGCTTAACCTGCCACCAAGCTACTATGATCATCTGCAAAAGGATTACCAGAAGCGCCGCGATTTCTTTTTAGGTGTTCTCGAAGAGACCGGATTCAAGGCCTTCCGGCCTGATGGGGCCTACTACATCATGACGGACATAAAAGAGTTCGGTTTTGAGGACGACGTCAAATTCGCGGATCATCTGGTGCGCAACGTCGGAGTTGCCGTCGTACCAGGAAGCAGCTTTTACAGCCACCCAGAGCTTGGCAGTCACCAGGTCCGTTTCTGCTACTGCAAACGGGACGAGACCCTCGAGCTCGCCGCTGAACGCCTGAGAAAACTCGCATAGTGCCGCGCCTGGGAGCGCCGGTCTCCAGACCGCCACGAGCCGCGAAGCGTGCGAGTCGTGGAGTGTCCTTGTGACTCGCTAAGTCTCGCACGCTTCGCGGCTCGTGGCCGGTCTGGAGACCGGCGCTCCCGGGCGAGATATGTTATGATATCCCTTTTTTGTGAGTATGTTACAGACGATCAAGGGAACAAGGGATATTCTTCCAGGCGAGCTTCCTCTGTGGAAACGAGTCGAGGAGGTTTCGATCGAAGCGCTGCGGCGCTATGGATTCAGCGAGATCCGGACACCGATCCTCGAGAAGACAGAGCTCTTTGCGCGCGGCGTCGGCGAAGCGACCGATATCGTGCACAAGGAGATGTACACGTTTGTCGACCGCAACGAGGAATCCGTCAGTCTTCGCCCTGAAGCGACCGCTTCCGTGGTGCGCGCCTATATTCAACATCGAATGTATACCGAGAAAGCACCCGGCGAGCTGACCCGTCTCTTCTACATTGGCCCGATGTTCCGCCGCGAAAGACCTCAGGCGGGCCGCTTCCGTCAGTTCTATCAGGTCGGCGCCGAAGTCCTCGGTGAGAGCGACGATCCTGTGATCGAGGCTGAAGTCATCGAGATGCTTACGGGAATGCTCGGCGAACTGGGGATTACTGACACTGAGTTGCTTGTCAATTCAGTCGGAGATGCGGCATCGCGACGGCCTTACATCGAGAAGCTTCGCGGAGCGATCGCAGAGGTGCTCGATGGTCTCTGCACCGATTGTCAACGGCGATATGCAACCAATCCGTTGCGCATTTTTGACTGCAAAATACCTGAATGTCAGGTGATCATTGCGCAGCTGCCGACAATCACAGAATCGCTCGATGACGTCTCGCGTGCACATTTCGAGAAATTCAAGGAACATCTCGATGCGCGCGGGATTGCTTACACCGTCAATCCGCGAATGGTTCGCGGTCTGGATTACTACTCGAAGACCGCTTTCGAGATCACAGGTGGCAATCTCGGCGCGCAAAACACTCTTGTAGGCGGCGGGCGTTATGATGGCCTCGCAGAAGCTCTTGGCGGACCTCCGACTAAAGGCTTCGGATTCGCCTTCGGGCTCGACCGGATGGTTTTATCGCTCAGCGAAGCGGAAGCGGAACGGGCACGAAATCGAGAGAATCCGGACATATTTCTGGTTCACCTCGGTGAAGCAGCGCGAGCTCATTCGGTCAGCCTTGCCACGCAGTTGCGGAAAGCGGGCCTTTCAGTCGTCTTCGATTTCACCGAGCGCAAGATGAAAAAGGCAATGTCGATGGCGAGTCAGGCGCGTGCTCGGTTCGCCCTGATTGTTGGCGAGAACGAAATCGAAAGCCGCAGATATGCGCTCAAGAATCTCGCAACTGCCGAGCAGCAGGCTCTGGATATCGGTGAGATTATTGCTCATGCAAAAGAAGCCAAATGAAGCTAAGGAAGTAAAGTAAGACACAATGCTCGATCATTTTGGTGAGACAAAACGCACGCACACTTGCGGAGAGTTGCGAAGAAGTCATGCCGGAGAGCGTGTAACGCTCACAGGGTGGGTCAACAGCCAGCGCGACCACGGCTCCGTACTCTTCATTCACCTTCGCGACCGCGACGGTATTACTCAGCTCGTTTTCAACGAGGAAAAGGATGCGCCATTGCTGGCGCGCGCGAAACAGGCACGCGGTGAATATGTCATCGCGGCCGCGGGCGTGTGCGTCCTCAGAGACGAAAAGAACTTCAATGCGAACATGCCTACCGGTGAAGTCGAGATTCTCGTTGACGAGCTCAAGATACTGAATGACGCTGTAACGCCTCCATTCGAGATCGAGAACTGCAAGGCCTCTGAAGAGCTGCGTCTCCGATATCGATATCTCGACCTCCGCCGCCCCGAGATGCAGCACAACTTTCGTCTGCGCCACAAACTGGCAATCGCGACGCGGAAATACCTCGACAGTGCCGGTTTCTATGAAGTCGAGACTCCTATCCTGACGAAATCCACTCCGGAAGGCGCTCGTGATTATCTTGTACCCTCGCGCACTTTTCCGGGCAAGTTCTTCGCGCTCCCGCAATCTCCTCAACTGTTCAAACAGCTGCTCATGATTTCGGGCTTTGATAAGTATTTCCAGATCGCGCGATGCTTCCGCGATGAAGACTTGAGAGCGGATCGCCAACCTGAGTTCACACAAGTCGACATCGAAATGAGCTTTGTGCAGCCAGAGGATATTTTCGCGACGATCGAGCCACTCATCTGCGAGTACTTCCGCGAGGCCGGCTTTCCGGTTCCGTCAATTCCGTTCGAGCGGCGCCGGTACCGTGACGTGATGGATACCTTTGGCTCGGACAAGCCTGACCTGAGATTCGGTCTCGAGTTCGTGGACCTGACAAGTCAGTTTGCGGGAAGCGCTTTCACTCTCTTCGCTGACGTAGCAGCAAAGGGTGGCGTCGTAAAGGGCATGGTCGTGCCTGGAGCTGCAAAATGGTCTCGGAAACAGTTTGACGAGATTGTCGAAATCGCCAAACGCGCCGGCGCATCGGGACTCGCATACGTTCAGGTACTCGATACCGAGATCAAGTCCGCGCTCACGAAGTCAATGGATCAGGATCAACTACGGCAACTGGCACAGGCTACAGGAGCCAACACGAGCGATGCGGTTCTGATGGTCGCTGGTCCGCGCGATACAGCCTGCTCGAGTCTTGGTGTCGTCAGACTCGAGGTTGCCAGGCGCGAAGGGATGATCGACGAAAATGCCTGGCGGGTGCTCTGGGTGACAGACTATCCGATGTTCGAATATCACGAAGATGACAAGCGCTGGTACGCCGCTCATCATCCGTTCACCTCGCCTGCGGACGAAGACATCGACAAAGTCGAAAGCGATCAGGGAGCCGTGCGCGCCAAAGCATATGACCTGGTACTCAATGGCAATGAGATCGCAGGGGGATCGATAAGAATTCACCGATCTGACGTGCAGTCACGAGTCTTTTCGGCCCTCGGTATGAGCGCATCTGAAGCACAGGAGAAGTTTGGATTCTTCCTCGATGCACTTGGCTATGGCACGCCACCGCACGGAGGCATCGCGATCGGCTTCGATCGCATCGTAATGTTGCTGGCTGGCGGAACGTCTTTGCGTGATGTCATCGCGTTTCCCAAGGTCTCGAGTGCCGCGGACCTGATGACCGACAGTCCCAACACGGTAAGCCCTCAACAGCTCGCCGAGTTGAAGATCAAGTCGCTGGCATAGGAGGCATGGAGTTCAAGCTTTTGCTTGCTCGTCTGGAGTTCGATTGATTAAGAGCAAGCTAACGCTTGAACTCTAAACGTTGATGCGGGATACTGCCGCCAACGGGACCGACAGGAAATTGATGAAGGAAACCCAATTACATACGATTCCGCGGTACTGCTCACTTGACGGTTTTGCAGAACTAAGCTCGGTCGATGGTATAGCTCTCTCGGCCATTGGCAGCTTCGATACTATTCGCGCCAAAACGCTCAACAGCGACTATTACTTTTTTCTTCTCGAGCCTGAGACCGGAAAGGCCCTCGTCCAGGGCGGAAGGTTTTTCGAGCATCCGGTTGAAGCCACAGTCTCAGGATCAACTTTTGGCGGCTGCATGCTTAAGATGGGCTGGATCGGCGTCGGACTCAGAATCGAGATTTGCCTGAACGGCCAACGGATTGTTACTTCCCCCGTGAAATCTCTCCACCTCGAACGCTCAGAATAAGCAGCCCGACCACACTCCCGCACCAATCAATAATCACATCCATCGCTGACGCGCTGCGTTCAAAAGTGAATGATTGATGCACCTCGTCGAGGACCGCGTAGAGCGCCGATATCACGAATGCCAGCACAGCCCATTTGAAGCTCCACGCCGGACGTCGACCGCGTCGCAGAGCTCGAAAGACCAGCCACGCAAGGATCGCGTACGCCGAAAGGTGCATAACCTTTCGCAATACGAATTGGATAACGCGGAGAGTTTCTGGATCGAGGACAACGTTGAAAAAGGAGAAAATGAGGGAAAGACGTTGAACCAGTTTGGCGAGAAGAAAAAAGATCAGTTGAAAAGATATAGATAACCGCCATCCACAGGAGCGGGGGCGCCCAGTAACGGAGTCGGTTCTAGATTAGATTTCATAGCATTTAGTTGCATGATCAGCGAGCCCGATCGATGAAGATGCAATCTAAAGCCCTGAACCCTGCTTCTACAGCGCGCCGGCTCCGCTGACAACTTCAATGATCTCACGTGTGATGGCGGCCTGGCGGACGCGGTTCATATTGAGAGTCAGCTTGTCGATGACTTCGTCTGCATTCCGCGATGCTGCTTCCATAGCTGTCATTCGCGCACCCATCTCCGACGCGACAGATTCCAGGAGCGCGCGGTAGACCTGCACCTCGATGACTCGCGGAAGGATTGTGCCGAACACGTCTTCGGGAGGCTGCTCGTAAATGTAATCGATCAAGCCTTCTGCTGGAGCCTCGCTCTCACCTTCGGTGCCGGCACCAACCGGAAGCAACTGTTCGAGGACCGGCGTCTGACTGAGAGCCGACTTGAACTGGCTGTAGATCAGAAATACACGATCAAAATGCTTCTCTTCCGAAATGAAATCTTCGATGATCTCGCGCGCTATTCGCTCTGAGTCGTCGTTCTTTACGCTTCCGGTGCCTGTGATTCCGATGTACGTCCGGCGCACTTCCACCTTTCGGCGTCGAAAATAATCCACTCCTCGACGGCCGACAATTACCAGCTCAACGTGACTGTCCTTGTGCTCGCGTAGAAAGTCCTGCGCCTTCTTACTGAGGTTTGTGTTGAACGGGCCGCACAACCCCTTATCCCCGGTTATCAGGAGAAGCAGCAGTCGCTCAGTTCCCTTCTCGGCAGTCATTTCTGACACTTGACCTGAACCGAGCAGCGGATGCTCGAAATCAGGCGCGCGTTTCTTAAGATCGCTGAAGATGTCGATGATTTTGTTTGTGTAGGGCCTCGCAGCCGTCACCCGCTCCTGTGCGCGACGAAGCTTCGCAGCGGAGACCATTTTCATGGCCCTGGTAATCTGTCGCGTGCTCTTTATGGCCCGGATCCGCCGCCTGAGCCCTCCAAGGTTCGGCATAGTCTTATGCTACGGCTCGCTTTTCCTGAGCCTGAAATCGCTCCTTGAACTCCTTGAGGGCGGCGTGCATCTTTTCTGTCAGATCCTTGTCAAAGACTCGCTTCGTCCTCATATCCTCAACCAGGCCGCCCTGACTGTTCTCCATAAAACTCAGAAGACCTGTCTCGAACTTTTTGATATCCGCGACCGCAACGTCGTCAGTGTAGCCATTGGCTGCCGACCAGATCACCGCAATCTGCTTCTCGACGTCCATTGGCTCGAATTGACCTTGCTTCAAGATCTCGGTCAACCGCTCTCCACGCGCGAGTTGCCGCTGGGAAGCAGGGTCAAGGTCCGAAGCAAACATCGCAAAGGCTGCAAGAGCGCGGTACTGCGCCAGATCAAGACGCAATGTTCCCGCCACCTGTTTCATCGCCTTGACCTGTGCATTGCCTCCAACCCGGCTCACCGAGTTGCCAACGTTGATTGCCGGACGGTTGCCCGCATTGAAAAGATCCGATTCCAGGAAGATCTGCCCGTCTGTAATCGAGATCACGTTGGTCGGAATGTAGGCAGAAATGTCTCCTGCCTGCGTCTCGATAATCGGAAGCGCTGTCAGCGAACCACCACCACGTGCGCTGCTGTATTTTGCCGCGCGCTCGAGCAACCGCGAATGGAGGTAGAATACGTCCCCAGGATACGCCTCGCGTCCCGGTGGCCTTCTGAGCAGCAGACTGATCTCACGATATGCCGCCGCGTGCTTTGAGAGATCATCGTAGATGCACAGAACCGCCTTGCCGCGATCCATGAAGTACTCGCCTATGGCACAACCCGCATATGGTGCGAAGTACTGCATTGCGGCAGGATCAGACGCGGGCGCCGCCACGATGACCGTGTAGTCCATCGCGTTATACTTTTCGAGCGTCGCCTGCAGGTTCGCCACTGTAGAAGCCTTCTGGCCGATGGCGACATAGACGCAGATGACGTCCTTCCCTCGCTGGTTGATGATCGTGTCCAGCGCTACCGCGGTCTTCCCTGTCTGCCGGTCGCCGATGATCAGCTCGCGCTGGCCTCTCCCGATCGGCACCATTGAATCGATCGCCTTGAGCCCCGTCTGCATTGGCTCCTTGACGGGTTCCCGGTCAACAATTCCCGGGGCAATGCGTTCGAGCGCATAAGTCTCTTCCGAAATGATTGGCCCCTTGCCATCTGCCGGCTGGCCGAGCGCATTTACGACGCGCCCTATGACGGCATCACCTACGGGAACTTCAATGATTCGCTTAGTCCGCTTGACGATGGCGCCTTCCTCGACACTCAGATAGTCGCCAAGAAGCACCACGCCAACCTTGTCCTCTTCGAGGTTGAGCGCGAGCCCTGATGCTCCACCCTTTTCAAATTCGAGCAACTCTCCTGCCATCACGTTCTCGAGGCCGTGCACGTCAGCGATTCCGTCGCCCACCTTGACTACTGTACCCACTTCCGCGACTGAGACCCCAGCGCCAAAGCTCTCGATCTGTTCCCTGAGTATCTTGCTGATTTCGTCTGCTCTGATTTCGTCTGCCATGCGTTCCTTAGTGTTTTGCCTCTGCGAGCTGCTGTCTCAACAGAGAGAGCTGGTTCCTGATCGACCCGTCGTAAATGCGGCTGCCGATACGCACCACCACTCCTCCGATAATGTTCGGGTCGGTCTTGATCTTCATTCGAACTTCCTTGCCAGTGGCTGACTTGAGTCGCTCGCGCAACTTCTCGCGCTCGTCCTCTCCTGCCTCTCGAGCCAGCGTTACGTCCGCCGTCACAATCCCCGCGCGAACATCAAGCTCGCGCCGAACGGCTGCAAGCATAATGTCCAGCCGGTGGAGACGATAGTGCTCCAGAAGAAGCCTTAAGAAATTCTCGCTCGTCCGGTTTGGATTCATTCGCGCAAGAAGTTCCTTGAGCACGGTCCTCTTGCGAGCCTGCGGAATCACCGGGCTAGCAAAGGCGTTGTGGAGCTGGGAATGCTCTTTCAGTAGCGCCGCGAAGCGATCGAGGTCGGCCAGAACTTCGGAGACCTGTCCTCGCTCGCTCATGACGTCGACGAGCGCGCGTCCATACCGGTTTGCAATCGTCGTTACACTCATCTGTTTAGCTTCAATTCACGCCAGGAAGTCCGGCGCTCGCGCGATCTACGAGCCGCCGGTCATCTTCTACTGTCAGCCTGTTGCGGATCATCTGCTCGGCAAGCTCAACGGACTTATCGGCCGCAAACTTCCTGAGCTCAACCAGAGCGCCGAACTTTGCGATGTCAATCTCCCGTTTAGCGAGTTGCCTCAAGCGCTCAGCTTCCTTTTCAGTGTCCCTCTGGATGCGAGCGCGCTCTGCTTCGGCTTCGTGATCAGTTTGAGCCTGTATTTCCGCGATCTCCACTTCCAGCCGCGCAAGCCGAGCGTCGATATCCTTGAGTTTTGTGGTCGCGGTCTCCTTGTCCTTTGCCGCCCTGTCGAGCGTCGACCTGACGTCTGCGAGCCGCCGCGCAAAGAACGCGCGGGCAGGTTTTCTGAGAAGGTAGTAAAGGATACCAACAAAGATGATCAGATTGACGAGCTTTGGAATTCCGAGCGGGTCGAGACCTTCACTCGCAAGCAGGCCAAAAACCGGAGTTGTGAGCAGGGGAAGCGTCATGCTCCGACTCCCCTGATTGATCAGTCGCTCTGAGATTCCCTCAGCCATCGTCCGCGCCTCTGTTTCGAGCTGTCGGCGAGCCTCACGCGACTCGACTGCAATCTCGTTCTTCGCGGCATCGACCTGAGCGCGAACATCCTCTCGGGCGCTAGCGATCAGCTTGGCTCGCTCATTGAGCATCTCGCGACGTCGAGCTTCGAAGTCAGCGAAGGCGCGCGCCCGCGCTGCTCGGATTTCGTTCTCGTACTTCGTAAGGCGCTCTTCATACTGCGCGAGCATCTGCCGGGATTCCTTTATTCTCCCGGCACCAAGCCGTTCGCGCTCTTCGAGAATGGCATTCACCGGGCGAAAAAGGGTGCGATTAAGAATGAAGATAAGAAATATGACCGACGCGAATATCAGAAGGAACGACCCGTCGATGCTCAGAATACTGTTTCCTGCCAGAGCGAGCGTTAGCGTCCATAACCACTCAAAAACTTAGCACAAAATATCACAAACTGTCAAATCAACACTTTAGCGGTACAACATGCCTAGAACGTGAAGTCCTCTCCAGTAACCCCTGCGAACCATTGCCGGCCAGCTGTTTGACAAAAGAGGAGTCGCAGTCGTCGCTCCAGGCTCATCCCATCGGTTTGACCAGCCTGAAAGGTCCCACAGGAGGTCGGCGCCATTCAACCCGCGCTTCCTGATCGATTCCGCAGGATTTGATCCGTTGCCCGAAAACCTATTTCCGTGAATCCAATTGTTCTCGGGAGTCGAGCCTACATCAAAATGCGTTCCTTTGGGAAATGATGTCTCGAGACTAGTAACCGCAACTCCATATGAATTGTTACCGCGAATCTCATTGCCGGTGACTTCCGTATTGTCCACCGCCATTACCAGAATGCCGCCCCCGGGAGGTACCCGGCCCACAATTGAAGTTGGATTGCCGAAATTCGGGTGATTGTTTTCGATCACCTTGTTGTTCACGACACGCGCATTCTTCCCAATCTTGGAGACATTATTGGGAAGGAGAAACACGAGAATTCCTCCCGTGTTGTCAAATACATGGTTCCCTTCGACCAATGCGTTGACCGAATTCTCGATTTCGATTCCCGTCACGTTACCGTAAGCAATCGATTCGCGGACGATGATGTCACGCGATTGCCCGACATAGATCGCGGCATCAGCAATCTTCGTCGCTGCAACCCTTTCGATCAACACTCCCGTGCAGCTCACGGGATAGGTCCCGTACAACCCGGTGCTATCGACAAAAAGGTCACGGAAAACCGGGGCATTCGCGTGCTGGACAACGACCCCGTTTGCAACGTAATTCCGCACTTCGAAGCCTTCGATCCGGAAGTAATCACCTGTGGCAATTACAGCGTCTGACAGCTTTTTCCTGCCGTCGAGAATCGGCCAGCGCGACCCGTCTCCCTTACCTGAAGCTGATTGAAGATCGTCGCGCGCCGCTTCAAATGGACTTGCCTTTGTAATCCCCTTGAGCGTGATGCGATCGAGATCGATCGTGAGCTCTTCGCTGTAGATTCCGGGCTCAACCTCGATCGTGTCACCCGGCCGGGCATCGTTGATCGCGGCCTGGATCGATTCTCCAGGTTTTACCCTTACTGTAGTCGCCGCTCGATCCGCGCGCGCTTCGGCTGGCGCTCCGACATTGTATTCAGGCACAAGCGCGCGCGTCTCGGATGTAATCCTTTCAACGACAGGGAGCTTTGAAGGCACGTCTTTCGGAAAAGCCGGGAGGTTGGTCTCATCGACAAGCGCAAAGAGGAACGCGATCAGATCCGCCTTTTCCTGGGGCGAGATTGAATACGCGCGTATCTTGTCATCGAGATGCGGCGTTGGATGTCCGAGAGCCGGTCCCCCTCCCGCCGCGTAGAAGGCGATCACCTGTTCGAGCGTGGCGAACTTGCCATTGTGCATGTAGGGTGCGTTGAGAACGCTGTTTCTCAAAGTCGGCACCTTGAACGCGCCCTTGTTCCCTTCACCTTTGGTGACATCGAACCTGCCGAAATCGGGCTGCGACCCGGGCAAATCTGGAACTCCGATGACTTTGAAGTCACGGTTGGCAAACGTCGGAAGTCCATGGCACTCGAAGCACCGGGTCTTGCCCGATCGAAAAAGATTGAACCCGCGTTTCTGTGCCGGCGTCAGCGCGTAAAGATCACCATTCACATACCGGTCAAAGGGAGTATCGTTCGCAGTGAGCGTGCGCTCAAACATCGCGATCGCGTTTGCAACATTCTCGAATGTTACAGCCGAGCCATTTCGGCCGTTGAAGGCTTTATCGAAGAGTTCGACGTATTCCGGGATCGCGCGCAGCTCACGAACCAGATCTTCCGGCTTCTCGTTCATCTCGTCCTGGCTGGTAATCGGCTTTGTTGCCTGTTCCTCAAGGTGAGCGGCGCGTCCATCCCAGAACTGAAGGTGATTGTAGGCTGCATTCCAGAGAGTCGGCGCTCCTCGTCTGATGACGGTGCCGCCGGAACGGTTGGGTCCGAAGCCGGTTCCTCCCTTACCCATAGAAAGCCCGCGGCCGTCCGAAAAGCCGAGATCCGGGTGATGACAGGTCGCGCACGAGATCGTGTTGTCACCGGAAACGATCGGGTCGAAGAAGAGCAAGTGTCCGAGGGCGGTTCGAGGATCGCTCTTCAGATCCGAAGGCATCGAATTGCCTGCGGGCACAACCATCGCGGGGAAAGGCTTCTTCAGTCCTGACGCTCTTGAATCGACTCCGGCTGTGCCTTCATCTCCGGTGAAGTCCGCACTTACCGGCCAGAAACCGAGGGCGAGTAATCCGATGACAGGCACCAGAACGAGCGCAAGCAGAGCAAGCTTCCACGCACGACGTCGCGAACGAGCCATCAACATCAGCCTCCAGCGCGTTTGAGAGACGAAAGATTAATGTACGTTGTACCGCCTTCAGGGGATGGAGTTCAAGCTTGGAAAACCGAACCACGGAACACACGGAAAGAGACACGGAAAAACACGGAACTAATTCTTGAAATTTGTCTGGATTTGTTTCTGTGTCTTTCCGTGTCTTTCTCCGTGTGTTCCGTGGTGCGGTTTTCAAAGCTTGAACTCCATGCCCTGATTGGCTATAAGTATCTATCAATGGTCCGTCGAATCGGTACATTTCTCTTCTCGGTAATACTGCTTTGCAACCTGCTGGCGGTGTTTCCGGTTGAGGCTGAATCGGATGAGGGATGCAGCACGGAGTGCTGCACGGCAGTTGACGGTGCCGTCCGGCCATTCTGCATTATCGAATGCAGACAGTCTGCCGAGATTCCACCACCGTCAACCAGGCTGTTGGCTGCCGCACCATCGCGCATAGCACACTCACCCTCCTGGGCGACAAGCGTTCTTCTGCAAGCCGACTACGCTCGGCAAACAAGATTTCCCAGTTCCCCTACGAGAGCCATCAATGGCTCCTCTGCTCGCTACCTCGACTGCGGCTCACTCCTGATTTAAGGGCCGTAGTGTGTCTAGTCGCTAACAATTCTTAGTACATTGTGAGTACGTTGTACCGCCTTCAGGCGGAATCGTGTCTTTCAAGATTTCTCAGGGATACCTATGAAAAGAACTATTCTCTCCCTTCTCTGTCTTTCTCTCGTTTCAATCACCCTGGCCTGCCAAAGCGGCGAACGTGTAATAACCACAGCCAAGTCCGGTGATGTGGCTATCACGATCTCGAGCCCCAAGGGCCAGCTCACCAAGGGAAACAACGAGTTGATGCTCACCTTCGCTGACGCTTCGGGGAAAGGGATCGATGTAGGATCGGCATCGCTCAATTTCCAGATGCCCGCCATGGGCGCGATGGCTGAAATGAATAACCGAGCCGCGCTGACGACGACTGAGACTCCGGGCAAGTACCGGGCAGTCGTTGACATCGAAATGGCCGGCACCTGGCAAGCGCAGGTCAAGTACGAAGGGCCCGCAGGCTCAGGGCAGACATCGATAACTCTCCAGGCGAAGTAATCCGATGATCGATCGCATCATCGAGTTTTCGCTCAGAAACAGAGCGATAATCATTGCGATCTATTTGCTCCTGGCCGGATGGGGCTATTGGGCACTTCTGCGCACGCCAATCGATGCGATACCCGACCTTTCTGATAACCAGGTGATCGTCTTCACCGACTGGACAGGACGGTCACCACAGGAAGTCGAAGATCAGATAACCTATCCGCTTTCGACCGCGTTGCAGGGAATGGCTGGCGTACGATCTGTGCGTGGACAGTCGGCCTTCGGGTTCTCGATGATCAACGTCATCTTCGAGGACTCGACGGAGCTCTACTGGGCGCGTACCAGGGTGCTCGAACGGCTGAACCTGATAACCTCACAACTTCCGGAGGGCGTCGCACCCACTCTCGGTCCTGACGCTTCCGGTGTCGGGCAGGTCTTCTGGTACACGGTTGAAAGTGTTGGCCGGCGCGACGATGAGCGACACAACCTGCGCGATCTTCGATCGCTTCAGGACTGGTTTATCCGATACCAGTTGAACTCGGTGCCCGGCGTCGCCGAGGTTGCCTCAGTCGGCGGATATGTTCAGCAATACCAGATCGACGTCGATCCGAACCGTTTGCGCGGCTATTCGATTCCCCTTTCACAGGTGGTCGAAGCGGTGCGTCGCAGCAACTCGAACGTCGGCGGGAATGTGGTGGAGTCAAGTGGTCAATGGTCCGTAGTTCGCGGCGTAGGACTGATCGACTCGACTACCGACATTGAGAATATCGTGATCGGCGCCAGCAATGGCACTCCGATCTATATTCGCAATGTAGCAGCGGTCAAGATCGGCAACGCCTTCAGAGTCGGCGCGCTCGACCGCGACGGAGCGGAAGCAGTAGGCGGAGTCGTGATCGCGCGGTATGGCGTCAACGCACTCGACGTCATCGAGGCGGTGAAAGCGAAGCTGCGATCACTCGAGGCGGGTCTGCCGCCTGGAGTGAGGATAGTTCCCTTCTACGACCGTACCGAGCTGATCCTCAGGGCAACTGCAACGCTCAAGCGCGCGCTCATCGAAGAGCTTCTCCTCGTTACCCTCGCGCACATAATCTTCCTCTTCCATTTCCGTTCGATACTTATCGTCACGATTCCTCTTCCTCTCGCAGTGCTCGCCTCGTTTCTTTTCATGCACTATCTCGGTGTCGGTTCGAACCTCATGTCGCTGGCAGGAATTGCGATTGCTATCGGAGTCCTTGTCGATGCGGGTATCGTCGTCACCGAAAACGCTTTCCGCAGTATCGAAAGGGAGGGTATTCCAACCAGCGATCGACGACGCGTCTGGCAGACAGTGCTTGGATCGACGAAGCTCGTGGGACGTCCGATCTTCTTTTCGATGGCGATCATCATTCTCGCGTTTGTGCCCGTCTTTGCATTGACGGGACGCGAGGGAAAGCTCTTCCATCCGCTCGCCTTCACGAAGACCTTCGCGATGATTGCCGCAACGATCATCGCCGTCACACTGGTTCCTGTCCTTTGCACGCTGCTGCTCGGCGGGCGCGTTCACGCGGAAGAAGACAACATCGTGATGCGAACGTTGCAGGCGATCTACAGGCCTATTCTGTCACTCGCACTCGCGCATCGCGTGATAACGATCCTGCTCGCCGGGGCGCTCTTCGCGGGCGCGCTATTTCTTGCGACGCGAATCGGCAACGAATTCATGCCTGAACTGAACGAAGGCGATCTCATGTACATGCCGATTACGGACCCGTCGATCTCGATCGACGAAGCGCTGCGAATCATGCAGATGCAGGATCGCGCGCTAAAGTCATTCCCTGAAGTCGAATGGGTAGTTGGCAAGGCAGGACGCGCTGAAACATCAACTGATCCGGCGCCGGTAAACATGAATGAAACGATCATTCACTTGAAGGACCCGGCGACCTGGAGAGCGGGAATGACGCGCGAAAAGCTGATCGCTGAAATGGATGCGAGGCTGTCGATGCCCGGGGTGCAGAACATATGGACACAACCGATCATCAACCGCATCGAAATGCTGACTACGGGAATTCGCACCGAGATCGGCGTCAAGATCTTTGGCAGCGATTTGAATGAGCTCGAGCGACTTTCGCATGAAGTCGCGAACGCGTTGCGCCAGATTCCGGGCGCTGCCAATGCTTCGCCCGAGCCGTTGACCGGTGCGCCTTACCTGGACATCACAATAGATCGAGAGGCCGCGGCTCGCTATGGAATCGATGTCCGGGCGATACAGGAAGTGATCGACATTGGTATCGGTGAGTCCAATCTCACCGTAACAATCGAAGGACGCCGTCGATTTCCCGCGCGCGTTCGTTATGCTCCTGAGTTTCGCTCAACGGCCGAGGCCCTCGGAAGGCTGATCGTACCGGCTCCAAACGGATCGCAGATTCCGCTCTCTCAACTCGCAACAATTCGGACCACGCAGGGAGCGGCAATGATACCGAGCGAGAACGGTCTTCTTCGTGGAACTGTCCTCGTCAATGTCCGTGGGCGGGACGCAATTGGATTCGTTGAAGAAGCAAAGGGGGCCATCGCCGGAACAGTCAAGCTTCCGGCCGGCTATTACTTCGATTGGAGCGGACAATACGAGGATCAGCAACGCGCACGCGCGCGGCTTCAGCTTGTGGTTCCAATAGTGCTCCTCGTCATTTTCGTTCTTCTCTACTTCACCTATCACTCGATTATTGAAGCGGCTCACGTGTTGCTCGCTGTGCCTTTCGCATTGACGGGAGGCGTCTATCTTGTCTACGCGCTCGGCTACAACTTTTCCGTCGCGGTATGGGTCGGCTTCATCGCACTCTTCGGGACCGCCGTTCAGACTGGAATGGTAATGGTGATCTATCTGAATGAAGCGGTCGAGCGGGCAAAGGCAGAACACGGCGGAGACATCAGTCGCGAAGACCTCAAGCAGGCGGTAATCGATGGTGCTCTACTCAGACTAAGACCCAAAGTAATGACAGTCACAACGGTGGTTGCGGGGCTGATGCCGATCATGTGGAGCACGAGCTCAGGCGCTGAAGTCATGAAGCCGCTCGCTGCTCCAGTTCTTGGCGGCATGGTCTCCTCTCTGATTCACGTATTGATTGTCACACCGGTGATCTTTTACTGGTTGCGAGGTCGCAAGCGGAAAGAGGTTGTTTATGAAGATGCAACTATACCGAGCGTTCCTTACAAGCCTTAGCGTGCTGCTCGTGGTGAGCTCGATCGCGCAGGGACAGGGAACACAACCCGCTGCTAGCAGCAACTGCTGTGGCAAGGCAGTCGATTCAATCTCAGTTCATTGACCCCGCAAACGGACAGACGGCCGATGACGTCGTCCGTTATGCTCTCGAACACAACGGAGAGCTCGCGGCCGCACGCAGGCTGCTGGATGAAGTCAGGGGGCGGCTGACTCAGGCCGGACTAAAGCCGAATCCAATTATCGAGTCGAGCGCATCGCAGGCAGTAAACGGTCCGGACTCGACGATCATGGTCGGTTTCGAGCTTCCTCTCGAGTTGAAGGGCCGGCGCGAAGGACGACAGGTTGTAGTTCAGCGCGAACTCGAGATGCGCGAAGCCGAGCTTCGGGATTTCGAGCGTCGTCTCTCAGCCGAGGTTCGTTCGAAATACGGCGAAGTCCTGGCGGCCGCGCGCAACCTCACATTCTCTGGAGAAACCCTTCGCCTTACAGGCGAATCCTACACGCTTGTCCAGGCGCGGGTCGACCTCGGCAAGAGTCCGCCATTTGAGAGCAGCGAGGTGCTTGTCGAACTGAACCGCGCCGACGCAACCGTGATAGGTTTTGAGAACAGAGCAGAACAGTCGCTATTGGAACTCAAGAAGATCATCGGGATGCCGCCTGACGAGCGGCTGATGCTGCGTGGCGATTTCCTGGCCTCGAGCTCAAGGCAAGTCTTGTCTCGAGATGAAGCTTTGCGGCATGCGCTTGCTTCACGGCCTGATTTGCTCGCACTCCGCAAAACTGAAGAGATCGCGCTTGCTCAGGCAGAGCAGGCGAGGCGCGAAGGAAAGATAGATGCCAGCATCTTCGCCAACTATTCGCGGATGAATCTCGGGTACGACGTCCGTGGTTTCAACGATGCCGGCGTGCTGGTCCCGGTGACCGGCGTCTTTCACATGGCGACGTTTGGCGTGCGATTTACTCTGCCGTTCAGGAACAAGAATCAGGGTCTGGTCGAAGCCGCAAGCGCATCGGCGGAAGCAGCGCGCGAACGGCGCGAGTTTCTCGAACGAGTGATTCGCAATGAGGTCACTGCAGCATATGCGAGACATGCGCGCGCAGAATCTACATTGAGAATCTATCGGGATAGTGTGCGCGAACCTGCAATTCGCAATCTCGATGTGATCCGGCAGACTTACACGCTTGGGTACAAGACAGCACTCGACTACCTGGCCGGACAGCGCCGTTTTACCGAGATCGAAACCGGCTACACGGATGCGCTCAAGGAATACTTTGATTCGCTCACCGAAATCGATCGAGTGGTAGGAACGTAGGTATGTTTAGGTGTACCTAAGGAACACAAGATGTCAAAGCGTTGGTTAATAATTGGTCTCATCATCGTGCTCGTGGCGATTGCGGGTGCGGGCTTCTGGCTGATGCGATCACGGAGGGACGCAGGCTTTGCAGGCCAGCCCGTACCTCCTCCAACCGGACGCGAGAATTCTGGAGGTCCGGCTGAAATCACAATCTCTCTCACCTCGAGAGAAGTTGAGAATGCAGGACTGAAAATAGAAGAAGCACGCCTGGAGGACGGACGCGCCACTACAGAGCTTCAGACTCTGCGCACAACTGGCACTGTTCAATCTAACTCGTACAAAGACGTTCCGGTCTTTCCTCTGGCGGGCGGCCTGGTTCGCGAGATCAACGTTGTTCTGGGCGACCGCGTTTCGCGTGGTCAACGACTCGCAACCATCTTCAGTACGGAATTGTCCGAGGCACAAACGACATATCTGTCGCTCCAGGCCGACATCGAGAAACACCATCAGCACTTTCGCCGAACCGTGCAGCTTACAGAGATTGGAGCAGTCAGCCGCGAAGAGCTCGAAGCAGTCGAAGCGGAATATAAGACCGAGCAGGCAAGACTTGCCTCAGCCCGCCAGCGACTGCTCTTTCTCGGAATGAAACCGAAGCAGGTCGACAGCCTCGCAACTGTTGATCAGATGAGTGCAATCGTTCCGGTCGAATCCCCGTCCTCGGGCATCGTTCTCAGTCGCAATATCAATCAGGGTGAACTGGTCGGCCCGGGTAAGGAGCTTTTCCGAATCACAGATCTTTCAACCATCTGGGTCATCGCTCAGATTTTCGAAAATGATTTCGCTTTAGTTCGAATGGGCACTCCGGCAACCATCAGTTCACCTGCTTTCGGCGGGCGCTCGTTCCGTGGTCAGGTCTCATATATGGATCCCCGGATTGAACCGCAAACGCGAACCGCTCAGGTGCGGATCGACGTGAATAACCAGAGCGGATTGTTCCGGCTGGGTATGTTTGTTGATGTCAACTTCAGCGCATCAGCATCTTCTTCATCCGCGATTCCCCAGTCACACGTGACCGTTCCACGGAGCGCCATCCAGAAGATTGGATCTACCGAAGTGGTTTTTGTGGCCACCCGCGAACCTGGAGTCTTTCTCCGGCGCGAGATCAAGACCGGCTCAGAAACAGACGGTCGCACAATCATTCTTGAAGGTTTGTCATCAGGCGACCGTGTAGTGACCGAAGGAAGCTTTCTATTGCGGGCCGAAAGTCTCAAGCGGAACCCGAAGTAAGAAGGGGTCAGGGGTCAGGGGTCGGGGGTCGGGTATGAGAGTTCAGAGCTTTAGCTTGCGGCGTTTGTCAGTTCAAGATTCTCAGCGCCATGACAATGCTAAATCTTGAACTCCATCCCCGACCCCCTGACCCCTGACCCCTCTTTGCGGTATCATCTCCCTTTATGTCAAAGATTCGTGTCCTTCCTGACAACCTTGCTAACAAAATCGCTGCCGGAGAAGTTGTAGAGAGACCGGCTTCCATCGTCAAAGAGCTTCTCGAGAATTCAATTGACGCCGGCGCCACCAGAATCGAAGTCTCGATCGAGTCCGGTGGACGACGGATGATTCGCGTTTCCGATAATGGGGAAGGAATGAACCGCGATGATGCGATTCTTGCGTTTGAGCGACACGCTACGAGCAAGATTCGCACCGTGGAAGACCTCGAGGCAATTCTGACCCTGGGCTTTCGCGGCGAAGCTCTCGCATCCATCGCTTCGGTCAGCCGCGCAAAGATGCGCACGCAAAGGGATGCCGATCTGGTTGGCTCCGAAGTCGAGATTTCCGGAGGAAAGATGTATGCGGTCCGGGACGCTGCAATTGCTCGCGGCACCGAGATTCAGATCAAAGACCTTTTTTTCAATGTTCCTGCGAGACGCAAGTTCCTCAAATCAGAAGCCACCGAAAGCTTTCATATCGCCAATCTGGTGACGCACTACGGACTCGCGCATCCGCAGCTTTCATTCAAGTTGATCAATAACGGACGTGAGACTCTCAATGTAGTCCCCGCAGCTGATTTGCGCGAACGCGCCTACCAGATTTTCGGTGACTCCTTTATTGGCGATCTGATCGAGGTCGAGCGAGCAGCAGGTGATATGGTAATCCGCGGCTTTGTCTCATCGCCTTCCGCCGCACGCACGACGCGAGATAACCAGTACTTCTTCGTCAACCGGCGCTACGTGAAAGATCGTCTGCTCGCTCGCGCATTGAGTGAAGGTTTCCGTGCGATGATTCCATCAGGGACATTTCCATCTGCAATGCTTTTTGTTGAAGTACCTCCGCATGAAGTCGATGTGAATGTGCATCCCGCAAAAACCGAAGTGCGGTTTTTTCGCTCTGCCATTGTCTATGATCTGGTTCGTGATGCTATTCGTGGCGCGATCGGTCAGGCGCGAGCCGCCGCAACAAGATTCGTAGACGAACCACCGAAAGTCTCCGTTACCCAACAGGCTGCAGCACCAGCGTCGAGTGCCGCTCCTGTTCTCGAGCTTGCACCGCCGCCGGTCGCGGTCCCGGTACCTGAACAAGCAACGATTGACCTGAGCTTCATTCGACCTGTCGAACGAACTGAAGCGCCGGCTTCACCGGAACGGCATACGTCAACAACGTCCTCGCACGGCTGCCTTCAAACAAAAGGATCGGATGCGTTTGGCAATCAATTGAGACCGGCGCAGAATCTGACGCTCGAGGCAGATGAGATCAGCATTCTGGGGCAGATCCATTCAAGCTTTATCGCCGCAGTAGATCGTTCCGGTCTCCTTCTGATCGATCAGCACGTGGCTCACGAGCGCATATTGTTTGAACTGCACTGGAATGCTCTCCGCCGAAACGGCATCGAAGTACAACGGCAACTCATACCGGAGACTTTCGACCTGACTCCTGCACAGGCGGCCGCGTTCGATAAGCTGGTGCCCGAACTCGAGCAGAACGGTTTCGAGATATCCCGGCTATCGGGGCGAACGATAGCAGTGAGAGCGATCCCGGCAATCCTCGAGCCCGGCGCCGCACAATCACTGCTCACTGAACTAATCGATTCGATTGAAGAAGACCGGCGTGGATTGAGCCTGGACGAACTGCGAGCTGAGATTGCAGCGGGACTCGCCTGCAGGGCAGCCGTAAAGATCAATATGCCGCTATCACACGAGAAGATGCAGTGGCTTGTCGATGAGCTCTTGCGTATGCAGAATCCGGCGACGTGCCCCCATGGACGGCCGATCATCCTGCGAATCACGATGCGCGAAATGGAGCGCGCATTTCAGAGAAGTTGACATGGAGGCGCTGAGTACCGCCTTCAGGCGGACTAAGCGCCCAGGAGACCTGCGCTCTCAGCGCCTGCACTGCAGTCACAGCGACGACATCGACAATGTCTTCTGCCTTGCAGCCGCGCGAAAGGTCGTTAGCTGGTTTGCTGAGCCCCTGAGAATCGGACCTATCGCCGTCGCACCCGCAAGCCTCTCTGCTGAGCTTGTATCCGATGTTGCCTGAATTCAGATCGGGAAAGACGAGAATATTGGCTCGTCCGGCGACGCTCGAGCCTTTTGCTTTTGATTCGCCAACTTTGGGGACAATTGCGGCATCGAGTTGCAGCTCGCCATCGATCTCGAGCTCAGGCGCCCGCTCCCGCGCCGTTCGCGTAGCTTCGATGACCTTGTCTGCTTCCGCATGTTTTGCGCTTCCCTTGGTCGAAAACGAAAGCATCGCAACGCGAGGCTCTATCCCGAGAAGCGCGCGTCCACTCTCCGCCGTTGCTATTGCGATCTCAGCAAGTTGTTCGGCAGTCGGACTTACATTAACGCCGCAATCAGCGAAAAGCATTGCGCCATCTGCACCAAAGCTCTTGTCTTTGAGGTCCATGAGGAAGAAAGACGAGACCAGCTTGAAGCCTGTCTTGACTCCAATCGTGACGAGCGCCGCTCGCACGGTATGCGCGGTGGTGTTTGTCGCTCCGGCAACGGAGCCATCGGCCTTGCCTGCCCTGACCATCATATCGGCAAAATAGAGCGGATCCTCGAGCGCCTGCCGCGCGTCGTCACGCGTCGCACCCTTGGCTCGGCGCAGATCATAGAACTCGGCAGCAAACCTCTCGAAATCTGCGGAATTCTTATGATCGAGGATCGGTACATTTGTCAGCGACACGCCAAGCGATGAAGCGCGGTCCCTGATCTTCTCCTCGTGGCCAAGCACAGTAACTCGCGCCAGCCGACGCGCGGCAATTTCAGAAGCAGCCACAATCGTGCGATCGTCATCACCTTCCGGAAGAACGATATGGCGCGGTGACTGAGCGGCTTTGGATCTGATAAGGTCAATTAGTCCCATCTTTGTCAAGCTCCGATGTTTGAATCTGTGCGGTTTGTAGTCTGCGGCGACGGAAGTACATCCATCCAAAAACTATAAGCGAAATCACGATCGCGATGGTTGCGAACATCGCATAACGTTGAATATATACCACCGCCTCTTTCCAGTTATTGGCAAAAATGATACCCAGATAGAGCAGGATTGAGTTCCATACGGCAGCGCTCACTGCACAAAGAGCGGTAGTGACTGGAAGATTCATTCGCGACATGCCGGCAAAAAACGAGACGACTGCCCTCGTTCCCGCGAGAAAACGGTTGGCGATAATCACGCCGTAGCCATACTTTCGAAAAAGTTGCTCGACCTGATGAATCGTCGTCGCTGGAAGATACTTGCCGAATTTTCCCTGAACGACTCGTTGTTCAAAGTATCTGCCGGCAGCATACGCTGTCATAAAGCCGAGCGTGCCACCGAGCGTTGCTGCTGCAAGCGCAGGCACGAACCCTATTGTTGCCGCTCCCACCAGTGTTCCTGCGAAAACGGTGAGAACATCGCTCGGCGATGGCGGAAAAATGTTCTCGACATATGCCACGAGAAAGAGGGCGAAAAGAACGCCAAAGGGTGGCATCTGCCGGATCATCTCAATCAGATTTTCAACGGATTGCATTTGCCTTGCGTGCTTCCTTGAGAGCGATGACGATATCGCCAATCACGTCGTCGAGCTCGAGCGCTGAGAAATCAACTTCTGCGCTTGACCAGAACTCATCGAGCATCTTCGCGCCACCACGCTCATATTCCCAGGCCTGTATGAGCAGATCCCAGCTTATCGGCCGCTTTGACAATCCTCGCCTCGATACTTTTCCTCGCCTCGTATTCATGTCGAGCTGCGACATTGTTGTGACCCAGGTCTCGAAGCATTTCTTCAGTGATCCGATCGTCCGCGACACGAAGCGCATCCGGATCAATATACTTCTTGTACGTGCTTGGGAGATCGCCGGTGCGCGCTTCAGGAAGGTCATGAAGAAGAGCCATCCGCAACACCAGCGTCAAATCAACATCCCTGCCCAGCTGCCTGGCGCGATCCGACAGAAAAAGGGCTATCACAGCGACGCCGAAAGAATGATCTGCAACACTTTCAACGTCGCGAACGCCGCGGAGCAGCCAGCCTGTCCGCGGAACTGATTTGAGTCTGGCTACCTCCCCAAAAAGCTCGACGAGACGTAACGCTTCCTTCGATGATCCCACGCCTTCACGCTAACGGTTTTCGCTCAAAGCGTCAAACGCACAGTTGGTCTCGAGACCGGCGTAGCGGGCTAAAGCGTGAACTCGAACACACGAGGTTTGAGTTCAAGCTTTAGCTTGCCGCGTCGCCGCAGGCGACGCGGTCTGGCGACGCGTCTGGACATTTGGACATTGATTGCTTGACGCCGGAGGCGTCAATTCATAGCCGGTGGCAACGCCAGAGGAATGCGAGAAGAGACTTCCGACCCTGCAGGGTCGAAGACATCTTCGATGGACCCTTCAGGTCGGATGGTGACTCTTCCGTTCCGGTGGCGATGCCACGGCTGAATCTGTCGCCTCCGGCGACATAGCGCTGACTTCGAAGCAAAGCCGCCGTCGCCGCAGGCTGGCGCTCCCGGCCGCCCATCATCGAATCGCGACAGGTGCAACCGTCGAGCCTGTTCCACCTTTGATTTTCAGTGGCTGGACCATCAGGGCAAACTCGTACACGCGCTTCGCAGCCAGCTCGTCAAGCTTCATGTTCTCCAGCAGAAAGATCCCATTGACTACGAGCATGATCTGATGCACGGGTGAGGATAGCCGCGCATCCGGATTCGGGTCGACTTCGACGCCCACATTATCCGACCCCACAAGCATCGGATCTTGCCGCGCAAGCCACTCAGCCGCCAACACACCAATGCCAGGTCGGCTCCTGCTGTATCGCGCGTTGTCCTTGCCCCAAAGTTTTCCCCATCCCGTGTGAACAATGATCGCATCGCCGGGCTGAAGTTTCAGCTTCTGACGCTCAAGCGCCTGCTGCAGGTCCTGCGGCATGATTTCGTAAGTGTCTGACAGCATTTCGACGCCCTTTAATGCGGCAACATCGATCAGCACACCTCGCGTAATCAGCGCACCAACGTTTTCGATCCCCAGCTTCACGAAACCGTTCCTTGTTGCCGTTTCATCAAGTTTGAAGCAGTTATACAGGCTGTCGCCGATTGTCTGGTGAGGAAAGCCGTCGAGCTGCGTTCCGACCTGACCGATTTCAGACAGCACCAACTCTTCGTTGCTGCCACGACGGTTCGATCCCGGATTCATGACAGTCCGCTTTGTATGCAACTCAAAGCGCCGCGTTCCGAAGAATGGCATCGTCCCCGAAAGGACCTGTCCAAGCTCAATAACCTCGCCTGTGCGTATCAACCTCATTGCACGCAGGACCGTTTCCGGCTTCATATGGTTGGCGGCACCGCGCTCATCACCCGCTCCCCATTTCGACGGGCAGCGTTGAGAGTCCGCGGGCGGTTGCCACGATTGGGCGTTGACGATTGCACCGGTAATGCAACATGTAGCGATCAGCGGAAGGAGGGAGATCGATCGCATATTTGGTTTTCTCCTTTCGAAATACCCGGATTCTCTGAGGTGATCGTATACTTTGGATTAATACAACTTTCGGAGAATACCACTATGAAGCGTGCTTCCGGGAAGGGCTCAAAACGCCGCGACAAAAAACAGAGTGACGAGCCTCCGACGATGGATGAGGGCTTGTTGCTCGCCGAAACACTCAGGTCGGCATTGTCCGGGGATGCAATAGCATTGCTCCCTGCCCGAAAGACGAAGACAAAGATCCCTTCTGTACCAATAGCAGAGAAGCAAACACTCACGCTAAGGGAAGCCTCGGCGATTTCTGGCTACACAAACGAATTCCTGCTCGAAGCGATACGCTCGGGTCACCTGATCGCAGAGAAGACATCCGGTAAATGGAATCTTAAGCGTGACGATCTCAACGAATGGATAAAGCGCTTATGATCACAATTCCTTTCCGATTCATCGATTCGTTTGAGTTCAAGCTTTAGCTTGCCGCCGGCGCCGCAGGCGACGGCGTGAGGGCGTTGCCGTGTTATATTCGAGCTGAATGAACTATCCGCAATCTTTTTCAATAGGTGACCGAACCCTTTCTCCCCCACTGGTCTTGTCTCCAATGGCCGGTGTCACGGATTCGCCATTCCGCCAAATAGTCAAGAAGTGCGGAGGTGTTGGACTTATCGTTACTGAGTTCATCAGTGTCGAAGGGCTCACGCGCGGGAACATGCGCTCGCATCAGATGATGCGTTTTCGAAGCGTAGAACAGCCGCTCGCAATTCAGATCTTTGGCTACGACGAGCTTCGCATGCGATGGGCCGCTGAAATCGCAGAAGAGGCAGGCGCCGCATTCGTCGACATCAACTGCGGCTGCCCGGCAAAGAAAGTGGTCCATGGAGGCGGTGGCTCGAACCTCCTTCGCGACCTTCCTCAACTTCGCAAAATATTGACCGAGGTCAAACGCGCGATCTCGATTCCAATGACGGTCAAGATCAGAGCGGGTTGGGATGAGAAGTCAATCAATGCCGTTGAGACAGCAAAACTGATTGAGGATTGTGGCGCTTCGATGGTGACGTTGCACGGTCGCACGCGCGTTCAAGGCTACCGTGGACTCGCCGATTGGGACCTCGTAAGAGAGATCAAAAAGAATGTATCGATTCCCGTCTCAGGCAGCGGCGATATTCTTTCGCCCGAGGACGTCCTGAATCGATTCGAAACGACAGGTTGTAACGCCGTTCATATAGGGAGAACCGCAATAGCTAACCCGTACATCTTTCGGCAAACCTGGGATGTCATGAACGGCCGGGAGAAGTTCCAGCCATCGGTGCGTGAAATGCATTCGTTGCTGCTCGAATACCTCGACAATCTCCGTGAAGATTTGCCCGAACGAGCAGTGATTGGACGAATGAAGATGCTCTCTGCTCAGTTCCTTCGCGGAGTACCAAATGCGTCCCACGTAAGGACTTCGGCGCTTCGAGCGGCTTCGGTGGAAGCGCTACTCGCCTCGGTTGCTGAATATTTCGCGCTTGCCGAGGAGTTTGGCATCGATCTGGACCTTCAGTCAGTCCGTGACGAGTCCGCAGAGATGATGGAATGCAGTGTTTGAAAATCAGCGCCGCTCTCAATAGTTGACAAGTCTGCTCCTGCTGGATAGCATTATCGATCTTGCGCTGGCTTCAAAAGTCGGCACAGGTCGCCTCTTGGGCCAGGTAGCTCAGTTGGTAGAGCAACGGACTGAAAATCCGTGTGTCGGGGGTTCAATTCCCTCCCTGGCCATCACGTTATTCAGAATAAATACAAATAGTTAGGGCGACCTGCGGAGGTCGCCCTGATGCTTTTCGGAATGGCATTGTGTGCCTATAGTGTGCCAGCTTTCTGAAAGAGCATCCTTTCAAGCTTATCTGAGGCCGCGCGCTGCATATTCGGAAGGACATGACAGTAAGTGTCCAACGTGATTTTGACACTGGAATGCCCAAGTCGTTCGGAGACCACTTTAGGGTTCTCGTCAGCCGAAGAAGAGCAGCGTTGCGCAACTGTGTCGCAGTTAGTACAGCGTAAAGGTTTCTGGAAGGCCTGACTCGCTTTAGGGTCGGCTTGAAGTGTCGCATTGTGAAGTTCTGAATGCTCAGCGGTCCACCGATCGCCGTTGCGAACACCAGGTCGTGATTCTGATAAGCTCCACCAAGTTTCATCCTTTCCTCAGCCTGGGAACGCTGGTGCTCCTTAAGCTGCATCAGCATTGATGGAGGGATCGGTATAGTTCTGCGGCTAGAGGGCAGTCTTCGTCTCTGAAAAGTACCAACCACCACCTTTAGTGCGCCAGATCATAAGTGCGTCTAACCATCACACTTCCCTGCCGAGAAGATCGATATCCTTCCACTGGAGCCCGAAGTACTCTTCGGGCCTCATTCCGGTCACGAGCGCGAATGCGAGAAGGACACCAAGTCGATCCTCTGACGTGACGCCTCGAATATCTCTTTTCGCATCCTCTGGCGGAGAAGGCCTTCACTTCTTTTCGGGTCTGCTTAGGCAGCTCCGCATGCTCAGTCGGATCGGACCGAATGTAGTGCCAGCGAAGACAGCCTTCTTCAAGGAGGCTGGAGAAGAAGAACATGGAACGTAACGGACCATGCGCGGCAGAAAGCTTTTTGCTCCATCGTCATCCCGCGCGTAGACACGCCTGCACATCGGCGACTGGTGAGTCGTGAATTAGCTTTCTGCTCCGAGACTCTGGCGTCGACGTACCTCTTCAAGCAAATAGCCGTAGTCTGTATGGGTCCGCTCTGAGATCTGTGGGCTTTACTGTCTCAAGCCACAAGTCGAGAAACTCCCCAAAGGCTGATCCTCTGCGGCTTCACGAAGGTACCGGTGTTCAATCTCAGTGAGCATCGCGTTTAGCCGTTCTTTGTGCCTTCTTCTTCGTGCCGTGGGATGTCTCATTCACACTACGTTCCGCTTTGCCTCTCGCATCGCGACCGAGGAAGACGCGAAGCAACCACGTCCGCTCGCCTCGCTTGATGATTTGGCCTGCCATTCCCTTAAAAGTGTCTCCTTCAAACGTCTCTTCTTTAGCTTGATCGAACAATACACAAATGTGTGCTACTGGTCAACAATTGTGTACGGTCCATCGTTGTGTTATCGTTAAGGGTTCGTGATAAAGTTTCACATTCGAGAACTAGCCAAGAAGCGGGGAATCACGTCAGCCTATAAACTTAGGTTGGTTATGGGCGTTTCGCCGACGCTAGCTTCACGACTCTGGAAAGAAGAATTTGCCAAGATAGGCGTCGTAACGCTTGACCGACTGTGTCGCGCTTTAAAGTGCAATCCGGAACCTGATCACCTACGAGCCTCATGAGAATCACAGCCGCCCCAGTGGGACAAACGACGCATAATACATTGACAAAGCCAGATTGCACTATTCTAGGTAGCGACCTTGTCAACGCCTGCGGCCCAGTCCCTGCGTTGACGTATGACGAAAGGGTGTTTGAATGTTCCAAGTCGGGGAACCAATACAGTCGACGCGATGTCTTCGACGTTCTAGCCGTACCGCAGGAAGCGCGCAGAGGTGACTGGTTCACTGGCTACCACAAGCACCAAAACGAGTGGTTCATTTTTGCAGGAGTTGGCGTGCCAGGGCGAACGGGACATGACTATCAGAACGAGTGGCAAGGCAACCAACTCCTTTGGAGGGGTAAGACGCAATCAAATGTCGGCCAACCGGTAATCGCTGAACTGATCGGCGGCAACCACGGTGTCAAGGTCTTCTGGCGAACCGATGACCGCGCACCGTTCACCTATGCGGGACTTGCACGCGTGGCTGATGTGAAGGAGACGGTTCCTGTCACGATTCTCTGGAGCTTGACGTTGCTGGCCAGGTCGCCGATGCGAGCCTGCCTGAAGAGGTGCCAATTCTACTACATTCGTGGAGGGCGCCATAACATCTCTCACGGTTAATGGATATGAGCGAAACCCGGCGGCCCGTCAGGAGTGCTTAGCCTATTATGGTTTCGCGTGTTCCGTCTGCACATTCAGCTTTGAATATTATGATGGTGAGCTTGGGCACCGGTACATCCAGGTTCACCACCTCAAGCCGCTCAACGAGATCGGCGAAGAGTACGCCGTCGATCCCGTGAGGGACCTAGTGCCTGTTTGCCCAAACTGTCACGCAATGATTCATCGGAAATCTCCTGCCCTTTCGATTGAGGAGTTGAAGGCAATGTTGAGGAAAACAAGTTGAGATCGTCCGAACTGGCAACTCGGAGAACCTGAGGAGGCCCTACTCGGCGGTGCTTTTGACTTTGTTTTTCAGAGGCAGTTCTTCCTTCGAGAGTCGTATCAAGTCGCATGAAATCAAGACGGATGCGCAATATGTGATGTTAATGAAAAGACTCCACTCTGAGTCAGCGATTCCGATTGTCAGCCTATTCTGTGGAGCCGGAGGCATGGACTTGGGCTTCCGCAAGGCGGGTTTTACGACCGCTCTAGCTTTGGACTCTAGTCGGGTCGCGGTTGAGACATTTAATAGAAACCATCCAGGGGATGTTGCGCGTGAGCGTGATTTGAGCGTTGTATCAGGCGACCAACTAGTCGAGTTGTTCCGTCAGACGTCTCACGGAGAGTTGCCCGGGGATTGATCGGTGGCCCTCCGTGCCAGGCGTTCTCGATAGGAAACACTCGAAAGAAGCAAAATGACCCACGAGCGCGCCTCGGCCTTTGTTTCGCTTTACTTGCGCAATCGCTAAACGAGGAGTTCGGGCTTGACTTTGTGGTCTTTGAAAATGTAGTGGGCCTCAGGACGAAGCGACACAAACACCGGTTTCAGAGCATACTTCGTCAACTCCAGCGTGCCGGCTTTCACCCTTTTCGTGGACGAGCTTGACGCGAGTAAGTTCGGTGTCCGACAACGACGGCGTCGGTTGTTGATTGTGGGTGTGAATCGAAGGAAGTACCCCTGGGTTCGTTTTGCTTTCCCAAAAGGCTCTGAGAATACACCAAGCGTACGCGATATTATTGGCGCACTACCAGACCCAACGTTTTTTCGACGTGGTCTTAAGCCCGAAGACATTCCGTTTCATGCAAACCATTGGACGATGAATCCGCGCTCGCAAAAGTTCCGTGATGGCTTCCACGGCAAAGGGCGCTCGTTCAAGCAGCTAGCTTGGGACCGGCCAAGTTATGCGGTAGCCTACGGAAACAGAGAGATTCACATACACCCATTAGGTTCACGGAGACTGAGCATCTTTGAAGCGATGCTTATTCAAGGGTTTCCACACAACTATGAGATTCGGTCTTGCTAAGTAATCAAGTTACCTTGGTCTCAGATGCAGTCCCCCCCCCTTTGGCAGAAGCAATCGCTCACTCGCTGAATTCCAGTATCTATGAACCGATTAATGCTCTGCGGTCTTCATTGCTATCCTGGTTTGAGAAGCATCAGCGACGGTTCCCATGGCGAAAGACCAGCGACACATTCGGGATATTACTTGCGGAGAAGCTGTTGCAGCAAACAGCCGCCACTGATCATGTAGTGTCAGCGTACCTAACACTCGTGCAGCGATATGCGGGTTGGCAAGCTCTCGCAAGTGCGTCGGTAAAGGAAGTCTGCGTATATTATAGAGCCACTTGGTCTCACCTATCGGGCAGAAGAAATTTTGTGCTTGGCAAACGTCTTACTTAGAGACCATGAGGGCCGTTTTTCATGAGAACTCACGGAGCTTCTTGCATTACCCGGAGTTGGCGATTATTGCGCTCGCGCTGTGCTCTCGTTTGCATTTAACGAGCCATTCGCTGTAGTTGATACAAACGTCGCTCGTTTTATTGCCCGATATTTTGGGTTGTCGTTTCGTCCTTCCAAGAACCCCGCACGAGACAAGCGGCTACAGGCAATTGCCGATTCGCTCTCTGCCAGCAAATGCTTCTCTGATATTTCAATCTAGCAGTACTTGATCTGTGTGCTGTTCATTGCAAAGCAAGGAAGCCAGATTGCCATGGTGCCCGGTACGGTTTGTTG
>CAWEYR010000017.1:0-36073 GCA_963813345.1 uncultured Acidobacteriota bacterium | reverse complement strand
CGGCAACTGCAGTATCAATCGATTTGGCTGGTACGAGGTCAGCTATCGCCAAAACCAAGGTAATTGCGCGGGTCGAAGCTTCCATCACCGGCAAGGAGCAGATAGGAGATCGTCCGGCTCTTCTTTTCCATCGCGCGCAGCCACTCGCGCACCGCTTCAGGAGTCTTGTGCCCGAAGCTGTATTCGTCATAGACATCCTCGACATCCGCGACGACCACACGCCATCCATCACGTCTCCGCTGCTCGATGAGAGGCCTCAATGCCTCGGTCAGCGTTGAGTGCGTGAGCACAAAGAGGTTTCCCCTGCCTGCAAAGCTCGCGAGCCGCGACGGGGCGTTCGACTTGAGATGAACTGTGTTCTCGGTGCTCGAATTCAAGACGGCGAACAGTTTCTTTGCACCGCCGCCTTCGGTCGTGATCTCAATTCCAAACTGCCCGTTTCCTCCTGTGACTGTTCCTTCAAGCTCGACCACTGCCTCTGGATCGCTGACGTCAAAAACACGAATGTCACTCGCAGTGAACCCTCCGATCCTGACTTTCGTTCCGCCAGGCGCGGTGACGAACACTCGATTTGAATCAGCGACATATTTGCGCGAATAGGTCAGGCGCACGTGGTCCACAAGGCTCAGGTCGCTCGATCCCATCTCACCTTCAAGGGTGACGGTGTTCTGTCCCTCTCTGAGGAGAGTGTGCGGCACCTGAACCTTTGCACTTCCGAGCGCCTTGCCATAGAAGTCGAGTGTCGTGATGGCTGATCCGTTGAGGCTCACCCTGACGCGATGAGGCTGGACGGTGACTCCCTGGAGTGCCACCTCGAGCTCTGCCTGACCGCCGGCGGCAGGATCGACGTGGGTCAATGTCAACGATTGTTCGGTCGGAGCATTGCGCACGACGGCGCCAAAGAAGTTCTCAGTCTCCCCATTCAACAGGTTTGAGAAATAAACTCCCCGTTCGTCACGTTCCACAGTGTGGAGGTAGCTCGCTGGAGGGTCTGCGCCACCGCTTGCGGAAGCCTTCGGAATCCTCCTGCCCGGCTCACGTGCCCTCAATCAGCCAGTAAGTGCGCTCGGAGGTCGATGGAATATCGAGACCGAGCCCGTAGAACTCGACCGTGTCCCCGGCATCGAGCTTTCCATCGAGCTCACCCGAGACAAAGATCGGAACCTGCTCGCCGTCAACAAAAAGCTGGAGCATTCGCGGATTGATCGCAGTTGCGAGTCCTGCCGAGATTAGCTGCGGCTGTGTCAGCCGGTACCACCCTGCTCGCTCGACGCCGATCTTGACGGCGGGAAGAGAAGCGATCTCCTGCTGAGCGGCCCTCAAGGGAGACGTGAGAGGAGGCAGCACGGCATGAGGTTCGACTGAGTGGCTTCCGTCACCCTGGGCCATCAGCCGATTGATCTCGCCGAGCATGACTGCGCGACTTGGAGGACCGGAACGTGGCTCACGGCCGTCTCCTGGCACCACACCGAAGGGCCCGTGCCACTCGCTTGTGCCGTTGAGGTCGATTGACTCAACCCAGTAGGTCGATCCCGCAGCATCAGTTCTTGCGTCCCACCAGCGATAGGAATTGCCTGACAGCAGTTTCGCTTCCGCGCCGAGCATCAAAGCTGAGCCGGCGATCAAAGACTGGTTGAGCCGTTCGCGCTCTCCGCCGCGGTCGCGGTAAAGATTGAAGCCGAGGTTTGAGGTCTCGAAACCGGTGCTCCATTCAAGCTCAACTCCACGCTCGTAACTGCGTGCCGCGAAGCCTGCGAACTCGACTGCAGTTGACTGAAGCACGATGCTGGCACTGGGAGAACTCTGAAGTGACATCAACCACGCCGGCGACAGATCTGGTGGCGGTTGCAGTGACCACTTCGCCGGGCGGTGGAGTAGCCGCAAACGTCACAAAGAACGACGCATTGCCTGAGCCATCGGTTGTCACCGTTGTGGATCCAAGGAACGTTCTCCCTTCGCCAAAGCCCGTCAGGGTCGCGCGGTAGCACTCGAAAAGAACTCGAGTGTGAAACTGGTACTGGCAACGCTGGTGAGGGTACCTGAAATATGTGACACTCCCACTTCCTACTGCAGTAATCACGGGGAAGTTCTGATGTCCATTTGGACCGTTCAGTGCAGCGGTATCAGCGTCTTGCGAGAGTTCACTCCGTTGGGTGCGAGGTCTATTCCGAGTCGCGCCATTACTGAAGATCGAATTCTCGCTGATGAGAACTCTGGCTGGTCCGGTAGCTGTGATACCGATTCCGTCAAGTGTATTGAACGCGATCAGGTTCCCCTCGCCGCTGGGACTTGCCCCGCCTTCAGATCGTCCGATTGTCAGATTTGTCACAGCTGCCGATGACCTCGATTCCCATGCTGCCCGTTTGGAATCCCGCTCGTGGATGCAGTGGTTCCACCGGCAGCCAGTCCGATCAGGTTCCGCTTGATCGATGTTCCGACGTCATTGTCCACCGCCGAACTGAGATTCCGTCCTGCTGATTGCCCGAAATCAGATTGCCGGAACCCGGCGTTGAAGAGCCGACATTGTTTCCCATTCCAGCACTTGCGGTGAAGAGAATTCCGTTTGGCATATTAGGTACCGCGGCAGTCCCTGCGGCGTTTGTGCCAATATAGTTTCCGAGGATCTGATTGTTGGCTGCTCCATCCTGAATCTGGATTCCGTTTATCTCCATTGCCCGAGATGACGTTGCGGTCGGCTGCAGTTGTTCCGCCAATGGTGTTGCCAACCGCGGATCCGGCGCCGGCTGGGCCAATCTGAATCCCGGACCGACTGTTTCCCAGATCGATCGTGCCACCAGCGTCAAGGCCGATGATGTTTCCGATGATCCGGTTGTTATTCGCCCCCACATCGAGCTGAATGCCGTCGCTGTTTGCCGAGATCACGTTGCCCGGGCCGATGATATTCATTACGACTCCGGGGTTCCCCATAAAGATTCCATCCCCGCCATTCCCGAGTGGTGTTGTGCCATCAGGTTGAAGCCCAATGTAGTTGCCGACGATCTGGTTGTTGCCGGGTGCAGCGATGTTGTTTAGTGAGATTCCATCCTGCGCTATTGCCGGAGATGATGTTCCGTCCTGAGCCCACCGCACCGATGATGTTTCCCGTGGCGTTGTTATATCTCGATGCCAAAGGCATTTGGGATTGCTGCCGTACCAGCCGCGTTTGTGCCAATATAGTTGCCAAAGACCTGGTTTCCGTTCGAGCCATCCTGGATGAAGATTGCAAAGTTCCCATTCGCATGTCCTGAAATGACATTGCGGTCCGCCGCGGTCGTTCCTCCGATCGTATTGTTGGTACTGGCGTTGGCAAGTGCTCCACCACCTACCAGTATGCCGCCGACATTGTTGGGGCGTGCGACAGTTCCTGCCGCGTCGAGGCCGATAGTATTCCCCACGATCGAAGTCATCGTGGCTTGACCCAACCTGATACCTGACTCGATTGTTCCCGGAGATTACATTCTGGCGGATAATAGTGCCGACCGCGTTGAACACGTCGATTCCGTCACCGGCATTCCCACGGTCAGTCAAGCCATCATCATCCAGGCCAATGTAGTTATTGGCGATCAGATTGGCACCAGGTGCTGCGACATCAGTAACGTCAACCCCTCCCTCTGTGCCATTTCCTGAAATGATGTTTCGGTTGGCTGCACCGGCGCCGCCAATGACGTTACTCGGTTGAGCCGATGATCTGAACTCCAGCAGCTGTTAGCCGTTGGGCCCGTACCATCCGGCCTCAGGCCAATGTAGTTTCCTTCAACTGTATTGCTGTTGGCATTGTTCGTCAGCACGATGCCGCCAAGACCTGCCGAACCACAGATCACATTTCGTTCTGCAGCTGTAGTTCCACCGATTCGATTGCTTGTGGAATTGTTGATTGATATGCCGATATCGTTTTGGATTCGGCCGCGCCGATGCGGTTCCAGCGTCATTCAAGCCAAACCAGCATCCTGAAACTGTCACATTCGATACAGCCGAGTCCGCCGGCCCCGGGTTCGATTCTGATTGCCAATACCTGTCGTGCCAGCATCGGCATTTCTGTATCGCCAATCCGCTTACGACTACTGTTGGAGCTTGTCGAAGCTGCGTGTTGATGAGAACCATAAGCCCATCGCGAGATCGTTTGCATCGATTGCAACCTGTGGCTGAAAGAGCACGCCTGTCGTAGTACCTGTAATAGTTACCTGCTCGGTAATGGCAGGCAGCACTGTTGCAATGGTTATCGTCCCTGCGACGCTGAAGGCGATAACGTCGGCACCAGCAAGCGCATTAGCCTCCTGGATCGCTGCACGTAACGTACAAACGGCCCGCTACCGGTGTCGCACACGCCATCACCCGGGTTGATATCAGCAGTATCGAGAAGTGAATTGACGGTGAACGAAGCAAACACCGGAGCCGCATGTGTCTTATTTGGCGCCGGCTGCGTGATTCTCGAGCACAGGATGATTCCGGCAGTCAAACCAACGATAATGGCTCTTCGGAAGAAACGACTAGCGAACATCTAAATCCTCTCAGTTGACCTTGTTTCTAATTCAAGCTTTAGCTTGCTGGTCTCAATCGAACGTGTGAGGAGCAAGCTTAAGCTTGAACTCCAAACCAGAAGACAGTGCGAGTGATCGGTGTGGGGACACTACACACATCATCTGTGTTGTCGCTGCAGGAAACGCCGGGGGGGAATAAGACAATCGAGGACATTTTACACGGCCGCCGCTGGCACGCCAACCTGAATCTTGCCTTCAGCATACGCACGCTAAAGCTTGAAGTTAAAGTACGTTGTACCGGCGTTTAGCCGGAATCGTGACATTCGAGCCACTCGACTCACGATTCCGGCTAAACGCCGGTACAACGTACCTTAGGAGTAGTCGCCATTTCATACAAATGATACGATCCTGATTCACATCCACAAGCTCCAGGAGGCCCTCATGCAATTCCGAGTCGCGCGATTCGCACTCTTACTTCTCTTCCTTCCTCTTGCTCTCATCAATGTCTCGCGTGTAGCGAGTCAGAGCGCGCAGCCACGGTCCGCTCGAACACTTCCCGGCAAAACTCACTCAGGGAATGCTTCTTCCGAACGGCTGGACGATTACGCCTGAAGGGCTCCAGATTGCAGTCAGTGATCTGCCCCTCAACATGGTCATGAGTAACGATGAGCGTTATCTGCTCGTGACGACGAACGGTCAGGGTGACCAGACGATCGATGTCATAGACCTGCAAGCTCAAAAGAGTGTTCAGGTCATCAAGGTCCGCAAGTCGTGGCTCGGTCTGGCGTTCGCACCCAGCCGGAGACCGCTTCTTTGTTTCAGGCGGAGATGACAATGAAGTTCTGGTCTTCGATTTTGCAAACGGCAAAGCAACCGAGAAGGGAAAGATCGCCCTCGGGACCAGTGAGTATCACGCGCTTGACGATCGAGGGCGCGCTGAAGCTCGTCGTGCGGGGCGAGGTGAGTTCGCGTTTCCGGCGGGCATCTCCGTTACGCCAGATGGCAAGCGATTGTTTGTAGCTGAGAATCTGTCAAACAAGGTGGCAGTTGTAGATCTCGCGACTCAAAGTGTGATCAAGAAGATTGACGTCGGCGAATATCCCTACGACTGTCTCATCGCACCTGACGGCAAACGAGTTTATGTAAGTAACTGGGGCAGTCGCAATGTTTCGGTGATTGATGCTCAGACATCTGGCCGAGGTGACACGCGTTGCGGCCGGCGATCATCCGAACGATCTCGAGATTACGCGCGATGGCCGCACTCTGTTTGTTGCCAACGCCAACAGCAACACGGTCTCGGTCATCGACACCGCGAGTTAACAAGGAAGTCGAGGCCATCTCGACGGCGCTCCATCCAAAATCTCCGATCGGGAGCACGCCTAACGCGGTCGCTCTTTCGGCTGATAACCGCACGCTCTACATCGCGAACGCGGACAACAATAACGTTGCGATTGTCGATGTGGCCGCGCACGTTCGATCAAAACGGGGAGAGAGTAAAGTTGTCGGGTTCGTTCCAACGGGCTGGTATCCGACTTCGGTCCGAGCGAGTCGTGATGGCCGAAAACTTTTTGTCGCCAATGGAAAAGGCGTTGCGAGCGGAGCCAATCCAAAGGGCCCCACTCCTTACAAACGTCGCGATGCGAATACGCAACATATTGGCACCATGCTTAAAGGGACGGTGTCGATCATCGATGTGCCGGCAAGTGCCAGGCTGAAGAGCCTGACAAAACGCGTTTACGCCAATTCTCCGTACACTGATGAGCTGCTCAAGGCCGCGCGCGCCCCGAGGGGTCCAAATGCGATTCCGGTTCGTCTCGGCGACCAGTCACCGATCAAACATGTGATCTATGTCGTCAAGGAGAACAGAACCTACGATCAGGTTTTCGGTGACATGCCCGAAGGCAATGGAGATCCTTCGCTCTGTCTTTTCGGTGAGGATGTAACTCCGAATCAGCACGCGCTCGCCCGCGAGTTTGTGCTGCTCGATAACTTTTATGTTGATGCCGAAGTCTCGGCTGACGGCCACAACTGGTCAATGGCTGCATATGCGACGGACTACACTGAGAAGACGTGGCCGACGAACTATTCCAATCGCGGCCGGACCTACGATTACGAGGGAAGCAAGAAGGTTGCGCGGCCGACCAAAGGTTACATCTGGGATTATTGCAAACGTGCAGGCATCAGTTTTCGCAGTTATGGCGAGTTTGTCGGAGTGAAGGACGTGAAGGCAGGTGGTGGTGGTGTTGCGAGTGAGAATCTCGACCGGAAGCCGGGAGATGAGTACTACACGATGGAAGAAGCTCTTATCGGAAACTTCAGTCCGATCTTCCCTCCATACAACCTGGCGATCACTGACGGCGCGCGCGTTGATGCGTGGCTCAAAGAGTTTCGCGAATATGAAGCGAATGGAAATCTTCCGAAGTTTCAAATTGTGCGCCTGGGAAATGATCACACTCAGGGAACGCGGCCGGGAGTTCCGACTCCACGTGCGTATGTAGCTGAGAACGATCTGGCCGTTGGCAGGCTTATCGAGGCAATCAGTGCAAGCAAATACTGGGCAACCACGGCCGTCTTTGTTCTCGAAGACGATGCACAGAATGGACCCGATCACGTGGACGCTCACCGGTCGAATGCACTTGTAGTAAGCCCTTACACGAAGCGGAAATTTGTAGACTCGACAATGTACACGACGTCAGGAATGTTGAGAACGATGGAGCTGATCCTCGGACTTCCTCCGATGAGTCAATATGATGCTGCCGCGACGCCGATGTACAACAGTTTCACCGACAAGCCTGATCTGACACCATTCAAGGTGCGTGCCGCCCGCATTCCGCTTGACGAGTTGAATGCGCCAAATGCTCCGGGCGCTCAGCAATCGGCTAGCTGGGATTTCAGCAAGGAAGACACGCTGCCCGATATCGAATTCAACGAAGTGATCTGGAAATCGGTGAAGGGAGCAGATTCTCAAATGCCCGCTCCTGTGCGAAGCGCGTTTGTCAGGGTGATCGACGATGACGATGATGACGATCGAAAGCCCGTCACTAACAAGCCACGGAAACGGCCACGTACCGTCAAATAGCAGTGGTTTGAGTTCAAGCTTTAGCTTGGGGTCTACATTGATACCAGCAAGCTAAAGCTTGAACTCCATGCTCCGATCCCTAGGCGGGAACAGCCTTAGCCGCTGCTGACTGTTTCAATCCAACGTACTCCAAACCGGCAAACACGGCCACGCCCATCGCCTGGGCGATGATGAACGCGTAATCCGAACCCGGTCGGAGCAGCCCATCCGGTAAGCAGGAGCAGAAAGCTGCCTGCAGTCCAGAGCAAGTTCAAAACGATGACCGTCCAGACCATCGATTGCGACAGTGCCTCCCGCCTTGCCAGATAGACAAGGAACGCAGCCAAAGGAATCAAACTGATTCCGGCATAGCGCAACAGGCTTGTCGGCAGCCCCACATCCTGCTCGAGAACATCTGCCGCGAATACCAATAACAATCCTGATGCAAAGCAGGTCAGCGCATCCGCCGCCAGTACACGTCGAAGAAAAATCGAAGAACGATGTGATTGCATGATATTGAATACCTCCATTCACTATGTTGGCGCCATAATCCCGCACCGAACTGGTTGAAGACAATTACCTCACAGGTAATGGAGCGGCTTCCGAGGCCGTGATAGAGTCAAGCGACTCATGAACAATGTCCAGGCTCAACCGGTGGGGAATCTGTTGCGGGATTGGCGAAGGCGACGTCGTCTGAGCCAGCTTGACCTTGCCTGTGACGCTGATATTTCGACCCGTCACTTGAGCTTTGTCGAAACCGGGCGCTCATTGCCGAGCCGCGAGATGGTCCTTCATCTTGCCGAGCAGCTGGAAGTACCTCTGCGCGAGCGCAACGCACTGCTCGTTGCAGCAGGATATGCACCGACCTTTCGCGAGAGATCGCTCGAAGACCCGACGTTTGAGGCAGCACGCAAAGTCGTTGATCTCGTGCTCCGAGGACACGAACCGTATCCGGCAATCGCCGTCGACCGTCATTGGACTCTGGTTGCCTCAAACCGCGCAGTTACACCTTTGCTCGCAGGAGTTGAGCCCTCCTTGCTGGAAGGACCGGTGAATGTCCTTCGCCTCAGCTTGCATCCTGGTGGGGTTGCGCCGCGAATCGTCAATCTGGAAGAGTGGCGTTCGCATCTTCTCGCGCGTCTCCGACGGCAGATTGATGTAAGCGCAGACCCGGTGCTTCGAGAATTATTTGATGAGCTCAGTAGCTATCCAGTGCCGGGTAGAGCCAACGAGAAGACGTCAGCGAATACGGATTACGCCGGAGTGGCGGTCCCTCTACAATTCGCGACAGAAGCAGGAGTACTCTCGTTTATCAGTACGACGACTGTTTTCGGAACGCCCGTTGATATCACTTTGTCGGAGTTAGCGCTGGAATCGTTCTTTCCAGCCGATGCTACGACTGCAGATATTTTGCGGCTGGTTGCGAGTGCTTGAAAACCGAAATCATGGAGAGATTAGTCAAGCCCGGGCATGTTAGCCTGTCGCTGTGAAGAAGGATGACACAGTCGAGGTCCTTTCGGTCGAGGGGCACGAAGTTCGTATCACCCACCCTGACAAACCCTATTTTTCAAAACAGGCGAAACTCTCGAAACTCGACATCGTGCGTTACTATCTGTCGGTCGCGCCGGGGGCGCTCGCCGGAATCCGGGATCGACCGATTGTGCTCAAGCGTTTCGTCGATGGCGCCGACGGCCAGGCGTTCTATCAGAAACGCGCTCCCGCGAATCTGCCTCCGTGGTTGCGAACAGTCACACTATCGTTCCCTTCAGGCCGCATAGCTGAAGAGGTCGTTGTCGATAACGTCGCGGGTCTCGCCTGGATCGTGAACCTCGGATGCATCGAACTTCACCCGCACCCCGTGCGCTCCGGCTGATCTCGATCATCCGGACGAGTTGCGAGTAGACCTGGATCCAGGTCCAGGAGTCAGTTGGGAAGACGTTCGCCGCGTTGCTCTCGAGGTGAAAGCTTTTCTCGAGGAAATGGGGCTTCGTGGCTGGCCGAAAACCAGCGGTTCACGCGGGATGCACGTGAATGTACGGATCGAGCCGCGCTGGAATTTCATAGAAGTGCGTCGTGCCGCACTCGCGCTCTCGCGAGCAATCGAGCGTCGCGCACCGGCGCTGGCCAGCTCGAAGTGGTGGAAAGAGGAACGTCACGGCGTGTTTCTGGACTATAACCAGAACGCGAAAGACCGCACTACGTGCTCTGCATTCTCCGTGCGCCCGCTTCCCGACGCCCGCGTGTCGACGACACTCAATTGGGAAGAGGTCCCCGACTGCGACCCGGCCGACTTCACAGTACTTACAGTGCCAGAACGCTTCGAAGAGTCCGGCGATCCGCACGCAGGGATGGACAACGAGCCTGGTTCTCTCGAGAAGCTGCTCGAGCTCGCGGCAGAAGACGAAGCGGCAGGTCTTGGCGATGCTCCCTGGCCTCCACACTTTCGAAAAATGGAGGGAGAAACAACGCGCGTGGCCCCGTCGCGCGCGCGTTCCGCGGCGAAGAAGCCCGCCGTGAGAAAGCCGCGGACCAAAGCGCCACTTGTGGTCGTAGCGAACTCTCCCGACAAAGAAGCGGCGCTTGCGGGTCTTGAAAGGTGGAAGAGCAAACATGCCGAAGTGGCCGGCCTACTCGCCGTGGACGACGTACTGGTCGACTCTATGCGAGGCAGGTCATCCACGTGGACTCGCATCCGAGTGAACCTGCGGAATGTGCCGGAAGAGTTGCGCCCACCGCAGGAGACTCCCGATCCTGATGACGATCCAACAAGGGAGTGGCGAAACAGGCGCGCTGCGAAGAAGATTGACCACGGAACGCACGGAAAAGACACGGAAATACACCGAACTAATTCTTGAATGTTCTATGTCTTTCCGTGTTTTTCCGTGTCTTTCCGTGTGTTCCGTGCCCGCTCCCGCTTTGAAAATCGACAGCCAGCTCGTGCGGTGGAACGACTTCAAGTTGTGCATACGTGCAATCACTTGGCTTTTTGTCCGTGCGCCATCGTCGAAAGTGCGCAAGGTGGCGGAAGCGGCTGCCCTGCATGTGCTCGTATGCAACTTCCACAACCAGCTCCGGACGAAGCGGCTCCCACGACAGGTCCTTTCCCTGACTCCAGCGGCTCTGGCCGCCAGGCATTCGACGCCCGGCGTCACCTTCAGCTGATTCGTGCCCCGCCCAGTCTTTCCAGGGGTGAGCGACTAACGCGTCCTCGCGATATGGCGCCAGGTACTCTGTAAGCTCACGGCGTACCGTTTCGGTGAAGCTCGCACAGACGCCGACATGCTGAAGTGTGCCGGCATCGTCGAAAAGTCCGAGCAGGAGCGAGCCGACCGCCGTACCCTCACTCTTCTTGTACCAGCGAAAGCCCGCCACAACGCAATCGCAATCGCGCTCATGCTTGACCTTGAGCATGACGCGCTTGTTCGCTTCGTAGGTCCCCGAGACGGGTTTAGCGATGACTCCATCGAGACCTGCACCCTCGAAGCGGCGAAACCAGTCCGCGGCGATACTTGATTCACTGGTTGCGGGTGTCAGGTGGATCGGTGGCTGAGCGGATGCAAGCAGTGATTCCAGTTTTGAACGGCGCGCTTCAAACGGCATTCCGCGCAGGTCCGCGTCACCTTCGCAGAGGAGATCGAAGAAGACTATCGACGCCGGAATTTGCTGTGAGAGAAGCTTCACCCGCGACGCTGCGGGATGAATGCGAAGCTGCAGTGCATCGAAGTCCAGTGCGCCGTCCCCTTGCGATGACGATTTCGCCGTCGAGCACCGCAGCGAGCAGGCAACTGAGCTCGAAGCGGTTCGAGCAGCTCGGGGAAGTATCTGTTGAGTGTTTTCGAATCACGACTCTGGATCAGAATCTCGTCCCCGTCGCGAAAGACGAGGGCACGGAAGCCATCCCATTTCGGTTCGAAAATCCACTCCCCGGCTGTCGGCAATTCGCCGACGCGTTTGGCGAGCATCGGGCAGAATCGGCGGGTTCACGGGAAGATTCATGGCCTCTCAAATCTTGGCCGGCTCGAGCTTTGGTGCGAGCAGATGAACTACGCCGAGTTGCGGCAAGGTATGCGACTCCGGCGACGATAAACATTGGCAGATAAAAACGTGGGTCGGCCTAAAACACTTGGCCTGCAAACTCAGCCATAGCGATTCCGCCGATGCCGCCTGCGAATCCCGCAAATCCGATCACCGATCCGATGGCGCGGCGCGGAAACATGTCGGACGCCAGAGTGAAAATATTTGCCGACCATGCCTGATGACATGCAGCCGCAATGCCTACAAGAGTTACAGCGAGCCATGCGCTGCGGGTCTGACTTGCAATAATTACAACTGGAACGATCGCCGCAAAGGCAAACATTGCGGTCTTTCTCGAGCGATTCACAGTCCATCCGCGCTTAATCAGCGCTGAGGAAACGTAGCCGCCGAGAATGGATCCAACATCAGAAATAATGTAGACGAGAGTCAGGTAAGGAATCAGCTGGCGTGCCGCGGATGCCGTGCTCACTGAACAGGAACTTTGGAAGCCAGAAAAGATAGAACCACCAGACCGGGTCGGTCATCATCTTGCCAAGTGCTACTGCCCAAAGCTGCCGGTAGCTGAGAAGTTTGAAGAGAGGAATCTTGACGAACTTCTCTTCGGGCTACGCCATCCTCGATCAGTTTCAGTTCGTTCTCTGCAAGATTCGGATGAGCTCGAGGCTGGTGATAGAGCGCGAGCCACAGGATCAGCCAGAAAAACCCGATGGCGCCAGTGATGATGAAAGCGCCCTGCCATCCATACTTCTCTGCAATGAGAGGCACCATTATCGGTGCTGCAATTGCGCCGATATTCGTGCCACCGTTGAATATTCCGGTAGCGAGCGCTCGTTCGCTTTTCGGAAACCACTCGGCAATCGTCTTGATCGATGCCGGGAAGTTCGCAGCCTCGCCAACTCCGAGAAAGAATCGGGCTACGCCAAATCCAAAAGCGCTCCGAGCGAGCGCGTGACCCATGGCAGCGACAGACCACCAGACAATCGCAATCGAAAAACCCATCTTGGTGCCGATGCGATCGATGATCCTGCCAGACACGAGCATCATGAACGCATACGAAACCTGGAAGGCAATTACGATGCGGCCGTAATCGAGCTCTGACCAGCCGATTTCGCGCTGCAGATCGGGAGCCAGTATGCCGAGCACCTGGCGGTCGATGTAATTGATCGTCGTTGCAAGGAAGAGGAGGCCGCAGATGTACCAGCGCAGATGGGGGATCTTAAAGCGCGTTATGCGCAGCGGTGCGAGCCGCTCGAACGTCCTGACTCATTGTGCCTCCGATTTTCCCGTGAATGGTCGCTGGGAGCGACAATGACAGCTAGAATAATATGGCCTTTCACAGGCGGTCAAACTAACCAGGCTTTTCAGGAGGAATCTCGGAACATGAATAGGACAGAACTTGCCCTACGGTATTCTACTGCTCGCGATGTGTTTTTCGATCGCGTTTGCACAGGACCCGCCGGCGACGCCGCCGGCAGGAGCCAACAGCCCGGCGCTCAGGAACGTTTTGGACGTCCCGAGGCGCAGCCACAGATCAAACCATACGATCGGGTGATCACAAAGGAGGCCAAATCGGACAAGGGCCTTTTTACAGTTCACCAGATCAAAGAGAAATACTTTTACGAGATTCCGAAAGAAGAGCTCGGTAAAGAGTATCTCTGGGTGAGTCAGATTGCGAAGACATCGCTCGGAGCGGGTTATGGCGGCCAGGCTTTGGGAAGCCGTGTTGTCAAATGGGAGCGCGTCGGTGATCGCATCATGCTCCGCGATGTCGAGTACGACGTCGTTGCGGACAAGAACAAGCCGATAGCGCGTGCCGTCGATGCAGCAAACAACAACACAATTCTCATGGCATTCAATATCGAAGCCATCGGACCTGCCGATGCCATTGTGATCGACGTTTCGCGACTCTTTACAACCGAGGTTACCGAGTTCAGTGCGCGGACGCGATTGCGCGCGCGCGGATTCGATCCTCAACGCTCATTCATCGAGCGCGTCGTTGCTTTCCCCCAGAACATCGAGGTCGAGGCAACACACACCTACACTTCACCGCCGGACCAGTCACCCGCTGGCGGTGGCGGTGGGCCGACGCCTCCGACGCCTTCCCCATTTGCACAGGGCATACGTCCGGGAACCAACGCTACGATCGTAGTTCATTACAGCATGGTGAAGCTTCCAGAGAAGCCGATGATGCCGCGTGAGTACGATCACCGTGTCGGCTACTTCAGCGTGCGCCAGACTGATTATGGAAAGGAAGAGCACCGGTCGCCCCAGATGCGATATATCACTCGCTGGCGGCTCGAAAAGAAAGATCCGAATGCTGCCGTATCCGAGCCCGTGAAACCGATTGTCTATTACGTCGATCCAGCGACGCCGTCGAAGTGGGTGCCGTACGTCAAGAAGGGGATTGAGCAGTGGCAGGAAGCTTTCGAAGCGGCGGGATTCAAGAACGCGATTGTCGCGCGCGATGCTCCGGGCAAGGAAGAGGACCCCGAATGGAGTCCGGAAGATGCGCGATACTCAGTCATTCGCTGGCTGCCTTCAACCATCGAGAATGCGAGCGGACCTCACATTCATGATCCGCGGACGGGAGAGATTCTCGAATCTGACATTCAGATGTATCACAACGTGATGAACCTTGCGCGGGACTGGTATTTCGTCCAGGCAGGGGCACTGGATGCGCGCGCGCAGAAGCTTCCGCTCCCCGACGACCTTATGGGTCAGCTTGTCCAGTATGTCATCGCGCACGAAGTCGGGCACACGCTCGGCTTCCAGCACAACATGAAGGCGAGCTCGATGTATCCGATCGAGAAAGTCCGTGACCGCGAATGGGTCAAGAAGAACGGCCACACGGCGACGCTCATGGATTACTCGCGCTTCAATTATGTTGCGCAACCTGAAGACAAGATCGATCTCATCGACCTGATTCCCAAGATCGGTCCATACGACAAATGGGCAACAATGTGGGGCTACAAGCCTATCGCTGGCGCGCGCACTCCCGAAGACGAGAAGAAGACTCTCGATGAATGGGCGCGCGAGCAGGACAAAACGCCATGGCTCAGATTCTCTACAAATGATTCTCGCGGATCAGATCCGGGTGAGCTGACGGAAGCCGTTGGTGATGCGAACGCGGTTGAAGCGACACGGCTTGGTCTCAAGAATCTCGAACGCGTTTCGGGAATGCTCTTGACGGCTACAGCGAAACCGGGCGAACCGTACGATGACCTTGAAGAGTTGTACGGGCGGGTACTCGGACAGTGGACGCTCGAAATGAATCACGTGGCAGCAATTGTTGGCGGATTCAACTCGCAGCAGAAGCATGCCGGACAGGAAGGCGTGCTCTTTGCCATCGTGCCGAAAGAGCGGCAGATGGAAGCGGTGCGTTTTCTCAACGATAACGCATTTGTGACGCCTGTATGGATGGTCAAACCGGATGTCCTTCGCCGCATAGAGCCAACCGGAGCGCTCGACCGTGTAAAGGCGAGTCAACAACGAGTGCTGGCTTCGCTGCTCAACAATACGAGGCTTGCGCGGATGATTGAGCAGGAAGCTATCGATGGCGTAGCAGCTTACAGGCCTGCCGATTTTCTCGCCGATGTAAGGCGGGGAATCTGGAGAGAGCTCGACAACGGCTCGCTCAAGATCGATTACTACCGTCGCAACCTGCAACGCGCTTACCTCGAAATAATGGGTGAGAAGCTGAACGGCAGGTCTCCGGTGAACGATGAGTCACGGGCGCTTGCGCGCGGCGAGCTTCGCGCGGTGAATGCGTCGATCAATCAGGCGTTTCCAAAGACAACGGATCGAGCAACGCGGCTCTATCTCGAAGATGTTCGTGATCAGATCGCAAAGATCCTCGATCCGAAGTTCCAGCCTCAACAGGCGGCGACCGGAACGCCTGTAGTCTTCGGACGCGGCTTCTCGCTCGACGGAGATTTCGACGTCTGCTGGCCTGATTACGCAATTCGGCGTGAAAGGGATTGACGGGGCTCGTTCGAGTTCAAGCTTTAGCTTGCTGCAAGCTAAAGCTTGAACTCGAACCGCGATGGCGGACAATCAGTTGTAGGCGTATCATGACGGACAGGTGAGAGATATGTCTGAAACGTCGATTCCTTTACCAGCAGGTTTCAACTCGATGTCGAAGACCGAGCAGGTCCGATATCTTCAGGCACTCTGGGACCAGATCGCCGAAAGACCAGAAGAAATACCAGTGCTCGAGAGTCACGTGAACTTAGTGGAAGAACGATTGAGACGATACCGCGAGGGTTCATCCTCGACAGACGATGCTTTTGAACTGCTGAATCGTCTCGCGAACAAGTCGAAGTGAGCCGATACAGGGTCGAAGCTCTTCCCTCTGTTGCTCGTGACATCGAGACCGCCTTTGAGTGGTATGAAGGCGAGCAGGACGGACTCGGTCTCGAGTTCCTTGAGGAACTTCGCGCGACATTTGAAAATATCCTCGATGGTCCGTTCAAGTATGAGAATCTTAAGATCGGAATTCGACGAGCGTTCACCAAACGATTTCCGTACGCTGTCTATTTCTCGGTGGAGGGCGAAATCATCCTGATTGTCGCAGTTCTTCACACGGCGCGGGATCCAGCCGAATGGAAAAGACGCGTTGATTAGGCTTGCCCGTAGTGGGGCGGTGTTCAGTGTGTCGAACTTCTAATAGTTACTCGCAGCGCACATTTACAAACAAATGAGGTTAAGAGATGACACTTCGCGAATTCTATGTGGCGAGGCTCGAAGCTGAATTACCTGTATTTCTGCGCGTGCTCAAGGCGCTTCCCGAAGACAAACTGAGTTACAAGCCACACGAAAAATCTCCTTCGGCTGAGCAACTCGTATGGACGCTTACAACCGAACTCAGGGCCTGTATTGAGACTGTAAAGGAGAGCAAGACTGAGTGGAGAACTGACCCGGCTCCGCCATTGGCTCAGATGCTGGAAATGTATGAGGGTTGGTCAAAAGAGCTGTCCGGGCTGGTCTCAAAGCTCGATGACGAGGCTTGGGATCGGAACGCTCAGTTTTACTACCAGGGGAAACTGGCGTGGGAAACGCCAGTAGGTCAGTTTCTCTGGTTCATCATGTTTGACGCGATCCATCATCGAGGACAACTATCGGCCTATCTGAGACCGATGGGCGGCAAAGTGCCATCGATTTATGGGCCATCTGCGGACGAGCCGTCCGGAACCTGATTTGGTGTGTGGCGTGTGAATCAGAAAGCTCACGCGAGAGCAAGCGCGAAGACGCGAAGAAGAAATAGAATTGGCTCTGGTCTCTGCGTCTTCTCTGCGTTCTCTGCGTTGACTTCGTCGTGAATGTCTATTTCCCGCCGTTTCCTGACGCCGCGGCTGCCTTAGCCGGCCGATACTGCTCTTTCTCCTTCTCCCGGTCGATGAATGGAATACCTTTGTCCATCCACTCGGGCTTCGGAGCACCCTTCAAAAAGTGATCGAAGAACTGTTGCAGACGCCGCGTGTAGTCCTTCTGATTTGGCCGCTTTCTCAGACCGTGCGGCTCTCCGTTGTAATTGAACATGTAGACTTCCTTGCCGAGCCTGCGCAGCGCAAGGTAGTACTCGATGCCCTGATACCACGGTACCGCATCATCAGCGTCGTTGTGCAGCATGAGAATCGGCGTCTCGACGCGATCGGCGCGAAATACCGGTGAGTTCTCGAGGTAGCGCATCGGTTGCTCCCAGAGGCTCCCGCCGATGCGGCTCTGCGTGTGTTCATACTGGAACTGCCGGGGCAACCCCGATCCCCAGCGGATGCCACTGTAGGCACTCGTCATATTCGCGACGAGAGCCCCGGGTGCGGCAGCTTTGAAGCGATTGGTCTGCGTCGACCATGTACGCAATCTGATAACCGCCCCAGCTGTGCCCCTGAATCCCGATCGCCTTCTCATCAATAAACCCGCGATTGACGACTTCCTGAATTCCAGGCAACACACACTTCAACGCGCTCTGCCCCGGATAGCCGATCGTGTAGACGATATCCGGCATGAATACAATGTATCCATTACTCACATAGTAGGCCGTATTTATCGAAGTGCCTGGGCCCGGATTGACAAACCGATGAAGGCCCTGAGAGAGCTGCTCGTAGATGTAGACCATCATCGGATACTTCTTCGCAGGATCGAAGTTGTCCGGCTTTATCAGCATCCCGCTCAATGGGACTCCGTCAGTATTCTTGAACCGCACAAGCTCTGACTTGCCCCAGACAAACTGAGCCATCTGCGGATTGGCTTTGCTTACCTTACGTACGTCTTTGAAATCGAGTCCGGAAACGAGGAGGTCCGGGAACTCTTCAAAGCGCGTAGCGGTGAAGAGCAGCCTGTCAGCGTTCCGTGCCTTGACGGGGCTCGAAAAGCTCTTCGCCTCCATGATCACTTTCTCAGGCAAGCCACCGCCAATCCTGTCGCGGTAGAACCCGCTGTCGCGCGTCCACTCGTTCTCAGCACTCAAAAGCATTGGCCTGGCAGGATCTATCGCTCGCTCCTTTGGATCCAGACGCACGTACCGGAACTCGATCTTTTCGCGACGGCCGACACCATCGGTCAACATCTTGCCGCCGCTTCCATCTGCCGCTACCTGCCAGATGTCGTACCGGTCATTCAGCAGCACAAACTTCTCATCCTTCGTCCAGCCCGCAGTACCATAATTGAATGGCGTGCTCGGACTGTCGTGATCTTCGCGCGCAAAACTGACTCCAAGACTCTTCGTCAAATTGACATCGCGGCCATCGGGCACCGAAAGGCTGTGCCAGTCTTTGCCGTCATAATAGACAGCCCAGCGCCCGGAAGGTGACCAGTTGGCACCCGAACTGCTGTTTCTTCAGCAGGGCTTTCCTGCTGCCGTCTGCGGTATTCACAAGATAGACGTCGGAATAGTTGGTATCGACTCCAACCAGCTTCCGATAGGTGCGATCGTCGCCCCCAATTGCCCACGAACCATCGCTTGAAGGATTGATCGACTCGAGCGTCTGGTCTCCGAGCTGTACAAGTTTCTTTTCCTTTGATGTGATAGACGGCTCTGTATGATCGATTGCGATCCTGTGGTGCGCGGACCTTTTGCATTGGTTGAATAAAATCATCATTCCAGTGCCATAGATCAACAACGACCTTCTCGTCGTCAGCGGCTGCCTCCGGATCGTCTTCCCTTTCTGGTTCCGGTGTCGGCTGTACGCCAAAAAAGAGGCGATTACCGGTAAGTGAAAAGCTGAGCGCGCCCCGCTCGCTGATCACCATCCCCGAACGAAATCCGGTGGTTGATACCGATACTATCTCGCTGGCTTCGGGCGCGACGCGGTCCCAATGGTAGAGCTTGAATTTCGGTTGTTTGGCGGCAGCATCATCGCGATCGCTGGTAAAGGCGAGCTGTGTCCCATCCTCGTCCCACGTGAATCGTGTGTACTGGCCCTTGCCCTTGAGAAGCGCGCGAGGCGTCGCCGCTGCGTCAAGCGGTGTGATCGCAAATGCTCCGTTCGTCTCCTCCTGCTTTGAGGAGACTGAATAGACCAGGCTTTTCCCATCATCGCTGATCGTAAAGTCGAGCACGTCTGCAATAGTCCGCTCGCTGTCGTTAGCAAGATTTCGTACAACCAGATCGGTTCCGAACTCTTTGCGCCGTGCACCAGGGCGTCGTCCGGCGGCTGAGCCGCTGGCACCGGCACCGGCAGCTTCAGGAGCTCGTCTCTCTTCCGTTCCACTCGCGCCCGGAGCGCCACCCTCGGGTCTTCGCTCGGGAGTTTTTGGTTCGAGGAGATATGCGACATAGCCGTCGCCATCCTCCGGAATCTGGAAGCGTTTTACACGATCGACCCTGGTTACCTTACCCGTGGAAACATTCATTATCCCGAGAGCGTTCTTCGGCATTTCATCCGGACGCTTTCTCTGCTTCCGCGCCTGCTTTACCTCTTCCTTTGTCGGATAGATCGTGAAAAGGACATTGGCACTTCCGGCGGAAATCGCGACCTGACCACCTCCGCCCCCACCAAAGCCGCGCCCGCCTGGACCGGGTCCAGGGCCGGGTTCGGGCAGGCCGCCTTCCGGTTGTGGCGAAGGTTCCGGGCGGGCTCCTCGACTGTGCCGGTATTCCTTGCCTGTCTCGACATTGCGAACTACAACCTCGCCGTCTCCATCCTGCGGGACTAGTGCGTAAGCAACTATCTTTCCGTCGCGAGAAATCTGTTGCGATTGGATCGACTTCCAGCTGTCATAATCATCGTGAGTCAGTGGCCGCTTGCCTTGCTGGGCGATCACCAGACCAGCGGAAGTAAAGCCAATCAACAGTAAGGCCAACGAAGAGCGTCGGAATCCAATCGACCACACGCCGACGCGTCCAGATAGACTTGCCATTTTCAGGTTCTCCTTTTCTCGCACAACTTCGGATAGGCTGTCTCAGAAACCGAGATAGGCTATAATATTAAATGAGATGGATCAAAAGAGACAGGTGTCAGACAACCGTTTGCGCTGGATCTGGTATGGAGTCTTTCTTGTCGTCCTGCCAATCCTGATACCTGCGGTCTGTTTCTACCTGCGCGAACGTGGCTGGGTCTCAATCGACATGACCGTGATGGTCTTTTTGCTCGCCGGATACTGGTGTGTCGTCATTGCTTTAGGCGCTCGTTCGCTGCGGACACGCCAGGCAGTCCGCGCCATCCAACTCGCCTCCCCGCTGATTGAGCTTGAGCTGGAATCCGATCTTCAGGCCAGGCTTTCCGAGGTTGCCTCAGATCAGAAACAGAAGATGGCGGTCGTCGCTTTCGATCTGCTCGATCGCGAGATTCCACGCTTCGAACAGGAAGAAGATCGAAGTCGGGCTCGGCGCGACAACGAGCATCTGCGACAGCAAGCCGGTCAGGGAGCCTTCCTCGTCGCCGTGACCACTGAAATCCTCAAGAGATTGCTGCTGCTGTCAGGCGCCGGTGAAACTGACCGCAAACTGTGGCGAGTCCACGTCAACTCAACCGCCGTCCGAATCGTCCGCAACGCGTTAGAACACCAGACACATTAGGAAGAAGGAGTCTGAGGGGTGCTGAGTGCTGAGTATGGGGTTTGAGTTCAAGCTTTAGCTTGCGGTTGCATTCTGAGGCTCTGTTGATCTGCGGAATGCAGCCCCAAGCTGAAGCTTGAACTCAACACCTCAGCACTCAGCACTCAGCACTCCCTAAAATGTTTGCGACATGAAGTACTTGTAACCGACGCTCAAGGTTGGGAGGACTCGTTTCGGAAGCGTGGTCATGACCAGCAGGCTCATCAATCCGTGCGATATTCCCAGCGCAAATAGATTTGGCGCGCGCGAGTAGACCCAGGTCCACACGACCCCGCCCGTCAGCGTAAGCAGTGTCAATGGAAGATTCGGAAGATGAACCAGTGCAAAGATGGTTGCCGCACTTGCAATTGCTACTCCATCGCTTTCAACCAGCGATCGAATGCGTCGATACAAAAACCCCTGCAAAAGAAACTGTTGTAGAACTCCCCACATCGGTACCGACACCAGCTTGTACCAGGCAGCGCCCTCAGTTCTCAACGTATTTGTCGACACCGCGATCCCTCCAAACAGGATGACCGCAATCGCTGTTGGAATAGCCAAAAGTCGAAGAGCTTTGCCAAAATTCCTGGTAGTTAATCCGATATCTTCGAAAGTCTCCCCGCGCACCCTTTGCGAATAGACGACGAATCCAAGCGCGAAAAGTCCGGGCACATACAAAAGAATGCGGCTGTCAGGATAGAGGGGAACTAAGACCCACAACGCGATCAGGATTGATGAAATGACCGATGCGAGCTCAGCAAGAGTTGCGGCGCGTAGTGACATTCGATCTGTCAGATCCTTTCGAGCAATACAAAAGCGATCGCCTGATCCTGCGAGTGCGAGAGAGACACGTGTGACCGGTTGATACCCAGCTGAGACATGAGCTCCGCTGCGCGGCCGTGGAATTGAAGCTGCGGTGCGCCCTCACCGGATGATATGATCTCTACTTCGCGCCATGAGAGTGCTGTCAGCGGGATTGCTGCTCCGAACGCTTTGCGCGCCGCCTCCTTGGCTGCAAAGCGCGTTGCGAACCGCTCTCCCTGACGCCCGGCGCTCATGCAATAAGCGGTTTCCTTTTCTGTGAAGAGGCGATCACGAAGACGCGGGCCGTGAGATTCGAGCGCGCGCTCGAGACGTTCGATTTCAATGATGTCAACGCCGATTCCGATAACCATTCAGGATTACGATCTCCGCGAGAGTCGCGGTGAGCAGTATCTCGTGTGTCTTCCGCTCGAACACGCCGGATTCACAAACGCATTCAGCACCAGAACTTCGGGTACCGCCGCAAGTATCGAAAACCGCGAGAGATTCCTGGCGACCATTGGAGTACCGCAGTGGAAGCTTGTTACGGCGCGTCAGGTCCATTCGGCGGATGTTCAATTGGTGAACGGTGCTCAAGCGCCGTCCAAACTCGCCTCCAACCTGCGACGCGCTGATTACTGCCACACCTCACGTTCTTCTCGGCATTCAAACTGCCGACTGCCTGCCAATTCTTCTTTGCGACGAGCGCACTGGCGCGATTGCTGCGATTCATGCGGGATGGCGCGGCACACTGCGCGGAATCGTCGCACGAACTCTGGAAGAGATGCAACAAGCATTCGGATCAACCGGAAGCGATATCAGTGCCGCTATTGGTCCCGGTCTGCTCGAATGCTGCTTTGAGGTCGGGCCGGAAGTTGAGGACGCATTCAACGCTGAGTTTGCCTATGGATCGGCGCTCTTCTCCCGCAGTAATTCCGGGGCGAAGGCTCATCTGGATATTATTGCGGCAAATGTACGACAGCTTGTCGACCTGGGTGTAAGTCAGGATAGAATCTATTCGACCGGTCTTTGCACCGTATGTCACAACGATCTTTTTTTCAGCCACCGGAAAGAGCGCGGAGCCGAGCGCCCGGTTGGCAGAATGCTAGGAGTTATCGGGCGTTGATCAAATCATTCATATCAATATTGTGCCTCTTTCTTCTTGTCGCGCTTCTCGTCGGGCGTGTGCCTGCTCAGGAACCTAACGCGGACCCTGCTGTTGAACTTCGGAAAGTTGTCGAGCGCTCAGGGGGCATAGAAACGAAGCTCATCGAGAATCTCGAGATATTCGTGAAGGAACATCCTGACTATCGGCGAACCGATATCGAGCGCGAGATCTACAAACTCGCCATCAAAAGTCGTGACAGGGACAGAGCGATCGCTTATGGCGAGAAGATGATCGCAGGCAATGACCGCGATGTTGACACAATGACGACCCTGATCAATCTGCTTCGCGAGCGTCGGAGAGGTGACGATCTCAAGCGTGCGCTTGCGCTCACGGACGAATTGAACCAGCGCATGGAGGCGATATTCACTGGCGGCAAACCCGGCAGGATTGGTCAGAAGGCATGGAATGATCGAAAGGAAAAGACCAGGGCTTCGGTAGCAATGCTCAAAGGCCAGGTCCTTATCGATCTTGGTGAAGACTCGAAAGCTGCTGCCGAGTTGCGACGAAGCTATAAGATCTCGCCTATGTCGGAAACCGCGGTCGACCTGGCAAAGCTTGCTGAAAAGCGAGGCGCGCGTGACGAGGCAATCGACTATTACGTGAACGCGATGGCGCAATCGTTCGATACTGCGGACAAGGTGGATCGCAAAGAGATTCGCGCAAAGCTCGGCAAGCTTTGGATCGAGAAGACGGGATCAGAGACGGGTCTGGGCGACCGGCTGCTAAGGGCGTACGACCAGGCCGCGCGTGATCGCGAGGAGCATGCAGCAAGCATCGAGACTCCAAACATCAATGCCGGCATTACCGATCCGCTTCAGTTCAAATTGACACGCATCAAGGGCGGGACGCTGCGGCTCGCTGAGCTCAAGGGCAAGGTTGTAGTGCTCAACTTCTGGGCGACCTGGTGCGGTCCCTGTCGCGTCGAGATGCCTCTTCTCGAACAGGCTGTGGACAAATATAAGCAGGACAGTAACGTCGTGTTCCTGGCGGTGAATACCGACGAGGACCGCGTGCTGGTCGAGCCCTACCTGAACGAACAAAAGCTCAAATTGCCCGTGGTCTATGCGGACTATCTGGACGAACACTGGGCAGTCGCGTCAATTCCGACGACTTTGATACTCGACAGGAAAGGCGAAATCTCATTTCGCCAGGCAGGTTTCAACTCACGCGAAGACTTCGTCGCATCGCTTAGCGAAAAGATCGAAGCGGCGAAGAAGTGAGGGAAGAGGGGTCGGGGGTCAGGGGTCGGGGGTCAGGGTATGGAGTTCAAGCTTTAGCTTGCTGGTTAGCAGCTCGATTGTGAAAGCAAGCTAAAGCTTGAACTCCATACCCCGACCCCCGACCCCTGACCCCCGACCCCTCTCTTACGGCATCTTAAACAGTGTAGATTGAGTGTGTGCAGAGTCCATTCGTGAGCGCATTGCAGCGACGATTTGAGGATTCTTTGCGGCTACGTCGGTTTCTTCCCTGGGGTCCAGCTTGAGATTGTAGAGCTCGATCTGACCGTTGAACGGCACGGCAACGGCCTTCCAATCGCCCATCCGCATCGCACGCGCTCCCTGGCGTTCGTAGAACTCCCAGTAAAGCGAATCATGCCCTTTTTGCTTTCGGCCAAGGAGCGCTGGCAAGAAGCTCAGGCCATCAGTTTGCGGAGCCTTTCTGATTCCTGCGATGTCGCTGGCTGTTGCAAGAAAATCCCAGTGCGCCCAAACCTGGTTACTTACCGAGCCGGCCTTGATGCGACCCGCCCACTTGACGATCATCGGAACACGGATCCCGCCTTCATAAAGATCTCGCTTGATGCCTCTCAGACCGCCGTTGCTGTTGAAGAACACCGGGTCTGCTCCGCCCTCGGCGTGCGGTCCGTTGTCACTCGTAAAGAAGATGACAGTATTCGGGCCAACTGCATCGAGAATCTTGCCCACGTGTCCATCCATTCGAGTGATCATCGCGGCGAACGCTGCACGCGGAGTCGCCTGCGATCTGTAACCAACAGTCGGCTGGCGGGTGCGCGACGGACGGGCAGACAGTACCTTGTCCGCACGGTCATTCACATAAGGCTTCTCGTCAAACTTACCGGCAAATTGTCGAAAGGAGTCTTCGGGAGCGCGAAGCTCGGCATGAGGCGCAGTGAAGGCCAGATAGAGAAAGAATGGACGATCGCGATTGCTGCGAATGAATGCGAGCGAGGCATCGGCGAAAAGATCATTGACGTAATCTCTCTCGACATCAACTTGAACCGTCTTCGCCGTTCTTCCAGAGATGGTCGGTGTATTGACGATGCGCGTGCGTGTGATCGAGAAACCCGAACGATTCGTCGAAACCCTGAAGATCGGGACGTCCGGTCGTGTCGGCTGTTCCTAGTCCCCATTTCCCGATGACTGCTGTCCGGTAGCCTCTTTCTTTCAGGACCTCCGCGACGGTGACGTCCTCAGGTCGCAAGGGATGGTCGCCGTTGCCCCGGATCCAGGCGTGGCCTGTATGGAATCCGGTCATCAGCGTAGCGCGCGATGGGGCGCACACGGTGCTTCCGGAGTAGTAGTTCGTGAAACGTATTCCTTCGGCTGCCATCCGGTCGAGATTCGGAGTCCGGAATTTCGTTTGACCATAGCAGCTCAGGTCACCGTATCCGAGATCGTCTGCCTGGATGAAGATGATGTTTGGGAGCGCCGTCCTGCTGGGCGGCTGCTGGGGTTCCCAGGGGAAGGAAATGAGAAGGATGAAGATGAGGGCAATTCGCATCGTTTAGTAGCGCCATTTGGAGTGCGGCGGCTTGGCGCCGCTTTAGTCTCGTGCAGCGACTAATTCCTGGCGAGACGTAAAGCGGCGCCAAGCCGCCGCACTCCAAATGAGCCGCCCTACTGCGCCATTTTTCTGAGCTGTTTGATGATCGACTTGATTGAGTTTGCCTGCCGGCTGTTGGGTTGCATCTCGAGATACTTGTCGTATGCCTCGATCGCTTCAGTCAGCCTCATCTCGCGTTCGAGTGTCGTGCCAAGAAGGAAATAGATGATTGGCTCAGTGCCATTGCTCTGCTTTGCGGCAATCGTGTACTGCTCGATCGCTTCGTCAGTCCGATTGCGGTCCTGATAGGCGAGCGCGAGCCCGGTGCGGGCTTCGGGAGAAAACCCATTTGCCTCGCTCAGCGCTGAAAGATAGTTCTCTATCGAAAGGTCTAATAGTCCCTGAAGACGGCGCGTGGTACCCATCACCGTGTATGCTTCCGGGTTCTTGCCGCCGCTCTCTTTTATCGCCTTGCGCGCTTCGGCCATGGCGCCTTCTGGGTCTTCACTGGCCATCAGGCTGCGTGCCAGTCCGATACGCGCGGAAGGCCACGCTCTTTTGCTGGTTGCAAGCGCCAGTCGGTATTCCTTGATTGCCTCTTTGTGCTTCCCGCTTTCACGAAGCTCCTCTGCTGTCTGGAAGTGAAGATCGGATTTGTCGGCTTCTGTCGGGAACTTGAGGGTGATCCGCTGCGTTCCCCCCGATGTGATTCCTACACTCTGCGTGATCTCGCGTTTTCCTTTGAGACGTGCACGGAGATAGTGCGTGCCGGTTTTGAGGTTTCTGATCGGAATCTCTCCCGTATCACCGACGGTTCCGTATCGAAGGCGGTCCATCCATACAATCGTTCCCGTGGGAGCCGAGACGATGAGTGAAGGCGACGACTCGGAAACCGTTCGCGCACGCTGGGCAGAGACTGGAATTAGAACGAAAAGAAGAAGCACCAGTGCGTAGCAGGTAATACTGCCTTTAGGCGGAATCTTCGTTCGCACCAGCCTATTGTGGGACATTGCTGCGGAAGCGGCCCTGATCGTCATAGAGCCGCTGATAGTGCCTCGCATTGCGGTATACACCCTGAACATACAGCCGCGTCTCGGTGATTGGTATGCTGTCGACCCATTCTTCGATTTCCGACGTTGGCAACTCATCGAGCCAGCGCGAAACGCGCGTCGGACCTCCATTATATGCTGCCGCAGCGTACTCGAAGCGGCCAAACCTCTCGAGCATCTCTGAAAGGTATGCCGTTCCCAGCTGAATACTCAGTACCGGGTTGAGTAGATCGGCCGAACTGATGTTGCCGCCGCCAAGGCTGTACTTGCGCGCCACGGTTCGTCCAGTTGTCGGCATCAGCTGCATCAGACCGAGAGCGTTCACGCGGCTGCGAGCCTGAGGATTAAAGATCGTCTCCTGGCGAATGACGCCCGCGACCATAAACGGATCGAGATTGTGCCGACGCGATTCCTGTTGGATGGTCGGCCACCAGCCAATCGGATAGAAAACCGTCCAGACTTCCCGCGTCATCTCTTCCGGCAATGATTGCCCGTAATCGGGATACGCACGGCGAAGAGCGTTGATGGCCGCGGCATTCTCGTTCTGTGCTCGCAGCGCCTGCGCCATTCTCAAGTTGATCAATGGCGAGTTCGGTGCCGTCTCGCGTCCCGCCCGCAACTCTTCGAGAGCTTCATCATAGAGCAGGATTCGAGTCAGCTGTTCGCCTCTTGCTACATGTGCGCGCTCTGCAGGTCCTGCGGTTTCCGGAGCAATGGTGATGCCATCAAGATTCTTCACCGCCTGAGCCAGCTTCGGGTCGCTTGCGATATTTGCAGGCTTCACTCCTGAGCGCTCGAGCAGCGCGATTCGACGCTCGGCGTTGACCCCGTACCAGCCCGCACCATAACGCTTGAGCAGTGCGCGATATAGTGCCAGCGACAGCTCCTTCTTGCCGGCTCGCTCTGCATCTACCGCAGCCCAGAACGCCGCCTTTCCACGGTTATCAGTGGCAATCGCCATAGTCACTCAAGTGCTCGAGAAGCAGCTGTGAAGCCTGGGCGTAGGTCTTTGTTCGATGTGCATTCCATGCCAGCCAAAAATGGGCGTCAGAGGCTACTTCCGTCTTTGGATACTTATCAACGAGTTGCCGGAAGTATGAATGCGCCTGCCCGATTATTGATGCCTTGTCAGAGGCCCGCCCGAACTCGTAAAGAAGCTGAGCTGTTCTTGCATCGGCGCCCGGGGTCCGCATCAGTTCGCCGAGTGTCGCGGTTGCGACGTCGCTTCGCTTGAGGGCGAACTGCGCGAGGCCGGTAAAATAAAGCACCTCGGCGCGATCCTTTGGCGTGCGCGACCTGACCCGTGAAAGCGCATCGATCGCTGCGGCGTGCGAGTTCATGCGATAGTTGCTGATACCCGCCTTCAACCACACCTCGTCCGATTGCGCTGCAGGGAACTGCCGCGTCAGGAGATCATATGCCTGTGCCGACAATACCCAGAGTTCTTCGTCATAGAGGCGGTCAGCACGCGCCTTTTGTTCGGCAGCATTCACAGGCAAAACTGACGAGCCTAGCGAAGTCAGCCTGGATGGGACCTCACTCGCCGCCTGGGAGTCTGGCGCATAGAAATACAGTCGCCTGAGTGCGACGATTGAATCATCAGTGCGGCCCAGTTTTTCAAGTGCGTCGGCTTTGAGCTTGAGCGCCTGGCCGTCGTCGACGGCAAGTGCAGGTTTGAGGTAGTCGATCGCCGCCCCATACGCTCCACGTTTGATCGCTGATTCGGCAGCATCTATGCGCGCATCATCGACCAGCAACGAGGTCGGATTAATCGTGGCTATCCGCAGATATTCCCGCTCGGCTTCTTCGTGCCTTCCGGCGGCTGAAAGCGCGCGGGCGCGAAACCAGACAGCATAATCACCAAGTACAGTCTGCTTCTGGAGCTGAGGATCCGACAAAAGCGCAACCGCCGCGTCGAAATCCCTTGCCAGAAGACGCTCGTAACCGCGCCGCAGTTTTTCAAGGGAAGGATCAAGCGGGCCGGAGGAACGCGTCTGCGCAACCACTACCATTACTAAAGCTGCGAGCACCGGACCAGCGATTAAGAGATACCTTGTGGTGAGGAACCTGGAACAAACCAAGCTCGAAAACGTCGACAAACGACGGATCGATTTCTCCACGCGAACTCCTCTATTGGGACACGCCTCATGGCAAGAACAAATCGCGGCGGGCTAGTTCGCGATCCAGAGGGCACGACGTATAATGCCACAAAGAGTGGTCAGGTGGCCAGTGGTCAGTGGTCAGTGTATGGAGTTCAAGCTTTAGCTTGTGTTGGCAGTTCGAACTGTTCAAAGCAAGCTGAAGCTTGAACTCCATACCCTGACCACTGACCACTGGCCCACCGACCACTTCTCCGAAATCATCGGTAACTGAATCAGCGTTTTCTCAGTATTTCTATCAGTACGCACTGGGCTAGGGGCTGGAAGGAGATACGATGAAGTTCGCTTTCAATAAGTCACGTCTTATATATGCTTTGATCGGGCTGGTTGTGGTTGCCGCGGGCTGGTGGGGCTACCGGACATTCTGGGTTGGCCAGGCAAGTGCCGGCGAGTACCTGACGGGCAAAATAACCCGTGGTGATCTCAAAAATACCGTGTCGGCGACGGGAACCCTGCAGGCTGTCACCACGGTGCAGGTAGGCAGCCAGGTTTCGGGAAACATTTCGGCGCTTTACGCTGACTTCAATTCGGTTGTGAAGAAAGGACAAGTTGTTGCGCAGCTTGACCCTTCACCGCTCGAGGCGCAGGTGAACCGCGAGATGGCCAACGTCGAGAGCGCTCGCGCAGGGGTCGCGGACGCGCAGGCTCGCCTTATGGCTGCTCGATCGAATATCGAGAATCTGAAGGCCGGAGTTTCGGCAGCCGAATCGAATCTCGCGGCTCTGAGAGCGCAGCGAGACGACACTCTCAGCCTGCTCAAGCGACAGGAAGAGCTCGCCAAGAGTGGAATCGTTCCGGAACGAGACCTCGAGTCGGCGAGGACTACATACCGCGCTGCAGAGGCGCGATTCACCCAGGCACAATCGCAGGTCGAACAGGCGCGGCTCAGCGAGAGGCAGTCAGCAAGTGCCGGCCTTGCTGCAGCGGAGGCAGGACTGCAGCAGGCGAAAGCGCAGGTCCAGCAGGCGGAAGCCAGTCTGAAGCTGGTGCGAGTCAATCTCACTTACACAACGATCAGGTCCCCAATCGACGGCGTGGTTGTGTCGCGGAACGTTGATGTCGGCCAGACAGTTGCGGCGAGTCTTTCGGCCCCGACAGTATTCACGATTGCGAACGATCTGACTGAGATGCAGGTGATTGCAAATATCGATCAGGCTGATATCGGAGTGATCAACGATCAGAACAAAGTTACTTTTACTGTTGATGCGTTTACAGGCCTGACTTTCAAGGGAAAAATCCGGCATATCCGGCTTAATCCGCAGACCGTGCAGAACGTCGTAACTTACAACGTCGTGATTGACGTAGCTAATCCAGACCTCAAGCTCAAGCCGGGGATGACAGCAAATTTGACCATGACTATAGCCGAACGTTCGGGGGTCTTGAGAGTTCCGAATGCGGCGCTGCGCTTCAGACCGCAGGGTCAGGGTGAAGGGCAGTTCGGTGGACGCAGGCCTCAAGGGAGCCCGGGCGCGGGTGCGGGCAGCGACAGCAAGTCCGGGAGCAAGTCCGGCTGCCGGTCCGAGTGCGTCACCGGGAGCTCCGGGTGAAGGCGGTCGTGAAGGTGGTCGTGAAGGTGGACGTGAAGGCGGTCGACGCGGAGGCGGGGGCATAACACCGCCATCAGCAGCGGTGCTCGAGGGTCAAACCAGGATTGTCTTTTTGATGGGAGCTGACGGGAAGCCCCAACCGAAGCGAATCAAGGTCGGGATTACGGACGGATCGAACACCGAGGTGGTGGAAGGTGAGCTCAACGAAGGCGACACGGTGATAGTGGGTCAAAGCGTTTCGAGCGGTGCCTCTACTTCAGGTACGCAACGTCCGCCAGGGTTTGGCGGACAACCGAGAGGTCCCGGAGGCTTCGGCGGACCGGGCGGTGGTGGCGGCGGCGGCGGGCCGAGGCGGTAGAATTGGATTTGGCATGTAGTACCGCCTTCAGGCGGAATGGTTGCAACGATTCCGCCTGAAGGCGGTACGACATGCCTCTGGAGATCTTTGGACGTGACAATAGAGGCGGAACAGATAGTCAGAGAAACTGAGCAACGGCACGTAGTCCCGCAACGCGAAGGGCGTGGGCTGATCGAGCTTGATCACATACACAAGACTTATACGATGGGTGAGATGCATGTGCATGCCCTTCGAGGAGTCAGCTTCCGCGTCGACCGGGGCGAGTTCATAGCGATCATGGGCGCATCAGGTTCGGGAAAATCGACAATGATGAATATTGTCGGTTGCCTCGATAGACCTTCGAAGGGGACGTACACCCTTGACGGCATCGATGTTTCGAAGCTTTCCAAGGATGAGCGCGCCGACATTCGGAATCGCAAAGTTGGCTTTGTCTTTCAGGGCTTCAATCTGCTCTCTCGAACCTCGGCACTCGAAAACGTCGAGCTTCCGATGCTCTACGCGAACGTCAACAGCGAGGATCGCCATCGAATCGCGAGAAGTGCACTTCAGGCAGTCGGTCTTGCGGGGCGCGAGCTGAATCATCCGAATCAGCTTTCAGGCGGACAGCAGCAGCGCGTCGCTATCGCAAGGGCACTCGTCAATCAGCCGGTCTTGATTCTTGCAGATGAACCGACTGGCAACCTCGATTCGCGCACGTCCGTCGAAGTCATGGAGATATTTCAAAAGCTCAATACCGAGCAGGGAATTACTGTAGTTCTCGTGACTCACGAGCACGACATTTCGGAATATGCGAAGCGCGTAGTCATCTTCAAGGATGGCAGGATCAATAAAGACTATCCGGTCTTGACGCGACGAAATGCCACCGAAGAGCTCAAGAACCTTCCAGTCCTTGGAGATGACGACGAGGACGAGGATGAGGAGTAGGAGGCGGCCGATATGAACCTGGTCAACATTATTCGAGTAGCGTTTCGCGCTTTGGCACGCAACAAGATGAGGTCCGCGCTGACCATGCTTGGCGTGATCATCGGTGTTGCAGCAGTGATTGCTATGGTGAGCATCGGTCAGGGTGCGCAGGCATCGGTGGCGGAACAGATTGCGAGCGTTGGGACCAATATTCTGTTTATTCGGGCCGGATCGCAGAACCTTGGAGGTGTGCGAACTGGCGCGGATGACAGCGCTCAGAGATCTTTGACTGTTGAAGACCTGGATGCCATCCGCACTGAGCTTCCAACGGTTGCGATGGTGAGTCCGGGTGTGCAGAGCCGCGCACAGATTGTTTTTGGCAATCAGAATTGGAACACGCGCATTGAGGGGGTCGGCGCTCAATATCCGGAGATCAGGAAATGGCTCGTGCAGACGGGGTCTTTCTTTACGGATTCAGAAGTACGTAGTGCAGCGCGCGTTGTCGTGATTGGTCAGACGATAGCCGACATTCTGTTTCCCGGGATGGACCCGATCGGCCAGACGATTCGTGTCCGGGAGCTGCCTTTTCGCGTGATAGGAGTCATGGCAAAACGCGGTCAGGATCAGATGGGCCGCGATCAGGACGATGTTCTCTTCGCGCCGTTCTCGACAGTACAAAAGAAGCTTCTCGCGATTCAACACGTCCAGTCAGCAAACGTCTCGGCTATCTCACCTGAGGCAACGCGTACCGCCGAAGAGCAGATTTCCGAGCTGCTGCGAGCGCGTCATAAGCTTGCTCCGAATCAGGAGAATGACTTCAGCGTAAGAAACATGACCGATGTGGCCGAGGCAGCGGACGAAACCAACCGGATCATGACGATACTTCTCGCGAGCATCGCCAGCGTCTCGTTGCTCGTCGGCGGGATCGGGATCATGAACATCATGCTCGTCTCTGTTACCGAGCGTACGCGAGAGATCGGGATCCGCATGGCCATTGGCGCACGTTCTTCTGCGGTGCGTACTCAGTTTCTGATTGAGGCGATCGTGCTCAGTCTGACGGGCGGGCTCATCGGAATCATCCTCGGGCTGGGCGTATCGGTTCTGATACCGCGAATGCTCGGTTGGCCGACGCTGGTTTCTGTTGCGTCTGTGGTTGGATCAGTCGTCTTTTCAGCCGCAGTCGGAATCTTCTTCGGCTTCTATCCGGCCAGAAAAGCTGCCGCACTCGACCCCATCGATGCGTTGAGATACGAGTAAGCGAGAGAAGAAGGTGCTGAGTGCTGAGTAAGCGTTTGAGTTCAAGCTTTAGCTTGGGGTTGCATTCCGCAGATCTCAGGCCTCAGAATGCAACCACCAAGCTAAAGCTTGAGACTCAGCACTCAGCACTCAGCACTCAGCACTCAGTTCCTTCTTCCAAGTCTTGTTTCGTCGCCGTCGGCGAGGATTTTCACGAGCTCTTCATTGAAGTAATCGAACTCGTTGGTGATCTTTGGATCAACGTGGCGATTGTATACATCTCGTCGTACTTCGATCTCATCCTTGAGACGATCGTAAAGGTCCAGCCTGCGCGTGCCCTCGATAACCCTGGAAGAGTTGTAGACCTTTATCTCTGTGATTAGAAATCGCGCGAACCGCCTTGCGTTGGAATGCGCTGCTGCCTTCTCTTCATCAGTCATCTCGCGTTGAGACGCAGCTTCAAAAAGCGGCATCGGAAGTGGAGATGTATCTGTTGGCGGGACGTCGTACGAATAGTTTTGCGGATAAGCCGCAGCAAAATACTGAGGATTGCCGTCAGATGCAGCTTCGATTTCGCGACGCATTGCAAGGCGCTCAATAGCCATTCCAGTCACGCGCATCAATACTTCGAGTGGGCGCGTTTCGATCTTTCCTGACGGCTCATTGTCGGCAAAGAGCACTGCAACGGCCTTATCGCGGACAAGGAGCGGAATCGCTACATTGTCCTTTCCGTCTTCTGTCGTTGTCGTGGCCGGTTCTTGCGAGCGGACTACGTCGTGGAGCGCGGCAGTAGCCTGACCGGGATCATCAAAACCTCGCGACTTCCAGTTCGTGAGCTCGTCATTACGGAGTACAAAGATTTCTGCCCGGCTCGCGAATCTGGCCGTATTCTCAAGCAGGGCTGTCAGAATATCTGCCTGGGTCTGTTGCCGTTCGATGTCTGCGATGGCTTCATTGATCGCGGTAATATCTGCGGTGCGGGCAGTAGTCTGCTCGAGAAGTTCATATTGCGCGCTGAGCTGAGAATCGCGCGCTGCGATCTGCTCCCGAAGCTCATTCGCAACTGTCTGATGAGAAGCGTCGGCATCGGCGAGAGTTTGTCTAACCTGATTCGCAACTTCGTCGATTTCGTCGTCGACTGGAGACCGTGCTTGCATCACCAGACGCTCACAAATGTCGTTGAGAGTTGATTGGAGTGTTGTCAGCTCCGATGCCAGCGGTTCAGCGCGATTAGAGAACATCCTCTTGAGCCGTTCGCGCAATTCTTCTTCGGCGAGTTGCAAGTGCGGTTCGTTCGAGTCAGGCACGTGGAATTCTCCTGTCGTTAATGATAGTTAAGAACGTGTTTGACGCCAAGTCTTGCCAAATCTACTGGCCAATCGCACAATCCCTGAACAACACCTTTGCGCAAAGGTCCTTTCGGAGGAATTGATGAGTAGTTATTCAGAGAAACCATGGCTCAAGAACTATGACTTCTGGGTGAATGCAGAAACCACCTACCCTAAACAGCCACTTTACCGCATTCTGCAGCTGGCAACCGGACTCTACGGCGATCGGCCGGCGACGGCGTTTCTCGGAGCTCAGCTGACTTTTCGCGAACTGAAAGATCAGGTCGATCGATTCGCGACTGCGCTTTCGCGCCTGGGAATTGTCAAAGGCGATCGAGTCGGAATCATGCTTCCGAACTCGCCGCAATATGTCATCAGCTTTTTTGCCATCGTAAAGTTGGGCGCGATCGTTACCAACATAAACCCTACATACACGCTTCGTGAAGTCGATCTGGTCGCTCAGGACGCTGGTCTCAAGGTAATCATCACTCTCGATGTGCTTGCGCCGCTCGCGCTTGGCGTGAAGCCCAATTCAAGTATCGAGAATGTCATTACTACAAGCATCGCCGAGTATTCAGCACAATCTGCGAACCCTGCCGCCGGCCCGCCCGAGGGCACGCTTTCGTTCTCAGCTCTGCTCAGATCGGTCGAGCAGGCGGAGCACACAAGGGTAGAGATCGACCCGGAGAATGATATCGCTGTCCTTCAGTACACTGGCGGGACAACCGGCGTTCCCAAGGGAGCGATGCTCACTCATTACAACCTTTTCTCGAATGCAATTCAGACAGCTGTCTGGGCCGAAGGCGTGACAGACCGCGGCAACGAAAGATATCTGCTCGTGATTCCTTACTTCCACATCTACGGGCAGACGGTAGGGATGCTGGTTGGGGCGTGGAACGGCGCGCTTCAAATAATGATTCCGAAGTTCGACGTCGAAATGCTGCTCGGGGCGATCAAGCATTATCAGCCGACATTCTTTCCCGGCGTGCCGACACTCTACATTTCGATGCTCAATCATCCTGACGCCAAAGCAAGCGGTCTTGATCGTGTGCGCAGATATAACAGTGGCTCTGCGCCGCTTCCGGTTGATGTTCTCGAGAAGTTTGAATCGATGACGGGAACGATGCTTTACGAAGGATACGGCCTGACCGAGGCCTCTCCCGTGACTCATTCGACACCTACACTTTCAAAGCGCAAACCCGGAAGTATCGGCCTGCCGATACCGGGCACAGAGTGCAAGATTGTAGACCTCGAAACCGGTCTGAACGAGGTTCCACTGGCGAAGACGGTGAGTTGTGCATACGCGGACCACAGGTAATGAAGGGTTACTGGAACAAGCCGCTCGAGACTGAGATTGCGCTGCGGGAAGGCTGGCTCTACACCGGCGACGTGGCCCGAATGGACGAGGACGGGTTTTTCTATATCGTTCAACGCAAGAAAGACATGATTATCGTCAGCGGATTCAATGTGTACCCCAACGAGGTTGAGGATGTCCTCTTCACGCATCCGGCTGTTGTGGAAGCGGCGGTGATTGGCGTTCCGGATGCTTATCGTGGCGAAGCGGTCAAGGCTTTTTTAGTTATGAAATCGGGAGCGAACGTGAGTGCCGAAGAGATCATTGACTTCTGTCGCGAGCGAATGGCGAAATACAAGGTTCCGAGCCAGGTTGACCTTGTCGAGAGTTTGCCGAAGAGTGCAGTCGGCAAGGTTCTGCGCCGCGAGCTTCGCGAGATGGAAGAGAAGAGAGCAAAGGAGTAAAGGAGATTCCCATGAGCGAACGATATGATGAACGGCCATGGGGAAACTATACGATCCTTGATGAAGGCGCAGGTTTCAAAGTTAAGCGAATCGAAGTGAAACCCGGGAAGCGTCTGAGCTATCAGAAGCACGCGCGGCGTGCCGAGCACTGGTACGTGGTCACAGGACAAGCCCGCGTGACACTCGATGGGCGTGAAATCGACTTCGGCTGGTGAGGCCGTCGATATCCCGCTTGGAGCGGCGCACCGCGTCCAAAACCCGGGTGGAGGAGCCCCTCGTTTTCGTAGAGGTGCAGCGCGGAGATTACTTCGGAGAAGATGACATAGTCCGTCTCGAGGATGACTATGGCCGCGGTTAGAACACTTAAACGATGTCGC
>CAWEYR010000016.1:0-48552 GCA_963813345.1 uncultured Acidobacteriota bacterium | reverse complement strand
AAGCTTTAACGTTCAAGTTTGTTCTCCCAGCGCGGAGTGTAGAATCTTCTCCTGAGTAGCTTCCGCCGCTGAAAACTCCGCATTGATGCGTCCTTGATGCATCACGAGAATGCGGTCACTCATCCCTAGAATCTCTGGAAGCTCTGAAGAGATCATCATGATTGCAGCGCCTGCGGCAGTGAGTTTATTCATCAGTTGGTATATCTCAGCCTTCGAACCGACGTCGATGCCACGAGTTGGCTCATCAAAGATCAGTATGTCTCCGCGGCAACAGAGCCACTTGCTGAGAACGACCTTTTGTTGATTGCCGCCGCTCAAATACATTACCTTCTGGCGCGGCCCCGTAGCCTTGATCCTCAACTCCGAGACGTAGTGAGAGGTGGCCTTCGCCTCCTCTGTCTCACTTACGACGCCGAATTTCGAGAATCGTTCGATACTCGGAAGACACACGTTCTCCTGAACTGAGAGCGGCAGGACCAGGCCCTGGCCCTTGCGGTCTTCTGTGAGAAAGCCCATCCCTAGATTGATAGCCTGGCGGGGTGAGCGAATGTCTGTCTTTTTACCTCTGATGTAGATCGTTCCAGCATCCGGTCTGTCGAGTCCGAAGATCGCGCGCGCCAGTTCGGAACGCCCGGACCCTAAGAGTCCTGCTATGCCCAGAACTTCGCCTTCGTGCAATGCAAAGCTGATATCGCTTAGCTTACCGTCTCGGGTCAGCCGTTCTACTCGAAGGACCTCCTCGCCGAGCCGAGCGGCTACCTTGGGAAACTGCTGGGTGAGCTCCCGGTCAACCATCATCCGGATCAGTTCGGGCTTTGTGATTTTATCGATGTCGCGCGTGCCGACTCGACGGCCATCACGCAGGACTGTCACGCGGTCCCCGATTTCAAACAGCTCTTCCATACGATGCGAAATGTAGATGATCGAGACTCCATCGGATCGCAGTTGGCGGATCCGCGTGAAGAGCTCGGTGATCTCCTTTTCAGTGAGCGCTGACGTTGGTTCGTCCATGATCAGGATTCTGGCATCGATGGATACTGCCTTCGCAATTTCAACCATTTGTTGTTCTGCGACACTCAGTTCCGCGACCAGGCGGCGAGAATCAAAACCGACTCCGAGACTATTCAGAATCTGCTGAGCCGATCTCCGCATCGCTGCGAGGTCGATCACACCGGGAAGAGATTTCGGCTCGCGACCGAGGAAAATGTTCTCCGCAGCCGAAAGATGCGGGATCAGATTCATCTCCTGATAGATGATACTGATTCCAAGTTCGAGCGCGTGCCTGGGGTTCCTGATTTCAATCTCGTTACCCTCGAGGAAGATGCGACCACTGTCTTTCGCGTACGCGCCGCTGAGAATCTTCATGAGGGTCGATTTGCCGGCACCGTTCTCGCCAAGGAGAATATGGACCTCGCCTTTCCGCACTTCGAAATCCACATCGTCCAGCGCGACAACCCCGGGAAACGCTTTGTGAATGGACCGCATTTCGAGCGCAGGTTCCGCAGGTGGAATTGTGCATTTCAAGTATCGATCTGCTGAGCTCAACTCAGGCGGAATCCGGAGTTCGAGTTCAAGCTTTAGCTTGGGTTGAACTCGAACCTCCTGGATTCCACTGAAGGCAGTAAAACGTGCGTCTGATTCATACGGGTTCTACGACGACCTTGATCGCCTCGCCTGAGCGCATGGCTTCAAATCCGACTGACATCGCATTCAGAGAGATGCGATGCGTAACGAGTCGTTCCAGCGGCAGAATTCCGGATTCAAGCAGGCGAACTACTTTGGGGAACTCTGTGCGTTGAATGAAGGAGCCAAGAACAGTGACCTCGTGCCGCGTTATCAGGAACTGTTTGATGCTGCGTTCGGCATGCTGATGCAAACCGAAAAGCACTACACGTCCGCCCGGCCGCACCATCTCGAGCGCCTCGGGTAACAATGTTCCGGCTGCATCAATAACGATGTCGGCGCCGACACTGCGGGTAACAGACTCAAAAACCTCGGTCGCTCCAAAATCCATCGCAGCCTTACGGCGAAATTCGACGGGTTCGACCATCAGTACTTTTCCCGCGCCGGCCGTTTTGAAGAGCATTAGGAACATCAGTCCAATCGGACCTGCGCCTAGAATCGCTACGCTCTCCCCGGGTGTGATCGCTGCTTTTTCACACGCGTGCATCACACACGAGAGCGGTTCGGCAAGAGTTGCCCGTTCTAACGGCACGTTGCGATCGATCTTATGGAGCGATTTTGATGGCGCCAGACTGAACTCGGCCAAACCGCCGTGCCGGAAAATACCTAGTGTCGTCATATTCTCGCAGACGTTCGTCATCCCGAGACGACAGTGCTGGCAGAGTCCGCAGGTGATATTGGGATCAACGACAACGCGGTCGCCGGGTCTCAGGTGTTCGACGCGCGCGCCTGCATCCACAACGGTTGCCACGTACTCGTGGCCGAGAATGCTTCCGGGAGTCGCAGGGTGACCAGGCGGCACCGAGAGAATATGGACATCGGTGCCGCAGATACTCGCACGATCGACTTTGAGCAATACATCATCGTCGGCATTGATTTGAGGCACTGGAGTGGATTCGACGCGCCATTCTCCATTGCCGTGAAAGACCACAGCTTGCATATTCATAATCAGGCCAATATGTCGGGCGAGCGAGGCCGCCGCCCTTCCACTCATTTAGGAGAGATCAGGATCACACCTATCCGCAGCGTGTTCTTGTCCTGTGTTTGCGCTGGAAAGGAAAACTGTTCGACGGAGAACTTTTCTTTCAGTCCCAACACACTACCTACGTCACGCTTCTCCCAGTCCTCAAATTTTATGATCTGACCCCGAATCTTGCCCGTCATGACGAGCTCGAGTCCGAGCGGGTCATTAACCAGTTCCACGAGATTACCTTTAAGTTGAGAATACTCTCCCGTTCTTCCGCAAATCGGGCAGATTTCGACGTCAGCATGATTCGGGTTGGTATGCTCGACCTCGTAATGCGCGCTCGCGCCAAATCGATAGAACGCGCGCTCGGCTGTAGACCCCTTCAGCTTGATCATTTCGAGCTTCTGTCGCGCCAGCGCTGAGTAGTAGTACCGCATGTGAAAAGCATGTGAGTGTTGTAGCGCGCGTTGCTCGCGCACTTCCCACGGCTGAAGGTGTTCCAGCAATACCTCGAAATCGCAGCCTTCAGGATTCGAGAACGGCCCGTAGGATTCGGTCAGGCGCATCGCGGTCCGCAGATTTCCCGTTACAAGCTTGACCGCCGCGTCATAAGAAGGAGCGAGAGCCGTGTCTACGAGAAACCAGACGTTCGGGTATCGCGGCATCGCTTTGTCGAAAACAGATTTTGGCGGGAGCTGGAAGTCATCAAGCGAGCCGGCAGAAAAAGTAAAAGGCTTTGAGGCCTCGAGATTCTCGCTCGGCCACTCAGTCTTTGGTCTGAAATTGTAAGTCAGGAAGTGCTGGTTGATGGTTGCGCTGTTCCAGCGTGAAACTCGCGTCATTTTTTTCGTGTCGAGCAGAATCAATGGTTCTATCAGACGCGAGAAACTCACAAAGTCCGCCCACGTTCCTGCGAATTTCGACGGCCATCCCAGACTGAGTGCCAACGGGTTCGTGGGCAGCCTCCGTCCTTCGGTTGTGAGTTTGCGGTATGTGCCTTCCTGATAGCGTTTGAGACTGATTGGTTGTCCAACCGGGTAGTACTGCTTTTCGGCATCCCCCGTGTTGGCGGTGATGCTGAGCTCTTCCCAATCAAGCGGCATCGACCCGTGCTTGCCCCACTGAACATTGATCCGAGGGCGCTGGCCGTGCTGACGCGCATCGACCAGTGACGCCTCTCCACCCTCGAGAATTCGGCCGTGAAAATAGGTCCATACTTTCTCAAGCGACTTCCGGTCAGGAGAGTAGCGGATCCAAACCACCTCGTGATCGCAGGGATCATTGTCTTCAGGAAAGTCGATGTCATCTTCCCAGAAAAGGTGATAGGCGATGAGGCGTGCGTCCGGATGAAGAACTGCCGCAAAGTCCTTGAGCGGAAAGAACTCTGTTTGAGTAGTGAAGAGTCGGGGAGTGAAGCGGCGAACCGTATCCCATTCTTCTCGAGTCAGAATACGAGGCGGGTCAAGCTCGAGAGCGCGGGCGTAATCCCGGCTCGCATCATCGAGGCTTCGACGCAGATGATGTTCGACACCGCGCTGGTGATAAGACGCCGCGCTCTCATCCTGCGCTCGAACCAGGCTGCCGAAGCATAGAACGAACAGCAACGAAAGTAAGTATGGCATGCGAGAGAAATGGTTCGAGTTCAAACTTTAGTTTGTCGCTTGGGAGCGCTGGTCTCTGACCGGCGCGTGTACTACCTAAAAAGCGCGATGTCGCCGAAGGCGACAAATTCAGTAGCCGGTGGCAACGCCACCGGGATGGATGGACACGATTCCGACCCTGAAAGAGTCGCATCGAACATGATCTTCGACCCCTGCAGGGTCGGAACCCTTATTCTCTGGATTCCGGTCGCGTTGCCACCGGCTATTAAATTTGACGCCTTCGGCGTCAAAAGAATCCGAAAGATGCCCAACCCGGAGCGCCGGTGAGAGACCGGCGCTCCCAGGAGTTAGGCTAAAAGTAGAACTTCAAACCGAACTGCACAATGCGTGCATTGGCGGCAGAGAGTATCTGACCGAAACCGCCGCTGTCGCGCGCGATATTCGGTGGGCCGAAATTCGCGCGATTGAATGCATTGAACAATTCTGTTCGAAATTGGAAGTATCGGCGCTCCGATATGTGAAAGCTCTTGGCAAAGGTGAAGTCAAAATTGATCATGCCTGGACCTCGCATGATTCCAACTCCCGCCGTACCGAAGGCCTGTGGAGCAGGAACAAATGCCGGCGAAAAGGCTGCCGTATTGAACCATCGATCCAATGTTCGCTCGGAATCGGAAAGAACGGGGTTTCCGATCAGGTTCGGGCGGGCTCGTCGTTCACCACCAATGTTGAGAACACTGGCGCCACCCAGAGTCGCCGTTAAGCCAAGGCCGCTCTGCATGGCGTGAATGCCTGTCACCTGCCAGCCTCCCAGCAGAAGATCAACTGCCGTATTCCAGTCGTTCCCAATCCGACGACCGCGACCGAACGGCAACTCCCAGACATAGCTCGCGACAAAACGATGCAGAACATCGAACTCGGCGAGACCCCTGTCCGCTCGCAGGTTGTTTCCGTCCTGTGGCTCGCGGAATGTTCCGGTATCTATTCCTGCACCACCGCCACTCGTTGAAATATGATCCGGCGATCCCGTCAGAGCCTTGCCCCATGTATAGCTGACAAGCGCCGTTATGCCCCTTGAGAAGCGCTTTTCCAGGCGCGTCTGCAGCGAGTTGTAACTTGACCCGACACGGTTCTCCATCCATTGAATATCACCAAACGTCCGCGTAAGGGCGGTTGCCTGCCGATTGCGAACCATTGGCGTTCGTAATCACGGCTCGCTGGTTGAGATTGCGAAAGCCATTCAACTTCGTACCCTTGTTGCCAACATACGCAACATCGAGCACGAGATCCTTCATCAATTCGTACTGCATCCCGAAGTTGTATTGTTGAATGTAAGGCGTGCGCTGAAAGGCATCCTGCGCGCGACGGCTGATTGTCGGTGCAAGACTGTTTGGATCAAGCAGACCATTCGGATAACCGTCAACCAGCCTGAAAGGCGCCGCCGAGGCTACTGCGGCCGACCCGGTTACGCCGGTCTGTAAGAGGTTGTCTACCAGGAATGGCGGATTGAATCCGAGTAAGCCTTCACGGCCCTGTCTGACGGTATGCGTGTAAAAGATGCCATACGCGCCGCGGATCACCCAGCGATCGGTGGGTGAGTAAGCAAAACCAAAACGCGGAGCGACGTTGTTGCGATCGGGATGGATCAACGATCGCTCAAAGATGCCGCCGTCTTGTGCGAAGTACATTGTCCCCGTCTGAGGATCAAAGTTCGCAAACTGATTGTCCTTCTCTACAGGAGGCGTTGCGTACTCGTAGCGCACACCAAGATTAAGCGTCAGCTTCGTCGATACCTTGTAGTCGTCGTTGATGAAATAGAACTGCATCTTCTGTCCCTGATCCATGACGGTGAAGCTGGTCAGTGCCAGCTGCGACGGAAGACCAAGTAACAGATCGCCAACAGCACGGTTAGTAAACCGATTCTCAAAGTTCATGCGACCGATCGTCGCGTTCAGGTCGTTGATCCTTGTCTGCACGTCCAGATACTCACCGCCGAACTTCAGAAAATGCATCCCGCGATTCCAGCTGATGGTCGCTCTCGGATTCCACGAGCGCGGAGTCTGGAACTGTGGTGTCGATGTGTGGCGGCCGACAGCATCAAAACCCTGGATGTTCACTTTTGGAACGCCGCCGACGATCGCAGGATCATTCGGTACGTTCTTCAACCCGACTGCTGCGGCTCCATCAACTCCAAAGTTGGGGGGATAGGTGAAGTAGTTGCCGCGTGCCCAGCCAAAGCGGAAGTCACCAACCAGGGTGTTTGAAAAGGTCCACGTCAGTCCGAATGCCAGTCCCTGTGATCGGTTGAGATTGGCTCCAAACGCATCGTTAAAGGACGCTTCACCCAGGCCCGGTATGGGAGCAGGTCTGAATGTGTTTGTGTCTACAAAACTGTAGCGCCCGAAAAAGGTGATGTTGTCAGCGAACTGATGATCGATTCGCACATCGAATTGATCCTGGCGTGTGCTGGTGACTGGGGTCGAAGCATAGATTGTCGTGCCAGCCACGCTCGGATCCGGAATGAGTTTAACAATCGCAGCGCCTACAGGATCCCACCGAGACGCCGGGATGACCCATTGGCCCTGTGCGTTCTTGCTGAATTCAGGTCTTCCTGCAGCAAAAGGATCGACGACGGCGCTCGAGAAAAGTCCTGCCTTCTCAGCCGCTGTTGGTACCAGACGCACACGCGGTACTCCTTCGCGATCGCGAAGACCCTCATAGTCGCCAAACCAGAAGGTGCGGTTCTTGATCAGCGGGCCGCCGACGGCTGCCCCGAACTGATTACGGATCCTCTTTGGTTTTGGCGCTCCAAGGGCATTGGAGAAGAAGTTGTTCGCATCGAGTACATCGTTTCGCAGAAACTCGTACGCGCTTCCCCGAATTCCATTAGTTCCGGACTTGATGGTTGCGTTGACCACTGCACCAGAGCTTCGGCCGAACTCGGCTGAATAAGCATTTGTCTGAATCTTGAATTCCTGCAGCGCTTCGATCGAAGGCTGAACCAGCTGAACATTCTCCCCGCGAAACGAGTTCGAGTAGGAGATGTTGTCCACGCCATCCAGCAGAAAGACGTTGTTAAACGTGCGGTTCCCATTGACGTTGAGCACACCCTTGAAGTTGACGCTTGCCAGACGCGGCGTTCCAGGAAGAACACCCGGCGAAAGCAGCGCGAGCTGGTTGTAGTCACGCCCATTCAAGGGAAGCTCGACGATTTTCTTCTGATCGATAACGGAGCCGCGCGCGGAGCTTTCGGTTTCCAGAAGCGTCGCCGCTTCAACGATCTCGATAGTGTTGGAAACGTCACCGACCTGCAAAACGAGGTCTGCACGCGCTGCCTGATTGACCTGCAGTGTGATGCCACTGCGCACAGTCTTCTTGAAGCCCGACTTCTCGGCCGTAATCGAATACGGGCCCGCTTTGAGGCTCGCTACGAAATAAACGCCCTGTTCGTTGCTCTCCGTTTTGAGGCTGATGTTAGTTTCGACATTGGTCAACGTGATCGTTGCCCTCGGGACGACGGCGCCGGTACCATCCTTGACCTCACCGGTGAGAGTAGCCGTCTCTTGCTGCGCAGACGCAGTCAGACCAAAGACAAAGAACAACGCGATGAACATTGTGAGCATCGGTTTTCTTGATCGCATCGAAGATTCCTCCGTTTGGGATCGATTGGGACAATTCAAAGAATTCCAAAGATCGTCACGTCGTTTACTGTCCAGCTTGGCCTAGCCTTGTCGGGATTGTCACCTGTCGTGCCTTCTGCATCTATCAAACTGTGTAAAAAAGGCATCGATTCGGTCTTAATTAATATTACGATAATTCAACGGTCCTGTTCTCTGTATATGACTGCGTCGCGGCAATCGCCACCTTCAAATCAGCCACGCCGTCAGCGCAGGTAATCGACGGGGGCAGCCCGCGAGCAAGGTGATCGATAAAGTTCTGAACCTGGTCGACATAAGCGCGCTCAAAGCGTTCCATAAAATATGGCACGGTGTCATGCGTGACGCCCTCTTTGTTTAAAACCGTAACGGGTGTCTCGCGAAGATAGCCGACCTTAAGTGTGCCTTTCGTTCCGAGGATTTCTGCCCTGATGTCATAACCGTATACACCGCTCCGGCTGAGGTCGATGACACCGAGAGCGCCATTCTCGAACGTGAGGGTGATCACAGCATTATCGATATCGCCGACTTCACTGACCTCAGGATACGCGAGCACCCCACCAATACAGTTGACGCTTCGGATCTCGCCCATCAGCCAGCGTGCCAGGTCGATGTCATGAATCCCCATATCGATCGCGATTCCGCCGCTATGCTTCGGGTCAAGATATTCGAGGCTTGGTCGAAAAGGATCCCGTGAAGAAGCTTTAAAGAGGACTGGAGTGCCGATCAGACCTTGATCGATTTTGTCCTTTGCCGCACGGTAGCCGCGATCAAACCGGCGCATAAAGCCCATATGAAAGAAGATCCCGGTTTCAGCAACCACTCTTTCGACAGCAAGCGCCTCATCAATCGAGATCGAGAGCGGCTTCTCACAGAAGACCGCTTTCCCGGCTTTCGCCGCCGCGATCGCTATATCGTGATGTGTGCTTGTCGGAGTAATGATGACGATCGCCTCAATGCTCTTGTCATCGATCAGCTCCTGATAGTGCGAGTACCATTTGGGAATCCCCAGTTTCTTTGCTTCCGGACTCTACTTCCGGCCGTATGTCGCAAGCGGCAACGAGATTTGCCTGACGGACCCTATAGGCAAGATCTTGTGCATAGACCATACCCATTCGGCCCAGACCAACGATACCGACACCGACACGAGTGTTTGTAGACAACCTACCCCCCTTTACGCGGCTGATTAGAACACCCATTATCGCGAGAAGACAACGAAAAGGCACGTACCGATTTGGAGTGCGCCTGAGCGCCATTTGGAGTGCGGCGGCTCGGCGCCGCTTTAGCGTGCGGATCGCCGAGGCCGATCTGCACCGGGACGATTAGAGCCGGCGCCCAGCCGCGCGCACTCCAAAGTTGGCGCTCCCAGGCGTATAATTCCGGTGATGGATACGTTAGCGACACTTGGGATGGCGATGGGATCGGCGTGGCTCTCGGGGATCAACCTCTATGCCACCGTGCTCACGCTCGGAATGCTCCAGAGATTTGATCTCGTAACACTTCCAGGCGAAATGGGTATCGTCGGGAGTTGGTGGGTGATCGGTACCGCTGGAGTGCTCTATGCCGTCGAGTTTGTTGCTGACAAGATACCCGCAGTCGACAGCGTATGGGATGGAATTCACACATTCATCAGAGTTCCAGCAGGCGCAATTCTAGCCGCATCGGCTTTTGCTTCTTTTGATCCCGGCGTACGCATGATTGCAATGCTGGTTGGCGGCGGTGTCGCGTTCAGCTCGCACGGAACAAAGGCTGCCACGAGGTTGGCCGCGAACACGAGCCCTGAACCGGTATCGAACATCGCTCTTAGTCTTGTCGAGGATGCCGTCACGATCGGTTCCGCCATCCTCATGGTCTTTCATCCGGTCGTCATTCTGGTCATCGTTGTTATCTTTGTTATCTTCGCCATCTGGCTGATTCCGAAGATACTCAGAGCCTTGAAGAGGCTGATTGGAAGTGTGCGAGCAGCCTTTAGCACAGGAATCGGAGACGGTTGAATGCGCGGAGTTCGTTGTGGCGGCGTCGACTCCGGCGCTTTTCCTTGCCGTTTTGTTTATCGTTGTAAGTCTCGAGGGGGCTCAGCCGGGTAATACTCCGCGAAGCGCTGTTACGAACTTCTTCAAACTTCTGAAAAACGAGCAGTACGACGCGCTCTACCTCCATCTTCCATCGAAGATGCAACAACGCTTTTCACGAGAGCGATTCACTGTCAGCGTGAAGCGAATAGGCGACTACATCCGCCTCGATCGAATGGAAATCGGTCGTGTGCAACAGAGAGAGAATTACGCTGTTGTTGACACCACGCTTTACGGAAGACTGAAGCGTCCGATGGAACTTCAGGGTCAGATCATTTCGGCCGGTCGGGTTTCCGTGCAGCAGCTACTCATTAAAGAAAGTGGCGAATGGAAGGTGATCTCCGCCGACGATCGCGTGCTCGCGGTCTTCCTTGAACAGAATCCAGACTTTAGCCGCGAATTCGAGATGAAACCACCGAGACTCGAATTCAAGCAGAACGACAAGTGGAAAGGGCTAGGTGCCCAATGAGTTTGAGTTCAAGCTTTAGCTTGCCGGTCTGGCCTGTAACCACAAGCTAAAGCTTGAACTCGAACTCACTGTCCCGACCACTCTTCCCCGGTCCCCACAATGCGCGCCCTGGCTTCGCGCCGGTATGTTCGCCGTTCTTGAGCACATGAACGCCATTCACAAAGACGTCGCGCACTCCGGTGGCGAACTGATGTGGCTCTTCAAAGGTCGCGTTGTCCTGGATCGTGGCAGGATCGAAAACCACAACATCGGCAAACATTCCCTCCTTTAGCGAGCCTCGACCGTCGAGACCAAGGTTGGTTGCGGGCAGACTGGTCAGTCTTCTGATGGCCTCCTCAAGCGTGATGACTTTTCGCTCGCGAACATACATTCCAAGCAGCCGCGCAAAGTTGCCGTATGCCCGCGGATGTGTGGATGACTTGAGAAACACGCCTTCGGGAGACATGGAACCTCCGTCAGAACCGAATGAAACCCATGGCTTTCTCATCTGCTTCGCGATGTTCTCTTCCGACATCATGAAATAGACGGTACCCACGCGCGACCGGTCTTCGAGCACGAGGTCCATGATCACTTCTTCAGGCGCCTTATTCCGCTCTTTTGCCACTTCCGCCAGCGTCTTTCCCGTCAAAAGTTTCAGCTTCTCATTCTTGAAAGCTACCAGAAGAACTCGATCCGGCGATCCGGCGGCAAGATACAAATTCTCCCAATCCTTTGAGGGCGTGCGAATTGCTCTTGCTATCCTCTGCGCGTTCCGCCGGATTCTCAAGTCGTTTGAAGAGCGCATCGTAACCTCCATCCTGGGCCCAGGGCGGCATCGCTGCGTCGAGTCCGGTTGAGCCGGCCGGATAGGTGTACATGTCGGCCGTAATCTTGAGCCCTTCCGCCTGCGCCTTTTCGACCATCGCGAGCACCTGATCCATCTTGTTCCAATTCGATTGACCGGCGGCCTTGAGGTGGTAAATCTCGGCTGGTATTCCCGCTTCACGGCTGATTCTCAGAAGCTCTTCGACAGCTTCGACAAGGCGCGCGCCCTCGCTGCGCATATGCGAGATGTACTTGCCTTTGTATCGCGCAGCGACCTTGCACAGTTCAATCAGCTCCTCAGTCGACGCATAGAATGCCGGCGCATAGATCAATGACGAACCGATCCCGAGCGCTCCGGCCTCCATCTCCTGCCGCACCAGATCGCGCATCTTGTCCAGTTGTTCGGGAGTCGCCTTTTTGTCCTCGAGGCCGACCGACATGCTCACGAATTGTTGTTGCGCCGATAAATGAAGCAACATTTGGCGAGACGCCACGCTTCTCGAGAAACTTGCAGATACTCCGCAAGCGTTGTCCATTCGATTGGATACTTGAAGTCGCTCTGCGCGTCTTCTCTCCGCTTCTTCATCTCGCCGGTTAGCGGTCCCATCGAATCACCCTCGCCGAAGATACTCTGTCGTCACTCCTTGTCGAATGTCGCCCTGAGACCTTCCGTCGGCGATCAGGTCATCAACCGCCCACGAAAGCATGTTGATGAAACCTGGAGCAACTGCCAGTCCGCTCGCGTCAACGACACTCCGGGCGCTCTCGTTTGACAACGAGCCGGGAGCCGCTACTTTCACGATTCGATCGCCTTGGATCCCGATATCGGCGGCACGTGGACTGTTGCCTGACCCGTCATAGATCTGGCCGCCACGTATAAGGACGTCAAAGACCGCATTGTTACTTGTGGGAGTAGTGCTGCACGCCGTAAATGCGAGCGTCGCAACGAAGCAAAGTGAATGCGGCAATCTTCATGAAGATATCTCTTCGCCAGTTGTAATAGTGTCAGCAGGATTTGAGGTCGTGGCTTGCCATGTTGCATCGAAGCTGAGCAAGCCGTGTATATGCTCTTCAGTGAGCACGTCGAACTGATACATCTGATTATGGATGTCAGCCGGATCGGTCCAATCCGGGCCTCCGTACTCTGTATATGCCTTGAGCGAGAGAAAATAGACATTGTAAGGAAGCTCAAGACGGTGGACCTTGAGATCGATTGTACCCTCGCCACGATCTATTGGCAGATTCGTTGGATGCGTATCGCAGTTATTAATGCTTCCCACGAATACGCCGTCGAATCGATGAATATCGACCGCGAAAACAGGTCGCTCATATTCCTGATCGGCGACGAAATGCAGACGGATTGTCACCGGCTCACGCGATCGAAGCACCCAGGTCTTCTCGCCCGCTTCGTTTATCATTTCAACGTCGGTAAAACTGATCTTGCCGTTTCCCCATCTCGAACCCAAAAGGCGAAGCTCTCGCAAAACCTCTTCGCTGTCCCGAATCACCCGAGTCTAAGGTTGCAGTGCCGATTACGGCTTCAGCATCTCGGCGAAGGCGCGCATCCTCGAGCTTTACGCAGAAAGCCTGGTACGCGGTAACAACGTCGCGAGCACGGCCAACCATGGCGATCCTGCCCTCCTCGATCCATAGCGCGCGTGAACAGAGACGCTGTACGAGCTGTGGATCATGCGAAACGAAAAGAACAGTCTTGCCAGAACGCCTGAAATGTTCGATGCGATCGAATGATTTACGCTGGAAATAGACGTCGCCGACGGAAAGTGCTTCATCGAGAATCAGTACGTCCGGGTCGACGTGAATAGCGGCTGCAAATGCGAGCCGCATCATCATTCCAGTGGAATACGTCTTTACCGGCTGATCCACAAAGGCCTCGAGCTCGGCGAATTTAACGATCACGTCGAGCCGGCGCTTCATCTCTGCTTCGCTGAAGCCAAGAATCTGTCCGCTCAGCAGGATGTTCTCTCGTCCGGTGTACTCGTGATTGAATCCGCTGCCGAGCTCGAGCAGAGCTGTTACTCTGCCTTCGACACGTACATCACCGCGAGTCGGTGCAAGGATTCCCGAAACAATCTGGAGGAGCGTTGATTTCCCTGCGCCGTTCCTGCCGATGATGCCAACCACCTCGCCCGTCGCTACTTCAAGGCTCACATCTTCCAGAGCCCAGAAATCGCGGTGATACTTGCGACGGCCGCGCAGGAGGATTTCTTTGAGCCGTCCCGAAGGCTTCTCGTAAATGCGATAGAGCTTTGAGACGTTCTGAATGGAGATCATCTGGCAAACTGAAGAAGGTATGTTGTACCGCCTTTTAGGCGGAATCGTGCCATTCGAGAGGCTCGGTGTCACGATTCCGCCTAAAAGGCGGTACAACGTACCTGACTAATCGTACAACTGGTAGGGATACCTTTCTATCTGCGCGCTCATCTTGCGGCCAACAGCGAAAATGTTGTCTCCACGTAAATCACGGGAAACTCCTGTATGATCGAGCTCCGCCAGGAACTGTTCGTCTGTCGTCGTCCACATGTTCGCTGTGAACAGCTTCACGACTTTGAATCCTGCCGATTCTAAGACGAGTCTGACGTCTTTTGGCGTGAATTCGCGACTGTGACGGTCGGACCTGCTCTTACGGTTGTAGAAACCATAGACATAAGGACTGCTGTGGGACAGAGCTTCACGGATGACTGAACGCGCTCGCAATGTTTGGGGTCGTCAAAATAAGAAGACCACCCCACCTGAGTACGCGATTGAGCTCGAGTAGCATATGCATCGGATCTTCGGCCAGATGCTCTATCAGCTCACAGCATAACGCCACATCGAAATGCGACATTTGGATATGGAAAGCGATCACGTTCCACATCGACATTCTGCATGGGAAGTTCAAGGTCTTCACCCAATTGTTCATTGCGAACATGCCGCGTCATCACAGGTGGACCATCCTGCCACCAGTTCGTTATCGCTATTTCACGATAGCGACCGTATCGTTTGATAAGTGGTGTCATCTGAAGGTAGCTGCTGAGTTCTAGTAACCGCTCGGAGCCATTTCCAACCGGTACAAGCTCAACAGTTTTCACGAGACGATCCTGATGTACGTCCAGATATCCGAGCGCATCGCTGTCGGTCTCGAAGAAGCCTCTGACGTATTCGATCGCTTCCTTTCGATCGAGGCCAATCAGATCCGGCTCTTGATATTCGAGATCGAATCCAAAGTGCACGCCGACATCACGTCGACGCCTTGATTCGACCACCAGGCGCTCAGCAAAACTGAGATACCGTCCTGCCGATCGGAGTAGATCACATTCAGCCCGAGCCCACTTTGACGCTTCACGGCCGATACTTTCGCCGAGCGACGGCCGCCAGGCGAGATCCCGAAGTCGTGAGAAGAGCTCCTTCTCTTCATCCGGACCAGGTGTTACCCGGAGGCATGCGCGATCGGGTATTTCACCGAACTGGCCGTGATCTGAAACAACCACAGGCTTGCCTGCTCCCAACGCGCGGATCAGGGTCCCTGAGGTTTCACCTGCGGTCGGATATCGAAGATTGACGACCACATCCACAGCTTTCAGGTATCTGAAAAAGTCCTGTTCTGATGTGTAACCTGTGATCTGTACCTTCTCTGCGAGTCCCATCTCCTCAATGACTGGCTTGATGCTCCATTTCCAGTGATCCTCGCCAACGATCAAACATCTCGCATCGGGAACAATATCGAGAAGCTTCCTGAATGTACGAAGCAGTGCAGGAATTCGCTTTGAAAGCGTAACGAACCCAAACGATGCAATCACCCAGGCGTCCGCAGGTATTCCCAATGCGCGACGGCACTCCGCCTTGTCAAAAGTGTCAAGCTCGTAGACTAGTGGCGATAAATGATGAGGGACGACCTCTACTCGCGGCACGTTGAAATCTGGAGCGCTGAGTGTCTCGATCTGGCTTGCTGCATACTCGTTATGAACGATCACGCCCAGACTCGACGAGACCAGACGCCGGTTCAGGGGGTAGACGAATTGCTGGTAATCGCTCCCACAACCCCGCGATCGCATCTCGGCAATCTCTGCGCCGTTTCTGCCATAAGCAAAAAACATCTCATCCCGGTAGCTCTCTTCATTATCGCGACCGAGCGTTTTCCAGGCGATCAGATGATGCAGACAGTGTTCGTGAAGAACTACGAGACCGGGAGTTTTCAGTGCCCGATCATAGATGTATTCGTGGTAGGGATTATTTCCCTGGTGGTAGATACAAAGATCAAACGGCTCCTTTGCATGAAGCTCTTCAAAGCGACCGGCCGGTTGAACTCTGTAGTTGGTTTGTGATGCGTGCCTGTCTACCTCTGTCGTCTGCTCTACGAATACCGAAATTTCCGCTCCGCGGCTGAGAACCGGGAGCAGCTCTGAACTATAGTCAGCGATTCCGGATTTGCTTGGAGGAAGCGGGCTGAAATAGGCAAGTCGCATGACTTATGCTGCAGCGCGTGTCGCGGGCACGCCTTCATCCGAGTGACCACTTTGGCGATAGCGGAGCAGAAACAGCACAACGGATCCAACAAAGATAACTGCCGCAATGAACTGTGACGTCGAAAGTCCGAGAAAAGACCCCCGCTCATCTCCGCGCCAGAATTCGATCACAAACCGCGCAACAGCGTACAGAATTGCGTAACTCAGAATTATCTGACCATCGAACTTTCGGTGTTTGCGCAGCCAGAAGAGAAGGCAAAAGATCGCCAGTGTCGCAATCGCCTCATAGAGCTGAGTCGGATGAAGATCGATGGCTGCAAACATCCCTCCAAGCTGTTGCGACCACGCTTCCCGCATGCCCTGGTCAGATAAATGAGCGACCATCGTCGGAACCCCGGTGACTTCGTGACCGCGCTCTGAAAAGTGGACACCGATTGCCGATGCCGTCGGCTTGCCCCAACAGCATCCGGCACTGAAACACCCTATTCGACCCAGTGCCGTGCCGATAGCAATGCCGGGCGCGAACGCATCTGCCGTCCTCCACCAGGGCAATCGGTAGATCTTCATGACGATGATTGAAACAATGACCGCCGCAATAAAACCGCCATAGAAGACTCCGCCCGACCGGAAAAAATCGAGCGTGAAAATCTGGCTCGGATTCTGACGATAGTAATCCCATTCGGTGATCACGAGCAGGAGTTTCGACCCGATGAGCGACGCGGCCAGCACCCAGAGTCCGAGGTCGTAAACACGATTTCGATCCAGGCCGTCACGCGCGGCAAGGCGGGCCATCAGATAGAGACCCACAATAAAAGAGCTCGCCAGCAGGAGCCCGTATGTGTTCAAAGTAAAATTGAGAAAAGGGATTCGAAAAAGTTCTGGAAACATAAGACGCTGATCAGTTGCTCAAGTCTTCTCGTGCCGTTGTGATGCTCTCCGCGGCGGGCTTTCGTTCACGCCGCTCCTCCCTCAGAAGTTCGATGGCCAGCAACGCGGCGCCAATACAAATCGCGCTGTCCGCTACATTGAAGATTGGCCAGGTAAAGCTCTCGGCAAGATGAAAATCAAAAAAGTCCACCACTTCACCGAGGCGAATGCGGTCAATCAGGTTTCCGACTATGCCTGACAAAAGCAAACCGAGTGATATGCCCATCAGCGGCTTCTGTCCTTCAGCGCGCGCAAGATAGACGAGAACCAGGACCGCAGCGAGAGCCGAGACTGCGGCCAGCACCCATCTGAGGTCAAATTGAGAATCTGCGAAGAGACTGAATGCTACACCACGGTTAACTGCATAGCTTAGCCGGAAAAACCCGGGTATCACCTCGATCGAGCCCACAGGCTTGAGCGAGCGAATCGCCCAGACCTTCGTTGCCTGATCAAGTACGAGAACTACGAGCGCAAGAATCAGAAAAACGCGTTTGTCCTTCATAAGAAAAGTGGAGTCAACAGAAGGAAACCAGGGAAACGAAGGATCACAATGGATAATTGACCCTGGGATCATCATCTTATCCTTCGTTTCCTTTGTTCCTTCTGTTGAAAATCTTATCCCAACATCTCCTTGAGACTTTCTACGCAACGTGCGCACGCTCCCGGATAGCTCGCATCACTGCCCACATCAGTCGCGTAGTTCCAGCACCGCTCACACTTCTCGCCGTCGGCTCTCGCGACTGAAACCGAGAGAGCGCTGCCGCTCGCGAGCTCGACGTGAGAAACGATGAAGATGAACCGTAGATCGTCACCAAATCCTTTGAGAAAGCTGCGTGTTTCATCGTCTGCCGTTACAGTGACCCTGGCTTCGAGGCCAGAGCCTATGAGCTTCGCATTCCGCGCATCCTCGAGCGCCTTCGTGACGGCGCTCCGGATCTCGAAAAGCCGCTCATAGCGCGCCCGCATCGCATCATCAACCCATTTCTCTTCAAACCGCGGGAACTCAGTCATATGTACCGAGACCGCATCAGACGTGGCGCCTGGAATATTCTCCCAGATTTCGTCTGCAGTGAAAGCGAGGATCGGAGCTGCAAGCCGCGCCAGCCGTGAGACGATCTCGTAAAGAACAGTCTGCCCTGATCGTCTCGCGAGCGATCTCGCGGCCGACGTGTAAAGTCGATCCTTAATAATGTCGAAGTAGAGCGCTGAGAGCTCGATAGTCGAGAATGAATAAAGAACCTGGTAGACCTCCCGAAAGTCATACACTTCATAGGCGGTCAGAACCTTTCGAGTAACGTCGTTAAGTTCCGCCAGCGCCCAGCGATCGATTTCGAGCATCTCATCGAACGACACCCTGTCGCGTTCAACTTCGAAGCCGTGCAGATTACCCAGGCAGAAGCGAGCCGTGTTGCGGATCTTGCGATAGGCGTCGGAGATTCTTCGCAGAATCTCGTCCGACACTCGCATGTCTTCGTGATAGTCGAGCGCAGCGCACCAGAGCCTCAATATCTCGGCGCCGGTCTGCTTGATGACTACCTGTGGCTCGATGACGTTGCCCTTAGACTTGGACATCTTCTCGCCGGCGCCATCGACTGCCCATCCATGCGTGATGACCGTGCGATAAGGAGGTTCGCCTTTGACCTCGATTCCGACAACCAGCGATGAATTGAACCAGCCGCGGAACTGGTCTCCACCTTCGAGGTAGACGTCGGCTGGATAGGGAAGTTGCCGGGGTTCGAGTACGGCCATCGAGCTCGCGCCGGAGTCAAACCAGACATCGAGAATATCGTTCTCTTTGCGAAAGCGAGTCGAGCTGCACTTGAGACACTTCGCGTCATCAGGAAGAAGCGATTCGGCTTCGCGTTCATACCAGGCGTCCGCAGATTCCTCCGCAAATATGCCCGCGACGTGTTCAATGATGCGCGGTTCAACAAGTGCTTCGTCGCAGCCTTCGCAATAGAAGACAGGAATCGGCACTCCCCACGAACGCTGTCGCGAAATGCACCAGTCCGGCCGCGAAACAAACATGTTCTTCATTCGCTCGGCGCCCCAGCCTGGCACCCACTGCACCTTCGCTGTAGCTTCTGTCGCCTGTTCGCGGAGCTTTGTAGCTTCCATCGAAATAAACCATTGCGGAGTAGCGCGGAAGATTACCGGATTGTGGCAGCGCCAACAGTGAGGGTAGGAATGCCCCAGCTTTTCCTCGAGCAGAAGCACGCCCGACTCACGCATAAAATCGACGATGTGCGCATTCGCCTTGAAAACCTGCTCACCGGCAAAATGCTCGACTTCGGATGTGAAGTGTCCACGGTTATCGACGGGGCAGTAGATGTCCAGCCCATACTTTGTGCCGATCACATAGTCATCGTAGCCGTGCCCCGGCGCTGTATGGACCGCACCTGTGCCGGCGTCGAGAGACACGTGGTCTCCCAGCATCAGCAGCGAATGCCTGTCAATAAAAGGGTGACGTGCGGTGAGTTTGTCGAATTGATATCCTGAATAACGGCCGACTATCTTGAGGTCGTCGCCCCAGCCGAGCTTCTCTGCTACCTGCTTTAGAAGGCCGGCCGCAACTATAAAGACCTCGCTGCCGACGTTCGCTGCCACATACTCAAGGCTTGGATTGAATGCAATTCCCAGATTTGCAGGAAGCGTCCACGGGGTCGTCGTCCATATGACGATGCTGGTTTGCAGTCCAGCGAGCTGTGGATCTAGCTTCTCTGCATCAGTAAACGGAAATTTGACGTAGACCGATGGACTCGTATGGTCTTCATATTCGACTTCAGCTTCCGCCAGCGCCGTTTGATCGAAGATGCACCAGTGAACCGGCCGCTTGCCCTTGTAGATCGCACCGCGCTCAACAAACTTTCCAAATACCTGTACGATCGTCGCCTGGTAGCTCTTGTCCATCGTCAGGTAGGGGCGCTCCCACTCACCAAGGATGCCCAGACGGATGAACTCATCTCTCTGAAGCGCGACAAACTTTTCGGCGTGCTTGCGGGCCGCGCGTCGAATATCAAGGGTGCTCATCGCCGCCTTTTTCGATCCAAGCTCGCGGTCCACCTGAGTCTCGATCGGTAAGCCATGACAATCCCAGCCCGGCACATACGGCGACCAGAAGCCCATCATCGAGCGGGACTTGACACAGAAATCTTTAAGTACTTTGTTAAGTACTGTGCCGAGGTGAATCTTCCCGTTCGCGTACGGTGGGCCGTCATGAAGCACAAAAAGTGGATGGCCGTTGCGAGCTACGCGGACTTTTTCGTAGAGGTCGATTTCCTGCCACCGGCTAAGGCGCACGGCTTCGCTGTGTGTCAGATTGCCCTTAAGCGGGAAATCAGTACGGGGTAGATTGACTGTCGCCTTCAGATCCAAAGGCGGAGCCCCAAGTTTCGAGGTGTTTCGGTAGATGTTTCAGAAGCCATAATTGTTTACAGAGTCAGAAGAAGATGATCATAACGTAAACCATTGCCCATAAAAAGCAGGTCACAAAAGATTGGGTGGCCCATTTTCTACCGGGCCACCCAATCAGGAGACAGAAGTTGTTCGTGATCGTCTAGATGAACATCTCCTCGTCCTGGTAGACCCGATTGACTGGCATACGGTTGCCGGCCATCAGCGTCTCCAGCCCGCGCCGGATTCCGTACATAATGTAGGAAAACTCGCGAGCAGGTTCCAGAACGCGTTGCTGAACCAGGATGCTTGTCTGCTCAAAACCATCAGTGGCGCGCGCAAGCGTGCGCTGGACCTGTTCGATCCTGTCTCGTGTGCGGTCGAGCTCGCGACGTGCCAGCGCTGTTGAATCGCCCATAAGATCGCGAATGTCAGCCGCCTGATCCTTCGCCATCTCCGTTATTGCCTCAATATTCTGGGAACCCTGGGCGACATAGCTCGAGGCTTCCTTGAGCTCGACCATCAGTCCGGCGGCCATCTTGAGAACGGGCTCGACCGAACTGAGGACGTATTGAGCGCGGTCGTCCAATTTATCGACCTTTTCTGCGACCTTTACCAGCTTACGCGCGATGATATACAAGCCAACGAAAACCGCGGTCTGGACAGTCAGAAGTATCGTGACGATTACCAGAATATAGATAAGGTAGCCTTCCACAGTCTGACCTCGATCGAGTTAGGCGGTCGTTGACGTTCAGCTCTCCTCGAAAGCAGCGCTCGCTTTGTCGGCCTGTTTGGCTTCGCGATAACCCTGTTTCCCCGCCTCAAAGGCAGCCGCGATCTTTGATTTCTCGCGATCCAGGACTTCCTTGCTGCGCGACGTGATGTCCTCAACTGCTTCACGGCTACGGGTTGCGATATCGGATACCGTATCTCTTCCACGCGTCGCGATATCGGCCGCCCGCTCAGCACCGGTGTGATAAACCTCAGCTGCACGCTCGCCTACTTCACGACCCGTCTCTTTGGCATGGTCGATCCCGCGTCGCGTTGCATCTGCGAGTTCGGCACGCAATTCGGCTCCAGCTTTCGGGGCAAACAGCAATGCTGTCACGGCTCCGATTCCGGCACCGATCAGAAAATATACGAGTTTGTCGCCACCACCATTCTCTGCCATGGTAACTCCTCCTCAGAAACGACTGAAATTAAATCATTTTCAACAGTATCAAGAATATAGTCCCGATCTGTCAAAACTTCAAGCACGCCTTAAAGCAAGCAAATTGGATGCCAGCGAGGTCATGCGCGAAGCCGGAAACCGCAAGAAGAGACAAAGAAGCGACCAACGATCAAGAGCAAGCATTGGTCGGCGTTTTTCTTCGCGTCTTCGCTGCGCTTCGCGTGAGTCCTCTCGGTGAGTCACCCTTCGCAACACATGGTGGCTCGTTGACACTCTTCTCCACCGACCGTTACAATGGTTGAAAGGAGATTGTCATGTCCAACTCAACTGTCTTCCTGTTAGGTTTCGGGCCGCAGGAGATGCTTATCCTGCTCGTGATTGTCCTCATCATCTTCGGTGGCAGCCGCCTGCCAGGTTTGGCAAAAGGGCTTGGTGAGAGCATCAAGAACTTCAAGCGCGGAATGATCGAAGAATCAGAAGAGACCAAGGAGACTACGAAGAAGGTATAGAAACCGGACCTCTAATCTGGAGCAGCCGTCGTCCCCTCATTGCCGCCAAAAGGGAGACGGTTCACTTCCACCGGGCTCCACCTCCAGCCCCTGGCACTCGAGTTCGCATCGCGCTGGGTACCGGTCGATGTCACGCAAGCGCTCTGGCAGCTACCGAAGGCCAAGACAAACACCTGGTTCCGAAAGGTCATACTACGAGTATCTCGCGTCTACTCCGGCGCCCCTGATAACGCGTCCCGAACTCATCCGGCTGCTCAAAGGTGGCGAAGACACCTATCTCGAGCTCAAAGTCAGATTCAGCAACGTCGAGAAATTAACCGCCGAAATCATCGCACTTGCCAACACGGAGGGTGGAGCGATTGTTTTTGGCGTCAATGATCAATTGCGTGTGGAAGGTGTTGATGATCCCGAAGAGATAGAACACGATCTGCGGGACATATGCGCTAACCAGATTGAGCCGCCAGTCTTTCCTTACATAAACAAGGTGGCGTTCGACAATGGACGGCGAGTGGTACTGCTCGAAGTTGATCCGCACCTGCGCCCGCATCGGACACTCGATGATCGCTTCTATGTGCGTGAGGGTTCTTCAAAGCGGGAGGCGACGCGCGAAGAGCTTTCCGGAATCTACAATGAAGCTTTCCGAACGCGATTCGAACAGGTGCCAGTACTCGACTCAACCATCGAAGACGATATCGACGAGTCCTTGTTCTGGAGTTTCGTGCGCGAGGCAAACCCGGGCTTCTGGGGCGGAGAGCGTAATGGCTTCCCGACTGAGTTCCTGATGCGCGATCTGGGTTTGGCGATTGAAATGGGAAACGGTTTTGCACCGCTTTTCGGCGCGCTTTTGCTCTTCGGGTCGGATGCGCGCTTGCAGGATTTGATTCCGCGCGCCCGTCTCGTCATTTCACGTTACAGCGGGGCAGACAGCAAGTCGCCGCTGATAGACCGGATGGAGGTTCGAGGCAACCTGTTGCGTCTCTATGACGGGGCAATGAGCTTTCTGTCTCGTTATGTGGACCTCTGGGATTCTCGAGCTTCGCGTCGCGTTCTCGCGGACAATCGTGACGAGCATCCCGGCGTCGAACCGATTCAAGTTGAGGGCCGTGCGAACTATCACCGCGGAGCCTGTATCGAGGCTCTCGTCAATCTTCTTGCTCATTGCGACTGGGGACCGCGCGATCGCGGCCCGCGAATCGACATTTATGATTCGAGTATTGATTTCATCAATCCCGTATTGAGGACCGGCCTGCCGATAACTGCGATCCGATATGGCATATCATCTCCACCCAACCCACGGATAAAGGGAGTCGTTGCAAATGGACATTACGGTATTCCTGCCACGTCTGGCGGCGTGCCTATGATCCACGCAGCATCCCTTCAGTTTTCACGCCGCCCTCCCGAAGGCCCATCATTTCTTGGCGGCGAGGTCAGGCTGAAGCTGATCGGAATCAACTGAATCTGTTTGCTTTATCTTCTGATCATCATTCCACACCGGACAAACGTCTCACCGACAAGATCATTACCATCCGTTGAGAATGTGATGGCTCCACACTCGCTCGTCCTGAGGATCCTGGCGCCCGTATCGCCCAGACGATCGACGACCTCTGGATGGGGGTGACCGTAGCGGCTTGGCGAAGACACTGAGATGACTGCGAAGCAGGGCATAACCTGATTCAGAAAGACGTGACTGGATGAAGTTCGTGAACCGTGGTGCGCAACCTTCAACACGTCTGCGTGACGCGCCTCTCCGGCAAGCGCAAGACTCTCCTCCACCTTTCGTTCAATGTCACCTGTGAACAGGAAACTTCTCCGTCCGAAGACGATTCTGAGAACTATGGATCGATTATTGTCCGAAAGGGCAGCGCTCGCGGAACCGGACGATGGAGAGATGACTTCAAGCGTCACCCCCTCGATCTCGAGTCGATCGCCCTTCTGAATAGCCACTCGTGGAATCTTCCGCGCGTTGATTCGTGAAGGAAATGGATCACGTTGAATTTGAGTATCAGCCGAGAGAGCCTTCTCGATCGCAAAGCTTGCAGCGACGTCATCAAAGCCCTGCGTATGATCAGCGTCCCCGTGAGTTGCGACAATGTAGTCGATTCGCCTGACCCCCGACCTCCAGAGGAAAGGCGCGACGGCAATTTCGCCGATGCCCGGACGGTCCTCTATGAAATAGTCGTCCACTGTCTCTCCAGTTGAAAAGCGGAAGTCTGGCCGGCCACCTGCATCAATCAACATTGTCGAACCCTGCGGGAATGATACAAATGTAGAATCGCCCTGGCCGACGTCGAGAAATGTCACCGCCAGGCGACCTGCGACGAATCTCCGTTCGAATGGATGAAGAAGTAAGAGAAAAACAGTCAGAAGCCATGCGAGAACGATAGCCCAACCCTGGACCCGGGCTGAAAAATCGCGGCCGTTCGATCCGTCGCGCTAGAGGATTCCAGCGAGCAATCATCACTGTCAGCAATACAAACAAAAGAAGATAGAACACGTAGAGAATCACTGCCCATCCCTGCAAGGATGGCATTCGGATCGACGGTGGGAAGCTGTGGCCCAGCCACGACACGGTTGAGGTCAACAAATGACCAGCGAAATCGACGCCGATTGCCGCAATATGGCCTGCAGGCGCGAAGATGCCAGCGGCAAACAGATAGAGGCATCCTGCTGCCATAGTGACTGATAGCAGAACTCCTTCGAGAATGTTTGCCAGCGGGGAGACAAGAGACACGCGATGGAAATAGACGATCATCAACGGCAGGAGGGCCAGTTGTACGCCCATAGTCACAAGCAGTGTGGCAAAGATGAACGCTATCAGCCACTGAATCCTAAACCGTGAGACGGCTCCAGCGGTCGGGGATTTGTGAAGGTTGTATCGAACGCGGGTTTGCCGGGCGAGTCGCCTATATCCCCGTTCATCCCAGAAGAGCGCTTCAGCGATCGCACAAAGCGGGCTCGAGACCGCTGGGGGATAGGGTGTGCGTTCGGATGGTATCCACTGGCCGATCTCTTTCAGACGTTCGTAGAGCGGTCCGGTTACCAGCGTCATAACGGCAACAGTCAGAAATGAAAGCTGAAATGATGAGTTGTAAATGTCATGAGGTTGCCAAACAAGCAAGCGTAATCGCTGCCGATGCAAGTGAGTTTGGCCCGGATGATCTGCGATAGATTGCGCGCCCCGCGAGAACAAATGAGATCATAACGGCGGCGCGTGTTACGGCGGGCTCGGCTCCCGCCATTGCGGCGTAACACCAAACCATCGCGATGACTGCAGCAAAGCGGATACGGGCGTCCATGATGATGTGGCGCAAAGTACCAAGCAGGACGGTCGCAAGGAGCGCCACGTGCATTCCCGAGATGACAATCAGATGAAATGTCCCGCCTTCGCGGAATCCTTCACCAAGTCTCTGGTCTATGAAGTGACGATTGCCAAAGAGTGATGCCACAAGGAGACCTGAAGCCGGCTGAGATACTCCCTCGAGCAGGCTTCGTATAGCACGAGCGCGCATACGATAAAGAAACGCGAGAATGCCCGAACGTGAGCCAGGGGTGATAGGTTGAATGTCTCGAGGATTCCTGATCAGTCCAATCGCATCGTAGCCTCGCGATCGTAGAATTCCGGCGAAATCCGGTACTCCGGGATTTCGGAAGGCAGCACCGCTTCGCATCGAGCAAATGACACGCACACGGTCGGAATAGTGCAGGTCCAGCGCATCATAATCGCGACGCCCAGACTCATCGTCAAAAAGAACAACTGTTCGAATTCGCGCCGAAGCTTTCCATTCTCCGGCGGTTGTTCTGAGCGATGAGACCTCGATTGGAAGGTATATGCGGTTGGGTGCAAGCTCGGGAGCTGGAGAAATTTTGCCGATGATCTCGACTCGATCAGTTGGAGTGATCTTACGCTGTTCAAAGAGACGTCTGACGAAGTTTGCGTCCTGCTGTCTCCGATCAATGCAGGCCAGTGTTGCGCCAGTGCAGTAGAAAGCGGCCGCCAAAATCAGTATCGAAATCGATCTGCGCCGCGAAGCAGCGAATGGAAAAAGACTCCACAAGGCAACCGAAATCGCCAGAATGAGCCCGGTCGAAATTCGTGTATATCCGGCCGTTACCAATCCGAGAACAAAGGACAAAGCGGGAAGGCAAACCGGTTGCTCAAGAAGCGTCAGCTGTACGAATTCAATCCGTCGTGGCATCGCCCCACCTCAAATTCAAAGGTCCGAATTCCAATTCGAGGTGGTCGACTGGGTGCTGAGTGCTGGGTGCTGAGTGCTGGCGGTTTGAGTTCAAGCTTTAGCTTGCGGTTGCATTCGAGCGCCTATTGATCTATCGAATGCAACGCCGCAAGCTAAAGCTTGAACTCAGCACCCCATACTCAGCACTCAGCACTCAAGACGTGCTACGGTTTCTACGTGGAACGTCTGCGGAAACAGGTCAAGTGCCACGATCGATCGCAATTGATAACCGCGATCGATGAAGAAACGCAGGTCACGGGCGAGTGTCGCCGGGTCACAAGATACATAGGAGACAATCTGAGGCGCAAGCTGAGTGATCCTTTGAACGACCTGTTCACCTGCACCTGAGCGTGGTGGATCGAGCAGCAGAAAATCCGGGCGACCTGAGGTCGGCGCCTTGTACTTCAGCCAGGCTTCAACTGAGATCGCCTCGTAACGCACGTTGGTCACATCGTTGCCACGAACATTATCAACACCGTGGCTGGCTGCAAGCCGATTGCCCTCAACTGCGTAGACCTCGTCAAATTTCCGGGCGAGCTGCAGTGCAAACAGGCCAACACCCGCGTAAAGATCAACCGCGAGCTTTCCGGCGATGTTCCCAATTGCGGTCTCTACCAATTCTTCAAGCAGAAGGCGATTTCCCTGGAAGAATGATCTGACTCCGAATGAATAGTCGATCCCGGCAACATGCTGATGCGCTGTGCCCAGTGCATCGATTTCGGCGGCTCGCTCATTTTCGCCAGTTGCAGGAGTCGCGATCACGCCATCATCGCCCGCAGTGAGATATATGCGTGTTGCGTCCGAGGGAATCTCGCAAGGCGAGGCTTTGAGGTGTTCAAGCTCGCGATTGACGTAAGGCTGAAGCACCGCACAGGAGTCAACTTCACAAACTTCATGCGTACCAGCGCGAAAGAATCCAAACTTTACGTGTCCATCATCATCGCGGGCAATTTTGATTTCAGCCCGAGAGCGATAGCCAAACTCGCTTGCAGCGCGGACCTCGATCTCCTGCGGCCAGTCAATTGAACCCACGCGGCGAAGGCTCTCTCGAAGAAACGAGGCCTTGGCGGTAAGCTGGGCCTGATAGTTGAGATGCTGTAACTGACAGCCACCACAGTTTCCGAAATAGATGCATGGTGGTGTACGGCGTTCGGGCGACGGTCTAAGAATGCGCTGGATGACGGCGCGAGCGTAGTTGCGCGCAACTTCTGTGATTCGCACCTCAAGCTGGTCGCCAGGAGCCGACAGCGGAACAAAGACGGCTTGTGTCCCGAGATGCGAGAGACCGTCTCCTCCGTTGACGATCTTCTCTATCGTCAACTCCCGAATGTCCCCAACAGCTATACTCTCCATTGCAAAGCGAGGCAGGCGCTCACATGTAAAACAGACTCAGGCGTGGAAGAGTGAAGGTGTCACGGAGGCGCTTCGCGACAAAATTGTTGAGCGTCTGTTCGTATATTTCCTCGCTCATTCCCTCACGGTACTTTTTCAGTTGCGACCTGCCTTCTCGCCGAATCTTGTTGACTTCATCCGAGCCGGCCCCCTGCGTGACGGCTTCGAGAAGTATCGCCTCGATCTGTGTCAGATCCGACTCGAGTTTCTCGGCCTGGACCATCCCTGTCTTATTGATGGTGTCGAGAATCATATCCAGCCGGTTGATCGACCGCTCGAGACCTTCCACTATGACTGTGGAACCAGCATTGATCACCTTGAGTGAATCAAGGTCCTGGCGACGCACCTTCAGGAAGCTCACGATAGCATCCGGAGACAACGCTGAATTGTCGCTTGCCGAACCGGTCTTTGACGCCGATGGTGATTGTGACTCTCCTGGTTCCGAGCCGGATTCAGACGCAGGGTTGGCACCGACGCGCGCAGCGCAGTAGTCTTCGTATGAAGCCTCTACGGCCTGCTGGCAATAGAGAAGGGAATTGACTTTGCTCGTGTGTCGGGCCTTCCGATCGTAGTTATCGAACGAAGTATTAATGCCTCGGAGAACGACATCGAGAGGAACCCCGCGCTCTTTCCAGGTTTCGATGAGAGACCAGTCAAGCGGCGAGATCAACATGTGACGGCCTCGCCTTCTCACAAACTCATCCTCGATCTCGGTAAAGTAGTTGAAGTAATTCTGCTGATCTGTCACCCGTTACCCGTCACACGTCTGCTTCGCTCGTAGATCAACCGCAATCCATCGAGCGTCAGATTATCATCGACCTCTTCGATGTAATCGGATCCCCGGCCTATCAGCCTTGCAAGACCTCCTGTCGCGATCACCTTCGGAGTTCCTCCCAGCTCGGCGATCATCCTGCGAAGAATCCCGTCAACCAGGCCGATGTAACCATAGTAAAGACCCGATTGCATGCTGTGACTCGTGTTCTGCCCAATCACCAGGTCCGGCCGCTTGATCTCGACGCGATAGAGGCGGGATGCCCGCTGAAAGAGTGCCTCGGCTGAGATCGTGATTCCCGGCGTGATCACCCCTCCGATGTATTCACGTTCCGCAGTGACAGCATCGAACGTCGTCGCAGTTCCAAAATCAACAATGATGCATGGAGCGCCGTATCTGGCTATCGCGGCGACGCTGTTCACGATTCGATCGGCGCCGACATCCGATACCGGCGTGTACCGGATTACCATTCCGGTGTCGCTCGCACTGTCAATGAACAGCGGCTTCTGCTTGAGGTATGTTTCCGAGACCTTTTCGAGAGTGTAGTTGAGTGGAGGAACTACAGATGAAATGGCGACCGCGTGGATCCCGGCGAAATCGAGCCCGGCCAGCTGGAAGAGATTGCGGAACTGGATTCCATACTCGTCGATCGTGCGGCTGCGCTCTGTCGTCAGCCTCCAGTGAGCCACCAGAGTCTCGCCATCGAACACTCCGAGGACCGTGTTTGTATTTCCAACATCTATCGCGAGAAGCATGTCCCGCATCTTAGCATGTAGTGCGCCGTCTGGAGCCACGCTGTGAGCGTGCGCCTGGCGAGGTGCACGTTGTGGCCATGCCAGTCTGGAGACCGGCGCTCCCAGGCGCCTACGTGGTCGCTCTCAGCCGGCTGACTTCGCCGGCTATGATTCTGCGCTCCTCGCCAGCAATTGTTCGCACAATAAGTGCTCCGTTCCCTGCGAGGCCGCAGGTCTCTCCCGTGATCTCGCCATCATCCGTCGTCACTCTTACCATCCGTGCCATGCGAGTACGAAGAGAGCGACTCCCAGGTGCGAATGATCGAAGCGTTCTCTCCGGTGCTCCAGATCGCGTACCATTCGCCCAGCCGCCCAAGGAGATGGTCGCGAAACTGCACGGCGTCCATCAACCTGCCCGATTCAAGAAAGAGCGAGGTTGCGGTCTCCTCGAGTTCTGCGGGAAACGCCTTGGCGTTGAGATTGACTCCAATGCCCACAATCACACGCGATGCCTGCGTCCCCGCACTCGATCCCTCGATCAGGATTCCAGCCACCTTGCGTTCATGAATGAGGACATCATTCGGCCACTTGATATCGACCCCCCTGACCGGAATCTCGCGGATTGTCTCTGCAACCGAAATCGCTGTTGCGAGGCTCAGGAGCGAGAGAGTGTGTTTTTCATTCTGAGGACAGAGAAGCAATGAAAGGTAGAGCCCGTCACCAGCGGCTGAGTGCCAGGAACGGCTGCGACGTCCGCGTCCTGCCGTCTGCTCGTCAGCGACAACTACGGTGAACTCCGGCGCTTCCGTCATCGCCTTGAGGACGTCGTTTGTCGAGCCCACAGTTTCGAAATGGTGAATCTGGAACTGCATACCTGGCTTTCTCCTTGACATTCTACAGGAAGCTCGTGTAATTGACTCTTGTAGATTATCTAGGAGGAGCACACGTGAAGTCGAAATCAGATCTTTTGCAGGGAACGCTCGACATGCTGATCCTCAAGACTATTGCCCTCGAGCCGATGCACGGCTGGGGAATCTCGCAGCGCATTCAACAGACATCTGCAGGTGTCCTCAGTGTCAATCAGGGCTCACTCTATCCCGCCCTTTATCGCCTTGAAGGCCAGGGCTGGATAGACTCTAAATGGGGGAACTCCGAGAACAACCGCCAGGCAAAGTATTACACGCTCACCCGTTCAGGGCGAAAGCAGTTGGCTGAGGAAAGAGCCAATTGGGAACGCCTCTCGGCCGCGATCGACGTCATTCTCGAGACGAGCTAGCAAAGGGGAGAGAGCCGGATGTTGCGACGATTGCAGAAACTCATGCGCGCCATCGTGCCGTCAGGCCGCGCCGAAACCGAAATGGATCGGGAAATCCGCTTTCATATCGAATGCGAGACCGAAAAGAATCTCCGCCGCGGAATGAGCGAAAGCGACGCACGCAGGAGTGCGTTGATCAGCTTTGGTGGAGTCGAACAGTTCAAAGAAGAATGCCGTGATGCGAACCGTCCGCGGTGGATCGAAAGCTTCTGGCAGGATATGCGGTATGCAGTGCGTATTCTTCGAAAGGATCCGGGGTTTACGCTTGTTGCGCTTCTGACTCTCGCTCTCGGAATCGGCGTCAATACTGCAATCTTCAGCGTCATCTATGGAGTCCTGATTCGTCCCCTTCCATTCAAGGATGGCGACCGGATGATCGTCCTCAAGCAAAGGGCGCCGATCGCGGGTCTTGAGAATGTCCCGTTTTCGGTCAAAGAGATCGCTGACTACCGCGAGCAGAACCAGACAATTGAAGGAATGGTCGAGCATCACTCGATGACATTCACACTGCTTGGAGGAGCGGAACCGGAACTGATACAGACAGGCGTTGTCTCACACAACTTCTTTGAGATGCTTGGTGTGCAGCCCCTGATCGGACGAACCTTTGTTCCAGGCGATGAAGAGCACGGCGCAGAGGCGGTTCTAATACTGAGCTACGATTACTGGCAGCGCAGTCATCGTGGCGATCGAGGCATCGTCGGCCGCGTCTTTGCAATGAACAATCGGCCGCACACGGTTGTTGGAGTCCTGCCGTCCTTTCCTCAGTTTCCCAATGAGAATGACGTCTACATGCCAACATCGGCTTGTCCGACGCGATCATCAGAGCAGTTTCGAGAGAATCGCAATGCCCGAATGATGACCGTGTTTGGAAAGCTTAGACAGGATGTTCCACTCGAACTCGCAAAGGCCGATCTGGGCGCCGTGGCTGATCGACTGCGCCAGGCTTATCCGGAATCCTATTCTGCGGAACGCGGTTACGCTGTGGGTCTGACTACTCTCTATGACGTACTCACTCAGAATGCGAAGAGAACGTTTCTGATTCTTCTCGGCACTGCGGGTCTGGTGTTACTGGCTGTTTGTGCGAATGTGGCGAACCTCATGCTTTCGCGCATTATGCGCCGCGAGCGTGAGATGACTGTCCGTGCCGCGCTTGGAGCAAGTCGTGGACGACTTGTTCGGCAGATGCTGACAGAGAGCCTGCTGCTGGCACTCCTGGGGGGCGCTCTCGGTCTCTTGCTGGCGTCAATCACTTTGAATCTGCTTTCGGAATTCGCGGCAAGATTCACTCCACGAGCCGCTGAGATACAGTCTCGATAGCTCGGTTCTTCTCTTCACATTTCTGGTTTCAGTCGGAACCGGGATTGCATTCGGTCTCATGCCTGCGATTGCTTCGAGGTCGGACCTTGTAACATCACTCAAAGAAACAGGATCTCGACAACCACTGCGGGAGGAAGCCGGCGCGCCCGTGGAGCACTTGTCACTGCCCAGGTGGCGGTCTCGTTTCTGTTGCTGGTTGGAGCGGGGTTGATGGTGCGGAGCCTGCTCAAGCTGCAGAGCGTCAGTCCTGGATTTGATCCGGAGAAGGTTCTTGTAATGCGGCTCAGTCCAAACTGGTCGAGGTATACGACGCCTGAGCAATATCACAAGTTCTCGATGAGAGTCCTCGAAAAGATGAAGGGTCAGCCCGGGGTCCTTACGGCTTCGATGGCTTCAAACTATCCGCTTAACCCGCTGGGAATCTCCAGCGGACCTTTCAGTCGAGAGTTTGAGATCGAGGGTCGCACATGAACAGGGTCAGACGCGGCCTCGAGCTGACTTTCGAATTGTCAGTCAGGACTATTTCGAGACCATCCGGCTTCCGCTGATCAAGGGACGCGTCTTTGACCGAACCGATGGAATCGAGACGCCCTCCGTCGCAGTTATCAATCAGTCGATGGCCCGCATCGTTGGGCAGACGAAGACCCGATTGGAAGGCGGGTGAGCTTCGACAGTGGCCGGACGTGGGTCACGATCGTGGGAATCGTCGGGGACGCGAAACATTACGGACTCTCCAGCGAGTCGACTGATGAGTTTTACCGGCCCCTCGAGCAGGGTTTTGGGATCGCAATACCTTCTGTTGCGGACGACCGTTGCGCCGACAAACATAGTTCGTGAAACGCGAAGTGCTGTCTACTCGCTGGATCCCGATACAGCAATCGACCACGTGCGAACGCTTGAGGACGTTCGCAACGAATCGCTTTCGTCTCCTCGCCTGATGACTATTCTGCTCGGGACTCTTTGCGATGCTCGCGCTTGTGATCACTTGTGCCGGGATTGCAGGAGTGATGGCTCTCTCGGTCACCGAACGGACTCACGAGGTCGGAATTCGAATGGCCCTTGGAGCGACGCGAGGAAAGCTTATCTGGATGGAGGTGCGGCGCGGACTACCCCTGGTGATCGCAGGTCTGGTGCTCGGCTCAATCTCTGCGCTGTTATTGAGCAAGCTGATGTCAACGCTTCTCTTTGATGTTGAACCGACCGACCCGATTACATTTCTTTCAGTTGCTGTGGCGCTTGCGGCAGTTGCGGCAGTAGCGTGTCTCGTCCCGGTACGCAGAGTGACTTCGATCGATCCGCTAAAGGCGCTACGCAGTGAATAGCGCACTTGGGAGCAGGCCTCTTCTCGGGGCCAGGAGGATGTGATGATGAAAAGGATTAACTTGTTCTTGCAGCGCTTTATTTCGCCGGCATTTCGAGCGTAGTGTTTTCGTTGCGCAGTTGCAATCGGATCGACTGCGCCGCTTGTCAAGGCCCAAATACCCGAGTCTCAGATACCGCTTGCCGGGCTTGATCCCGTGATGTTGATCGAGGGCAAGGAAGTGCCCGGGGAAGGTTGCGATTTCGCTGGTCAAGGGACAATACAAGTACCTGTTTGCGTCCGAGATGAGCAGGGCGCAGTTCGCCACTGATCCCGCAAGGTACGAAATCCAGCTCGATGGATCCTGCGCGCGAATGGGTCCGCAGGTTGGCAGCGATCCCGATTCGTACGTTGTTACAAAGGTCGGATATATCTGTTTGGTTCAGAGGAATGTCAAAGCCTGTTTATTGTTGCACCCGAAAAGTATCTTGAACCCGCACTTGAAGAGATCAACGGCTCAGCGGAAGCTTTGAAGAAGGCTGCCGCGCTGATTGAGAAGGCCGTCGAGGCAGTCGGAGGTGCATCAAGGCTCGACAGTCTCGAGAGTTATCAGGAGACAGCGACTTCAGTTTCGGTGAATGCGCAGGGTGGTGAGAGCTCATTCAAGACTGTGTTTACACGTGTTTTTCCGGATCGAATGCGTGTGGAGCAGGAGTCGTCATATGGAACAAACGCCACTGTGCAGGTGGCAGGACAGGCCTTCTCAGTTTTTCAGGGCCAGGAACAACGTAGTGTTCGTCCAATGCGTGAAATCCAGAGTCTAGATTTTGAGAGAACCATCACCCTCCATCCGATAGAGATACTGCGGGCCCGCAAACGGCCCGATTTCAAGGCTGTTTCTCGTGGATTTGTCAAAGCCGGGGATTTTTCGGTCGAGGAAGTGGCTGTCGGTTTTGGTCGCGTGCGTGCTCGTGCTGGGATCGATCCCTCGACTGGACGCCTGCTGACGCTTACATATCTCGGTCGCAATTCGAATAATGGAGAGATCGGCGAGGTTACGCGCACATTCACTGATTTTCGCAAGGTCGAAGGGCTCTGGTTGCCTTTTGTTTGGAGAGGCACTTTCAAGGGTAAGACGGACCCGTCAAAGTCATATACAATCAACTCGGTGGTCGTAAACGGCATGATTGATCAGGCCCTTTTTGCATCGCAGTGATCGCGCGAGGTTACATGGAATTTGTTCTCGACGGAAGCAGTAGCGGTTCTCTCAAAGACGCCTTCAACACTAAGAGCATTGTTGCAAGGCCTCCCGACAGGATGGATTGAAAACAATGAGGGGGCCGAGACGTGGAGTCCGTATGTAGTCATCGGGCATCTGGTACACGGCGAGCGCGCCGATTGGATACCGAGAGCTCGAATTATTCGCGAACACGGTGAGTCCTCGACCTTTCGATCCTTTTGACCGGTTGGCACAGTTCCAGGAAAGCGAGGGCAAGAGCATTGATGAGCTGCTCTCAGAATTTGAGACCCTGCGAGCGCTGAATCTGGAAACGCTTCGAGAGTGGAAATTGAGCTCGTCCGAATTGGAGAGTAAGGGGCAGCACCCTTCGCTCGGTAGCGTGACTTTGAGCGAGCTGCTGGCAACCTGGGTCGCGCACGATCTGGATCACGTTGGCCAGATTGCCCGCACAATGGCAAAGCAATACTCGACCGCGGTTGGTCCCTGGAAAGCCTATCTATCGATCCTCAGCGATAGAACGTGATTTAACAACAACCAAAACCTCCGCTATACTCGCTGACATTCTGCTATGAAAGGAGTGTGTCATGGCGAGAGTAAAGAAAGCGGCACCGGTCAGGTATCGCTTCCAGTACGCAGTCAAGTTTCTATGCCTGGCAAATATTCCCGGAACCTCGTCGACTAGTGATTCTGTGTTACCGGGCGTTTACCAGACGGCCGTTAACATTCACAACCCGAATGGGCGCGAGGTACGCTTACGCAAGAAGATCGCCGTACCAGGCCTGGAACCTTCGAAATTTAACGAAGATTCGCTGAAACCGGACTTTGCTTCGAATGTGAACTGCCGCCAGATCACCCACGAGTTTGGAATTACGTTTATCCACGGAGCCGAGGGCTTTCTCGTTATCGAGAGCACCTTGAGTCTCGATGTCGTCGCTGTCTACACCGCAGGTGCCCGTGGCGGTGAAGTTTCGAGCATCGATGTCGAACGAATCCCGGAGCGAAGGATCACGAGTTGGTAGAGAGAGTGCTGGGTGCTGAGTGCTGGGTGCTGAGTGCTGAGTATTGGGGTTTGAGTTCAAGCTTTAGCTTGGGGTTGCATTCGCGCCCTGTTGATCTCTCGAATGCAACCCCAAGCTGAAGCTCTGCAAACCCAACACCCGCACTAGCACTCAGCACTTTTCTAAATTGCCTTTATCTTGAAGCTGATATCGGCAGCCGGCGCAGAATGGGTCAAGGCGCCAATCGAAATCAGATCGACGCCGGCTTCAGCGTATGCGCGAACGTTGTCGAGAGTGATCCCACCTGACGCCTCGATGAGGGTCTGCCGGCCTTGAGGCTCGATCTCGCGAACAAGCAGGGCGGCCTCGCGTACCTTGTCGGGTGACATATTGTCGAGAAGAACGATGTCGGCGCCCTCTTTTACCGCTTCGCGTACCTCGTCAAGACTCGATACTTCGACCTCGATCTTGTGAAGATGACCCGACTTTTCCTTTGCTCGCCTCAAGGCTTCACGGACGCCACCACCAAGCGCGAGATGGTTGTCTTTTATGCAGTACGCCATCATCAAGCCCCATCCGGTGATTTCGTCCTCCACCGACTGAGACTGCATATTTCTGAAGTGCGCGAAGCCCCGGAATCGTCTTGCGGGTATCTACGATCACGGCTTTTGTCCCGGAGATCGCATCGACGAAGCGTTCGCGTCAGTGTGGCAATTCCCGAGAGATGCTGAAGGAAGTTGAGAGCTACGCGCTCGGCACTGAGCAAGACCTGAGCGTCACCTGAGATGCGGGCAAATACCTTTCCCGCAGGCAAGAGCTCTCCGTCTGACGACGCCGACTCGATTTGAAACGTGTAGTCAAAGGACCCGAAAACAGCATCAGCTACCTCAAGCCCCGCGAGGACAAGTTCCTGTTTCGCGGTAAAGCTCCCTCGAGCCTTTTGACCCTGGCGAACCACTGCGCGCGAGGTTATGTCACCTCGACCTAAATCTTCATCGAGAGCTTCGTTCACCAGATCGTAGATTGAATCGAATTCGAGCGGTGACAACATTGGTCAGAACCCCTCGATGATGTCGGAAAGCCGGCTGATCTGCCCGGACATCTCTTCGTGCCTGGAGCGTGTCGTGGCGACTATGTCCGGTGCCGCCCGCGAGATGAAATCGGGATTCGCGAGCCTTTTGGCGAGTCCCTCCTGCTCACCCTTGAGCTTGGCCAGCTCCGTCTCCAATCGCTTGCGTTCCTTATCGAAGTCAACCAGACCTTCAAGCGGCACTTCAATCGATGCCTCCCCAACAACTGCGCGAGCATAGCCTTTTTTGGTTGAAAGATTCGCAATCAGTTCGAGCTCGTTCACTTTCGCAAGTCTTCTGATGTGCTCCCAGTTTGACTTGACGATGGCTTGCAGCAGGTCATCACTGGTCGCGATTCGCGCGTCAATAGTTTGCGAAGGAGAAATGTTGAATACCGACCGGACGTTGCGCAACCGCGTAATAAGTTCGATAAGAAAGTCCATTTCGCGTTCTGCGCGCCCATCGAGCTCCGCCGCGTTGGCTTCAGGAAATGCGGCAAGTGAGATGGTTTCACCCGTATGTGGAAGACGTTGCCACAGGTCTTCAGTGATAAACGGCATTATCGGATGGAGCAGTCTCAGGCTGCGCTCGAGCATGTGAATGATTCGCCGTTTGACCGCGCGGCTCTGATCGCTATGGTCGCGTGACGTGACATGAGGCTTGGCCAGCTCGATATACCAATCACAGAAGTCGTCCCAAAAGAAGTGATAGGCCTGTGCGGCTGCTTCGTGAAGACGAAACTCGGCAAGCGCGTCAGCAACTTCAAGAGCGACCCGGTTGAATCTGCTCAGTATCCAGCGATCCGCGAGCTCCGGCTCGGCAAGCTCTGTCTCCCACGGAATCGCTTTCGAAGCATCCAGTTCTTCTCCGCAATTCAAGAGGACGAATCGCGACGCATTCCAGAATCTTATTTGCAAAATTCCTGGCGGCTTCGAGCTTCGATTCCTGGAGTGAAATCGGCATTCCCGGCGTAGCAGCGGCCGTAAGACCGTACCGAACCGCATCCGTGCCGTACTTATCGAAGACGACCAGAGGGTCAATGACGTTGCCTTTGGTCTTCGACATCTTCTGGCCTTCAGGATCCAGAACGAGACCGTTGATGTATACAGTTCGAAATGGAACATCGCCGGCGAACTTAAGGCCCATCATCATCATTCTCGCTACCCAGAAAAAAATGATGTCGGGCCCGGTAATCAGGACCGATGTCGGATAGTACTTCTTGAGGTCTTCGGTCTCATCCGGCCATCCGAGTGTCGAGAAGGGCCAGAGCGCGGAGGAGAACCAGGTATCGAGCACGTCCGGGTCCTGACGAAGCTCTGATCGTGGATCGCGTCCGGCACCCTTGAGCTGCTCTCGAGCTTCTTCTTCGCTGTGTGCCACGACGATGAAATCATCTGACGTATACCACGCAGGGATTCTATGACCCCACCATAGTTGTCGTGAGATGCACCAGTCCTCGATCTTCTCGAGCCAGTTCGAGTAAACGCGGAGCATGTTCTCTGGCACAAACCGCGTACGGCCATCGAGGGCGGCGTCGAGCGCTGGTGAAGCGAGAGGCTTCATCTTCATGAACCATTGCGTCGAGATCAGAGGTTCGATCACCGAACCGCTGCGTTGACAGTGGCCCACGTTGTGCTGATATTCGTCGACCTTGACGAGCAGACCGGCTGCATCGAGATCTTCTACAATTCGTTTTCGCGCTTCGTATCGATCCAGCCCGCGATACTTCTCCGGAACGGCGTCCGTCATTCGAGCATCTTTGCCAATGACGCTGATGAACTCGAGGCCATGACGGCGTCCCATCTGAAAGTCGTTAGGATCGTGAGCCGGTGTAACCTTGACGATTCCAGTTCCAAAGTCTTTTTCGACGAGAGCATCCTCGATGACCGGAATCTCACGGCCAACGAGCGGCAACGTAATCAGTTTGCCCTTGAGCGAATGATAGCGATCGTCTTCGGGGTTCACTGCAACGGCGGTATCTCCGAGCATCGTTTCCGGTCGCGTCGTGGCTACGACCATCACCTCTTCTGATCCCTTGACCGGATAGGCGATGTGATAGAGCTTGCCGTTGACAGGTTTCATCTCGACTTCAAGGTCCGAAACAGCAGTCTGCAAGCCGGGCGACCAGTTGATCAGATATTCTCCGCGGTATATCAACCCTTCGTTGTAAAGGCGAACGAAGACTTCGCGAACGGCGCGCGACAACCCTTCATCGAGGGTGAATCTTTCCCTTGACCAGTCTACCGACTCGCCGAGCATTCGCATCTGTCTTTGAATCGCGCCCCCCGAATGATTCTTCCATTCCCAGACACGTTCTATGAACTTCTCGCGGCCAAGTTCTTTCCGTTGAACGCCCTCTTTTGTCAGTTGACGCTCGACGACCATCTGTGTGGCAATCCCCGCGTGATCAGTGCCGGGAAGCCAGAGGACCCGGTAGCCAGACATTCTGCGCCACCGCGCGAGAACATCCTGCAACGTGTGGTTGAGGGCATGCCCCATGTGCAAGTACCCGGTCACATTTGGGGGCGGAATGACAACAGAAAAGACGGGAGCATCGGGGCTCGAGTTGGCTTCCGGAGAAAAGAATCCGTTCTCTTCCCAGAACGGGTACCATTTATTTTCTATATCTTTGGGAGAATACGACTTTGGAATATCCATAAAAAGAGATGCTCAGGGCAAAGGGATAATGATCGGGAATCTCTGAAGCTACGTCAATGATCGGAAGGGGATTTGACCAGCATCTTCACTCAAGACAAGTGTCCCATCTTACCGCTCCGGTAGTCCTCCAAAGCCTGGCGAATTTCCAGCGAAGAATTCATCACGAACGGGCCTTGCCCGACAATGGGTTCATCTATTGGCTCGCCGCAAGAGCATGAGAGCCCTCGTGTCTTCGAGGCATTCGACATTGATGTTATTTCCGGGACGGTCGAACAGTCCGACCTCGGCACCCCTGATTTCCTCCGAGCCGTTTGCACGCAAGCCCCCTTTGAGCACTACGAGTGCTGTTGTAAAGCCATCGGGTACAGTTACCACCGTCTGGTGGTTACTCTCCAGGCGGAGGATACCCAAACCTCAACCGGCGTGAAAGTTTTCGCCGGTCCACGCGCGCCCCCGTATTCGCCTGCGATGACGCGCACCGTCCCGCTACCATCAGGAAGATTTACTGCTGGAATCTCGCTGTTGAGGATGCCCTGATAGTGTGGTGGTGACATTTTGTCCTTAGCCGGCAGATTGATCCACAATTGCACCATCTCGAACATTCCTGCCATGCCTGGGCAAAACTCCGTCCGTGAAATTCTTCATGGACGATCCCCGGATGCAGCGGTCATCCACTGTACGTCACCCGGACCGAATTCGTCCGCCGCCCCCGGAAGAATCTCTGTGCTCCACTTCGCCTTCATAGACGATAGTGACTGTCTCAAAGCCGCGGTGCGGATGTTCGCCAACTCCAAGTCGTTCTTCCGTCGGAGGGAATTCGACCGGCCCGGCGTAATCGAGTAGCAGGAAAGGACTCAGAGCAGACCCCAGATTTGGATAGGCGAAAAAGGGTCCTCACGGGAAATCCATTACCCACCCAATGACGTCCCACACTCCTCTGGATACTGCGGAGTTTCTTCACTGACCTGATTTCGTCTGCTGGTTGCATGTTCTCGCTCTGGCAAAATATCAGTCTGGAGCCAAACACTTCAAGCGCCAGCCCGGGCGCTCCAGGCTGGGCGCCCTGGCGCGTGGAGTCTGGCATCTGCAAAGTCCGTTTGGTTCTATCGCCTCGCCTTCGACTCCGGTGGCAGGCTGAAGCTTGAAACTCAGACTCATTGGGTTTGAGTTCAAGCTTTAGGTTGCCGCTGCCGCGTAGCGGCAGCGGCCTAGTTCAGGCATGTTCCACAGGCTCCGGAGGAGCCTAATGCTTGTAGTCACGGCGATATCGAAACGGGAGACGAGCTCCGAAGGAGCGGTATGCAGTTTGGCTCATGTTATGGCATCACACCGACGCCGACCGCGAGTTCGCGTATGACCGTCAGCACGTACTAAGTGGCCAACTTGATAAGGGATTGGATGAAGCGCCTGGCTATGGGTGGGTACTTGCGGATATGAAAAACGACTGGAAGGTTGTCTTTCCGGGACGTCTTAGGTTCGAGAGTTCAAGCTTCAGCTGGCTGCAAGCTGAAAGCTTGAACTCGAACCATTTATCGTTTTATCTGTCATTGGAAGAACCGGACGGAGGATCGGACTTTTTCTCGTCTTTCTTCTCATCCTTCTTCTTATCGTCCTTCTTGTCGTCCTTCTTCCATTCTTCTTCTGACCGTTGTCCTTGTTGGCCTTCGGCTCAGCCTCTGCGGGAGTCTCCTGCGGTGCGGCATTCGGGTTGACCACACGAGCGCGTACCGAACCCGTTGTGCCTGCAGACTCTACTGGCTTTTGCATCGATTCGTCTGCCGGGTCCTTTGAATCGCCCTTCTCAGTGATCAGCACACCGTCCTTGGATATCGTAAGGTCATTCTTTCCGAGAATCAGCCCGATCCTGCCGGTCATGCCAGGACGCTCAGGTGCCGGATTGTTGTTGCTTGGTTCGGGAATCGGCTTGCCGAGCTTCTCGAGGTATTCCTTTGCACGGTCAACGTATTCGCTGTTTGGGATTTCTCGAACCAGTTCTGCGAAGGCCACTGCAGCCTCCTCGGGCTGCTCCTGCTCGATGCGTGAGACGCCAAGCAGATAAAGCGCTTCGTCGCGATAGGTGAAGAATGGATAGTTCTTCACGATGTCTGTAAGGCGCCCTTCGGCAGCCTTGTAGGCCTGCCGGTTTGCGATGTAGAAGCGCGCGATGTCGAGCTCGTGAAGTCCAAGTACCTGCTGAACCTGTTTCAGGTTCTGCTCGATCTCGGCCTTGAGCTCTGTAGTCTGGCAAGTTTGAAGAGTTGCATGAAGTTGAAACTCAGCCTGTCGTGCTTTCGAAGCATCGCGATTGAATGCGTTCATCTGACGCATGTAGGCGTGAGCGATCTTGAGTTTTACCTGGCAGTTCATCGGATGGGTAGGAAAGTACTGCGCAAAATCCTTGTAGCCCCCGATCGCCTGTTCAAGAGCCGATGAACCACCTTCCTTGTAAAAGGAATCAGCTATCGCGAGCTTCGCCAGTGGCAGATACTCGCTGTCAGGATAGCTTGTAATGACTACGTTCAGCATGAGGCGCGATTCGTCGTAGCGCCCTTTGCGCAACTTCGTCATTGCCTCCTCATAGAGTTCCTTATCCCGACCTGGTCGCACGTCGTCACTTGCGACCTTATTCTTCGGCGCCACAAGCTGTCAGCATTACAAGCAGAGTGACGCAGCAGATTCCAACCAAAATACGATGCATATTAGAAGCTCCTATTTTTCAGGCGTGCGCCATCTGATTGGCGGCTCGTCCCAGCGAGCGCACGGCTTCTGCCGGATCGGGAGTATTAAAAATTGCGGATCCAGCGACAAGTATCTCCGCTCCAGCAGCTACTACATCAGAGGCATTGTCAGGACCTATACCTCCATCGATCTCTATCTTAGCTTGCGAACCGCGCGAACGAATCAGCGCGCTAAGTCTCCTTACCTTATCGAACGAGGAAGTGATGAATTCTTGCCCGCCGAAACCCGGGTTGACCGACATCAGCAGCACGTAGTCCACGTCTGCAATCACTTCTTCGACAGCCGCAAGCGGAGTTGCCGGATTGAGCACAACTCCTGCACGGCATCCGGTACTCTGTATCAACTTAACAGTACGATGGACGTGATACGTTGCTTCAGGATGAATTGAGATCAGATTGGCTCCAGCCCGGGCGAACTCACCGATGAAAAGATCGGGATTCTCGATCATCAGGTGAACATCGATCGGCAACGTCGTGCACTTACGAACCCACTTGACGATAAACGGGCCGATCGTGATGTTGGGTACAAAATGTCCGTCCATGACGTCTACATGGACATACGATGCGCCGCCACGTTCGACCGAGGCAATCTGTTCGCCAAGGCGTGTGAAGTCTGCCGAGAGTATCGAAGGCGCGATTTCAACCATTCCGTGCCGGTACAAATCCAACGCTAAGTTATCTTCTCCCTTGTACTGCTGCCCTGGACGCTGATGAACTCGTCCCAAGGCTCAGAGTGACCCGCACCAATTGGCCAGTCTTAACGGCCGTGCCGGGTGCGGGAATTTGATCAGTCACCGATTTTTCCGGATACTTTTCACTGTGCGTCCGGGTTCTGATCTGCATCCGCAATCCAAAGTCGTCAAGTATCTCTTCGGCGTCAGATGCAGTTTGTCCAACCACATCAGGTACTTCGACCGTTCGGCCGCGCAACGCAAAGTACATCACAAACGTTGCGCTAAAAGCGAAAACGACCGCCAGAACCCCTAACCTCAGCAACCGCTTAAGGACGATCGCAACTTTTCCGGGGGCAAGTTCCTCTCCTTTTACGCCATCCAAATATGAAATTTTATCATCCGGAAGGGGTGTTTTCAAATGATCCGGACTTGAAGAACTTCAGGCGGAATCTTCGATTCGATGACTCTGGGATGCAAGGTTCCGCCTGAAGGCGGTACAACGTACCTTACTCTTCGTCGTGGATGGTTGTCAGCGTGATTACTTCGAATGACCGGGCTCCCGAGGGCGTGCTGACTTTGACTTCATCGCCTTCCTGTTTGTTCAACAGGCTTCGTCCGATGGGAGAAGAGGTCGAGATCAATCCCTGTTCGATATCCGCTTCTTCCGCCGTGACAAGACGGTATGTTACCTCTGAGCCTCGATCGATGTCCTTGAGCACGACCGTCGAGCCATAGGAAGCGCGGTCGCGGGGAAGCCGGCTGATGTCGATGCTCGCGAGTTTGGCGAGTTGCTGCTGCAGCTGCCTGACGCGGGCGCGCACAAAGTCCTGGCGCTCGCGCGCAGACTTGTACTCAGCATTCTCGGAGAGGTCGCCGTGAGAAGCCGCGATGCGCAGTGCTCGCGGCAGCTCGATATTCAACTCGTACTCCAGGGTTCGAAGGTCACTAACAATCTTGTCTTTTCCTGAAAGGTCCTTCTGGTCGCTCACTTTGATGATCCTCTATCGCGAGATATTGCCGGAATACCTGAAAAATGCAACTGCCGCAACCTGTCTTCCCGACGATTGCCAGAGAAACCAGGTTGCGGCAGCCCGATAACGGGACTTGTTGCTTATACTTTCAGCACGTTGACAAGCTCCTGGACCGCTGCTGCGGATTTTTGTAAAGCGGCCCTTTCCTCTGTGGTCAGGTTGATTTGAATGATCTCTTCGATGCCTGACGCTCCAAGTTTGACTGGTACACCGACATAGAGTCCATTGATACCATACTCGCCCTCGAGATAGGCGGCGCACGGGAGAATCTTCTTCTTGTCGAGCAGTATCGCCTCGACCATCTCGACAGCTGCAGCGGATGGGGCGTAGTAGGCAGAACCAGTCTTGAGCAGACTTACGATCTCAGCCCCGCCGTTGCGCGTGCGATCGACAATCTTGTCCAGTACATCCTTTGCAAGCAGCTCAGTGATTGGAATACCCGCACAGGTCGAGTACCGCGGAAGCGGAACCATCGTGTCACCATGGCCGCCGAGGACGAACGCACTCACGTTCTCAACAGATACATTCAATGCTTCTGCCAGAAAAGTACGCATACGCGCCGAATCGAGAATTCCTGCCATGCCGATGACACGATTCTTTGGCAGGCCCGATTTTTTGAATGCGACCTGGCACATGGCATCGAGAGGGTTCGAGACTATGATAAGGATCGTGTTCGGAGAATGGCGAACAATCTCGCTTGTCACGCTCGACACTATGCCGGCGTTCGTATTGAGAAGATCGTCCCGGCTCATTCCGGGCTTGCGTGCTATTCCCGAAGTAATAACGACAATGTCCGAGTTGGCGGTTTCGCGGTATCCGTTCGTCCCGATCAGCCGGCTGTCATAGCCTTCAACCGGTCCGGCTTGTGCAAGGTCCAGCGCCTTGCCCTGCGGCATTCCTTCGATAATATCGACGAGAACAACATCGCCGAGCTCTTTCGACACCAGCCAGTGTGCGGTCGTGGCGCCAACATTTCCCGCGCCCACTACCGTGATCTTCCTGCGTCCCATTTATCCTCCGAAGAATTAAAGTGCAAAGGCAGAAGATTCCGCCTGAAGGCGGTACTACGTGCCCATGTTTTCGATGATTGCGTCGGCGAACTCGCTTGTCTTAACCTTGTTCGCGCCCTCCATGAGGCGCGCGAGGTCGTAAGTCACTTTCTTCTCGAGCAATCGTTTTGACGATACCGTCAGTGATCAGCTTGCCGGCTTCGTCCCATCCGAGATGTTCGAGCATCATCACCCCGGAAAGAATGACAGACGAAGGATTGATCACGTCCTGGTTCGCATATTTGGGCGCAGTACCGTGAGTAGCTTCAAAAACCGCGGAATTGTCACCGATATTTGCCCCTGGGGCCATTCCAAGCCCGCCAACCTGCGCCGCGCAGGCGTCGGAGATATAGTCGCCATTCAGATTCGGAGTGGCGAGCACTGAATATTCATCGGGACGCAGCAACAATTGCTGAAACATCGAGCCGCGATCGATCGTTGATCACGATCTTGCCCTCGGGAGTTGTGCCGCCATGCTCCTTCGTAACTTCAGCTTCAGTGACTATCTTGTCGCGAAACTCGGCCCTGGCAAGCTGTATCCCCAATCCCTGAAGGCGCCCTCAGTGTATTTCATGATGTTGCCCTTGTGGACGAGCGTCACGACCTTGCGATTGTGCAAGATGGCGTATTTGATAGCGCGACGCACCAGATTCTTGGTGGCTGTTGCTGAAATCGGCTTTACACCAATGCCTGAATCAGAATTAATCTCGTAGCCGAAATCACTCAAATACGCGATCAGTTTCTTCGCGCGATCAGATCCTTCCTGGAACTCTATGCCCGCGTAAACATCTTCAGTATTCTCGCGAAAGATGACAACATCGAGCTTCCCGGGATCTTTGACGGGTGCAGGAACGCCTTCAAAATAACGAACCGGCCTGACGCAGGCGTAAAGGTCCAACACCTGGCGAAGCGTTACGTTGAGCGAGCGAATACCGCCACCAACCGGAGTCGTCAGCGGACCTTTGATTGCCACACCGAAATGCTGGATCGCATCGAGCGTTCCCTTGGGTAGCCATTCACTGAAGAGTTTGTAGGATTTATCACCGGCGAAAATCTCGTACCACACGATCCGTCGTTTGCCGCTGTACGCTTTCTCAACGGCTGCATCGAAAACGCGCCGAGAGGCACGCCAGATGTCGGGTCCTGTACCATCGCCCTCGATGAAGGGAATGATCGGGTTGTCGGGAACCTGAAGTTTCCCATCTTTGACCTTCACCGCCTGCCCCTCTCCGGGGGTCGGAATCCATTGAATACAGGCATTAAGACAAGACTCCTTTTTTGATAAGAAACAAGAATTGGCCTTCAGTTAGGAGGGGTCCTCCTCTTCGCGTTCTTCGCGGCTTCGCGTGAGATATTGAGGTGGTCATTATGATGATCAACGTGTCGGAAGTCTCGGGAGTCTAGCAACGCCTCAATGGTCTGTCAAGAACAGCGCCTGGAAGCTCTCGCGAAGCTCTTTCGAGGTAATGTATCTTACGTTCTTCTACGATGGAGACAGTCGACAGACCGGAGCAATTTGCCGATGACTTTCTTTCGGGATGGCGGCGCTATGGTCAATATGACCGCGATGCAATAAACAGGCTTTGCAGGATGGCAGCGGCGTCCCAGGACCCCGAACCTGGTGCCCAAGCCGTGTCAGCTCTGTTCACGCACCTCATTGAACCCTTGAATGACTCGTTCGATCCGCGATCCGCTCAAGCCTATGATCTCGTAATGGCGCAGGTAATAGATTTCTTCCGGCACGATGCGAGCGGGAAAAAGATTGATGAGATGCTTACATCGCTCGGTATTGCCACGGAGGCTTCGCTTCTGGCCCGCCGCGCCAGAGTTCGCGAGGCCTCTCCGAACGTCAATCCTGACCGCCTGCGCAAGGTGATTTTTCTTTCTCGAGTAACGATTGGCGCCGATGTGGCACTCACGAGCGTGCTTATGAAAAAGATGCGCGCGATCGCTCCTCACGCTTCACAGGTTCTGCTCGGTCCGGAAGCCAGGCTCAGAGATATTTTCGGAGGTGACAGCTGCTTCGTCTGCGCGACATAGGTTATCAGCGCGGTGGAACAGTTGGTGGCCGGCTGAGTAGCTGGCTCAATCTGATTCAGGTGGTTCAGGACGAGGCGGTTGGGCTCGATGACGCTGAGTTTGCAATCATCGATCCTGATTCTCGATTGACCCAGCTCGGTCTGCTTCCTCTCGGCGCCGACCAAAGTTACTTTCACTTCGGTACGAGAAGTTTCGGTTTGAAGGGGAACGGAAAGCCTGGGCGAGCTGGCATCGATCTGGTTCGATTCCACCTTTGCTAATGGTAAACAGTCAACTTGTGTTGCTTTTCCATGGGTCGCTCCGCTCACGGAAAAGCTCAACATAGGGCGTGCTGTTATCGAAAGGCTGAGAGGAACAGGAAACAATCGTGTCACTGTCGTCAGTTTTGGCGTTGGTGGTAACGAGAGTAAGCGAGTGTCGAGCGATTTTGAGAAGCTGCTCCTTCAGGCCATTTCTCAAGGGTCGAAACTCGCGATCGATGAGGGAAGCACAATCGATGAAGCGCATCTCGTTGAAGAGATTGCAGCGAATCTTGGTGAGGGAGGTTTGGTCGTCGCGAAGGCTTCCGAAGCGGGTCCTTTTGAATTCGACAATGCTGGTGTCGATGTGCTGGTCTGGCAAGGAGGAATCGGGGCGCTAGCAGGTCTGATTGCGGCAAGCGACCTCTACATTGGCTACGATTCAGCAGGTCAGCACATTGCTGCGGCTCTCGGCGTGCCTGTTCTGACTGTCTTTGTCAATAACTCGACGCCACGCTTCGCTCAGCGTTGGTGGCCTATTCGGCCCAGGCCGGACGGACGTGCTCACGCTGATGCTGCTGGAAGAAGACTGGCCGGGTGTTGCAACATTGGTTGAGCGAGCGGTGGCAATGGAGAGGTATGTTGCGCTTGAACTCCGAACTCATCTGATATTGACCGTAGCCGTGTTGCTGACAATGGTGCCGGATGTGACTTTGATAGGGAGCATGCCTTTGCCCATCGCGGAGGCAGGAATTGCCACGTTGATCTGATCCAAACCTGGGTACACTCCCTGTGCTCCAGAAAAAACGGGTGTCAGTGTCTCCTCCCCAAGCATCACCGTCGTCGAGGCCGCTCCTCCCCTCCAGCCCGTGCCGAAAAGAATCAGAAAGCGGGTCTGAGTCTCTGTGCTGGCATTGCACGGTTGGTCGGAAAAGACAAACTGCATATCGAGAACTTCTCCGCATGAAGCTGCGGCCTGTCCCGTTGTGGCTCCAAAGAAGATTCCTGGTGCCGCTGTCACGACCTTTGCCATACCGGAAGATCGGACGCCGTTATTGATGATCTTGACGCTGGCCGTATCTGAGTTTGCTATGATCGCCGGGAGAACAAAATTGACCTGCCCCGGCGAAACATAGAACAATCGTGCAGCCACTCCTGAAAGACAATGACTCGAACACCGTCGAGTCGCAAAAAGAAGGTTTGCGGTTGGAGCCGCCGCGACCGAGTTCGAGAGCGTTGTGCCAAATGCCGCTGCGATTGAATCGCGCGCAACCTGGGCCGGATCGAAGCTGGCGCCGTTTGTCGTGGTTATGGCTTGAGCGTTAGTGCTCGTAACGGGAATGATCACTAGCTGAAATATCTCACTCGCGAAAGAAGAATTTGGCGCGAGAAGTGATGAAATGTAGTTAAAGCTGACTCGCTGCCCAGAGTTGTCCGCAAATGCAAAACTCGTATTGAAACGCTGGTCCTCGAGGAAAGTTGCTGGAGAAGTGAAAGTCAACTGCCTGAAGACGGGAGTTGTTGCGGTCGAGGCGGGAATGTCGTAACGGAAAAAGATCGCGGCTGCCATCCGCGTTGTCGGTCGTGACCGCGCTCGGCGTCGTCGGTACAAGATTGAGCGTCGAAGCAAACGTGACAAAGGTTCCGGCCCCGGTGATGCTCGGGATAACTAAAGTCGTTCTTTACTAAGTCGACAGTTGCCTGGTTCGTAATCTGCCGGAAAGCCGGCTGAAGTCTGTCTTCTTCGCCAGGAATATCTCTCAGTCTTGTCTGCGTTCATTCCCGCGAAATCACCAGCCGACTGAAATACCAGCCAGGTCCCCCGCAAAATCGAGAGGGCGAACAAAGGAGGAGAAGGGAGTTCATCGGTCCGGTTGAAGGAGTTGCAGGGTTGCCTGTCGTTGCGGTCAGCTGCCGGAACGTATCGGCGGCATCCGCCACTCTGAAAAGGAATATCTCAGCGTTGAAATCGGCATTGTTACCGGCGTTTGCTCCCGGATAGTTGAATCCGGAAAAAAAGACAAGTACCTGGCCGTTT
>CAWEYR010000015.1:0-29738 GCA_963813345.1 uncultured Acidobacteriota bacterium | reverse complement strand
TATGGACGGTTTCTGGATCGTTCGAGGATGCTGGCGAGGGCGAGCGCGAGTTCGGACGCGTCGACGGGCTTCGAGAGATGCATCTGAAATCCAGCAGCGAGCGCTTCGAGGCGATCTTTCACTCGGCTGTAGGCCGTGAGTGCAACCGCAGGAATTCGTCCACCTCCATCTGGCGGAAGTCCGCGCACCTTCTCGATTAGTGCAAACCCATCCTCACCTGGCATGGCGATGTCAGACACAATCAGATCCGGACGCGTAGCCTCGTTCGCGATCGATGCGAGAGCCGCTTCGACTGATTCAGCCGTCTCGATCGATGCGCCGTACTGCCCCAGTCTGATCGCAAGCAGGTCCCGAACGTCCGCGTCATCGTCGACTACAAGAATCAAGGCACCGTCAAGATTAGGCCTGTTTACAGCCTCGATCGCCCGTTCCATCTCGCCCAGGTTCATCTTCGCAGTCGTTCTGCCTGCCGTCTGTGAGGGCAACGTAACGGTAAAGATCGCCCCGTCGCCGTCACCCGGACTTTGCGCTTCGATTGTGCCACCGTGCAACTCGACCAGCCGCTTGGCAAGCGCCAATCCCAGCCCAAGGCCTCCCTGGCGACGCGCACTCGAAGAATCCTCCTGTCTGAAAGGATCAAAGACATATGGAAGAAACTGAGGAGAGATTCCTTTGCCAGTGTCCCTGACAATGATTTTTGCATCTGACCCTTCGTGCGTCACACGAACTTCCACGCGTCCGCCCGGCGGAGTGAATTTGATGGCGTTGGAAAGCAGATTCCAGAGGACCTGTTGGAGCCTGTTCTGGTCACCCATGATCACGTTCTCTGCGGATTCGACGCGTAGATCGAGCGTAATTCCGCGAGCGTTTGCCGCCGGACGAACCACCTCCATGGCCTCCTCAACAAGCGGTATAACATAAAGTGCCTGGACGTCGATTCGAAGCTTGCCACTGATGATCCGCGAGGTATCGAGCAGGTCTTCTATCAGCTGATTCTGGCGTCTCGCATTCCGATCAATTGTATCTATTGCGCGCTCGTACACACCGTCACCGGGTTGTCTTGAGCGGAGCAATTGTGCCCACCCGAGAATGGCGCTCAACGGCGTGCGCAATTCGTGCGAGATAATCGCAAGAAACTCATCTCTCGCATGTGCTGCCGTTTCCGCGTCGACTCGCAACGCCTGCTCGCGCTCAAGCATTTGCTGCCGCGCAACATCGATCTGCTTGCGCGGAGTTATGTCATAGACGATCCCCAGCAGGCGCTCAGGTGTCCCGGCAGCATCCTTGTAGAGCTGTCCCTTGGCCAGTAACCACTTCTCGTCATCAGGTGATGAAGATGCGAGCCTGAACTCGACGCGAAAGTCAGCTCCGGTATCAAGGCTGCGGCGGACGCCAAGATCCACTGCGGCACGGTCGTCGGGATGTATCGCAGCCAGGAACTGTTCGGATGAGCCATTGAAGTCTTCGCTCAGGCCGATCAACTCGCGCGCTTTGCCGTCAAGCGTTATCCTCTCGTTTCGAACGTCCCATTGCCATGGTCCAACGTCGGCTGCATCGAGCGCCATTCGAAGTCTTTCATCACTGTCGCGCCATTTGTCTTCTGCCAGCTTGTGCGATGTGATTTCATAGGTAACGCTCAACAGCGACTCAACCTCACCCTCCTCGTCAAGTTCAGGAATAAGACGCGTCTGGTAGTGTCGCGTTCCCTGTTCTTCTGTCGTTATGCAGAACTCGAAACGCTCCTCCTGTCTGCTGGTCAGCACGGCCGCGGCCTTTTCTTCATAGATCTGAGGCACGCCTGGCGGTAGCGACAGCTCGCCCGCTTTACGCCCGATATAGTCTGCCGCACGGAAGCCAAGAGCCCTTTCAAAAGCGGGATTGATATAGGTGTGCTTTAGATCGCGATCAAGTCTCGAAATGAAATCGGGATAATGATCAGCAAACGAGCGGAACGTCTTTTCATGCTTCACTGTCCCGCCGGAAACGGGCGGGACAGGTGCGGACTGAGTAATCCGGCAAAGGACGCGAAAGGCGTGCTCGGTTTCGTCACGCTCGATCCATCCAACCTCCGTCACGCCAACATATCTGCCATCCGAGTTGAGAATGCGGTAGTCGATCTGATAGGTTTCGTCCTCACTCTCGATGGCATCGGCGACACTCGATTCGATCCGTGACCTGTCGTCCGGATGTGTCAACCTCATCCAATCGCCGCGAGTAAAACTCTGCGGAATTGAACCGTCGTCCCAAAAGTGAGCTAGCGCCCTGCACCTTTTCTATCCCATCTGACGAAATATCCCACCAATAGATCACCGCGACGGCCTCCCGGGTGTCGAAACCAATTCGCAACGCTTCTGGTTGCGACGCAGTGACAGATTATGCATCAGGAGGAAGCTATGTTTCCGCATCAAATGCGGAAGAGAAGAAGCGATGACGACAACCCATGAGGGGGATGCAGTTGGCGGCAGTATTAGCGAATGAAAATTGAGTGAGACTGTCGAGGAATGCGCTTTTTCCAACCCTTAGAATTGGGCAAAGATTGCACTCCGTACAGCCTCACTCAAAAGTTAAATACCTACTCTTGACGTTCGGCCTCATTTCAACCGGAGAATCAGCCTACCACTCTCCGGCCGCTGATCAATTGAATCACGAACACGACTCCGGCGATAAGCAGTAGCAGGTGGATCAAGCTGCCGCCCATACCGGATACGAATCCCAAGAGCCACAATACAACCAAAACTGCAAGAATCGTCCACAACATGATGTCCTATCCTCCATTCTTCAGATGCATTCTTGTAAAAGCCCTTCGGGCTGCAGTTAACCAATTACGCTGTAGCCAGATGAAACAATACGTGTTCTCATCTGCCACGCCAGAATCCAGCGCCACGCCAAAATCCGGTTGTTTCAAAGCAGCGAGTAAGAGCGAGGCCAGCCAGGACGCCTATAGCACCTGCCATCAGGACGCTGCTTCCGGGAAATCGTCGGACTCGATCCTCAAGACCCGACCGGTACTCGGCCACTGCCTTTAACCCCTTGTCAACGGCGGTCTTAACTCTTTCTTCATTGAGGTCCGACACACGACCCGCAGCCGGGCTCTCATCTCTCCAGCGATCCAGGTCATCCTGTATTCCCTGATGCCCTGTCAGCTGACCTTTGACTTCTTCTGTATAGCCATTTGCCATCTTTATTGCTCCTTCTATCACTCATTGCTCCTTCTATTACTCGAAGCGTCACTGATGGACTTGGCAAACGCTGTACCGGAACTCGGCGCGATTCGAAATAACTCGGCATAGAAGTTGCCCTTCCAACATGCATGCGGATTACCGAGAAAAGCTAATGAAAACAGATGAAAGGGTGGATATCCATTACGCAATGAAAGTTGAGAATGTAATGACGCGAAATGTCGCCAGTTGCACGCCGGACGCGAGTCTTGCGGATGCCGCTGGCTTGATGTGGCAACACGACTGCGGAGTGATCCCGGTCGTGGATGAAAGAGGAAAGGTTGCGGGAGTGCTTACCGATCGCGACATCTGCATGTTCCTGGCGATGAACGATCGCAGAGCATCAGAAGTCTCGGTCGGTGAAGTAATGTCGCGGCAGATCTTTGTCTGCTCTCCTGAATCCGAGGTGACCGAAGTACTCGGGATTATGAAGCGGGAGCAGATTCTCAGAATCCCGGTCGTCGGCAACGACGGAAAGCTCGAGGGCATCGTGTCCCTCAGCGATCTGGTTCAGACGAGCTGACGACGGGCGCGGGCTCACGAAATCAGAGCTCTCGTATGAACAGGTCGTGGATACGCGGAAAGCCATTACTGAGCCGGCGCCGGCAGCAAAGACCTCCAGATTCCGGGAAGGCGTGAGGAATCACGGCCTTCGTCCGGTCGAAGACGGCGAGAGGCGGTTTGTCGAAGGCAGCGTGCTTGATCGAGCCCAGAGGATTGAGCAGCTTCTTCCAATCTCGCCTCTCGCCGCCTCGCCAATCGAATTCTCCATAAGATAACTACAAGAAGCCTGAGCTGTCGCCTTCAGCGCGTGGCAAGCGCGCAGCTCACAGCTTCTACGTCGCGGAGCGGTGCGAGAACGTAGCCAGGGGTTGAGTCTTCGAAACCCCTGGATCGATTGCATTGACGCAATCGCATCCTGGAGGGATGCGAGAATAGACGACAGCGATTTCACCGGATCGTGTCTCGCATCCCTCCGGGATGCACTCTCTCTACACAATGCAACCAGGGGTTTCGAAGACTCAACCCCTGGCTATGTCTTGCACGCTCCGCGGTGGTTGTGCCTGCGAAGCTAGCGCAAAGCATGTCGCTCAACGAGCGCGGTGATCAAAGAGAAAGCGGCGCTCAAGCGCCGCTCCCAAATGGCCTCGCAGGCCGAAACTTGTGCTCTTGCTTCCTCCCGATACTTAGAGCCCAAGCTTCAGCCTGCGTGGTTTAACACGACGCAGGATTAACCTACGCCGTGCGGTCAACTCTAAGCCGATTGACGACTCGCTTTACTCCTTCGGTATCTTTCGCAACACGCTCCGCTTCAGTCTTCTGCTCTGCAGTCTCAACGGCTCCGCGAAGAGTAACTACATTGTCGACGACATCGACATTGATCTTACGCTCAGGTGTCGTTGAGTTACCTATGAGCTTGCTGACGATCTTTGTATGTATCCACGCGTCATCCAGAGAGCTACCGATCTTCTCTCCGGCGCTCTTAGCCGCATCACGCGCTTCACGTGCCTTTTCTTCAGTATAGTCGGCCCTCGTCAGCTCGGCGGGCTTAACTACTATTCGATCAGTTAGAATGACGCCAGGATGCGCTTCCTTTGCGAGGCTCACGGCTCTCACACGCAATGCTTCCGTAGGAACGGTTCCTGAAGATTGTTACCTCGTTGTCATCCGCGTCCGCCTTCACACTCAGGTCAGCTTCCCTGATCTTCTCGTCGGTGTTTATGCCATTCTTGATCTTGGTCTCAAGCTCCGAGTCGGTCAGCTTCGGCTTCGCGCCGCTCGCTGTTTCACGCGTTGTCGTCGTCTCGCACGCCGCAATAAGAATGGCCGATGCCAGAATCATTCCAATACTTAACATGAACTTCTTCATAGCTTGTCTCCCCCTGATCTACCGCGCGCATCAGATTTGTGAGCCAGTCTCTTGCTCGTCATCATCATCTGGCAAGATGTAGCCTGACTTCACTTTTGGCTTATTAGGCCGATCGGGCTCGTTAGTGTCAAAAGGATCAAATGGATCATCACCATCGAACGGCGTGTTATCCGGCTCCTCCGTCTTCGGTTTCCCCGGTGCTATTTTTGCTTCCTCTTGACCAACATTCCGTACTGGCTTTTGTCTATGTCCCAAAACTAACCTCCCTCTCAACCCGTTGTTAACTTCATCACTTAACTATGTAACTAAGTGAGCAAGCGGTGTGCCATGCAGGGGATAATGGATACTGTTCGAGTTCAAGGTTAAGCCTGTAGTAAGCCCGGGCTTGAACTCGAACAGCGTACCAACCACATCACCACCAACTACCACCACCGACCTCATGCGGAATCTCTGAACGTTCGAATGCGCTCGTGGGTGCGTTCAATACTTTCATATTGAAGCGCAACAACGCTTCGTGCATTCTCTGGCAATAGTTTTTCCAAAGCCGATCGGTACTGAGCGACGGCTGAATCTTCACCGGCTTCACACGATGACAGAATCGCTTTGTCTCCCCCACCGACAGCAGATTTGAGGTCCATCCAGGCTCGCCTCACAGCTCCACCCGCGCTTCCATTCTGTTCAGGTGTACCACCCAACTGCCACACTTCCTGCTGCAGTTGATCGGCAAACCTTGCGCGGATACGACTCTGTTCCTCGAGGAATGATCGAATCGCAGGATTCTCGACATGACTCGCCGCATCCTCAAGCCCCTTTTGACCATCGCGGCAGGTCTGGATCAGGTTGTTAAGAACGTCAATAGTTTCATCCTGCTTCTTTGTTGCCTTCGGCATTGTCTATTTTCCTCCCAGTCAGCGTTTTTGTTTTGGACATTGGACGAGTGTTATTTGCCCAGCTGTCCACGTATGGCACCCTTCGGGAACTCTGCATTGTGAACGTTGACGTAGAAGTTGCCCGGGTTTTCAGCGATTTCCTTCAAGAGCGCCTTGTCGACACTCACACAGCCCTTTGACATTCCGCCCGCAGGCGCCTTGAGCGTGACTTTGACGTCACCATCCGCCCCGGCAGCTCCCGCATGAATGTGAGCCGAGCTCGCTTCCTGAATGTCCTTGACGGAAAGCTCGAAACAGAGTTCTCCCTTGTCGTGATTGTAGATCAGGGTTGCTGTACCGCTTCCGTCGGTGTCACCGGACCCGGAACCTCGGCACCTCCCGAAAGAGTGACAGTTACCGGATCGGCCGCGGTCACGGACTTGAGCTCTGCGCTGGTGCTGCTGCCAACTAAGATCAGTGCGACAGCAGCAAACAGAACAATATAAAATGGTCTTCGCATTTCTTACCTCCATCGGAGTTGAATTCGACTAGAAACGATAGTTATCACGTGGGGCCGGGGATGACTGCCTTAGACTCTGCAAGTACCTTGCCACGACACTACTGGTGATAAATGCTGGAGGTTAACGAGGAGTAAGTTTGAGAGCGGGATCCGACTGCAGAGGACTGCCACAGGGGGTGTGGACTATTGCTACATATCGCCGAGGAGGCCTTCGGAACGGCACTCTTCGAGCTTTCGGTAGAGGGTCTTCCTGTCCAGACCCAACATCTCTGCAACACGGGACTTATTGCCGCCGGCACTTTTCAGGGTTTCAGCTATATAGAGATGTTCAAGCTGGCGCAGCGTCATCTGTTGCGACTTTGCCCTCTCGAGCAATGGCATCGCATGATTTCCGGTGCGGACACGTTCGGGAAGGTCTTCAGGCGTTAGTATCGATCCGTTCGTCATCGCGACGGCACGCTCAATCACGTTCTCGAGCTCGCGCACATTGCCAGGCCACGCGTAGGCTGTAAGGATCGCCAGCGCCTCGGGCGAAACTTCGAGCGGCGGAACTCCCGCCGCTTCGGCATGCCGGTTGATGAAGTGCTCAATAAGCAGTGGTATGTCGAAGGATCGTTTCCGAAGTGGTGGGAGTTCGAGATGGATCACATTCAATCGCCAGTACAGGTCCTCGCGAAAGTTTCCCGCCTGGACCTCTTGCTCCAAATTGCGGTTGGTTGCAACCACCGCACGAACATTTACCTGGCGCTCGTGTTCAGCGCCGATTCGCCTTACGGCTCCATCCTGGAGCACGCGCAGCAACTTGGGTTGCATGGCTAGAGGAAGGTCGCCAATTTCGTCGAGAAAGATGGTGCCCTTGTCTGCAGCTTCGAAGAGCCCGGCGCGCGCCCCTTTCGCCCCTGTGAAGGCGCCGCTCGTATGACCAAAAAACTCTGACTCGATCAGTTCGGAAGGGATGGCAGCACAATTGACCGGGACGAATGCTCCCGTACGGGGCGAAGCGTCGTGGATTGCGCGTGCAACCAATTCCTTTCCAGTTCCGGATTCGCCCGTAATCAAGACGCTGCTGCCACTGCGAGCGGCTTTTGCCACCTGCTCGAAGAGATCGCGCATTGGACGCGAGGCGCCAATTATGCGAGCAGGTGCGGCAGGTACCTGACGTCTCAGCCGCGCCTGTTCCCGGTGGGCGGCGCTTTGCTCGAGCGCCTGTTCAACAAGCGAGAGAAGGTCAGCAGTCTCAAAAGGCTTGGTCAGGTACTGGAATGCACCGTTTTTGACCATCTCGACGGCCTGCTCAACCGAACCAAATGCAGTGATGATGATGACTCTCGCCTCGCTGCGGGATGCGCGCACTGCCGCGAGGATCTGGTCACCGGTTACCTCTGGCATCTGCACGTCGGTAACTACGAGGTCGATGACCTGCATCGCATCTTCGACATGCGTCAATGCCGTGCGCCCGTCGGCTACAGCGATGGTCTCATAACCAGCATCCTGAAGAACGAACTGCACGAGATCTCGCATGTCGTCGCTGTCCTCGACGATCAGGATCCGGATATCACTTTTGTCCATATACCATCATCTATCACGATAACGCGGGAGGTGTCGAGTATCGGGTACGTTGTACCGGCTTTAGCCGGAATCGTAGACGTCAGTAGCTCGAACGTCTACGATTCCGCCTAAAAGGCGGTACAACGTACTTTAATACTCACTCGCAACGGAGTGCGATCATCGGGTCGACCTTTGATGCTCGGCGGGCGGGGAGCCAGCAGGCGAGGAGTGCAACCGCTACAAGCAATGTGGTGATCGATACAAAGGTGAGCGGATCGTTGGCCTTTATTCCAAAGAGAAGCGTCGTCATGAGCCGGGTCAAGGCGAATGCGGAAACGAGTCCGACCCCGACCCCAGCGAGTGCGAGCACCATACCTTCACGCACCACCAGCCTGACCACATCCGTTGAACGTGCGCCCAGAGCCATTCGAATGCCTATTTCCTGCGTCCGCCCGGAAACCATGTACGACATCACGCCGTAGACACCGACCACGGCGAGAAGCGTCGCAAGGCCTGCAAATACTGTAAGAAGAATCAAGTTAAGCCGGTCCGGTGCAAGCGTCTGAGACCGGATCTCTGAGAGCGTGCGAATATCAAAAATCGGCTGATTGGGATCGATCGCCTGCACTTCCCTGCGCACAGAAGCGATCAGCGCATCGGGATCACCCGAGGTTCGAGCAATCATCGTCATTCCGGTAAACGGTCGCTGCAGAAATGGCAGATATCCCTGGACACGATTTGAATCGGTTTCGAGATCCTCCATCCTGACACGGCTGACAACACCCACGACCCTCAGTAATGGCCCGTTACCACTGCCGCCGAGTCGGATGTGGTTGCCTACAGCTTCCTCGTTCGGCCAATAGCGGCGCGCAAACTCCTCGTCGATGACAATCACATTCCAGCCGCGCGCCTCCTGCTGCTGCTTATTGAGTGCGCTCATATCAGTACCAGCCAGATGGTCCCGATTGTCCTGTTCGGTAAACCAGCGGCCCGATTTCAGCCGAATGTTCATCGTTTGAAAATAGTCAGGACTGACTAGACATGCTTCCATCAACGGAATCTGACCCGCAGGGGGCGCCGGACGTCCATCGATGATGAATGATGTCTGCCAGCCGTTGTTCCCAAGCGGCAATCCTGACGAATAGGCAGCTGCCTGCACGCCGGGCAGGCTTCGCACTCGAGTAACAAGGTCCTGATAGAAAGCCTTTCTGCGATCGAGAGAATCGTAACCTCGTTCGGGCAACGACACATTGAATGAGAGGACACGTTCATATGTGAAGCCCGGATCGACCTGGAGCAATCTGTAGAAGCTTCGGATAAGCAAACCGGCGCCCACGAGAAGAACCAGGGTTAATGCCACCTCGATGACAATCAGGCTCTTCCGGAGCCAGTGGCGCCCGCCGGTAGACCCTCGTTCCGACTCTTTCAGCGCATCGTGAAGGTCGCTACGGCTCCCTTGCAGTGCGGGAGCAATTCCAAAGACAAGACCTGTAAGAACCGAGACCACCAGAGTAAACGCGAGCACACGGCCATCGAGACTGATTTCGCTTGAGCGAGGAAGGCTATCTGGAAAGATTTTCAGCAGCAGATCGACTCCCCATTTGGCAAGAACGATCCCGCCAATTCCACCGGTGAGCGACAAAAGCACGCTCTCGGTCAACAGCTGACGGATGACGCGCCAGCGATCCGCGCCGAGTGCTGCCCGGATCGCGAGCTCGCGACGTCTGACCGAGGCTCGAGCCAGAAGCAGATTGGCGACGTTCGCGCATGCGATCAGGAGAACTATGCCTACCGCACCGAGCATCAACCAGAGAGCCGTGCCTACATTCTGGACAGAGACCTCTTTCAGTGGACGAATTCGTATCCGGCTGCCCTGGTTTGAATTGGGAAACTGCTTTTCAAGGCCGGCGGCGACAATATCCATATCGCTGCGAGCCTGATCGATGCTGACGCCGGGCTTGAGCCTTGCAATGCCGGTAAGGCCAGGATGGTTCCCACGATTGCCCCAGCCCGGATCGTCACTTAACGGGCCCACTGGCACCCACATTTCTACGCGCCCGGGAAAAAGAAACCCTTCAGGCATAACGCCAATCACCGTGACGTTGCGATTATTCAACGAGATTGTCTGATTGACGATTCCGGCATTACCGCCGAAGCGGCGAAGCCAGAGTCCATGACTCAATAAGAACTACGGGTTCTGCGCCGGGCTTGTCTTCGTCATTTGTAAAAATGCGTCCGATCGCCGCATTCGCGCGCAGCGCGACAAACGCGTCTGCTGACATGCGTGCTGCCTGAATCCGCTCCGGCTCGCCGCCGCTGCCAACAAGGTTGTAGCTACCGCGATTATAGACACCGAGCTTTTCGAATGACTTGTTCTGGTCGCGCCAGTCCACGAAGTTTGGATAGGCGACACTCATTTGCATCTGCGAGTTGTATTCGTTGAGAAGTACCAGCTTGTCAGAATCAGGAAATGGAAGCGGCCGGATCAGAACGGCATTGACGACCGTGAATATCGCCGTGTTTGCTCCGATCCCAAGCGCGAGTGTCAGAGCCGCAATCGCTGCAAACCCCGGTTTCCTGAGCAACATTCGCACGCCGTAGCGCAAATCCTGAAAAAGAGTCTGCATTTTTAAGCCCTCCGCGTGTACGTTGTAAGTGGTTTGAGTTCAAGCTTCAGCTTGGGGTTACATTGAAACCACAAGCTAAAGCTTGAACTCAAACCCTTAATACGTACGTTCGAACTACGCGCTTCTTCCCAGATACGCTCTTAGTTGTGGCGGAACCGGGCGGCGGACAAGTGCTGTCCTCGCCTTCCATTGTTCCGTGTTATCAAGCTCTACCAGGAACCGAACCTGACCTGCTTCGAGAACGGCAATCGCTACTCCGTCGCGATAGAGGATGCGATTGCTCGGAGTCACTGGAACCCTGCTTCCTGGAAGCACTATTCCCACAACATTCAGTGGATCAGCTGCGCTGACCGAAATCAGGCTTCCATCCCCTGGAGTCCGCCGAATCGAACGCAGCGTGCCAACGGCTTCGCTCAGTGCAAACTGCTCGCCCGAAAAGCCGGCAACGAACCGGCCTCCACGGATTTCTCCACGCGCTTCGAGGATTCTCAGTACGCGCAGCAAATCCCGCCATGGCAGGTTCGTTCCCTCTCGCTCGAGCAATCGTCGAAAGACTACGCCGTAGCGGCGAAGCAACGCGCGAGCGACTTTCTCAACAAGATCCGAATCGAATTTTTCGCCTCGCTCAACACGCGTAACTCGGGACCACCTCCCGGCATTCTCCATGCCAAAAAGTGCTGAACGCCCTCGACGTTTTGACATCTGTCTCGCAGTTCGCTTGTTTGAAGGTGTCAGCAGCGCCCGCAGGCCCGTAAAGCTGTCGGCAGTTATCAATCCGTTTGCCACAAGCTCGGCCAAAGCCTCTTCTACCTGTGTATTCAAGAGCCTGGTACCATCAGCGAAATCACCAAAGAATGATGCTCCGTGATCAATCAGGTGATCATAAACTTGTCTCGCGTTTGAAGAGAGAGCAGGTTGAGGAGTCGCTGGAAACGACTTGTCCCATGCCGCCAGATTCTTTCGGCTCACGAAAGCAATCGGTGTAGACCGCACGGGACCCGACCCGATGCTCTTGGGCGGGCTGAGCCGTGCCCAGACAAAACGGCCCGAGAGACATAGGGAATCGAGCCACTCAGGTTCGTAATCCTCGAGTCTTGACGGCAGTAATTCACCTTCCCACGCTCCAGCAGCCGCTTCGAAACCTTCGAGTTGTTCAATCACCGCGGCCAGGCTTTCGACGCCGTCTCCACGGTTTCCAGGAGTAAGCCTCTGCCAGCTTATGAGGAATCTCACGAAATCAGCCGCTGAGACAGGTTCGATCTCCTTCCTCAGCCGGTTGAGCGTATACCGATGAATGCGCGCGAGCAGACGACGCACACACCACTCTGTATCTGTAGTGCCGGGCGTGAAACGGCCGCGCATTACAAACCCTTCGGATTCGAGACCGATTATTGCTGCTTCAATCTGAGGTAGCGGGATCCCCATCGACGCTGCGATTGACTCCGCTCGAACCGGCCCCAGGGCTTCAAGCCTTCCGCGCAACAACTCAAGGAGTGCTTCGTGTGCATCAATGTGCGCAGGGCGGGCGCCGGGTTCGATCGCATTTCCTACCTCAGGTTCCAATCTGGCATCAGGGTAGACTGCGAGCAGATGCGGTAATCTCTCAACAGCGATCCAATGCGACCTCTCTGCTGCGTGCAAAACCGCGGCTCGGCGATCTCGAATCAGTTCGGCGAGATATTCATTCCAGCGCGATTGGCTCTCAGAGATGCCTTCCTCCTGTGTGATAAAGCCCAGTTGGACCAGAGCATCGTGCAGCTCATCGGCATTCTCGGCCTGAGGCCACGCCTCCTCCTTGACTTGATCAATTGCATCCTTGTCCAGTACTCCGAGGTCTCGTGCGGTTTCCGGATCGAGCCATCTCCGGCTCATAACCGCCTGAGTGCGCCGTTCTTCAAGCGGAGCATCGTCAAGATAGGCATAAGGACGGGCACTCAGAATCTCCAGGGCCAGCGGTGAAGGTTCCGTGAGGTCGCGCGCAACGAGTGTCTTCTCATCCTGCTCAATTGATCTGAGCAGTGCCTCGAGACCATCAATATCCATTGCCTCTTCGAGGCAGTCGCGTATTGTCTGATTGACGAGAGGATGATCCGGAATCTCGCGATCGCCGGTCAGGTTCTCGCCGCATGCCACCTGATCGGGGAAAACTGCGGCAAGCAGGTCCTCTGCCTGCATGCGTTGTAGTTGAGGTGGAATCTTGCGGCCGCCCTGACGGCGAACGATTGCAAGTGACCGGTTCGCGTTCCATCTCCACCGCGTCGTAAACATCGGAGCGTCGAGCAACGCCTGCACAAGAAGCTCTCGAACAGACGAAGACTTGAGATACGCATAGATGTCTTCGAGAGGAAAGCTGTGAGAGGAACTCAACGAAAGAACGATCGCATCTTCGGTGGCTGCCGCCTGAAGCTCGAAGTTGAACTTTCTGCAGAAACGCTTCCGCAAGGCAAGTCCCCACGCTCGATTGAGCCGGCTCCCAAAAGGCGAATGAATGACGAGCTGAGTCCCGCCGCTTTCATCGAAGAACCGCTCGATGACGAGAGTTTCGCGGCTGGGCATAACGCCAAGTGCCAGTCTCGCGGCTGCCAGGTATTCAACTACTTGCTCGGCCGCTGCGTGTGCGATTCCAACCTCGTTCACCAGCCACGAAACGCTATCGCCCGGCGTACCCAACTTCGAAGCCAGGTCTGTCCGCAGACGCGATACCGACGCTGACAGCTCATCTGTTCGTCCGGGAGCCTCTCCAAGCCAGAACGGCATCGTAGGCGCCTGACCCTTAGCATCTTCAACCCGCACGCGGCCTCGCTCGACTCGTTTGATCCGCCACGAAGCGTTCCCAAGCTGAAAAATATCGCCGGCCATGCTCTCGACGGCGAAATCTTCATTGATGGTTCCGATGAGTATCTGTTCGGGCTCGAGGACAACGTCATAATCTGCATTGTCGGGAATGGCCCCACCCGAAGTGAGCGCGGTCAGACGTGCTCCGCGGCGAGCTCTCAGCTTGTGATTGACGGTGTCGTGATGAAGGTAAGCGCTTCGCCGTCCTCGCCGCGTTGTAAAGCCGGCGGCGAGCATTCGAACAACGTCGTCGAATTCATCGCGTGTGAGGTTTCGATACGGATAAGCCCGCCTCACCAGATCGTAGAGGCTGTCTTCGGTCCACTCCTCGCTGGCGACGCTCGCCACAATCTGCTGCGCGAGAATGTCGAGAGGTTTTTCAGGAATTGAAAGACGATCAAGCTCGCCCCTGCGAGACGAATCAATCAGCGCTGCACATTCAACAAGTTCATCGCGACTGGTCGGAAAGATACGCCCCTTTGGAAATCCGTAGACCGAATGCCCTGACCTTCCAACCCGCTGAAGCAGTGTAGCAATCGATCGAGTTGAGCCCAGCTGGCACACCAGATTGACTGCGCCGATGTCTATTCCAAGCTCGAGTGACGCCGTTGCAATAAGAGCTCTTAGTTCACCCGCTTTGAGACGCTGCTCAGCCTTAAAACGGCGCTCGCGCGACAGACTTCCATGATGCGAAGTTACGTTCTCCTCGCCAATACGTTCGGCAATATAGCGGGCTACCCTTTCGGCCATTCGACGCGTATTAACGAAAACAAGGGTCGTTTTGTGTTCGTTTATGAGCTCGGCAAGACGGTCGTAAACCTCGCTCCAGACCTCGGTCGACATTACCGCTTCAAGCGGTGATTTCGGAAGTTCGATAGCGAGATCGATTTCGCGTGTATGGCCGACATCGATGATTGTCTGCTCGCGTTGATCTCCAAAAAGAAAAGCTGCAACTGCCTCTATCGGCCGCTGAGTTGCCGAGAGACCTATGCGCACCAGCGGGCGCTCGACAAGCGCCTCGAGTCTTTCGATGGAGAGGGCAAGATGGGAGCCACGTTTATCACGGACAAGAGCATGGATTTCATCGACGATCAGCGTTTTCGCCGTTGCAAGCATTCGACGGCCGCCCTCGCTCGTGAGCAGAAGATAAAGCGATTCAGGTGTAGTTACCACAATGTGCGGTGGTCGCTTCATCATCTTCGCGCGGTCGGAGGCAGATGTATCACCAGTGCGCACCAACGTCCGAATCTCGAATTCAGGAATTCCACTGAGCCTGAGTTCTTCCTGTATCCCGGCCAGCGGCTCCTGCAGATTCCGTTGGATGTCATTGCTGAGAGCTTTGAGTGGCGATACATAGACGACGTGCACTACGTCTTCGAGCGTCCCTGCGATCCCTTCACGAACCAAATCGTCTATCGCCGCAAGAAAAGCAGAGAGCGTCTTTCCTGAACCTGTAGGCGCAGCGATCAGAGTGTGACGGTGATCCTTGATCGCCGGCCACGCGCGTGCCTGAGGCTCTGTAGGCTTGAGAAAGTTCTTCTCAAACCAGGATCGAACGGCAGGATGAAATTGATCGAGTGCCATCAGAATATTGTACGACAGGAGAAATATTTGTCATTTGAGATTATTTGAGATTTGAGATTTGAGATTTGTCATTGAGTTCGAACCAAATCTGAAGTTGACCCGGTTTAGTGGACACCTCATCATTTGAGAGAGAGGTGACACAATGCTTAAGTCACGCCCACGATACTCACCTGAGTTCCGCCGACAGATGGTCGAGCTTGTTCGTACCGGACGAAGTCCGGATGCGCTGGCGCGAGAATTTGAGCCAACGGCACAGTCAATCCGGAATTGGGTACAACAAGCAGAACGAGAAGAAGGTATCCGCGAAGACGGGCTGAAAAACCTTGAGCGGGATGAGCTCAACCATTTACGGCGAGAGAATCGACAGCTGAAAGAGGAGCGTGAGATCCTAAAAAAAGCCGCGGCCTGGTTTGCGCGGGAGACCGGAGTGATCCCGGACGGTTCTACGAATTCATAAAGGCGAATCAGGCCCTGTATTCCGTCAAGCTGCAATGCCGTGCGCTGAAGGTCTCTCGTAGCGGCTATTATTCGTGGCTCAAACGTGAACCATCGGCTCGCAAGAAACAGGACTTGGTTCTGCTTGAAAGGATCAGGCAGATCCACAGTTTCTCGCGAGGGACCTATGGAGCTCCGAGGGTTCTCGCTGATATCAAGCAATCGGGTACGCCGATCGGCCAGAAAAGGATTGCTCGACTGATGGCGAACTCGGGTCTGGTCGGCGTGACGCGGCGAAGAAGAGTGAAGACAACGATTCGAGGTCAGGAGGCGGCTCCGGCGCCTGATCTGGTCAACCAGGAGTTTCGAGCTGATGCTCCGAACAGTCCCTGGATTGCCGATATCACCTATGTGCCGACTAAGTCGGGTTCCACTAGGTGTCGGTGGTGATCGATGTATTCAGTCGCCGAGTAGTCGGGTGGGCAATGGAGACGCACCTTCGCACTGAACTGGTGCTCACGGCCCTTCAAATGGCCATCTCTCAGCGGAGGCCTGAAAGGGTCATTCATCATTCCGATCAGGGAACCCAGTACACCTCGATCGCCTTCGGAAAAAGATGCCAGGAGGCAAGTGTCAGACCTTCGACGGGTTCGGTCGGTGACTGCTATGACAATGCGAAGTGTGAAAGCTTCTTCGCGACACTCGAGTGTGAATTGATCGATCGACGACGATTTCGTAATCAGGACGAAGCCCAACGGGAAGTATTCATTTCATCGAGGGTTGGTACAATCCACATCGTCGTCACTCAGGAATTGACTACCAATCTCCGGACAACTTCGAACGGAGATACCACGGGGTTGCATAACCACCCAAGACAAGAACTGACCACTAAATCGGGTGAACCCCAATCAGTCAAAATATCAAATCTTAAATCTCAAATCCCAAATCTCAAATGACAAATTTCACGTTTCCGCCCAAGCCCGGTGTTTGAGCGAACGACTAGCTCGTCGAAGCGGTCTTCGGCCTCAGGCTCGCGGGTGAGCAACGTTCCGATTACTGCGCCAGCAAATCCGAGAGGAATGCTCACGATTCCCGGATTCTCGAGTGGAAATATCGGCGGGTTGACGAACTTCAGGCTTGGTCCTATGAGGATCAAAATAATTGACGCTGCAAGGCCGGTTGCAAGACCAATGACCGCGCCAGTCGTATTGAAGCGCCTCCAGAACAGCGACAACACAATCACGGGAAGATTCGCCGACGCAGCGACAGCGAAAGCGAGAGCCACGAGAAACGCTACATTGGCATTCGGACCCAGAAGAATCGCAATTGCGATGGCAACGGCACCGACTACAAGAGCCGTCAAACGCGCCACACGAACTTCTTCACCCGGCCGGCGCTCGACTCCGCCATGAATGACGTTCGTATAGAAATCGTGAGCGAACGACGTCGAAGCGCTGATCGTCAAACCAGCAACCACGGCAAGAATCGTGGCAAACGCGATCGCTGCCACGAATGCAAAAAAGACTTCGCCGCCTAAGGCTCGAGCCAGAAGCGGTGCGCTCATGTTCGTTCCGCCGCTTACGGCAATCGTATCGCGGCCTACGAGTGTCGCCGCGCCGAATCCAAGGAAAGTGGTCAGGATGTAGAAAGTCCCGATAATCACCATTGCCCAGACAACACTGATGCGCGCTGTCTTTGCGTCGGGAACCGTGTAGAACCGGACAAGGATGTGCGGCAGTCCGGCGGTACCGAAGATCAAAGCCATTCCGAGTGATATCAGGTCGAGCGCTCCGTATGGCGGCTTGAAGCGCAAGCCCGGCTCGAGGAAGTCGCGCGTTACGAGCGACGCCGTTTTCGTGATAGGTGACATGCGAGACCGCATCAAAGAATGCTTCAAGGCTGAACCCGAAACGCGACATCACGAGTATGCTCAGCAGGATTGTCCCCGCCATGAGCAGGATCGCCTTGATGATCTGCACCCAGGTCGTCGCCAGCATTCCGCCAAAGACGACATAGATGATCATCAGCACGCCCACTCCGATGACTGCAGTGCTGTAATTCGATGCCTGAGTCCTTGAGCAGCAAAGAAACCAGCGCGCCGGCGCCAACCATTTGCGCAATCATGTAGAACGTGCTGACGGTGAGTGTGCTCAAGCTGGCCATCGCGCGCACCGGTCGCGGCCTGAGCCGATATGCGAGCACGTCAGCCATCGTGTACTTGCCGGTGTTGCGTAAGGGTTCGGCAACGATCAGAAGTACAGTCAGATAGGCAACAAGCCACCCGACCGAATACATGAATCCGTCATAGCCCTGAAATGCGATGATTCCTGCAATACCCAGAAAAGATGCGGCGCTCATGTAATCACCGGCAACCGCTACGCCATTCTGCCATGCGGTAATTCTCCTGCCGGCAGCGAAATAGGTGGTTGCCTCACCTGAGCGACGGGCAGCCCAATATGTAATAGCCAGAGTGACAACGACAAAGGAAAGGAACATCAGGAGTGCTATGGACACGGCTTAGCGCCCTCCTCTTTCCACGACAGCGTCGCCCTGGTTGCGATGTGCGCTTACGATCCTCTTTATCATTTGATCGTGCCTCCCTGCAGCTCTTACATAAAGAGCGGCGATAATCCACGCCATGAAGAACTGTGACAGGGCGAAAAGGTACGCGAGGTTGAGAGGTCCGACTATTTTTCTCGACATCAGAGCGGGAGCGTATCCGACAAGGACCGGGAGTGCGAAGTAATAGACAATGAAAAAGATCGTCGCTGGAAGAATGAATCTTCGACGATCGTAAACGAGAGTCTTGAGATCGGGCGAACTCGCGATGCGTTTCCACTCAGCTCGGTCAAGAGATCGGTCTGGTTCGGTATTTGCTATGAAGCTCAATTGATGTTGGGGATACCTCTTTGTCTTCGGGCATGCGCAGCGCTCCTTATGTCATATCCGGATTGCGAATGGGCCTCAACTTACTATGCATGTGGCCTGATGGACAACCGGGGTTGACTGAGATAGCTTTATGAAGTGGACGAATGGAGGTGATTCAATGGTCAGCAAGGCAAAAAACGGTGTCGTTACAGTACTTGTAATGTTCGCGTTCATGGTCGCGTTGACGGTTGCGCTCATTCCGGTGGAAGCTCAGCAGGAACAGCGTGGATATGGGCAAGACCGCGGCTATGCGGTCGAACTTGCGCAGAAAGCCATTCGGGAGCGGTGGCGAACGAGCGCCCGGGGACAGACGCTCAGATTCGTTTCAACAACGACCCAAACGTTGTGTTTGTGAACAATAATCGGTGGCGCGTAACAGGTGTTGGGCGGGTTTTGCGGAAATAACCGGAGGCGTGAATTCAACTACGATGCTACCGTCAACATTCGCAACGGTAGTGTCCAGAACGTGAACTACAGCTGGACTGGCAACTGGGACAATGATGGTAACCCGGGTGGTGGAGGTGGATTTCCCGGTGGCGGCGGAGGCGGGAGGCCTCCTGGTGGAGGCTATCGGCCGGAAAGGCCGGAGGGTCTTCATGGGTTCGCGGTGCGATCACGAACGCGGAGTCGGGCAAGTCCCTCGATGTACCGAACTGGAGTCGTGAGGATGGACAACCAATACAGCAGTGGGCATTTGCAGGACAGCCAAATCAGCGGTGGGAAATCATCCGTCTGCCGGGTCGCAATGTCTATGCAATCTTGAACGAGAACAGCAGGCGAGTACTCGATGTTTCGAACTGGAGCCGCGAAAATGGAGCACCTGTTCAGCAGTATCGCTGGAGTGATCAGGACAATCAGAAGTGGCAAGTCGCGTCGATCGGTGGAGGATATTTCCGCATTGTGAATCTCAACAGCGGCAAATGTCTCGACGTGCGCAATAAGAATCGCAGTGACGGCGGCGAAATCCATCAATGGCAGTGCAACGGTGACCGTTCGCAGGCCTGGCGACTTGGCCGCTAACCCAGCTTAAGCGCACCTGGGAGCGCTGGGTCCAGCCTGGCGACGGCGCGCTGAGTCTCCCGCAGGTGCTGGACTGCAGTGACCAGCGCCAGGCTGCACTCCAGGCGCTCCCCAGGCATTCCTTCAGCCCTCCTCTACCCAATCCCCACACTCCAACCTCCTTCTGGCACGCCTTTTGCGCTCATCAGTGCGGGAGGTATTTGGGACAATGAGGAAATTCCTGATTTTTATGATGTTAGCGGCTTTCTCGCTGACAGCCTTTGCACAGGGTACACGAGTTCAGGCACCAGCCAACCGATATACGGTCAATGATGATGTCAGAGTTGGGCAGAGGGCTGCGACGGAAGTGGAACGCCAGGTACGGGTGTTTCCGGAAAATGGGGTTGTTGACAATTATGTCGAGCAGGTCGGACGACGGCTCGTTGCGGCGATACCGCCTGCTTTCAGGCACCCTCAGTTCAATTACCAGTTCGATGTTGTAGACTCGCGTGAATTGAATGCATTCGCGCTTCCTGGCGGTCCGATGTATGTCAATCGCGGAATGATCGAGGCTGCACGAACCGAGGGAGAGATGGCGGGCGTGATGGCGCATGAAATCGCCCACGTCGCTTTGCGTCACGGAACAGCACAGGTGACGAAAGCGCAGAGCCCAGGCGTTCAGCTTCCGGCGCTCGGTGGAGCCATCCTTGGCGCGATCATCGGTGGAACAGCAGGCAGTGTGATCTCACAAGGCGCAGCTATAGGCAGCGGCGTATACTTTCTGAAATTCAGTCGAGAATACGAAACGCAGGCAGACATTCTGGGTGCGCAGATCATGGCGCGCGCCGGGTATGATCCGCGCGATCTGGCAAACATGTTCCGCACAATAGAGCAGCAGGGCGGCGGGGGTGCACCGGCATGGTCGAGCAGTCACCCTAATCCGGGTGACCGCTATGCGCGAATCAACAATGAAGCTTGCGCTCCTTGGAGCATGGGACCTTGGGCCGGTAAACAATGCAGAGTTTCGCAGGATTCAAAACGATATTTACGGCGATCGGCTTCCGCGAGTCGTGATACCCTCGCGATGAACGTGGATACCCTCGCGATGAACGTGAATCGCCATCGTCGGGAACGTGGATTTCCTCGCTGAACCCTCGCAGAACCCTCGGCGTCAATCGTGGCCGATTATACGCGTTGAGCCTCCGTCGACACGGTCAGAACCTACACGGAATCGAATCTGTTCCGTATAAATGTGCCGGAGAACTGGAGGATCTTTGATGGGCAGAACACTGTGACCTTCGCTCCCGAAGGAGCCTTTGTAAATGACCAGGGAGGCCAAGGGTGCCATCACACACGGCGCTATCGTCGGTGTTGTGAACGCTTCCGGCCGCAATCTGCGGCAGGCTTCCGACAACTTACGTGAATGATCTGCTGCAAAACAATCCGTATCTGCGGCGTCAGGGGAGTTTCGTTGGGCGACGAATCGATGGCCGTAATGCGCTTTCAATCAATCTCGAGGGGAGATCGCCGATCACGGGACGCAATGAAATGGTCACCGTCCATACAGCAATGCTCGACGATGGTTCATTGTTCTACGTCATCAATGTTGCGCCCCTGGATCGATATCGCGACTATGACATGGCGTTTCAGAACATAGTCAATTCGGTTGATCTTTATGGTTACGGTGGGGCCACAGGAATGGCCAATCGTTACTAAGTACCAGGACTCAGGACGGACTCAAAGTTGCGAGGCGGGTGCTATGCAAGACTTGAATCAGAGGAATGAAACGCGCATCTGTTTCGCGTGTGCTGCTGAGTTGAAAGAACTGGACAAGTTCTGCCGCAACTGCGGTGCAGAACAGGTAACGGTAACGGGTGAGACATCGTCGAATGAGTTGCGCCTGGTCCAACAAGTGAATACTTCTTCGGACATTTCGCCCGTTACCGGGTGTTGGACCCCAGTCGAATCGACTGAAACCCTTGAACCTGAGGGAACTGAGTCGATGTCCTACAAGACCGGAGACTCATACAGAAGAGTCTCCGGTCCACTTGTAGATACCGTGACTGCTCAATCAGCTACACGCGTTTCAGGGAGACTTCACAACCAGGCAGTAAGACACGTTCTTTCGGCTCTTCTGGCGATACCGATCTGGCTCATTATTGTCGTGCTTTCCCCGGTTGATGCTTATCTGGCAGCGAAGGAAATAGCGGGAAAGGGCCGGGTAAGGTAAGAGGGTCAGGGTCAGTGGTCAGTGGTCAGGGGTCAGTGTACGGAGTTCAAGCTTTAGCTTGCTCGGTTACAATATCTCTGTAACGCAGCAAGCTGAAGCTTGAACTCCGTACACTCGACCACCTGACCACTGACCACTGACCCCTGACCTTTCTTCACACTTCCGTCTTGCGATGAGCAAGCATGCGAAGGAATCCATTGATTGTCAAATGGAGCACAACGTAGATGCCCAGTGCTGCCAGGTAAGAGAATCGGAGTTGAAAGCGGCCACTCACGGGGTCTGGAAAGAGATTCTGGAATGGCGCCAGAAACGGAGAGCTGACAGCGTCGACAAAGTTGTCGAAAGCATTTGATTCTCGAGCGCCAAAGAGATCAAAGATGATTCGCAGACCGATGACCACATAGATCAAGTAGAAGATGTAGTCGATCACCTGTGACGTGCGCGCGGTCCCGCGTGCCCGTTTGACCTCTTTCTCAGTTTGCTGAACTTCGGTTATTGCCTCGTTCTTGAACCTGTTTCCAAGCCGCTCTACTCGACCTTGCTCGTTCGGAGTCAACTCTTCTGCCTGTTCCTGTGTCTTCTGTTGAATCTCGCTGCGAGCCGCATTCTTCATTGCGTCGTATTGTTCTATGCGACGCCCCTCTTCAACCTCCAAAGTCCGGTCGTCAGTCATTTCTTAGTCCTCCTGAGGATTCCTTGCTAACCGCGTGCCGCACTCTGATTGTCGGAATTTGCGAGGAAATGTGGAGCATTGCCACGCTATGAGTGGCGTATCGCTACGTTCGCTTCGACCCTGATCGCCGGGATTCTGTTCATTATCCATCAATTCTCCATTAAGATTCTCAATGTCTCTTAACAACAATCAAACATTCGTTCCTGGGTTTGGTCACACTCGGAGGTACTCGCATGCTTAAAGAGTTCAAAGAGTTTGCGATGAAGGGGAATGTCCTCGATCTGGCGATCGGGGTCATTATCGGTGCGGCATTTGGAAAGATCGTGGACTCACTCGTCAACGACATCGTGATGCCACCTCTCGGCAAGGCGCTCGGCAATGTCGACTTCGCCAGTCTCTACCTGAATCTTTCTGGAGGAACCTACTCGTCGCTTGCTGAAGCAAAGAAGGCCGGAGCCGCGGTCATCGGCTACGGTAATTTCATAAACACAATTGTCAATTTCCTGATCATCGCAATCGCGCTCTTTTTTGTAGTACGTGGAGTAAATCGCTTAAGGAAAGAGGAGGCTCCCCCGCCGCCGGAGCCTACGACGTCCGAGACACTTGCTGACTGAAATCCGAGATCTGCTGAAGATGCGAGCGTGAAGACGGGGTCAGTGGGCGAGCATTTGAGTTCAATTGCTTGCTTAGCGGCCCGCGCGTAATGCCAAGCTGAAGCTTGAACATGCGAAATGTCCCTGACCCCTACCTTCTCACCGCGTCTCACTCGATGGCGGGATAATGCCCTTGAGCCGCATGTAGACAGCCAGCGACCCGTAGATTGTATTGTCGTGAACGACCATACCCCAGAGGGCCTGAAGTTTCGGCGCCTGCGCGCGGCCCGTATTCACCATCTTCGCGGCATCGGCGTCCTTCATTGAGTCGAAGACCGTGTCGCAATACGCGAACGATTCCTTGAGCGCCGCAACGATGTCATTCTTGCTGGTCTTTGCAGCCGCCCCGACACTCTTCTGCTCACCGCCGATCGAAGCACACGTTCGAAGGTTCGCATCAGCAATGTGTGCCAGGCGCTGCGCAAACGACTGCATGTCCGCAGTTGGTTTGAATGAATAATGCTCCTCGGGCATCTTCTCGGCAGACTTGATCAGGTTGTTCTTGATAGTCGTGTAGCCTCCCTTGAGTCCGGTGCTCAAAGGATCGGCAGTTTGGGCAGTCTGTGCATATGCACAGGTGGTGAATAACACCAAAAGCAAACAAAGCTTCATTGTCTTAACCTCATTTACGTTTCTGGGTCGCTAATCCACGTCATAGATCGTGATCGGTTTGCCCTGCAGATACTTATCAAACCAGTTCACGATGTGTTGCAGCCGTTCAATCCGATGCCAGGGCCCGCCCGAGCGCGATAGCTCGTGCGATTCATTTGGAAAACGTACCATCACTGTCGGGATCTTTCGATACTTCAGCGCGCGGAACATGACTTCACCGCCTTCGTTCGCCGGTGTCCGCCAGTCTGCCTCGCCCTCAATAAACATCATTGGCGTAGTGACATTCTTAACATAGGTAATCGGTGAGCGATTCACAAAGTCCTGCGGATCTTCCCACGGAGCTCCACGGAACCACGTTGGAGTAAACAGAGTGAAATCGGCCGTATACCAAAAGCCTGCCCAATCGGCGATTGATCGCTGCGACACCGCTGCCGCAAAACGCGTTGTGTGCCCGACAGCCCAATTGGTCAGGACTCCGCCGCCACTGCCTCCAGTTACGCCGAGCTTCGTCGTATCCAGATAACCGCGTTTGATCACTTCATCGACTCCTGCCATCAGGTCTTTGTGATCATCACCCGGGTAGTTGTATTGGATGATGTTTCCGAAGTCCTGTCCGTACGATGTGCTTCCTCGCGGGTTCGTATAAAGAACCACATAACCCTTCGCCGCCATCCACTGAAATTCGTGAGTGAACGTAAAGCCGTAAGCGGCGTGAGGACCGCCATGAATCTGCAGGATGAACGGGTACTTCCTTGAAGGATTGAAGTCGGGCGGCTTCTGAATCCACCCCTGAATCTTCTTTCCATCAAAGCTCGAATACCAGAACTCTTCGGGACTGGTCAGATTGAGTTGCGAGAAGAGCTCGTCATTTACGCGAGTGAGCTGCTGGAGCTTCCCGGTCGCGACATCGAGCACAAACAGATCGCCTACGTTGACTGATGTCGAGATCAGAAGCGCCATCTTTGAAGCGTCGTGCGTGATTGAATACGCCTGCACTTCATGATCTCCGGTCGTTAACGGCTCTACTTTGCCCGATGCGATATCAATGCGCTTCAGATTTGAGCGGCCGTGCTCGGCAACGTTCACGATCAGATGCCGGCCGTCTTTGCTCCACGCAACATTTCCCGGTGATCCGCCCCGCGGCGCTCTTTGATCCCCGGCAAGACCGCCACCAATATCAAAGTCATAGCCCGCCGTCAGATTCTTTGGCGCAGCTCCAGGCTCGTTGTTGACTACGAAGAGATCCGGTTGAGTATAGGAGAGCACCGGTTTGTGCGTAATCGAACCACTGAATGCGATGCGCTTGCCGTCGTCACTGAACGTGTAGTCGCGCATCCCCCCTTCAAAGGTGAGAACCTTCTTCTCACCGGTGCCATCAGGGGCAACCGAAAACAGGTCTGTGCGCGGTACTTCGTAGTAGGGTTCGGCTACTCGACGAGAGACGAAGAGAATCCGCGAGCTGTCGGGAGACCACGAAATGTTTCCCTCATCGAACTTCCCCTTTGTGATCTGAACCGGCTTCGCCATCTCCCCCGGTTTGATAGCGCTGTCGTTGAGGTTGATCTTCCAGATATGTGAACGCATCTTCGGATTCAGATAGCCGGGCCCGTTCGAGCGATAGGTTGCCTTGTTGATCACGCGGACATCGCTCACCCGCTCGCCGCGTTCCTGCTTCTCTTTCAATTCACCGGCTTCGGTCATCGCTTTGTCTTTTGCGCCAAGTTCCTCGGTGCTCATGAAAGCGATCGACTTTCCATCAGGCGACCAGTCAGGATTGCCGGCGCCCCGCGGCATCTCCGTCAAAGGCTGAGCTTCGCCACCTTCGAATGTGAGAAGGTAGATCTGCGGCGGCTGCGGCCTTCCCATCGCGTTCTACCGATCGTATGAAAGCAAGCCGTTTACCATCGGGTGACCATCGCGGCCCGGAATCGCGCGGACCCGATGACAGCTGGCGCGCCGCGCCTCCTGCAGTCGGAACAATCCAGAGCGCCGATTCATAACGATCAGCCTTCTGGTTTACCCAGACACGTACAAAAGCAATCCGCGACCCATCAGGAGAAATCTGTGGATCCGCAATCCATACAAACTTGAACAGGTCCACCTCCGAAATCGCACGTTTCTGAACGCCGAGCGCCGGCGAGGGCGTCTGGCAATACCAGAACTGCGACCAACAACACGTTGAACCACGACGAGATATGACGGGTTCTTTGATTCATAGATTTCTCCTTGCAACTTTCTTCCGAAACACTGAGAGCGCGTCATTGTCGTGGAAGCTGCGGCGGCTATGAGCGGTCGACGCTTTCCAGGGTCGGTCTCGAGACCTGATGATTCCTGACGATTGCATCTCAGGATGCGAGAATCGTTCTCACAACGCGGCAAGTCTCACATGCAAATCGCCGCCTGGCACGATCTGCGAACGCCTCCAACGTCATTTCGCCATCGGATACGCAAAACGATACATACCCGATCCCGTCTTAACAACCACAGCATCACCATCCTGGCTGGCATGTACCGGCTGTCCCGACTCAGTCACCTGTGAGAGCTGCGCTTTCGGGAGTCGAATTGTAGCTCGAGTGTTCGACGGGAATCTCGACTGCCAATTCGAACTTGCCCTCTGCGAGCGTCCACTCAGAGCTCACGCGCCCATACATTGTCTGATGCGCAGCCTTCACTTTCGAGAATCCACCGCCAGGCCGCGGCTGGATAAGGATATGTTTGTATGCGGGAGCCGCGGGATCGATCTCAATTCCAGCCATGACTCGATACATCCAGTCGCCGACGGCACCGTACGCATAATGATTGAACGAGTTCATTCCTTTGTCCTGGAATGTTCCGTCCGGCTTCAGCCCGTCCCACCGCTCCCATATCGTTGTCGCTCCCTGCTTCACGGGGTAAAGCCACGAAGGATACTCCTCGCGATTGATGAGGAGATAGGCCTCGTCCAAATAACCGTAGCGGCTGAGCACGTGAGAAAGATATGAGGCGCCAACAAATCCTGTCGTCAGATGCTTGCGCTCACGCACTTCCTGCGCAAGCCTCCTCGCAGCCACGGGCCTCATAGCTTCCGACAGCAGATCAAACTGGAGCGCCAGAGAATAAGCAGTTTGTGTATTCTCACCCACCCGGCCCGTCGCAGTTACGTATTCTTTCTGGAATGCCGCTTTCACATTCTCGAGCAATTCACTGTATCGCTTCGCATCTTCCTGCTTTCCCAGAATCATAGCCGTCCGCGAAAGCAAGTCTGTTGAATGCGCAAAGAAGGCCGTAGCGATCAGGTCCTTTCCCGTCGTCGCACCCGGATAGTCCGAACGGGTCGTCGCGAACGCCAGCCAGTCGCCGAAGTGCGTCCCGCCATCCCATACAAAATCATCGCCTGCCTGCTTGCGCACGAATTCGACCCATTTCTGCATGCTGTCGTATTGCTCGGCAAGAATGCGCTTGTCGCCATAGGTCAAGTACATCGTCCACGGAATGATGGTTGCCGCATCCGCCCATGCCGCCGATCCTCCTGCCGTCGGTTGAAGGACGTTCGGCACGACGTGAGGAACACTTCCGGTCGTAAACTGGTCGGCCGCCAGATCTTTCAACCATTTCGTGAAAAACCCCGCAACATCCATATTGAATGCTGCTGTGCGCGAAAACACCTGCGCGTCCCCCGTCCATCCGAGACGCTCATCCCGCTGAGGACAATCCGTCGGCACATCCAGGAAATTTCCCTTCTGTCCCCAGACAATATTGTGCTGCAGCTGATTGATGAGCTTATTCGATGTTTCAAATTCGCCAGCAGCCGCCAGGTCAGAATGAATAACAACACCGGTCAGACTATCGGTCGTTAACTCACCCGGATAGCCATCAACTGCGACATAGCGAAATCCCTGGAAACTAAAGTGCGGCTCAAATATCTCCGGGCCGCCACCCTTCATCGTGTACTTCACAGTCTGCTTCGCGGCCCGCAGGTTCTCGACATAAAAGTTGCCCTGCTTATCCAGCACCTCGGCGTGCCTCAAGGTGATCGTCGTTCCAGCCGCGCCTTGAGCCTTCAACTTTACCCAGCCGACAAGGTTCTGACCCATATCGACTACGGTCTCCCCCGCGGCGTCTTCAGGATCTTCACTGGCTTGAGCTCTTGCACCTTGCGAACGGGAGGACCCTGCGGAGCGATCGAGAATATCCTTCCGGTGCTCTGCCGTGCGAACCCCCGACCACTGAGAGGCATCGAATCCGGCCACTGTCCACTCCCGGCTTTTCGAGGCGCGCGTCATAAGTCTCGCCGTGATAAATCTCCGACATCACAATAGGTCCTGTAGCCGCCTTCCAGTTCCCATCCGACAGAATCATCTCTTCACGGCCATCCTTAAGTGTGACCTTGATCTGCAGTAGCAACCCGAGTTTCTCGCCATAGAAATTTCGCTGGCTCACCCATCCGATGACGCCGCGATACCATCCATCGCCAAGAATCACTCCAACCGCGTTATCTCCGCTCTTGATCAGATCAGTCACATCATATGTCTGGTACTGCAGTCGCTTGTTATAGCTCGTCCAGCCTGGCGTAAAGACTTCATCGCCGACGCGCCTTCCATTCAAATGCATCTCGTAGAGACCGTGACTGGTGACGTATGCCCTTGCTCGAGCAATCGGTCCATTCACTTTGAAGTCGCGGCGCAACATCGGCGCCGGCTCGGATTTCTTAGGATCCTCCTTCAGGTCCGGCTCGATCCAGATCGCTTTCCAGTCGGAAACGTCGAGTAATCCCATTTCCCAGGTTGCAGGATCACTCCAATCCGATGCCTTGCCGCTCGAGTCCCAGGCACGAACCTGCCAGAAATAGCGCTCTCCGGATCTGAGCGGTGGTCCATCGTAAACACGATGAATCGACTCATCGGAGTTCACGCGGCCCGAATCCCACACAAGACCACTCCCCGCGCGAAGGTCTCGATCATTGCGCGCGACTCGAATCTGATATGCGGCCTGCATAGTGTCGCGCGTCGCTCGATTGAAGCTGCCAGCTCAATCGCGGCTTGCGTGTATCGATTCCGAGAGGATTGGTTTTGTATTCCGTTCGAAGAGCAGTCACTTTGAGTGACGATTGCGCTATTCCCGGCTCAATCAGAGAGAGCGAAGCGATGACCGTAAGGAGAATGATGACGCATCTAAACCAGCGCGTTGCGTACATTTCCGGGTACCTCTTTGCCTCAGGAAGGTGTCGATTTCGATGGGATTATACCCGGAAATAAGGAGTAAGGGGCACGTTGTACAGCTTGTTGCAGGCGGAAGCTGAGTTGCAAACTTTAGTTCCTCCTGCACTGCAGTACACAGCACTCATACTCAGCTCATGCGCCTGTCTTCTGGCGAATCAATACTCCGGAATCTACTGTCTTTCCGGTCCGTGTGATCACCTGAAAGTGCATCTGATCCGCATCGACCTCAAACAACATGAAATGCAGGTCCTGATCAAAAGACTTTTCTGTCAGTTTGGTGGCTTTTAAACCGTTCGCCCTCAGCTTGCCTCCGGCGCCCGAAATGAAATAGTAAATGCCTTTCTGCGGCTTGATCCGTTCATAGAAATGCTCGTGACCCGTCAGCACAACGTTCACACCGTGTTTCACGAATACTGGCTCAAGCACACGCTGCAACTCTTCGTTGGAACCATGCTGCTTTCCCGAAGAGTAGGGCGGATGATGGAAATAGCAGACCTTCCAGTCCGACCCGCTCTTCGCCAGCTCAGCTTCGAGCCACTCAAGTTGCCGCTTGTCCATATAGTTGCTGTTAAGCGCGAAGAATCTGACGTTCCCTTTCTTGAAGGTATAGTACTCTTTGCCGTCCATGTTGAAATTCTTGTACAGCCGCTGCGTCGCATTGTCGTGGTTTCCGAGCGATGCATAGAACTCCACCGCGCTCGGTGCCCTCTCGCTCGATCTCGCCCGTCCCGCCCGTGCAGCGGGAGCTGCGTGCCGAGCACGTCGCGCGGATGCGTACGCGGCCTGGACGATCCGCGTGCAGAAGGCCGCCGAGAGCCGCATGGTCTGCGAGCGCGACCGGCTGCCCGAGCTCGGCGTCGTCTCGCTCGCGAGCTTCGCCCCGTTCCTGTCGCTGCACAAGTGGCTCGCGCCGACTCTCGTTCGCGCACAAATCCCTGA
>CAWEYR010000014.1:0-177560 GCA_963813345.1 uncultured Acidobacteriota bacterium | reverse complement strand
GCTTAGACATTTTTTGGAATCCGCTTTACGCCGGAGGCGTAAAAGATCGTAGCCAGGGGTTGAGTCTTCGAAACCCCTGGTTGCATTGTGAGAGAGAGTGCATCCCGGAGGGATGCGAGAAACGGATCGAGTGACACGCGCGTCTTTCTCGCATCCCACAGGGATGCAATTGGTCAATGGAATCGATCCAGGGGTTTCGAAGACTCAACCCCTGGCTACGTTCTCGCACCGCTCCGCGGTGATTGCGCTGCGTCGCAGCGCAATGTTCCGGCAAAAGAATGACGAATTTCGACCTCACTATCGCTCAAATCACCAAGGTATTCGGACAACGCCCACATGGGGAGCCCGAAAACATTTCCGATACCACCATCCCTCGTGCGGCGGTCGCACTTGTCATTCGAAACAACAGCGGAGTAGCTGAGCTGCTCATCATCCAGCGTGCGGAGAACCCCGCAGATCATTGGTCCGGGCATCTCGCACTTCCCGGTGGGCGCGCATCCTCAGATGACCGCGATCTTATGGAAACAGCTCTCCGAGAAGTGTACGAGGAGGTTGGACTCGCAATCGATCGCCATCAATCGGTCATCGGGCAGCTCGATGATCTTTCACCTCGCAGTTCGCGCCTGCCGCCGATCGTGATTACGCCGTTTGTCGCTCTCGCCCCTCCGGATGCGAAGATCACTCTCAGTCATGAAGTCGCACACACGTTCTGGATTCCAATCGAGCTGCTGAAACGTGAAGGACCGGTGTCGAGCGTTTCGTACACCATCGAAGGGTCAGACCAATCCTGGCCAGCCTTTAACTCGGAGAAAGGGCCAATCTGGGGAATAACCGAGAGAATCATATCGATGTTTCTCACGGCTCTGGACTGACCGCTGAAAGGAATATCACGTTGGAGAGCAGCAACCATCCGCATCTCATTCGACACTTTGGCACGCTTCAGGCGACGGCTCTGAATATGTCGAACATGATTGGCATTGGTCCATTCATCACGATCCCGCTGCTCATGTCTGCACTGGGAGGCCCGCAGGCAATGCTCGGTTGGCTGGTCGCGCTGGCGATTGTCATTCCGGATGGCATGGTCTGGAGCGAGCTCGGAGCTGCGCTTCCAGGTTCGGGTGGTTCCTACATTTTTCTTCGCGAAGGTTTCGGGCGCGAGTCCTGGGGCCGATTGATGTCATTTCTTTTTATCTGGCAGTTCATCTTTAGTGGCCCTTTGGAGATCGCGTCAGGCTATATAGGCTTCGCTCAATATGCCGGTTACCTATGGAAAGGTATTTCGAGTTGGCAAACTCAGGCAATCGCAGCGGGCATCGGACTGCTCAACATTCTTCTTCTCTATCGCAAGATATCGCATATCGGAAAGATCACCGTCAGCCTGTGGATCGGGACGCTTCTCACGACGATGATCGTAATCGTCACAGGCGCGTTCAATTTTGATCCACGAATTGCTTTCGACTTCCCGCCGGGAGCATTCGATTTCTTCAATTGGATTTCTTCTCGGACTTGGAGCAGCGTCGAGAATAGGTGTGTACGATTATCTCGGCTACTACGACATTTGTTACATCGGCGATGAAGTGAAGAATCCTGGCCGCGCAATACCTCGGTCGATTCTGATCAGTGTAGTTGCAGTCGCAGCAATCTATATCGCAATCAACTTTTCCATCATCGGTGTCGTGCCGTGGCGCGAATTTGTCCCGGCAGCATCCAAGCCGGAGGCGAATTTCATCGTTTCGATCTTTATCGAGCGGATTTTCGGGCGCGGGTTTGCGTCGATCTTTACGGTGATGGTTCTTTGGACGGCCTTCGGATCGTGCTTTGCCCTGCTGCTCGGCTATTCACGAATTCCGTTTGCAGCGGCTCGCGACGGTTACTTCTTTCGAATCTTTGGACGGCTACATCCCTCAAAACATTTCCCTGCCGTATCGCTTGTGGTGATTGGACTGGTTTCGATTGCTCGCCAGTTTTTTCAGTCTCGGTCTGGTAATCGACGCTTTGATCACGACGCGGATACTGATTCAATTCGTAGGTCAGATCGTCGCCGTATGGTTACTGCGCCGTTTGCGGCCGGAGATGCCGCGGCCCTATCGTATCTGGCTGTATCCGATACCGAATCTGATCGCCCTTGTCGGTTGGATATACATTTTCGCGACGACTGATCCATACATCATTCTGTTTGGTCTCGCGACGCTCCTGGCTGGCGCAGTCGCGTTTCTATTATGGTCATTTCATTCGTCCCGTTGGCCATTTGACGGCGAAAGAGCATCCCAAATCGGTTAGACTGGTGCTCTAAGTCGGTTAGCATGATGACAGTGCCGTTTCGGGCAGACTTTGCTAGTTGCTGCATTTATAAGAGTTTACAGCTTGTGTGCCGATGGCGGCGGTTGGCATAATAGTTGCCCACTACTCAATCGAAAGCGATGAGCTTTTGGTTCCCCTTGCTTTCGTAGAGTGGGGTGACAACAACGAATGATTAGCAGGACGAAAAAACTGGTGTTGGTGGTGATTCTGACTTTGTTTGCAGTGGTGTCGGTGCCGGCGTTCGAGCAGGGTTCTTCGACATATTACGTACAACGTGATCTGCCGAGGAAGCAGCCCGAAAAGGCGAAGGAGAAGGAGAAAGAGAAGCCAAAGCGAGAGGATGATCGCGGTGGCGGGCGGGATCGCGGGGACTCGAAGAAGAAAGACGACAAGCGTAAGCCCATGTTCTATTGAGCACAAACCGCAACGAAAGCGAGGGGTCTCATTTGAAGGCCCGCCTCGATATCCTAAAGGGGGTAGAGGCGGGCCTTTTGCTTTTTGGTCAGGAAGTTAGGGGATTTCAAGGTGAGTAAAGTTTAATTACAAATGAGGGATCTACTTGAGTGGCTTTTGGTTATAATGTGTATTGCAATCACGCGGTCGTGGATCGCAAAGTCTTACTGGAGCCGTGAAACCTGGACCAAGCCAGACTAATCTGACTTCATCCTGACTTCATCCTGACTTCATCAAGAAGTGATTGTTTACCGGCGGCTCCACTATCGCCGGTTTGAACTCGAAAGTTCTCGCTCTCCCCCGGAGGCAACGCGTATGGGCACTACGTTCTCATCGCACCGAAGGCTTCTCGCCATCGGAGCGTTATCGCTTCTTCTGATCGCACCAGTATCAGCTCAAGACAAGCCGGCAGCCGCTCAAGCGAAACCGACATCGGCGTCGCAGACACTTACAGAAAAAGAGAATCCGGAGCTGGTTGGCAAGCGAAATATCAACAAGAGCCAGATCAACTTCTATTCATTCGAAAAAGAAGTTGCCATGGGACGCGGGCTGGCGCAGGAGATCGATCGGTCGGCAAAGCTGATTGACGATCCGATCATCGCCGAGTACATCAACCGTGTCGGTCAGAATCTGGTGCTTCATTCGGATGCCAAGGTTCCTTTCACGATCAAGGTTCTTGACGACGATGTGGTCAATGCCTTTGCCCTCCCGGGCGGGTTCTTTTATGTCAACAAGGGACTGATACTCGCGGCCGAGAACGAGGCCGAGCTCGCAGGGCCGATGGCGCATGAGATAGCACACGTCGCAGCGCGTCACGGTGTCGAACAGGCATCAAAGGGCGAGCTTATCAACTGGGGTACACTTCCGCTGATCTTCCTTGGTGGCTGGGCAGGCTACGCGATTCAGCAGGCCGCTGCACTCGCGATCCCTCTCGGGTTCCTCAAGTTCAGCCGCGCCGCTGAAGAAGAAGCTGACATGCTCGCTGCTCAGTATTTGTGGGCATCCGGTTACGATCCACACGCTCTTGTGACCTTCTTCGAGAAACTGGAGTCAAAGGAGAAGAAGAAGCCGGGAACCATGTCGAAGATTCTTCATGACGCATCCAGTGGTTGGAGATCGTATTCAGAAAGTGAACACCCTGATTGCGCGATTCCCGGACCGCAGCGAATACACGATCAATACGTCTGATTTCAATCAGGCGCGTGGCCGGTTGATTTCATTGACCAATGCGCGATCGACGACGGCCAGCCGCGGTGGTGGAGCCGCGGGTGACAAGGACGCGCGTCCCACGCTCAAGAAGCGTCAGCCATCACAGCCGGGAAGCTCTGATCCGAATGCTCCGGCGACTACATCGACTGACGCCGATGCTGGTAAACAGCAGGCACCGGAACGGCCCACGCTCAAGAAGCAAGGGTCAAGCGCACCGCCTTCGAAAGATCCGTAAGGAAGAAGGGGTCAGGTGGTCAGTGGTCGCAGGGGTCAGGGTATTGGAGTTCAAGCTTTAGCTTGCTGTTGCTTACTCGAATGCAAGAGCAAGCTAAAGCTTGAACTCCATACACTGACCACTGACCACTGACCACCGACCACTTCTTCAATTGCTTTTCCCGTTTCCTCGCGTGTACCATAACCCGGCAATTCGCTCGGGAATTTTCCTAAAATTAGTAATTGTAAGTTGCTCCGGACGGCGAAGCATCAAAGGAGGCAGCGCTTGGACATCTCGGTTACCATCAACGGCAAGGAACACAAGGCCAGTGTCGAGCCGCGAGTCTTGCTCGTGCATTTCATTCGCGAGGTTGCGGGACTTACGGGAACTCACATTGGCTGCGAGACCTCACTCTGCGGATCATGCACCGTGCTTCTCGATGGGCTGGCCGTAAAATCCTGCACGCTGCTTGCCGTTCAAGCCAGCGGATCAAAGATCACCACGATAGAAGGCCTCGCTTCCAACGGCGAGTTGCATCCGATCCAGCAGAGTTTCTGGGAGCTTCACGGATTACAGTGTGGTTTCTGTACGCCTGGAATGATCATGGCTTCGTGTGGCCTGCTCCAGACTCACCCCGATCCCACTGAATCTGAGATTCGCGAAGGTCTCGAGGGAAACCTCTGTCGATGCACTGGCTATCAAAACATTGTCGACGCGGTCAAGGCCGCTGCGAACAAGATCAACAATGCAACACCTGCGGCACGATAAGGAGGAGCGATGTCAGGGAACGGTGGGGACGGCAAATATGTGGGACGATCCGTCAAGCGTACGGAAGACCCTCGACTGATTCAGGGACTCGGGCACTATGTTGATGACATCAAACTCGCCGACACCCTGCAGGTTGCATTTCTTCGAAGTCCGCATGCGCACGCTCGAATCACCTCTGTCGATGTCGAAGCAGCGCGAAATGCTCCGGGCGTGGTCGCAGTCTTTACCGGTGAAGACGTGCGAGGCAAGGTCGGATTTGTTCCCTGCGGCGCGTCGCTGGAAGGGCTGAAGGTTCCTCAATACCCCGTGCTTGCCCAGAAAAAGGTGCTCTTTGTGGGTCAGCCAGTCGCTGCTGTTGTCGCCACCGACATGTATGCTGCGCGTGATGCTGTCGACCTGATCAATATTGATTTCGATCCGCTTGATGTAGTCGTCGATGCCAGAGGGTGCGGCTCATCCGACTAGTCCGCTGGTACACGAAGAGTTTGGGGACAACATCGCGTATGTGCATCGCGCCGGACTTGGTGACGTGGATCAGGCATTCGCACAGGCCGATCGCGTGGTCAGCCAGAAGATCGTAAACCAGCGGCTCGCACCTGTTTCGCTCGAACCTCGGGGCGTGCTGGCAAACTACTGGCCTGGCGAGCAGCAACTGACGATCTGGAGTTCGACGCAGATACCACATTTGCTCCGCACTCAAGTAGCGGTGATGTTGAGCATTCCTGAGAACCGGCTTCGAATCGTGACACCTGAAGTAGGTGGAGGCTTCGGGTCAAAGCTCAACATTTATGCTGAAGAGGCGCTGCTTGGATTCATCGCAATGCAGCTCGCACGACCTGTCAAATGGATAGAGTCACGTCGCGAGAATCTTGCCGCGACGATCCACGGCCGGGCGCAGACTGGAAATATCGAAGTTGCCGTAAAGAACAATGGCGCTATTCTGGGCCTTCGCTATACGGTAACTGCAGACCTCGGCGCATATCATCAGCTTCTGACGCCTGCGATTCCGACTCTTACCGGATTGATGCTCTCGGGAGCATACAAGATTCCCGCAATCTCGATGGTATGTACCGGCGTGTTCACAAACAAGATGGCGACCGACGCGTATCGAGGCGCCGGACGTCCCGAGGCTACATTTGTGGTCGAGCGTGTTATGGATATCGTCGCGCAGGAGCTTTCGCTCGATCCTGTCGAAGTCCGGCGGCTCAACTTTCCGAAACCAAGTGAATTCCCGTTCGCAACGGCTACGGGGCTCCTTTACGACAGCGGTGACTATGGTGCGGCGCTCGACAAAGCGCTGGCAATCGCTGGTTACGATCAATTGCGTGCCGATCAGAAGAAGGCGCGAAGTGAGGGACGAATTGTAGGAATCGGCCTCTCAACCTATGTCGAAATTTGCGCACTTGGACCTTCGTCAGCGATGCCTGCGGGCGGGTGGGAGAGTGCGACTGTGCGCATTGAGCCCACAGGAAAAGTCACCGTACTCACCGGCGTATCACCTCACGGACAGGGACAGGAAACTTCGTTTGCTCAGATTGCTGCCGACATGGTGGGCGTGGATATGGATGATGTCACCGTTATTCACGGAGACACTTCAATCGTCCAATACGGCATCGGCACGTTCGGAAGTCGTGCAACGGCTGTCGGTGGAACAGCACTCGTTATGGCAACCGAGAAGGTGCTTAGAAAGGCAAAGAGAATTGCCGCTCACATGCTTGGCATCGACGCTGAGAGTGTGACGTTTGAAAACGGCAGGTTCAGCGGCAGCCCCGAGGACAAGCAAATGACGATTCAGGAAGTGGCGCTTGCAGCACACCTGGCGCGCAGCCTTCCGGAAGACACTGAACCTGGTCTCTCCGCGAGCCACTTCTTCGAGCCGAAGAACTTCACATTCCCCTTCGGAACTCACATTTGTGCTGTCGAGATCGATCGCGAAACCGGTGAAATCGAGATCAAACGCTATGTCGCCGTTGATGACTGCGGAAAGGTTATCAACCCGATGCTCGTCGATGGTCAGGTGCATGGAGGTATCGCGCAGGGACTTGGGCAGGCGCTCTATGAAGAGGTGGTCTATGACGAGAGCGGACAACTCGTGACCGGAACACTGATGGATTATGCCGTCCCTAAAGCGCACCAGCTTCCGAGATACGAAACTGACCGGACGGAGACTCCAACTGATGTGAACCCGCTCGGCGTCAAGGGAGTCGGCGAAGCAGGAACGATCGGATCGACTCCTGCGATTGTAAATGCCGTCATGGACGCTCTGCAGCCCTTCAAGGTCAAACATCTCGACATGCCCTTAAGACCGGAGAAAATCTGGCGCGGCATCCATTCAATTGCCTGAGGACAGAGAGGAAGTTGGAAAACCGATGATTCCTTCGAACTTTGAATATCACGCACCGGATTCCGTCGAAGCAGCGCTGACGTTGATCGAGCGTTTCGCCGACGACTGCAAGATTCTCTCCGGAGGCCACAGTCTGATTCCCTTGCTCAAGCTTAGACTCGCTGCGCCGGCTGCGCTTATTGATATTGGACGAATCAGCGAGCTGAGCTTCATCAGGGTTGAGAATAATACTCTCCGAATCGGGTCGCTTGCGACTCATGCCGCCATCGCAGCTTCGGAAGACGTACAGCGTGTTTGTCCGCTCTTGTCCGCGACTGCCAGCCATATCGGTGATCAGCAGGTGCGCAATCGCGGAACTATCGGCGGGAGTCTGACGCACAATGATCCGGCGGCGGATTGGCCTGCCGCTGTGCTGGCGCTGGATGCAAAAATCCATCTCCGGAGCGTTCTCGGCGATCGAATAGTCGCCGCGGAAGACTTCTTTGTCGGCATGCTCACGAGCGCAGTGCGCACAGGCGAGATCTTGACCGAAGTCGAGATCAACCTTCCGGTACAGCCGGGCGCCTCGGCATATCTGAAGATTGCACAGCCAGCCTCAGGTTACGCGATCGCGGGCGTGGCAATTCAGATGGATCACGCGAATGGAATCGCTAACAAGGTTTGCATTGGTGTAACCGGGCTCGCACCTGTAGCCTACAGGGCAAAGACAACTGAGAAGGCGCTTACTGGAATGCGGATCGAACCCGCTGCGATTGATGCCGCCGGTGACAAAGTCGACGCGGAGGCTAGTGATGCGATGAGCGATATTCACGCCTCTGGAGAGTATCGCCGGCATCTCGCTCGCGTGCTGGCAAAGCGGGCATTGAGAAAAGCTGCAGGAATTGAATAAGGTACGTTGTACCGCCTTCAGGCGGAATCTGAAGCTCGGATCACGATTCCGCCTAAGGCGGTACTACATGTCTAAGGCTTCTTCGTCGCGTCAAATGGCAGCGGGTCTCCGCGCTGGAGGAACATCTTCAAACCGGACGCGTCCTTCTTGAAAATTCCGTATTTGGCGTTCTTCAGATATGCGTAAAACACAACCTCGCCCTGGTCATTGACCGACGGCATGTGGAAGTTGTTGAACTCCGCTCCCTTCTCAAACCCCGGCGGGACTTCGTCACTACGGGCAATTACTTCCAGGCCACGTGCTGTTTTCAGAAAGACTCCGTGACTCCGGCCCCCGATTCGTCCAATGAAGACGACATCTCCCCGATTGTTCAGCGATGGCTGCATAAAGTCTGAAAATGCTAACTTTGATGTCGGATCGCCAGTTCGAGCAACCACACGCGCAGGTCCTACACCTTTGATAAAGAGCGCTCGCCCTGCATTTGGACCTGAATAGAATCCGGCATAGGCAACTTCTCCCTTATCATTTATTGCGGGAGCCCGGTTTCCGAAGCCAATGTACTTAGCACCCTTGATCGGTGAGAGAGTGTTGTCGCGCGCAATGATGTCAATGCCCGTCGGACGACTGACCATGATTGCAGATCCATTTCCGATCCTGGCAAAGAATGCGACTTCGCCTTTTTCGTTGATGCGCGACGGATAAAAATGCTCAGAAAATGTCACGTTTTCTGTGGGCGATATCTTCTGACCACTACGCGCGGCGATGCGGAGCTTGCCATCCTCAATATGGAATAGACCCCGGCCATCAGGATCAACGTAAGCTGCGACGAATGCGATAGCTCCCTTTGAGTTGATGGATGGATTGCTGAAGCCGCTGAAACGGGAAGGAAGGTTTGGTACCTCCACGCCAAGGTGATAGAGGTTCGAAAGGATTCCGTCCTTCCAGACAAATACCCCTAGATTACTGTTGGCCGAATTCAGCAGCCCCTCGTCACTGGTAACCGCTGAACTCTGCTTGTGAAGCGGATTGCTCCTTCCAAAGGTCGCCGTGAAAATCACGGATCCGTTGTTTGCTACATTGAACGGCCCGACATTTATCATCTTCTCATCGAGATTACTGACCTTTTCGGCATTGCGTACATATCGCCACGTCCCCGATTTTGTCTTGACGAAGACTCCCTGTCCGAACTTACCCGCTGCATTCGCATCAGCATATCTACCAACGAAGGTAACATCCCCCTCGTTATTGATCTGCGCGCCCCAGAAGGTTCCGAACTGATTGGGACCAAGCGGCTCGGTCTTCAGAACGCTGTCAACCTCAAGACCCGTGCGCCCAGTTACGGCAACCGGCTCGTCCTCGCTTACAGGCTTTGCCGGACGCTCACCCTGCACTGGACGTTGGGGTGGTTGTTGCGTTTGCGCATATGAGCGGCTGGTGTTCTGGAGATTCGGTACCAAAAGCGCAGCCAGAACGCTCGCGACAATCGCAGCACCAGAAACTATCTTGCGGAAACAACTCATCTCTTAGAACTCCTTAAAATTGCTCAGGGGTGAGCGAGCATGATGCCATACAAAAGGATCAAAGTCAGGGAGCAGGGGGTCAGGGACCAGTGGGTCGGGGGTCAGGGTATGGAGTTCAAGCTTTAGCTTGCTGGTTGATAGCTCAATTGAGAAGAGCAAGCTAAAGCTTGAACTCCATACCCCGACCCCCGACCACTGACCCCTGACCACTCCACTACTTCCTCTTCCGTTGACGTGTCTCCTGGACAAACTCCGGTCGATCCGGACCCGCTCCGATCGCAGTCAGCTCTTCAAGAAGACGCGAGACGAGCGTTTTCTCAAGCTTTCTCTGAAAGTGCCGTCCACGCGCTTGAGAGACAGAATTTCCGAGCGTGAGCATCTGATGCCACGACGACTCGAGGTCGTGGGCAAGCAACGCAATTCGCGTTATGTCGTAGGGCACCGCAATCTCGTGACAACCAAGGCGCGCAAACACCAAAAGATAGCGTGCTGTTGCAAGGTCCGGGCAATGAACTCGCCGCTTTCCCATCTTGAGTTCAATTCCAAGCAGAGTGTGGAGAACTTCAACGGACGCGCCGTGCGCAGGAGCCCGGAGTTCGTAACGGCGCGTTCTCAACGTGCGAACCTGGTTTCGATAGATTTCCGAGATCGTTTCAGCGCCCAGACTCGCAAGAACCTGGGAGGCAAGAACGGATGCCTTGATGCGCTCAGTCACGCGCTCTCTGCTCCGTTCGGCTGTTTGTGCTCTTCGTGGATAGCTGCGATGAGGCCGACCTTTCCAGGGAGCGTTCGGCGCTCTGCAGCTTTGTTGGTGCGCGCTGGCCGAGCATATTCAGCACGCGATTCGGCATCAATCCCAGATAAAGAATCGCACTGATCGTCAGCACCAGCACCGTCCCAACTCCGGCACTCACGCGCGGCCTTTCGAAACCCTTCGGCAAGGGGCGAAAGAACATGAGAACGATCGGGTAAAGGTAGTAGTAGACCGATATGATGCTGTTGATGATAGCAACCAGAACCAGCCACCGAAGCGCTGGAGCAACCTCCCAGGCAGATCGAAAAATGAAAAACTTACTGATGAACCCGGCGGTGGGCGGAATTCCAGCAAGGCTCAGCAGGAAAAGCGAAAGCGGAAAGCTGAGCCACGGCAGTTCGAATCCGATACCAGCATAGTCTGAAATCAGCGTGCGCTCGTCTCCCGGCCGGGCAAGTACTTGTATCACTGCGAAAGCACCGATGTTCATCAGTGCGTAAACCAGCATGTAGAACCCGACAGGGGCGTAGTCACCTGTTAAAAAGCCGACCAGCGTATATCCGGCATGGGCGATCGATGAGTATGCCAGCATTCGCTTGATGTTGGTCTGGGAAAGCGCGATGACGTTGCCGATCACCATCGTCAGAACTGCTATCACGGCCACCACCGCCGTCCATGTCACGTGAAGCCTCAGCCCCACACCGGCCGTTGGCGCACTCAGCGCTCCCAAAAACACCCTGATAAAAGCTGCGAATACAGCCGCCTTGGGCCCGGTTGCCATGAACGCTGTTACGAGCGTCGGCGCGCCCTCATAGACGTCCGGGGTCCAAAGATGAAACGGCGCCGATGCCAGTTTGAAGCCAAATCCGACAAGCATCATTGCAGCGCCAATCAGCAGCAGCTCCGGCGTGTTGACGGCTTCATTCAGTATGGCCTGCCTGATCCCTGCAATGTTGGTTGTGCCGGTCGCACCGTAAACAAGCGCAATACCGTAGAGTAGAAATGCTGTTGAGAATGATCCAAGAAGAAAATACTTGAGCGACGACTCGTTAGCGCGAAGATCGTATTTGCGATAACCGGCAAGAATGTAGCTCGCTATCGATGAAACCTCGAGTCCAAGGAAGACCATCACCAGGTCACCTGCGGAAACCATCATCAGCATCCCGCAGGTCGCAAACATTATGAGTGTCAGGAACTCGCCCGAAGGCAGGTGTTCGTCATCCAGGAACTGGCCTGAGAGAAGTACTGTAAGGATTCCAACGATCGCGATAATGGCTGCAAAGAAAAGACGCAGTGGATCGACAACAACCATGCCGCTGAAATACTGATCACCGAAGGGAGCCCAGAACCCCATCCATATCGCCACGATCGATCCCGCGACCGCGACCATCCCGGCCAGTGCGACGATTGAGTTCGCCTTCCGGGCACGCCCGTTCGTTAGCGCGTCAAGAAGCATGATCACGACGCCTGCGATGGCTGCGATCAGCTCCGGTGCGATCGACCCGTAATTGATTTTCAACAACCCGATATCCATTACCTCTCCGAAACACCCCTTCCCCGAGACGCTTCCCTACTTTGATACCCTCAGAACTCTTCCTTCGATTGCGTCTCTCACCTTGATTTACCGATGCCTGGGTCGCACGCAGAAATATCATCGGTGCAATCCCCATTACGATCGCCATAACCACCAGCGGCACGAGCGCCGCCTTCTCACGCACATCCAGATCCTCGAGCTTTTCATTAGCCGGCTTGTCCGTTTCGCCGAAAAGGACACGCTGCAGCATCCATAGCAGATAGACTGCCGAGAGGATGACCCCGCTTGTGCCGATCACCGCGAATGTCCTCGCATAAGGGACGGTCGACGAAAACGTCCCGACGAGAATCAGAAGTTCACCGATAAAACCGTTGAGCAGCGGCAGGCCAATACTCGAGAGCGCAATGATCATGAATAGCGTTGAGTAGCGAGGCATAGGTGTCGACACGCCGCCAAACTCCGCGATCTCTCGAGTGTGCCGGCGCTCGTAGATCATGCCCGACGCAAAGGAACAGTGCGCCAGTCGACACTCCATGGTTGAGCATCTGATAGAGGGCGCCTTGAAGCGACAGCTCAGTAAACGCAAAAATCCCGAGTACAACAAATCCAAGGTGGCTGACCGATGAGTACGCCACGAGCTTTTTCATGTCAGGCTGCACCATGGCAACCAGAGCACCATACACAATGCCGATCACAGCCAGCGTCATCATGTAAGGCGCAAGTTCCCGCGAGACTTCCGGAAAGATCGGCAGATTGAAACGCATCAATCCATAGGTTCCCATTTTCAGCAGAACGCTCGCGAGTATGATTGAGCCAGCCGTTGGAGCTTCAACGTGCGCATCCGGCAGCCACGTATGTAACGGCCATAACGGTACCTTGATGCAGAATGCGAGGGCGAATGCGAGCCATAACCAGAGTTGAACGTCATGCGCAATTGAAAGACGGCCCTGAGCTACATTGGCGGTGATCTCCAGAATGTCAAACGTCGTTCCGCCATTCAGAAAATAGAGCGCGATGATCGCAAGCAGCATGAGCAGGCTGCCGACAACAGTGTAGAGAAAGAACTTGATCGCAGCATAGATTCGCCTCTCACCTCCCCAGACGCCAATCAGGAAATACATCGGAATCAGGGTTATCTCGAAAAAGAGATAAAAGAGAAGCATATCGAGCGACACAAAGACGCCAATCATCCCGGTCTCGAGAACCAGCATGAAGATCATGTATTCGCGGACACGACTGTGAATATGCCAACTCGCCAGCACCGAAATCGGCATAATGAACGTCGTCAACAGGACGAGCCAAACGCTGATTCCGTCCACCGCGACAAAATAGCTGGCTCCCAGACTGCCAATCCAGGGACGCCGTTCAACCAGCTGCGGCCCCGACGAGCTCGAATCAAACCAGACGATCATGCCGATCGAAACAGCAAACGTGAGAAGCGTGAAAAGCAGAGTGATCCACCGGTACTGGTTATCGAGCCGGTGCCCGTCCGCTCCACGTCTTCCCCAGAAAAGGCCGTGCAGCAATATCGCAATCGCGCCGACAAGCGGAAGAAATGCTGTTATCGAGACTATGTAAGACTTCATATCTGATTGACTAATTGGCGTGCGCCGGAGGAGCCAAATGTTTATAGAAACAAGTGAAGATAGACCCGAGCTCCGGAGGAGCGGCACCTCCTCCTGTACGGAATGTCGCTCCTCCGGAGCTCGTTACTGCTCCTTAAACCGTGGCTATAAACATTGGGCTCCTCCGGAGCCAGGAAAATGTAACATTCTGCAGCCTTTATCTAAGCAAAAAGAACCCGACCACAACGACAGCTCCAAGTAGAATCGCGGCAGCGTAACCGCGCGCATATCCGGTTTGCGATTGTCTGAGCACACTCGCAGCGACGCTCAATACCTTGGCGGTGCCGTTGACGATGCCATCAATAATCTTCACGTCGACTATCTTCCAGAGAACCGCTGCGGGAGACGTCGACCAGTGGCCTGATGATGGTCGCTCCATAGATTTCATCTACAAAGTACTTGTTCTCGAGAAGCGAAGGCATTCTCTTGAGCGGATTCCGCGTGAACACGACCCAGCCCAGCACCAGACCGAACAAGGCAACGACTACTGAGATTCCAGTAAACAAACGTTCCCCGGCGAAGTCATGGGCTTCAGATTCGTGCACGGGAACTGCCCGCGGCGCACCCGGAACTGAAGGGCCAACGACCACCGGCTTGCCAATTGAAGGCTCAAGAAAATGCTCGAAGTGATTTTCCGAGTGAATGCCGACGAGGCTGCTGAGCGCCGGTGCCACGCCAACAAAGCCGCCTATTGTCGAAAGGATCGCGAGGACTGCAAGTGGAATCCACATGACAGCAGGTGACTCGTGTGGCTTTGCAGCGTGTCCTCCCGCATGACTTCCCGCATGACTTTCCGCATGTGTATCCGTGTGACCTTCGGTACCGTGCCCGTATCTCTCTTTGCCCCAGAAAGTCATGACCATGAGTCGCGTCATATAAATTGCTGTCAGAAGGGCTGTGAACGCAGCAACTGCCCAAAGTACTCGACCCCAGTTATGCGGAAGCGCCTCGGTTGACCATGTGCGCCACAGAATCTCGTCCTTGCTGAAGAAACCCGCCATCAACGGAAATCCGCTGATCGCGAGCCACCCCGCAAGCATCGTTGCGAACGTAATCGGCAGGAACTTCTTGAGGCCGCCCATTCTCCTCATGTCCTGCTCTTCGTGCATGCCGTGAATTACGGAGCCTGACCCGAGGAAAAGAAGGGCTTTAAAGAATGCATGCGTCATAACGTGGAATATCGCGGCCGTAAACGCTCCCACGCCACACGCAAGAAACATGTATCCAAGCTGCGAGACCGTCGAGTATGCAAGCACTCGCTTGATGTCGTTCTGAGCAAGACCGATCGTCGCCGCAAAAATCGCCGTCACTGCCCCTACGACTGCCACCACAGCGAGCGCAGTAGGTGACTTCACAAAAAGACCGCTTAAGCGCGCCACCAGGTAGACTCCTGCCGTAACCATGGTCGCCGCGTGGATCAAAGCCGAGACTGGTGTTGGTCCCGCCATCGCATCAGGCAACCAGACGAAAAGAGGAATCTGAGCGCTCTTGCCTGTCGCTCCGACGAACATCAAAAGTGAGATCGCTGTCAGTACGCCGATACTTCCGAAGACTTCCACCGGCATCGCTGATGCCTGCGCGATGATGCCGTCAATACCGTGTTTGGTGACAAAGCTGATCGTTCCAAACGTCGTGAAGACGAGAAACATTCCGATCATGTATCCGAAGTCACCAATGCGATTCGTAATAAAGGCCTTCTTCGCCGCATCTCCAGCCTCCTGACGGCGAGTGTAGTATCCGATCAGCAGGTACGAGCAAAGGCCGACACCCTCCCACCCGACAAAAAGCAACAGCAGATTGTCGGCCAGAACGAGCGTCAGCATCATGAACATGAAAAGGTTCAGATAGGCGAAAGAACCGGTAGAACCCAGGATCTCCATGCATGTAACCGGTAGCGTAGATATGAATCAGAAGGCCGACGCCGGTTATGAAAAGGATATAAATTCCCGACAGCGGGTCGAGCAGGTAAGCAAACTCAGCACGAAAACTACCGACAGAGAGCCACGTAAAGAAGTGCTCCGTGTATATGCGTTCTGATGGCGCAAGCGGAAGCAGCTTTGACGAAGAATGCGTAGAATGCGAGCACCGTTGAAACTGCGACGCTGCCGCAGGCCAGAAGACTGACGAGGCGTTCGCCCAGCCGCTTTCCAAAGAACCCGGTAAGAATAGCGCCTGCAAGCGGCGCGAGGGTGATCCAGGTTAGTGTCATATCAGTTTTAAGTGCATCCTCGGAGCGCTGGTCACAGCTTGAGAAGATCGGCTTCGTCGACGTTCAGTGTTTCCCGGTTCCTGAAAAGTGAAATGATGATCGCCAGGCCGACGGCCGCCTCGGCCGCCGCTACTGCCATCACGACAAACACAAATAGCTGCCCTGAAGCGTTGCCGAGATAGCGTGAGAATGCCACGAAGGTCAAATTGACAGCGTTGAGCATGAGCTCAATACACATGAACAAAACGATCACATTCCGTTGAATGAGAACGCCAGCAACTCCGATCGAAAAAATGACAGCGCTCAACGCCAGATACCATGAAAGTGGAATCATTATCAGTCTCTCCGGAACAACTAACGCCCTACTCCAGCCAGCTCGTCCGTCTCCTCCGGGGCTACTGGAACGTCTGACCGACTGTCCTTCTCCGAACTCGGCATCGCCTTTTCACGCCGCGCAAGATGCATTGCACCGACAATCGCCATGAGGATGAGAACTGAAGTTGCCTCAAACGGCAGCAGGTATGTCGTAAACATCGCAGTGCCGATCGATTCGACGGTTCCAAGAATTGTTTCCGGTGGCGCGCTTCCTGTCGGCGCCAACGGCGGTGGAAGATCAGAAACGGTGCGAATGACGTAGTAAACTTCACCTAACAGGGCGACGAACAACGGGAGTGCCAACCACTTGAGAAACTTCTGCCGGTCGAGCTTCGCCTCTTCTGCACGCACATTGAGCAACATGATCACAAAGACAAAAAGAACCATGATTGCGCCCGCATAGACGACAATCTGTATCGCTGCGATGAATTGAGCAGCCAGCGTCAGGAAGAGACCCGCGAGCGAGCAGAGCGTTACAATCAACCCGATGGCGCTATAGATCGGATTGCGCTGAAGGATGACACTTAGAGCGGAACCAACAGCCATCAGCGCGAGTAGAAAGAAAAGAATTTCCATAAAAGGAATAACCCTGGAGGCTCTTAAGTCTTAAAGAGCGAACACCCCGATTGCTGCAGAAATCACAATATTCAACAGCGCCGCCGGAAGAAGAACTTTCCAACCGAAGTTCATTAACTGGTCGTACCGGAAGCGCGGCAGCGTTCCTCTCAACCAGATATAGAGAAAGATGAAAAAGAAGACCTTCGCCAGAAAGTATATTGGTCCGAGCCACGGAAACTGGCTGACCAGTGGCCCGTTCCAACCGCCAAGAAAGAGAACCGTCGCCAGAACCGAGACAGAAAACATGGCGCAATATTCCGCCATAAAGAAGAGTGCGAACTTCATTGAGCTGTATTCTGTATGGAAACCGGCCACCAGTTCGGTTTCCGCTTCAGGGAGGTCGAAGGGAACACGATTCGTTTCGGCGATCGCGCTGATCAGATAAATCAAAAAGCCGAGGCCCTGAAACCAGAAGAGGTGCCATCCCATCCCGCCCCAGCGTGATTGATTCTCAACAATTGTGACCAGATCCAATGAACCGGCTTGCAGCACAACACCGATAACGGAAAGAGAGAGGCTTAGCTCGTAGCTCACCATCTGCGCCGATGAGCGCAAACCTCCAAGCAGGCTGTACTTCGAATTCGATGACCAGCCGGCAAGTACAATCCCATAGACTCCGAGACTCGTGAGCGCAAAGACGTAAAGCAAGCCAACGTTCAACCGCGTCACATAGAAGTTGACCTCGCCAATGAACGGAAGGGTAATCGTCGGACCGAACGGATAGACGATCATCACCATCAAGGCAGGAACGAGAGTCACAAACGGCGCTAAGAGGTAGAGTCTCTTGTTCGCCGCCAGCGGAATCAAATCTTCCTTGAATATGAACTTGATGAGATCAGCGAATGGTTGAAGAAGACCTTGCGGTCCCACTCTGTTTGGCCCGAGCCGGTTCTGAATAAACGCCAGCACGCGCCGCTCCGCAAGAACCATGTACGCGACGATGATGAGGACGACGTGAAAAATTACGACGACCTTGATGGCCGCTCCCACCAGGAATCCCGCATCAAGTGACGGTGATCGACATACTTACGAACCAAGGAACGCCGTGCCAGACCGAAGCCTGGCCGCGAGCGGTGCAAGAACTTAGCCATGGGTTGCAGCTTCGAACCCGTATGGACCTTATCGCCGTCGCCATTGGCGATCGGCGGCGATGCAGAAATGACTCGAACTTTCAGCCGTCGATGGCGCGTTCTCGCATCCTTTCCGAACGCTTCTAGCTTGCAACGCCGCAGGGTCACGCAGCCGCAACGCGCCAGGCTACAGCTCTTTGACGCCTCCCAGCGTACTGCTCACGCGGGAAAGACGAGCGGCTCTCGCTCTTCGAGTCGCGACTCGTTTCGCGCCGGGCTAAACATCTCTGAATATCTGGTCAGCTGTACGTAGCGCTGATGAAGCCTCGCGCCTGCCTTGGCCGTCAGAGGCGCGTGATCAATCGAACGGTTATGATCAACTGCAGCGACATCGGCTGACAGGCGCTTTACGACGTCAGAACGGTCAATCGAGATAGCGCCGGTAGCTTGAACCTGAAGAGCGCCTTCAGCTGCCAACCGATTGTGCGACAGTCCGGAATATCCATCGACCGTCTCCGAGATGTTCTTGAACACCAGCCTGACCTGATTCTGATAGCCGAAATCATGCCCCATTGCTTTGGCTACGAGCGCAGCTATGACCCAGTCCTGCCGCGCCTGGCCTACGGGCGGAATCACACGGCGCACAAGCTGTACCTGAGAGCCGTTGTTTACCTGCGTACCCTGGCTTTCGGCAAAGCTCGTACTTGGGAACACCACGTCAGCGGCCTTTGCCGTCTCTGTAAGAAACATCTCCTGAACGATTAGAAGGTCGAGCTTCTCAGTCTCACCTCCTTTTCCGATCACATCCTCGCCCGCTATGTACATTGCCTTCACATTCGAACCGCTCGCGCTGATTGGCTTCAGTCCCATTTGAACTGCACCAAGTGAGTTTGAATACCTCGCCAGCGGTACAAACGAAAACTTTGTGCTCGTACGGGCCGGTTCGGCTCCAACCTCAAGCGTCGGACGCGCAACAATGGACGTGAAAGGATTATCGTTGACCGCAGGCTTGTTTGTAGAGTTTGTCGAACGAACCTGTCTTGAAAGTGCGTCGAGGTGAGCCTTCTTCGCTTCGGTTGCACGCTCTGGCTTATCCGGCAAGGTTGACTCGAGAAGCGCGAGTGCTTCAAGCGCTGCACCGCGCAACTCATCACCAAAGACAACAACTACGCGCGCGTTCTCCTCAATCGCTGACCTGATTTTCTCAACGTCGCTCTTCTCGACCCCCATGGCATCGGCCGCCTTCGCGATCGAGTCCGGATCGATAAGCGAAAGAATCACGGCTCCCTCGCTGCCCTCGCGAACCCTGAGCGCGATCTCCGCCTGTCTCTCGAGGCGGCTTGGTACGGCATTCACCATGAACAGACGAGCCGAACTCTGGCGCACAGCCCACCGGATTGAAAAAGCCGTCAACGGGTTTTCTTCGTTGGGATCTGAGCCTACCAGCAGAATCACATCGGCATTCTGAATGTGCTCCTGAGATGCAATCACCGGCGAGCCATGTTTGAAGAACGAGGTGAAATCGATCTCGTCCTGATCGTGATGAAAGCCAACCCTGGACGTGCCAATGACTTCATTCGCCAACCGCTTGATCACAAACTGGTCTTCATTAAGTAGGCGCGGAGACGTAACGAACCCGATTGAATCGTTGCCATGAGTCTTTTTCACCTGTGCGAGACGGTCGGCGGCAAAGGCCAGGGCGTCATCCCATGTTGTGGGGACTAGATGCTCGCCTCGCCGGATCATCGGCCTATCGATGCGTTCAGGACTGTGAACCAGATCGACCGTATAGCGCCCGAGTGCACAAAGAAAGTCGTGATTGATTCCACCCGCTGTTCGACCCCGTCCATCGCGAGCGACCGCGCGGATCAGCGTTTCGCTTCGCGTTCCAGCCAGGATCGAGCATCCGTCAGAGCAGAAGTTGCATATCGTCGGGGTCTGCTTCAGGTCCCAGGGCCGCGCAATATATTTGTACGGGACGTGAAGCAGCGTACCTGTCGGGCAAACATCGACACAATTGCCGCAATCAGAGCATTCAACCCACCCGCCAAATGAACTGATAAGCGTATGCGAGCCCCGGTTGACGGTTGTGATCGCAAACTCGTCCATCCACTCTTCGCAAACACGCGTACATCGCTTGCAGGTCACGCATCGCTGCGGGTCGTTATAGATGAAAGGAGCAATTTGGCGCTCGAGCGTTGGCTCCTTGTCGTCAAACTGCGAACGGGTTCGATCTTCACCAAATCCGAACGTCTGGTCCTGAAGCTCGCATTCACCCGCACGATCGCAGACCGGACAGTCGACCGGATGGTTAGCGAGGAGGAATTCGATCATCGCGCTCCGCACATCTTCGACTTCATCCGAATTCGTTGTCACGATCATTCCGTCCGTGATCGGCATACTGCATGCCGTCTGAAGCTTCGGCATTTTTTCAACACGAACGACACACATCCTGCAGGATGCCTGCGGCGTCAGTCCCCGGAAATGGCAGAAGCGCGGCAGATAGATGCCGTTCATCTCGCACACTTCAATTAGAAGCTCGCCTTTTGGAGCCGAAACTTCCTGTCCATCAATCGTCAGTTTGACTGTTTCCATTAAAGAATCGCTTTAACTAATCCGCAGCCTGAATCTGTACGAGGTCGAGCTTGATCCGTCGCTCAAAGTCCGGTCTGAACTTGTCGATCGCTGATTGAACTGGCATTGCCGCGGCGTCACCGAGAGGGCAGAAACTCTTTCCCAGGATCTTGTCAGCCAGCTCGTGAAGAAGTTCAATGTCGCCTGCTTTCCCTTCGAACCGGTGCATTCGGTCAAAAACGTTCTCGAGCCACCGCGTTCCCTCGCGACACGGTGTGCACCAACCGCAGGATTCGTGGTGATAAAAATGGGTAAGATTTCGGGTCGTCTCGAAGATGTCAGTCGTCTCATCCATGACTATCAGACCGCCAGATCCGAGCATCGACCCGGCTGTCACCATCGACTCGTAATCAAGGTTGGCGTTCTCACACTCTTCCGCAGTCAGAACTGGAACTGAAGAGCCGCCAGGTATGACCGCCTTCAGCTTTTTACCCCCCTTGATTCCACCGCAATCCTCGTGGATCAGCTTCATCAGGGGATAGCCCATTGGGACTTCATAATTGCCCGGCTTCTCGACGTGCCCGCTCACTGTAAGGAGTTTTGTCCCGCCGCTTTTCTCGGTTCCCAGAGCTTTGTAGGCTTCACCACCATTCTCGATGATCCACGGGACAGCCGCGAGCGTCTCAACATTATTGACAACTGTAGGACCGCCATAGAGGCCAACCACGGCCGGAAACGGCGGCTTGAGCCTGGGATGCCCACGCTTGCCTTCAAGCGATTCGAGCAGTGCAGTCTCTTCCCCGCAGATGTACGCGCCCGCACCGGGATGCGTGTAGAGGTTGCAGTCAAAGCCGGAGCCAAGAATATTCTTCCCAAGAAAGCCGCGCTCCTCAGCCTGAGCAATCGCACGATCGAGAATATCTTTGATGTACCAGTACTCACCGCGAATATAGATATAGTTATCAAGGGCGCCCAATGCATAGGCGGTGATCACCATTCCCTCGATTAGCATGTGAGGGTCGAAGCGCATCAGATCGCGGTCTTTTCCTGTTCCTGGCTCCGACTCGTCAGCGTTGCAGACGACATACTTAGGCCGCTTCGAATCCTTGGGAACGAAGCTCCACTTCAGCCCCGTCGGGAAGCCTGCTCCACCGCGGCCACGAAGTACTGATTTCTTCACCTCTTCGGTAATTTTTTCAGGCGTGAACTCTTTGAGTGCTTTCTTGAGCCCCTGATATCCACCGGTCTTTAAATAGACGTCGATATCGCAGGCTTCTCCTTTGAGGTGGAACCTTGATGTCAGAACTTTGGTCATAAACTGTCAGGCAACTTTAAGAAAGACCTGCCACGATCTTATCGAGCGATTCTTTGTTCACCTGTTCGTGATATGTAAAGTTCACCTGGAGCACAGGTGCGAGGTCACAATAGCCAAGACATTCAACCTCAGTTACGGTGAACTTGCCATCCCTGGTAGTTTCCCCGAGCCTCACTCCCAGTTTCGAACACAAGTGCTCGGTGACTTCGGGCGCTCCGTTGAGCATGCAGGAAAGCGTTCGACAGACCTGAAGCTTGTACTTCCCTACCGGCTTTCGCGAGAACATCGAGTAGAAGGTGACGATCTCTTCGACCTCATTCACTCGCAGATCAAGTCTCGCGGCCAGATATTTCACATCATCGTCGGTGACGTAACCGTGTTCTTCCTGCGCAATGAAAAGCGCAGGGATGATGACAGATCGCTTCACTGGATAGCGCGTCAGAAGCTCGTCGATCTTCTTTTCGTTTGCTTCGGAATACATAGCAATCACAAGACTCGCTACCAACCACAAGCTAAAGCTTGAACTCAAACCTCGTGGGTGAAACCTTCAGTTTGAGTTCAAGCTTCAGCTTGTGGTTGAACTCGAACCCCTGGACTTCACCTTGATCATCAGCGATCTACGTCGCCGAGAACGATGTCAATGCTGCCTATGATTGCCACGACATCGGCAATCAACTGCCCTTCCGATAGCTTGGGAAGCGCCGCGAGATTCATAAAGGAAGGCGCGCGTACGCGCACGCGCCATGGCCGTTCCATACCGTCGCTGACTACATAAAAACCAATCTCACCGCGTGCAGATTCAATTGGAAGGTAGACTTCGCCAATTGGAACCGTGAAACCTTCCGAAGCCAGCAGAAAATGATGAATCATCACATCAATGTGTTTCTTCATCAGATCCCGGTCGGGGAGCTTAAGCTTCGGATGATCGGACTGAACCGGTCCCTTCTCGGTCTTCAGACGGTCAAGTGCCTGAAGGCAAATCTTGTAGCTCTCCTCCATCTCATCCATGCGGACAAGATAACGAGCCCAGACATCACCATCGTGGTAGACGGGGACATGGAAGTCATAGGTCTCGTAGCCGGAATAGGGCTCCGACTTGCGTATGTCCCAATTCACACCGCTGCCCCTGATCGACGGCCCCGAAAGCCCCCAGTCGATCGCGTCCTTTGCTGAAATGCGTCCTATACCTTTTGTGCGCCGCTGAAAAATGCGGTTGCCCGTCACCAAGCTTTCGAGCCTCGACGAGAAACTGGGGAAACGTGTCCAGAAAATCGCGCGTCAGCCCGGCAAAATTCTCCGGCACGTCAGAGCGGCAGCCGCCAATACTGAAATAGCTCTGATGGAACCGGGCTCCCGTGGCGCATTCAAAAAGATCGAGCACTCGTTCGCGTTCCGTGAACGCGTAAAAAAATGCGGTCATCGCGCCAATGTCCATGCCATGCGTGCCAAACCAGACAAGATGCGACGTGATGCGGTTTAGCTCGGTCAGCAATACCCTTAACACCTGCGCACGTGGGGGAGCTTCGACGCCGAGGAGTTTTTCGACAGCAAGGCAATAGCCAAGGTCGTTGCCCATCGAGTTAAGGTAGTCCATGCGGCAAGTGATGGTAACTACCTGCTGCCATTTCTCCCGCTCCATCGTCTTTTCCATACCGGTATGGAGATAGCCGATGTCGGGTCGCGCCTCGATCACCGTTTCACCATCGAGTACCAGTTCAAGACGAAGGACTCCGTGAGTCGAAGGATGCTGTGGACCCATCGATACCGTCATCCGCGTATCGCCAAGCGGATCAGGACGCCTGAAGGCTTCGATCGATGAAGTTGGAACTGCGATTTCCCTGGTCTGCATAAAGAGCTAAACCTAATAACCCTTCACGGGAAAATCTTTCCTCAAAGGATGTCCCTCATAGTCCGCCGGCATCAGGATTCGGCGCAGATCAGGGTGCCCGTCAAACCTGATCCCGAACATGTCGAAAACTTCTCGTTCCTGCCAATTCGCTGCTGACCATAGACCGGTTACAGATGGCAGTACCGCGTCATCCTCATCCACAAAGACCTTCACGCGCAACCGATGATTGTGAGGCAGTGAATATAAATGATACGCAACTCCGAATCTGGGTGATGCGAACTCGCCAAGATCAACAGCTGAAAGATCACTCAGAAAATTGAATTGTAAACGAGCATCGTCTCGGAGAAGTGTCAACAACTGAACCAGCCCTTCACGCCTGGCAATCACCGTCACCTCACCGAGCGCCTCGGAGATTTCGTCGATCCCGGTGGTGACAACGCTGCGCAGTAAGGCCGCGTCCGGATAGCTGGACTGGCTCATTGTTTACGCCGCCTCGCCACTGTCTGCTGCTGTGAAGGCTGACTCACGCTCGATCTTTTCCTGAAGTTTCATGACGGCGTAAATGAGGCCCTCCGGTCTTGGTGGGCAACCTGGAATGTAGACGTCGACAGGCACGATCTTGTCGACACCCTGCACAATTGCGTAATTGTTGAAGACCCCGCCAGCCGAAGCGCAAACTCCCATCGAGATAACCCATTTCGGTTCCGGCATCTGGTCATAGATTCGGCGAAGAACGGGTGCCATCTTAATTGACACACGGCCGGAGACGATCATAACGTCGGCCTGTCGGGGACTGGCTCGAAAGACCTCAGCTCCAAACCGCGCGAGGTCGTGGCGTGGATCGGTGACTGCCATCATTTCGATGGCACAACACGCCAGCCCGAAGGTCGCTGGCCAGAGACTGGACTTTCTCGCCCAATTCACCAGAGAGTCGAGCTGCGTAGTCAGGATCTCAGGCAATACCTCGCCGATCTTGGTTTCAAGTCCCATTTGCCCTCTCCTAAACCGGGGTTCCTGCTTAACTCCGGTTCCAGTCGAACATCCCTTTTCGCCACACATATATGTAGCCGACCAGGAGCACGACAATGAAGATCATCATCTCAAAAAAGACAAACCCTGGCGATAGTTGCACGCTCAGGCGCTTAAACACCACCGCCCACGGCACCAGAAAAATCGCCTCTATATCAAACAGTATGAATAGCATCGCGACAAGAAAGAACTTTACTGAGAATCTCTGATGAGCGGAGCCTACCGGGTCCATCCCGCATTCGTAGGGCATCAGCTTGGCTCGGGTGTCCTTGCGCCTCCCTACGAAATGGGAGAGCACGATGTTGCCGCCAGTAAAGCCTGCCGCAACCAGAAATATGATCAGTATCGGAAGATACTCCTGCATGATTCGCGCTCCCTCCGCCCTTTTGTCGCTTTCGGATCAGCTATTTCAGGAGGTTGCCACCGGTGGATCGTATGAGCTTGATAATAATAATACAATCGTTTCGTACGTTGCAAGAACGATGGCCAGAGAGTTATTCCAGTCCCGCCTTCCCTTGATTCTCGTAAGTCGCACGATAAGCTAAACTTGACACTCATTCGAATTGAGTGCTAATTTCGGGTTGTACGCTCTACCCGCTTTCAGGCGGAATCGCAAAAATGTCCCAAACCGCTGACATCCTCGATGATCGCAGCCGTGAAATGCTGGCGCTGCTTATCCGGGCGCACATCGCAACCGGGGAACCCGTCGGCTCGCGCAGCATATCCCGACTCACACGAGAGGGCCTCTCGGCGGCCACGGTCCGCAATATCATCGGTGATCTCGAGGACGCTGGCTACCTTCATCAACCCCACACATCGGCAGGTCGCGTACCCACCGACAAGGGGTACCGTTTCTTCGTCGATGAAGTTATCGAGCAAACAAAGCTTTCTCAGACTATGGCCTCGGCTATCCGCCAGGGAATGCTGGGAGACGAATTGCCAAGCGCTGATCAGCTGATGTCGCGCGCATCGCAGCTCCTTTCGAACCTCTCGGAAAGCGTCGGAATTGTGATTTCTCCAAACCCGGCCAATGAGATCATCAAGCATATCGAGTTTGTTCGACTGAGCGATGGACGAATCCTGGTGATTGTCGCGACGCGCACGGGGCTCGTGCAGGATCGGCTGGTGCGCGTGAATGAAAGCTTCACGCAGGACGAGCTCGACCGGACAGCGCGCTACGTCAATTCAAACTTCAGGGATCTAACACTCATTGGCATCCGCGAAGAATTGCTTAAGCGGATGAACGAGGAAAAGGCGCTGTATGACCGGCTCCTTCAGAACGCAATTCTTTTATGTGAAAAAGGCTTGAGTGAAACACCGAACGCATCGCCGGAAGTTTTTGTCGAAGGCGCGTCAAACATGATCAACAAGACGGACTTCGCGGACACCGAGCGGATGCGCGAGTTGTTTCGCATTTTTGAAGAGAAGAGCCGCCTCGTGAAAATACTCAACGAATGTGTTTCGCCGAGCCGGTCTTCTTCCGTGGGCGTTCGCATCGGCGCCGAGAACAACCTCGCCGGTCTCAGAGGCTGCGCCGTGATTACGTCATACTACAGCTACGGCGATGAGATAGTAGGCAGCCTCGGCGTGGTCGGACCGATACGAATGGAATATGCGCGAGCGATTGGTGTCGTGAATTACACGGCTCGCCTGCTCGAAAGAGCCCTAAACGAGAGAAGCATGTAGAGTCGGTCGGGCCGGTGGTCTGTGAAGTTAAGCTTTAACTCACTGGGAACACACGGAAGAAAGACACGGAATAACTCAAAGCGATTTCAGGATCCCTTGGGCCTCTTCCGTGTTATTCGGTGTCTTTCTTCCGTGTGTTCCGTGGTTATTCCTGTTTATCGCCGGCATCACGCTTGGCGCTCGCGGTGATGGTCCCGCCTTCGATATAGCGTTCGTCAATATTGCACAAAGCGCGAATCTTACGCATAAGACAGTCTTTGGCAGCGAGCGCACCAACAAATACCTCCTTGAAACGACCGGATGCGGTGTCGCCTGGTACGATTTCAATCAGGACGGCTGGTTGGACCTCTTCTTTGTCAACGGGTCTCGTCTCGAAGGTTTCCCCCGCGATCAGGCGCCGACCGGACATCTATATCAGAACAATCGCAACGGAACGTTCACTGATGTAACGTCCAGATCCGGACTTCTGCGTACGGGCTGGGGACAGGCTGTCTGCATTGGCGATTACGACAACGATGGATGGGACGACCTCTTCGTATCGTACTTCGGCAGGAACGCGCTCTATCGCAATCTTGGCGATGGCACTTTTACAGACACCACGGACAAGGCAGGCGTTGGTGTCAACAAGACGAAGTGGGGATCGGGAAGCGCCTTTGTTGATTATGACAAGGATGGCGACCTCGATCTGTTCGTAGCCAGCTACATTGATCTGGATCTTAAGACTGCGCCAACTCCTGAAACCGGGCCTTGTCTTTACAAGGGTCTGCTTGTTGCCTGCGGCCCGCCCGGACTTCCGGGTGGAGTAAATACGCTTTACCGCAACAATGGCAATGGCACGTTCTCTGATGTTTCGGAATCTGCGGGAATCAGAAAAACGATTGGGACCTATGGCCTTGGAGTTCTGGTTGCGGATTTTGACAACGACACATGGTCCGATATCTATGTGGCCAATGATTCCGAGCCTGCGACGTTCTACCATAACAACCGGAACGGCACTTTCACCGATGTTGGCGTTGAATCGGGAGCCGCTTACAGTGGTGACGGCAAGCCTCAGGCTGGAATGGGTGTGAGCGCCGGCGACTTTGACCACGATGGGTTGCTTGACATCTTTAAGACCAACTTTTCGGGCGACACTTCGACTCTTTATCGGAATCTCGGAAAAATGACATTTGATGACGTGACATTCACTTCCGGCATCGGTGTCAACACGCGTTTCCTTGGCTGGGGCTGTGGTTTTTTTGATCCCGACAACAATGGCTGGCTCGATATTCTGCTGGTTAACGGACACGTCTATCCGGAAGTCGAGAGGCTCAAGACCGACGCGGGCTACTCTCAGCGCAAGGTTCTTTATCGCTACCTCGCGAATGGGCGGTTTGAAGATGTCACCGAGAAAGTCGGAGGAGCGCTAATCGAGCAGACTGCAAGTCGTGGTTGCGCCTTCGGTGATTTCGATAATGACGGCGACATCGACATCGCTGTCAATCCGGTCAATGAGATCGTATCGCTCATGCGACTCGACGCGAAGACAGGAAACAACTGGATCGCGGTCAAGGCGATGGGTGTCAAATCCAATCGGAGTGGAATCGGCGCGCGGATCAAATGCTCGACAACCGACAGCACACAATTTGACGACGTCCGCAGCGGCGGCAGTTACTATTCACAGAATGACCTTCGCGTCCACTTTGGTCTTGGAAAAGCTGCGAAGGTTGCTTCGATTGAAGTCAGATGGCCATCTGGAACGGTGGACACTCTTCGCGATGTTGCTGTCAATCAGACTATCGTCGTGAAGGAAGGAGAAGGACTGGTCAGACCGCCTGCCGAGAAGAGCCGAGACAAGGGGACAAAGTGAGGCGGACCGCGATCATCCTCGTCCTGTGTATTCTTTCCGTCCCGGCCTACCGTATTGACGCGTTCGCGCAACCGCCAGGATCAGTATCACCCGCATCAAGAGAAGCCCGAGAACACTACAGACAAGGGATGAGCCTTCTCGAGCAGGGCGATGCGGCGAATGCACAGCGAGCGGTCACAGCACTGAGCGAAGCCGTACGCCTCGAGCCCAAACTCGTAGAGGCACGCATGGCTCTTGGCTTTGCGCTCGGTAAGACGGGCAACATCCCAGACGCGATTCGAGAGTTCGAGACCGCAACCCGCCTTCGGCCGGACCTCCAGGAGGCGCATTTCCGCCTCGGCGTCACGCGCTGGTTTTCCGGCGCGTTTGCCGCCGCAATCCCATCACTGCGCGAGGCCGTCAAGCTCAAGCCTGGCCATTTCGAATCTCATTACTACCTCGGTCGCTGTCTCAGGGAGACCGGGGCGATCGTCGAAGCGATTGACGAGCTGCGGTTGGCGGTCAAGCTCGCGCCGCATGTTGCCGATGGGCACTACGCTCTTGGCGAGGCACTGTTTGCTGACGCTGATTACGATCAAGCGGCTGTTTCACTCAAGGAAGCGATACGTATTAACCCCGCTTTTGTTGAGGCGCACAATCAGCTTGGTCTGACCTGGCTCCAACTCCGCAACCCGGACGCGGCTGCAACTGAGTTTCGAAAAGCAATCGAGATCGATCCAACGAGAACGATTGCAATGAACAACCTCGGCCTTGCGCTGATTCAAAAGGCAGACTATTCGGGCGCTGCCGAAACCTTCCGTCGTCTTCTGGCAATCAAGCCCGACTATGCTGAGGCCTGGTACAACCTGGGCGTTGCGTTGAAGTACCGCGACGATCTCGATGGCGCGGCCCAGGCTCTCGGTCGAAGCATTGAATTGCAACCGTCGCTCCACGAAGCCTACTACTCGCTTGGCATAACCCTTCTGCAGAAGGGAAAGCTGGATGAAGCGATACTTGCATTTCGAGGCGCGATCAAAGCAAAGCCTGACTTCTCTGAAGCGCATTATACGCTCGGCGCGGCGCTCGAACAGAAAGGCGAGCTCGATGGTGCAATCGAAGCTTTTCGAACTGCAATCAGGCTGGATCCCTCGAGCCCCCAGATTCACAACACGCTTGGAAACGTGCTCAGAAAGAAAGGCGACGGACAAAGTGCAAGGGCAGAGTTCGCTGAAGCCGCACGATTAAACCGCCTGAAATCCAACACTCAGGCTGCAACCTTTGCGACCAATACTGGAATTCAGAAGATGAAGGAGGGCGATATCGATGCAGCACTCGAGCGGTTTCAAGCAGCCATCAAGCTTGATCCGGGGTACGCGCCGGCGCACTTTCAGCTGGGTCTCCTCTACAAGGCAAAGGGCAGGAAGGTAGAAGCACAAGCGTCATTTGAGAGAGCCCACAAGCTCGATCGCAAGCTCAGACCGCCAAAGCTCTAACGGCAGTGAAGAAAAAGGTCACACTCAGGGACATTGGCGATAAGCTCGGCCTATCGGCGATGACCGTCTCGCTCGCACTCCGTGATAACTCGCGCATTTCCCCTGCCACAAAAGCGCGAGTACGCGATGCGATGAAACGGATGAACTATAAACCGAACCAGCTGGCGCGAGCGCTTGCAACAGGCAGATCCAATCTGATTGGTGTCATTGTGCCGAATAACTCTGATCCGTATTACGCTGAAGTCATCAGAGCGATCGAAGATGCGTCGAGGTGTTCCGGCTACCATGTGCTGCTCGCCAATGGATCATATGAGATGGAACTGTATGTCGACCGGGTGAAGGAAATGATGTCGCTTCACATGGGCGGAATCATCGCGGCGCCTCCTTTCACTACTGAAAAGCCGAGGCTCGATCAATTCTGGCAGGAACTGCGCGAGAGTACGATCGAGGTGGTACTCATCAATCGACAGTTGAATCCGCCGATCTTTCATCAGGTGGCAGCCGATTACATCGACGGCGTGCGCAGAGTGGTCGAGGCTCTTGCTGTACGAGGCCATCGCCGCGTTGCATACATTTCCGGACGGCCGGCGATGCTGCCGATAAGACAGAGGCTCGCCGCATTCCGCAGGTTCGCGAGAAAACATGGGTTCGAAGATAGTGAGACTTTGTACGAGACATCGGCGCTGACCTTTGAAGGAGGTTATGAAGCTGGCGCCCGGCTGTGGACCAGAAATCAAGTCAGACCCACGGCAATCGTCGCCTTCAGTGATGTCGTGGGAGTCGGCCTGCTCAGGTTTCTCGATGAAGCGGGCGTAAAGGTTCCTGAAGAGGTTTCAGTTGTGGGATTTGACGGGACTGCAATCGGCGAATACACACAACAAAGTCTCTCGACGGTGTCGACACCGATGTACGAAATCGGGAGTGAGGCTTTCGCTCTGCTGCTGGGTGCAATGGAAGGACGAGTCACTGAGCCTCGAAGCGTGATACTCCCGGTCGAGTTAAAGCTCAGGGAATCGATCGGTGGAGTGCTTCAGCAGAGCCTGGACGTAGCGCCATGGACTGAAGTCTCGGCGCGTGCCGACCCAGCTACTTCTTAACCGAATCCGTTCCACTCCCCTTCTGCAACTCCGCAATCGCGCGATCAAGCTGATCGCGATGGCGAGCGTCGCTTACACTCGCGCGAACCTTTTTCAGGGCTTCAACTTGAGCGGTCTGAAGCGCAAGTGGAGCCTCGACCTTGATGTCAGGCTCGATTCCGGTACCTTCCCAGTTTGTCTTCGTAACCGGATTGATGGCGCGGCCCGCCGGGACCCAGATACCAAAGTGTTCGGTAATGCGCCGCACGCCTCCCGGATGCGCACCTCCTCCCGTGGTCTCACCAACAATCGTTGCACGCTTCAACACCTTGAGGTTGTAGGTAAACTCTTCGGCGGCCGAGAAAGTCCGCGAGCTCGTCAGTACGAAGACGGGCTTGCTTCCACCGTAGCGTCGACCCTGAACGTGCGGCGATGTCCAGAATTGGCGTGTCTCGTTACTCTCTCTCCAATAGAAATCATTCAAATGCACGACATCGTCGAAGAGATAACTTGAAATGAGACCGATCATCGCCGGCGACCCGCCGCCGTTACGCCTGAGATCGATAATGAGAGCATCCGTGCCCGCGAGAAAGTTCATAGCTGCTGTTGCAGTATCACCAGCCTCAGGAGAACCGCTGAACCCACGGAGCTCGAGATATCCGATATTGCCGTCCAGACGTTCGGCGCGATCGATTCCGAAATTCCTGCGTCGCTCTTCGGCAAGTCCGCGTGCCCGTTCTTCCGGCGTCGGATTGCGACGCTCGGGCATCGGCTCCTCGAAGTAGATCACGCGAAGATGCTTGTCATGGCTGACTTCCTGCAGGTGCTTCGTCAGTAGATCCGACAAAGGCACGAGCAGTGACGACACTGTCATACTCCTTGCGCGCCACCCGTGCATTGATAGCATCTTTCATCTTCTGCGCAACTTCGGGGAAGACGTACGCAGTTTGAAGTTGTGCGAGCGCACCATCAATGACTTTCGCCCGCGTTGCTGCATCAATAGCCGCGTCGCCAGAAGGCGGCGCCTGGCGTCCCGCAACATCTCCCACTGTTGCCAGTGCAATCGTTGCGACGACAAAGAACATGAGTTTGTGGTGTCGTCATGGCTGATCCTTTGTGCGAGTCGTTCTACCCTGGGAGCGCCAGGCTCCAGCCTGGCGCTCCAGCGCTTTGCGGCGATTCTCTGCAAAGGTACTCCAAATGGCAAGGCTATGCTAAAGGCTATTGACATGGGATCAAAGTGCGTGGTTTAGTTTACCGATAAACTGGATGTCATAGCTTCGCTGGATTCGACGCAGAGTAATCATGGTTTCTCGCCGGGATCTCCTAGCTGCGCTTCCCTGGACGTGCCTTCCGCGTCTCGTCCGAAACACCAGCTGGTCTGGTGTGCGGCTCGGCTGTCAGACCAACGCCTGGCGAATTGATCCAAACAATTTCTCTCAGTTGCTCTCAGTACTCAATACTCTCAAGTCGCTACAATTCGAAGGCTTCGAAACAGGGTTCCGGAATCTTGAAGGACAGTTCGGCAAAGCTGAGGCACGAAGACAGATCGAAGCGACGGGGCTAACTTTCTTCGGGTGTCACATCTTCCTTGAGAGCTATGATACCGAGACCAGGATCGCCCCAATGGAACTGATTCGCAGGGTTGCTGACGGCATTGCTCAACTTGGTGCCAAATACCTCATCCTGAGTGGGGGAGGTCTCGTCAAAGATGGCACTGTAGATGAAGCTTCCGTCAGGCGAAAAGCAGACGCGCTCAACGCAGCTGGACGTTACTGCGAGCAGCGTGGAGCAGGTCTCCATCTGGCGTATCATAATCACGCTCCTGAGTTCGAGAAGGATGGGCTCGAGATGCGTTCGCTATATCGTCTGACTGACCCGTCACTTGTCGGTTTCGTGACCGATTGCGGCTGGGCATCGCGCACCGGAATTGATGTGCCAGCGTTCGTCGAGAAGCACCACTCGCGCATCGTTGGTCTGCACTTGCGCGACTTTAAGGGCAAGACGCAGGTTCCACTCGGCCAGGGTGACTTCCCTCTTCGCAAATTGGCGGATGTGATCGCCAAGGTCGGATGGACAGGCTGGGCGCTCAATGAGGAAGAGCGGTTAAGTGGCGAGAAGCCAGGCGAGGCTGCAGTTCGTCCGGCTCGCGAGACTCTTCGACAGACTTTTGGAAAGTAAATATGCGGCGTCGAGATTTCATCGCCAGGTCTGGTTTGGCTACGCTAACCGCAATCTCGTGGCGTAGGGTTCCGGGCGCCAATGATCGCGTGGGAATCGCACTTGTCGGCAGCGGTCGCCGGGGCCGCGAGGTGATGAAGGCGTTTCTCGACACCAATCGCGCCGAATTGAAATGCATCTGCGACGTCTATGATGTCCAACGCGAACGGGCAAGAACTTTTCTTAACAGCAGCCCGGTTGAGTGTGTCGCAATTGAAGAGGCCCTGACGCGGCCTGGTATCGATGCGGTTCTGATCAGTACGCCGGACCATCTTCATCTCTCACAAACGATCGCCGCGCTAAAGTCAGGGAAGCACGTATTCCTCGAGAAACCGACGTCGCACAACTTCGGCGAGGCACAGGCGTTTGTTGATGCCGTCAAACAAAGCGGTAAGGTTTGTCAGACTGGAACACAGCAACGCAGCGGGGCGCACTACAAGAAAGTCAAGGATGAATTCTTTGATAAGGGACGGCTGGGCCGCGTCGTCTTCGCTCGAGCCGTGTGGCATGACTTTCCGTGGCAGAGACGTACGATCAAACCACAGCCGAAACCGGAAGGGCTTGACTGGGAGCGGTTCCTCGGACCGGCAAAACGCGTCCCTTATGAATGGATACGGTATGACGCGTGGCGATACTTTCCTGAGTATGGCGGCGGATTGCTTGCCGATATTCTCACCCACTGGGCCGACGTCGCGCAGTGGATGATGAACGATCCAAAGCCGGTGAGTGCTGTTTCAACGGGCGGGATATATCAGTTAAAGGATGGCCGCGTAAACCCCGACACAGTGAACGCCATCATTGATTATTCCGGCGGAACAAACGGAAAATGGAACCTCACTTTTGAGTCTTCGGTTCTGCCGATCAGTAATGAGCGTCCGGGAATCTTCTTCCAGGGCACCGAGGGCACGCTCGATCTTGCTCGATCGGGATATGTATACCGGCCGAACAAAGGCGATACTGAGATCGTAGACTCCAGAGAGAATCTCGAAATCGCGCACGTCAACAACTTTTTGGATGCAATAAAGAACGGTTCAAAACCGAGTGCGGATATTCTGACCGGGATCGAGGCTTGCCGTCCGGTCCACCTTGCCAAGGCTGCTTACTGGGAACGAAAGCGAATGCGATTTGACTCGACGGGCACAAGAATCGTCGAAGACACGTAGGCTCTTATTTTAACAGGGTCGCGAAACCCGGGAAGGCGAGGGAATTCCAAATGCGCAAAGCTGCGTTGTTAGTTGTTTTTGCAATGTTCGTACTGATTGCTCCGGTCGTGGCGCTGGGACAAGCCGTATATGGCAACATCGTCGGCACGGTCACCGACGCGTCGGGCTCAGTCGTGCCAAACGCCAAGGTGGTCATCACCAATCTCGACAAGGGCAACAGCACAGCCACGAACACGAATGAATCGGGCAATTTCACTCAAAGGCTTCTGATTGTTGGCCGATACAGGGTGCGTGTCGAAGTAGCCGGCTTCAAAGCGGCTCAACAGGACGTAAGTGTATCTGTCGACCAGGAGGCGAGCCTCGATATCAAGCTCGAAGTTGGAGACGTAAGCCAGGTGGTTGAGATCAGCGCTGAATCGGCACTGCTCAAGACCGAACGCTCCGACGTCGCAGTCACGCTCGACCAGAAGACAGTGACCAATCTTCCGATTCTTGGCCGGCGCTTTTCAACATTTGAACTGCTGACTCCGGGTGTACAGGCGACAACGTCACAGACTGCTTCGAGCGAAGATCCGCAGGGGTCGTACCGTAAGGTCACTAACGGACAGAGTTTTGCCGGCTCGTCCTATCTTCTGGACGGCACTGACAATCGTGATGCGATGCTTGGCTTGATTGTCATCAATTCGACACTCGAGTCGCTGAGCGAGGCAAAAGTAACCAGCGCGAACTACGACGCTGAGTTTGGCGCAAATGCCGGCGTCGTCAGCGCCCAGACCAAGTCGGGCTCGAACGATTTCCACGCAGTCGGGTTTCACTTTCTGCGCAACGACGCATTCAATGCGCGCAATCCGTTTACGCAATTTCGCCCGATTACTGGAACCGACCGCTTTATCCCGGTGACGCAGTTCAATCAGTTCGGTGGCGCGGCCGGAGGAAAGATAATCTCGAACAAGTTGTTCTGGTTTGGCGACTATCAGGGCACGCGACGCAATACAGGCGGATCAGCGCTTCTTCGAGTCCCGAGCGATGCAGAGCGCCTGGGAGATTTGAGTGGCCTCGGATTGAATATCTTTGATCCGGCGAGTGGCGCGACTCTGGCCGATAGACGACAGTTTGAGGCAACAGGATCCCGCTCGCGCGGCTGAATCCGCAGGCGCTCAATCTGCTCAAACTGATCCCGCGCGCCAACATCCCGGGAACGACGCGGGACCAACCCAACTTTGTGGGCGCGGGAAGCGTCAGGTTCAACGAAGATTTGTGGAATGTTCGATCGGATTATTATCACAGTCAAAAGCTGCATTTCTTCGGGCGTTACAGCTTCGCTGATTATCGGATGACGAGTCCCGGAATCTTTGGCGAGCTGGTTGGAGGGCGTGGTTTCGATGAAGTGGCGCCGTTTGCCGGAATATCCAAGACGCGCAATCAGAGTATTGCGCTTGGATTTGATTACACGGTCAATGATAAGTGGCTTACCGATTTCCGTTTTGGATGGTTCAGCTATAAGGTCGACGTCGATCCAGGTGGTGGCGATGCGAACCCGGCATTGGACGCCGGCATCCCGGGGCTCAACACCGATGAGTTCACTCGTGGAATGCCTGCATTCCTTCTGAATGGATATGGGCCGGGTGGAAACACGGGTAACCAGTTCAATTTCGGATACGCGCTTCAGTTTGCACGGTGCAATTGCCCGCTGCGTCAGGACGAGCGTCAGTTCCAGTTCGTCAACAACTGGACCAACCTGCGAGGGAATCACACGATAAAGTTCGGCGCCGACATTCGACGGGCAGCGAACCTTCGCATCCCCAGTGATCGGCATCGCGCCGGTGAGCTCCAATTCAATGCGGCGCGAACGCAGGGACCAAGTGGCGGCGGTTCTGCACTCGCTTCCTTCCTGCTCGGCGACGTATCTGTTTTTGAGCGCTACGTAAGCAAGATCGTTGATGCTGAAGAACGACAGAATCGCTGGTTCTTCTATGGTCAGGACCAGTGGCGTGTAACAAACAAGCTGACGATCAATTACGGTTTGAGGTGGGAGATCTATCGTCCACAGACAGTCACGGGCGCCGGCAAGGGCGGTTTTGTTGACGTCGATACGGGCGAAGTTCTGATCGCCGGCGCTAACGGCGTCGATCTCGATCTGAACGTCGAGCCGAACTGGAATCTGTTTGCTCCACGTCTGGGAATAGCCTATCGCATCACTGACAAGACGGTCGTGAGGATGGGCTACGGGCGCGGCTTTGACATCGGCGTCTTCGGATCGGTCTTCGGCCACAACGTGACGCAGAACCTACCGGTTCTTGGAATTCAGTCGCTGCAGCCGCCGCGCAACTTTGATGCGGTGTTCAACCTTGCCCAGGGCCCTGCCCCGCTTGATCCGGCGACGATTCTCAACAACCAGCCGAAAGGCCCGAACGGACGGCCGATCCTTCCCAACGGCGTGACGGCGTTCATCATCCCTGAGAAGCTTCGCTTCCCTACCACCGATCAATGGAACGTCACGATTCAGCATGAGCTTCCGGGCAATGTTGCTGTTGAAGCTGCGTATGTCGGCACCAAAGGCACGCACGTATTTGCGGGTTTCGGGGGCGACTATGACTTCAACCAGGCGACGGTAAACGGATTCGGAACCCTGACAACGAATCAACGCAAGCCGTTTTTCAACAAGTACGGATGGAGTCAGAATTTCAGGTATTACGGAAGCGATGCAAGCAACAACTACCATTCAATGCAATTGAAGGCTGAGAAGCGATTCTCGCCGGCTATTCGCTGCTCGCTCATTACACGTGGTCGAGGGCATTCAACTACACCAACACTTACTACAATCAGGACGCGACTCAGGCGTATGGCCCGAACGATAACCATCGGAGTCACGTGTTCACGATTGGTGGTGTGTATGAGCTGCCATTCGGCAAGGGTCGCAAGTATCTGAGCGGCGTCAACCGTGGCGTTGATCTGCTGGTCGGAGGCTGGCAGATGAATACGGTCTTCACCTGGCAAAGCGGGTTGCCGTTCACTCCAAGCTATCGCGACTGCAATGCGGACCGGGACACAGGCTGGTGCCGGCCGGATCTCGTCGGGGAGTGGCAATCGAGCAACCCGACGCGCGATGCATGGTTTGTAACCACGCCTCTCGCAGCCGACGGACGAGTAACGCCATTGACTGCAAATGGCCAGGTGCTCGGGCCGTGGGGCAGGCCGCAGCGTGCAGTATTTGGGAATGTCGGTCGCAATCGCCTTCTTGGGCCAAGCTTCTCTCAGTGGGATATGTCGTTCTTTAAGACATTTTCTATCACTGAGAAATTCAAGGCACAGTTCAGGGCTGAATCGTTTAACTTTGCAAACCACGTCAACCTTGCCAATCCCAATGCCTGCGTGGATTGCCCGGGAACCGCAGGCACGATTACAAACATTTTCCAGCTCGCCACAATGCGCCAGTGGCAGTTTGGTTTGAGACTCGAGTATTAGAAAAAAGACAGTGCTGAGTGAAGAATAGTGCTGAGTGCTGGGTGCTGAGTGCTGAGTATGGAGTTCAAGCTTCAGCTTGCTTTGGCGCATTCCACTGAAAAAGCCAACTAAAGTTTGAACTCCATACTCAGCACCAGCAGCACTCAGCACTCAGCACCTCTTCTACTCAGTACTCAGCACGTTCTTATATGGTGAAACCTGGCGTCCTCTTCAAATCTGAATCACCGAAGGCGACGTGGCGAACTCACTTCACGCCGCCTTCGTCAAATCTGAACTGGCTGAGCTGCAGAGAGTACGAGTTGCCTTCGGGCATGAACAGCGGGAACGTCTGTCTCTCGACGGAAGAGAGTCTGCTGTTCATGTGGAAGGGTGCTGCAATCGTGGCTCTCTCGGGCAGCGAATACGAGCTTTCGACGTACGACACGCTTTATGTGCCGCGCGGAGCACAATTCGAGATTACAAATCGATCTTCAGAAACCGCGCGAGTAATTCAATGTTCGGCGCCCGCAGATAACGTTCATCCGATACATCACTCTCGATTTGCTGAATACTCAAAGCGCGAGGACCGAATCCGCCATCTGAAAGGCAAAGATGTCTTCATGATGTTTGACGTTCCGGAGTCTGCAGACAAGCTGATCGCCGGATACACGTTTTTTCAGCCTCACCAGCGCTCGTGGCCGCCGCACAATCATACTGACCAGGAAGAGGTCTATATCTTTACCAAAGGGCACGGCGCCATGGAGGTTTACGAATCACCTGAAGCGCTTTCTTTTGTGACCAGCGTCAAGGAAGGCGACATGGTGACGATTCCCATGCTCAATTATCATCCGGTCTTTTCTCAGGACAGCCCCCTCGAATTCATCTGGTGCATTGCCGGTGCGCGGTACTGGGTCGGCGACAAGAACAAGGATTTCATGTCAGGCAAGGGCGATTCGATTACGACATAGGATGGCGGAATCAATCGGTCCCCAGGCGACTGCTCAGACAGTGAGGATGCCACCGCTCAGGCGTCAGGTGCGCTGGTGGATCCTTTCGCTGCTCTTCCTGGTCACGGTCATCAACTTTGTCGACCGTCTTACGCTGGCTTATGTAGCACCGGTTCTCAAAGACACATTCGCACTCTCGAATGAGGACTACGGATTCATCGTTTCATGGTTTCTTTTTGGAATGATGGTGGGCGAGTTCCCGATGGGAAAGCTGATGGACGGCAAGGGCCCGAAGTTCGGCTTTTCTTTTGCCGTTATCTGGTGGTCTGTAGCGAATGCGTTGCACGCGTTCGCGCGCTCGATCTTTCAGTTCAGCGCACTGCGTTTCTGGATGGGCACTGGTGAATGCGCGAACTTCTCGGGAGGCGTGAAGGTTATCGGCCAGTGGTTTCCGGCCCGCGAGCGCGCATTTGCTTCTGGCGTGATGAACGGTGCGTCACTCGTTGGCAGCATGATCACGCCACCGATCATTGTTCTGATCGTTGCCTGGCTTGGATGGCAAGCAGCTTTTCTCATTCCGAGCTTGCTTGGAATGCTGTGGGTATTTGCATGGCGTGCTTTCTACCGCACCCCTGATGAGCATCCGTCGATTACGGCAGCCGAACGTGACTATATTAGTCACGATAGTCTAGACGAATCAGCCTCGCCGCCAGCGAGTTTGACGCTGCTTGGGATTCGGCAGACCTGGGCGTTGATGTTGTGCCGGCTCCTTGTCGGACCGGTGATTCAATTTTATCTTTTCTGGCTACCGCTCTATCTGTCGAAGACGAGAGGCTACACTTTGGCGATGATTGGAATGCTGGGTGTGTTACCCCCGCTTTTCGGTGATGTTGGGAGTGTGGGTGGCGGGTGGATCACTGGTCGATTGATACAATCCGGCCTCAGCGTCTATCGAGCTCGTCGTGCCGTTATGTTCGCCGGCGCTGCTCTTTGCGCACTCAGCATTGTCGTCGTTAAGGCGGACAGGCCAGTTATCTGGTGGAGTGCAATCTGTCTCGTCTATCTGGGGCACTACGCTCTCTCGGCGAACATGTTTGCTGCAGTCTCGGACCTGTTTCCCAATAATGCCACTGCAAGAGTGACGGCACTCACGGGCATAGCGGGAGGTTTCAGCGGCTGGCTGTTTCCGATCCTTACAGGGAAGCTCGTTGATCGGGTCTCATTCGAGCCCGTATTTTTTCTCGCCGCGCTGATGCCCGCCGCTGGCGTACTAGTGTTGTTCCTGCTGGGAGGAAGGCTCAAAAGAGTCGAAGTCTAGGCAAGCGAACACAAGATGCCTGACATTCTTGTAACCGAAGTTCTGATTGGGAAAGAGATCGACGCACTCGCGCGATCATTCGAACTGGTGTACTCGCCTGAGCTGTGGAAGCAGCCCGAAACTCTCATCGAAACGCTTGCGCCATTTCGCGCATTGATGGTGCGAAATCAGACGCGAGTGTCACGGGAGCTGCTCGATCGTGCTTCCAGGCTCGAGGTGATCGGCCGCGCGGGCGTGGGACTGGATAACGTCGACCTCGAAGCGGCCACGGAATCTGGTGTTGTCGTTGCATTCACTCCGGAACAGACCACAAATTCTGTCGCAGAGCTTACGATCGGTCTGCTCTTTTCGCTTGCCCGCAATATTCCTGCAGCGGACCGGGATACCAGGAGTGGGAAATGGAACCGTCATTACTTCACGGGTATCGAAATCATCGGCAAGACACTTGGCATCGTCGGACTCGGGCGGATTGGACTGAGCACGGCAAGCAAGGCCCGCGCGCTTGGGATGGAGATTCTTGCCCACGATCCGTTTGTTGATCACGATGCCGCGCGCGTTCTTGAGTTGCGGATACGCATGGTCACGCTCGATGAGCTAATGGCAAACGCCGATTTCGTGTCATGCCACCTGCCCGCCACGAGAGATACTCGCGCCATTCTCAACTATGGGGTGTTTTGTCGAATGAAACCGGGCGCGTTCTTCATCAACACTTCGCGAGGTGAAGTCGTGGACGAGGATGGCTTAATTCGGGCATTAACTGAGAAACGCCTGGCCGGAGCAGCCCTCGATGTGCACTCCTCGGAGCCACCAACGCCTGGCCCCCTGCATGAGATGGAAAACGTCATTCTCCTGCCGCACATCGGTGCCTTTACACGCGAAGGTCAGGAACGCGTAATGTCTGCGGTTTGCCGGGATGTCGCGGCAGTGCTGCGCGGGGAGCCTGCGCGCAACTGTGCGAACTTCGCTCGGCCCAGAAAAGGAAAGATGGAATCGCCATGAAACTCTTTATCGATACAGCCGATGTCACACAGATACGGACAGCCTGGAACTGGGGGATTATTGACGGAGTGACGACGAACCCGTCACACGTTTCAAAGACCGGTCGAAAAGCGCTCGACGTGTATCGCGAGATACTTGATATCGTCGATGGCCCCGTCAGCCTCGAGACCGTAACGCTGACCGCTCCCGAAATCATCGAAGAAGGCAAGCAGCTGGCAAAGCTTCATAAGAACGTTGTCGTCAAGATTCCACCCATTCCGGAAGGCCTCATGGCCGTAAAGGTTTTGAGTGGAGAAGGAATCAGGACCAACGTAACAGTCACCTTTTCACCGCTTCAGGCGATGCTGGCTGCCAAATGTGGAGCAACATACATAAGTCCGTTTGTAGGACGGCTCGATGCATTTGGACATTTTGGAATGGACCTGGTCGCGCAAATCAAGACAATCTATGGCAACTACGGCTTCGAAACTGAGATCATTTCAGCGGCCATGCGGCATCCTACACACATTCTCGAGTCGGCACTTATCGGGGCTGACGTATGCACGATGGCTTTTGACGTTCTTGAACAACTCTACAAGCATCCATTAACTGACGCGGTCATCGCTCAATTCCTGAGCGATTGGGCAAAAGTGCCGAAGTAAGGGGCAAGCATGAAGACATATCCTCTCTATCTGGCGGGTGAATGGATCACAACGGAAAGCTCGAAGCCGGTAGTCAATCCGTCGACAGGAGAAGCTTTTGCAGCAATCTCGATGATCGGCCGCGATCGCGTGGCAAAGGCTCTCGAATCCGCGGGCGAAGCATTCAAATCCTGGCGAAAGCTCCCAGGAAAGGCGCGCGGCGCCTATCTTCACAAAATCGCCGATCATCTCGAACAACGAAGCGAGGAAGTCGCCCGCACAATTACGGCGGAGAACGGTAAGCCCCTGCAGCAAAGCCTCGGTGAGGTTGCGCTGGCTGCAGATCACCTTCGCTGGTTTGCAGAGGAGGCGAAACGCGCGTACGGACGGGTCATACCGAATCAGGTTGAAGGCAAGCGTCACCTGGTGATCAAGTCTCCGATGGGTGTAGTCGGTGCAATCAGTCCATGGAATTTCCCGCTCGTTCTTGCTGTTCGCAAAGTTGCACCCGCACTTGCCGCCGGGTGCACCGTCGTGTTGAAGCCAGCGACGCAGACACCGCTCTGCGCTGTCGCCCTCGCCGAATGCGTCAATTCGGCCGAGCTGCCGAAGGGCACCTTTCAGCTTGTCGCCGGCGCTGCGGCAGAGATCGGCGCAGAGTTTCTCGAAAATCCAGTTTGTCGCAAGATCACTTTTACCGGCTCGACAGAGGTTGGAAAGCTTCTTATCAGCGGCGCGGCAAAATCCGTAAAGCCTCTTTCGCTCGAGCTCGGCGGGCACGCACCAGCGATCGTTTTTGATGATGCAGACATCAGCCGGGCCGTCGAAGGAGCTATGATCGCGAAGTTCCGAAATACCGGACAATCCTGCATCGCATCAAACCGGATTTACGTGCAGCGTGGCATTTATGATCGCTTTCTCACGGCTTTCCTGGAGAGAACGAAGCAACTCAAGGTCGGGGATGGCCTGGAACCTGGTGTCGATATTGGTCCTCTGATCGATGAGGCAGGGGTGAACAAGGCTCTCGAGCATATTCAGGATGCAATTGCGCAGGGAGCACGATTGATGTATGGAGGCACGCGTATCGACGGTCGCAAGGGTTACTTTCTACAACCCACCGTGCTCTCCGACGTCCCACGAGATGCTCTTTGCATGCACGAAGAAACATTTGCTCCGGTGGCGCCGATCAGCGTCTTCGATTCAGAAGAAGAAGCGGTCGAGCTCGCGAATGACACTATCTACGGGTTGAGCGCTTACGTTTTTACGAGCAACCTCGATCGTGCGTTCAGGGTGATGGAGTCGCTCGAGGCGGGGATGATCAGTATCAACGATGGCGTCCCATCGACCAGTCAGTGCCCCTTCGGTGGAGTGAAGCAAAGCGGATGGGGCCGAGAACTTGGTATCGAAGGCATGGAAGCGTTCCTTGAAACCAAACACGTGTCGATGGGAATGGAAATCTAGTGAGGCCTGGAGTGCACAGCTTCACCTTGCTCTTCGGGCTCGAACTTCGACAACAAGCTCAACCTTGATCCAAACGTGTACCAGCTATACTAGGTATTGGGATCGATGAAGGCATAAGGCCTTCATCTCTCTGTTGGATTCAGGGACAGAAATCGAATCTATGATTATGCTTTCCGCCCTTATAGGGCACCTAGTTCCGCCGAAGGCAAGCTGATCTGCTACCCCACCGTCGTCGGTCGCTTGCCGGCACTGGAGGCAGCGATGGGCAAACGACTGACGGACCGCGAAAAACTCCTCTTCAAACTTGATCATCTCTCGGACGGCGAAGTGCATGAACTTCTCGAGTACGTCTCGATCATGCAGTCCATGCAACGGGAGCAAATGAACTCTGACGGTCTTGATGACGAGCTCCTGACACTGCTTGCGTCGGCTCACGAGAACCAGCGAGCAAGGCAGGTCTTTGAGTGGGAAACAACGCGCCGCCAGGTCGAGTATCCTCACTCCGGACCGCATCAGATGCGACGGTAACGGGAACGATCGCCAGAGTTTATCATCACAAAAATTTTTATTGTTGTGGACATCCCACGCGGCCTCGTCTATCATCTGAAGGTCATCTTTTGCTGAACTCGAACCGACGAGAACGCTTTTCGGGGTGATTCAGCAACGTCTTTTAAGAACATTCAGGTCCTTTTGGAGAATTGATGCGGGTCAAATCTTGTTGTCGACTACCTATTGGCTTTCTCGTTTGTTTTGCATTGCTTGCGATAACCGCTGCAGTAGGTTTCGCCAGAGACAAAAAGGCTGACGACGACAAGAAGACAGAGAGCGCGCCGACTTCGGACGCTCAAATCAAGAATTTCGGCAGAGTGAATGACTTCTACTATCGCGGCGGACAGCCGGAACCCGAAGAATATGCTGAACTGGCAAAGATCGGGGTAAAGACGATTATCGATCTTCGCGATGACCCAAGGAGCTTTGCCGCAGAGCGTGCGAACGAAGCAGGATTGCAATACATCAGTTTCCCGATGAGTGATCGCAAGTATCCTGAAAAGGACGTTGCGGATAAATTCCTTTCAATTGTCACTGACGAATCCAACTGGCCCGTCTACGTCCATTGTGCCGGTGGAAGACACCGAACAGGTGCGATGACCGCAGTCTATCGAATGACGATCGATGGATGGGATGTCAAGCGCGCTTACAGTGAGATGAAAGACTACGACTTCTATACCCGATGGGGCCATGGAAGCATGAAGGACTACGTCTTCGATTTCGGCAAGGACCAGGCCATCGACAAGCGAGTCGCCTGGTATTCCCGCGGAAAAGCTATGAAGACGTCTCAGACGCTCGGGTTCGACCAGACACCACGCCAGTAAGTATCGAGTTCAAGCAAAGAACTTCTCAACATCTTCGATCCGGTCAGTGATTGGACACTCGTCAAGGCTCGCAAGGAAAGCCTGGCCATATTTCTTAGTTCGAATCCTCGGATCCAGAATCGAAATCACGCCACGATCGGTTGTGCTCCGGATCAGCCGCCCAATTCCCTGCCGCAGGCTGATGATAGCTGACGGCACAGAGTATTCGAGAAAGCTGTTGCCTCCATTCTTGTCGATCTGCCTTTGACGCGCTGCGACAACAGGGTCGGTTGGTACTGAGAATGGCAGCTTATCGATGATCACGCACGAAAGCGCATCTCCCCGCACATCGACGCCGTGCCAGAAACTGGAAGTGGCGAAAAGCACTGCGCCTTCAGTCGATCGAAAACGCTCGAGCAGGCCACTCCGCGTCCCTTCTCCCTGCATGTAAATCGGGAACTCCACCTCAGGCTCGACAAGGCGCCTGAGCGCCCGCATCTGTGAATAGCTGGTTGAAAGCACGAATGCGCGTCCCCGGCTGGCATTCAGTATGTTCACGATTTCCCTGGCTGCGGTCGAAGAAAAGTCCGCACTCCGCGGATCAGGCATCTTCGGTGGAAGGTAGAGCAGCGATTGCTTCGAATAGTCGAAGCTCGACTCGGCAACAAGTTCCATCGCAGAAGCGATTCCGAGCCGCTTGCGAATGAAATCAAACGAGGCTGCGCTCGTCAGTGTCGCCGATGTCAGGATCACCGAATCCGTCTTCGAGAAGAGGGCATCCTCGAGCAGCACCGATGATTCAATCGGGCGTTGCCTGTAGGATGAAGCCGCGTCCGCGCCGCTCACCCCAGTAGACGAAGTTCTCGTCCGATCCTTTGACGATAAATTCCAGATCGAAGGTCAGCTGTTCTGCCCTCCTCTCGATCGCCTCCATCTCAGGCGGCGCATCCCGGACAACAGCGAGGCTCGCTTTTAGTCGATTGAGCGCGCTACGCAGGTCTACAAACCTTTCACCTGCAGGCGTTGCCTTTGATTCCCCTCCATAGTCCGTCGTGACAAATGTCCGCCGGCCTAAGACCAGGCGGCTCTCTTCGCTTCCTCCCGCGGACCGGTCTTCACCGAGTGCCAGCAGACTCAGCCAGAACTGGTCTGCGAATCTCACCACCCTTGAACTCGCATGAAGAATTTCGCGCGATACTTCGGCATCGGTGATTGAAAGGTGAGCGATGTCACCGATCAGGTCCTCGATCTGAAAACTTGAAACAGCTGCACCGAAGTACTGAGCCGCGATGTCTTCGATCTGGTGCGCCTCATCAAATACGACGGCGCCGTAATCGGGCAGAACCTGCCCCCATTCCTTGCCGCGAAGTGCCAGGTCAGCAAAAAAGAGATGATGATTTACGATAATCACGTCCGCATCGAGTGCGGTCTGGCGCGCACGGGTCACGAAGCATTCTTCGAAGCGTGGGCATTTCGATCCAATGCAGATGTCGGAACGTGCATCGATGTGCCGCCAGAACGCGACCGAATCTGGCAGCTCAGCCAGCTCGGCGCGGTCACCTGTTTCTGTCTCCCGCGCCCAATGTCGCACCATGTCAAAGTAGTCAACTTCTTCCAGACCCTGAAGAATCGGACGATCCTCGGCACGTTCCAGACGGAGCAGGCAGAGGTAGTTGGAACGGCCCTTGAGATAGGCGGCATTGAATTTGCGCGGAAGAATTGATTGAAGAAACGGTAATATCCTTGAAGAACAGCTGCTCCTGAAGGTTTTTTGTTCCTGTCGAGACAATCACGCGTCGCCCGCTGGCGATTGCGGGGACAAGATAGGCAAGCGTCTTGCCGGTACCGGTTCCAGCTTCGACGAGGAGGTGCTGTCTTCGTTCGAGAGCGTCAGCGACGGCTTCTGCCATCGCAACCTGACCCGGGCGAAATTCGTATTCAGGATGACTTCGTGAAAGCAGTCCGTCAGGACCGAAGACTTCAATCATTTAGCTAGCGTTCCGGGTGGCAGAATCGAACGATTTCAGCGAGAATAGAGTACTCGCGTAGTCAACTCTTGAACAACTGTATCCACACACAAAGGAGAGATTACCACGTATGAGACAGCGAATCCTCGGACTCCGCTATTTCCTTAGCTCGTTCGCGCTCACGATAGCTCTTGCACTGGTCGCTTTTGCACAACAAACCGCACCTCCCAGCTCAGGCGCCACCCAAAGATTACCCGGCGTCCAAAATTGAGGGGTACGTACGCGAATGGACGCGCGCTCGCGACTACACAAAGGAATACCTCGATGCTATGCCGGAAGATGGATTATGCATTCAAACCGACGCCGGATATCAGAAGTTTTTCAGAACAGATGCTCCATCTTTCAGGCGGAAACTTTGAGTTTGCGACTCGCGCTTTTGGTATGACGAATCCCTACCAGGGCAAGAACCTGGAGACCATGGCCGAGCTCAAATCGAAAGGGGCATGCACCAAGATCGTCCTTGAAAGCTACGATTATGTCATCGCGGGGCTGAAGGCAACAACTGAAGCGAAGCTCGATGAGAAGATCGCATTTTTCGGCTATAACCGCCCGAAATGGCAGATTCTCGCGATGCTCTTCGAACATCAGACCCACCATCGAGGTCAGACAACGATCTACCTCCGTCTGAAAGGTGTTAAGCCTCCCCAGGAGAAGCTCGGATAGACACGGTGTTGAAGAGTCTCACGCGAAGGCGCGAAGACGTGAAGAAGAACGAAGAATGGCGTAGAAGCGGTCCTCCGCTTCGCGTCTTCGCGGCTTCGCGTGAGTATCTGTTTTTGGCAGACGTTGTTGAAAGCGGTCTATTGCTGCGGTAAAATCGAGTTATTCCGGCGCTGAACTTGCTTTGCGAGCTGATAGACTAAGGTTGTATCGGCTTTAGAGAAGCTGCAATAGCGCGGGGTTGTTCCACCAGGAGGACAAGATGAAAGCAAGGATAACTTGGGGCGTCGCAACAATCGGCTTCGCCATTTTGCTTACTGCGACAGCACTTGCGCAGGTCGGTCGCATCGAAGGCGACGTGAAGAAGCAGGGCTCAGGCGAACTGATAACGAACGCAACAGTCGAAATAGTCAGGATGGACATCAAAGGCAGCTACACGGTGCCAACCGACAAGAAGGGACATTTCCTTCACGCGGGAGTTCCATATACCGGAACCTACACGTTGCTCGTGTCTGCACCTGAATGCTCGCCGACCTATCTGACAGTGGAATCCGGCCTACAGGTGAGATTGCTGACGATCGAGCTCGCCCCAGGTGATGGCCGAAAGATCACGATTGACGAGGTCAAAGCACAGGCTGCTCAAGCGAAATCTGGCGGAGGTGGTGCAGGTGCACCCGCAGCAAAACAACCCTCGGCAGAAGAAGTGAAGAAGCAGCAGGCTGAGTTTGAAAAGAAGAAGGCCGAAATCGAGAAGCAAAAGGCCGACTTCGAGAATATGAAAAAGTCTTTCGAGGAGGGCCGGGTTCTCGCAAGCAACAAGGATTATGCGGGAGCTATTACCAAGTTCACCGAGGCCGAAAAGCTGGATGCAGAACAGCACGTGGTACCGGCGAATCTGGCGCTTGCTCTCTACAATCGAGGGGCGACAAAACTGAATGCAGGCGAGCGGGATCCCGCGAAACAGGATTTCACAGATTCTGTGGCTGCTTCGACCAGAGCCCTGACCATCGTCGAACCTACTCTTGCCGACCCGGCCAAAGCAGTTGAGGGAAAGAAGAACAAGCTCAGTTACCTGAAGATTCGTGCCGACGCCGAATCAGTTCTTGCAAAACGCTTTGGCAATGCCGAGGCAGCCCAGGCGGCCGTGACCGATTACAAGACGGCGGCAAGCCTTTCTGAGGTTCCTGAGGAGAAGAAATCCTTTAACCTCAAGGGCGCCCAGACGCTCTTTGACGCCGGGTTGACTGACAAAGCAGTCCCCGCCTTCCAGGAGATTCTGCAGACAGATCCAGACAACATCGAAGCTCTCTACAGTCTCGGACTTGCATATGTCGGCATCGGCAACTTCCAGGAGTCGGCCAATACTCTTCAGAAGTTTGTTGATCGCGCGCCTGAAACCGATCCAAGGGTAGCCGAGGCAAAGACCGTGATGAAAGATCTGATCGTTGGCAACAATCTGCAAGCTCCGAAAGCAGATTCCGGAGCGAGATCCAGGGCAACCAGGGCGAAAAAGCCCTGACGTCGAGGTTGGGCAGTGTAGTACGCCTTCAGGAGGTTTGAGTTCAAGCTTCAGCTTGGGATTGGAAGTGCAACCCCAAGCTGAAGCTTGAACTCAAACCTCCTGAAGACGGCACAACGTGGCCCCTGAACATGACCTCTCACGAGCGCGACAGAATCCGAAGCATTATCATCGCGTACCGTCGCCGTGCACTGATAGCGTCCGTATTCGCAATTGCCGCGATCGCGCTTCTTGTTGGAGTGCTCCTGGGTTCTATCTTCGCGCTGATCGTCACGTCGCTATCGCAAGTGACCGCGTCCTCCCACCTGAAGTAACTTCAGCCTTTGTCAATATTGCAAAACAGGTTGAACCGTCCGTGGTTCATATCAGCACGGTAGTGCAGCCCACACGCGAGCCTGGCGACACTTCAAATGACGGCGTGACAACTGAGCGCGTGCGACGAGGAATTGGGAGCGGCGTGATCGTCGATCCTGGCGGCTTCGTCCTGACAAATCATCATGTAGTCAACGGTGTTGACCGCATAAAGGTGAGATTGTTCGACGGGCTCGAGTACGCTGCCCGCGTCGTCGGAAGCGATCGTGACTCAGACCTTGCGGTGCTCAAGTTCGAACCACAGATTCAATTAAAGGCCGCCAAGCTTGGCGATTCGGACCGAATTCAGGTAGGCGATTGGGTACTCGCCATCGGTTCTCCGTTCGGTCTGGATCAAACGGTGACTGCAGGTATCATCAGCGCGAAGGATCGCGAGGCCAACGAGCTCAGTAATCGCCCGAGCGCGCAACACTTTCTGCAAACCGATGCCGCAATCAATCGCGGCAACTCTGGTGGGCCGCTGATCAATCTGGTTGGTGAAGTCATTGCTATCAATTCGGCGATCGCTACAACTACAGGAGACTACAACGGAATCTGCTTTGCCCTGCCGTCAAACGAAGCGCTCGCGATTTACCGACAACTTAAGCCCGGCGGTCGTGTCGTGCGAGGATTCCTTGGCGTTGGAACTGATCCTGTAACGCCCCAGATAGCCAATGTCTTCGGCCTTCGCACAGCGCGTGGCGCCATTGTGAGTGTGATCTCTGATACCTATGAGGACAACGGAAAGCAAATGCCCACACCCGCTGTCCGCGCCGGATTCAGGATCGCCGACATAATTACCGAATTCCGAGGCGAGCCAATTCGCCACAGCCAGGATCTTGTGCGGAGAGTCGCTGCTACTCCGGTGGGCGCCGAAGTGCCAATCAAAGTGTATCGAGATGGTCAGGATTTGACTCTCCGCGCCGTGATTGGGCGCCGCGCAACGGCGGCTACGGAACCTGACACTGTGACAGCAATCCGGCAGGTTAGCGGCGAGCAGCCCAGGGGCATTGGTATCGACGTAACAGGTCCGTCGCCCACTATTCAGCGTGCATTTGATATCGCTGGCATCGCTGGTGTCATCGTATCTCGAGTGGATCCCGGCAGCGTTGCTGAAGACGCGGACCTCCGTCGTGACGATGTCATCGAGCGAGTCAATCGCGCGGCCGTGACGACTTCGGCCCTGTTCAAGCGCGCGATCGATCGAATTCAGTCAGGGGATGCAATTGTCCTGCAGGTATATCGGCGCAGATCCCCTTTGCCGAGGCGATTCATATCGCTGACCAAACCATAGCGCGCCGGTGCGGGTTATTACATGCGAGTGCTGCGCATTCGAGTTCTGATTTCAGTTGCCGCTATCGCCGTCCTGTCGCTTGCGTCAATCCCGTTTAGTAGCCTGGCATACCAGTCTCAGCGCCAAAACCGCGAAAACAAAACCCAGCAAACCCCGGTCAAGAAAGGCAAGAAGGGTGTTGCCGCTTCTGCGAAGAAGCCCGAACCGAAGAAGAACGCCCCTGCTGACCACTACCACTACCACCACTACCGCTAGTGTCCCCAAGGCTCCACCAGTCACGCCTTCCGTTGCGCCACCACCAACGCAGATTCAACCAATACCCGTGCAGCCCACGGTAGTCCCCCAACCCACAGATAAGATCGATGTCATCGAGTATCGGAAATCTGCTAATACGACCGTTCCGGTGACAACCGCGGAGGCAAAACCGGGCGGAGTCCATGGAATTTCGACCAGGCGGATAGATGTCGAGATCGAACCACAGAGAGTGATACAGATCCAAAAGGCGCTGAAGGACCGTGGTTTCTATTCATCCGAACCCTCTGGCATTTACGACGATGAAACCATCGAGGGTATGAAGGCGTTTCAAGTCAAAGAACGAATTGATGCAACAGGCTACCCTACCGCTCATGCACTCAAGCGTCTCGGGCTGAGTAATTAGGTACGTTGTACCGCCTTCAGGCGGAAACATTCGTGCGGGCGAAAGATGGCGAGGAGTCGCGACAATGCGCCGCGAAGCAGCGCATCACCGCGGAGCGGTGCGAGAACGTAGCCAGGGGTTGAGTCTTCGAAACCCCTGGTTGCAGGTGTTGAGAAAGGTCGCATCCCGGAGGGATGCGAGACACGGATCCGTGAACCGTCGTCGTTTCTCGCATCCTTCCAGGATGCAAACTTGTCCACGCATCGGTCCAGGGGTTTCGAAGACTCAACCCCTGGCTACGTTCTCGCACCGCTCCGCGGTGATTGCAGCGCTGGTTGGACAATCGCGAGCCGAATTTGGAGTGCGGCGGCTTGGCGCCGCTTTAGTGTCCCGATCGGATCACTCGGCGGGAGACAAAAGCGGCGCCGAGCCCCGCACTCCAAATAGGTCTTCACGATTTGGTTTTGCCGATCGATTTGATGAGGCGTTCCGCGTGGTTTCTCGCTATCAGAGGAAGACCCTCATCCAGGCGGATTTCTTCGAGCAGCGTGATGAGTTGACGGGGATCTGCAATCTGTTTTGACCTGAGCTCAGACTCGAGCATTCGCATCTGAGCCGGCATCGAAAGCGGGTCATTCTCGCGCATCGTCTGGATTTCGAAGACACGGTTTTCCTGCGTGGCAATGTTTCGGAAGATATCGACGAGCCTGTTCATCGCAGGATTGTCAGTGTAATTAAATGAAGCTTCCCGCTCGCGGCCGCCATCAGAGTAGCGAATAGTGACTTTGCCCAGATGTGAGAAATCTTTCTTGTGCTGGTAGTCTTCCGTGCTCCCGAGAAAGCCCACCTCTTCAAACAGGCTCTTTACCTGCGCAACCAGCGCACCCGATATCGCGAGATCGTTGGTCACCTCACGACCGTCTTTCTTCTTGAAGTGGAACTTGCCGTGCCCGCCAGCATCAAATTCAACTTCGACCAGTGGCGTCGTGAAGCGCTCATTCTCGAAGACGTAGCTGTAACGGCTCTGGCTCTCGGCAGTACGAAAGCTTGAACCTTTCTCGAGTTTTCCTATCTTGTCGGCTTTGTCGACCTTCTTCTCGACGCTTTCGACTGGCACCTGCGCAAACAGCGCCGTGCCAAGCCCAACCATAATCAACCATGCATGTAGTACCGTCTTCAGGCGGAATCTTTGGGTCTCAGGCATACGTCAGGTTCGTTTTGTTCTTTTACTTCGTCTGGCTTGAACTGTCCGACTGGCGCGTACGTTTCGGATCAAATGGCGTCGCGAGATACTGTTGCGCAATTGCTTGAGCGTTATTGAAATTGTTACCGTTACTCACTGCCCGGTTGTATTCGGCCACAGCCCGCTCGCGATTACCATACGCATCCCATGCATTGCCTCGGTAGATGTAACTCCACACCTCGACCCAGTCTGGTCTGAGATCCCCATTGAGCGCCTGGTCAAAGGTATCCAAAGCCTTCGCGTAGTTCCGCTGAGTCAAATAAAGCACGCCAAGATTGTACCAGGCCCACGAGAGGCTGCGATTGAGCTTGATGGCTGCCTGGAACTGCTGCTCCGCCTCGAGAAACTCCTGCTCACGAACGTGCTCGATCCCTCGACGGACAATTACTCCCTGTCGCAACTCGTCTGAGCTTCTGATGATCTTCGCGTCCGGGTCAACAATGATCTCCACCGGCTTACTCTTGGTCGTGAGGTCAAAATCGGCTGAGGTGCCTTTCATTAGAACCGTGTCGCGCTCGTTTCCAGTTTCGGTCTTCAAAAGGATGTCCACCGGCATCTCGAACGTGTCCAGATCCTGCTTGACCGTTCCCGGAACGCGGAATCCTTCCTTCGTCCGCACCATTCGATAATCTGCGCGAAACTCCGGCACGCCTGTTGAATCAACCCACTGGCCAAAAAAGAACCTGAGCGAGCGCCCGGCAGCCTGCGAGGCAAACTGTTCGAACTCATCGATGCTTACGTTGCGCCCTTTATACTTCGCGTAGTAGTCACGCATCATCGCATCAAATTTATCGTCACCCAGCAGCCGCCTCAGCATGTTAAAAACCAGTGCACCCTTATACACAATGATTGATCGGAACGCCGGTGTCTGATCATCAAGCTGTTTTGGAGCGTTCCGAATCGACGAGGACTGCTCGAATGCAAGGGCGCGTTCGAGCTCTGCCCGGACTGCCTGCTGAAAGCGCGATTCATTCTGACTGTCACGCACATACAGCAGGGAGCTGAATTCCGCCAGACCTTGAACCAGCCAGACATCATCAAACGACTTGATTCCAACCGTGTTTCCCCACCACTGATATGCAACTTCACGGGCCAGCGTCTCGTCGAATCCTTCTGTCACTGCCCGCGGAGAGATAAAGATGATTCCTGCGCCGCTGTATGCCGGTAACGTTTCCTCGTCCGTTTCAGCAACGATCACACGATTTCCATATGCGTAGCCTCCGAACTTCGACGAATAGAACTCGAGACGCTTTCCGACGATCTCAGCCGCATGCTCAGCCCATCGCTCATTGCCTGCCTTGTAATAGACATCAATCGAAATCCACCCGCCTTCGTGCTGTTAGTGACATACTTCGCCGCCGCAATATTGCCCGGCAAGGTGGGGGTCTTCGAAGTGAATGCGAATGTCTGCGAGTCAGGCGTCGCTCCCGCAGTCGGACTCACCGGACTCTCGCTGTAGCCAACTACCGTAAAACCTTTCGGAACGGTGATCCTGATATCGTAGGTTGCGCGATCAGCAGCGTAGTTGTGAAACGGAAACCATCTTGCAGCATAGAACAGATACGATACCTGCTCGCCAACATATGCGAGTCGCGCTGTCTGAATGGGCCCACCCTGAGCCGACTCAAGCGCTCCCTCGTATTCAAATCTGAGGGTTACGGGTCGCCCAGCCGGCACGACCGTGCCAAGGTCTACGCGCACGTTCATGCTTTCGCGATTGTCCTGTATAAACTGCAATTCGCCTGGCTGTGCGGACTGCGTCCGGACGCGAGCCGCCGAAGGATTGGACTGACCGGACTGATTGCCTGTAGAAGACGAAGATTTCTTTTGTGAAGTTTCCTTACGTGAAGGTGTACTTCCCGCGGGCGGGGTCGTCGTAGTTGCCATCACAGGACCTGCGACCCGCGTAATGCGTTTGACAGCCAGCGACCCGTTTAGCTCGAAAACCGCCGATCTCGTCTCGCCGGCTGGCACGAAAACCACATCTGCCCTTGCCCGCAGCAATTGCTCGGATGGGACAAGCTGCGCATCTATTACATAGTGTTGAACGTCGATGTTGACGCTCGGTTCCTGTGCTCGCGCTCCAAACGTACTTACGCCGATGGAGCAAGCGACCACAAGGAGAACTGCTACCAGGAGATACCTTTTTGCCATTCCTTCGCCACCACCTCTGAATTCAGCAACCTGCCAGATTATAACACTCCAACCTTATGATTGCCGCGTGAAACGCGTTAACGCGCGTTTCAACCTCAAGCCCTTCAGTCGTAGTTTTCTGGCTACTCTCATATCGTTAGACTAATATCCAATCATTGCGATGACCGACTCCGGCGTTCGACGCTCAAAAAAGATCGAAAAAATACTCGTCAGGGGCGCCAACTGGCTTGGCGACACTGTCATGACGCTGCCGGCGCTCAATCTGCTTCGACAAAGTTTCCCTGACGCTCGAATTGCTGTCATTACTCCGCCCGGTAACGCAGACCTCGTAAAGTCGACCCCCTATGTTGACGAAGTCCTTGTGTACAAAAGGAAAGAACGTGGAGCGACTGAGTTTCTTGCGATGCAAACACGCGTAAGAAGGGCGAGATTCGACCTCGCTATACTCTTTCAAAATGCTTTCGAAGCAGCCCTTATGTCATTTCTTGCTTCGATACCGCACCGTGTTGGCTTCGCCGCTCAATACCGGACACCGCTCTTGACCAATTCTGTTCCTTTGCGATCCAGCGACTATGTCAGGCATCAGGTATTTGATTACATTGACCTTGCTAACGTTGCCCTGAAACATTTCGGTGATCAGAGCCATTCACCGGACGTGTCTTTTGCACCGCCGATGCCAGTGCTCAAAGTCACCTCCGACACGCGCGAAAAGGCCATAGCTTTTATAGGACGCCACAATATATCTCCATCAGCAGGGCCAATAGTTGCCCTAAATACAGGCGCGACCAATTCCAAAGCAAAATGTTGGGGAGAAGACCGCTACGCCGCGCTTGCCGATGCACTTTCAGAACGATTTGGCGCGCAGATACTGTTGATCGGCGGCCCGCCCGAACGTGATCTTGCCTCGCGCATCGAATCTCAGGTGAGCAAGGCACGCGTCGCCAACGTTGCAGGGCTCACCGATATGAGCACGCTCATTGGAGTTCTCCACGTGTCAGACCTTCTGATCGGCAATGATACGGGTCCTGCACACGTGTCGGCAGCCCTTGGCCGGCCCACGGTCACTATCTTTGGGCCGACTAACGAATTCGAAACCGCTCCGCTTGGACCAAGGACCGCAATCGTTCGCGCTGACGGCATCGAGTGTGCGCGATGCATGTTTCGCGAGTGCCCGATCGACCATCGCTGCATGGAGAGGATATCTGTCGATGCGGTTCTCGACAGTGCCCGCCGCTTTCTGAGCTGAATTGCGCTAGAATTCAGGAAATGGCTCGAGCAGTGTTCCTTGATCGGGACGGTACTTTGAACGAGGAGGTCGGTCACGTCACGCGGCCTGAATCTCTGATTCTCCTGCCTTTTGCCATCGACGCCCTGAGAACTTTCGCCGACCACGGATTCAAGATCATCGTGATTACGAATCAATCGGGAGTCGCGCGCGGGTTGATTTCCGAGGGAGTCCTGCATTCGATCCATTCCTCAATGCAGGATCGGCTTTCTGGCATCAGGAGCAAAGATTGACGCTATTTATTATTGTCCACACCATCCGGAGGTCGGAACGCCGCCCTTCAGGATAACGTGCAACTGTCGCAAGCCGGGCACAGGTTTGATAGAACGAGCGGCCCGCGAGCACGATCTGACATTGAGAGAGTGCTTTGTCGTCGGCGATCGATACCACGACATCCAGATGGCCCATGCGGTTGGGGCGAAGGGCATACTGGTTCTCACTGGTCACGGAAAATCTGAGGTGGAAACCGCAACGGCGGAGGGCAACGAACGACCCGATTTCATCGCGCAGGACGTGCTTGACGCAGCGCGATGGATCATCGTTCAAACGAAGTAAGGTACGTTGTGCTACCCAACATCAGACTGAGAAGTGCGTATACTGATCATCAGACTTGGCGCTATCGGTGACGTGATCTGCACGTTGCCAGCGCTTGCCGCAATAAAGGCTGAGATTGAAGATGCGACTATCACCTGGGTAGTCGAACGAGGCCCGAGTCAAACTCTTCTTGAAGGCAATCCTTTGATCGATGATCTGGTGCCGGTCGACATGGCGACGCTGGCGCAAAGAGAGATTTGACTCGGCTGCAAGAGCCGAAGCGGGTGAAACTTTGAGTAGGCTTCGTAATGCTCACTTCGATCTCTCACTCGATTTTCAGGGCTTGCTCAAGTCAGCACTGATTCCGTGGCTGGCTCGCGTCCCCCGTCGTATCGGATTTGACTTCGCGGCACTGAGAGAACCGGCATCAGGACTTCTGCTTTCAGAGAGAATTCCCGCCAACGATTCGGGCCATATTATTGAGAAGAATCTTTCGCTCGCTCGCCATATCGGGTGCGGTCAGACGAATGGCTACCGGTTCCCCCTCGCCATTTCGGACGATGACAGCTTGTTCGCTGACACGATCGCCAAACGTCTTGGTGGAGCGTTTGCGATACTAAACCCGGGCGGCGGCTGGATAACAAAGCTCTGGGACCCGCAGAGATTCGCGATGATTGCTGATAGGCTCTGGCGTGAGCTGGGAATGAAGAGCTTGATCACGTTTGGACCTGGCGAAGAGCAGCTCGCGGAATCCGTAGTTGCAGGATCGTCGGCCGGATCGGCGCTTGCCACCCGTTCGACACTTAAGCAGTTCTTTGCGCTTGCCGGACGTGCCACGATGTTCATTGGAGGAGACACCGGACCGATGTTTCTTGCTGCCGCCGCCGGAGCTCCGATTGTGTCGCTCTTCGGGCCGACATCATCGCGCCGGAACGGACCTTTTGATGATCGGGATATTGTTGTTGAACGCAACGATCTCGAATGCCGGATTGGATGTTATCGTCGCAGTTGCGATCACATCTCTTGCATGGATATTCCTACAGAGGCCGTTTGGGAAGCGATCGTTCGGCGACACGAGACTGCAGATCAGTATGGAGTTCAAGCTTTAGCTTGCTGTTGGCTAGGCTATCAGCCAGGAGCAAGCTAAAGCTTGAACTCCAATACAGGGAGAAAGAGGAAGGATTGAGCAGCAACAGAAGGAATCTGTTGAGCAGACTCCGCGTACCGCTTGGTTTTCTCATCGCCATCATCTTTGTCGTGTTCTCGGAGCCGACGTGGAGGACGATTGCAGCGGGGCTTCCCGTGGCTCTCGCTGGCGTAGCTCTGAGGGCGTGGGCTTCAGGTCATCTCCGCAAAAACAGTGCACTTGCGACAAGCGGGCCCTACGCCTACACGAGAAACCCGCTATATTTTGGCAGCTTTGTGATGCTCATCGGATGCTGTCTTGGTGGAGGAAGCTGGTTCCTTGCACTCTTCATCGTTGCGATTTTCCTGATAGTCTACGTTCCTGTCATGAAGTCCGAGAGCGATCACATGCGCCATCTCTTCGAGAATGAATACCGGGACTGGGCAAGCGAAGTGCCGCTCTTCCTGCCGCGCTTGACCGCATATCGTGCGCGCACCGAAGCGGCATTTGACACGACTCTCTACCTCAAACATCGCGAATATCGTGCTTTCGCCGGCGTCATTGCAGTTTTTGTCATTCTTGCGTTCAAGGTGGTCACACCCGTCCTTCGGGCGGAGACGTGGCAATCTCCCAATCAGAATCAACTGTCGATACCGTTTCCGGTAAACGAGAAGCTGATCTTTGAACTCCGGTTCTCGCGCTTTCCAATCAACGCTACAGTTGGAGCAATCACTTTCGATTATCTGGGACCTCTCGAACCGAACCCCAACTCTTCAAAGATTTCGATCACTAGCGCCGATGGATATGGGCGTGGCTCAATCGAGCTGAATCAACTTAAGGGCGAGACCTACGTTGGGATCCGGGCAACGGCCGTATCACAGGGATTTCTTATCGGTCTGCTCGGGATTGATCTTCAAGGTCGATTTGAAACGATACTTGCAAAGCACAATTTTGCTGCTCGTCTGCACTTCAAGGAGGAGAAGTACAGCAAAAAGAAAATTGCTCAGACAGCCGAATTCGATCCGATTCTCAAGAAGATTCATTACGAAACCCGCGATCTGACCAAACCCCAGGCTCCTCCAAAGACCATTGACCTTCCACTTCGGGATGGCACTCAGACCCTTGTGTCATGCCTTTACTATTTGCGACTGCAATCGCTGCGCGATGGCGAAGTGCTTTGCATGCCCTTAAGCGAGGACGAGCGGAACCATGAGTTCGAGATCATTGTTCGCAATCGTGAAGTCATCGAAATTGGGCGCGAGCATGTCAAGACGGTAAAGGTCGAGGCCAAGGTCTTCGGTCCGGGCCGCTACTATCCAACCCGGCAGGGCACGCTGCATGTCTGGATAACGGACGACGCGCGCCGCATCCCAGTGCGGCTGGTCGCCAAAACGACGCAGGGAACTATAACCGGGAATCTGACAAACTATACTCAACAGCCACCACTCCGACAGATGTCAGGAACGGAAGCAAACCGCTAAGGAGTCGATCCAAATTCAATGCCAACCTTTAGTCATATCCAGTTTGAAACCAGCGGTAGCGTGGCGCGGATCGTGCTCAATCGCCCGGAAAAGAGGAATGCGCTCAGCTCCACGATGATTGGCGAGATCAGCGGTGCAATTGAGATCGCGGCCACGGATAAAGAAGCGAGAGTGATTCTCATTCGTGGAGCGGGAAAAGACTTCTGTGCGGGGGCAGATCTTGCCCAACTCGAAGAAGTCTCAAACCGCTCATGTGCTCGACAATCTCGACGACGCCCGCGAGTTTGCGATCGCTACTCAATCAAATTCGGACTGTTCGCAAGTGTGTGATTGCCGTTGTCCAGGGGAGAGCTTTTGCTGGAGGCGCCGGTCTTGCTTCGGCGTGCGACCTTGTGATTGCGGCGCGCTCGGCACAGTTCTCTTATCCCGAGGTGCGAATCGGATTCGTACCGGCAATGGTGCTCGCGGTGGTCAGGCGCAATCTCGGAGAGAAGCGAGCCTTTGAGCTGCTGACTACGGCAAAAGTGCTGAGTGCCGACGAGGCCGAAAGAATCGGTCTCATCAATCGCGTTGTTGAAGACTCCCAGATCGAGGCCGAGGTTGAACGCATCGTGAATGAGATCACGAACGTCAGCGGGTCGGCGGTAATGCTTACCAAATCTCTTCTATATCATATCGATGGAATGACCTTCGAACAGGCCGTCGATGCGGGCGTCGCGATGAATGCCATTGCTCGCGCAACTCCCGACTGTCAGGAAGGGATTCGCAAGTTCTTGAAGAAAACGTAGCTCAGTCCTCGCTCCGATAACGTTTGCAATGAATAGAAACACCCGCCTCACACTCGCCGGAGTCGCGCTCGCGATCTTCATGGGAGCAATCGAAAACACCGTCGCCGGCACGGCAATGCCGACCGTGATCGGGTCGCTTGGTGGTATCGAGTACTACAGCTGGGTCTTTTCGGCATACATCCTTGCCGCAACCGTTATGACCCCGATCTGGGGAAAGATGGCCGACCTCGCAGGCCGCCGCCCGGCATTTTTCGGAGGTCTTGCGTGTTTCATCATCGGTTCTGCGCTTTCCGGAGCGTCGACATCGATGTCACAGCTGATCACCTTCCGGACACTCCAGGGTCTCGGAGCAGCAGCACTATTTCCCATTGGCATGACGATCGCTTCCGATCTTTTAACACTCGAGCAGCGGGCAAAAGTTATCGGACTCTTCAGTGCAATGTGGGGCGTTGCCAGCCTCGCCGGGCCTCTCGTCGGAGGTTATCTTGCGACCTACCTCTCGTGGCGCTGGATATTCTACCTCTCGCTTCCTTTCGGGATTCTTGCTGGAATCATCGTCTTTATGACGTACCGCGAGCGATACGAGCGTCGAAAGGACATCAAGGTCGACTATGCCGGCGCGATCGTCCTGGCCGCCACACTGACGCTTCTGCTTCTGTGCTTCCAGGGGACCGCCATCTCGCCCATCGCTTTTGCAGCGTCTTTGGGCGGCGCGACTCGTGCTCGCCGGGCTCTTCATTTTTGTTGAGCTTCGAAGCCCTGAGCCGCTGATTCCTCTCGACATTTTTCGCAACCGGATCGTGAGTCTGGCGAGCCTGCACGGAGTGTTCGCAGCGATGACACTCGTGGGCACTCTCAACTTCCTACCGTTGTTTGTGCAATCAGTTCACGGAACTGACGCAATCGCGGCGGGCAGAATTCTGATGCCCTACATCCTTCCCTGGGTCGTTGCCGCGACTACGGGTGGCCGTCTCGTGCTGAAGCTCGGCTACCGCCGTGTTGTACTCTGCGGGATGGCTTTCATCATCGTCGGCGCAGTTTTTCTTGCGAGGATGAACACGGAGACTTCGACTCTCTGGCTCTCAGTCTATGTTGCGCTGCTCGGTGTCGGTGGCGGATTCACAATGGCGAGTCTCATGATTGCGGCTCAACACGCGGTCAAAGGAACGCAGCTTGGAACGACGACGTCGATTGTTCTCTTCGCGCGGAGCATCGGAGCAGCGACCGGTACGGCGATAATGGGAGCGCTGATGAATTGGCGCCTTGAAAGAGAGCTGAGCCAGGGCGGAAAGGGATTCCTGGAAGCTCGCGGTCACGACCTGGCTGCGAGCGTGCTCCCTCAGACCGAGACAGGCGATGAGCCGAGAGTCGATCGAGATTCTCCAGCGAGCGTTCGCGAGCTCATTGCGACTTGCGTTCGCAGCCGTGCTCGTAGCGGCAATCTGCGCCCTGGTAGTTTCGCTGCTGATCCCGGCCGGCAGCGCGCATGAGCTGGCACATTCGGATCATCAGGTGGATGATGGTTCGAGAGAAGCGAGTTAGCCAGGGTGTTCGAATTCGTGCAGAAGCTAACGCTGAAGCGCGAAGACGCGAAACAGAATAACAGTGATTCCACGACGGCATTTCTGTGGTTCTTTTCGCGTCTTCGCGGCTTCGCGTGATGGCTTTTGCACGAATTCGAACCCCTTGACATTCCGCCTCGCGTTCCAAACTATTTGTCAAAAAGTCCAAATAATCGACAATCAATGCACGCCCGCCCGAAAACGGGCATCTTAAGGGCGATTAGTTTTACCCTAAAGTCTTGCGTTGGTTATAATGAAGGGGTCGACCGGTTGCAGTCTTATCCACCGAGCTGCTTATGAGGCGGAGTAAGGTTTCATGGATCAATTGCTGCAGTTTTTCTTCAAGTACAAGTGGTCACTCTTTTCGAAGGGGGACCTGCAACTTGCCGGACGCCCCGCCTGGATCATAGTCCTGCTTGTCGCCCTGGCTCTTGGAGCCCTCGTTTATTTCGTTTATGTGCGTCCCCATTACCGGATCACGCAGGGACGCCAGGCTGCGCTGATTTCGCTCCGAGTCGTGCTGCTCGGCTTGATCGCCTTCCTCCTGATGCGCCCCGTTCTGGTCGTTTCGTCGGTCATCCCTCAAAGCACGTCTGTGGCCATCGTCGCTGACGCGTCCAGGAGCATGGAGCTCAAGGACGAGAACGGGCAAAGCCGCATGGACGCGCTTAAGAACACGCTCAGTGGCCGTTTCTCCACCGATCTCGACGCAAAGTTCAAAGTTCGGCTTCATCGCTTTGCCGACACGATTGATCGCGTCAATGGGCCGGGCGAGCTTGCTGCAACGGGTGCCGCAACTGACATCACCGGAGCTTTGAGGGAGGCATCGAAAGATACCGGCGGAGTGCCTTTGTCGGCGGTAATCCTTATGAGTGACGGAGGCGCCAACACAACGGCCGATTTGAGTGCCGAACTGAGAGAGCTGAGAGCGCGGAGCATTCCCGTCTATACAATTGGCTACGGGAGCACGAAGAGCTTCAAAGACGCCGAAATGGTCCGCGTTAATACGCCGCGACGGGTGCTTGTCGGTTCTGCCGTGAATGCAGAGGTCCTTCTTCGCGTCACCGGATTTGGAGATGGGGCCCCGGCAAAAGTGATGGTGGCGGTGAGCGAAGACGGCCGCGCGATCAAGACGGAAACCGTCGACGTTCGCGGAGCTGAGGCTCAATCAGCGAACGTTGAGTTCACTCCTGCCACTGCCGGCGTTCATCGTTATACATTCGAGATCAAGAATCTCGACGGTGAGATGACCTACGAGAACAATCTCCAGGAAGCGCTCATAGAAGTCACTGACACCCGGCCCAAAGTTCTCTACATCGAAGGCGAGCCGCGCTGGGAGTACGGAAAGATGCGTTCGTCGCTCGCAAAGAACGAGAAGAACCTGATTCTCGTGTCAGTGCTGCGCTCTGCGGATGGAAAGTTCTACCGGCAGGGGGTGGAAAGCGGTCTTGAGCTCGAATCCGGATTCCCGAAGACCGAAGAAGACCTGTTCGCTTACCAGGGATTGATGCTTGGAAGCATGGAAGCGAACTTCTTTACTTACGAGCAGCTCAAGATGATTGAACAGTTTGTGGCGCGCCGCGGTGGCGGCTTCCTCGCGCTCGGTGGCACGCGCTCATTCGACGCCGGAAGATACGGGAATACGCCGGTGGCAGGGATGCTTCCTCTGGATTTGGACGATCGGATCGAAGAATCCGAGATGCCCGCCGTTTCAAACTTCAAGGCGGAACTGACAGCTCGAGGGCGAACCCACGCCGTCACGAGACTCAACGAAGATCGCAATCTGAGCGCCAAGGCGTGGGAAGAGCTTCCTCCGATCACCGTCCCTGAGGTGCTGCCTCAGATCAAACCCGGGGCGACAATCATTCTCGAAGCGCGGAGTCTCGCCGATCGTGCTCGAACAGTTCCCCTTCTTGCGGAAGAGCGATACGGTCGTGGCCGGACACTGGTCCTGACAGCCAGTGATACGTGGCGCTGGCGCATGATGCTCGACTCGAAGAATACATCGCACGAAACATTCTGGCGGCAGTTGCTGCGCTACCTGGTAAGTTCTACGCCGGGGCCGATCGAGGTGGCTACAGAGCGCGAAGTCTACTATGCGGGCGACACAGTCACCATTCGTGCCGAGGTAAATGACAAGAAGTTCGAGATTATCAAAGACGCCCAGGTTCTTGCTCGAGTGACCGACCCCGAAGGATCGACCGAGGAACTGGTGCTGGTTTTTGGTCTTGGAGAGAACTCTCCTGATTTCCGTTCCCAATACAAGCCAACGAAGAACGGGCTTCACCGGGTTGAAATCATCGCAAAGCAGAAGGGTGCTGAAATTGGGCGGGCGGCGACGAGCTTTTTCCGGAGCGAGAAGTCGCGCGAATACAATGACGCGCGGCAGAACGTGGAGTTGCTCAAACGGATCGCAGCGGAGACCGGCGGCAAGTACTTCGAAAGCTCGAAGTCAGGTGAGCTCCCTGAAGAAGTCTCTTATCTCGAGGGCAAAAACTCCCAGAAGGTCAGCAAGGACCTTTGGGACATGCCTTTCAACCTTTTGTTGCTTGTGGGACTCGCTGGCGGCGAGTGGTTCCTGAGAAAGCGGAGTGGACTCGCCTAAATGATCTTTGCAAAACGACACTTTTTGATGGTTATGGTTCTCGCTTGTGTGTGCAGCGTCTCGGCGTGCGCTCAGGATGTTGATCCTGTCAGACGGCCGGGAGCGAAGAGCGTACAGGAAGCTCAACAGGCGCAAACCCCTGCCCCGTCTACGACCACGAGACCCGAAGCGGACCCGGGTAAGTTCGCGATCATTGTTTGCGGAATCGGTGGCGAACCCGCCTACAGCACACAGTTCTCGACGTGGGCAAACGCGCTCCGCTCCGAACTGGTCGACAAGCTTTCATTTCCACAGAACCAGACGGCATTGCTCGTTGAAAAGCCTTCGACCGAGTTCGAACGCCCGGCGACGACCGAAGAGCTGAGGCGAGTCTTCACGAGCCTTAAGACCACAGCCAAACCAGATTCGACAGTCTTCATCTTTCTCATCGGGCACGGCAGCTTCAGCGACAAGGAAGCAAAGTTCATGCTGGTCGGCCCCGACCTGACCGCTAAAGAACTCGCATTGCACGTCAAATCGCTTCCAACGCGCCGCCAGATCATCGTCAACATGTCGAGCGCCAGCGGTGAGTTTGTAAAGCCCCTTTCTGCCAACGGAGCGATTGTAATCACCGCGACGAGAAGTGGTCAGGAACAGAACGCCACGCGTTTTCCCGAGTACTTCGTCTCCGCTCTTACGAAGACTGATGCCGACGCTGACAAGAATGGTCGCATTTCCGTCGGTGAAGCTTTCAGCTACGCCACGCAGGATGACGGCAGCGTTTTATGAAGGAGAGGGACGGCTCGCGACCGAGCACGCGCTTCTTGACGACAATGGTGACGGAGTCGGACACCCAAAGGTCGAAGCCGGCGACGGAGGCCTTGCGCTGACAACGTTTTTTGATTCGATGCCGAAGATGCAGGCGGGTGGCGATGTCGAGCTTGCGACACTTTTTGCCGAGCGCGCGCGTCTTGAAGGAGAAATCGCGCAATTGAAGGCAGGCAAAGAAAAGAAGCTCAAAAGCGATGCCGAATATGAAGCCGAGCTTGAAAAGCTTCTTTTGGACCTTGCAACCGTCAGCCAGAAAATCCGATCTAAAAAGAAATAGATGAGAGACACGAGAAGGACAAGATTTCGAGGAGCGACAGTCACGCTGTCGGCGTGGCTTCCTGCTTTGCTCTGGATGCTGGTGGGATGCAGCTCGGTGCAACAGGCTGCACAAGACCCTCTCGTAGAAGTCTCGCGTGGAAATTACGAAGTTGCGATCAGCGCTCTCGAGAAGCGGTTGACGCAGGCGCCTGGGGATGAGGCCGCGCTCGGTGGCCTGGCCAGAGCCTATATCGAGACTGGAAAGTACGCCGAAGCAGAAGCGATTGCGCGAAAGTTTCTTCAGTCAAACCGTTCGAGCGCAGCCGCACATTTTGCTCTCGGAGAATCACTGGCCGCAACCGGCAAGTATCGTGACGCAGTCGAGGAGTATCGACAGGCTGCCACAAACACCAAAGGCAGCTTGAAGATTCGCGCAGAGCTTCGCCAGGGTGAGATGCTCGACATCGTGGGAGACCGCGTCGCCGCCGACAAGCTTTTCGAGTCAGTAGTCGAAGCGTACGAAGCGGAGGAGAAATCGACAGCCGAGACTGAGACCGCAGCGGCACTCGCGTTGACGCACCTTGAAAGGTTCAAAGAAGCCAACGAGGTCGTTCTCAACGCGATCGACACTGACAAAGGCTATCTCGAGGCTCATCTCACAGGTGGCGAGCTTTTCACAACGAAGTACCAGTATGCCGAAGCTGCGGAATTCTTTCGCGATGCGCTTGCTCTCAACAAGAACAGTGCGCGCGCGCCATCTTGGCGTTGCCCGCAATCGACGCATCCAGGGAGCCGAAGAGACACGCACTGCACTGACACGCGCACTCGAGATCAACCCGAACTATGTCGATGCCAAGGTTCTCGCAGCTTCGCTCGATCTCGAGGCCGAGTCTTTCTCGAGCGCTGAGGCTCATCTCGCATCGGCGCTGAAGATAAATCCCAATTCACTCGAAGCGCACTCGGTACGGGCTGCGATGTTCTATATCCAGAACCAGGCCGCGGACTTTGATGCTGCGGTCAAGTCGACACTCGCGATCAATCCGAGATACGGCGAGCTTTACGAGACTCTCTCTCATTTCGCGACGATCACTCGACAATACTCGCAGGGCGTTGAGTTCTCCCGTAAGGCGATCGCTCTCGAACCCGATCTCTGGGCGTCTCACCTCAGTCTTGGAATCGGCTTGCTCCGTCTCGGAAAGTTCGATGAAGGGCGCGCATCGATCGAAAAGGCGTTTGAAGGCGATCCTTTCAACATCTGGGCAAAGAACACGCTGGACCTTCTTGATTCGCTCAAAGAGTATCCTTCGGTTACGCGTGGGATGTTCGTGATCAAGGCCTCCGATAAGGAGAGTCAGGCGCTTGCGGTATATGCCGGCGATCTGCTTGAAGAGGCGGAGCGCACTCTTTCGGCAAAGTACAAGTTCAAGCCTCGCGGGCCGATCGGTGTTGAATTCTTTGCAAACCACGAAGATTTTGCCGTGAGAACACTTGGCATGCCAGGTCTTGGGGCTTTGGGAGTCTGCTTTGGTCAGGTGATCGCTCAGGACTCTCCGTCAGCTCGACCGGGAGGAGAGTTCAACTGGGGAAGCACCCTCTGGCACGAGTTCACGCATGTGATTACTCTGCAGACAACGGATCATTTCGTGCCCAGGTGGTTTTCCGAGGGCCTCTCGGTGTACGAGGAGCGGCGCGGCCGTCCCGGTTGGGGAGACGACTGGAATCCCGCTTTTCTTCGCTCATTCGCAGACGGGCGATGGTTCAAGATCGCCGATCTTGACGCCGGGTTCACGCGCCCGAAGAGACCTGATGATGTGCCACTTGCCTATTTTCAGGCGTCTCAAGTCTGCGAGTTCATAGTCGAGCGCTACGGTTTTGACGCAATTCTTGAAATGTTGAAGCGCTTTCGAGAACGCGCAAAGACCCGCGATGTCATCGAACAGGTACTGAAACTTAAGGAGGCTGACTTTGATCGAGCCTTCAACGAGTTCATCAAGTCGAAAGTCGGGCCTTACATAAAGGCGCTCGAGACGGCGGCAAGATCCCAGGCCATAGCGCAAATGCAGAAGGCGGATGTCCTCCGGGAAGTGGCATCAAACGGGGATAACTTTCTGCTCAATCTCAGAGCCGGAACTATTTATCAAACAGACGGTGACATCGAAAAAGCAATTGTGCACTTGAAGCGCTCGATAGAGCTCTTCCCTTTCCAGGAAGGAGAAGGGAGTGCTTACGCGCAGCTAGCGAAGATTTATGAGAAGAAAGGCGACAAAGGGGCCGAAGCGGAGGCACTTGAGGGACTCGTCAAAGTCGACGAGAACAACTATGAAGCATTGAAGCGCCTCGCTCAGATCCGTCTCGAGCAGGGCGATAAGGCGCGAGCGCTTGAAGCGCTTCGTCTGGGCTTTTATCTGAATCCGTTCGAGTACACGCCGCACGCACTTGCGGGGTCCATCCATCTTGAGCGGAAGGAATCGGATCAGGCGCTTCGCGAATATCAGATCGCTTTGTCGTTGAATCCCCCGAATGTCGCCGAAGCGCATTACAATCTTGCGAGGGCACAGCTCGCATCGGGCCGGACCGCGGACGCAAAGAAATCAGTTCTCCGGTCACTCGAAGCCGCGCCCGGGTACGAGCAGGCTCAGGAGCTTTTGTTGCGGATCGCGAAACCGTGACGGAATTGGAAATGGAAAAGCACAAGCAAAGCATGTTTACCGCCTTCAGGCGGAATCTCGGCAGCGAACTTCCGCCTAAAGGCGGTACTACATCCTTAAAGTGCTGGCATTCATCGCCTGCATCATGAGCATGCTTGTTGGACTCGCTCCTGCACAGCGCCCGCCTCGCAAGCCGCAATCAAATCTGCCGCGGATAACGGATGTGCCACAGAACACCGAAGATCTTTCAGGCAGGGTCACCTTCGCTCGCGCTCGCTTCGACGTCAGCATGTTCAGCGGCTTTGGAATGCGCACTCATCTCGGTGACGGCGGGCTTCCGTGGTCTCACGATTACCCGATAGCCGGCCGTCATCTGATGAAGATCATGTCAGAGCTTTCGAAAGCCGACCTGACGCTCGACAGAGACGAACCCATATTCACATTTGACGACCCCGAGATATTCAAGTACCCGTTTATCTATCTGTGTGAAGTCGGATTCATGGATTTGAACGACAAGGAGATTGCGGGACTTCGCGAGTATTGCCTGAGAGGCGGCTTCGTGCTTGTCGACGACTTCAGGACTGCAGGGGAGCTGGCTCGCTACAACACAATCTGCAGCGCGCTTTCCCCGAATTTCAAATGAAGCGGCTCGACATCTCTCACCCGATTTTCAACTGCTTCTTTTCGATCAAGAGTCTCGATCTCAACCCGATGTACGGATACTACACTCCGGAGTTTCACGGCATCGAGGATGAGCACGGGCGTCTCTTCGTAATGATCAATTACAACTACGATATGAGCGACTACTGGCAATGGTCGGATAACCCCTTTCGACCAATCGAGGAGACCAACGAGTCATACAAGTTCGGGGTTAATTACATCGTTTATGCTCTGACGCACTGATAAACTGATTATTTCAAGATTCCAGCGAAGACAAAGGAGAGTTAATGGCAGTTGACACAACAACGATTCGCGACGAGGAGCTGCTGGACCGGCTGGTTTCAGCTCGCGAACGAATTCTTCACGAAATCCGCAAAACGATTGTGGGTCAGGACGAAGTGGTTGAGCAGGTACTGATCTCGCTCTTTGTAGGGGGCCATACGATCATCACCGGCGTTCCCGGTCTGGCCAAGACGCTCCTTGTTCGCACGATCGCGAATGTGCTGGACCTTTCGTTCAAACGAATACAGTTCACGCCCGATCTCATGCCTGCTGATATCACGGGCACGGAAATCATCGAAGAAGACCGGTCCACGGGACATCGCGCATTGCAGTTTATTCGTGGCCCCGTCTTCGCCAACATTATCCTTGCTGACGAGATCAACCGGACGCCTCCAAAAACACAGGCCGCGCTGCTCGAATCGATGCAGGAGTTCAGCGTCACGGTTCAGGGTACAACCTATCATCTCCCACGCCCGTTTTTCGTACTTGCAACTCAAAATCCGATCGAGATGGAAGGAACCTATCCCCTTCCCGAGGCGCAGCTCGACCGCTTTATGTTCAACGTTCGGATTGGGTATCTACCGGAGGAAGACGAGGTGACCGTCGTCCGCATGACAACTTCGCCTCAGGATATCCAGTTCGAAAGGCAGATATCGGCGGACGAGATACTGGCCTTTCAGAAGCTGGTTCGCAAGGTGCCTTCTGCTGATGCTGTTACGCGATATGCCGTTCGCCTTGTGAGCACAAGCCGGCCCGTCAATGACACGGCGCCCGACTTTATAAAGCGATGGGTCACGTGGGGCGCATCGCTCCGCGCATCGCAGTTCCTGATCCTCGGAGGTAAGGCTCGAGCGATCCTTCACGGCCGGTACAACGTTTCGTGCGAGGATGTTCGCGCAATGGCCTATCCCGTGTTGCGCCACCGTATATTGCTGAATTTCCAGGCAGAATCTGAGAAGGTCGATACGGACAAGGTGATCTCGAAGTTGATCGAAAGCGTCCCGGAACCGAAGTCGGGATTGTAAGGGCGGAAGGAAGATTCCGCCTGAAGGCGGTACAACGTACAAAAGAACAATGTGGTCATTCTCAAGAAAAGGAAAAACTGACCGCGGAGTGCAGTCGCAGACTGTCGATGCTCCCCATTTCTCTGGTGGTGGAACACCTCGTTTTCTCGAGCCGGAAGTTCTCGCGCGAATCAGTTCTCTCGAATTGCTGGCACGGACCGTCGTTGAAGGCTTTATTTCCGGGCTTCATCGTTCTCCTTTTACCGGTTTCTCGACAGAGTTTGCTGAATATCGACAGTACATGCCCGGCGACGATATCCGGCATCTCGACTGGAAACTGCTTGGGAGAACTGACAGGTACTTCATAAAGAAGTATCGCGCCGATACAAACTCGCAGTGTCACATTCTGCTCGATGCGAGCACGTCGATGTCGTACTCGACCGGGCCGATGAGCAAACTCGAATATGGCAAGTGCCTTGCCGCGTCACTTGCCTATCTCGCCAGTCGCCAGCAGGATGCCGTTGGATTGATGGCATTTGATCAGAATGTGCGCGTTCACGTGCCAGCACACAACAGAAGCGGACACCTGCGCACGATACTTGGGAATCTCGAGCAGGTATCGGCCGTAAACGAGACGCGCGTAGGCAACGTTCTGCACCAGGTTGCCGAGAGAATTACGCGACGTGGAATTATTGTGCTGATTTCCGATCTCTACGATGAACCGCAGGCAATCTTGAATGCGCTCGAGCATCTCCGCTTCAAGGGAAATGATGTCATCGTCTTTCACGTGCTCGATCCCGAATGAAGTCGATTTCACATTCTCTGAGCCGGTTCTGCTCCGCGACCTCGAGACAGACGAGATGATTCACGTGTTGCCCGACATTCTGGCCGAAGGTTACCGCGATACATTCCGGAAGCATCTCGACGAACTTAGTGAAGGATCTTCCCGCAATCGTATTGATTACGAGCTTCTGACGACGGACAAACCCCTGGATTTTGCTCTCTTTTCCTTCCTTGCCAAACGAGCGAGGAAGTAGGTAACGCATGTCTTTGTTGAGTCCACTATTTCTGCTGGGATTGGGCGCGCTTGCAGTGCCGGTGATAGTGCATCTGGTGCGGCGCACGCGGGCGCCGCAGGTGGACTTTCCTTCGCTGATGTTTGTACGCCGTGTCCCGCAGAGGACAATCCGGCGCAAGCGCCTTCACAATCTTCTTCTTCTCGCACTTCGTGCACTCGCACTCATGCTGGTAGTACTGGCGTTCGCAAGACCGTTTCTACCGGGAAGCGGCGCTGAGGCCATGCAGCGTGATCGATCCAATGTCATTCTTTTCGATAACTCGTTGACCATGCGTCAGAGTGGTCGCTTTGAGAAGGCAAGACAGCGCGCTCTCGGCATCATTTCCGATATTCAGGGCGAGAAAGGCGCGCTTGTCACTTTCAATCGAGGTTATGAAGTTCTGGAAAAGTTCAGCACGGACACTGGCAAGCTACGCGCGGCGGTAACAGGTCTTCAACCTACGAACCTCGGAACGGACATTATGCAGGCCCTCAAGGGCGCTGAATCACTTTTCGTAGATGATACTGCGGGCGCGAAACGCATTTTCCTGATCAGCGATTTTCAGGCATCCGGCAAGGGCGAAGCGAGCAACGATTTCAGACTCAAGGGTGACATAAAACTCGAACTTGTGGATGTCAGTGACGAGTCGATTGAAAACGTCGCCATATCTGACCTGGGAGTTCACGGCCTGGTTTACCAGCAGAAATACAGTGACAAGCTTACCGCCAAGTTGACAAACTTTGGACTTGAAGACCGGAAGGGAGTAAGACTCGCGTTTCACATCAATGACTCCGTCATCGAGAAGCGCGAAATCGACGTGCCTGCCGGTGAATCGAAAACCCTCGAGTTCACGGATTTCAATGTGAACGACGGCGTCAATCGCTGCCAGCTCGAAGTTACAGATGACGCATTCACGTTCGACAACCGGTTCTCGTTCACGATCAGACGAGCACCTCAGGTCAAGGTCCTCGTCATTGAAACGTCCACAAGGGGCCAGAGCGAGAGTTTTTACCTTAAGAACGCCCTCACGACTGGCGAAAATCTCCCCTTCGCGCTGACGGTGAAGAGCTCTGGATCGACAAATCCCGCCGAACTTTCAGAATATGGCGTTGTAATACTCAACGATCCCGGAGAGATCAGTGGCGCACTGGCGAGTGAACTTTTGAAGTTTGTTGAGAAAGGCGGCGGTCTGGTCGTCTCAACCGGACCTCACACGCGCGCCGATGCTTTCAACAGAAGTTTCGGCACACTGGCACCGGCTGTGCTGGAGGAAGCGGTACAGGTGCGAACATCGCCAGTTACGCTCAGCGAGATCAGGACCGATCATCCAGTCTTCGAGGTATTTCGACAAAGCGGCCGGCTGGCTTCGATAAGGTTTGGCGGATACTTTCGTTCTGCGCCTCGAGAAGCTTCATCTGTTATTGCAAGGTTCCAGGATGGATCACCAGCAATCGTCGAGGCAGGCACTGGAAAGGGCAAAGTCATCCTTTTCACTTCTACCTTTGACTCTTTCTGGAACGATCTGCCGCTGTCACCGGTCTACCTGCCGCTCGTGAGACAGATTGTTCGTTACCTGGGTGAGCGCGACGAGCGGCCATGGCATACGACAGGTCAACCATTTACGGTAGCTGCCCTCGAGGATGCTTCCCTGCCCGCGGTCGATTCGCCGGGAGGTGCTCGATTGACCGATCGCACTCAATCCTCGCTCGGAGACCTGATAGTGAATCCCCAGGAGCCCGGCTTTTACAGGATCCGACTGCCACAGGCCAGCGACTATGAAGGGGTGAATGTTCCGACGCTCGAATCGGATTTGAAGAAGATGGACGTGACAGAGTTTATCGCAGCTGTCACAGGAGTTGACGCGCAAGACGCATCACGTCGCGAAACCATGACTCAACGTACGGCAACCAGTGAAGAGATCGAATCCGGACAGCGTGTCTGGTGGATACTTCTTCTGGCTGCTTTCGTGCTTTTCGTCAGTGAGGCGATACTTGCTCGCAGGTTGAAGACTGCCCGCATTATCAACTGATAACTGCAGTGGACGCGGAGTAAGACTATGAAATACCAGGACCAATCACTATTCCATCTAATCCAGGGTGTCGAGCGTCGACGGTTCTACGTCGCACTCCTCAAGGGACTGGCTGGGGTACTGGCGGTAGCGAGTCTTTCGGTGATTGCACTCGGTTGGCTTTCATACCGATATCGTGCCAATACTGGCGCGCTTATCTCGCTTCGCATTGTCGCGTTCGCGGCGCTGGTGGCGGCGGTCTACTTTTTCATCGTGCGAGGTGTGCGAAGAAAGCCGAGCGAGTCTCAGATCGCTCGCTTTGTGGAAGAGCGGCACCATGGGCTCGACGAGCGCTTCGTGAGCGCGGTCGAGGTGAAAGACCAGCCTGGAGCTTCATCGCCAGTAATAGTCGATCGTCTCTTGAGCGATGCGGACGCCTCGGCACGAGCAGTTCAGCTTGACGAGATCGTGCCTGGCAGCACTCTCGCGAAGTGGGGCGCTGCAGCGGTCGCAGCACTCCTGTTGGGAATAGGTACGTTCTTTTTCGGTCCTTCAGAGATTCGGGGCGGGATAGCCAATCTGCTTGCTCCGGCAAGTGAAGCTGCTACATCAAGTGCGATGAGCATCTCGGTTAAACCGGGTAATGCACGCGTGCCCAAGAATTCTGACCAGCGACTTCTCGCTACACTCAACAACTTCTATGTCGAGCCCGTGACGGTTTTCACGCGCAAGATCGGCTCCGGAAACGACCAGTGGGTCGGCCAGAGTATGGAGCCCGGGAAGAACAAGCAGGATTTTCAATTCTATATTTTCAACATCCAGGATGCGGTCGAGTACTTTGTCGAATCCAACGGCATCAAGTCGCAAACCTATAAACTCGACGTTGCGGACCTGCCATATGTGAAGCAGCTGGATGTGGTCATAAACTTCCCGTCCTATACCGGCCTCCCATCGAAAACAATCGAGGACAGCGGTGAGGTTGCAGCACTGCAAGGCTCGGTAGTCAAAATCACTGCGCGGATGACGGCAAAGGCTAAGAGCGCGAGAATCGTGCTCAAGGACGGCGAAAAGATTGAAATGACGCTAGAGGGTGAGAAGGATTTTGCCGGAAACGTGACAGTCACGCGCAATACGTCGTATCACATCGAGCTTGTGAGCGTCGATGGCGAGACTTACAACGGCTCCAGCGAGTTCGACATCGTTCTGCTCGACGATCAGCCGCCAACTGTGAGCTTTGAAAAACCGGGGCGCGACGCGCGCGCGACCAGCGTTGAAGAGATATTTACCGAAGCCAAAGCCGAGGACGACTACGGCGTCGCTTCGCTCGAAATGTTCTTTTCGGTGAATGGAGGCGAAGAAAAGAAGGTCGATCTCCAGCATCTACAGCGCGAAGCCTCGCGTTCGATGAAAGCAACACACACGTTCTTCCTGGAAGAGTATGGCCTCGAGCCGGGGGATTTCATTTCATATTACGCGAAGGCGCGAGATGCGCGACGTGAAGCGACAAGTGACATCTATTTCATCGAGGTCAAACCGTTCGAGCGCGAGTATCGCCAGTCCCAGCAGCCCCCGGGCGCAGGCGGCGAGGGCCAGCAGGAGAATGCTCTTCCAAAACGGCAAAAGGAACTGATTGCGGCAACGTTTCGCATTCAACGGGAAGAAAGCACTTACAGCGAAGCCGAGCGCAACGAGAACTACAATACCGTCACACTCGGACAGGAGAAACTGCGGGACGATACCAATGTCCTGATCGAACGCATCAAGCGACGGCTGGGCGAACAGCTGAACGGTCAGGGAGACTTCTCGAAGCTTGTTGATCACCTTACAAAGGCAACCAAAGAGATGGAAGCCGCGATCGTCGAGCTGAGAAACAAGAAGTCAAAGGATGCATTGCCGGCCGAACAAAGGTCTCTGCAGCAGTTGCTTCGTGCGGACGCGATTTTCAGAGACATTCAGGTTGCGCAGAATCAGGGAGGATCTGGCGGAGGAAGCCAGAACGAACGCGCAGAAGAGCTGGCGGATCTTTTCGAGCTCGAGCTCGACAAGATGAAGAATCAGTACGAAACGTTGCAACGCGAGCAGCGCCAGCAGGCAAACCAACAGGATGACGAAACAAAGCGCAAGCTCGAGGAATTGGCCAGGAGACAGCAAAAGCAACTCGAAGAGCAACAGCGCCGAGCACAACAGGCGCAACAGAATTCCGGAGGCGGAGGCGGTGGCTCGAGCAGACAGCAGCAGGAGCTGATCGATGAAACCCGAAAGACAGCCCGCGAGCTCGAGCGCTTGTCGCGCGAGCGCCGCGACCCGCAGCTTGCTGAGATGAGCCGGCAGCTCAACGAAGCGGCAAATGAGATGCAACGCGCTCAGGCCGCAGGACAGAACAAAAACTCAACCGAAGCGATTGCTCAGAACATGCGCGCACTCCAGAAACTTGAAGATGCGCAGCGGCGAATGGAGCAGAACAACCGAGCCGGAGGCGCAAGCAGCGTCGAGGACCTGAAGCGAAGAGCCGAAAATGCGCGGGCGCAACAGCGTGATATCACCGAAAAGGTCGACGAGATGGCGCGCAAGGGACAGGGAGCACAATCGGCTACACAACGCGAGAGGCAACAACTCTCGGACCGCAAAAACCAGCTTGCAAACGACGTCGGCAATCTCGAGCGTGACCTCGACCAGGCATCGCGCAACTTCGGAAGTGACAAGCAGCAGACCGGCGAACAACTGAGAGAAGCAGCGGGATCGCTGCGCAGAAACAGGGTTGCTGAACGCATCCGCGCGACGCGGCAGATGCTTGATCAGAATTCACTCGAGGGCGCGCGAGCCGGAGATCGGATGGTGCAACAGAATCTCGATGAAGTTGCGCAGATACTTGACGAAGCCCAGAAATCGGCTTCGCGCCGATCGGCTGGAGACCAGACTGAGGAAGCGCTCGATCGAACGCGCAAGATAGGCGACAACCTTGATTCACTTCAACAGCGATTGAACGAGCAAGGTCAGCGCCAGCGAAACGGACGGCAGAAATCAGCCCGGACAACAATCATCAGATCAGGGCCAGCGACAGGCGCGCCAGCAGGGACAGCAGCAAGGCCAACAGCAGGGACAACAACAGGGTCAGCAACAGGGTCAGCAACAGGGTCAGCAACAGGGCCAGCGACAGCGACCGGGTCAGCAAGCCGGGCAACAAGGACAGCAGCAAGGTCAACAACAGGCTCAGCAAGGGCAACAGGGACGTCAGGGACAGCAGCAGGAGCAGCAGCAGGGTCAGCGGGGTCAACAGCAGGGTCAGGGACAGCAGCAAGGTCAGGGACAGCAACAGGGCGGAGAACGTCAAGGTGAAGGCCAGGAGGCGCGTGGACAATCTGGTCCAGGTGGAAGGAATCCATCAAATTCAAGAACGCCGCAGGTTATGCAGCCAGGAGAAATGATGCCCGGAGGTGGACCTCCTGCACCGGCACCCGTCAGGTCGAGGCAGAGATGCGGGATCGCTTGCGTGATCTCGAGGACCTTCGTCGATCTATCGGACGGGATCGAGAACTGACACGCGGGCTCGACCAGGCAATCGAAGCGCTCAGGCAGATGACCAACGCCCAGTATAAGGACGACATGCAAACGGCAGCACTGCTGAAAGCCCAGGTAGTCGATCCAATTCGTGGCGTCGAGATGGAATTCAGCCGGCGGCTTCAAGCCAGACTCGGAAAGAACAACTTGAGGTTATCCGATCAGGGCGAGGCGCCTGAGAAATACCGCAAACTAGTGGACGAGTACTACAAGCGCCTCTCGAACCGGACTCCTTAGTACCTGGGAGCGCACTGGGAGCGCCGGTCTCCGACCGGCCACGAGCCGCGAAGCGCGCGAGTCGTGGAGAGTCCTTGTGCTGAAGACTCGCGCGCTTCGCGGCTCGTGGCCGGTCGGAGACCGGCGCTCCCAGGCGCGAAGCGTGCGAGTCCTGGAGAGTCCTTGTGCTGAAGACTCGCACGCTTCGCGGCTCGTGGCCGGTCGGAGACCGGCGCTCCCAGGAGCGGCGACGCTCCCAGGTCGTCACACCTTCTTTTCCTTCCACGTGCCGCGTTGGAAGGCCCACATTGCGACCAGTGCAAGCGCGGACTCGGAGAACGTGATCGCCAGAAAGACGCCTCTTGCTTCGAGTCTCGTCATTAGTGCCAGATAGGCCGCCAGCGGAATCTGAAAGAGCCAGTAACAGAACAGATTGATCAACGTTGGAGTGAATGTGTCACCTGCGCCGTTGAACGATTGGACCATCACCATTCCGAAGGCATAGAAGATGTAGCCGTAACTGATGTAACGCAGACACGCCACGCCATACGGAACTACATCCGGGTCTGAAGTGAAGATGCCAATCACCGGCTCCGCAAGAAAGATGAAGACGATCGCGACGATTCCCAGGAAGACCATGTTGGCGAGCCCCGTGATCCAGACCGACTTTTCTGCGCGATCCGGTTTTGCGGCGCCAAGATTCTGGCCCACAAGCGTCGCTGCTGCGTTGCTCATTCCCCACGATGGCAGAAGGGCAACGATGATGATCCTGATCGCGATCGTGTAACCCGCAAGGGCCGCACTCCCAAAAACTGCGACGATGCGGACGAGACGCCAGCCAGCTTGCTGTCGCTACAAGGTACTGAAACATCCCTCCCAGTGAAATGCGAAGCATGTTCAGCGCAATCTCCGGCTCGAACCTGATGTCGTCGCGACGCAGCACGATTCTGCTTCGCTTTGAAAACAGCATCGCAAACTGATAGACGACACCGGCTCCTCTGCCGATGGTGGTCGCGATCGCTGATCCCATTACTCCCAGTTCAGGGAACGGGCCAAGACCGAAGATCAGACAGGGATCGAGAACAAGATTTATCAGATTCCCGAGCCAAAGTGACCGCATAGCCACGGTCGCGTCGCCCGCTCCACGGAATACCGCGTTGACCAGAAAAAGGAGCATGACCACGACGTTAAGCCCAAGCACAATCTTCGTGTAGCTGCTACCAGTCGTGATGACTTCAGGCGTGGCTCCCATTACTCGCAGAAGGTCCGTCGCAAAGAGGAGCCCAATCAGCCCGATCGGCACTGACACGGCTACTCCCAGGATAATCCCCTGCACTGCGGCAATGGCTGCGCCCTTGCTGTCTTTTTCGCCGGTTCTACGTGCGACGACCGCAGTTGTCGCCATGCTCAAGCCCAGCGCAATGGCAAAGATTATCGTGAGAAGCGATTCCGTAATTCCGACCGCGGCAACCGCGTCAGCGCCCAACCGGGAAACCCAGAAGACATTGACGATGCCGAATAGCGATTCCATACACATCTCGAGGACCATGGGAACCGAGAGGATGAAGATCGCGCGGCCGATGCTGTCTTCTGTAAAATCGCGTTGCGTGCCCATAAGAGCTTCGCGAATCATAGACATAGTGCTGCTTTGTTTTTCACTCATAGCGATTACGTTTGACAGCCCACGAGAGCGTACTTAGAATGACTCTCCAAGGCTAATGCTTGTTTAAGTTTATCGGAGATCGCTTGGCCGCAGAGGAACGCTCGCCGTCAATAACTTCAGTCCCACTTCCCATGCCGGTTTCGAGAACCCGGCAGATAGTGGTTTGTGTCGCGGCCCTCGTCTTACCGGGGCTGGGACACGTGCTTCTGCGGCGTTACACGCGTGGCGTCCTAATAGGGTCGGGAATCATCGCCATGTTCCTCCTGGGGTTTCTCATGGAAGGTCATCTCTATTTCCCCGTGGCCGGGGAGTGGCTGACATGGTTCTTCAGCTTTCTTGACACCGGCATAGGCCTCGCTTATTTCGTCTGCCTCGCAGCCGATATCGGATTCAAAGTCGACCCGACCCAGGCCGCGAAGATCACTTTCGAATACGGTAACACGTTTTTGATGGTTGCGGGAGCATTAAATATGCTGGCAACCCTCGACGCTTTCGATATTGCGGTGGGGAGGAAGGGATGACCCATTTTCTGGCTCTTCTTCTCTACAGTCTGCTCGTTTCGATCGTTTTCGCCGCACTTTCGTCAGATCACCCGACGCCGGCGCAACGTCTGCGCTACGGAGCGAAAGTCTTCGGGTACTTCGTTCTCCTGGGCCTCGCCATCGCCTGGGTACTCTATCCCCTGCCGTTTTAGGCACGTTGTACCGCCTTCAGGCGGAATCTTCCGTGCCAACCATTCCGCCTGAAGGCGGTACTACATGCCCTGGAACCTGCTTCCATTTACTAACCCTGCTCCAGTCGATAAAATGTTGGTTTATGCCGCTTCACCGGACCGACGCCTTTGTGTTGCGGACCTATACGCTGAAAGAGGCAGACAAGATATGTGTCCTGTTTACGAGAGATGCAGGCAAGGTGCGCGCAGTCGCCAAGGGAGCCAGAAAGCTCCGCAGCCGCTTTGGCTCGAGTCTCGAGCCGCTGACTGAGGTCGCTTTGAGCTACTATCAGAAGGAGAATCAGGAACTTGTTTCGATCTCGACCTGCGACATTATCAGGCCGCAGTTCAGTGACGAAATCACCTCCGAACGGCTCGGAGCACTGCACTATATTGCCGAGCTCGTCATTGAGTTTGTTCCCGATCACGAGCCAAATGAACGGGTCTACAGATTGGTAGGAGCAACGATTGAAGCAATGAGTTTATCGGGCGCACGCGAGCTTCCTGCAATCTCGCGCTATTTCGAGGTATGGATGCTCAGGCTTTCGGGCTTTTTGGCTGATCTCAGCACCTGTCACGTCTGCAGCCGCAGCCTCTCCGCAGGAGCAATCCGTGTGGATGACCAGTGAAGGCGCCCCGCTTTGTCTGTCCTGCAGTGGGAGGCGCGGGGACGAACTACGGCGCGAAGTGCTTGCAGGACTCAAAGATATCCTAACCAGGAACCCAGTCGATTTTTTCTCAATCAAGCGCGATAGCCGGATGCTCCAGCAGATCGGCACACTCGCCTCAAAATTAATACGCCGCACTATTGAACGCGATTTGAAGTCGGTCGCTTTTGTCGACCGTCTACGCGTCACAAATAACAATCAATAAGGAGAAGAAGTCAATAATGACTCAGAAGTACGTTTATCTGTTTGCTGATGGTAAGGCTGAAGGTCATGGGCAGATGAAAGATCTGCTCGGTGGCAAAGGATCAGGGCTTGCAGAGATGACAATTGCGGGACTGCCTGTGCCGCCCGGTTTTACGATAACGACCGAGGCCTGCAACAGCTACTACGCTTCAGGAGAGACATTTCCGGAGGGACTGTGGGACGAGGTTTTGTCGGCGCTCAACAGAATCGAAGAATCAACGGGCAAGAAGTTTGGTGGATCCGACAATCCCCTTCTTGTCTCAGTACGATCGGGCGCCAGGTTTTCGATGCCGGGAATGATGGATACCGTCCTCAATCTCGGGCTCAATGAGACGACTCTCAAGGCATTGGCCGCGATGACCGGAAATGAGCGATTCGCATATGACGCGTACCGGCGCTTTATCCAGCTTTTCGGCAAGATCGTCATGGGCATTGACTCTGAAAAGTTTGAGCATGCCTTCAATGAAGCTAAGAAACGACTCGGCGTGCAGGAAGACACTCACGTCGATGCCGAGTCGCTCAAGCATCTCTGCGCTGAGTTCCGGAACATCGTAAAGAAGGAGACGGGTCACGCATTTCCCGACGAGCCGCTCAAACAGCTCGATCTCGCGGTACGCGCTGTCTTTGCCTCCTGGAATGGCAAGAGAGCCCGCGACTACCGGAGGACATACAAGATTCCAGATAATCTTGGAACTGCAGTCAACATTCAGACAATGGTCTTTGGCAATATCGGAGAAGACTCCGGGACAGGCGTCGCGTTCACTCGCAATGCGTCTACTGGAGAACGCGAGCTTTACGGAGAGTATCTTCAGAACGCCCAGGGTGAGGATGTCGTCGCTGGTATTCGTACCCCTAAGAAGATTGCCGAGCTCAATCAGGAAATGCCCGAGATGTACCGGCAGCTGGTTGACGTCGCTGAGAAGCTCGAGCGCCACTACAAGGATGTTCAGGATCTCGAGTTCACGATTGAACGCAGCAAGCTTTGGATGCTGCAGACGCGCAATGCCAAACGCACCGGGCCTGCCGCCGTTCGTATCGCAGTTGAGATGGTTGATGAAGGGCTGATCGATCGTGCGACTGCGATCCAACGAGTAGAGCCGGCACAGCTCGATCAGTTGCTCCATCCGATGATCGACCCGAAAGCCGATGTCGACGTCATCGCGACGGGCCTCCCCGCGAGCCCCGGGGCAGCGACCGGAAAGGTTGTCTTCAATCCTGATGAGGCCGAAGAGCTCGGCAAAAAGGGTGAGAAGGTGATCCTGGTACGCATCGAGACATCTCCCGAAGATTTCCACGGGATGGTCGAAGCTCAGGCAATACTGACTGCACGCGGCGGTATGACGTCGCACGCTGCAGTTGTCGCCCGTGGAATGGGCAAATCGTGCGTTGCCGGTTGTTCGGAAGTCGCTATCGATTACTCGGCTGAGCAGTTCACCGCGAATGGACGAACTGTAAAGAAGGGGGACTCTATCACGGTCGATGGCTCTACCGGTCGCGTAATTCTGGGATCGGCTCCGCTGAGCGAGCCCGAAGTCAGTGGCAGCTTCAAAACGCTCATGAGCTGGGTAAATGACTACCGCAAGCTCGGTGTTCGTGCCAACGCGGACACGCCGAACGATGCCGAAGTGGCGCGTAGCTTTGGCGCCGAGGGAATCGGACTGTGCCGCACCGAACATATGTTCTTCGAGGGCGACCGCATTGACAGCGTTCGCCAGATGATACTCGTGGCGTCAGAGTACAAGAATCTTGAAAACCAGCTTGCGACAGCCGAAAGCGACAAAGCCAAAGCCACAGGAGACAAACTGGCAGAGGCAAAGAAGCGCGTCAGCGAGCTCAAACGCAGAATCAAACGACCTGCCGAGCTCTATCACGGTGCGCTGGCAGCGCTTCTGGAACTACAGCGAGAAGACTTCGTCGGAATCTTTCGAGCCATGAATGGCTACCCTGTTACCATTCGTACCCTCGACCCGCCGCTTCACGAGTTCGTCCCGCACGATGACGCAACGCTCAAGGAACTGGCGAAAAAGATCAAGACTCCGTTCAAGGAAGTAAAGGCGCGGGTCGCTAATCTCCACGAGTTCAATCCGATGCTCGGGCATCGAGGCTGCCGTCTGGGCATCGTCTATCCCGAGATCACGCGGATGCAGGCACAGGCGATCTTTGAAGCAGCCGTGAAAGTTAAGCGCGAAGGCATCACGGTCAAGCCCGAGATCATGATTCCACTGGTCGCGAACGTAAACGAATTGAACCTTCAGACAGAAGTTGTCAGAAACGTTGCGGATCAGGTTATGTCGGCAGCGGGCGAGACTGTCGAATACCTCGTCGGAACAATGATCGAGTTGCCGCGGGCAGCCTTGACGGCCAATCGGATTGCCGAGACTGCCGAGTTCTTCAGCTTCGGCACAAACGATCTAACGCAAACCGCGATGGGTCTGAGCCGCGACGATGCCGGTCGCTTTCTTCCCTATTACGTCGACAGGAAGATATTCTCCGACGATCCGTTCCAGACGCTCGATATCGAAGGGGTCGGACAGCTTGTCGAAATGGGTGTCAAGCGAGGTCGCTCAACGAGAGCTGATCTCAAGATTGGCATTTGCGGAGAGCACGGCGGCGATCCGAACTCGGTAGTCTTTTTCCATCGAGCCGGACTTAACTATGTGAGCTGTTCTCCCTACAGAGTACCGATTGCGCTGCTCGCAGCGGCACAGGCGGCACTGGGTGATCAGGCAGGATCGGCCGCAATCGCGAAGTCGACCGTATAGAGAGGACGGGATGTAGTACCGCCTTTCACCGCAGAGAATGCAGAGAGTTGTCAGATGAATACGTTTCCGAGAGTGCTAAGAACACTAACTATGCTGATATCAAATCTCAATTCTCTAATCTCAAATTCCGCGGTCAAGGCGGTACTACAGGCCACTTCAAATATGCAAATCCCGGTCGTAGTAGTTGCGGGAGCGTCGTCGAACGTTGGAAAGACGACGCTCGTCTGCCAACTGCTCAAGCATTTTCCTGGCTGGGAAGCGATCAAGGTAACGCGGGGACACTATCGCTCGTGTGGCCGGGATCCCGATATCTGCTGCGTCAGCCATTTACTTGGAAATGCTCCCAAAGTTTTGTCGGAGCGAAATCTCACGGACATTCCAACCAAAGATACCGGGCGCTTTTGGGATGCCGGCGCGAGCAATGTCCACTGGCTGATCGCTACTACAAGCCAGATCGAGCGTGGAATCGAACTCGCATTGGAACGCGTCAAGGGCCCTGGCGTTCTTATTGAAGGCACGAGCATCCTCGAGTTCCTGCGCCCGTCGGTTTCGATTCTTACGCTGTCAGGCCCAGAGAATCGGCTCAAATCGACTGCCCTTCGGGCGCTGCGCAAAGGACAGATCGACGTAGTCTTCAATTCCTCGGAAGGATTGGCGCTTGACGGAATTGTGGACACCCACCTGCCGGTCTTCTTTCCATCAGACCTGAGTAAGCTTGCTCTTCACATTCGGGAAAAGGTGCTGAGCGCTGCGGTGCTGAGTTTGAAACCTTTTGTGATCGAGCATCACTCACTGCGGTGAACGGAAAAATCAGGCTCAACTACGGTTATTACGAAAGGAGTTCTCCGCAGATGAAATCGAAATTATTGCGCGCGCTTGCCTTATCAATGGTGGTGCTGGTGATGGCCGGACTTACGGTCTCGGCTCAGGACTTTACAAGGACGTTCACTCTCGGTCCGGATGGGACCGTCAGTATCAAGAACATATCGGGAGATGTCGCCGTCTCCGGCTACGAGGGCGAAGTCGTTGTTGTTAAGGGCTTTCGGGAAGGGCGCGACCGTGACAAGATTCAGGTCGTAGACAACAGCGGGGCGAACCGAGTAGATATCAGTGTTGCGTATCCGGAAAGGTGTGATTGCGACGCTTCGATTCGTTTCGAAGTACAGGTACCAACATCCGTAAAGTACCGCTTTGACGCGATTTCGAGCGTCAGCGGCAATGTTAAAGTTTCCGGGGTTGCCGGCAGTCTGAAAGCCAGGTCGGTGAGCGGCAACGTCGCGGTCCAGCACGTCACGGGTGACATAAATGCCTCATCGACAAGTGGAAATGTCGAAGTCGGCGAAATCGCTGGAAGTGTCAGCGGTAAGTCGGTCAGTGGGAATGTAGAAGTGTCAATCAACAAGTTGTCTGGTGCCGAAGGCATGGAATTCGCATCGACCAGCGGAAATGTGAACGTCAAGCTTCCCGGCAGTCTCGATGCAACTGTTGAGATGTCGGTGCTGAGTGGTGACCTGAGGACCGATTTCCCGCTGAACATTGAAAAGAAGGAACATGGACCGGGCCAACGAGCTACGGGTGTGGTGGGTGGCGGAGCCCGCAAACTGACACTCAAGTCGATCTCTGGAAACGTCGAATTACGTGCGAAAGTAGTACCGAATTTGGAGTGCGGCGGCTCGGCGCCGCTTTAGTCTCGTGCCGCACTATTCGTGGGGACACTAAAGCGGCGCCGAGTCGCCGCACTCCAAATAGGGCACTAGTTCTCAAGCGCGCGGTGAATGATTCGCGTAATGCCTGCGATCAGTTCATCTGCGCGCTTTTCATCTTTGATTCCACGAGTGAGTATCACCAGAACGTATGGTTTCTTTCCGTGCGGAAAGACGATCCCCGCATCGTGTCGAATCGCAGTAATGGATCCGGTCTTGTGCGCAACACGCGTTCCTGGGGGCAAACCTGCTGGAATCCCCTCGTTGAATTCCTGCCTGCTCAGAATTCCGATCATCTGATCGCACGATTGCTTGTCGAGAAAGCGCGTCTCCGCAATCGCGTCCAGCAAAATCATTAAATCGTAAGCAGTCGTCGTGTTGTTGATTCCCGCGCGGAAAGCTTTGCCGTCTTCCACGCCTCTTCTAACTGTCATATCCCGGCCTCCGAGATTACGAATCAGTTGTGTAACGCTCTCGGCGCCGGCCTTCTCGATGAGCAGGTTCGTTGCGAGATTGCTGCTCCTGACAATCATCTTGTCTACAAGATCAAGTATGGTTGCAGTTTCGCCCGCACGCGCATACAACGTTTGTTCGCCATCATCCTCCTTTCGAAGCGAATACGGAGTTCCATCGACAATGCTCGGGAATTCATTCCTGATTTCGATCGCTCCTTCCAGAGACAGCTTGCCTTTTGCTGCCAGCTCAAAGATCTTCATCATTACCGGAAGCTTCATCGTGCTTGCAGCGTGAAGAATGACGCGCTCGTTGATTAACAGTCGTTCGTGCGAACTGCTGCGGTTGACTGCGACCGCAACGTCCTGCGCTCCACTCTCCCGGATCAATTTCTCTACCGATTCGCGCGCACTCTCCAGACGGTGTTGGGCCGGTATCGGGACAAAGATACAGACCAGCACGAAAAACGAAAGCCAGATTTTCATTGATGTTCCACCCGATCTCAGGTGACGAAGTTTTGGACCACAGCAATCTCGTTACCGGTCACCGCGTCAATGTAGATGGTCCAGGTTGTTCCGCGACCCACCTCAACGGGATAGGCAAGATACAGGAGCATTCGATCGTTCTCTTCCTTCGGATAAACAACAATCCCCTTGACGCTCACCTCTTCCACGCCACGAACCCTGTAGGTAAGCGGCCGCCCATCGATTGCCGAATATGTGAACTCGCGCTCGAGCATCTTTTCAGCAAGTCCTGTGTTTTCGATTTGAGGCTTTCGAGGAAGGTCAAGGCGCGGAACGAGAAGGCTCTTCAGGGAAACAAGCTCACCTGACTTGCTGATGGCAATCTCAAGTTTGCCCATCTCACCGGATAATGGATATCCAAAATTCATCTGCTGATAAATCGCTGAGAAACTCGAAGCATCGCTTACAAACTTCACCAGCGAAAGATCCTTCAGCGAGAGAGCAGCCGTACGATCTCGTCCAGAGAGTATCGGCATCTGCCGCTCGATAAAGACACGTAGCGCTTCGCGTGCACTCTCCTCTGTCAGCTCAGTGGATCCGGACACAAGCTTGACCCTGCCGGCGAGTTCGGAGGGCAATGAGACCGGAGTCCTCAAAATCGGATGAAGATCGGGGTCGATTTGCCTGGCCCCATGTTCGGCAAGAAAAAGTCGCCACGCGATATTGCCGCTCTGACGGCGCTGTGGAGTGGCTTCAATTATGGCGGGATAGCCCTCGATTGTAGATTGCGCCGTGACATCGCCTTCAGGGCGGGTTATCGCGCATGCTGCTGAAATGCAAAACATACCCAGAACGGCTGCCGCTACGGCTAAATCTCGCTTGTTCACCACAATCCGATTATTCACCTCAACGATTCAAAATCAAACCGGTATAATTCATGTACGGAGTTCAAGCTTCAGCTTGCTGCCTGAAGGCTCTACTACAATGCAGGAACTTATCTACGGCATTTCTCCTGTTGAGGAGGCGCTGAAATCGCGGCGTCGAGGGATTGCGAAGCTTATTCTGGCTGAGGGGGCCAAAGCCCCGCGTATCGATGCAATTGAAGCGCTCGCACGCAAAGCTGGTACGCGATTCGAGCGTCGCGAAAAGCGCCACCTCGATCAGCTCACAAAGAATGCCAACCATCAGGGTGTCGTCGCTCTACTCACCACAGACCGCCGCCAGCAGTATGTCGACGCGGAAGACATCCTTGCCTCGCTCAGCGAGCACCCGCTCGTGGTACTGCTTGATGGTGTCGAGGACCCGCACAATCTGGGTGCTATTCTGAGGACGTGCGAGTGTGCAGGAGTCGATGGAGTCTTCCTGCCCGAACATCGCTCGGCTCCGATCAATGAGACGGTCGCGAAGACTTCGGCCGGTGCAGTCGAATATGTGCGGGTGGCACGCGTGACTAATCTTGTGTCACTGATCGAAGAGCTCAAGTCGCGAGGCTTCTGGGTCGTTGGCGTAGAAGCCGGCGCACCGACTCTCTACACAGAGTTTGATCTCAAGGTGCCTCTTGCGCTGGTGCTCGGAAGCGAAGGGAAAGGGCTCCGAAGGCTTGTTCGAGAGCGATCAGATGTCATCGTCTCGATAGAAATGAAAGGGAAAGTGAATTCTCTGAATGTGAGCGTTGCGGCGGGAATCGTGATTTTTGAAGCGCTCCGGCAGCGCCGTCAACCCGTAGCCCGATAGTAGAGAACTCTGGCGCAGCTCTCGCACGTGATGATGGTGTCTCCGCGGCGGATGTCATTGAATACCTGAGGTCGAATCTTCATCCGGCAGGCCTGACACGAATACTCGCGGGCCTCAGCAAGTACAACTCCACCTCTAAGCCTGGATGCCCTGTCGTAAAGGGCCTTCGCGGTGCCGGAAAGCGTGCTGTAAAGCTGCTCTCGTTCGCTCGTTATCGAAGAAAGGCGCTGCTGGCCTTTCTCGACCGACGTCGCGATCTCGTCAAGCTGGCGGTCAAATTCAGCTCTGCGGCGCTCGAGCTCTGGAGTCCGCTCTTTGACACCGACGTCCAGCTGATCGATCTTCTCCATCAACTTCAGGAGTTCCGTTTCAAACGTACTAATCGCCCTTTTGGTGACGTCGATCTCGCGAACAGCCGTAGTGTATTCCTTCTCATTGGTTGCGCGCATGAGATCAGCTTTGAATTTCTCGTGCTTCTGCTGTTCGGTAACCAGGTCGGCTTCGAGACGGATGCGAGTCGCAACCGCAGTTTCGAACTCACGCTTGAGGTTCAATAGCTCGCTGGCTGATTCTTCGAATTGTTGCTCGATTTCTAGCTGGCGGGATGGAAAAGTCGCAATTTCGTCGGTTATGCGTTTGATTTCGAGGTCTGTCTCCTGTAGGGAGAGCAGTTGACTGAGTTCCGGACTCAAAGAATTCCTCCCATATAGGGTTATTGAGGTCGTCTGCACGAACGATCATAATCACACAGGCACCCGCTTTGACGCAAGGTGAGCCATTGGGACAAGATAGAGACCGGCAGCAGGCTCGCCACGTCTTTGCAAAGAGGGCGAGTGACGGTCCGTATTACATTCGTAACCGACAGTGAAGAAGAAAATGCAAAAAGCAGATCAGGTCAGCACATTCCCACGCTCCCAGCAGCTCTTCGAACGCGCACGATCTGTCATTCCCGGGGGCGTGAACAGTCCAGTTCGCGCGTTTAAGGCAGTTGGTGGCACCCCCCTTTTCATTAAGGCCGCGAGTGGAGCTTTTCTTCACGACGAGGATGGTGGCCGCTATATCGATTATGTTGGCTCGTGGGGGCCAATGATCCTCGGACACGCTCGCGCAGAGATCATAGCCGCTGTTCGCAAAGCAGCAGAGAGTGGTACCAGCTTCGGCGCCCCGACTAAACTCGAAATCGAACTCGCAGAGGAGGTGATCGAGGCTTTTCCTTCGATCAGGAAGCTCCGGCTGACTTCAAGTGGCACCGAAGCGACGATGTCTGCCCTTAGACTCGCTCGCGGGTTTACTGGCCGCCCGAAGATCGTTAAGTTCGAAGGTTGCTATCACGGACACGGAGATAGCCTCCTGGTACGCGCGGGCTCCGGAGTCGCGACGCTCGGGCTGCCAGACTCGCCGGGCGTCCTTCCAGAACTTGCTCAGGCCACTATCACTGTGCCCTTTAACGACAGTCAGGCTCTGACAGAGGTTTTTGACACGATTGGATCTGAGATTGCAGCCGTTATCATAGAACCGGTAGCCGGTAATATGGGATGTGTCCCGCCGGTTTCCGGATTCCTTGAACACGTACGAAGTCTGACGCGCGCGCATAATGCGCTTCTTATCTTTGATGAGGTGATGACCGGGTTTCGAATCGCCCGCGGAGGCGCGCAGGAATATTATTCCATCGAGCCCGATCTGACCTGTCTTGGCAAAATAATTGGCGGAGGACTGCCTGTCGGGGCGTTTGGAGGTAAGGATGATGTGATGGACCAGCTGGCTCCTGTTGGTCCTGTTTACCAGGCAGGCACGCTCTCAGGGAATCCTCTCGCGGTGACAGCAGGGTTGACGGCATTAAGACTGATAAAAGAACTCAACATCTATGAACAGCTCGCTGAGCGCACCGAATCGCTGGTGACGCGAATCACGGCGGAAGCTCAAAAGCTGGGCATCGAGACCCGGGCCAACCGCGTCGGCTCGATGTTCACTCTCTTCTTTACGAGCGAGGATGTTCGGGACTGGACCAGTGCGAGCAAGGCCAATCGCGACCTTTACGCGCGATATTTCCACGCCATGCTTGCCGAGGGAATCTATTTACCGCCATCACAGTTCGAAGCGTGCTTCGTTTCGACGGCGCATTCGGACGATCTGATTGACGCAACCGTAGGCGCGGCTGCCAGAGCACTGGCGCGTCTGCAGTGAGTTCTACGAGCGAGAATGGACGTACCAGCCGTTCATTTCCAGCGTTTCCTGCGAACGATGTTTGCCGGGGGCCTCTCTCTTGCCTGCGGGCTTTCAGCTATGGCACACCCGCTCACGCTGCAGAACCGTAAGGCAGATGCTCAGGAACGTGAGCGCCGCGCCGCAAAGGAATCATTCAACGAAAACTTCCGCGAACTACAACTTCTCGGCATAAATCTTTTGAGAGACCATCGGAGCGGTGCCCTCTCTAAAGGACGCCTGTCGAAAGACACGAAAGCAATCCAGAAAAGAGCGCGAAGCCTTCGTGGGTTGATGGTCCTTGGGGAACCGGGCGGACCGCCGATTCAGCTCGAATCCAGGATCAGCACACCACTTCAATTTGATAAGTTCATTGGATGGCTTTCCCGTCTGATCTACGACTTCGCGCACAATCCCGTTCATAAGAACACGAAAGTCTTTGATACCGAGGACGCAGGACGCGCGGCAGCCGACATCATCAACATCATTAATCTGGCAAAACTGCTTGAACAGTGCTCAGGCGACTACACTCCAAACACGGCTGGAGAAGGCAAGGACGAGAAACAGTCGAAGAGCGGGACCTCTTTCTACCAGAAATTCTCCTGATGGAAGGACAAGACAATCCTGCGGTCGAGCACGATGAGGGAGAGGTCTCATCAGGCGCAAGTCATGTGGCTCATCTCGTTCTCGAGAAGGCCTATTCGGGGGAGATTCTTGCGCGCGCGGCTCAGCTCGCCTATTACTTTCTCTTTGCCTTGTTTCCGACGCTGATTTTTATCGCCATCCTCATTTCGATCCAGCCTCTGCCACATCTGTTTGAAGATCTGCTCGGCTATTTCCAGCGTGTTCTTCCGACACAGTCATTTATTCTGGTCAAGTCAACGCTCGAGGCGTCTGCAGGTGCGCGGCCGCGAGAGCTCTTTGGTCTCAGCCTGATCATCGTTATCTGGGCCGCATCAAGTGGAATGGAAGCGCTCATCACTTCGTTGAACGTCGCTTATGAGGCGCGCTCATCTCGAGGACTTGTGAAAGAAAGGCTTTTGGCGATTCTACTGACGCTGTGTCTCGGAGGACTCACGATCGTCGCTCTGTCGATGTTGTTCTTTGGAGGATCGATAGGGAATCAGATTGCGCGCTCATTCGGTTTCGGTGAGACTTTCGAGGTCGTATGGGCGATCGCTCGATGGCTGATTTCAGCTGCGTGCCTGCTCTTTGGATTGGACCTGCTCTATTACTTCGCACCGAATGTCGAGCAGAAGTGGAAGTGGGTCACGCCGGGTGCAGTGATAGCAATTCTGCTCTGGTACGCGATCTCGCTGACGCTACGCTTCTACGTGGGAAGAATATCGGATTACAGTGCGATCTACGGTGTGCTGGGAGGCGTCATGGTATTGATGCTGTGGCTCTATTTTACAAGTCTCTCGATTCTTCTCGGCGGAGTAATCAACGGCACGCTGAATCATGTCAGAAGCAGAGCCTGAGCGCCAGTTGCGCTGCGCCTTCAGTGGCAGTGCTTTGAACGTAGCATCTGATGAGTTGAACTCGACGCTTTGCATTGCCAGCACGGCGCCTTCAGGCTGACTGGCGACTTGCAAATCAACATGGTCGAACCTCGCTATGTCAAGCTCGATGAGGCTCTGACATGCCTCGAACTTCCTCTTCTTCAACCTTTTATCTGTGGCGATTGCCTGCTCGCCTTTGCGCCGGCCAAGTCGATCCAATCGCACGGCTCGCAGAAAGAGAGCAAGCGCCATCCAGGCCGCAATTACGCCGGCAGGGTAGGCGATGCCTCGCGGCCATCTGAACGCGATTGCGGCGAGCACGAAAAGCAACAAAGCTACAAACGTAATGGGCTGGGCATCTGCGGCACCGAGTTCGCGCTTTTTGCTGATCGCGGCGTCTACGGCCTTGCCGAGACTGAGCGCACCTGCCACCACTCTTCCCGCACTTCCTGACCGCGAGCCGCGACCACCCCGTCGTCGTTTCTGGCCGGTGGAAGCTACTTTGTGTTTTGCATTGAGAACAATTTCAGTCGAACGCGAAAGGTCATCGATGTACATGTCTTCCATCTCGCGAGCGAATGGCTCACTTTCGACGGCGACATCGAGCTCCCAATTGCTCAGCCAGCTTGCAAGATTAAGGTTCGTCGATCCAACCCGCGCCCAGGTACCGTCGGCAACCGCTGTCTTTGCATGAATCATCGCGCCGTTCCATTCGAAAACGCGAACACCACCCTCAAGCAACGGACGATACCCAACGCGCGACAATCCGCTCAGTACCGGGATGTCACTAGCACCAGGAACCAGCAACCGTACATCAACGCCGTCCTGCGCTGCTGCGATAAGCGCCTGAACGTACGCCGGCGTGCCAGCAAAGTATGCATCGGTCAGCCAGAGGCGCGATCGCGCAGCCGCGGCAATCAATTGATCAAGCCTGTAGAGACCGCTCGTCTGAGGCTCTGTTGCCACAACGCGAACATCGACATCACCTGCTCGTGGTATCTCATCGCGCGTGACAAGCTCACTTTCTGGCAACGCCTCGCCAGTCGTATCCCACGCGCGCGAGAAAGCATGAATCAGGTCGGCAACGGCCGGTCCGGCGATTTCGATTCCTGTGTCGCGCCACGGCTCGATGGCTCTCTCTTTGTCACCCTGCCACATCTTTCCAATGCAGAGTCCGGTTACATATCCTATCTTGCCGTCCACGACGACCGTCTTGCGATGATCGCGCATTATCGAGCCGATTGGGTCGCTGAACTGAAAGGGATTGAAACAGCGGACCTCGACACCTTCCTTGCGAAGGCGCCGCCAGTACCCGAGGGAAGTCTTACCTATAGCGCCGAGCCAGTCATAGAGAATGTAAACCTTTACGCCTCGCCGTGCGCACTCGATAAAGGTCCTGGCAAATTGTTCGCCACATTCATCCTCGTGAATGATGTAGCTTTCGAAAAGGATCGACTTCTTTGCTCGAGCGAACGCATCACACCACGCCGTATAGTTCCCTTCTCCGTCTCGGAGAAGACGAACGGCGTTACCAGAAACAAGAGGCGCACCTGCTGCGCGCGAGAAGACCTGATCCGCGAGCAATCTCGCGGCCGAACCTTCTCTCCTGGCCCGAACCCTCACTGGAGCTTTTGTTATCGTAGCCAATTCAAGCCTGCCCGCGTTCGCTCCGTTGCACCTCGACCAGGACGTCATAGAACGTAGCGGCGGCACCGAGGTCGGTCAACTTCTGTGAAGTAACCTCATTCGCGTTCTTCTGGTCCTTTGTAAGCTTTCTCCACCAGACAGAAGGAGCAACCACAACTCCCTCGCGTGACTTGTCTGTTACTCGCGCTTTGGCTGTAAACGAACCTCTGTCATTGAAGATGCGCACCATATCACCCTCAACTATCGAACGCTCCACGGCATCGTCAGGGTGTATCAGAAGAAATGGTTCCTTCTCGGCGTGCAGAAATGACGGCAGGTTAGCGAAACTCGAGTTGAGAAAGTTGTGCGCAGGTGGAGAAAGGAAAGCGAGCGGGTAGCGCGCTGCGAGCTCTGGCGCACTCTCCTTTGACTCACGGGGAGCAATGTAGGAAGGGAGCGGGTCCATACCCTGTTTCAATAGCGTCTCACTATAGAATTCGCATTTGCCAGACGGTGTCAGAAAATTTCCGTACTCGAATGGCGCAAACCGCTCACCAACATTGAGACGCACCCATCCGCGCTCCTTCAAGTCTTCCAACGAAACGTCCGGCATCCATTTATGGCTGCTCGTTATCGCCTGTCTCGCTATCTCCTCATCGGAATCACGGAAACACTCTTCTTCAAAACCCAGACGTGCGGCAAGCAGCCGAAACACCTCGCTGTTCGGTTTGGATTCACCCAAAGGATCGATGGCCGGATTGTTGATCAGTAAATAGAGGTGGCCGTAAGCCTTGTGTATATCGAACTGCTCGAGCTGCGTTGTTGCCGGCAAGAGAATGTCGGCGTAGTCTGCCGTGTCGGTCGGAAATATCTCGTGGACTACAGTGAAAAGATCCTCGCGCGAAAATCCCGCGATCACCTTTGGAGATTCAGGTGCGACTGCAACCGGATTCGAATTGTAAACATAAAGAGCGCGAATCGGAGGCGTTTCGTTCAGCAGAGCGTCGCCGATCGTCGACATGTTGATTGTTCTCGGCTTGTTCCAGATAAGATCCGGGCGCTCCAGCGCGTGAGTGTTTATCGGGAAGGTCCCGGAGCTCGAGAGAAGCACGCCACCGGCTGCGTGCCTCCAGTCGCCAGTCAAAGCCGGCAGGCACGCAATCACTCTGACTGCCATTCCGCCACCGGCATGCCGTTGCATCCCGTAATTTAGCCTTATTACTGATGGTCTCGTTTGACCGTACTGGCGAGCGAGGGCCACCACTGATTCCCGATCAAGTCCAGTAATCGAAGCCACGTGCTCAGGGTGATACTCGCGGACTCGCTCCTTGAGCTGATCGAAGCCAATCGTGTAACGCTCGATGTAGTCGCGGTCAATCAAGCCTTCATCGATAAGCACGTGCATGATTCCAAGCGCGAGTGCACCGTCGGTCCCTGGCCGAAGCGCTAGATGTTGATCGCATTTTTCAGCTGTCAGGCTTCTAAACGGGTCGATGGCTACGAGCTTTGCTCCCTTGCGTCTCGCTTCGAGCATCTTCGGCCACAGATGCACATTCGAAGTGATCGGATTCGAACCCCAGATGAGAATCAACTTCGCATCATCAAAGGCCTCAGGATCCGTCCCAACCGATGCGCCAATCGTCGCCTTGTAGCCGGCTGCTCCGGCCGAAGCACAGATCGTGCGGTCGAGCAGCGATGCACCAAGCCGATGGAAGAAACGCCGGTCCATCGAACTGCTTTGTACGAGACCCATCGTTCCTGCGTAGCTATACGGCACGATCGCCTGCGGGCCATCTGCAGATTCGGCGATATCGCGGAACCGGTTCGCAATTGTGTCGAGTGCTTCATCCCACGAAATCCGAGCGAACATAGCCTTGCCCTTCGGACCGACCCGCTTCATAGGAAAGAGGATTCGCTGAGGGCTATAAGTTCGTTCGAGATATCGATTTACCTTCGTGCAAAGAAATCCATCCGTTGTAGGATGATCGGCAGCACCAGCAACTTTAGTCGCTTCACCGCGTTCTACCGTAACAAGCAGTGCGCACGTATCCGGGCAATCGTGAGGGCAAGCGCCACGAACAATTCTGCGTTCCATTTTTCGATTATAACTCAGGTACGTTGTACCGCCTTCAGGCGGAATCTTTGCAGGCCTGACACATGAGAGTCTTCATTGCTCATACAATCCCGTCCACCATTCAAAACGAGCTGGCTGACCTTCAAAACCTGCTTCGCGCATCCAATGCGCGTATTACCTGGACTCTTCCCGCCAATATTCACCTGACACTGAAGTTTCTGGGCGAGATAGATGACAAGTCACTCGATACCGTGATCGAAACCTGCCAGCGGGCAACGAAAGGCACAGCCCATTCTCTCTGCGTCTCGATGCAATCGGCGTTTTTCCCAATAGAAAGCAACCCAGAGTGCTCTGGGTAGGACTTAAAGGAGAAACGAACAGTCTGGTTTCGCTTGCCACGCGACTGAATGACTATCTTGCGATGAAAGGATTCGCGCCCGATTCAAAGCCGTTGCGCCCTCACCTCACTTTAGGGCGAATAAAGTCGACTGAAGCAATCGAAGCCATGCTTTCGACATGCGTCGATTACATATTCCAGGACAGAGACTTTGTAGTTGACGAGCTTTTGGTTGTCCAAAGTGAGCTCGGCCGCTCCGGCTCAAGATATACAGTTCTCTCGCGTCTGCCGCTTGGCGGGCTCACTTCCACGCACGACGGGCCGCCTCGTCACCAATGATGGGCAATTTCACGGTCTTGCCATAGAACGACTTCGCGAGGAGATATATCCATAGCATGAAGGCGCTTGCGCCCCCTGAGAAGATAAGGACGTTCAGCAGGATCTCGAGTGGGCGAGCTATAGAACTTGCAGCAAAGGCGAGCATCTCAAGTGCAGCGATTCCCCCAACGGTGAAGATGCCGAGGAGCAGGCTCTGGTAGGCATTAAAGCGAACGTAACGGTTATCCTTTTCGATCATCAACATGATGATCGGCGTGATAGGCGGCACCATCAGCGCATAGCTCAACAGCGCACCAATATTCGGCTCAAGCCCCGTCGAGGTTAGCGATCGTCTGGCGTCCAGTGTCTTCTGCTGAGCTTCCATTTTCCCCCTGGGAGCGCCGCCCGGGAGCGCCGCCCTGGGAGCGCCGGTCTCCGACCGGCCCCGAGCCGCGAAGCGTGCGAGGATTCAGCACAAGGACTCTCCACTACTCGCGCGCTTCGCGGCTCGGGGCCGGTCGGAGACCGGCGCTCCCAGGGCGTGGCGACACCCTCTGTCCTACTCCCCAGCGAGAGCAGTCACTACCGACCGCGCCTGTGACTTATCCGTCCACGCTATAAGAACCTGACCACCTGAACTCTCTATCCTTGGATAACCCAACCCGCGAGCTGTCCGCGTGATTACGACCGGCGACTCTTTGACTCCCTGCGAAGACACGCGCCGTGATAACAATTGAGTCGACGATTTCGCCTCATCTCGATCAACGACCCCCTCTACCCAGAGCACAATGGCCGATTCGTTGTCGAGCAACGCTATCGAAGACCGTCCGACTGCTCGACCTTCGTTGATTTTCAGCGGAGATGAGAATGTTTCACCGGCGTTCGATGAAAATGCCGCCCGGACCTCCTGGGCATTATTTGCCGCCGTGTACCACGCAGCAGCCACCACATTTCCCTCTGCTGCTAAATCGACGCCATTGATGGGACATCCCGCAATCTTCCAGCCATCGCGGCACAGCGGGCTCGAGGTCGACCAACGCCCCTCTCTCAATCGCAACACTGAGATATCGCGCGTGTCATCAGGTTCATGATTTCGATACGCCGCGACCGGACCTAGTGCCGTCTGCACGATCGCTGTCGGGCAGCACGCGCACACATCGTCATCCAGTATCACTTCGCTACCGACCGAACCGTCCGCTTTGATTGTCGCGCCGATCAGCATCTGCTGGCCACGCTTTCGCCCGTCAAGCCATATCAACTCGGCTGTCTGATCTCCGGTGGGAACGAGCGATGCGAAGCTGTGCTCAGACTCACTGCGATCGCTATGTGGAATGACGGGTTTGCTCCATGTTCTGCCGCCATCATTCGACACAGTTACATAAACATCCTCAACATGCTTATGACCTCCCGTACTCGAGTGGCTCGACGACGGACGTCCCTGAGCCCAATACGCGACAGCGACAACATCGGACAAAAACGTGACCGCAGGTGGCACCGAGGGACTCGTCTTGAATGGTCTTGATGCGGCCACGTCATAAATACGGGACCATGCCTTTCCGTCGAGGACCGCAAACCGAAGAGCGTAACTTCCTGCCTTGCCCTGCTGAGGCTCAAGCCAGCTCAGTACGAGACGTCCTCTTGATGCACGCGTCAGATTGGGCTGCAGACTGCCAGGACCCGCCGGATTAACCAATTCCGCAATCTTGAGATTCGTAGCTCGCGGCTCGGTCATCACTCCGGCAGTCAAGAAATTCAAGGCAAGCAAGCAAGGCAGAATGAGAAACACTGGCATCACCTCCGATTGGGTCTCTTTACTGGTTCACTACTATTTCACTACTGCTTCAATAGACGATCCTCAGACCAAATTGGATCTGTCTTGGATCAGCGGCAGCTGTTGGCCGGCCAAACGCGGGCGGAGGAACAGTGCCGGGTCCAAACGTGTTATTCGGGATCTGGTAATTAGCTCGGTTGAATATGTTGAATGCTTCGGCGATGACATCCAACCTGAATCTCTCGCTCAAGCGGATTTGTCGACTGAGGCGCAAGTCGAGCGCCGCAAAGTCGAATCCTCGCCCGGTGTTTCTGTCCAACGCCTACGGGGCGATCGTTGACGTTCGTATCGTTGTTCCGATCAGTTCCCGTCACGATATTGAATGGCAGGGCAGAACCATATCGAAAGACATAACTCGCCTGGAATCCGGAAAGTATTCGCTTCCAGATGTTTTCGTCATCCGCGAAAGCGGCTTCAAGCGTACCGCTCACAGCGAGCAAATGCCGCTGGTCATTATCTCCCAGCCCACGGTCATCTCGGAGATTGAAGTTATCCTGCGGCGTGAAAGAAAAAAGCATTGCCCGTATTGTCGATCGCTTTTGAAAGAGTATAGGAGAGTCGTGCGCCAAACCACTGGCTGAATCGACGGCTCAGCGAGACTGCCATTCCGTGATAATACGAATCACCTGAGCTCTCGTAGCGAGTGATATTTGCGTAGTTCGGGTTTGGCCGGCCAAGGTTTGGAACGCCTGCCGATGCGGGAAACCTTGGGACGTTCACATTACGCTGCAGTATCAAGTGCAGTCCGCGGGTATACAGGTAACCCGCTGACAATGTCGTGTTCGAAGTCAAACTCTTTTCCAGCTGCAGGCTGGCTTGTTGCGAGTATGCGTTGTCGATCGAAGGATCAATCGTCGTTACACTCGGCAGAAATCCTTGCGGATACGAGCTTGCAACCTGCGGGAATGTCGGTGCACCCGTCTGGCCAAATGTGAAAAGCGCCACGCGGTACTTCGATCCATCACGTTGAAGCGCATTCGATGTCGCTCTCAACGGAATACGCTCGAAATAGATTCCGTAGTTTGCTCGAACTACAAGACTCCCGCCGTTCGGCGCCCATGCTATCCCCAGCCGCGGCGCCACATTGTTCGCGTCCGTTCCAATCGGATCAGGCAGCCATTGCAAGTCGTAACGGAGCCCGGCATTGACAGTCACTGTCCGGTTTACTCGCCATTGATCCTGAACAAAAATGCCGAGATTGGGGTTCGATTGAAATTGAATTGGATCGCCGAACGCCTGCTGAAACTGTGTGTATGTGCCCGAACGGAAATTGGCGATCGACGAAAAGTTATACGCGCCCTGGAGCGCACCAGGAAATCCTATGTTGATCCTGTTGTAGAGAAAATCGATGCCCACTTTGATCGAGTGGTCACCCTTCAACAGTGTGATGTTGTCAACGATCTCGAAGAGGTCTATGTCGCGCCGGGTTGGCGATGTAGTCGACGTGCCCAGATTCGCGATCCCGGCAATATTGATTGCCGGGCCAACCAAATCGTTGGGAGGTGCTCCAAGCCGGCTTCGCGTGAACTGCAGCCTGAGTTCATTTGCCGTCCGACTCGAGAATGTTGTCAGCCCGCTCAAAGCCACCGTCTGGTCACGATTCACAAGCGCAGTTCCGCGAGTCTCGGCATTCAACCCGCCAACGCTACGCGCATTGAAGCTGTCTATGTCATAGAAGCTATAACGCGCAGCCAGCATGTTCGCATCATTCAATCGATGATCAACCTTTAAAAGAACGTTGGTCGAGTCATATCCGGTTGGGACAATACCTGTCGCAATACGCGCACTCGACAAACCGATTTGATCGAGAACATTGTTGATGGCTATTACGTTGGCCGGCTGGATTGTGACTACTGCCGAGTTGTTCAGTCGTGTCTGTTCAAAATTGCCGAAAACGAATGTCTTTCCGGGAATAATTGGCCCACCGGCGGTCGCCCCGTACTGAGCCTGTGTTAGCGGGTCTTTCGTTTGCGCGAGCGGGTTCCGCGCATCCACCCTTTGATTGCGCAGGAAGCCATAGAAACGACCGTGCCAGGCGTTGCCTCCCGATTGCGTAACGACGTTGACAATACCACTTGACGCACGGCCGAATTCGGCGACGCCTCCGGAAGGAATGACCTGAAACTCCCTTATGACCTCCTGGCTGAAGAAAGTTCCCGGCAAATCAGCGGCATCATCATTTCCCGAAAGCCCATCGATTATGAAACCGTTGTTGATGTTTCGTTGACCAGCTACGGATATCTGCGTACCTGGCACTGCAGACGTTTCAGCGAAGCGTTGATTCCCTACCGGATTCCCACGCGAGACACCCGGAGTCAAAGCCGCAAGATCGAGATAGTTTCGACCGTTGAGCGGAAGGCTATCAACTTCGCGTGTAAGGATGGTTTCGGCAAGCTCTGATCTGGTTGACTCAAGAAGCGGCAATTCACCGGTCACGTTCACCTGTTCCGTTATGCCTCGAACGATGAGACGGATTGGCACTTCGAGCGACTGTCCGATTGTAAGCGTGATCTTGTGCTCTACAGGTTGGAACCCATCCTTTTCGGCACGAAGCTGATAACGCCCCACCGGAACATAAAGAAAATGATAGCGCCCCTGAGAATCGGTTGTAGTAAACCACTGCTGGTTCTTCTCAAGATTGATCGCCGTCATGCGAACTGCTGCTATGACACTACCGCTTCCGTCCTGTACGAGTCCTGTCAAGTTTGCGGAACTGACGGACTGTGCAAAAGACGGAAAGCCAAAGACGCACAAGTAAACAGCTATCGACAACCCAACGTACACGGAACACCGCACCACCCCGCTGGTTCCACCGCAGATCTGCTTTGTCCAATTGACGTATCGAATTTTCAGCAAAGACTATATGGAGGGCTGCGAGGTGCGACGGAGCCAATGATCAGAGGATCTCGCTCAAAGCCGGGGAATTGATCAGCAATTACGAGGGCCGTTGCAACATAAGAGAGCGACACGGCGCGAGGCCCGGAGTTAAGAGCGACACGCTGAAATCCTGCCGATATGAGGGCACAGTTGGAAGGACAGGGCGAAGTAATTCTGGTTGCGGAGACTTTGCTTTCGTGGGAATCAACACCGTCGCGATGCTGAACGACGCAGCATTCGACGCCGCTCTCGAGGCAACACTCCATTCCGCAGGTCACCGCCGGCGGCTGCATCAGGGCGACGGCCGGAGCTATCTGGCAGAGAGCCAGAACCAGCAAGAAGCCTGCACGCAACGTTTTGAACACGATATCGCGATCCTAGGCGGTTTATGAGGTGGAGTCAACGGGCGGGGAGTGGTCAGTGGCCGGTGGTCAGTGGTCGAAGCGTGGTTTGAGTTCAAGCTTTAGCTTGTGGTTACATTGTGACCACAAGCTGAAGCTTCGAACTCAAACCACTGACCACCGTCCACTTGACTTGATGTTATCATTACGGTTTCATGGTTGGTTGCGTATTCACGCTTTTCCACTAAAGCTTGTGAGGTCAGTCAAATAAGAGCTGTGACAGAAGTTCCGACAGCCAGGGGTAATGATTTGTCCCCCACCATCTACTGGCGGGTAGAGGGGAGTCTGCTCAATCTGAGCGCAGTGCGCCCGGTAGCCTATTTTACCTGGAACGCGCAGACCTTCTCGGAGCGCTGGAAGCGTCGCGGCGGGTTGTTTCTCCTCGCCCTTGTGCGGCCGCTTCTCTATGCGATCGACCGGATCTTCGCGACTCGAGTCCTTCATACCCTGCTCCGGGGCGTGAGCAGAGACCGCCTCGACTTACTGGGCGAGGAGTACTTCGACTACGTTCTTAAGCCTCAACTGCGCTCCGCGGCAGTCGAAATGTTGTCCGGCATTGTATCGAGGGGCGACAACGTAGTCCTCGTGAGCCAGGGTCTCGACCACGTCATGCGGCCACTCGCACGGCATCTTGGCGTCAACCGGCTGATAGCCAACCGGCTCGAGTTCCGCGATGGCCTCGCTACCGGCCGTCTCGAAAGCCCCGTGATTCGACCGCGCCAGTTTCTGGCACGAATCATCGGACGAAAGATTGACGGACGAATATCCGCGGAAAGACTTGCAGCGAGACTCGGATTTGCCCATCACGAAGAGATTCTCGCAAGCGCAGTCAGACCATCACGCGAAACTATGACCGGTGTGCGCGGGCCGCTCGTCCTCTTCGATGCTCTGCACGGTGTCAACAATATCTCGGTGCGCGGGTCACTTGAGGGAAAGACAATACTCCTGATCGGATTCACCGGATTCATTGGGAAAGTGTTGCTTGCCAAGATTCTCAAGAGCATTCCCGATATCGGACGGGTCATTGTCCTCATCCGCAAACAGCGATCGACGTCGGCCTCTCGCCGCTTTGAAAAGATACTCGAAGAGTCACCTGTCTTTGACGAGCTTCAGGAGACCCAGCGCGACCGATTCGCCGATTTCATCCGCGAACGTGTTGAAGTTATTGAAGGTGACGTCAGTTTGCCGGGGATCGGAATTGCACCCGAGATAAAACGCCGTCTACTTAGCGAAGTAGATTTAATCATTAATAGTTCCGGCTTAACCGATTTCAATCCGGATTTAAGGCTGGCGCTTTCAATAAATATCGATGGAGTCGCGAATCTGATCGAGTTTCAGAAAGAGTGCCGCAATGCTGCGCTGCTCCATCTATCGACATGTTATGTCGTCGGCTTTCGCGACGGGCGAATCGGCGAGCAGCTCAACACTGACTATAACCCGCAATTTCGTGAGGACTTCAGTGCAGAGACCGAGTATCTGCATCTAAAAGACCTTGTCAGCGAGATCGATTCTCGATCGGTTTCGACAGAAATTACGGAGAAACTCAGTCAAACAGTACGATCTCGCGCGAAGAAGATTCTGTCTGACAGCGAATTCGACGCTCACTTGAAGAAGCTGCGCTCCCGCTGGGTAAGAGACGAGCTCATCGAAACAGGAATGAAGCGCGCTGCTGAGCTCGGCTGGCCGAATACGTATACGCTCACGAAAAGTCTTGCCGAATCCCTTCTCGCGTCGCGAGGCAAGAACCTTCCGATAACCATCGTTCGACCTTCTATTGTTGAAACCTCGACTGACGATCCTTTCCGTGGATGGAACGAGGGCGTGAACACTTCGGCACCTCTCTCTTACCTCCTTGGCACATACTTCCGTCAGCTTCCCTCAAATGGGCGGAAGTGTCTCGACATCGTGCCGGTAGACCTTGTCTGTCGTGGAATGCTGTTGATCTCAGCTGCTCTCATCGAGCGCAAACACGAACAGATATATCAGCTGGCTACTTCTGCATCGAACCCGTGCAATATGCGACGCTCAATCGAGCTGACCGGCCTGGCTCACCGGAAGCATTATCGCGCGCAGCCGGACTTTGAGTATCGTCTGCTTTCGATGTTCGATTCAATTCCTGTATCAAAAGAGCGCTACCAGAAGCTGTCGGCGCCGCGGCAGAAGGCTGTCGTTCAGGCTCTGCTAAAAATCACCTCGCCTTTGCCAATGGCACGTTCACCTCTTGTTCGCCGGGAACGCGACCTTGATCGCGTGGAAAAGCTGATCGAGCTTTACGAACCATTCATTCTGCACAATGTCCACGTATTTGAAGCGAGGAATGTCGAGATTCTATCGGCTGGTCTTCCCCAGGATGAGCTCCGCGAGTTCGGTTATGATGCCGCGAGCATCGATTGGTGGGACTACTGGATAAACGTGCATATTCCGGCTCTCCGCAAATGGTCATACCCGATCATCGAAGGGCGGCCTGGTGACGTTCGATCTCGCCGCGAAGTCAGGCTTGCCCGGTCCGAGCCTGAGCCCGAGACCGCTCGGGCGGGACGGCGGGCTATCCTCGCAGATGAAACGGTAGGGACCTGATCAGGCTATGTCGATCTTCATAACCGGCTCGACCGGTTACCTTGGCGCTCACGTCGCAGCGAAGCTGCTAACCGAGGATTCGGTTCGACTCAACCTGCTGGTGCGGGCCAAAGACGAACGGGAATCACTCTCGCGGCTGTGGCGTGGCCTGCAACTTCATTTAAGCGAAGATCAGTACTCAGAGTTCATCCATTCGCGAATCAAGGTCTTCAGAGGCGACATCACGATTCCGCATTTCGGGCTGAGCGATTCTGACTACCGCGACCTGGTGCGCCAGACGAGCTCAGTAATTCACTGCGCTGCCTCTCTCAACCGGAGAAGCGAGAAGAGTTGCCTGAACGTCAACCTGCGCGGAACTCTTGAAGTCGTCAAACTGGCGCAGGCTGCGCAGGCCACAAATGGGCTTCGCCGCTTCAGCCACGTTTCGACAGTTGCCGTCGCCGGTGCCCGGCAGAATGAAACTGTAAAAGAAGACACTGCCATCAATTGGGAACTCTCGGACTTTGATCCGTATGCACGCACGAAGAAGTTCACAGAGCATATGGTCAACGAGCTGCTCCCTGATGTTTCGCACCTCGTCTTCAGACCGAGCATCGTGCTTGGTGACAGCCGATACCCCGAGACAACGCAGTTCGAAATGGTTCGCAGTTTCGTGTTTCTCGCGTCACTTCCGGCGCTTCCTTTTCGACCGGACGACCAGCTTGATATTGTCAACGTCGACTTTGTAGCCAGCGCAATTGCAACGCTTCACCAGAAGCCTTCGCCTTCACATGACATCTATCACCTCTCATCCGGCGTGAAATCGCAGACTTTCCGCCAGCTGACGGATGCGATTGCGCGCGCTGGAAATAGGAAGGGGCCACTATTTTTTCCTTCATTCGAGTCGGCGTTCTCGAGCACTGTTGATTTTCTTGCGAACCGTCGCGGTACTGCGATCGGTCAGAGTGCCTCGCTGCTGAAGGTATTCCTGCCCTACCTCACATTCAATACGGTATTTGACAATTCAAGGGTTGTGAATGAGCTCGGGTCAGAACCAGTACCTTTCTCGAACTACTGTTATCCGCTTCTCAAGTTCAGCCGGGATGGCAACTTCACTTATCCTTACCGGGAATGGTCAGAAAAGAAGGAGATGGTTGTTAGATGAGTATGGATCTCGCTCTCGAGGCATGGGTCAGCGGCCTCGTTGAGCTTTCGAAGGTCAAATGGATGCTCGGGTCCGGCCAGCGATGGAAGCCCGGACGCAAATTGCGGCTGCTTTTTACGGGTTACAATGGCACTCGCAACACCGGCTCGGACGTGCGTGTAGAAGAGATGCTCCGCCAGATCCGGCGCATACTGGGTGATGACCATTCCGAATTGAGTGTATTGACTCACAATCCCGAGCTGACGCGCGGTTATTTCAATGGCATCAGACAGGTCGAGCTGCCGCAGATATTTCCACCGTTTCTTTACTCGGAAGTGCCAAAGCATGATGGAGTAGTCGCGTGTGAAGGCTCGATGTTCAAGAGCAAGTTTGCGAATGCGTTGACAACGATGATGATCGGGTCGCTCGGCATTGCTGCGGCTCAGAACAAGTTGAGTATTGGCTACGGCGCAGAGGCCGGGTATATGGATCCGACCCTTGCAAACATGTGTTCACGATATTGCAAGCAGTCCATGATCATAACGAGAAACCAGGAGTCGCAAACTGTACTCGGCAAACTTGGCGTTGCGACCGAACTTGGCACCGATACCGCCTGGACATTCGAGCCTCTGGCTTCAGACTTTGGCCGCAAGGCGTTGCGCGACTCCGGATGGGATGAATCGACTCCTGTTATGGCCGTCTGTCCTATCAACCCGTTTTGGTGGCCGGTAAAGGCATCGGTCGCAAAACTTGCCGCAAAAACCCTGACTGGAGCCTACAAAGAGAGCCACTACCGCTCGGTCTACTTCCATAATTCGGGACCCAAAGTGACCTCCGCCTACGAGAACTATCTTTCTGCAATGTCGAATGCGGTCGAGCGTTTCCGCCGGGAGCACAATGTATTTGTAGTTCTGGTAGCGATGGAAAGCCTCGATATTGACGCCTGCCGAAGGATGTCAGAGAGGCTCGGCGGGGTGCCGGTTTTCTGGTCCGCGGAGTATGACATGTATCAGCTTGTCAGTATTCTTCGCGAGGCTCACCTTATGGTTTCTTCGCGGTTTCATGGCATCGTCACGTGCATGCCCGCTTTTGTAGCCTCTGCAGGGGTAACAATGGATGAGCGGATTCGCAATCTGATGCACGAACGCGGACACTCTGATCTCATGCTCACTGTTGACGACCCGGAGCTTGAAGAGAAACTGGTGGTCATCATGCGCAGGCTGCTTTCGGAACACGAAGGCATTCGCGAGGGCATCGGCAAGACGGTAGCCCGCAACCTCAAGGTGCTCGCTCATATGGGCGTCTTTTTTGAACAGCAGCTCCTCGAATGCTATCCGGATTTCCCGGTGCGTCCTGGTGCCAGAACCTGGGATGATTACCTCCCACCGCTGACTCCGACGCTCCAGCGTATTCTCGAGAACTACGGATGAACTTCCTCGAAAAGATATTCGATCGCCTGGTTACCAGCCCCAATGATGCCATTCTGCGCGAAGTGCGAGATGGTGCGCTGGTCACTGTAAATGGCCTGGGATTATCCGATCAGGTTGAAGCCGCGCGCAAGTTTCTGCGGTCAACGGGTCTCAAGAAAGGCGATCGCTGCGCTCTGCTCGCCGGGAACAGCATTCGCTGGGTAGCAGCTGACCTCGCGCTCATGGCCGAAGGTATCATTGTGGTGCCGCTGTACGCTCGACAAGCTCCAGCCGAGCTCGTCTTTATGATGAAGGACGCAGGGGTATCGCTCATCCTCTCTGACACAAATACCCTGGCCGATTCAATACGAAGTGCGTGGAGTGACGCGTCAGATGTCGCGTTGCCAGCGATTACGTTGCCACGTATTGCATTGTTTGACGAGATGTTCCCAGCTTCAGTCGCGGGCAAAGCCCCTCAAGAGCCTCACATTGAGCCCGCTTGCAGATAGCGATCCGGTTTCGATTATCTACACTTCAGGCACCTCAGGTGTTCCGAAGGGTGTGGTGCTCGATGTCGGGAATGTGAATCACATGCTTTCGTGCACGGGCGCCCGCCTCGACAGGCTGATGCAGGGCCAGACCGCAGCCGAACAGGTCTTTCACTATCTTCCCTTCTGCTTCGCTGGATCGTGGATACTGCTTCTTTCTTGTCTCCTCCGCAACAGCCTTCTGACGCTTTCAACAAATCTCGAGAAACTGGCAGATGAGCTCAAGCTTGCATCGCCTCAATACTGTTTGAATGTTCCAGCCCTGCTCGAACGCATCAGGACGGGTGTTGAGGGTCAGATTGCACAGAAACCGGACTGGATAAAGACGCTCTACGCGAAAAGCAAAGCCGCGTGGCTTGCAAACCGTGATGGGCATCGCGAGCGTAAGCGGAATGGTCTGGCAGTCTCTTGGCCAGCGCCTGATTTTCGATTCAATCAGGAAAAAGATCGGCGTCAATTTGAAGGCCCTGATCTGCGGGTCGGCCCCACTATCGAAAGAAACGCAGTCGTTCTTTATGATGCTCGGCATCCCGGTTCTACAGGTTTATGGGCTGACCGAAACGACAGCGATCTGTACCATGGACGATCCGCTCGATTACGAACCGGGTCGCGTTGGTCCGGCTATTCCTGGCGTAGAAATGCGGTTGGGCGAAAACGACGAGATTCTCGTACGCGGACCCAACGTATTCAAGGGCTATTGGAACCGGCCCGAGGAGACTCGTGCTTCGATCCCAGACGGATGGTTTCACACAGGCGACCAGGGAGAGGTCGACGAGCGTGGCAACTGGGCTGTCATCGGCCGGATCAAGAATCTGATCATTCTGGGTTCGGGTCACAACATCGCGCCGGAACCTATCGAAGAACAGATCAGACAGGCATTGCCAAAAGCAAGCAACGTCGTCCTTCATGGAAATGGTAGAGGATTCCTGACGGCGATCATTACAGGTGATGTCGACACCGCGAGCGTTGGTTCTGCGCTTGAAACTGTCAACTCGGCAATGCCGCACTATCGTCAGGTTCGTGGCTATCATATTCGCAAGGAACCGCTGACAATCGAGAGCGGACTGTTGACGGCTAACGGCAAGCTGAAGCGCGGCTCGATTGCGGAGTTTTTCAAAACAGAGATCGAAGGTATGTATCAGGCTCGACAGCAGGAGAAACAGGAAGCCGAGGAGTTACGCGGAGCGTGACAAGCTTTGAAGGAAACGCCATCAGTTGGAGCGTCAACGAGGGATGCGTAGAAGTCGCATTGCATCGGGCACCCTGTAATGAGATCGGAACAGAGACGCTTGGTGAACTCGAGGTATTTGCAGGTGCGCTCGAAGAGCTCGAAAAGAGCGCGCACGCGATGATCATTTACAGCCGTATGACAGCCCGGCTTCTGCGCTGGTGCCGATCTCCGTGAACTCTATTTCGCAGGCAGGGAGCTTTCAGACGAGGACGCGGCGACTGGCGTGCGGGGCTTTCTCGAGCGCATCCACAAGGTTCTCAACGCGATCGATTCGAGCAGCCTGACCACGATTGCCGCCGTACACGGAGTCTGTTTCGGCGGTGGGTTTGAACTGGCACTTGTTTGCGATTTGATCATCGCCGACAAAATGGCTCGCTTCTGTTTTCCGGAGTTGCGGCTCGGGCTGATTCCGGGATTTGGTGGAATACCGAGGTTACGTCGTGATCTCGGAAACGCGATCGTACGAGATTTATTACTAACGGGCCGAAGCATTAATGCGACGCGCGCGCATGCCCTCGGCCTGGTGAGCCAGGTCGCAGCCGAGGGTGAGTCTCTGAAACTCGCAAGGTTGGCTTCGGTTCAGACTGGCAAATTTGACCGAGCTACGAGCAAAGCGGCGAAAGGATTCATGAAACCGGTTCCCTACACAGAACTTCGGCGCGAGGTGGACCTGTTTTGCGAATTGTATCGTAAACCTGCCGTGCAGGCAGGCTTGCAGAAATTTGTCGAGAGCACAGACGCTCATCCGTACCTGCCATGAGAAGTTTGCTGAGTTTGGTGTATGGATTCGCTTGACGCCGGAGGCGTCAAAGATCGTAGCCAGGGGTTGAGTCTTCGAAACCCCTGGATTGCGTTGTGCGAGTAGTGCCGATCCCTGCGAGGGATGCGAGAAACGATATTCGATGCAACCCGCTCTTTCTCGCATCCCTCCGGGATGCGATTGGTCAATGGAATCGATTCCAGGGGTTTCGAAGACTCAACCCCTGGCTACGTTCTCGCACCGCTCCGCGGTGATTCGCTGCTTCGCAGCTCGAACGTGGCCAGGATCAATAAGCCGCTCCGCGGCAGAGTTAGTTGAAATGACGAACATTGATAACACGGTTGACCAGATTCTGACGCTTGCGTCAAACCACTTTAAGGTGCCGCGCGAACAGCTCAGCCCGACAGATGACTTCTTCAAGACCTTGAAGATCGACAGTCTTCAGGCACTCGAGCTGCTTACGCGCCTCGAGAATCACTTCCGCATCGAGCTCCCGGACTACGAAGTTCAAGGTGTATCGGACTTCCGCACGCTGGCCGAGCGCATCCAATCACGACTCTGATGCTGGACCTGACGAAGTATCACTCGCTCGGTGAAGCCCTTACGGATGCCCTCGAACAGTTTGCAGACGAGGTGTGTCTGATCGAAGCCGATCGCGAACGCGAGAATCATCAACTCACATATCGTCAGTTCAGAGACGCTGCTCTGCCGCTGGCTGGATTCCTACAGAATCGGTCGTTCGGCAACGGATCGCGCGCTGCAATCATAATGACGAATCAATCGCGCTGGTTGATCGCAGCGTATGCCGTCTTCTACTCCGGTGGCGTCCTCGTACCGCTCGACTACAAGCTGACGCCCGGCGAGCACATCACGCTGCTCAAGCACTCAAAGGCTGAGGTGCTCATCACCGAGTATCATATCTGGCGGGCAATCGCCTCACTTCCGGAGTTTGCCGCACTCAAAGTCTCCACCGTGATCGTGACCGACGCCCCAGAGAAGGCTGACTTGTACGGAGCCATTCGATGGGAGGATACGAGGTCCAGGGAATCAACTGAAAAGCCGGCCTTTGTGCCACGCCAACGCAGCGACTGGGCTTGCATTGTCTACTCGTCAGGGACGGGCGGGCGTCCGAAGGGCTGCATTCTCACGCACGACAACTACCTTGAACAATGCGTCGCACTTACTTCGCTCTATCCGTTCTGGCCGGGGGTACGGTATCTGAGTGTCCTGCCAACGAATCACGCCATCGATTTCATGGTTGGTTTTGTCGGGCCTTTCGTATGTGGTGCGACGGTTGTTCATCTAAGAACACTCAGACCCGAATATGTGCGTGAGGCTTTCACGAAATATCGCATTACCTACATGGCTCTTGTGCCAATGGTTCTCAAGAATCTCGAGACAGGATTGAGAACCCGCTTTGCAGCGCTTCCGGCGTCAAAGAGATTTGTGCTCAACCGGCTTATCGCGCTCAATCGCGCACTGACGAAAAAGGCGCCAAACCTCGAGCTCAGCAGAAAGTTGCTCAAGCAGGTTCACTCAGCATTTGGGGGCGAGCTGCGCACGCTCTTTGTTGGCGGCGCGTTCATGAGCCCGGAAACGCTAAAGTTCTTCTACGACCTTGGTATCCAGGTTTCCAATGGGTATGGACTCACAGAGGCCGGGACGGCCGTGACGCTCAACGATTTGAAGCCGTTTCGTGCCGATACAGTCGGGCGGCCGCTGCCGGGAATGGAAGTCAGGATCGTCGATGCAAACTCAGATGGAATCGGTCAGGTTGCGATCCGCAGCAGGACTGTCATGTCGCATTACCTCGACGATCCCGAGCTGACGGCTGAAACGATCGTTGATGGATGGCTGCTGACCGGTGATCTTGGAAGATTCGATTCGATGGGTCATCTTCAGCTTTCAGGTCGTGTCAAGAACATGATCGTCACTGAAGAGGGAAAGAACGTCTATCCTGAAGATATCGAGAACGCGTTCGAAGGTCTACCGGTCAAAGAGTTCTGTGTCTTTGCGGCTAACTACATCTGGCCGGAGCGTTCGATGCTCGGCGAGAAGCTTGTGATTGTGGTTCATCTCGACGACGGTCAGGAGATGACACCCGCGCTTCGTGACGAGATTCTCGCGAGGAATCGCAAACTTCTCAATTTCAAACGCCTGAGTGGTTACGTAATCTGGAACGAAGAGTTCCCGCGGACTGCGTCGATGAAGATCAAACGCTTTGCGCTCGCCGAGGCAATCCGCAATCGCTTCGATCGAAGCACTGCGCTTCAAGAGTTATGAGTAAACCATACCTCGCGATCGTCAATCCCGCAGCCGGGTTTGGACGTTGCGGGCAGTTGTTCGCCCCGGTGCTGGACCGCCTGCGTTCGCAGGGCATAGTCCTCGATACCGTCGAGACAAGGCGCGCTGGAGACGCAACGGCACTTGCTCGTGAAGCGTATGCGAACGGTTATCGCAGATTCATCGCAGTCGGTGGTGACGGCACATCTTTTGAGATTGTAAATGGACTCTTTCCCCAGAGTCCTGGAGCGGAGACTCCGGTTCTCGGCTTTCTTCCGCTAGGCACCGGCAACTCCTTCCTTCGTGATTTCACAAAGGAGGGAGTCGATTTTGCCTTGAGCGCAATTCTTGAGTCACGTGAGCGTCCCTGTGACGTCGTGCGTCTGCACCACAGCGGTGGAGATGTCTATTACATCAATATTCTTAGCCTTGGTTTCGTCGCTGACGTTTGCACCCTCGCCAATCGGCGATTCAAGCGCCTGGGAGCGGCCGGCTACTTTCTTGCAGTAGTACTGTGCATGGCCCGCTTCCGGCAAAGGGTTTTCAAGCTCAGAGTGAATGGCTCGCCTCAGGTTTCGAGTCACAAGACGGCGTTATTGATCTTCAATAACAGCAAGTTTACCGGCGGCAATATGATGCTTGCGCCTCACGCAGAGACGAATGATGGTCAGGTCGAAATCGTAAGATGGTCTGCCGGCAGGTTCGATTTCCTGCGCAACTTTCCGAAAGTTTATGACGGGTCTCATATTACGCACCCCGAGATCTGGCATGGACCTGCAACCCATGTCTCATTTGAGCTCGATGAGCCAATTGACATCATGATTGACGGCGAGGTGATGACGCTCGACTGTCGTTCGCTCGAGGTCCTTCCGTCGGTGCTCCGGGTCATGGTATGAAGCAGGCATACTATACGATCCGCGCTGTCCTCGTCTGGATACTGAGCGCTCTTCACTTCTTTCCCGTTTGCAGCATTCTCGTACTCATCGGGATTTTCATTGATCCTCGACGAAACGACCGGCCTCAGCGATGGTTCTTTCGAAATATTCTGAGGGTTGCCGGAGTCGATTTTGAGGTGCGCTATGCGCCGGGCTTTGATCGCCGAGCGCACGAGCTTTTTCGTATGTAATCACGTAAACATCTTTGACGCTTTTGTCATCTATTCGGCGATTCCTCAGTTCGTCCGCGGCCTCGAGCTCGATTCTCATTTCAAGATTCCGGCGTATGGCTGGATGATGAAACGATTCGGAAATATTCCAGTAACCAAGGATGGTGGACCAGCAGCAAATAAACAGATGTTCAAACGCGTCAAGCGGGCACTCGAAAGCGGCGTCAGCCTGATCGTGTTTGCAGAAGGTTCGAGAACGAAGACAGGTCGCGTCGGCCCTTTCAAACCGGGAGTCTTTCGAATGGCGCAGGCGTTTGGAACACCGGTGGTTCCGATGAGTATTGTCGGCTCATACGAATTCAATCGAAAGGGCAGCTGGATGATCTATCCAGGCAAGATAGTGGTTCACATGCACGACACTATCGAGACGGCTGGCCTCGGAAAGGATCAGGTCGACGAACTCGCCGATCGGGTTCAGACTATCGTCTCGGGCCCGGTCGATTCCTATTACGCACAGCGAGGCATGTAGCACCGCCTTCAGCAGAGAACTCAGCGAAGCCGCGAGAAGACGCAGAGAAACAAAGAAAGATGCAGTCATTTTCGTGTTCTTCTCGCGTCTTCTCGCGCTCTCTGCGTGAGTCTCTGCGGTGAAGGCGGTACTACATTCCCTTGCAAATACTCTCCTACAGAGTAAGACTTGTCTCGTCAGCTCCCCCCAAAGTCGCTAATTGCCAGCTTCAAACAGGTACTTCAATCAGCTTAACGAAGGAGGATACCATGGCAGGAAACTTTGTCATCAATAAGGCAACGGACGGAAGATTCTATTTTCATTTGAAAGCAGCAAACGGTCAGATCATTCTTTCCAGTCAGATGTACACCGCGAAAAACAGTGCTGAAAATGGTGTTGAATCCGTCAGGACAAATGCCACAGATGATGCCAATTTTGAGCGGCTGACAGACGCCAACGGAAAGCCGTATTTTGTTCTCAAGGCAGCAAATGCTCAGGTCATTGGCACAAGTCAGATGTACTCGTCGCCTGCTGAGATGGAGAACGGTATTGCATCGGTCAAGACCAATGCCGCAGACGCTGCTCTGCGGGACGCAACCGCAGCTTCATAACCTTACCGTTAAGAGTTCAGGCTTTAGCCTGCAGCAAGCTGAAGCTTGAACTCTTAACCAATTCACACTGCGGAAATGGTTGCTTTCCTTCTTGCTCTCCAGTAGATCAACCCGCCAAGACTAACAAAGGCGAGTGCTCCTCCAATCACCTTCAGTCTGAAAAGCAGAGGATCAGCAGTATCCCGCGGCGGGATTGTGGCTACGCCCATTGCCAGGAGTGTTACCGCCAGGCCGCTTATGCCTGTGGCCAGGGCTCCGGCCTTTCCGCCCGGAGCGAGGATCACGTCCGGGTCCGGCGCTTCTCGAAAACGATGCAGCATGAATACAACAAACAGGTATATGTAGGGGATGAAATAGATCAGTATCTGCGTGTCAAGAAGGATCAGGTAGACATCCTCTACTGTCGTGCCCCGCCCCAGAACGGATAGAAGAAGGAAAACAGTCGCAAGGATTGCCTGGACAAGAATCGCCACATAGGGTGTGTGCCACCGCGGATGAACACGCCCAAATCCCTTTGGAAAGTATCGGTCCAGCCCGATGACAAACGCGACTCTTGCCGGACCCGTGAGCCACGCCCCGACTCCACCTATATTTCCGACTGTAAACAGCGCCGCGCAAAGTGGTGCAAGCCACCAAAGCGAGGGCCCCAGATTGTTCGATCCATTTACAATCGCCTGCAGAAATCCCGAAACAATGTTGATCTCGCTGTTCGGTACAAGCCAGAGAACTGATGCCGTTCCAAGGATGTATGCAAGAGCGATCAGCGGCGCAGAAATGAAGACTGCAGCAGGAAGATTCCGTCTTGGATTTACGACCTCGTCACCCATTGTCGCCGCCAGCTCCAACCCTGCAAACGCAAAAGCGATTGTTGCCAGCAGGTTGATCGATGAGAAGTCCGAAAAGTTCGGAACGATGGTTGTCGTGGTAATTGGTTGCGCTGCGGGAACGCTAAGAGCGCCGTACACGCCAAGCGCGATGATGATCAAACCCGGGATATAGGTTCCTAACCCGCCGGCGTTTTGAAGCCATTTGCCTGTCCCGACCCCGACGATGTTGAGCCCCACTGCAAGCCAGAGAGCCACGAGAGTTGTTACGAGCACATATGCCCAGTTGTCCTTCAGCGGGCTATCACCCCGGTTGAAGACGAAGAGCGCAATGACCGCCGTCGAGATCAGCAGGTTAGGATAGTAGAGAACATTGTTGATCCAATAGCACCAGCCGCACAGAAAACCGTGCCGCTCGCCCAAGCCCCGTTTCACCCAGAAATAGATACCGCCCTCTTTCGGAAAGCGCGACGAGAGTTCCATTACCGCCAGCCCCTGAGGAACAAAAAAGAAAATAGTCGCGACAAGCCAGACTACAAGAGCGCCGGGACCAAATTTTGACGAAGTTGCAAGGTGGCGCAGTCCAAGCACTGCCACAAGATTGAACAGAACAAGGTCGCGGAGCTTGAGCCCGCGCACCAGACCGGGTTTAGCGTCGTCCATTTTGAGTTTTGAGACTTGAGTCGAAAATCCTAGAAACTAATGCGGGCGTATCCGCTGCTACCGGAGCTCGTTGATAGCGTCGGAGTAGCGGCGGCTCGTCAGCCGGCTTGCTAATGTCTCGATCGGATCACTCAGCGGTCGAGCTACAGCGACGCCAAGCCGGCGCTCCGGAGGAGCGATCATTGCAACACTGACGGTCACTTTATTGCTGATACTGGTTATTGTTGGAAACTGAATCGAATGCCGGTGGTCAAGAGCAGGTCATTGCCCTTCGAACCCGGCACGGGATTGCTGAGATAGCGATCGCTTACTGTAAGCTGCCAGTCGAGAAATCGCGTAATCTTTGTCGACAGTCCCGCATCAAACGTCATCCGGAACTCTCCTCCTTCCGACATGTTTGGATAGATCGTAAAGCGCTCGAAGAAGGAGGTTCGGTTCGATGCGCGATAATTCAGCTCTTCACCGATCAAAAGCTCGCCAAAATCTCGCGATATACCGGTTGAGTATTTTTCATGGTTCCAGGCGCCGCCTCCAAACACCTGCAGCGATGTTTTCTCGGTCTTGACAAGATCGTAACCAACACCTCCGCCAATCACGCTACGCAGATCCAGCAACTGAATCTCGTTGTATTCAAAGTCTCCAAAACCGAAAAGCGAAACGCGTGGCCGCAGTTTGTAGTCATAACGCGCTCCGCCACGAATCGCATTCGCCGTCGTGATTTTTTCACCCGTAGCGTCGTTACTTGATTTGATGTAGGCAGCATAAAGTAACGTCTTATCGCGTCGCGTCTCCCGTGTGATCTTCGAACCGAGCGTGATCGTGCTCGTGTCAGTATTGCCGGTCGTGAGACTGTACCCGAGGTCAACAAAGCCGCCCCACAAGTCAAACCAACCTGGATTGATCAGTCGCTCGAATGCAGCCTGCTCCGCAGGCGAGCGGATTACCGCAATCGACGAGCGCTCCAGGGTAACCTTTGGTGCGTCTTTTGGAGTGATATCGAACTGGTTTTCCCGGGCGGTGACCGTACCAACAACGGTTCGTCCATCACTCGTTGTCAGATACAGCGGGTCAGTTGAAGTAATCTGGTCGACGGCGTCCCACTTGATATTGAGCTCGCCCGCAAATTCCGTCTTGAGAGTGAGAGTGCCGCCGCCTGATTTCATGATGGCACCGGTTATTCGATCGCCGTTCTTGAGAACTACCTGGTCGGCAAGTGCAACCTGGACGGCCACACTCAGAAATGCCAGAAACGCAAACATCCGTTTGAGCACTGTGGTTCCCTCCTTCGTTGTCACGTCTGTCGGCCAAGAATACACTTAGGAGGACGTTTTGGCACGTTGTACCGCCTGAAGGGGGTACAACCTGCCGCTTGACCTTCACTTCATGCGCGTGATACTCACTCTTGGACTCGCATTCTTCTCAAAGGAGCTCGCCGAATTGAGGACTTCTCTGCTTCTTTTGTTGTTACTGTTAGCGTTTTCGAAAACTTCACACTCACAGACTTTCGAGTATTTGCCGGGAGCCAAATACGATCCTTCGATCCCGACGCTCAAGCAGATCACCGGTCATGCCTGGGGTGAGCAGATCACCATGCATCACGAAATGGAGCGATATGCGAAGGCCCTGGAGCAAAGCTCTGGCGGGCGGCTCAAAGCAATCAAATACGGAGAAACCTGGGAAGGCAAAGCGCTCTACTACTTTGTCGTCGGCTCAGCGCAGAACATCTCACGTCTCGATGCCATCAAGAGCGGAATCCAGCGTCTTGCAGATCCGCGACGTCTCTCAGCGCCTGATGCTGGCGGCCTTATCGCTTCGCTGCCATCAACTGTATGGCTTATCTGTGGAGTCCACGGCAATGAGATATCGAGCGTCGATGCCGCGCTCCTCACGGCTTATCACCTGCTGGCGGCTCAAAACGATGAGATTGTCGCTCTCGCCATGGCGAATTCGCTGGTTCTCATCGATCCAATGCAAAACCCTGATGGCCGCGACCGTTTTATCAGTTACTTCCGCCAGTCGGTCGGCAGGTGGCCAGATCCCGGACATGCAGGCCGCTGAACACAACGAAGGGTGGCCAAGCGGTCGCGTGAATCACTATCTCTTTGACATGAACCGCGACTGGTTCGCGCAGACGCAGCCTGAGACAAAAGGGCGGACGCGCGCTTTTCTCGAATGGTACCCACAGGTTTTTGCTGATCTCCACGAAATGGGCACGGACAGCACCTACTACTTTGCACCGCCTGCGCTTCCTTACAATCCCAACATCACCAAACCGCAACTTGAGTGGTTGCGCAGCTTCGGCCGCAACCACGGAAAATGGTTCGACCGTTTTCGCTTCGATTACTTCACACGGGAGAACTACGACTCGTTTTACCCGGGCTACGGTGAAGGCTGGCCAATGTTTCATGGCTCGATCGGCATGACCTACGAGCAGGCGTCGGTGCGGGGTTTGATTGCCAGGCGTCGCGACGATACAGACCTCTTGTACCGGGACTCTGTGCAGCACCATTTTGTCGCGGCACTTTCAACGATCGAGCACACCGCCCGGAATCGTGAAGCTCTCTTGCAGTACTTCTATGAATATCGGAAGACCGCTGCCGACGAGGGCGCGCGCGAAGTGATGAAGGAGTACATTATCGCTCCGGGAACCGACCCAAACCGTGCTGCCAGACTTGCCGCCACGCTCATGTCGTCAGGTATTGAAGTCAAGCGCGCTGACGCTCCCTTCAGTAATCCCAAAACGCGCGATTATGTCACCGGGACTCTCGACAACCGCGACTTCCCTGCCGGAACGTTTGTTGTATCGCTGGCACAGCCGGCTAAACGAATGGCTCGAACGCTAATGGACAGGCGAACCGAGCAGGATCGTGAGTTTATTGAGGAACAGCGAGTGCGCAATCAGAGACGTCAGCCCGAGCAGTTCTATGACGTCACGGCCTGGTCGCTGCCTTTGCTCTTTGATGTTCCCTGTTATGCGGCCGATCAGGAGTCTACGGGACAGTTCACCGTACTCAAGGAGTTGCCGCGGCCCAAGGGACAACTCCATGGCGGGCGTGCGACGCTGGCCTATGTAATTCCGTGGGGCAGCCAGTCGGCGGCAGCCGCGCTCGCCGATCTTTTCAGGCAGAACGTTCGGATACACTCGAGCGACAAACCTTTCCGTTTGAACGGCAGAAGCTTCCCGGCCGGGAGCCTGATCGTCAAGACCAGAGAAAACCCGTCCGATCTTCATGATCGGATAAGCCGGGCAGTCAACGAACACGGCGCGGATGTCTATTCAACCGATAGTGCCTGGGTGGACGAGGGACCGAATTTCGGTAGCTCGAACGTGCGCTTTCTTCCGAAGCCAAAGATAGCTCTCGCCTACAACACTCCGACATCGGTGAATTCCGCAGGTTGGACGCGGTACATGATCGAACAGAGGTATGGATATCCGGTAACAGTGATCAGGACCGAATCCCTTCGATCAGCGGATCTTACAAAATACAACGTGCTCATACTTCCAGACGGCGGAGCAGGCTATGCTGGCGCGCATCGGCGACGCTGCCAGATTGCGCGAATGGATTTCCACAGGAGGCACTCTGGTCGCACTGGCTGGAGCGACCACCTGGCTGACCGACGAGAAAGTCAATTTGCTTCCCTCAAAGAGGGAGCGACGCGAAAAAGCTGACGCCAAGCCCGAAAAACCGCTCGCTGCGGATCAGGGAACACCAAGACCGCTGGGGCGGGGAGGCGATGCAAGGGAACACCAGAACCAACCTGGCCAGTCGAGGCCTGCTGAACCAACGACTTCCTCACCGGCGTCAAAGGATACGGGCACGTCAAAAGATACCGGCACGGATAAACTGCTCGAACCTCGCGAGGAATGGCCAAGCTCGACGCCGGGCGCGCTGGTCAGGGTCAGCATCGACAGGCAGCATTGGCTCGGATTTGGGTACGGTGAAACAACGACGGTCATGGTCGACAGCAACCGCATTTTCACGCCCCTTCGATTGGATCAGGGGATCAATGTCGCCCGTTTCCTAAGCGATGACCGCTTCCTCGCAAGTGGTCTTATATGGGACGATGCGCGAAAACAGCTTCCTGGCAAAGCGTTTCTCATGTATTCGAGAATCGGGCGCGGTCACGTCGTCGCGTTCACTGAAGACCCCAATTATCGCGCGTTCATGGACGGACTAAATCTGATGTTTCTCAACGGAATATTCCTCTCACCAGGGCACTGAAGTGCCTTGCCGCGCCAGGCTGAAGCCTGGCGCGGCGAGCTAAGCGCTTGAACTCGAACCCAATGCGGTTTGAGTTCAAGCTTTAGCTTGCCGCTGCCGCGTAGCGGCAGCGGGGCGCGCCAGGCGTTATATCCTTTCAATGACCTCACTCATTCGTGAACTGACATTCCCGCTCCTTGCCGTCCTTGCCGCCTTTCTTGTGGGAGCGCTTGTGATTCTGGCGATCGGAGATAACCCGGTCGAAGTCTACGGTATCCTGCTCTCAAGCGCTTTCAGTTTTCGGGATGCTCTCGGCAATTTCACCTTTGATAACTGGGGCTATACGCTCTTCTACGCAACACCACTGATCTTCACTGGTTTGGCTGTAGCGCTCGCATTCAGGTGCGGGCTTCTCAATATCGGCGCGGAAGGCCAGCTCTACATTGGCGCTTTTGCCGCTGCCTGGGCCGGCATCACCTTCCCAAATCTTCCCGGAATCGTGCTGATTCCTTTTTGCATGATCTGTGCAATCGTCGCCGGCTCGCTTTGGGGCGCTATACCCGGAGTCCTGAAGGCGCGTTTCGGCGCCCACGAAGTGATCAACACGATCATGCTCAACTTCATCGCGGTCGGAATCCTCAGCTATCTGGTACAGCGCCACTACAAGGCTCAGGGTGATCCGATAATGCAGACGACTGAGATTGCCGAACAGGCTCGAATTGCTCGCTTTCATACTTTGCTCGCACCGTTCGGGATCAACTTCCCTGAAAGAATCCCCCTCAACCTGGCATTTCTTCTCGCCCTTCTGGCCTGTGCTGCCTATTACTTCTTTCTGTGGAGGACAAAGTGGGGTTATGAATTGCGGGCGGCCGGCTCGAGTGCCAACGGCCGCCGAGTATGGCGGTATCAGTGTTCGCAGGCAAATCATCTTAGCGATGGCGATCTCGGGAGGGCTGGCTGGAATGGTCGGCATCAATGAAGTCCTGGGCTACCGGTATCGTTACTATCACGATTTCTCGGCTAACTATGGCTTCACAGGGATCGCGGTCGCACTGCTCGGTAGAGGTCATCCGGTGGGAATAATCCTCTCGGCGATTCTGTTTGGAGCGCTTATTCGCGGTGGACTTTTTGTGGATATTTTCAGCGATCACGTATCGAAAGACCTTGTTCAGGTGCTTCAAGGGATCATCATTCTGTTCGTGGCGTGCGAAGCACTCTTCCGGTGGCTGGTGGCGAGGAGGTCGTATGCTCGGTGATATTCTCAATTTCACGCTGATTGCCTCAACCATCCGGCTTGCGACGCCGATTGTGCTCGCAGCTCTTGGCGGACTCTATTCAGAGCGTGGAGGCGTGATCAACATCGCGCTTGAGGGCATCATGCTGGCTGGTGCGTTTACCGCTGCGACTGTCACGGTCTTTACTCACAGCCCCTGGATCGGCCTGCTTGCGGCCATTTTCGCCGGCATTCTGGTAGCCGCAGTTCACGGAGTTGCAACCATCATTTACCGCGCTGACCAGGTAGTCAGCGGTACCGCTATCAACATCCTCTTTCTGGGCGTTCCCGCGTTGCTCTCTGGAGCCTTCTTTGATTCGACCGGGGCGACACCGCAGCTCCCCCGCGACCAGGTTCTTCCGGACATGGCGATCCTCAATCCAGAGACATTCCCGGTTCTGGCGTCGATCTTCAATCAGAAGCCCCTGGTCTATATTGCGCTGATCACAGTTGGGGTGAGTTACTATGTTCTCTATTACACACGATTCGGGCTGAGGTTGAGGGCTGTCGGTGAGAACCCGGAGGCAGCGGATACGGCCGGAATCAGTGTCGTCAAGACGCGGTATGGCGGGAGTCCTCGTCTCGGGCGCGCTGGCAGCGATGGGAGGAGCATATTTGTCAATTGGTCAGAACTCGCTCTTCACAAGAAATATGACCGCAGGTCGCGGCTTTATCGCGCTTGCCGCGTTGATATTCGGCAAATGGGATCCGGTCGGCGCGTTTTTGGCGTGCCTGCTTTTTGGTTTTGCAGAGGCAGTTGCGATCAGAATGCAAGGCACTGTCAATATTCCAAATCAGTTCATACAGATCATTCCTTACGTCCTGACAATGGTCGTGCTTGCGGGATTGATTCGACGCGCTACACCGCCACGCTCGATCGGTGTACCTTATGTCAAGGAACTGAGATAAAGCTTGCCGACTGAAGAGAGATGGAGTGGAGGTAGAGGACAACTAATGGGAACATCGGTTTACGATCGCGCCGAGGCTTCGGCGCGACACATTCGAGAGCAGGCTAAGCGCAAGATTGATGTCGCCGTTGTGCTCGGTTCTGGTCTTGGCGCATTTGCCGAGGTGCTAACGGATCGCACAGTTGTACCATATGAAGACATTCCCGATTTCGCGCGGTCGACGGTTGAAGGCCATTCCGGCCGGCTGGTGATTGGCAACTTGCCCGAGACCGAAATCGTTGTTGGCGTAATGCAGGGCCGTTTTCATTACTATGAAGGTTATTCGCTCGATGAAGTCACACTCCCGATTCGCGCTTTCCATGCGCTGGGTGTCGAGCGGCTTATTCTGACAAACGCAGCGGGAGGAGTAAACGACGCTTTTGCCGAAGGCTCACTGATGCTGATCACCGATCATATCAATCTTATGATGATCAGCCCGCTTCGCGGCCAGCACGATGATCGACTTGGCGAGCGTTTCCCTGATATGACCGAAGTCTATTCGCGGTCCTTCCAGGAGATTGCACGCACTTCAGCTGCCAAAATCAGCCTTCACTTGAATCAAGGAGTCTACCTCGCACTTCAGGGACCGAACTATGAGACACCGGCCGAGATCAGGATGATGCGCATTCTCGGGGCCGACGCTGTAGGAATGTCAACGGTTCCCGAAGCGATTGTTGCCCGCCAAATGGGAATGAAGACGCTCGGAATCTCTGTGATAACAAATGCTGCGGCTGGCATCACGAACGGCCCGATCGAACACAGCGAAGTCATGAAGATCGGTGAACGTGTGAGCCGCGAGCTCTGTCTGCTGCTCAGCGAGATCATTCCAAAGATGGTGGCGAAATGATTATCGGAATTTGCGGAGGCACCGGTTCCGGCAAGACAACGGTTGCGAGGCGGATACTCGAGGACGTCAGCGACGAGCACATCATCTATCTCCAGCAGGACAGCTATTATCGCAATCTCGGTGATATGCCTCTGGCCCTGCGGCATCAGATCAACTTTGATCATCCTGACGCCCTCGATAACGAGCTCTTTGTGAATCATGTGCGCGCTTTGCGCGCGGGTGAGCCAATCGAAATGCCCGTGTACGACTTCACGACGCACACCCGGCAGGAGCGCACATCGAAAATCGAACCCAAGCCGATCATCATCATCGAAGGCATTCTGATTTTTGCGGACCCGGTGCTCCGGGAGCTCATGGATATCAAGCTTTTCGTCGATACGGATGACGACCTGCGATTCATCCGCCGTCTCAACCGGGACGTCAACGAGCGCGGGCGATCGGTAGAATCGGTGATCAAGCAATACCTCGAAACTGTTCGACCGATGCATGATCAGTTTGTCGAGCCATCTAAGCGTTATGCTGATGTCATCATTCCCGAAGGCGGCTTTAACCAGGTCGGCATCGACCTGATTTCGGGACGAATCCGAACGCAATTGCAGAAGGAGCTCAGGCGATCGAGCCAAACGTCGAAATGAGTAGTGATAAACTTGTTGAGCTGGCGCGGGAGGCGCGCGAGCGCGCCCACGCTCCGTATTCGGGGTTTAAGGTGGGAGCGGTTGTCGAATGCGGAGACGGCACGCTCTTCACAGGTTGCAACGTTGAGAACTCGAGCTATGGATTGAGTCTCTGCGCGGAGAGAGTAGCGATTTTCAAAGCAATCTCGGAAGGCTATCACGACTTCAAGAGAATCGCAGTCATTGCGGATTCCTACATTCCTGTTCGTCCGTGCGGGGCATGCCGCCAGGTAATGTCAGACCTCTTTGGCAGCGAGGCAGACGTGATCATGGCAAATCTCAAAGGCTCAATCGAGACAAAGAGAATCGACGATCTCTTGCCCACTCCCTTCGATCGGAGTTTCCTCTAAGATACAAATGCATGTGGCTCGCTTTCAACCCCAAGCTTAAGCTTGAACTCAAACTATTATAGGTTTGAGTTCAAGCTTTAGCTTGGGGTTGAAAGCGAGCCTTCTTCAGTACCTGCTTTCGAACCATTCAATTTATGCTTCGAATCGTTCTACTTGTTACGCTCTCCGCTCTTGTTTACGCATCAAGCGTCCAATCCCGGGAAATTGACCTTCTGGTCACAGGAGGCTCCGTCGTCACGATGGATTCACAGCGACGGGTCCTCGAACCAGGATATGTAGCGGTCAGGGCTTCACGGATAGTCTCAGTCGGGCCTGTAGCCGAACTGACTGCGAAGAACTTCCTGGCGAAACGGACGATCGACGCGAAGGGCAAAGTCATCCTCCCGGGTCTCATCAACACTCACACTCACATTCCGATGGTTCTCTTCCGCGGATTGGCCGACGATCTCGACTTGCAGGAATGGTTGACCAAATACATCTTTCCGGCAGAGGCGCGTAATGTCACGCGCGACTTCGTGCGAGATGGCACCCTCCTCGGTCTGGCTGAAATGATTCGTGGCGGTACGACAACCTACGTAGACATGTACTACTTCGAGGATACGATCGCTGAAGAGACGAAAAAGGCGGGGATGCGCGCCATTCTCGGCGAGACGGTTCTCGATTTTCCTGCTCCTGATAACAAGACGTGGCCTGATGCACTCGCCTACACTGAGCGGTTTCTTAAGCGATGGGCAAACGATGACCTTGTCATCCCCGCCATTGCACCACACGCACCTTATACCGTGTCAACCGCGCATCTCGGGGAATCTCGACAGATGGCGGAGCGGTACAATTCACCGATCATTATTCACCTGGCCGAAGCGCCTACTGAGACCGACTATATGCTCAAGACTTTCAACGAGAGGTCCGTGCCCTACCTTGAGCGTATCGGCTTCCTTTCAACGCGCGTTATCGCAGCGCATGTCGTTCACGTGAACGAGGCTGAGATAGCAACGCTGAAGTCGCGCGGGGTCGGCGTAGGTCATTGTCCTCAATCCGACATGAAACTTGCAGCCGGAGTCGCGCCGGTTCCTCAGATGCTCAAGGGCGGACTGGATGTAGGTCTCGGTACGGACGGAGCCGCCTCAAACAATGACCTCGATATGTGGGAGGAGACGGACACTGCGGCTAAGCTTCATAAACTGACTTCGAGGGATACGACGGTCGTGACCGCCTTGCAAGCGCTGGAAATGGCAACTATCGGCGGCGCGCGTGCAATCAATCTCGAAAGTGAGATCGGTTCTCTGGAAGCTGGCAAGCGTGCTGATCTGATCCTCGTCGGCCTGAGTGCTTCGCGGCAGACGCCGATGTATAATCTATACTCTCATCTCGTTTACGCCACAAAGGCCGCTGATGTGAGCGATACGATCGTCAATGGCAGGGTGCTCATGCGAAATCGCCGTTTGCTGACAATTGATGAGCCGACTGTCATAGCGCGCGCCCGTGCAGTTAAGAATCAGGTAGCAAGGAGCCTTCGTGATGCGCGCTAGTTTCTGGAGCGCAGTTCTGTCAGTGTGCATTGTGGTATCCGCGGCCACGAACGCACCCGCCCTTCAGAATCCTGCAGCTCCTGCCACGCCCCCGCCAAAGGCCACTGTCCAGACTCCATCCGGCACGCCTGCGACTCGGACATCTTTGATTGCCCAGGGAAAAGAACTTTATCGCAAGGCTAAGTACAAACAGGCACTTCAGAAGTTCGAAGCCGCTCTCAAAATAGAGTTCTTAAACGATGAAGCTCTCGGTCTTGCCGCGGACACTGCCTTTCGGCTCGATATCCAGGATCGGGCGCGCGAATTGTTTCTCGCTCGGGCGGATATTGCGGGTCAGAAGGAGTCGGTTCGCGCATTCTGTTATTACAGCACTGCATTGACATACTGGCGGCAGGCGCATGCGATCGTCGCGGCCGCATGTCTCGTCAAGGATGGAAAACTCGAATGCCCTGTCCCTGAAAATCAGAGAGCAGAGCTGAACACAATGATTTCGGCCGGTCTCGACTATTCCAACCGCACATTACGAATCAATGCCAACAATGCCGGAGCGCACAACGTCGTCAACCTTCTCAATTCGGAAGCGGCACTTGCAACGAATGTTCGAACCGAATCGGATCAGAGTAAGCAACGTGCGGTGGAGGCACTGCGAAAAGCAATCAGTGTTGGGCGAGACAGTCCTCCAGGTGACATGCCCAAAGCAACCTTCAACCTTCCAACCGTGAGAGTCGGTGAGATTCCATCGGGAGATGAAACGATCCTTTTCGCAGACTCGATCCCGGCAGCCATCAAAGGTGGAAATCCGATCACAAAGGTTGCACCCGTCTTCCCTTCAGCAGGCGCGCGCCAACCGACGACTGCTGCCGGCGATGCGTCCGGCACCGGGGTAACAAAAGGCGGCGGGGCATATTCGCTTGGTTCGGGGCGTGGAGCGCTCACTGCGGCATATACACCGGGAACGGTAAAGGTTGAAGTCCTTGTCTCGACAACCGGCGACGTCGTTTTGGCTCGAATCGTCAAGGGCAGGGACGACCTTGATGGTGCAGCAATCATAGCCGCTCGAAAGTGGAAGTTTCTGCCCGCTACATTCGAGGGAAGCCCCGTGCAGATAAGCGGTGTCATCACCTTTGACATGAAACCCGGCGCCTCACGTCCGAAACCGAAACCGACAACCTGACAGATTTGGAGTGCGGCGACTTGGCGCCAGCTTTAGCTCCTGTTGGGATTACTCGGCTGGAGACTCAAGCGACGCCAAGTCGCCGCACTCAAATCGGCGCACAATTGTCCAAGGTCCACTGCCACTGACCTACATGCTTGGCTCATTCAGAACGGCGATGAACGGAAGGTTGCGATACCTTTCAGCGTAATCGAGGCCATATCCCACCACGAATTTGTCCGGGTATCTCGAATCCCTGATACGCAACATCCACTTCAGCCCGCCGCCGGTCCGGCTTATTGAGCAATGTGGCAATGCGGACTGAGGTTGCCCCCCGCGCTCTGAAATTGTTCGCCAGGTAGCTTAGAGTAAGCCCGGTGTCGAGGATGTCTTCGACGAGAATGATGTAGCGGCCCTCAAGCGGTTCATCAAGGTCCTTTACGATTTTGACCTCGCCACTCGTATTCATACCCTTACCGTAGCTCGAGACAGCAATGAAATCGACCGTCACGGGAATGTTTATCGACCTCATGAGGTCGCTCATGAAAACCATCGCGCCCTTTAGCACGCAAATCAGTTCTGGCCGCTTTCCGGCATAATCCCGGGCAATCTCTGCGCCCATTTCTTTGATGCGTGCCTGCAGTACGTCAGCCGGTATCAGCACCTCGAGGCCAGGATTGTTGAATTCGCTAAACGCCGGATCGCTTTGTGACATGCAGATTGGCTCCCATATGACTTGTTGCTAAGATTGATCGGGAGAGCGCCACTATATTTTTCAAAGATTTAGCTGTCAACGCTCTTTCATCTGTATATGGAAAGGACGTCCATCAGTATCCGCATGAGTTACCGATTTCCGCTGATTGAAAAGCTTCCTCCCTACGTCTTTGCTGTGATCAACCAGATGAAGATGGACGCGCGGCGCCGCGGAATCGACATCATTGATCTCGGCATGGGCAACCCTGATCTTCCTACTCCTGCGCCCATCGTAGAGAAGCTCGCTGAGTCAGCGAGGAATCCGCGCAATCATCGATACTCCGCGTCACGCGGGATTCCAAATCTCAGGCTGGAAATTGCAAGGTGGTACGAACGCCGCTACGGAGTCGACATCGACCCCGAAAGCGAGGCCATTGCGACTATCGGCGCAAAGGAGGGTTTCTCGCACCTTGTGCTGGCGCTTGTCGAGCCGGGAGATCGCGTGATCGTGCCCGATCCAAGCTATCCAATCCATTCGTTCGCTGCGACCATTGCCGGTTGTCAACTCATCAAGCTGCCAATCGCGAATGGCGTTGACGAGATGATGGATGCGCTCCGCCGGCTCGAGTTTCCAAAGACCGAGCAACCCAAGCTTCTCGTTCTCTCGTTTCCACATAACCCGACCACGCTGACAGTAGGCACGGAGTTCTTCGAGGAAGCCGTAGCCATCGCCCGCGACCGCGGCTATTTGATCATTCACGATCTGGCTTATGCCGATCTTGTCTTCGAAGGAGGCCGTGCTCCCAGCATTCTCGAGGTGCCCGGAGCGAAAGATGTTGCTGTCGAGATGTTCTCAATGTCAAAGAGTTATTCGATGGCAGGTTGGCGAGTCGGGTTCTGCGTGGGAAACCGCGAAGCAGTCGCCGCTCTTACACGTCTCAAGAGCTATCTCGACTATGGCATTTTTCAGCCGGTGCAGATAGCGTCGATCATCGCGCTCCGCGATTGCGATGCTTATGTACCCGAGATAACGGCGGTGTATCGAAAACGACGCGACGTTCTCGTCCGCGGCCTTCAATCTGCGGGCTGGGACGTTCCTTCACCGAAAGGCACAATGTTCGTCTGGGCAAAGATTCCTGAGTTATTCCGGAAGTCCGGTTCACTTGAATTCTCGAAGCGACTGATTGAAGAAGCCCAGGTCGCGGTCTCTCCGGGAATCGGGTTTGGCGAGCTGGGCGAAGGCTTTGTACGTTTTGCCCTGGTTGAGAATGAACAGCGTATCGGACAGGCCGTTCGCGGAATCAGATCGTTTCTCAGTGGGGTGACCGACTGAAATGCCACCAGATATCTACGACGAATCCGTCAAGGATGTAATCACCGAACTCGATCTCCGGGACCTGCCTTCAGGCGCAACCCTCGTCGTTAACCAGAATGCGATCATCACCCCGTCCGCTCTCGACACGATTCGGTCGCGGAGATCTCCCTCGAGTATCGAAACCGCAAAAAACGAACGGGCGATCAGCAGATCATTGCTCTGGGTGCTGACCATGGCGGATTCGAGATGAAAGAAAAGTCGAAAGCATTTCTCGATGAGATCGGAGTTCGCTATCGCGACTTTGGAACGAATTCCGCGGAAGCAGTCGATTATCCGGATTTTGCGCACGCGGTAGCGAAGGCAGTCTCGGACGGACATTGCGATCTGGGGATCATTATTGACGGCGCCGGGATCGGATCATGCATGACGGCCAACAAAGTTCCAGGAATTCGTGCTGCCCTTTGCTACGATGAAGCTACTGCCAGGAATAGTCGCGAACACAACTATGCGAACGTTTTGACTCTCGGCGGCCGTATGCTCACCGAGGATCAGATGCGTGCAATTGTGAAAGCCTGGCTTGCAACCCCTGAAGGCGAAGCGAGACACGGCAAGCGTGTCGCAAAGATAATGGCGATCGAGAAACAATATATGAAATAAGGTACGTTGTACCGGCGTTTAGCCGGAATCGTTCCATTCAAACTACTCGAATGGAACGATTCCGGCTAAACGCCGGTACAACGTACCTTCTTAGAATTTTCGCGACCACTCTTTCGGCCACCGCTCGATCACAACTTTCTTGTCGGTGTAGAACTCGACGGCGTCCCGTCCCTGTCCATGGAGCACCCCAAGAAAACTATCCTTCCATCCACTGAAGGGGAAATAGGCCATTGGCGCTGCCACACCGATATTTACGCCGATATTACCGGCAGGCGCCTCGTACCTGAACTTTCGTGCAGCCGCGCCGCTTGATGTAAAGATAGAAGCGGCGTTTCCATACCTGCTCTTTGAAAGTACTGCGATCGCTTCGTCGAGATCATCTGCCTGCATGACGCTCAAGACCGGGCCAAAGATCTCCGTGTCGGCGATATCGCTCTGCGGCGTTACCCCATCGAGAATCGTGGGGCGCACAAAATTGCCGTTGTCATACTTCGCGACCCTCGCTTTGCGACCGTCGAGCAGCGCCGTCGCTCCCGACGCGATGCCTTTGTCAATCAATGCTTCGATCCGCGTCCTGCTCTCTTGTGTGATCACCGGACCCATCTGGACGCCTTCATCGAGACCATATCCAACCTTCAACGAACCCGCGAGATCAGAAATCGCCTCGCTGAATTGCTTGTGTGACTCACCCACCGTCAGCGCAACCGAGACTGCCAGACATCGTTGTCCGGCGCATCCGAAGGCGCTGTCGTTGATGATCTGCGCAGTCATCTCCATATCAGCATCGGGCATCACTACAACAAAGTTCTTTGCACCCCCCTGACATTGCACCCGCTTACCATTCGACGCGCCACGCGAGTATATGTAATGTGCAACAGGCGTCGATCCCACAAAGCTGATTCCCCGGATTCCGGGATGATCGAGGATTGCGTCAACGACGTTTTTGCCGCCATTGACCAGCCCTACGACACCCTTGGGCAGGCCCGTCTTTTCGAGAAGCTCGTAGATGAGCAGCATCGAGAGCGGAACACGCTCTGAAGGCTTCGCGATGAACGCGTTTCCGCAAGCAATCGCGTATGGCATGAACCACAAGGGAACCATCACTGGAAAATTGAAGGGAGTGATTGCGGCGACGACGCCGAGTGGCTGACGAATCATCGCCTCGTCTATGCCGCGCGCGACATCTTCAAGAACGTAGCCCTGCATCAACGAAGGTATTCCGCACGCTACTTCAACGTTCTCGATCGACCGCGCGTAACTCAGCTCGCGCCTCGACGAGGGTCTTTCCATTCTCATTCGTAATCGAGCGGGCAATATCTTCAAAGTGCGCTTCGAGCAATTCCTTGAACTTGAAGAGATACTGAATCCTCTCTTCGGGCGGTGTGCGCCGCCAATCCTGAAAAGCTTGTGTCGCAGCCGCAACTGCCGCATCAACGTCCCTCACGCCACCGAGCGGAGTTTCTGCGAGCGTTTCGCCGGTCGCCGGATTCGTGACAGGAATCGTTTCGCTCGCAGTCGATCGAGACCACGATCCATCAATATAGTTGTCGACTCTTTTTGTCTCTAACACTTGAGACCTCCAGTTCTAAAAACAGGGCCATTATGGTTTAACGATATCACGCTAGTGGGTATGTTGTACCGCCTTCAGGCGGAACCGCGGCATTCGAACGCGTTCAGATGCCACGATTCCGCCTAAAAAGGCGGTACAACGTACCTTCATATGATTGCTTCTCATGCCCCACTTTGACTATCCTGCCCGCAATGACGACCGGGCGTTCAGCGATCACACCGTCTCAAGTCCTGACAGCGTACCGGCACGGCCTGTTTCCAATGGCGCGCGGCCGATTCGGCTCAATCGAATGGTTCCTGGCCGAGCCCAGAACTGTCATTCCGCTGGATAACCGCTTTCGGGTCCCCCGGACGATAAAGAGGCTCGTAAAAAAGGGCGGTTACACGATCAAAATCGATTCCTGCTTCGAGGAAGTATTGCGCGCCTGCGCAAGGCACAGTGAAGTCGGTACAGAAGAGATATGGCTCAGCGAGGAGATGATCCAGCTCTACTTGAAGCTCCACGAGCTCGGTCACGCCCACTCGGTCGAAGTATGGAGTTCGGAAGGTCTCGTTGGCGGGCTCTACGGCGTTGCCTTGAAAGCGGCATTCTTTGGGGAGTCAATGTTCAGCCGAGTCCCGTCGTCATCGCAGCTCGCTCTTGTCGGGCTGGTGGAGCGATTGCTGGAACGCGACTACAAGCTCCTCGATACTCAGATGCGCACGCCTCACATTGGCCGTTTCGGCGCGATCGATCTGACCCACGACGAGTATCTTGCAAATCTCGCGCTCGCAATGACCGAGGATCGCGAGTTTGTTTGAGGCATGTACTCGGACCGCCTTGCAGGCGCGACTTGGCGCCGCAGTAATCTCCTGCGATAATCGATTCGCGCCTGAAGCGCGCACCAGTACGCCGTCAACGTACCTGATTCTCTATTGCCCGAAATTGATACCACCGCTGCTGCCAGATTGGGTTGGGAAGAACGGTTTGAGCAGTCCTGCAAAAGCAGCGAGATTTCGCGTTTGTATCAGCAGGTCTCCGGGACCGGAAAATTCAGCAACGATACCCTCGCCGCTCACAAGGCTGCGAAAGAAGCCTGCCGCCGCCTTCCGTAGCTCATAGTGCATGCTGCCTTCCCATGCGACCAGATGTCCGGTATCCACGACGTATCTTTCTCCTGCATTGATTCGCTTCTTGTGAATGGCTCCAAATGAGGACACAAGCAGGAGACCGGTTCCCTGAACCTGGAGCACGAAAAGCCCTTCACCACCGAAGAACGATTTCGCGCCACCCCATCGCGTATCGATTGCGAGCGAGCCATCACCGGCCAGGTACGAACTCGATTGCACGAGAAAGTGTTGATTGTTGAGCTCAATGGCAGCGATATCACCCGGCGATCCCGGAGCGAGTGTGACTTCGCCGCCACTTCCGCGCGCTGTGAATGTGGAAATGAACGCAGATTCGCCCCCGACGGCTCTCTTCAAAGCGCCCATCAGTCCGCCCTTCATTTCCGATTGCAACTCGATATTGGCTGACATCGAGACCATCGCTCCAGCCTCAGCCTGTATCGATTGACCCGCGCCCAACTGAACAACCGCGAGTGAAAACGACGGCTGGTGAAGTATCTCGTATTTGTACCCTCTTCCTGCACCACGACCATCCGCGTCAATACGAAATCCTCCGGTATCCCGAACACTCGGCGCGCTGGCAGGTTGACCGCAGACTGAACAAAACCGCGCGTCATCGGGTAACGCGGTCTGACATGACGAACATAGCATCGTTCCTTCCCCTCTCTTTCAAAGCACCGGGCCGATCCGCCACGGAACAAATTCGCGATGTCCCAGAAGCTCGCTCTTGGTTCGTTCACCCGAGGCAACTCGCCGGATAAGATCAAAGATGCGCTCGCCCGTAGACTGAACTGTTTCAACTCCATCGACAATCGTTCCGGCATTCACGTCAATGTTGTCCTCCATGACGCGAGCGATTCGCGAGTTTGACGATATCTTGATAACCGGCACCACCGGGAATCCTATTCCTGATCCACGCCCGGTTGTAAAACAGATCAGATTCGATCCACCACCAGCAATTCCCGTCAGCGAGACCGGATCATAACCAGGCGTGTTCATCAAAACGAATCCATTGCGATTGACCCGCTCAGCGTAGGCAAAGACTCCAGTCAGAGCCGTAGTGCCGCCTTTAGCGACTGCACCGAGCGATTTCTCGGCAATATTCGTGATGCCACCCAACTTGTTACCTGGAGAAGGATTGTCATCCCATTTCGCACCAAAGCGCCGCAGGTATGCGCGATACCATTCAACCACGTCAATCACTTTGCGCCCGGTTTCGACGTCCACTGAGCGGCGGGTCAGCAGGTGTTCGGCGCCCATGCATTCAGGAATCTCTGCGAGGACGGATGTCCCACCCCGCTTGACGAGAAGATCGCTGGCATGCCCGAGTGCCGGATTTGCTGAGATTCCCGAAAATGCATCAGAGCCACCGCAGTTTGTTCCAAGGAGCACCTTCCCTATCGGCTGAGGCGAACGAGTCATCTTGCGGCAATCTTCAACGAGCTTTCGCACTTCAGCGATACCGCTGGCAACAGTCTGTCGCGTGCCACCGGAAGATTGCATCTCGAGTCCAACTATCAGCTTTCCCTTTCGAAAGGCCTGCTGACCCAGTTGCACGGTACCGAGATATTTGGATATCTGATTCACCTCGCAGCCCAGGCTTACCATGAGAACAGCACCAACATTCGGGTGAAATATTATGCCGGCGATCGTTCGCTCGAGCTGCCACGTATCATCTCCTTCCGACATTCCGCAGCCCTCTTGATGAGGGATGGCTACAACTCCATCGCAACCATCGCCCGTATGCGCCATATCACGAAAGCCTTCTGCAATCTCGGCTGCTACGTGGCTCGCACAGTTCGATGTAGCTATGACGACAACATAGTTCCGCGTTCCGACGTCGCCGTTCTCGCGAAGAAAACCTTCAAATGTTCCCGCATCCTCGGCGGAGACGTATTCAGCGATAGGCGTTGCTGTCGCGAACTCATAACCCCGCTCATCGCTGATATCCGCTTGAAGATTGTGCGTGTGAATCCACTCGCCGGGGCTGACCGATGCCGTCGCGCGCCCAATTGGCTCGCCGTACTTATGCACCAGGCTTCCCTTTTCAAGCGGAACCAGTCCGATCTTGTGCCCGGCTGGAACGTCGACCGGAACGGTCAATTGCGCACCGTTGAGCTTGAAGGACTGTCCTTTCGCCAAAGGAACACGCGCAACCCCGACGTCATCGGAAGGATTTATGATCAATAATGGCTGATTTTCTGAAGTCATCGTTCTGTACTCGTTTCTTTGCGAGGAAGTGTGTCCTTGCCGCTCCATTTTCCTCCGCGATAGATCGCGTCAGGGGGAAAGCGAGTTTCGAGGTCACTCGCGCCCCAGTCGATTTCCCTGGCTCGCGATTCGCGATAAAAGAGCAGGACTGCTTCGGTCCCCTGCCGCAATACACCTTCCCCAACAGTCAAGAAATAGCCGGAAGCATCAACCATCTCTAACCCGCGAATCGCGCTCAGGTCCCCAACCTCCTGTATCTGACCGCGCCCGGTGCGCTCGGAGGGGCGCCGCTGTGACTCGAGATTGACGCCCACATCCGCTCGAAACGGATCAACAGACTTACCCCCTTCAATCTTCATTCGGTTGACGATGGTTGCATTCCGCACTATCAGATCATATATCGCGCCGCTCTCGTTGTAGAGGATCGATTCATAGGTTGACGGATTAGCCTTCTCTACGCTTCCGTCTGCGATGCTCCTGAAGACTGAAAGCAATGCGATGAAGTTCAGTTCGACGAGTTCGCCCTCGCTCTTGCCGTACCAGCCCCCCGTCTCGATAAGCACAACCGGCGTGCCCCAGGCACTTATCAGATCTCCGAATGCACGTGGATTGAATGAATCATCGTAACGCGAAATCTGTCCCGGAATCTTCGGGCTCAAGGCATCATAAATCACTGTACATACTCGCTTCGCGAGGATTCGACCGGGATTGTCCTTCCCCGTAGCATCGAATGGAACGGCCAGAAGCGCGATGGTTGCCTGCCTGCCGGTATTGCCGACGGCCGTGCGCGCATTCTGATTGTGCAGGTTGAATCCGAGCTGCGGCTGCCACTCGTCACGAAGCCGTTTGAGAAGCCGCGCCTCGGGCGTAGTCAGCGTCCGAGCATCGCGGTTGATATCTATCGATTGAAGGTTGCGGCGCTGGTAGAGGTCCGCTCCGTCAGGATTGAGCATCGGTACAGCTCGAATCGTCATCTTCCGTTCGATGGATTCGACCCATCGCTTTGACCGGTTTCGATTTAGAAAATCGAAAACGTCAAGAAGCGCGGCCGTCGCAGTCGGCTCATCTCCGTGCATTTGGGACCACAGAAAGACCTTGAATGGTCCCGTACCGAACTCGAGCTGAACGATCTCCTTCCCCCCCACAGATCTGCCTACTTCGGATGAACGGATCCCCGACTTGCTAAGCTCCTGAATATAGCGTTTGAGATCGGCATGTCGAATGCTTCGAGGCTTCCATCGTCACCAGGTGGCTCTTGCGCCACTCGTTTGAAAGGTCTGCGGGTGTCTGCGCCTGCGCGAGAGCGATCATCAGGGCAACCAGAATCAGATACGGCACGCGACGTCTCATGACTCGGATTCTAAGGGAAATGCTTCCTTTTGTTTAGTTGACCCGGGAGCGCAGAATTTGGAGTGCGGCAGCCTGGCGCCGCTTTAGCGTCCCGATCGGATCAATCAGCGGGGACTAAAGCGGCGCCAAGCCGCCGCACTCCAAATTCTGCGCTGCCCGGAGCGCTCGCCAGGCTAGCCATCTATTAGTTACGTTGCCATCTACGTCATATTCTGCCATAATCACTGACAGGATGGCATACACCTCCATGAATGGAATAAGCACCAGGATCGCAGAAGGCGGCCGTGTCGTGATCCCGGTAGAGATTCGGCGCGCGCTCGGGTCTGGAGACGGGGGATGAGATCATCATCCGCGTAGAGGACGGCGGACTCCTCATCTTGACTCGCGCCGAGGCCGTGCGGAGGGCGCAGGCGGCGGTCAGACGTCGCGTCAAACGCGGCCGGTCGCTGGTAGAAGAACTCAAGGCTGATCGCCGCGCGGAAGCGGAGGACGAGCGTGGATAGCTTCGTCCTCGACGCATCAGCAGTCCTCGCTCTTCTCAATGAGGAAGCCGGAAAAGAGCAAGTTGAAGCAGTCCTTGGCAGTTCGATACTAGGGACAGTTAATTACTGCGAGGTTCTCGGCAAGCTCATAGACGCTGGAATGCCCGATGACGAAGCTCGCCAAAGTCTCGAATTGCTGGGCCTGGAGGTCGTTAGTTTTGACGAAGAGACTGCAAGGCTGGCTGCAGCTCTTCGCCCTTCAACCAGGAAACTCGGACTTTCCCTCGGTGATCGCTGTTGCCTTGCACTTGGCATTTCGCGCGGCTTGCCCGTGATGACCGCCGAGAGAGTATGGGGGAAGGTCAAAATGCCGGTAAAGGTGGTCGTCATCCGCAACCCTCTACCGGGTCTGAAGCTTGAACTCGAAACAGTAACGAAGTAATCTTATTCTTACCACTCAGACAGCTCTTCCCTAAGTCGAGGAGAACAGATGCCAAAATATATTTTTGTCACCGGCGGAGTGGTAAGCAGTCTCGGCAAGGGGATTGCCGCTGCATCAATCGGAGCCCTCCTGGAAGCTCGCGACCTCAAGGTCACCCTTCTCAAATTTGATCCGTATATCAACGTCGATCCTGGAACGATGTCTCCGTTTCAGCACGGCGAAGTCTACGTCACTGACGACGGCGCTGAGACCGATCTGGATCTGGGTCATTACGAACGCTTCACCAACTCACGACTTACTCAGGCTAACAATTGGACTACCGGGCGGATATATCTTTCAGTAATCGAAAAGGAGCGCCGCGGCGATTACCTTGGCAAGACGATCCAGGTGATTCCCCATATCACAAATGAGATCAAAGCGGCGGTAAGAGCGATCTCAGACGGCGCCGATGTTGTCATTGTAGAAATAGGTGGAACTGTTGGCGATATTGAATCACAGCCGTTTCTGGAAGCGATTCGTCAAATGGGGAACGAAGTCGGCCATAGCAACGCGCTCTTTGTTCATCTGACCCTGGTTCCCTTCATTGCAGCGTCAGGCGAGCTCAAGACTAAGCCGACACAGCATTCTGTCAAGGAGCTTCGCGCTATCGGTATACAACCCGATATTCTGCTTTGCCGGTCTGACCGGCAACTGCCGCATGACCTCAAAGCCAAGATATCTCTCTTCTGCAATGTTTCTGAGAATGCCGTTATCACGGCTCGCGACGTCAAGTCGGTGTACGAAGTTCCACTTGCGTTTCGAGAAGAGGGTCTCGACAGACTGATAGCGGACCTGCTGAGGCTTCCTCAAACCGACACCGACCTGAGACCCTGGCAGAACCTTATCGATAGGGCGAATGCGACGCGGGGAAGCGTGACGATCGGAGTGGTGGGCAAGTACGTCGAGCTTGAAGACTCGTACAAGAGCCTCACCGAAGCCCTGATTCATGGAGGATTTGCCAATGAGATCAAGGTGAACATCCGCTGGATCGAGAGCGAAAACCTGGTCACTGATGAACGCTGGGAAGACAAGATGCGCGACGTCGATGCGATTCTGGTGCCGGGCGGATTCGGAAAGCGCGGCATTTCCGGAATGATTCGCGCGATCACCTATGCCCGGCGAGAGAAGACGCCCTTCTTTGGAATCTGCCTCGGAATGCAATGCGCGTCGATTGAATTTGCGCGAAATGCTTGCGGTCTCGAGCATTCAGATTCGACCGAATTCGATCCCGATACGCCGAATGCAGTGATATTCAAACTGCGAGATCTCCTGGGTGTCGAGAACCTGGGTGGAACCATGCCGACTCGGGGCATATCCATGCGAGCTCAGACCTGGTTCGTTGGCCGAGACTGTTTACGGACGTGATGTGATCTTCGAACGCCATCGGCATCGCTTTGAGTTCAATCCCGCATACGAAGATCGTCTCGCCGAAAACGGCCTTGTCTTTTCGGGCCGATCGCCCGACGGCAAGTTTGTAGAGATTATTGAGCTCGCCGATCATCCGTGGTTTCTCGGATGTCAGTTCCACCCGGAGCTCAGATCCAAGCCGCTCGAGCCTCATCCACTTTTCGCAAGCTTTATACGCGCAGCATACGAGCATCGCTTGCGGGATGAGATTGGAGAAGGAGAAGAACGGATCAGTGAATCTGAAACTGATTCCGTTACCAGCGACGAGAGAATCTGATGAGCCTGTTCAAGAACCTCGGCGGGAGGCCGGGTGAGCTGTTTTTGATCGCGGGTCCCTGTGTCATTGAATCCGAAAAGCATTCAATGAAGATGGCTGAAGCCATCTCAAAGATCACAGCGCGACTTGGCGTGCCCTATATATTCAAGGCATCGTATGACAAAGCCAACCGCTCGTCAGGGTCTGCTTTCCGTGGTCCTGGAATGGTTGAAGGTTTGAGTATTCTCCGGCGCATTCACGACGAGATGGATATTGCGGTTCTGACTGACATTCACGAGTCGTATCAGGTTGCTGAGGTCGCTGACGTAGTCGACGTCATCCAGATTCCCGCGTTTCTTTGCCGGCAAACAGACCTGCTGCAGGCAGCGGCTGAAAGTGGCCTGCCTGTGAATGTAAAAAAAGGACAGTTCCTTTCACCCTGGGAGGCTGGAAACATCATTTCGAAGCTCGAAGCCTGGGGAAGCCGCGAGATACTAATCACCGAGCGCGGGACGAGTTTCGGCTACAATAACCTGATCGTCGACATGCGTTCATTTCCTATCATGCGAAGTTTTGGCTATCCGGTAGTATTTGACGTAACGCACAGTCTTCAGCTTCCGGGCGGCCTTGGCTTTGCCACTGATGGCTATGCTGAATACATACCGCATCTCGCGCGCGCGGGAGTCGCATGCGGCATCGATGGCCTTTTCATGGAGGTCCACGACGATCCATCAAGCGCTTTGAGCGATGCGACCACACAGTTCGCACTTGATCAACTTGAAGGCTTGCTTGAAACGCTTCTCAAAATCCACGAACTAAGCCGGCCTTTGGCCGAGGCAGTGACGCCCGCTTCCGTCCGGCCTTCCTCCGAACAATAAGCAAATCCGATTGACACCAATGAAATCGTTTCTTTTTGTATTGCTGCTAGTTTTGACGTTCCCCGCTGTTGCTCTGGCTCAGGAGTTTGAGATCAAGAAGTACGACCTGAATGCGCGCGTTGATGCCGCAAGCCATACGCTGAACGTTGAAGCTCGTCTCGAGCTTTATAATCTTTCAGCACGTGATCTGCTCGACAAGCTGCTGCTCGCCGGTGACGACAAGCCGCGCCTTACCTTCTTTCTTAACCCGAAAGCAACTGCCTCGAAGATGCAGGTGAATGGCGCGGATGTTCCCTTTAAGAGCTCCGAGGATGCCCGCAACAATCTGGTCAGAGTTTCGACCGACATAACGTCAGCTATCGCCTCAGTCCGCGAGTTCAACGTCACTTTGAGCTATTCGATCTCCGCAGTCGATCGAGGGCAGCATCTGCGAATCTCGGCGGGAGAGACCCTGGTGCTTCCTCCCAGTTTCTGGTTCCCTGTCGTTCATACGCCATTCGGAGAGCATGGTGCTGACACTGCCCCATTCACGCTGAATGTGACTCCTCCCGCGGGTCACAAGGTAATCTCTTCGGGTATTCGCAAGAGCGACACGTCATTCGAACAATCATTGGCCGCGCTTCCCTTCTTCATCACCGGCGAGTTCGATTTGACGACACGAGGTACTGGGTCGGCGCCTGTAGAAGTCTGGGCGCAACCGGGCACCGGTGAGATTGGCAAACGCCAGATCGATGCACTTGCAACTGAAGCCGAGCGCATTTCCGCGTTTTGCGCCAAGTATTTCAATCAACCTCCAAGCGCTCCATTTCGAATCGTAACGATAGCTGGATTTGGACTGACAGCAGTGGCTGGAGAAGGAGTCTCGCAGGCGCGCGATTCGAACTACGCGAGCACGGGAATCCTTTTGCTCGACGATCATTTCCTGCGACGCGATGTGCTCGACGTGGGAACTATCGAACTTCTCGCGGGAACGATCGCCAAGGCATGGATTGACGGCAAGGTGCTTCTCCGCGGACGCGGCAGTGGCTTTCTGAGAGATGCTTTTCCGATATATCTCGCAGCCCAGTACCTGGGCGAGCGCAATGGCCCGGCCGAACGGGAAGCTGCGTTTGAGGGTTACCGGCGTGCATATGCGCCGCTGGCACGAGGTTCCGACGCGCCGCTACTCTCGATCAATTCGCTTGATCGCAACTACACAACGAGCATGTACAGCAAGGGCTCGCTCGCCTGGCGCCTTCTCGAGAAGCAGATCGGCCGCGAATCTCTGGATCAGCTTGTACGTTCGATGCTCGACCGACAGCGCGTCGATGTTCTCTCGCTGATCGAATGGCGGGCTCCTCTGTGCTCCGTGGCGCGGTGCGCAAACGTCAAGGCAATGCTGCTCGCGGACCCGTCAAAACGGGCAGCAATCAATGATCTCTTTTCTCAATGGATCGAGACTGTGACGATCCCGGACTTCGCAATCGGTCAGCCTCAAAAGACCGCAGCCGGCTGGGAATCGACGGTCGTAAATTTCGGTACGGGTGACTTCACAATCCTTGTCGTTGCGACGAATGAAAAGGGCGAGAAGCTCGAGCAACGAGTTGCCGTCAAAGGCGGAGAGTACGGGGCGGTCACCTTCGCAGGTGCGAACCAGATTGCGACGATCGAAGCAGATCCGGAAAAGATATTCATTCAGAAGGACTATGCCAACGATGTCTTCCCGCGCCGCGTTTCTGCTTCTGATCTCTTTGGACAGGCCAATCAGGCCTTCAGCAAGAACGATTTTGCAACTGCGGAAGCGAAGATGCGTGAGGCAGTCCGTTCAAACCCGGGGTCATCTTCACTCGAAGCATTCCTCGGGCGAGTATTACTTGCTCAAAACAAGAACGACGAGGCCGCGAGGATATTCGATCAGGTTCTCAAGGGCAAACTGATCACGCTTCAGGCGTACACCTGGGCACACCTTGGACTTGGAACGCTCTTGACGGCGCAGAAGAAGCCTGCCGATGCTGCGGCACACTTTCGCCTTGCTGCCGCTGCAGATCTCGACGCCGCAACGACGGTCGCAGCGCGCAACGGCGCCCTCGCTGCGGAGCGTGAGGCAGGGACGATCTCGATTGCCGAGGATGTGAAGGCCTTTTTGAGGCAGTTCGATGCAGCGGTACTTCAGGGCGGAGCCGACTCGGTCAATCCGCTCGTGGATATGGGAAACCTCCGACGCTTCGCGCAATCACTCGTCGTGCGCAAGCCCAACTCGTGGACAAGTGAAGCTCTGCGCACTGAGACCTGGGATGCGAATCGTATCGCGGTCGACGTTGCGCTCAAGGTCAGAGTTGACAACCGTGACCACACAGGACGTGCCGTCTATGTCCTGCGGCGTGCACAGGGCAAGCTGCTCCTCGCCGAAGTCCCTGCATTTGACGTGAAATGAAATAAGGTACGTTGTACCGCCTTTTAGGCGGAATCGTGGCATTCGAACGCGTTCAGATGTCACGATTCCGCCTGCAGGCGGTACCTCGGAATTCCGACGCGTTCAGATGTCACGATTCCGCCTAAAAGGCGGTACAACGTACCTTATTTCAATGTGATGTTGAGCGGAGGTAGTGTTTGCTTTGCGGCCAGATGTGCCTGCTTTGCATTGGGTTTGACGTCGGGCTCTCGCCATTTGTTGGCAAGAAGATAATCCTTATCCTTCACCATCTCGCCTGGAGTATATACGGCCCATTCAAAATTGTGACCGTGATTGATCGCGTCGGTTGGACACGCGTCAACGCAATAGCCGCAAAGTATGCATCGACCGTAGTCAATCTGGTAGACCTTCGCATAGCGGTGATCCATCCCTATGCGTTCCTCGTACGGTCGCTGATCCTCAGCGCCCTCGATGTAAATCGCATCCGCAGGACAGGCCGCTGCACAGAGAAAACATGAGACGCACTTCTCTTTGCCATCCTCGTTGACATCCAGGAAGTGCTCGCCCCGAAAACGGCGATAGACCTGAACCGGTTCCTCCGGGTAGCTTATTGTCTCTTTTTTTCCCGGGATATGACTGAGCGTAACGCTCATGCCGGTGGCCGTTGACCGGGCAACTCCGATTATCTCTTTTACAGTGTCAAATACGCCTGAAAGCAGTGACATTCGAGTCTTTGTTTCCTCTCAATTGGCAGGCAAGGTCTGTTCACCATCCGCATCGATGACCCAGGTTTCGCCAGCGTTGAGGAGCGCGGAGATGGTGCCCTGCCCCTTAGCGTTAACTGCCTGCGAAATCTGGTCAGCCATCATGTCTTCATAGGTCGGCTTTGTAACTACGCGAAACACACCCACGGGCACTGGAAACTCCGGATACTCCATTCGCCCCAGAATGTAGGCCATGTTCGGTTCCGGCGACGTCTCATCGTGAACAATGATGTCATCGACCGTGATCCCGTTCTCGCCAAGCGTCACGATCTCCGGCACCTGTCCATTCAATCGAATGCCTTTGTCCTTGTTCTTTCCAAAAAGCAGCGGCTTCCCGTGCTCGAGATAGATCATTCGATCTTCGCGAACTGTGCGCTCTGAGAACGGCTTGAATACGGCGTCGTTGAAGATATTACAGTTTTGAAATACTTCGACAAACGCCGATCCCTTGTGCTTCGCCAGACGCTCGACAAGCGCGGTCAGATGCTTGGGCTCGGTATCGATCGAGCGCGCAACAAAAGTCGCTTCGGAAGCGAAGGCCAGGCTTAGCGGATTGATCGGATAATCGATGACGCCCATCGGCGCCGACTTGTTCTTCTTCCCCAGTTCGGAAGTCGGTGAGTATTGCCCTTTGGTCAGACCGTAGATTCGATTGTTGAAGAGGATAATCTTGAGATCAAGATTTCGGCGTATCGCGTGAATGAAATGATTTCCGCCGATCGACAACGCATCTCCATCCCCGGTGATCACCCATACGCTCAGATCAGGATTCGCGGCCTTGATGCCCGTCGCGAGAGCCGGAGCACGCCCATGAATTCCGTGGAAGCCGTAGGTATTCATGTAGTACGGAAAGCGGCTCGAGCAGCCTATGCCGGAAACAAAGACGATCTTCTCGCGAGGAATACCGAGTTCCGGCATCACCTTCTGGACTTGCGCGAGAATCGAATAGTCGCCGCAGCCCGGACACCACCTGACTTCCTGATCGGTGATGAAGTCCTGTGCGAGTCAACTTGACGCCGCCGTTTGTCGTTTCTGTATTACCGTTTTCGCTCATCTGTTTTTTCCAATCCCCTACAGGTATTCCCCGATCTTCCTTACCAGTTCCGTCACCTTGAACGGCTTGCCCTTGACCTTGCTGAAGCTTACCGCATCAACGAGGAACCGTGCCCTGATGAGCATTGCCAGCTGCCCAAGATTGAGCTCCGGAATGATCACGGTCTCGAAACGGCCGAGCACCTCTCCAAGGTTCTTCGGGAACGGATTGAGATACCTCAGATGCGCACTCGAGACAGCAAAGCCCTTTTCCTGCATCTGTTCAACCGCTGTCGCAATCGCGCCGTAAGTCGATCCCCAGCCAAGCACAAGGACCTTGCCTTCGGGCTCTCCGAAAACTTCGAGCGGAGGAATGTCCTGAGCCATCCGTTGGATCTTCTCGGCGCGCAAGCGCACCATCAGTTCGTGGTTGTCGGGATCGTAGCTCACATTGCCGGTGATGTGCTCCTTCTCGAGCCCGCCGATCCGATGCTCGAGACCTGGCGTGCCCGGAATCGCCCATGGGCGCCCGAGCGTTCTTTCATCGCGCAGATAAGGGAAGAAGCCTTGCGACTCAGTTCTGAACTTCACCTCGAGGTTCGGCAGACTATCAACGGATGGGAGCTCCCACGGCTCCGAGCCATTCGCCAGATATCCATCCGAAAGAAAGACAACCGGCGACATATACCTCGTCGCGAGCCTCACGGCTTCGATCGCCATGCTCAAAGCAATCGGCAGGCGTCGACGGCGCCACGATCGCAACCGGGGATTCGCTGTTGCGGCCGAACATCACCTGTAACAGGTCAGCCTGCTCGGTCTTTGTTGGCAGCCCCGTCGAGGGTCCTCCGCGCTGAACATCAATGATCACAAGCGGCAGCTCGGTCATGACTGCCAGACCGATGAATTCAGATTTAAGCGCAATGCCCGGCCCGCTCGTGCCAGTCAGTCCGATGTGTCCTGCGAACGCGGCGCCGATCGCCGCTCCGATCGCAGCGATCTCGTCTTCGGCCTGAAATGTCTTGACGCCGAAATTCTTGTGCTTCGACAGCTCATGAAGGACGTCCGAAGCCGGTGTAATCGGATAGCTTCCATAAAACAGTGGCCTGCCCGTAAGCGACGCCGCGACAACGAATCCAATCGCTGTCGCTTCGTTTCCCGTAATGTTTCGATACTTGCCCGGTTTGATCTTCGCTTTGCCGACGCGGTAATGCGTTGTGAATATCTCGGTTGTGTCGGCGTAGTTGTAACCGGCCTTGACCGCCAGTGTGTTTGCCACGGCAATGTCAGGCGTTTTGGCAAACTTTTCGTTGATCCAACGATACGTCGTTTCGAGCGGTCGGTCGTAGAGCCAGTACATCAATCCCGAGGGCGAAAAAGTTCTTGCATCGCTCCTGCAGCTTGTGTGGAATCTTGACCGACTCGAGCGCCCTCAGCGTGAGCGTTGTGATCGGAACCTCGAAAAGCCGATAGCCCGAAAGCGAGCCGTCTTCGAGCGGATTGGCTTCGTAACCGGCTTTCTTGAGATTACCTTCGACAAATGCATCGGTGTTGACCAGCAGAATCCCGCCCGGCTTCGAGGTCCGGCAGATTTGTCTTTGAGCGCAGCCGGGTTCATGGCAACAAGTACATTTGGCTCATCGCCGGGCGTCCGGATGTCGCGGCTGCTGAAATTCAACTGGTATCCGGACACGCCGGGAAGGCTGCCGGCAGGCGCGCGGATCTCAGCCGGGAAAGTCCGGAAGTGTCGAGATGTCATTTCCGATGACGGCTGAGGTGGTGGTGAATTGCGTGCCGGTGACCTGCATTCCATCACCAGAGTCTCCGGCAAACCGAATTGTAACCGTCTCAAGCTCCTCGAGACGGTGCTTCAGGGGCGTTTGGTCGTCGACGATTGGTAAAGACATATTCTCCAGAACACCTCAGTGTTTACGTTGTACCGCCTTCAGGCGGAACCTTCCTTGATAAGCATAACACGCTACATCACCTCACCGGAATGCGAGTTTGAACGTATTCGACCGCTCCGTTCCCGCAACTACCGCCGAATCAACTTCTCCCTTGCCCTTGAGGTTTCGCGAGAGTTCCACGTTGATCTGATCGAGTGCAACAAAGCCTGGAGCGAATCCTGCATATTGCGATTGAAACTTCTGGTCTGCCGATCTCAACCGTTACCACTCCTCCGGGCACGTTGCGTATTCCGGTACCAGCCAGCACCAGAACGAGGACGTCAGTCTCGGCGCCGAAATCGATCGGAATTGGTACCCATTGTCCAAGCACGCTGTCGAAGCGACCGATTGGTTCTAAAGTTCGCGAACCGTCTTGCCTGATTCTTACAACGTAGCCCGCCGCGACGCCTGTACCGTCAGAGCGCTGCGTGAAAATACCTGGAGCAATCACCGCGACCTGGAAGGACGCAAGTGAAACTTCTCCCAAACTGTTCGTGATGATGGCTGTGGCGGCACCCACCGCGGTGAGCGGTGGTATTTGAACGTTGAGTTGAAAAGGCGAGGCGTAGAACAAACCGGCATTCCGGCTGGTCCCTGCGCTGTCGCGGACTACAACAGTAGTTCCCGCCAGAGTCTCGGGCAGTGGGATATCTGTTGCCGATGCTACCGACGTTGCAAGCTTTGTCCCAAAGATTGATGCAATTGAATCGCTCGCGACGCTCGTACCCTGGAAGCTCGCTCCGTTGACGAATGTTGCCTGCCCTGCAATGGCCAGGGTCAACGCGTTCGAGACACCTCCGCCAGGCGGAGAATTGAAGACTCTGATTCCGGCATTGCGCTGAAACTGAAGGTCCTCTGCTGTCAGCGTAACGATCACCTGCGTACTGCTTACGTACTGCGTCGGCCTTGGAGAAGTGTTGAAATCAGCCACGGCGTCCGGTGCGAAACCGGTTCCTGTGATCGTCACTTGAAGCCCCGGCGTTCCTGCCATCACAATTGCAGGATTCAACAATGTCAACGCGGGAACAAAGGAAAACGATCCAACGAGCAGCGTAAAGCCCCTGGTGGAAGTCGCTCCGCAATTGTCGGTCGCGGTCAGGACGACGTTGTACCTACCTCGCGGACTGGCGTTCGTCACAGTGACGACGCCTGTTGTTGGATTCACCGAAAACGTACCTGCAAAGCCCGCCGCTGTCGCCACAATCCCTGTTATGGAACCATTGTCCGTTGGTGCGGTATTCGGAGTGACAGTCCCGCCACCACCAATCATTACAATCTGAGTTTCCGCGTAGACACCCAGTACGGGAGGCGTATTTGGAATCACCTCGACTGTAACCGGCGACTCGCTCCTCAGTCCCGCCCCATCAATCGCTTCGAGAGTAAATGTGTATTGACCGAGTGCGGTCGAACAGGTCGTGGTGATGTTTGCAAAAGCCTGTCCATTGAGGTTGGTGAGGTTAGTCACGCTGAGCTCAGGTGGAATATTGCGAAGCGCCAGAATAATGTTTTCTGGCCTGGTGTCGACGTCGCTTACAAAACCGAGCGACGTAAGGCCGGATGACCCCTGAGAACGAGGTATTCCGCCTGGAACGACAATCACAGGTGGCGTTGTATCCGCTCGCCGTTCAATCTTTGCCGCGAAGGCATCCGTCATCCCACCATTGAAACTCAAATCTGGCCCCGCGACGACCGGGAATCCTGCAGTAGACTCCGTGTAGCCTGCCACATATGCGTTGCCATCACTGTCCGTCGAGATTCCCCGTCCATAGTCATTTCCGGGGCCACCAACATACCCGCAATAGATCAGCAGGCTGCCGGGCGAGTTGAGCTTCGCGACAAAGGCATCCAGGACTCCATTAGTCTCTAACTGCGGACCACCAACTACGGGGAATGATGTCTGATGAGATGACGTCTCACCGACAATATAAGCGCTTCCGGCGCTATCGACCGATATCCCGAAGCCACGATCAATTCCGGTGCCCCCGATCAGTCCGGAGTAAACAAACGCTGATCCGGCTGCGTTGACCTTTGTGACGAACGCATCAGTAGCTCCATTAAAGATCGGGTCCGGGCCGCCAATGATCGGAAATCCAACCATGTTGGTTTCACCCGTGACATAGGCGTTTCCACTACTATCGATCGCGATTCCCTGGCCCACGTCGGCCCCGGGTCCGCCTATATACCCTGAATAGGCGAGAGAACTTCCATTGGCGGCTACTTTCGACACAAAGGCATCCGTCAATCCAAGATTGAACGTCAGGTCCGGACCAATCGCCACTGGAAACGATGCTTCGGGTGAAGCAGTATCGCCCGTCAAATAAGCGCTGCCAGCGGAGTCGACTGCGATGCCACGTGCATAGTCGTCCTCAGTTCCACCAATATAACCACAATAGGCAAGCGACGAACCCGCAGGGACAACCTTGGCGACGAAACCGTCAATTCCACCGTTGTAAGTAAGATCGGGCCCCCCCACCACTGGAAATCCTGTTTGTTGCGATGACTCCGTGTAGCCACTGATATAAGCGTTTCCGAGACTATCAACTGCGATTCCAGTCCCAAAGTCTCGCGATGTGCCGCCGATATACCCCGAATAAACCAGCGCCGTTCCCGCCGCATTCAGCTTTGTGACAAAAACATCAGGACCACCCGTTGAAAATACCAATCCCGGACCCGTCGCAACCGGAAACGTCGTTTGATCGGAAAAAGTCTGTCCAACAACGTAGGCGCTCCCAGACGAATCGACTGCCACTCCCTGTGCCTGATCGGATTGCGCTCCGCCAATGTAGCCGCAATAGATCAATGCAGTTCCCGCAGGGTTGATTTTGGCAACAAAGGCGTCGGATGAACCGCCGTTGTACGTCAGATCCGGACCGGCGACCACTGGAAAGCTCATTTGCGGAGAACTTGTGGTTCCCGCGATGTAGGCATTCCGCGCGCTGTCCACGGCAATAGAATAGGCCGCATCGTCACCCGCTCCTCCGACAAACCCGGAATAAATGAGCACTGCCGGGTCAATTATCAATTCACGTGAACGATCATAGTCGGCAACCTGGAAACCATAGACTGCACGCCCGGACGTAGTCTTGATCCAGTATTTCGTGGCCACCTCGATTTGATGCTTAACCGCTCCTGCTGCCCTGGGTTCAGTTTGAAAAGACACAGGCGCCGCATCCTTGAAACTTCCCGATGATGTCTGGATATCCAACTCTCCCTGAGCATCCAGCGTGACAGTGTTTGCGCCCCGGTACGCCAGCTGAATGAGCGATGGATCGGCACCTGGCTTTAGCCGGAACGAATATTTCATTCGGTCGACTGTGCCCGAATACTCGAGATCGATCCCCGGCCACAGGTCACGATAGACCAGGCTCGAAAAGCTCCTTACTCCACCCTTCCACGTTCTCGCCGGACCGGAGAAATAGCTGAAAACCGCTTCCGTTCGATCGACACCTTCGAGCTTCGCATGTGGGTTCGCGTTGACGAAATCGAGCTTGACCACCGAACGCTTTCCGCCGTTTACCAGTGCAAATGTCAGACCCTGCTGCGAGAAGTAGATAGACTTGTCGCGACCGTGAATATAGAAATCCGAGCCACCGTGAACCTGGCCAACGTTCTCAACGAAATATAGTGGTAGCCGCCCGTATTGGCGCCCGGCATGCGCGCCATCGCCAGGCTTCGATGTCGACGCCTTGACGGATGAGTATCGCTCGCCTGAATACACCAAGACGCACCCCAGCATCATCACAGCCAGCAGAACGTGGCCGGCAATCTCCCGCCCCCTGCCACTTCCTGACCTGAATCTTTCCATAATTAGTTCTTGTCCGAGTTTGCTGCGGTTAAAGCGACGCATATCCACCTCCCTAAGATTGGCTCCCAATAAGATTGGTGCCACAGTTTGTTGAAGATAGACGTCTAAGGTTGCTGTTTCTGGGGCGCTCTTTGACAGCAACGGCTAATTAGCTAACACTAACCGAGAGAATCTCGTTTTCGCAAGCGTTGGTAACTATTTGTGGCATATAGTTTAGCGTATTTGTCAAGATTTTAGGCTTTTGAAAACAGTTCAGTTGACAAAAGATCGATACGATTCGTAAGATGGATGTGTGGCACTTGCAAGCGTGGAACACATTCTGAAATCACCGCGAAGCGCGATCATAGAACTCCTCAAGGCGAGTGGCGCAAGCGGTGGATTGTCCGCCGAATCGCTGGCTCAGGCGCTTGGAGTCTCAAAGGTGTCTGTCCGGCGGCATCTCGGAGTTCTCGAAAGTGACGGGCTTGTAGACCACAGGAAACTTCTGCACGAGCGAGGACGGCCGCGTTTTGTTTTCAACCTTACGGAAAAGGCCGAGTGTCTGTTTCCGCGAACTTACGATGAGTTTACGCGAGTTCTTCTTCGACAGGTAGAGAAGCAGTTCGGCAAGAGTGGTATTGAGAAAGTTCTCGAGTCGCGTGCTGACGAACAGATCGAACAGCTTCGGGAAGAAATGGGAGGCCTCGAGTTTGAAGAGTGTCTCGAGGTGCTGGCGCGCAACGTTTCAGAGCGAGGCTTTCACGCGGAAACAAGTCAACTGGAAGATGGCAGTTTTGCCCTCTGTCAGCGAAACTGCCCGGTTGAGACAGTCGCAACAGCCTACCCCGAGGTTTGCCGGCAGGAGCTCAGGGTCTATCAGGAAGTACTGGGCTGTGAAGTGATTCGCGAGTGCCGGATTTCGGATGGAGCGCCATTCTGCGCATACCACATAATGCCTCCACCGAACAATTCTTCGCGATCGCTGAAGGTGCTCTCGAATAGAGTGGATAGAGAACAGATTTGAGGAGATGTAAGGATGTCTAAACCGATCACCGATGAAATGATTCTCGATGCGCTAAAGGCGGTCAAGGACCCCGATTTGCATCGTGACATTGTTTCGCTCGGCATGATCCGGGACGTGAAGGTATGTGGCGGAATCGCGAGCTTCAGATTTGTGCTCACGACTCCGGCGTGTCCGGTTCGTGACAAGTTGAAGGATGAAGCCCATAGCGTGGTGATGGCAATCCCCGGGATGGAAACGGTACAGATTTCGATGGAAGCCGAAGTACCGAAAGCGCGCGGCGCCCTCGACAAGACCGCCATCGAAGGCATCAAGCACATTGTTGCTGTCAGCTCCGGCAAGGGTGGAGTCGGCAAGTCGACGGTCGCAGTCAACCTCGCAGTTGCACTCGCGAGAATGGGTGCACGCGTTGGAATTCTCGATACTGACGTGTATGGGCCCAACGTTCCGATAATGCTTGGTGGTCGAGATATGCCGCTCGCGAAAGGCGAAAAGATCGTGCCGCCCGTCTATCACGGTGTAAAGACGATGTCGATCGGCCTCTTGAATCCAGGAGACAAGGCTGTCGTCTGGAGGGGACCGATGCTGCATTCAGCCGTCGGACAGTTTCTGCGACAGGTAGATTGGGGCGAGCTTGACTACCTGGTGGTGGACATGCCTCCGGGGACAGGAGACGTGCAATTAAGCCTCGCGCAGATGGTATCGTTGGCGGGCGCAGTGCTCGTGACGACTCCACAGGAAGTAGCATTGAGCGACGTTCGCAAGGCATACAACATGTTTGACCAGTTGCATGTTCCCTGCCTTGGGATCGTCGAGAACATGAGTTATTTTGTCTGTTCAAATTGCAACGAGAAGCATGACATTTTTGGATCAGGCGGTGGTCGTGCACTCGCAGAGCGGTATCAGGTACCGTTGCTTGGTTCGATCCCGCTATCGATAAGCGTCAGGGAGGGTGGAGACCTGGGTGTACCGATTGTTGTTGGCGCGCCCGAAAGCGCACAGGCGAAAGCCTTTCTCGATGTTGCAGGCAATGTCGCAGCGCAGATAAGCATCGGCGCATTAAAGGCAAACAAGCCTCTGCCGGTTCTCAAAGTACAGGGATAAACGGAATTATTCGGAAAACACAAAAACAAAGGAGCAAACAGAAAATGAATCTCAGTCTTACCGACAGCGCAACCGTTGAGGTGAAGAAGTTTATGGAAGCCGAGGGCGTCAATGGCGTCTCCGGTTTGCGTGTCAGGGTCGTTCCCGGCGGATGTTCGGGGTTCCAGTACGCGATGAATATCGAAGAAGCTCCTGCTGAGACCGATGAAGTGGTCGAAGCGGGCGGACTGCGAGTTTTCGTTGATATGTTCAGCGCGCAGTACCTTGATAATGTGCAGATCGATTACGTGACTAGCGTTATGGGATCCGGATTTACTTTCAATAATCCGAATGCATCCGGCGGCTGCGGTTGCGGAATCCTCCTTTACAGCTTAGCGCACGCGAACGTTGTACCGCCTTCAGGCGGAACTCTTTCTACTGGACTCAACGCCGGATTCAACAATTTCATAGGAGCTACAAGCATGTCGACTCTCACGGGGAGTAAGACCCACGATAATCTGAAGAACGCGTTCGCCGGAGAATCGCAGGCAAATCGACGTTATCTCTATTTTGCACGCCAGGCCGATGTCGAAGGCTATCCCGACATAGCCGGGCTTTTCCGCGACACGGCTGAAGGTGAAACCGGGCACGCACATGGGCACATGGACTTCCTGAAGGAAATCGGCGACCCGGCGACTGGCGAACCCTTCGGCACTACGACCAGCAATCTGAAGGCTGCAATCGCCGGCGAAACATACGAGTATACGGAAATGTATCCGGGGTTCGCGCGAACAGCTCGCGAGGAAGGCTTTGAGGAGATCGCAGAGTGGTTCGAGACGCTGGCTCGCGCCGAGAAGTCGCACGCTGGCCGTTTTCAAAAGGGCCTCGACACCCTCGCCTGAGAGGGTGTCAAACTCTGCCGAAAGCCGCGGGTAGTTCGGGAAAGAGGGGGCGGCGAAGAATCGGAGAACCCCGAGCAATGCTGGAACAGGGAGATCTTACTTCGGTTCCCGTCGAGTGGGACACGGCCGACTACCTGGACCCCGAGAAGCTCGACGTCGAACTCCGTCGCCAGTACGATGTTTGCAGCTCGTGCCGGCTCTGTTTCAACCTTTGTCCCGCATTTCCTAATCTCTTCAAGCAACTCGATAAGGATGAAGTTGATCACGACACCGCTCGGTTGACTCGTGCTCAGGTCGGTGAATTTGTCGATCTCTGTTACAACTGCAAGCTCTGTTTCATCAAGTGCCCTTACACTCCTCCGCATAAGTTTCTGATAGACATTCCCAAGGTTGTAATGCGCGCGCGAGCAGTCGAAGCGCGAAGCAATGGAGTCGATCTTCGTGAGCGGATGCTTGCGAGTCCTGACAAGGTTGGACGACTCGCCACAGTTGCGGCTCCAATAGTAAGCCTGATGAATTGGGCCAATAACAATCGGCTCAATCGGGTTGTGCTCGAGAAGATTGCGGGAATCCATCGCGACAAGATTCTCCCTCGCTTCAGTGCAGAAACTTTCGAGAATTGGTTTCGTAGATACTCGCAGGAAATCAGCACCAGCCGTTCGGACTGAGTCATCCGGAGCCAGATGAGCTTCGTGTCGTCCTCTTTCACACGTGCATCGTCAACTACAATCAACCATCAATCGGAAAAGCCGCGGTTGGCGTCCTTGAAAAGAACGGAGCCGAGGTTTGCAGATCCGGACGGCCAGACATGCTGTGGAATGCCATATCTGGATAGTGGCCGCCTTGAGATGCTATCGAGCATTTTCGCGCAAACATCAAGGTCTTGGCGCCGTATGTTCGTGACGGCTATGCCATCGTGGTACCTGAACCCACGTGCGGTATGATGCTCAAGAAGGAATACGCCGATTACCTGCAGGATGATGAACGAGAGATGGCGCTCGAAATAGCTAAAAGCGTTTTCGATCTGAGCGAGTATCTCGTCAAGCTGGCATCGGAAGGCAGACTCAGAAAAGACTTCAGCGTCAAAGTCGGAACAGTCGCCTATCATCAGCCCTGTCATCTGAAATACCAGGCAATCGGGCAAAAGTCCGTCGAACTGCTCCGTCTTGCAGGGGCAACGGTCACTGTGATTGACAAGGGCTGTTCAGGTCACGATGGAACGTGGGCAATGAAGAAGGAATACTTTGATCTCGCACAAAGAGTTGCGAAGGGCCTTCACAAGGGCGTCAACGAAGCGCGCGCTGACATTGTTGCAACCGACTGTTCACTAGCGGGGATTCAGATCACACAGGGGACTGGCATCGAGACGATTCATCCGGTTGAAGTGCTTGCAAGGGCGTACGGATTGCCGGCCGATTGAAGACTGCCGCCGGAGGCGTCAAAGAATGTAGCCAGGGGTTGAGTCTCGAAACCCCTGGAGCATGTTAGAGAGTGCGATCCGGAGGGATGCGAGAAACGGGTCGTCTTTCTCGCATCCCTCCGGGCATGTAACCGATCTATGAATGTCCAGGGGTTTCGAAAACTCAACGCCTGCTCGTCCGCACCGTCCGCGTTGTTGCGCTGTCGCGCCTCCAAGGGAAGGATGAAAAAGGTCGAACGCGACGAGATTCTTGATATCGCACAGTATGAGAAGTCGCGTCCTGACTTTCGCCGGCGTGTGATCGAGATCAAGAAGCAACGGCGGGTTCAGGTCGGGCCGAAGGTCACCTTTGTGTTTGAGAATCACGATACAGTGCTCTTCCAGATTCAGGAGATGATGCGAACCGAGCGAATAGTTGAAGAAGCTGGGATTCGGCACGAGATCGAGACTTACAATCAGATCCTTGGGGACAAAGACGAGCTCGCGGCGACAATGCTGATCGAGCTCACCGATCCGTCACGAATCAGGGAAGAGATTTCAAAGTTGCACGGCATGAACAGCGGAAGGGTTACCTGGCTTCAGGTCGGCGAAGAGAAGCTCCCGGGAAACTTCGATCCGGGTCAAAGCAACGAGGAACGTATCAGCGCAGTGCAGTACGTCAGGTTCCACTTTGGCTCAGGAGCACGCGCTGCATTTCTCGAGACTGACGAGCCACTTCAACTTGTTATCGATCATCCGAACTACCAGTTCAGGACCACAGTTGGCGCACCCGTATTAAGCGAGTTGCGTCGCGACCTCTTATGACTTCAGACCAGGAGCGCTAAAAAGAAAATGACTACAACTACCGCGCGCAAAGTCATCCTGAGTAGTTTTGCAGGGTGTTGTCTTGCTCTCTTCCTTTTCCTCTCAGCCTGCGAGACGCGGCCGGAGGAGCCAGTGTTTGTCCCCGATATTGAAACCTTGTCAGCCGGCCTCAAGAAATACGAGGCGATGGCGATTCCGGCGACCAACCCTTTGACTCCCGAAAAGGTAGCACTTGGTCGACAACTCTTTTTCGATACTCGGCTGAGTGTCGATCAATCGAAGTCGTGCGCCTCGTGTCACGTGTGTGAAAAGGGGCTCACTGACGGACTTCCGAAGGCAATTGGGCCTGGCAACAAACAACTTGCTCGCAGCAGTCCAACGCTCTGGAACATCGGCTATCACAAGGAGTTTTATTGGGATGGCCGAAGCGGCTCGCTTGAAGCTCAAGGCCAGGCGGCATGGGCAGGCGGAAACATGGGGGCGAAAGGGAGCGAGACTGAGATCGTCGGCAGAATCAAGGCTGTGCCCGGATACCGGCAGCAGTTCCAGAAAGTATTTGGCGGCGAAGCTACAGTCGACAATATCTTTCAGGCAATTGCTGCATACGAGCGCACGATAGTCGCAGGCAATGATGAAACTCCGTTTGATCGTTGGCAGGCAGGGGATCAAAGCGCGGTCAGCGAATCAGTCAAACGTGGTTATGAAGTTTTCAAAACGGCGAAGTGCGACAATTGTCATTCCGGCGTTCTGTTGACCGATCTTCAATACCACAATGTCGGCGTCGGGTCCGATGCGCCTCCTGACAAGCAGGACAAGGGACGCGTGGTTGCTTCAAAAACCGAGAAGGACACCGGTGCTTTCAAGACTCCAACGTTGCGCGACGTCGCGAAGTCGGCTCCATACTTTCATGATGGAAGCGTTGCGACGCTCGAAGAGGCTATAGATTTCATGGTCGGTGGCGGGAAACCGAACAAGTATCTCGACACTGACAATCTCAAAAAGGCCAACCTGACAGCAGCGCAGAAGAGCGATCTGATCGAGTTTCTTCGCTCACTTTCGATCGATAACTGTCGCGTAACAAAACCAAAACTTCCGTAATCGAACTTATTTCAGGAGACAAACGAAATGCTAAACATTGGTGATACCGCACCGGACTTCGAGCTCGATAGCACATCGGGTGAGAAGGTCAAGCTGTCTGACTTTCGCGGGAAAAAGAATGTGCTTCTCGCGTTCTATCCGCTCGATTTCACTGCGGTCTGTTCAAATGAGAATTGTGCATTCTCGACTGACTATGCCGCCTTCGCGAATGCGAACACGGAGGTGCTTCCCGTCAGCGTGGATTCGATTCCATCTCATAAGGAGTTCCGATCAAAGTACCAGATGTCGCATCACCTGCTTTCGGACTTCCTGCGCCAGGCTTCACAGGCATATGGAGTACTCATCCCGGAGCGTAACTTCACGCAACGCGCATATTTCCTGATCGACAAAGATGGCAAGCTCAGATGGCGGCACATTGAGGCCGAACTCGGACATAGCCGATCAAACGAGGAGCTTCTGAACGAGATCAAGAAGATCTCGTAAGGAAGAAACGAGGACGCCGCGGATCGTGAAGCTCAAATCAGAAATCAGTTTCGGGAGTGATGAAGGAATCGGCTCAGGAGGTGTGATCGACACCTCCTTCGATCCCGGAGCGTGGCCGGCGGACTATGGCGATGCGACCGCGGAATATGACGCCACGCAATTCGCCGCTGGCCTCATCAATATTCCCTCCGCCGGAGTGCTGATTGTTAAGGGGCAGAACGCAGTTCAGTTTATCAATGGCCTTGTGACGAACGATGTCAAATCCCTGGAGCCAGGCAATGGAACGCTCGCTGCTTTCCTTGATGTCCACGGAAAGGTTCAGGCCCTGACTCGAATCTATAGGACGCATTCGGACGAAGTCGAGTTCCTGCTTGAGCTCGAACAGATCAATCGCGACAAGATTTTCCGCAATCTGAGTCGCTTTGTCCTCGCGGGCGGCTTTTTTATAGATGACATTTCAACTCAAGTCTCTGTTGTCACTGTGCAGGGACCACAGGGCCGCGAGCCTGATTGCGCAATTGTCTGACGAAGCTGTCGATACGCGACCTTTCAGTCACTCCCTCCACAGGATAGGTGGAATCGAAGTAAGGGTTGCCTCGAATCCGCGGTGTTCGTCTCGAGGATTTGACGTTTTTGTTCCGCGTGAGCAGGTGGAGGATCTCCGGATAAGTCTCGTCACGAGCGGCAAAGCGCTCGGAATCAGACCAGCGGGAAGCACGGCGTTTCATACTGCGCGCATCGAAGCAGGAATCCCGAAGGAGCCTGAAGATATTACTCCGGAAAACATACTTCTCGAGACAGGACTGGATAAAGCGGTGAGTTACACGAAGGGCTGCTATCTCGGGCAGGAGATCATTGCCCGCATACACTGGAGAGGACAGCCAGCCCGGCGACTCTGCCAGCTGACGATCGATGCCGTCGAAGTACCATCACAAGGAACGGAGCTTTTCTCGTTTGAGGATCGCAAGATCGGAAGCATCACGAGCAGCGTACGAAGCGCCCGGCTTCAGTCAATCATAGCGCTTGGATATGTTCACCGATACCACCTGGCCGCCGGGACTCGATTCAAGCTCAGGACTGATAAAACTGTTCTGGGCGAAGCAGAGGTGATTCAACCCGTGTCATGAGCGAGGAACGTGATCACTTGTTCAAGGAATGGGATCTCAGATCCGCGGAGCAGGCTTTTCTTGCGCTCTCGCACTACGTTGACCACGCGCAAATTTCCGGTCTCGTGATCGCGCTGCTGGCGGGACAGCTGGGGGAAGAAAAGCTCAAACCGCTGATTGATAGCGATTACTGGCGTGACTACCAGCAGAGCCGTCATCGTCTGCTTGAATGCCGGGAAGAAGTTGCGCAGCTGGGACGACTGATCGATAGAATGCGTGAGATTGAAAAGGTATGATGAAAACGATCACTGTTGACGAACTGAAGGCAAAGCTGGACAGCAGAGAGAACTTCAGGTTGATTGATGTCAGAGAGCCACGAGAGCATTCGGTAGCCCGCATAGAGGGCTCCGAGCTCAAGCCTCTTGGCCAGATTCCGCAATGGTCTCTCGAGCTCGCAGACAAGAATGAGGAGCTCATTCTCCATTGTCATCACGGTATGAGATCGGAGCGCGCGTGCCAGTTTCTTATGCAGCAGGGCTTTGTCAACGTCGCCAATCTAGCCGGCGGAATCGATGAATGGTCTCTTCGCGTCGACCCGGGAGTGCCTCGATATTGATTTGTTCGATTCAAGCTCTAAGACTTACCCAGCGCCGCCATCTCCCGCTGCCGCTACGCGGCAGCGGCAAGCTAAAGCTTGAACCTCAAACTCGTTGGGTTTGAGTTCAAGCTTTAGCTTGCCGCCGGCGCCAAAGGCGACGGCGATAGGACCATTCGGACTTTGCAAATGCTGAAACTTCGTATCGCAATCCTCGGATTCTGGATTGGTGTCATCGCGCTCTTCAGTTTCGTTGTCGCACCTTCAGCCTTCGCTGTCATGCCGTCGACGCATCACGCAGGTGCTATGGTCTCCCGTGTTATTGGCGCAGTTGAAGTAATCGGCATCGGAGCGGGGACAATACTTCTGTTGAATGCTCTCTTTTCGCGCAACCGGCTGGGCCGCATTCGAATATTTGAGATAGCTGCATATCTGATCACTGTCATCGCCATGGCCTTCTCGCGGTTCTATGTCTCGTCCAGACTGCACGACATTCGTGCCCAGTTTGGCGAGACGCTCGCGTCCCTTGCCCCAACCGATAGCGTTCGCGTGCAGTTCGACATGCTTCACCGGTTGTCGGTGGGAAGCCTAAGCCTCTGCCTCTTAGTAGCGCTCGCAATTCTTTCAATTCTCCTTTGGAACAGGCCGGAACATGCTCGAGATCGAAGCAGGAACGGGCAAGGAACGGCTCGATCGATTCCTGGCCGGACGTCTCGCCGAGGTGAGCCTGACGCGAATCCGGGGAATGATCTCGGACGGAACCGTCCTTGTAAACGGAGCCCAGGCGCTGCCGGGACTGAAACTCACCGTGGGAGACAGGGTCTCTATCACCTCAGCTATTCTTCCGCCGTCTGCGGCAACTCCGGAACTGTTGCCACTCGATATCATCTTTGAGGATTCAGAGATCATTGTTGTCAACAAACCTTCCGGCATGCTCGTTCACCCTTCGAACAAGGTGAAGACCGGCACGCTGACGAACGCTCTTTCGTATCACTTTCTCACATCCGGTCAGCGTGGAGCGCGCACCGGACTGGTACATCGGCTCGACGGAAATACGTCAGGAGTCATCGTCATTGCAAAAACGCCGAGCGCGCACCGGTTTCTTTCAAACGCCTTTCGTGAACGTCTCGTCTCAAAAACCTATATTACGATTGTCCGAGGACGCGTCGAGGCCGAGTCAGGCGCAATCGTTGCTCCCATAGGCTACGAGGCAGGAACATGGCCCAGATGGAAAGTGATCGAAAGCGGCAGGGCAGCTGAAACACGATACGTCGTAAAGCAGCGATTCGACCAACATACGTTACTCGAGCTCGAACCGCTAACGGGCAGAACGCATCAGATCCGTATCCATTGCGCTTTCATTGGTCACCCTGTAGTCGGCGATCCCTTCTACGGTCGAACGGCCGATGATTCCGCGCGATCGCTCGGGATCAAACACCATCTGCTGCATGCGCTGCGCCTTGAGTTCATGCATCCGACGAGCCGCGCGAAGATGACCTTTCAGGCGCCGATACCCGAGTCATTTGCTGCTTTGGTTGCCACGCTCTCTTCCACCTGAAACAAGCATTTATGGCGACTCGCAGATGCCGATGTAATCATCATTGGGGGAGGCCCGGCAGGTCTCAGTTCCCTTCTATGGTGCAATTCTCTGGGACTCAGAGGTCTGCTGCTTGAACGCAATCCCGAAGTTGGGGGGCAGATGCTCGAAATGCATCATCCCGTCGTCGACTATCCAGGACTTCTTCCTCAGAATGGGAGCGAGCTCCGTGATCATTTTGCAGAACACATTTCGAGACTCGGGCTGAAATACCGCCTGAATGCTGAGGTATTATCGCTTGATCCCACCTCGTGCACAGTTGATTCATCGATTGGTCAACTGAGAGCCGATGCGATTGTTCTCGCTATGGGAGCGCGCAAACGGCGACTGGAAATTCCCGGTGAACGACACTTCGACGGCAAAGGTGTCAGCTACTCGGCCACACGAGACCACCCAACCTTCATCGGGAAAGAAGTAGTCGTCGTAGGGGGCGGGGATTCAGCGGTAGAAAACAGCCTGATCCTTGCGCGTGTCTGCCCGCAAGTAACGCTTATTCATCGCTCTGATCGCTTTCGCGCAAGACCACAATGGCTCGAGAAAGCGCGCGAGCATCCGTCGATCAGGATGCTGACGAATTCGGTAGTCTGCGCCATTCATGGCGACCACGCACCGAGTCACGTGGTCGTAGAAGATCTCAAGACTGGACGCCAGCAGGAGATCGCCGCTCAGGGAGTATTCATAAAGATCGGAATGGCCCCCAATTCCGAGCTTGTATCCGGATTGGTGACGATGGATGAGGATGGATTTATCAAGGTCAATCAGAATCAGGAGACAAGCAGACCGAAGATTTATGCGGCCGGGGACATAACGCGACCCGTATGCCTGAGTGTCGCGACAGCAACAGGCCACGCTGCAAATGCGATCAAACACATTGCGAAGGGCATGGAGTTCAAGCTCAGGTTGGGGAGCGGTCTGGGAGCTCGGCTCCGGCTGGCCACGAGCTGCGAATGCGCGCGAGTCGTAGCAAGTCCTTGTGCTGAAGACTCGCACGCTTCGCGGCTCGTGGCCGGTCCGAGACCGGCGCTCCCAGTGCCTATTCCGTTGGATGTTCCGGTGGCGGCGCCGAAGTGTAGAAGTCCTGGTAGAACCGGCTCGTGTAGTCGTCAAGAAGATTTCTGACGCGCTCAGCATCGGGTGAGGCCACAATCAATCCTGCATGAAACTCTTTGTTCATCCGCCAGACGATCTCGCGGTCGGTGTATCCGGATGTGTCGGGTCTTTCCTGGCGGGCAAGCGAAATGATAATCCCTGAGTAATCCCGCCGATGCTCGCCAATCACGTAGGGATGATCTGGCGTAGCGGTCTCGATCCTTGCCCATTCAGCCCACAGATTAAGCCCCGTTGCGGCCTCAACAGTCTCGGCGATATTCGCGCCACCAACGCGCGAGGCCACTTCCAGAAAGTAGAAGCGACCGTCCTCGGCTGCCCTTTATGAATTCCGCATGCGTCACGCCTCGAACCAGTCCAAGTGCACCGCAGCAGTTCGCGATTGAGTGATTCGAGAGCCTGTACTTCCGAAGATTCGCGCGGGAGAAGGCGGCTTGAGAAGATTCCGCCATCGTGCATTACCGCCATTGGAGGCTCACCGTACTGACTCACGGAATCAAACACGACTTCACCTTCAGAGACAATCGAATCGACATGGAAAATCTCTCCCGGAACAAACTTTTCGAGAATTCTGAAGGATTGTTCGTCGCCAAGCTCTTCCAGCGCCTTCCACAATCGTTCTGCGGTTCGTCACCTTCTCAATTCCGATAGCAGAAGCAGATGATCGCGGCTTGAGAACCCAGGGTGGCTCGACACGCTCGGTATAATCGCGAATCCGGCTATGATTGATTACGGGCACGAACTCGGGCACGGCGATGCCGCATTCCTGCGCGCGCATTCGCATTGCAAGCTTGTCACGAAAGTACCGGCTAGTGGTCTCGCCCATCCCGGGAATGCGCAAATGCTCCCGGAGACTTGCGGCCATCTCAATATCAAACTCATCGAGCGCGACAATCCTGTCGATTACCTGAGAACGTGCAAGATAGCTGACCGCATTTGTCACTTTGGTGCGATCGTTGAGATCAGCCATCAAAAAGACTTCATCAATTACTTCGCGGGGCCACTCCGCCTGCGCCGAGCTTTTCGACCGTCAACAGCAGGACACGCCAGCCTCTACGTCGAGCCTCGCGGAAAAACTCGTGCCCCTTGAAGTAACTCGAAATACAAAGGATTGTCATCTGGCGCAAATCCGGCATCAGGACGAGCGTCTCCTCACTTCTGAAAGTCGCACAGAAACGGCAGCTCCTCGCGATAGGCTCTTAGGCTTTCGACTTCGACGTGAGCGCCTATGAGACATTCTTCATCGCCACCTTCGACGAGAACCTTCCCGCGCGGGTCGACTATCAGGCTGCGCCCAAGATACGAAAAATAAGGATCGGTCCCGCTCCTGCTGACGCCTGCGAAATATGCCTGATTCTCGATCGCGCGCGCCCGCGAAAGAACTGTCCAATGCTCGATGCGAGGCGACGGCCAGCTCGCAATCACGGCAAAAAGATTGGCGCCCCTGCGCCATCGCCTCGCGAAAAAGCTCCGGGAAACGCAGGTCATAGCAGATGAAGGGCGCGACTGTGAAACCGTTCCATTCAAAGAGGCTGATGCTCGAGCCCCGAGAGTAGTGTTCTGATTCGCCTCCCGGCGTGAATGTGCGCATCTTCGAATAACGCGCCAGCTCGCCGCCATCTGGACCAAACGTCACGCTCTGATTGATTCCTCTGCCTGAAGCGTCGCGCTCGACAATACCTCCCATCAGAAAGAGCTCGCGCTGCATCGCTTCTCTCTTAAGGAAGCCCTGCGATTCATGCGACTCGCTATCCGAGGTCGCGTTCACGTTCATGCTGAATCCGGTTGCAAACATCTCCGGCAATAAGACGAGCGAACCCGCCGGCGGGCGATACTCGTCGAGGAGTCGGATAACACGCTCGTGACTTGGCGCCTTTTGCTCCCAGGACATATCGAACTGAAGACAGATACAGATTCACTGGACTCTCCTTAAGCTTTCGCCAGGCCTCAACGTAACGCGCCGTTTTCGGGTTATCTACGTTCCATTTTGGGGCCTCGGCATTGTTTGCGATCTCAAGCACTGCAAGCGCAACCATTCGTGTCGTACGGGCAAGATTCGGAAAGTCGATCTTCTCCCAATGATCTCCGGGTCGATGATAATCGGGAAAGTTGAACGCCACGCAAAGCGTGTGCGCTGGGATCCCCGCATCAGCCAGTGCCTGATTGTCACTTCGTCCGAAAAAGGCGTCCGAGTTCTGTTCGTGTTTGTAGACTTGAATGCCGACTACTTCGCCTGCTCGCTTGAAGATTGGCCCCAGATCCGAGTAGTCGAACCCGGTCAGACTGGCGCGATTGACTTGCGACCCTTCGGTGCTGTCAGTACGACCCACCTGTTCGAGATTGATGTCGGCAACCGTCTGCTTCAGCGGAAAGATCGGATGGCGTCCATAGTAACGGGAGCCGAGCAATCCGGCCTCTTCACCAAAAAAGGTCATGAAAACAACGCTCCTTTTGGGACGAAGACCGGCAAGCGCCGAGGCGATCTCGATCACCGATACGGTACCGCTGCCGTCATCGTTAGCACCGTTGAAAATCTTATCGCCTTCCATATCCTGTCTGACACCGATATGGTCGTAGTGCGCCGTAAGCAGAACATAAGTATCCTTGAGTACGGGATCACTCCCCCGAAGAAGGCCGACGACGTTTTTGAGCTTCACTGGACGTTCACGTCTCTCACCGAGCCTCATCGTGATCCGCGCAGATGTTTGCCCGGCAGGAAGAGCATCCATGAAGGGTCCAAGCTTTGTATTGTGAATTCGAACGACCGCATGCGATTGCGCCGGCCCGGATTGACGAACATTCTCTGGATTCCACCAGCCGCGATCGTCCCAGACCTCGCCCCGCTTCTGTGAATCGATCAACGACCAGAACAACCAAAGGTTTCTGTGCAGCCAGATGTCCAAGCACTGACTGCAGTTTCGCCCCTGATTCTTCAATCAGAACCGCTTTGCCAGCAACCAGCTCCGGGCTGGGGAGTTGTTTGGAATCGACCTTGAACAATGGAGCATTCTCGATCGACACAGGTTGCTCGCCTGTAAAGGTCACCTGGGCAGGCTTCAAAGCTATCACTGCGCCCGCAGTCTTCACGATGGGGCCGCCTCGCCGCTTCTCGTGTCGTCTTCGCTCCAGCGGTCAGCGTCAACTCAAATCGATCCAGGTCGGGCTCGATGAGTTTCCAGTTCGCTGTCTGAAAATAGCCATCGTCACCTGCCGGCTCGAGACCTGCGCGCCGAAACTGCGCTGCGATGTACTCCGCGGCAACATCCAGACCAGGAGAGGGCGTCGCCCGCCCTTCAAGTGAATCAGAAGCGATGAATGAGAGATGGCCTCGAAGCGAATCCTCGGAGATGCGTTCTACGACTTGCTTTGCTTCCGGTCTGTTCGTCTCGCTCGACTGGCCCGAGACTTGACGAGAGGCAAAGCCGGCGTGGAGCGAAACTGCAAGAAGCGCAGAAGCGACTAAATACGAAAGTCTGATTTTCATGAGTTCTGATAGCGAAGATAGAAGAAGCCGGCCAGAGAGGCAACCTCACTGGCCGGCTTGAATTGACAGAAGACAAGCAGCCGATTTCTATGGCACAAGCACCGGCATGACCATGGTGGTGGTCGGCAAATAAGTCAGCTTGTGAAGATTTCGGCCCTGATTGAAAGCGTTCGGTGAATTTGCCGCATTCGGGTTGTAGTTAATTATCGCACCCGTGATCGCTCTGTTCGGGGGGAAGGATGAGAACTTCATCCATCCAACCGTATTTGCGGCAATGTGCGTGGTAAACGGTGGTGCCACTCGCGGGAATTGGTCGTTGATGATCCCCCGCAATTGACACGTTGTGGGCTCCAAGGCAAAGCTTGCGCCAATCTCGGCCGAATTGAACATCTGCCCGAACAAGTCCGGCGCACCGATTGCATTGCCGAACAGGTTGCCGCCTAGTCCATTCACAACCAGCAACTGTTGATTGCCCGTGTTGCCATCGAGGACGCTCGAAGCGGCTAGCACCAGTGGCAATGGCTCGTAGTTGCCCGGAGCACCGTCAAATACAAGAGCCGTGACCGGCGAGTTGGGATCACACGTGGACACTTCGCTGGGGATTCGCGCGACTGATTCCGCGGGCAGGTTCGCCATGTGGCCGCTGGCAAACTTGATATTCGCTTCACCAATCAAATGATTGAACTCAACCGGACAACCAGTCATTCCATCAACTGCCACCGCAATCAGATAGCCGGTAGTTCCCGGATCGAATTCCGAGGCCAGGAAGCTGACTGTTTGCTGCTGTGTCAGACATACGAACTGATCCGCAACAGAACACGTCAGTCCATCAATAAAGAACAAGTGAACAAAGACGAACATTCCCGGATGTGTGTTCGTCATCACAATTCTTGTGTTCTGTTCGTTCGGTTGCGACAGGCTCGAGGTGTACAGATTGTAGATCAGCATCGAACCGGCCTTCTGATCGTTGATCATACCGGGAAGGAACGCGTCGCCAGGTCCAACTGATGCATTCGGATCGCCAGCAACGAGTACAAAAGCCGTCGCGGTTGCGGAATTGTTTGTCGGGTCCGGGTCAGGTTCATTGCCCGTGACCGTCGCCGTATTCGTGAATGACCCTTGAAGCGTATTCAACGGAACCGACATGAAGATGTTGATGGTTGCCGATTCGCCTGCCGCAAGGTTTCCGATAGCGCACGTTATCGGATTGCTGCCATTGCACACGCCCTTTGAAGTAGTCACGTTGACGAGTGTCAAAGCGAGCGGTCGATTATCAACAACTGTGACGCCGGTAGCGTTCGCCGGACCGTTGTTTCGAACGGTTACCTGGAATCGGATCTCCGCACCCGGCTCGACGCAGTTTGGAACTGCACGCTTTGTAATCTGTAAGTCTGTATCTATAACCCGCACGCGGAATCCGAAGTCGAACGTGTGATTATTAGCCCCGGGCTGCGCCAAAGGACACCGGAATCACCGCGAAGCCTCCGGACCGGCACACCGTCTGAGTCGTGGAGGTCGGTTCCCTGATTCGGAGTTGTAAGTTCCTTTCCTCCGAGTGCCGCATCGCCAAGCGAGATCCGCACCTCGTAGAGCTACACCGTGGCAAGCAGTCCCCCCGGCACGTTGGAATTATTGAAGAGATAGTTTCCGCTTGCATTGGTTACAGTCGATGCAACGACGGCTGCTCCCTGATAGAGCTGCACAGTAACGCCCGGCAGGACCGGCTCGTTCGGATCCTGAATTCCATCACGGTCTTCGTCACACCAGACGTAATTCCCTATCTCAGTCGGCGGAACATCAAAAAGCGCTACAATATCACCGAGGCCGTTTGCCTTGCCGAACTCAGATTCAACATCCAACTCATCATTGTAAATGCGAAGGTTCTTGCGAACTGGCCTGTGCCATTGCGGAACCAGCGAACGCCGCCGTCAAACAACGTATGAATCAAATCCGGTGTTGGGACGATGGGAATCGGATGGATCACCGCCGACATGTGATCAGGGAATCCCGGGACTTGCAGCAGTCCACCCATTGCGATCTCATCGTTGAATATGGGGGAATTGTCCTGGAAATAGAATTCCGCGTTTCCGGGCCCCTGCCCGTTGTTCTGCGGTCCGATTCCGGCACCACCGCATCGTCCATTCGATTCGAGCGTCCAACCGCCAGCCGGACTGCCACAAGCTCTAAGCACATCACCTGCCGCGGCAGCATAGAAGAGTTGATCACTACCGGGTTTGTCGGGCGAAGCAACTCCTGATTGGTCGCCCAGACGATCTCGAATTCCGAGGATCATATTGCCGTTGTCGAAGTCTATCGATGTCAAGCCACGGCTGGGGATAGATTGTGCGGCGGAAATTCCAACCGGATCTGCCTCTGCAATATTCCGGTAAACCGGTGTCCAGGGGAGCCATGCCGCCGAGAAACAAGCCGGGGGGCCAAGCTGCGCTGAGTCCGCGCATCGCCGCGGATAGTTCAACGGAATGTCGAGAACTGGAGCGCCAAACGTCAGCGTGGCAGGGTCCAGCGAATAGACATAAGCGCGAAGCAGCGCCGAATTGCCAGGTACAGTTCCTCCAGCCGTCGAACTTTCACCGGTACACGTGGTACCAACGTAAAGTCGCGGCCTCGATAAAACTGCAGCGCAAACGGTCGCACATCATCGGTCGACGTGCAGCCGGGAGGATTCAGAGGGAATAGCGGTGGTAACAATATTTGCCGCCGAAGGAGCCGCGTTCAGAGGAATCTGATATAAGGTCCGATTGCGCAAGATTGATCACGTAAAGCTTCGTCTGATCATCAGAAATCGCGATCCCACCAAGCGAGTTCTTGCCTACCAGGTTCCCAGGTAACGTTGTCGTTGTCTCTGGTATTCGAAAAGTTATGTTGATCAGCGCCCTGCTGTTCCGGCGCCGAAAATCGCATTCAGATCGGCATATGTGCGTTACCGTTGCTGTAGCCGGATTGATCCGGTAAATGGCTCCGGTACCGCTCGGGCCAAACCCCGAATACTTTTTCATGAATGCAGACGCATAAAGGGATTTTGTATTCCGCGACCAGGCCAGTCCCCATACCGTTCCAACCTGATTGGAGTTGGCAAACATCTGCTTCATCGGCTGATCGAAATCAGTCACTGGATTGTCACCGCTGGTTCGCGAGCTTCCTGCGCTATATGGAAAGGCGACGATGACTGGCGCAGCATGTGTTTTGAGGACCAGTCACGTAACATGGCACTCGCCCAGATTGGATTGTTCTGGCTGAAATCGTCAGCAAAGACTATTCCCAGGTCGGTATTCGGGTTGTTACCGTCGGGCACGAACTGTACTGTCGTGCGCGTGTTGGGTCCTACCGGTGCATCACTGTACCCTGCTGGAAGGTTTGTAAATTCGACTCGATACGGACCAGTTGAACCGGCTGTATTGATCGAATAGTTGCCAGAGGCATCCGTTACAGCACTTCCGGCAACAGCTCCGGATGAAGTATAGGCAGTGACCGTAATTCCCTGCACCCCTCGATCGACGGCAACCCCGATTGTTCCTTCACCGTTGTTGACGATAACCGCAGCCGTATCCCGCGCGCCATTGTAGTTATAGTCCTGGAATACGTTGCCGGAGATCGTGCCGGTGGCAGCTCCGCGTGTGCGAGCCTCGATACCAAAGAGTCCGGCAGCGCCGAAGAGCAGAACTGTCAGAAATCGGAGTGCGTGAGTAGTGTTTGTCTTTTTTCTAAAGGCAACGAGCATAATGAGCCTCCAAGCGCCGGATACACTTCCAGCACTTCAGGGAATCGGATGCAACCTTGTGAACTTCAGTCCCACTTTCAGCCTCAACTCAGGAATTAAGCGATCCTGCGGGGATGCAGGTTAGAGACTTATTGATCATTTTGTCCGTCAAAAGTCTGCCCCCAAATAAACAATAGTGAGAAAGGGACCCGACAAAGACGGACGTAGTCTACGTGAATCCTCTTTAGCGGTCAATAATTTAGTAAAGAATCCTGAGAGCCTGGGACGCGCCGCCTGGGAGCGCCGGCCTCCGGCCGGCCACGAGCCGCGAAGCGTGCGAGTCGTGGAGAGTCCTTGTGCTGACGACTCGCACGCTTCGCGGCTCGTGGCCGGTCGGAGACCGGCGCTCCCAGGAGCGCTCCCGGCGAGGCGCATCCTATTACTCGATCTTCAGAACAATCTTTCCGAACTGGCGAGACTCCTGCATCAGCCTGAACGCCTCCTTACCCTCCCGAAGCGGAAACACGCTATCGACAACAGGTTCAAGCCCTCGCGTTTCATAGAAATCGAGCATTTTGGAGAACTCGTCGTCGGTGCCCATTGTCGAACCCATGACGTTCAGCTGCTTCCAGAATATCCGCCTGGCTTCCATCTTTTCTACCGCCCCTAGCGTCGAGCCATACGTCACAAGCCGGCCTCCGACCCTCAGAACCTCCAACGCCTTATTGAACGTATCTCCCCCGGTGCTATCAATTACGACATGCGGTCCTCCACCCGAAAGAGCAATGAGTTCCTTACCCCAACCTGAATTCCGGTAATTGACACCTCCGGAGGCTCCCAGCTTCCGAGCGCGCTCGATCTTGTCCTCACTCCCGGATGTGACGTAGACCGTAGCGCCCAGGCTTTTCGCAAACTGCAAGGCGAAAAGCGCGACCCCACCCCCAATCCCTGTTACCAGCACTGTCTCGCCAGCTTGCACCTGCGCACGCGTGACGACAGCGCGGTACGCTGTCAGTCCCGCCAATGGTAATGCAGCAGCCTGCTCGTAGCTGAGTTTTGAAGGCTTGGGAGCAAGATTTGCTGCAGGCACCTTGACCAGATGTGCATTGGTTCCGTCGTCCGGCAATCCAAGAATTCGAAACTTATTCGACTGAGCTCGCGCGTCATCTCCCCAATCGAAGCAGGGATTGATTACCACCGGCTTTCCTATCCATGCCGCATCGACGGCTGAGCCTACCGACACAACCTCTCCTGCCCCATCCGAACCTAGAATTGCAGGAAGTTTGATCCCCGGATAGAGACCCTGACATATGAAGACGTCACGATGATTGAGTGCCGCTGCCTTCACCGAAACGAGGGCATCTGTTTCTCCCAAAACCGGATCGGGCATGTCCTCATACCGCAATCCATCGATTGAACCTGCTTCACGTAACACAAGAGCCTTCATATCTATCTAACCCGCCTTTTCCTCTCTTACGCCTATCCGCCAAGAGCATCGCGAAGTTCCCGAGGCATCTCCACGGCTTTTCCGTCTTTTATGGCAACGACCGTCATCGATCCTTCGCACGCAACGACAGTCTTCGCTTCGTCTGCGAACACGCGATAGTCGTAACGGATTGAGCTTCGGCCCAGTTTGCCAACAGTTACAACCAGCCAGAACGGCGCGTAGAGTGCAAGTACCGACCTGAATTGACACTCAACGTGCACTCTCGGGAAATCGTACTCGCGCCTTTGCGAAGTAGCTGTTGAAACCGACGCTCTTCAAGAGCTCAGCCTCGGCATCCTCAAAATACTCGAAGATTCGTGGAAAATGCAGACGGCCTGCTGCATCCGCATCGCCCCACCTGATATGCCCCTTCAACTCGATCGATATCATGCCTGAACCCTGCTTGCACTCTACTTGACTATGCGCGATACCAGATCGCCATAGAGACGAACGCCCTCGACGAATTCCACGCTCCCGATGCGCTCATCGTTTCCATGATATCCGCGGCCCGCCAGTTGAGGTTTGGCGACGAAAGGTGAAAAACCGTAGCTCGCAATTCCAAGATCGCGGAAGTAATGACAATCGGTAAAGCCCGCAAGAACCGGAAAGATCATTCTTGCACCTGGGAATTTCTCTTTGATGAGAGCGTCGACATTCCTCACAAGCTCAGAGTCGGTCGGCGAAGCATTCGCCTCAAACGCAAGTATCCGATCGATCTTTATGAAATCGTCAGCGATGACGCCTTTCAACTCACTGATCCATCGATCAACGGTGTCTCCTGGCACAATTCGAGTGTCAACTTCCGCCGTAGCCGAGGGCGAGATCACGTTCGTCTTGTTGGACGCACTGAAGACCGTAATCGAAATGGTATTTCGCAAAAGTGCCAGATAGCGCCGCGTCTTTCTCGATCTCACGTGCGAATGCCGCGTCGTTTAAAGCATCCTTGATCCGCTCGAACTTCTCGCGCATTTGCGGTGGCGAAAGTGGCGCCATTGCTCGAAACGATTGCTCGACGACAGGTGTCACCTGAAATGGCGGTTTATAGCTCTGCAGTTTCCCGAGCGCGCGTATCAAACGATTGGCCGCCGAATTGGGATTCGGAATCGAAGCATGACCAGCAGGACCCGTAGCCGTCAGCCGAAGCCACACCGGCGTCTTCTCCGAAGGACCGACGCCAATAGCACGCACTTCACCCGACATGTCGACAAGGTTTTGTCCGCCTTCATTGAGAAGAAATTCTGCGTTTGTCAGGAGCTCTCGTTGTTCGCGTGCAAACCACCCGGCGCCATGAATTCCGCCCGACTCTTCGTCAGCTGTCGCCAGAAAAATAAGGTCTCGCTTGGGAACGACGCCGCGGCTCTTCATTTCCCGATGAATTGACAACAGGCTTACAAACTGAGCGATCCCGAGAGCCTTCATGTCCATCGCGCCGCGGCCATAGATAAAGCCGTTCTTTTCGACTGCTGCGAACGGGTCCTCTGTCCAGAACTCGCGGCTATGCGGAACGACGTCAGTGTGATTGAGCAGGATAAGAGGCCGTTTGGATCCGTCTCCTTTGATTCTCGCCCAGAACGTGCCACGTCCCGGAAACGGCTCGAAGATGCGATGCTCGATCCCTTCGCGGGCACAGATGGCAGCAAAGAATCGAGCCGCCGCGATCTCGCCTCCTGGAGGGTTTGTTGTATCGATCTTGAGATAGTCCTTAAGAAGATTGACTGACTCGCGGTCGAGCGGATCAGACACAAACGAAAAGACCAGGAGAATCGCAATCACAACATTCACACGTTGGATCATCGTCGTAGAAAACCTCTTCTTGTGATCGTAGTTGGAGGCAAGGACGAGACATCATAACGACACGACCCGCACGAAGCAAACTCGTTCCGCCCCCCGGGAGCGCCAGGCTCCAGCCTGGCGCGTGGAGTCTGGCGATTCTCCGTATTTGTACTACGGCGCCAAGTCGCCTTACTTCAAATTCGCGCTTCCAAACGTCGCCGAATCGCCTCGTTCGGTGTCAGAACTATTTAGAAATGTCCCCTTTCTTAACTAATTAGAAATGTCCCCTTTCTTGAAATCATAGTAGCGTTCTCTGCAAACGTGTGGTTAGAGTTATGGTGGCCTGGCCGGAGGATAAGGCAATGCTCCCAAGGAACTCCGATCACTCCAAGCCGCCGCTCCCCTTCCGCGGGCGCAGACTTTCATGACGCTACCGGAACCAGATTGAACCCGAGCGCCCGGGCCTGGATAGTAAGCCGAGTCCTTGCTCGGTTTTGATACCTCTCCTCCGAGCGGGTGAAGACACTCTCATCGTAAGACTCTTTGTGCTACGGTGCGCTGCCAGCTCTGCGCGTTGAGCGCGACCAGCTTGCTCGCAGGCTGCTCATAGAAGTGCGAGAGAATTTTCCAGAGCACGGATCGCTGCTCGGCGTGCCCGGCTTTTGGCGAGATGAGGACGGCTGGCACCTATGGACGCACGCAGATTACCGCTACCCACGTTTGTTGATTCCTTGCCGCGATGGCAGCGGATTGATTCAAGCCTGCCAAATGCGCGCAGTTGGCGCCGGCAAGCAGTCGCGCTACCTTTGGCTGTCGTCGAGCGGTCTGCCCGACGGCGCTAGTTCGGGTAGTCCGCTGCATTTCACTTTCCGGCAACCTGAGCTGCCACCAGACGCCGCCATTTTTGTAATCGAAGGAGCACTCAAGCGGAAGGCGTTGGTGGCGCTATGCCCGCAAGTTCTTGCCATCGCTGCCGCCGGGGTCTCCGCTGCGCAGGTAATCACTGAAGCGGCGCGCGGGCGGCGTGTTGTTGTCGCCTTCGACCAGGATTACCTTGTTAACGAAGCCGTCTGCTTGGCGCTCGCCCGGTTGCTCGCGCGCAGGGCAACCAAAGAAGGAACGCTGATGACTACTGAGATAGCCGCTTGGCCAAGCTCCTACAAAGGGATTGATGATGCGGCTGCGCAAGAGTCGACGATCTCCGCGCTTGCTGTCAGCGACTGGTTGCGTCAACTTCCAATCAGCTTCCAGCAAAAGGTGGCTGCCGTCTCTGGTTAGAGCGGAGCGATAACAATGTACAAAGGATAGGTTGCACACGAGTTTGTGGCGGGAAGAACTGACTTCCATATTTAGTATATGCACTTATGCACTAACTCCTTCGCACTACCTATTTAATATTTCCTGCGCCAGCGCGCACCCGGGCCTTTACCCAAGCATTCAAGCACCCCAGTCTGCCGTTGTTCGCGCAGAATGCGGCGGATCGTGTCAATACCGACGGGCGGGCAGCTCTTGAAGCTGTTTGACCGAAAACTCTCCGCGCATGGCTCCGATTGCCTCCAGCACCATCTCGGCCTTCGCCCCGCACGCCGTCGTCAGCAGACCGACGATCCTCGAAGCAGAATCGCGAATTGTGACTCGCCAAAACTTGATCTGTCCATATTTTCAATAATCTCGCCTGTTTCTTCTATCTGCACCAAAAATCATGCTAAGTTCATTTCAACCTGTTATTAACATCTCCCTCAATTGTTAGCTCTTTGGCTAGCACTTTTCATCCGAGGAGTGTTGCTGGCGCCGTGCGTAGTTTCTTCGCACGCTCTTAGAAAAGGCGGTTGGTAGGCGCGGCGCCGGCGTAATGTTACGGTGCGGGAACCTTCGCAGCGACCATCCGCCGCAGCGAATTGCGTTTCGGATAGGCTGATAGAAAGCTATGGCAGTGCGATATTTTATGACTTTTTGTCTGGCAGCATATAGCGCGTTGGCCCCGGACGCGTTTGTTGATGCCACGGCAACAGCTAAGATCGGCTTCGTGTTTGCAGCCAGCAAAACGCCGGCCAAATACTTGATCGAAGCGATGGGCGGCGGAGTGGCGATGATTGATGCCGACGGCGACGGCAAGCTCGATCTTTTCTTTGTGAATGGCGCGGCGTTGAAGATCGGCATGGACGCAAAGAGTCGCGCGGACAAGAGCGAGGCGAGGTATTGGAATCGGCTCTATCGCAATGAGGGCGATGGGACTTTCGCAGATATCACGGAGAAGGCCGGACTGCGCGGCAATGGTTATGGGCAGGGCGCGGCGGTGGGCGATTGCGATAACGACGGGCGCGCCGACTTATTTGTGACTGCGTTGGGCGGCAATGCTTTGTACCGCAATCAAAGCGGCGCTGTCTTTGAGGATGTAACGGCGAAGGCGGGTTTGGCGGGCGGCGGATGGTCAACGAGCGCGGGCTTTATTGACTATGACCGCGATGGGAACTTAGACCTTTTTGTCGCGCGTTATTTGGATTGGGATTTTGGCAAGAATAAACGCTGCGGCGGTGAAGGTCCGGCCTTGCAGGCGTATTGCCACCCCAATGAATACAGGCCCGTGATGCATTTGCTCTATCGCGGCTTGGGCGGCTGCCGGTTTGCAGACGTGAGCGAGAAGGCGGGCATTGCAAAGGCTCCAGGCAAGGGGTTGGGCGTGGCGTTCGAGGATGTGGATCAAGATGGCTGGCCGGATATTTTTGTGGCGAATGATAGCTTTCCGCAGCAACTGTTTCGCAATCGGCGCGATGGGACTTTTGCAGAGGTCGCGCTGGAAGTGGGCGCGGCTTACGATGAGGATGGCAAGGTCTTCGCGGGGATGGGCGTGGACTTGGCGGACTATGACAATGATGGATTGCCGGATGTCCTCGTGAATGCGCTGGCGAATCAGGGCTATGGGTTGTTTCGGAATGGTAAGGGGCTGTTGGAGTATGTTTCGGGGCCGAGCGGTGTAACGGCGGCGAGTAAGATGCACTCTGGTTGGGGCGCGCGCTTTCTGGATTATGACAACGATGGTTGGAAGGATATCTTTGTCGCGCAGGGGCATGTGATGGACAACATCGAACTCACTCAGCCGGGGATTCGTTACCGCGAAACGCCGTTGCTGCTTCGCAATGTAGGCGGCAAGTTCTCAGATGTTTCGGCCAAGGCGGGAGCGCCTTTTTTGACGGCGATGGCTGGGCGCGGCGCGGCTTTTGGCGATCTCAATAACGATGGCGCGGTGGATGTCGTGGTGTCGGATATAGGCGGCGCGCCACGAGTGTTTCGTAACGGCGCGACGGCGAACGGCTGGCTGCTGATTGAGACGGTAGGGACGAAGAGCAATCGCGCTGGCATTGGGGCTTCGATACGGATTGTTGCGGCTTCGGGCAGCGAGCAGTTTGGCTTCGTTTCCACTGCGGGCAGCTATTTGTCGGCGCACGATAAGCGTGTGCATTTTGGATTAGGTGGTGAGCGGCAGGTGAAGTTGCTGGAGATTCGCTGGCCCAGCGGTGTGGTGCAGACTTGGAAGAACGTGGCGGCAAATCAGATTTTTGTAGCGAAGGAAGCGGCGCAATGAAGTTGTTGTTTTTGATCGCACTGGCGGTTTCGGCGGCCCTGGGCCTTTTTTCGTGGACGATGCGTTGCGGGCGGGGCTTGAAGGACGTATTTGTTTGCGGGGACGAGCAGCAGAAGAATTACATTGTCGAGACGTTGGGCACGGGTGTGGCGTTTCTGGATTTCGATAACGATGGCCTTCTGGATATTTTCGCTGTGACGGCGTCGAGGCTGGATGGCTTTGCGCTGGGTACGGAGCCTGTCAATCGCCTCTATCGCAACAAGGGCGACCGCACGTTTGAGGACGTGAGTAAGAAGGCAGGTGTGGCGAAGGCCGGGTGGGGTCAAGGCGTTTGCACGGGCGATATCGATAACGATGGATTCGTGGATATGTACGTCACTTACTGGGGCACGGATGTGATGTATCGCAATCGTGGGGATGGGACGTTTGAGGATGTGACGCCGCCCGGCATTGGGTCGCGCTGGGGCACGGGTTGCGCGTTCGTTGATTATGACCGCGATGGCAAATTGGATTTGATGGTGGCGAACTATGTGGATTTCGATTTGAAGAACACGCCACGACCGGATGGGCCGAAGCCTTGTCGCTGGAAGAAGAGAAGGTGATGTGTGGGCCGCAGGGGTTGAAGCCGGGAGTGAACCGGCTTTGGCGTAATGAGTCGTCGCCGGGGAAGATTCGCTTTTTTGATGTGTCGAAGAAGGCTGGCATTGAGACGCCGGGGCCGCGCTATGGATTGTCGGTGACCACGCTCGACTATGACCGCGATGGTTGGCGCGACATCTATGTCGCAGTGGATTCGCAGGCGAGTCTGCTCTATCACAACAAGCGCGATGGGACGTTTGAAGAGACGGCGATTGAGAGTGGGGTCGCGCTCAGTGAGGACGGGCGCGAGCAAGCCGGTATGGGTACGGCGGTGGCGGATTACGATGGCGACGGCTGGCCGGACTTGGTGAAGACGAACTTTATTGACGACCTGCCGAACCTCTATCACAACAATGGCGATGGGAGTTTTTCAGAGAGCACGGTGCAGGCGGGCTTGGGCAAATACACACAGTTTTTGGGTTGGGGCGCGGCTTTGTTGATTACGATAACGATGGGTGGCCGGACATTTTCATGGTCAATGGCCACGTTTATCCGGGCTTGAAGTCGGGCGAGTATCGCCAGCGACGCATCCTGTATCGCAATGGCGGCGGGGGGAAGTTTAGCGATGTTTCGGCTGAAGCGGGCGCGGCGATGATGGAGAAGACCTCGGCGCGTGGCTTGGCGGTGGGCGACTACGACAACGATGGGCGAGCTGACCTATTGATTAGCAATATGAATGAACGCCTGAGTCTGCTGCACAACACGCTGAGAGGCGGCAAGTCGATCACGCTGAAGTTGGTCGGGCAAAAGACGAACCGCAGCGGCATTGGCGCCGTCGCCCGCGTGGCGGTGGGCAAGCGAACGCTGACGGGCGAAGTACGGTCAGGTTCGACATTTATGTCGCAGAGCGATTTTCGTTTGCACTTTGGGTTGGGCGTTGCAAGCACGGCTGAGGCGGTGGAAGTGCAATGGCCGGGGGGAGCGTTGGAGAAAATTGGCGCGCTTCCAGCCGGACAGATCGTCACGATTACGGAAGGAAAGGGCATTACCGGGAGGACGCCGTACGTCAAATGATCGCGCTGTTATTGAGTTTTGTGTTTGCCCTGGCGGCTCCGGATTGCGGGAAATCTGTTTCCGCCGGGCTTCAGGAATATCAGCGTAAGGATTTGAGCAAGGCGCTGATCTCTTTTCGCGCGGCGGCGCAGTGTGACCCGAAGTTGGTTCGGCGCACTTGGCGATTGCCAATATTTATGCTGAGCGGGGCAATGAGGGCGAGGCGTTGGCGGCGTTTCTGCAGGCTTTGCAGATCGAGCCGAAGAATGTGTTGGCCTTGCGGGCGGCGACGAATTTATTTGCAAACGGCCTGCATATCAAGGCGTTGCCGTTGCTGGAGACGCTGGTGACGGCGACCCGAAGGCAGTCGATGCTCATGCGGACTTGGCGGCGGTTTATGCGGCAAGCGGTAATCGCCAGGGCGCGGAGACGGAGTTTCGGCGCGCGTTGGAATTGCAAGCTGATTACTTTCCTGCCTTGGCTGGTCTGGGTAATTTGCTGGCGCGGGCGGGGGATGATGCGGCCGCGCTGCCGTTATTGAGGAAGGCTACAAGTTGCGGCCGCGAGCTTATGAGGGACACTTTTTGCTGGGCTCGGCGCTGAACCGCTTGAGCCAATTTGAGGAGGCGCGGAAGGAATTGGAACAGGCGTCGAAGTTGGGCGGGGAGAACGAGCCGCAGGTTTTCTATCAACTAGCGAGGGCGTGGGGCGGGTTGGGCAAAGCTGCGGAGCGCAAGGCGGCTTTGACGAGGTTCTCCGAGTTGACGAAAAAGGAAAAAGAAAACGTGAATCGCAGCGCAAGCAGCAGCCTGGATTGATGAAGCGCGGGTGCTTTTGAAAGCGGGGGATTTGGAGAGCGCCGCGGCGCAGCTGGAATTGGCGAGGGAAGCGAAGCCGGGCGATGCCACGCTGCTCTTTCGCTTGGCGGGTTTGCACTTCGATTTGCAGCATTACGATGTCGCGCGGGAATATGTGCAGGCTGCCATCAGCATCAGTCCGGCGACCTGGCTTTACCACTATCTGCTGGGCTTAGTGGAGCAGAGTGCGAACCGTCTGACCGATGCCAGGGCGAGTTTGGAAACGGCGGCCAAACTCCAATCAACCGAGGCGCCCGTCTTCAATGCGTTGGGTGAGGTGTTGATGGAACAAGGTGAGCGCCAAGCCGCGATTGCGGCTTTTGAGAAAGCGGTAAAGCTCGCGCCAAACGATTCAACCTTCCGGCAAAACCTGGAGTCAGCCAAAGCTAGGTGATTATCTGTTCGATTGGCCCGTGGCCTTCTTCCACTAAACCCAATTTGATTCTGATTAGCTCCAATGGCCTTGCGGAGACACCCATCGTCCAAAAACTCGCCTACCAAGGTGCTCTGGCCGGCCGGAGCGTATTATTTCGGCTGGCTACTGACTATTCCTCCCGGATCACTTTGATCTGTCGTGCTTGAACTTCTTTAAGCACCTGCCAAAGTTTGACGAAAGAGCCTTGAAAAGGACCTTTTGCCCGGATTTATGCAACAACGCCTAAGCAATGATCTGTTCAATCGGCCCGTGGCCTTCTTCCACTAAATGGAAATTGCGTCCAAGTGTTCGGAACTGCATCTTCTTATGATCGAGGCCGAGTTGCTGCAGGATCGTGGCGTGCAGGTCGCTGTAATAGTGCGGGTTCTCCACGGCCTTGTAGCCGAACTCGTCCGTGGCGCCGTGAACGATGCCGCCTTTGATGCCGCCGCCGGCCATCCAGGAGGTGTAGCCTTTCGGATTGTGGTCGCGGCCTGTCGTGTTTTGCGACCACGGGCTGCGGCCAAACTCGCTCGTCCAGACGACCAGGTTCCCTCCAGCATGCCGCGCTGTTTCAAATCCTTAATCAATCCCGCAATCGGCTTGTCCGTCGCGCGGCAAAGCGGCCCGTGCGTTTTCATGTCGCCATGCGCATCCCAACCGCCATTGCCTCCGCCCGCATGACAAATCTGGACGAAGCGCACGCCGTTTTCGACCAGGCGCCGCGCCAGCAACAGTTGTTTGCCAAATTCCTCGGTCGGCTTCTCGCCGATGCCGTAGAGCTTCACGATGTGCTGCGGTTCTTCCGAGAAATCCACGCGCCGGGCGCGGAAAGCTGCATGCGGGCGGCAAGTTCGTAGGCTTTGGCCCGGGCGGCGATGTCGGAATTGATCGCGTACCGCTCGCGAAATTCCCGGTTCATCGCGCAGTTTCCATCTGCCTGTCGCGCTCGGCGGCTTGCTGCTGGCCGGCGGATAGAGATTCGGGATGGGGACAGGCCCGCTTGAAATGGCGTGGCCGCGACAGCCGCGCCGAGGTATCCGCCGGTCAATTGGACGGGCGAAGAGGGCGCGGCCGATGTTGACGAACGTCGGCAGATTCTTGTTGGCGCGGCCGAGCGCGTACGAAACCCAACTGCCGAAGGTCGGATGATCGAATGCGCGGCCGCGATGGCCGGTCTGGGTTTCGATCACGGCCGGAAAATGATTGCCTTCGTGGCACCACATCGAGCGCACGACCGCGATGTCGTCGATCACGCTGCCGACGTGGGGAAACCAATCGGAGACCGGAATGCCCGATTGGCCGTAGTGCGTGAAGGTGCGCAGGCAGGAATGACCGGACGCTTCATCGTCGGCGAGTTGTCGCCGAAGCCGATGGCGTCGATGAATTTGCCGGCCTGCTTGTTGTCTTTGGGATCGAAAGTGTCGATGTGGCTGACGCCGCCGCACATGAAAAGAAAGATGACCGACTTCGGCCTTCGGTGTAGCCGGGCGGATGGGCGTTGAGATCTCCCGCTTCCGCCCAAAGCCCGCCGAGCGCGCCCAAGAATCCGCCGCCAGACTGATGGATGATATGCGCGGCGCGAAATCGGCCGCAGGGATAAAGATTCTGATCAGCCATCATTTATTGACATAAATAAACTCGTCCAAATTGAAGATCAGCCACGCCAGCTGCTTCAGGCGCGTCAGGACGTCATCTCCACGATAGGCCAGCGCGTTGTCTCTTTTCGCCGGGCAGAAGGCGGCCGGCAGAGCGCGAGCCGGTAAGCGAGATCGACCGCCGCCGAAATCGCCTTCGCTCTCTTTCTTGCAAGCGCGCGGCGAACTGTCGCGGCCTTCTCAATCTCCGGGCTGTTCATGAGGAACAGTCCCTGCGGCGCGGTGACCGTTTGCGTGCGCATCGGGCACGGCGCGCGTCCGTCGTCCACATCGAATGCCTGCAGGAAATTCGGCGTGACATCGCGGCTGGAGGAATATCCGCGCATCATATACGCGCCGCGCCGTTTCAGTCTTGGCTTCCGTCATCGCCGCGCGCCACACCGCCGCGCCGCTTCCGCCGCCGCCTTCGCACATCGAAAGAAGGTCCGCCGACCTTTAGATCCAGGTCGCCCGCCGCGGCGTGCATCGAATCCCAGATCGGCTCCGCTTCCAGACGTTGCAATCGGAAATGCCAGAAAGCGTTGCTCCCGGATCGATCTTCAGATTCGGCGCAAGCTCTTCGCCGCTCCGACGCCCGGCTGTAGGCGTCGGAGGTCACCATCAGTCGGTGCATTGCTTCATGCTGTAGTCGCGCTCACAAACTCCGCCGCGAGCCAATCGAGCAGCGCCGGATGTGAAGGTTTGCCGCCGAGACCGCCGAATCGCTCGGGATTTCTTGAAGCCCTTCGCCGAAATGCCATTGCCACATCCGGTTCACCGCCACTCGCGCAAAGAGCGGATTTTCCGGAGCCGTCAGCCAATCGGCGAACGCTTCAATCCGGCCCTCGCGAAAGTCGATCTTCGCGCCGGTGAAAAGGGCCAGCCGGGTTTGACGGGAGATTCTTCTCCGGCCGCGCCGGATCGCCGCTCGTCAGGATGTAGCTCTTCTCGAGTTCCAGCCCGCGATCAACCTCTACCGTCCAGAACGCCGGCAGGTCCCTGACTCTCTTGCACGGTAAACCTCATTCAATTTGCCGCGCAGGTCCCTTGTAAGTCTTCATCCCGGCTTCCGACATGACCTCTTCGATCTTCTCAGGGTCGATGCCGGAGAACGGGGAAATAGTCGTCGGCGATCTTTTGCTCGGCCGGTGCTGCGTTGCTTTTCCGCTTTGTTGATGACGGCCTGGATCGTCGGCCGGCAGCATGGCCCACGCGGTCGGCGTAGA
>CAWEYR010000013.1:0-87260 GCA_963813345.1 uncultured Acidobacteriota bacterium | reverse complement strand
CGCGCCGCAGCCTGAAGTCCTTGACAACGCTCCACCGATCGGAAGAGGTTTCGCCTGAGGGTGGATGAGGCTTAAGCCTAGTCCCCGCCAGAAGCGATGGAAGCCGGTCGGCTTGAGCGTCGTGGCAACTCGGAGGAGGGAAGGGATGTGGCGTATCACGGTGAGCCGGTCCACCACCATCTCGATGTCGTGCTTCGCGTGACGCGCCAGCGGGATCTCCTCGCCGAGCTCGCGCAGCTGGCCGTCGATGCGCGCCCGCACGAAGCCCTGGCGACGCAGGTCCTCGAACTCCTTCTTGTACTCGCCCTTCTGCCCGCGGACCACCGGCGCCAGCACCAGGATGCCGCGTCCCTGCGGCATCGCCGAGGATGCGGTCGATCATCTGCTCGCGCGGTCTGGGCCGCGATCGGCCGGCCGCACTGCGGGCAGTGCGCCTGGCCGACGCGCGCGTACAGCAGGCGCAGGTAGTCGTGGATCTCGGTGATGGTGCCGACGGTCGAGCGCGGGTTCGTCGACGGCGGTCTTCTGCTGGATGGCGATGGCCGGCGAGCAGGCCGCCGATGTAATCGACGTCGGGCTTCTCCATCTGGCCCAGGAACTGGCGCGCGTAGCCCGACAGCGACTCGACGTAGCGGCGCTGGCCCTCGGCGTAGAGGGTGTCGAAGGCGAGGATGACTTGCCGAGCCCGAGACGCCGGTGAAGACGACCAGCTGGTTGCGGGGCAGGTCGAGGTCGACGTCCGGAGGTTGTGCTCGCGGGCGCCGCGGACGTGGATGTGCTCGGCGGCGACGCTCACGGCTCGGCGGCGCTGGGCTGCTCAACGCGGGCCCGCCTCGGCGTACATGCCCTTGCGCTCGATGTAGGTCTGCTCGCGCAGCCGCTCGAGGAAGCTCGAGTACTCCTCCTGCACGCGGACCGCGAAGATCTCCTGGTAGAGGCGCGGGCGCGCGTCCTCGTAGGAGAGCGGCTTGAAGGAACGGCGGTCCTCCAGCGTCAGGAGGTTGCAGCCGAAGTCGGTGCGGATCAGTGGGCGAGACCTCGGGTGGCTTCAGGCCGTGCCAGGGCTTCCGCCATCCAGGGCGCGAGGCTGCTGCGCGTGCACCCAGCCCACGTCGCCGCCGAGCTGGGGTTCACGGCCGAGATGTTGCGCGCTTCGGAGGCGAAATCGGCCCCGGCCATGATCGCGCGCGGGCACGCTCCACGGCGGCGCAGGCCTCGTCCGGCGTGATACCCTCTCCGCCTCGAAGGGGACGAGCATGTGGCGCACGTGCACCTCCTCGCCGCCGCTCGGCTGCTCGGCGTAGCGCTTGGCGTACGCGGCCTTGATCTGCGCCTCGTCCACGCGCACGCGCGAGTGCACCGCCGCGCTGACGAGCTTCTGGCGCTGGATCTCGCCCCGGATCTGCTCGCGGTACGCCTCGTAGGTGAGGCCCTGCCGCACCACGCTCTGCTTGAGCTCTCGACGTCGATCTGTTCTCCTTGGCGATGCCTCGATGGCGTCGTCGACCTCCGCGTCGCTGGCCTCGATCTCGGTGCGGCGGATCGCCTGCTCCAGGAGCCGGCGCTCGATCATGCGCTCCAGGATCTCGGCGCGCAGCGCCGTGATCTCCGACTCGGGCGCGCCGCCTCGCGCATCTGCTTCTCGACGGGCTCGGCGAAGCGCTGCACCTCGGAGGCCAGCACGATGTCGGCGCCGACCTGGGCCGCGATCCCGTCCATGAACTCCTGCGCGGCCGCGCCTCGCGGCGCAGCGCGAGCGGGGCGAGAAGGACCGTGCGTGGAGGCGAAGCCGAAGCATGGGACGGGCCGCAGGATAGCGATTTCTACCCCGATCCATCTTCACGTCCCCGAGCTTCCTGTCCCCCGAACCGATAGCGCCCGATGGGAAGCTCGAAGACGAGCCCGTCGGGCGCACGGCCCGTGATGCGGATGCGGCGCAGATGCACGCCCCGCAGATCATCGAGGGCCCACACCGTGCCGCGTTCCCGGGCAGCGGCCCGCCGGGCGAGAGGAACTCCAGGCGCGGGCTCTCGCGCTTGCGCCGCGCCGTGCAGCCGGGCACGAGACAGCGCCAGCCGTCGCGCTCGCAGTCCTCGTAGTCCTGCGCGCAGCAGGGTCGCGATCTTCTCGGCGTCGATGCGATCGTTCTTCGCCTTGCGCGCCATGGATCGCCTTCATGTACAGCGCGTGCCCGAGCACGAAGGCAATGCGTTCTCCTGAGCACAGATCCGCCAGCCAATACCAGCGAACATGCACTCGCCGGCGACCACAGGCCTTCCCGGTACGGCTCGATGGTCGCGAGGAACTCCTCCGGGGTGGCCCGGAGGTTCTTGTGGACCAGGACTCGGCCCTCGCCGTCGAGGATGCAGACGTACATCGTCCGGGCGTGCAGATCGATCCCGCACCAATGCTGGTGCTGGCCGTTGTAGAATCGACCGGTCTCCTCCGCGGATGCGCGCGTTGCTTGACACGCTTCCAGCCTACTCCGCGTGGAGTAGGCGCAGGAGGGGGCCTCGAATGAGGATCAACGCGCTGGAGCTGGCGAGCCACAGCGCGTTCCAATCAACCTCCGGTAGAGTCTCGCATCGACACTTGGGGCGCTTCCAGCGGGCCACGGGGGCGCTGTGGCTCGCAGCTGAGCGCCCGATCCGTTAGGCAGCGCAAGAGGGAGAAGGCCGGGCCGACGTGGAACCCCTCCTCGTCTTCATCGTGCAGTTCCTGTGGTTCCTTCTCGCTTGGTCCCTCATCACCTACTTCGTGCTGTGGCCCTGGTCGGCAACCCTATCTCCGGACGCGAGACTTAGCGCTTTCGTTGCGCCAGAAATGTTCCGCGTCCTGGGGCTTGGCCTCCTCGTGCCGAATCTGTCTCCTGGCATGCCGGCCGAGTTTGCCATCTCGACGGCGACCGGCGACTCGCTAACCGCCCTTCTTGCAGCCTCCGCCTTTCTGGGCCTGCGCCGGGGTTGGAGCGGGGCTCGGGGTCTCGCATGGGCGTGCACGCTGGTCGGGTTGCTCGACCTCCTCATTGCCTTTCCGCATGCTGCGTCTACAGGGGCCATCTCGCACATGGCAGCGCAGTGGTACGTGCCCGTCTTCGCAGGCCCGCCTCTCGTCATCTCCCACGTGGCATGCATCGTCCTGCTCGTTCGGCGCGGCAGCACCTAGCCTGCGCGAGCGCTGCCTAACAAGCCGTATCTGGACTCCTCCCGCAAGCTGATTCTTGCTTCCGACGGTTCCGGCGCGGAAGGTCCGACTGCAGTCGTATCTCCGGCCTCGTGTGTGGAGCGCTCGGGCTCCGGGCCATGATGGAAAGCCGCGCGCGGGGAGCCAATCGCTGACAGCGGCCTCGTGGGGCCAGCTTGTTATCGGCTTTCCCCGCGCCGGTCAGGACCGGTGCGCCATCACCGTCGTGTGCTCGAAGCAGTCGGTGGTGGGTCGGTCACTCGCTTCCTTCGTCGCGCCGGATGCGTGCCGAAGGCGCGCTCGTTGCGCCACACGGCCCAGACGATCCGAGCGAGCTTGTTGGCGAGCGCGACGGCGGCCTTGTTGTGGCCGCGCGCGCGCTCGCGCTCGAGCGCCCAGGTGCGCAGGCGATCGCGTTCGGCGCTCGGCCTTCTTCGCGTGCAGGAGCACGGACCGCGCGCCGTGGATCAGCAGCATCCGCAGGTAGGGATCGCCGCGCTTGCTGATCGCCCCGAGGCGCCGCCGCAGGCCGCTGGACGTCTCGCGGGCGTGAGCCCGAGGTAGCTCGCGAAGTGGCGGCCCGACGGGAAGCGCTGCGACGTCGCCGACGAAGGCGACGAGCGCCGTGGCGGTGAGCAGGCCGACGCCCGGAATCGTGCGCAGCCGCACGACGGACGTCGCTCGCTCGCGCCATCGCCTCGAGCGAGCGCTCGACCTCGCGCACGCGCGCCTCGAGCTCGCGGATCTCGCGCGCGGCCTCGGCCAGAACGGGCCGCAGCGGGTCGGGGAGCCCGGAGTCGGCGTCCGACACCAGCGCCCGCACGTGGGGCACGCACCTGGCGGGCGCCGACCGGGATCGCGAAGCCGAGCTCGCGCAGCAGACCGCGCAGGGTGTTGAGGCGCGCCGTGCGCGTCGCCATCCAGGCCGAGCGCAGGCGATGCAGCGCCGCGAGCACGTGCTGATCGACGGACTTCACCGGCACCGGGCGGATCGTCTTCGTTGCGCAGCGCCTCGAGCAGACCCTTGGCGTCGGCGCCGTCGGTCTTGTTGCGCAGCACGTAGGGACGCACCGCGTGCGGGGGCAGCAGCACCACGCGGTGGCCGCGGGCCCCCGCCTCGCGGCCCCAGAAGTGCGCCGTCCCGCAGGCCTCCATCACCACCGTCGCCGGCGCCTGCTCAGCCGAGGAAGCGCGAGAACTGCCCGCGCGAGAGGCGATGGCGCTCGTCCACCTTCCCCGGCCGCTGCGACACCGCGACCTCGAACACGGACTTGGCCAGATCCACTGCGATCGTCGTAGACTGCATCTCGGACTCCTCCTCCCCGGAGCCTTCCGGGGCGCAAGGCGACTCTGGCACTCGATGCCGCGCGAGTCGCGGGAGGAGTCCATCTCATCACTGCAGCTGACGCGCCGCCGCCGCGTCGTGCGGCGGCCCGGCCCGCCAGCCGTCGGCCGCCCGGTTCGGGGTTGGACTCGCCGGCGGCCTCCGGTCGCTGGCTATAGTGGTGCACGGGCGGCGCGCAGCTGAGCGCCCGGTCCGTTGGGCAGCACGAAGCGAATGGTCGGCCGCGAAGACCCGAAGCACGAACCGTGCCCGGGTAGGTGCAACTGCTCTAGACAGACTCTTGTTGCGTCGGAGTCTCCTGTGGTAGCGTGCGCTACATGAGAAGTGAGGCCGTGCAGAGTGCGTAAGCGTCGTAGTCGTCGGCGTCACGGAGGGCCGCGCCGACTAGCGCTTGGAACAGCTCTTGGATCTCTAAGCCCCTGTCGGCAGAGCCGGCGGGGGCTTGGTGCTTGTGGGTCCTTCCGGCGATGCCGACGGAGAAGGAGACCCATCATGCAGGACTCTCTGAAACTCGGATTCTTCATCCAGCCGGTGCACCCACCGTTCCGCTCCTACGCGGACGTTCTCCGCGAGGACCGCGAGGCGGTCATGCTCGCCGATCGACTCGACTACAGCGAGGCCTTCATCGGCGAGCACCTCGTGGACTCAGCCGAGACAATCACCTCAAGCCTCGCCTTCATCGCGAACTTGGCCGATGCGTGCCCGTCGATCACCTTCGGTACCGGCGTGCTTCCGCTCGCCAACTACCACCCCGCGATGGCGGCGGCGCAAGTCGCCATGGTCGACCACCTGGTGCAGGGCCGGCTCGTGCTCGGAGTGGGCCCCGGCGTTCCTGGTGACGCGGAGGCCATCGGAGACCTGTGGTCGGACCGCAACCGCAAGACCCAGGAGGCACTCGATCACATCCGCCGGATCTGGAGCGAAGAACCGCCGTACCGCATCGAGGGCGAGTTCTACCGAACCACTACGGAGCGCTCACTCGATCGGAGGATCGGAGTGGGCGTCGCAGTCCGCCCGCTGCAAAGGCCGCATCCGCCCATCGCAATCACCTCGATCCGCCCGGGCTCACGGGGGCCACACACGGCGGGAGCCAGAGACTGGACCGGCATCCCGGCGACCTACGTGGGTGCGTACGTCGTCCGGGCCCATATCCAGAACTACCTGGAGGGCCGACGATCGGCGGGCCTCTCCGTCGACCCCTCCGGCTGGAGAGTGGCGCGCAGCATCTTCGTGGCCGAGGACGAGACCACGGCACGTCGCTATGCGCATCGCGATAATCCGGGAGGTTTGTTCCATCTTCAAGTCTTGATTTGGCTTGCATATTCTTCTCTTGATTCCAAGGTTAAGGTAGTAACAGTCAGTATAACTCAAAACAGGGGTCAGGGGTCAGGGTCAGGGGTCAGGGTACGGAGTTCAAGCTTTAGCTTGCTCGTTAGTAGTTCGACTGAAGAGAGCAAGCTAAAGCTTGAACTCGTACCTGACCCCTGACCCCTGACCCCCGACCCCTGCTTCTTGACTCACAGTCACACTGGATGTTGTAATTATCATTGAAGTTTTTGGATCAGCTCCCATCAGCCCCGTCAGCACCTCCGAAGTGTGACCCTCACATCGTCTGGGCGTTTTTATTGGAACCGCCGTTCGATACGAGCGTTAAGCTGAGGAGGCCGGTTGTCCTCGAAGTCGTCGTCACGACGAAGCCCCAGACCGGATTCTACTGGTCCCAACTAAGTACTCACTAACGTATCAGGAGAGGTGTAATGAAACGTGCGTTTGTTGTTTCGTGTTTTCTTTCACTCGCAATGATAGCGCTATCGCTGGGGCTCTTGATAGCTCCTGGAACCCACGTGTCGGCGCAGGGCGTGCCCATCATAAACACTGTAGCCGGTGGAGCCTTTACGTCGAGCGTGCCTGCGAAACAGGCGCCGATGATGAAGCCATCCGTGGCAGCTCTCGACCCATCAATTCCGCCTGCCAGCGGGTTTGGCCTTTACGTGGTGGACGAAGTTCAAACCCGCGTGGTAATCCGCTTCGTGAACGGAACTGCAGGCCCTTTGACTCGCGCGGGAGTGACGATCCAGCCGGGCAATGTCGCTCTCATTGCGGGTGGAGGAGATATCATCGACCAGATCGATGGCAAACCGGCTCGCATGGTCGATCTCGTCGGCGTGACGGGCATGGTCGTCGACCCCACGGGGCGCGCAATCTATCTCAATCTCCCTGATCTTTACAGAGCAATTATTGCAATCAATGTCGATACACAGAACTTCGTCTTTTCGGGCAAGACGATATGGCCGGGAACTTGTCGGAGGCTTGATCGATACACAGCAACTCTACGCAGTTGGACTTCGTCAAGCGTGGTAACGACTTCTATATTGCCGCCAATCCTTTCGCGAATAATACAACGACTACGATTATGAGGTTTCGAGTGAACGATAACGCGCTTGTCGTTGCAGGCGGAGGCAGTCCACCGGAGGGCACAGGCAATGGTGGGCCCGCAACATCGGCGAAACTTCTGACACCAATCGGACTCGCATTTGACACATGATGACAGCCTGATCATTGCCGAAGCTGGCTCGGGTCGCACCCCCGGAAGCATCAGAAGAGTCACACCTGACGCGCTCATCAACGAGGTGGTGGGCAATCTCAATTATCCGGTCGGCCTTTCACAAGCTGCTGACGGGAGCTTTCTTGTACCCCTTGGCAATGATCAGCGGATTGCGCGCATCACGTTGAATGGGTCGCTGACAATCGTCGCTGGTGATCAATCCGGATTAGCCTGTGCGCCAAACTCGAACCCGACTTGCGGTGACGGCGGTCCGGCGCTTTCGGCGAAGTTCAACATGCCTGGCAGCGATTCGCAGGACATAATTCAACTTGCTCGCTGATGCGACGGGCTTCTTCATCCCGGACGCAAGTCCTATAACGCCGACAGCCTACGCGCATGTCAGATATGTAAATACTTCTGGCGGCGCCGTGACGAAGGCAGGGACGCAGATCGCTCCACAGGGCATCAATTCGGTTGTCGGTACTGACAAAATCTCTCCATATGATCAAACTCTTGCTATCCACTCTGACTTGAATGGTCCGCGGAGCGTTGGGGTGACTGCCGACGGCAACCTCTTCATCTCAGATACTCTCAATGATCGGATTCGCTTCGTCAATCGGGGAAATGCGCAAGTAACGCTGTTCAACGGCACGGCGTCAGCGCAGACGGTTCAGCCAGGTCAAATCGTCTCGATCAATTTCCTGCTTGGACAGGAGGTAATCGATGACCGCGTCTCGACCGCCCTTTTCAACTCGGTACAGGGCCTTCACGTCGTTCCGAATGGAGTCTACGTCGCCGACGCGTTGGCAGGCGTCAGGTTCCCGAATACCGTGGGCAATCCGAATAGCGGATTGATCAAGTTTATTAACACCTCAGGAGCAGCTGTCACTTTTTATCCTGGAGCTCCGCCGGCACAGCAAATCACAGTCAATCCTGGAGAAATAAAAGTCATCGCGGGACTCCGGACAGGCCCGGGCGTTAATCCGTCAAACATCGGCGATAACGGGCCGGCGCTGATGGCCGTAATCTACCCAGCTGATGTTGCTGTCGACGGCCAGGGAAACATTTTTATAGCCGACTATGAGGCTACACGTACAAACCGGATTCGACGGGTCAATGCAGCCAATGGAATTGTCACAACGCTTTACGGTGATGGTTCGCCATCGTTTGTAAGCAAACCGACGGGCATTGCAGTCGACGGGACTGGTCGAGTGGTGGTTGCCGACACTTTCAACAATAGAATACTCCGACAGAACGCGGCCGGTGGTGCCGAGTTCAGCACTATTGCTGATGCTACTATGGGCCTCAACCGGCCTCGTGACGTCGCGGTTGCTCCTGATGGGACGCTTGTTGTCACCAGCACGGGCAACTATCGAATCCTGCGGATCACTGCGCCAAACAATTCGCTGGGCACGGCATCAATTCTTGGAGGCACGGGCTTCTTAGGATTTTCCGGTGATGGGGGGCCAGCGGATTCGGCCGCGATCGCACTCGACAACCAGGATCAGAACGAAATCAATCAGGAGACTGTTGGAATCACGGTTGCATCCACCGGAGCCGTTCTTTTTGCGGATACGAACAACGGGCGCATAAGGCAGATATTTGATGAGCCTCCAGGGGTGCTCGCCAGCATCTCCGCTGCCTCTTATGCGCCTCCGCCCACGCCACTGGCAAGGGATTCCATTGTGTCGGGATTCGGGCTGCAGATTGCTCCCGAACTCTCCGTCGCAAATGAGTTCCCGCTTCCGTTCAGCATCCTGGGAACGACTGTTGACGTTCGCGACAGCGCCCAGACCACGCGACAGGCACCGCTCTTTGCTGTCGCCCCGGGTCAGGTCAACTATCAGATACCGCCCGGTACAGTAGTGGGTCCCGCGACGGTCACGGTTCGCACAGGTGCCGGAAAAGTGCTCGTAGGCAACATCGAGGTAGCTAACGTTCAACCCGGGTTATTCAGCGTGACATCGGACGGATCTGGTGTCGCGGCGGGCGAGTTCGAGCGATACACATGGCCGGCGTTACGGTTGGTTTTCAGAATACAGCTCAATTCAACGGCCAGATTTTTCCCCTGCCCGTCGCCTTTGGTCCACCGGACCGAAGAACTTCGCCTGATCCTGTATGGTACTGGAATCCGGTTTAACATGGGGCTTGGCGGGTGTCAGCGTCACCATCGGGGCAACTCCGTGCCCTGTGGAATATGCACGGGTAACAAGGATTTTTCGTGGGAGAAGACCAGGTGAACATCGGACCGCTTCCTCGATCGCTCCAGGGCAGGGGCGTGGTCAATGTTGTCCTGACGGTTGATGGCAAAGTCGCCAATACACTTCAGGTAGCGTTTCAGTAAAGAGCAGGGGTCGGGGGTCAGGGGTCAGGGGTCGGGGTATGGAGTTCAAGCTTTAGCTTGCTCTTAGGCGATTCGATCGTAAGAGCAAGCTAAAGCTTGAACTCCATACCCCGACCCCTGATCCCTCCCTGACCCCTGCTGGAAACCGCTTTCACCTCATGACGCGGAAGCGTCCGGAAGCGGCCGATCCTCTCCTCTCAATGCGAAAAGGGGCGCAGTGGGAGGAGAGGAGTTAAGGCCCAGCAACGCCACTAGCGAAACGTGCGTCAGGATACGAGAATATGACGCATCCATGTGTTTCGTGAACCAGGGCGAAAAAAGCTCTCAATCGAAGAAACGGTATTTGATCAGCGCCCAGACTGCTGCGAATCCATCTCTCCACGTGATCTTCTTCCCCTCCGAAAAATCGCGCCCATAGTACGAAATTGGCATCTCGTAAAGCTTGTACTTCCGCCGTAAAACCTTGGCCGTGATCTCGGGCTCAAAATCAAAGCGGTTCGACTTGATCTGAATGTTCTTGATGACGTCTGCACGAAAAACCTTGTAGCAGGTTTCCATGTCAGAGAGGGTCGCGTTGTACAGCACATTCGTGATCAGAGTCAGAACCTTGTTTCCGATGTAATGCCAGAAGTTGAATGCCCGAGAGACTTTTCCCCCGGAAAGTCTTGATCCATAGACGACATCGGCGCGGCCCTCGAGTATCGGCTTGATGAGCTCGTTGTATTCACTCGGATCGTACTCGAGGTCAGCATCCTGAATCAGGATGATGTCACCGCTTGCATAGGTAAGAGCCGTTCTCAATGCGGCGCCTTTTCCCATGTTGTGACTGTGAAAATAGATCCGATGGGAAGTGGTCGCCATCAGGTCTTTCAAAACATCTCGAGTTCCATCGGTCGAGCCATCATCGACGATGATCAGCTCTTTTTCTAAGCCTCCAATTGGAGCGGCATCGACTCGAGAGATGATCTCGCGAAGAGTCTTAGCCTCATTGTAGACAGGGATCAATACTGAAAGCAGGGGGCTCTTCTGCATGTAAGCCGCCTTCACGGCGGAATCTCCCTTCGTAACCTATTTTGTGACGAGACTTCGAATGTAGGAAAGGTTGGCTTTCATGTCATTCTCAACAGATCCCGTCGGTGAGTCGGTCTCAAGCTGTGCCCACTGTGAATAGCCGATATCGGCAAGAGCATCAATCACTGCGCGAAAATCAATCTTTCCTCGACCCAAAAAACCCGGGTTGTCCTTGAGATGAACCTCGCAGATGCGATCGCGCCCGAGCCAGCGGATCTCCTCAGTAATGTTGAAGCCATTGTTCGTTGAATTGCCAACATCGTAGTAAGTCAGAACCGCGGGCGACTTCGAGCGCTCCATGATCCTTACGTTGTCGCGCGCCGAGATAGTGTCTTCGAGGCCAAGTATGATCCCCGCCTTTTGAGCCTGCGGAGCGATCTCCTTCAAAGCATCTCCAACAAAATCCATCTCTTCCGGGGTTTTGAGCGCCCACTTGCCAAAGAACGGAAGCAGAATCACCTTCACTCCCATCGCCTTCGCAATCGGGATCGACTCGGCCACCCACTGCTGGCCAAGAGGGTCGGACTTGAGCCCGTTGACATGAAGAATATCGAGACACAGCGACGCTATCGGCAACCCGACGCGCTTCGATTCAGTAAGAAACTCCTTCTGTAGTGTGGCATCCTTGAGCTGCATCTGGCGGCCGATGCTCACTTGAACTCCATCAAATCCGATCCTCTTTGCCAGCTCAATCGACGCAGGTTTGACTGTCTGTTTCAGATTCCAGTCTGTGACGCCGACTTTGAACCCGACTTTGCGCTGAGCAGCGTACGCTCTGAAGTTCATTCCAGCGAGACCGCTCGAGGTGCTGATAGCAGTTGCAGCGCTCACTGCGCTGGCTCCTGCCAAAAAGGCGCGTCGTGTTAAGTTCATTGATCAATACCTCCTCGCTACTTTCAGACATTTCGGCAGGCGCTTCGGGCCTTTTGCCGGCAACAAAAGTGGCCATAACCATCCCCTTGAGCTTCCATTCGTCAAAGGGGGTATTACGGCTTTTGGATTTGAAAGAAGCCGCGTCGATAACTATCTCGCGATCGGGATCGAAGATCGTGATATCGGCGGGAGAGCCCTTCCGAAGGCTCCCGCCCGGAAGGTTGAAGATGCGCGCGGGAATGCACGAAAGAAGGTCGATCAGCCTTGTCATTGAGACGATACCGTTCGCGACAAGCCGATCGAGAGCGAGTGGAACCGCGGTCTCGAGTCCGACGATTCCGAACGGCGCGTGATCAAATTCAAGCATCTTTTCATTTGCATGATGAGGCGCGTGATCGGTCGCAATGGCATCAATCGTTCCGTCGCTCAGACCCTCGAGCAGCGCAGCGACATCCTTGTCTGACCGCAACGGCGGCGCCATTTTCGTGTGCGTGTTATAAGCGCGCTTATGAACCTCAGCATCTGTCAGAGTGAAATGGTGCGGAGTTACTTCGCAGGTAATCTGCACTCCACGCGTTTTTGCTTCGCGCACAAAGGCGACAGAGCGGGCCGTAGAAATGTGCGCAATGTGTACCCTTGCTCCAGTAAGCTCGGCAAGCATGATGTCCCGCGCAACTTGCAAGTCCTCGGCCGTTCCAGGCATACCTTTGAGGCCGAGTAGGGAGGAGTACTCGCCTTCGTGCATCACGCCTCCGTGCGCGCAACTATCCTCGCAGTGATCGACTACCGGCAAGTCGAAATCGCGCGCGTATTCCATCGCACGCCGCATGAGATTGGTGTCCGCAACGGGCCGCCCGTCATCGCTGATTGCAACAACGCCGGCACGCTTCATCTCGCCGATCTCGGCCAACTGCTCTCCCTTTGATCCTGCCGTAATAGCGCCAATAGGGTAGACACGCGCCAGGGCCGCCGAAGCAGCCCGCTCGATAATGTAGCTCGTGACAGCTGCATTATCATTTACCGGCTGAGTGTTTGGCATACAACAGATCGAAGTGAATCCGCCCGCAAGCGCGGCTCGTGCTCCTGATTCAATCGTCTCTTTATATTCCTGACCGGGCTCACGAAGATGAACGTGAAGATCAACAAATCCAGGCGCCACAATCAGGCCGCTCGCATCAAAGACCTCAGCATCGCGAGCACTGAGTGAGTCGCCGATCTCGGCCACCACGCCATCACGCACGAGAATGTCGCAAGTCGCATCCAGACCCTGTGAAGGATCTACGACTTTGCCTTTTTTGATGAGCAACAATGCCACGTCATTCACCACCGGCCAAAAGATAAAGTACTGCCATCCGCACAGCGACGCCGTTATTCACCTGATCGAGAATCAGTGAAAACGGCCCGTCAACAACATCTGAATCGATTTCGACACCGCGATTGACCGGCCCCGGGTGAAGCACAATCACGTCCTTCTTTGCGCGTTCAAGCCGGCGCCGGTTGAGACCGTAGTGAATCGAGTATTCCCGCAGCGACGGAAAGAATCCACCCGACTGCCGCTCAAGCTGGATCCTCAGCATCATTACTACGTCGGCGTCATGCAGAGCTTCGTCAACTGACTCAGCGAACCTCACCGAGCCTTCAGCAGGCGCGACCTGATTCTCAAATCCGGGCGGTAAGAGGGTGCGCGGTCCTGCCAGCCAGACATTCGCTCCAAGCTTCGAAAGCAGATGAGCATTCGACCGCGCGACCCGGCTGTGAAGAATATCGCCGATAATCGCCACCTTGAGACCAGAGAATCTCCCCTTGCGCTGTCGAATCGTAAGCGCGTCGAGCAACGCCTGCGTCGGATGCTCGTGGGCTCCGTCTCCGGCATTGATCACCGATGCTGCCACGGACCTGGCAATCATATGCGGCGCACCCGACGAAGAGTGGCGTATGACTATCGCATCGGGTGACATCGCCTGAAGGTTGAGCGCGGTGTCGAGCAATGTTTCGCCCTTGACCACACTCGAGGTCGATGCCGAGATATTGATTGCATCCGCAGACAGCCTTTTCGCGGCGATTTCAAAGCTGGTCCTCGTACGCGTCGACGCTTCAAAGAAGAGATTGATGATCGTCTTGCCGCGGAGTGTTGGAACCTTTTTTATCTGACGCCGGCTGACTTCGCCAAATGTGTCCGCCGTGTCCAGAATAAGCGTGGCTTCTTGTAGTGAGAGCTCGCGGGTTCCGAGCAGATCTTTGTGACGAAGTGGCATCAGGGATCAGGGGTCGGGGGTCGGGGGTCAGGGGTCGGGGGTCAGGGTGGGTTTGAGTTCAAGCTTTAGCTTGCCTGGTATCGATTCTAACGCAGCAAGCTAAAGCTTGAACTCAAACCCATATCCCCGACCCCTGACCCCCGACCCCTGATTCTACGCTCTTTCGACAAGGACTACTTCTTCCCGGCCGTCAAAGTCGGGAAGCATCACCTTGATAATCTCTTCTTCAGTGGTTTGGACGTGCTTACCGACGTAATCGGCCTGGATCGGCAGTTCGCGGTGTCCTCGATCAATTAGAACTGCCAGCTCGACGCGCTTCGGACGTCCGAAGTCTATCAACTCGTCAAGTGCGGCGCGTATAGTTCGGCCAGTATAAAGAACATCATCGACAAGGACTATCGTCTTCCCAGTAACATCTGCGGGAAGCTCTGTCCGGTTGACCACCGGCCGCTCGCCGACCGTGCTCAAGTCATCGCGATAAAGGGTAATGTCGAGCGCACCAGTGGCGACGTCCGCTTTTCCCATCTCTCTGATTTTTGCGGCCAGCATCGTCGCAAGCGGAACTCCTCTGCGCCTTATACCGACGAGAAGGACATTAGAGAGGTCAGGATTGTTCTCGACAACCTGCGAAGCAATTCGAGCCATGACACGGTCCATGTCACCAGAGGACATGACATGCGCCTTTTCGACGAAGTCCATTCACACCCTCATCTTCCTACGAAGCGCCTACTTAAGCTTCCACGTCAGACCGGTCAACGAAAATGCCAGTCTGCGCTCATCGGTCGACGTCTTTTCGACCTCTTTTGGAACAAACGACATGTCTGATGAGATCTTGAGCTCCGACCATTCTCCGTCACCTTGTTGTGCGGGCGTGACAGTCAAAGTCCGCGTAGCCACGTCATTACTGCCTTTGTATTCGTCAAGCTTCGTCCCGTTAAGCGTGATCGTTATCGTCGGTGCCTGTTTGAAGTGCTCCACTGGCGGACGGCCCGTAATCGCGAGCTCCATGTCCTTCCCCGTGTTGCGAAGTCTGATCACACCGGTCGGCTCCATCCAGCGCCAGGCGTTGTCACCAGCTTTTTCCTCACCAAAAAACCCGCTCCCATAGACTACCCTCGGAGCCGTCGCCGAACCTGCAGCGACCTGCAGCCTTGTCGTCCTTTTCTTCTGCAACGCAACCGCCCAGCACTAGCACTAACACTGCCAGCAACGACACAACCATCTTCTCAATCGTCGATTCAAAGTCCGATTCAACATCCGAATCTCTCCTCGATTTGTATTAGTAGTCAATGACTCTCTCGATTCCTGAATCCCCGAGAACGCCACTGGCACCATATTGCACCGAGGACAAGGAATGCCAATCCGATTCCTGAATAGACTGCTCCATTCCGGAAACTGTGTGCAAGAAACACAAACTCAACCCGATGCTTTCCGGCGGGCAAGCTACTCCGCGGAACGCTTAGTTTACCCTCTCGACCGGTGCCGCTCGCCGTCGATCCGAGCTTCCCATCCCCGGTAATAGATCTCGCTCAAGACCAGGAATCCGGGTTGCGGATTGGTTGTCTCGAGCTCGGTTTCAAATAGTACTGTGTCAGCCGGATCAAATGCACTTCCATCCAGTAGTTTTTACGTTTTGACTGCTCCGAGGTGAGAAAGAGCCAGCGCACTCCAAATCGGTGCTCCCAGGTCTCTTCACGAGATGGTACGATGGGACCGATGGTCCGGATCGTCTTACCCGCTTACAACGAGGAGAGTTCGCTTCCTGAATTGCTTGACGGGCTGAGTGTGATGCTCGCGCAAAGCAATGTTGCCGGTGAGGTGATTCTTGTCAACGATGGAAGCACGGATCGAACACTCGAAATCGGAGGTTCGTTCATCTCAAAGCTTAAGCTCCGCATCGTCGACCTCCAGCCAAATCGTGGGCTCGCCTTTGCCCTCAAAGCGGGGCTCGAGGCAGCCCTCGACGGGTGCTCGAGCCGATGACGTTATCGTAACCATGGACGCCGATAACTCTCATCCGCCTTGCCTGATTCCTGAAATGGTGAGACTTGTCGAGTCCGGAAGCGATCTTGTCATTGCTTCGCGGTACAGATCTGGCAGCCGTGTTATGGGTGTTCCGCGGTTGCGCAGATTGATGAGCCTCGGCGCATCAGGTCTTTTCCGCCTGCTCCTGCCGATGCCCGGTGTGCGTGATTACACTTGCGGATTTCGAGCCTACAGGGCCGGACTCCTGATCCAGGCAGTTACGCTCTATTCCGGCTCGTTAATTCAACAACAAGGCTTTGGTTGTACGTCTGAGCTGCTCATGAAATTGCGTTGTTTTGAACCGAGAATCAGCGAGATACCTCTGGCTCTCAACTACAATCTGAGCAACCGTGTCAGCAAAATGAATGTATGGCGGACTGCCAAAGAGACCCTGGGCATGATCGGACGGCATACGCTTCGCCGCGAGCTTTGAAACCTGCAAACCTTGACCGTATCGCGCTTGTAACGCTCTTTGCCATTTGCGCAGCTACGCGCGTCTACGCGATTCCCGCTTCGCTATGGGAGTGGGACGATATCAACTTTGCCCGCGCTATTCACCAATACGACATTGCGAGTCACAGTCCTCATCCGCCGGGCTTTCCCGTGTTCATCGCTCTCGCACGCGTCGCATACGCGGTGCTTCACGACGAGCACCGTGCGCTTGTAGCGGTCAATTTCGTCTTCTCTTCTCTTCTCGGTGTGATTCTTTATTTGCTCTTTCGAGAGATCTTTGAAAACCGTCTACTGGCCTTTTTCGGTTCCCTGTTCACCTGCTTCGCCCCGGCCTTGTGGGTTCACAGCGGGATCGCGCGCAGTGATGGACCAACTCTGGGACTTGGTCTCATCACATTACTGCTTGCTCTGAAAGGGAGGCGAAGCAACGCCGCGCTCCTCGGAGGATGTGCTCTTCTCGGGCTTGCGATGGGTGTTCGTGTCACCGTAGTTGCGCTCGCTGGACCGCTGCTTGTTCTCGTGCTCTGGCAGCGGCTGCGAGCGCGTGAGTGGCGTCTGGTAGCGCTCGGATTATTGGCGATCGTCGTCTGCGTACTGGCGTGGTATGTGCCATTGATCATGCTCTACAGGACTCGACACCTATCGACGCGTGATGCGAGTTCAATCGGAGTACGTCTGGCGAAGCGATCCGATCTTTGTGCCAGAGATACCGCTCGGGCTCAGATTCGATCATTTCTTCATTCGGGTCTGGGGCGCTGAGTGGATCGCTCATACGGTCTACGCCCTCGCGTTGATTGGCATGGTCGCTCTCTATTATTATCGAAAAAGAGCAGCAGCACTGATGATCATCGCTTTCGTGCCCTATCTGATCTTCACAGTGATTATCAATACCCCTATGGGGGCCGTCGTCTATTCGATGCCATACATTCCATTCTTCATGGCACTGGCAGCCTGTGGATTGTTATTACCCTGGCGAAATGTGAAACACGGGCGTGTCGCTGGTGCCATTGTGATTCTCATTGTAGCAACAGCCTTCGCGATTTGGAGTCTTCCGCTGATCCGCATGCTCCGCAGCGAAGTGAGTCCTCCTGTGCGTGCGGCAAGGTATCTGCAATCTCAATTCGACCCTGAAAGGGATGTCCTGTATTTCGAAAAACTGTTTACACCACACGTGACATTCTTTCTTGGCAGACCGACAGACTCGAGTATTCGACCCTCAAGAACTTGAACGCGATTTCCTGACAAAGGTCAAAGAGGGCGAATTCAGGTCACGGTCAGACATTCCTTCTGACATCGACCCCAATCGCCGGCCTGCCGGCAACAAACTTTCATTGGTCGCGAGGGCGAGCGGAACGAAGGCTCCATACCTTGAGCATCGGCCGATACTTTGACGTTTACGTCACGAAGCTCCCGATAGAACCAATGAACCGTATAAGCTTGGCTTATGGGACCTCGACGAGACTCCATCTTCACGGACCTGCAGCTCTGATAGTCGGTCACCCCGGGCACGAGTTGCGAGTGCACGGATGGCTCGAGGTAGCGCGGCCGCTGGTGTTCGTGCTGACTGACGGATCTGGCCGAACAGGAAATTCACGCGTCAGTTCCACAAAGTCAATTGTCAATCAGGCAGGAGCCACGCCCGGACGGTTGTTCGGCGCTATAACGGATGAAGCGGCATACGAAGCCATTCTCAATCACGACTTCGGTTCTTCTTCGATCTCGCAAGATCGCTCGAAAGTGAACTCGCCCATACAGGCGTTGAATATGTCGTGGGTGACGCACTCAAAGGCTATAACGCGGTCCACGATGTCTGCCGTTATTTGATCAACGCGGTCATCGCGCGTCTAAATGGGCGTTTCAAACGTGGGTCGCCTTCGCAATCGGAGAACGAGATTGCAAACTTCGATTTCCCTCTGACCGGTCCACCTGGAACATTGCCCGAGAATCTTCGGGATCGCGCACTCTGGCTTCATCTTGACGACCAAGCATTTGAGCGCAAGATCAGGTCGTCTAAAACTATCCCGCAATTGCTGCTGAAGTCCGCGCAGCTCTTGAGACCGAGGGGAGCGAGGCGTTTCGCAACAGAGTGCTTGAGGCCAGTCTCCGTTACTTTTGACCCGCCTGTGCTACCACCGTATTACGAAAAGTATGGCGAGAAGCAGGTGGCAGCGCGCTATTACCGGCGTCTCCTTCGCTACCATTAACACGTCGAACCACTCGTGCAATCGCTCGTCACATACTCCCGGCATCTCTACCTCATTAAAGGTCTTCGCGTCCTGATCACGAACACGACTCTTCTGCATCGGGCCCGCACGCAGATGTATATCCGGACGTGGCAACTGCGCTCCTCGCACGTGGCCATTCTCCATTTGTTTATAGCAATATTCTTGGCTCGTTCGCTGAGGAGCTGAAAAGCGTTACCATTCCGGTAGTCGACGACTTGAATACCCTCGGTGTGGTACCTGACATCATACACGGTCAGCATCATCTCGAAACGATGACTGCCCTTCTTCGATTCCCAAACGTGCCAGCGGTCTATTTCTGTCACGGCTGGCTGCCGTGGGAAGAAGCGCCGCCGTTATTTCCAAGAATTCTGCGATACGTGGCTGTTGATCACACCGTCCGCGATCGACTGCTGATCGAGCACGGCATTTCCGAAACACGCGTTGAGGTATTGTTCAATTTTGTCGATCTCAATCTGTTCAAGCCGCGCGGTCCGCTGCCTGACAAACCTGCGCGTGCCCTCGTCTTTAGCAACCAGGCGAGCGAGCAAAGCTTATCTTTCCATTGTGCGTGCTGCATGTGCGAGCGCCGGGCTCAAGCTCGATGTCATCGGTCTCGCCGCGAACAACGTATCGACCCGACCGGAAGAGTCATTACCTCAATACGACATCGTGTTCGCAAAGGGTCGTGCTGCACTCGAAGCGCTTGCCACGGGAAACGCGGTCGTGCTTTGTGATGAAGCCGCGCGGGACCAATGGTTACGAGCAAAGAACTTGATCGACTCCGTGTCAGCAACTTCGGTATCAGAACGTTGCAGCAACCTCTTACCCGTCAAATACTGATTCGCGAGATACAGCGATACAATCCAGCCGACGCAGCCAACGTCTCTGAACGCATCAGAGAAAACAGCCTGCGCTGATCCCGCCGTCGATGGCATCCTCAGCGTCTATGCGGAAGTTATTGCTGAACACCAGCTCCAGGAAGGCTTTTCGATCGAGGCCGAAGCCCGTGCCGCAGCTGACTACCTTCGAGGCCTTTCAAACAGAGTCAAGCGCATCGATCAGCTCGAACTCGAATTTGCCTCTATACCTTATCCGTTGCGAAAGCGTGGAACCGCATCAAACACGTCATCCGCCGTCCGGGCACTTAGCAGAATGCCTCTCGCGGTGATAGACTTTTAGTTTGCCCGAAAACCCCCGGAGTATCACCTGATTGATCGATTCCATCTGCATCGTTGAGCGCAACCAACTGACTCGTTCGGGCTCCGGTCGCGAGTATGGGCATCTCCGGCTGGACCTTGGTGTGACGATCGATATCCTGCCTGCGCAGTTTGCTATGATCAAGCCCCACGGCCTTCAAGAGCCGCTTCTGAGGCGGGCAATGGCTTTTTATCGATGCGAGACTATCCAGGGCAACACCCACGCCGAGTTTATCTATCAAGTCATAGGACGCGGAACGAGAGCTCTTGCTGAGCTTTGCACCGGCGAAAAGGTCGATTTTCTTGGACCTCTTGGCAATACGTTCACTGAGAGCAAAGGCGAACCTCTCCTTGTAGCGGGAGGAGCCGGCTCGCCTGCTTTATTCATGCTCGCAGAGCGCGAGAAGGCGCGTGGTCGCGCGGTGCGTCTCTTTATCGGAGGCGCAAGCGAAGGGGACCTTTGCGGTCTGGACGACTACGTCGAACTGCTCGGTCAGGAGTCGATCACGGCGACTACTCTCGATGGCACCTGCGGAACTGCCGGCTTCGTCACGAAACCTCTCGAGGAGCACCTCAGACGGTCAAAGAATGCCGAGATCTTTGCCTGCGGACCGGAGCCGATGCTCGAACGAGTCTCCGAGATCGCTTCTGAGTACGGTCTCACAGCGCAGCTTTCGCTCGAATCACCGATGGCATGCGGATTCGGAATCTGTGTTGGCTGTGCGGTTGCGGTCAAAGCCGACGTGCCGGAAGGGTTCATCTACAAGAGAGTCTGTGTCGACGGACCCGTTTTCCGAAGTAACGAGCTCTTCTCAGTCAAGACGATGCACACAGCATGAGTACACTTCGCTCGGAGATCGCGGGCATCACTTTCAGCAATCCAGTTCTGACCGCAAGCGGTACGTGTGGTTACGGCCTCGACATGAGCGAGCTCATCGATCTCAACAGGCTCGGGGGCATATGCACGAAAGGCCTGTCGGCAATACCGATGCGTGGAAATCCGCCTTCGAGAATTGTCGAAACGCATGGCGGAATGCTCAACGCCATCGGTCTCCAGAACATTGGCGCGCAGGCTTTTGTAAACGATAAGCTGCCGCTCCTTCGCCGCTACTCGACACGGATCATACCAAACGTCTTCGGATATACGGTCGACGAGTACCGGGATGCTATCCGGATCCTCGATGAGGGCGAAGGTATCGACGCGTACGAGCTCAACATCTCGTGCCCAAACGTCAAAGAGGGCGGCGAGTCCTTTGCAAACGATCCGCGACAGGCTGCCGAGGTTACCGCAGCCGTCAAGAGCTCGACGCGTCGGCCGATCATCGTCAAGCTGTCACCGAACGTAACCGACATTGCATTAGTAGCGCGCGCCGTCGAAGCGGCAGGCGCTGACGCGCTTTCGCTCATCAACACTGCTGTCGGTATGGCGATCGATATTCATACGCGTAAGCCGCGCCTCGCAAATATCACCGGCGGACTTTCGGGCCCTGCTATCAAACCGATCGCGGTTCGCGCGGTCTATCAAGCGTCGAATGCAGTAAGTATCCCTCTGATTGGAATTGGTGGAATTGCGACTGTTGAAGATGCGCTCGAATTCATGATTGCCGGGGCAAGCGCGATTCAGGTCGGAACGGCGAATTTCTACGATCCAGGCGCGTCCATCAAGATCGTGGACGCGCTCGAAGACTATTGCACGCAAAACGGCCTCGAAAATATCAGCGAAATCGTAGGCACGGTCGTTCTATGAAGTGGTACGTTGAAGTGGCCAGTGGTCAGTGGTCGGTGGCCAGTGATCAGTGGCCGGTAGTCAGTTGTCGGTGCATGGGGTTCAAGCTTCAGCTTGCTCTCATCAGGCTAGAAAGGTGACGACAAGCCAAAGTTTGCACTCCCATACACTGGCCACTGACCACTGGCCACTGACCCTCGGTACAACGAACGAAGAGTCATATGAATCCTCTTGTAGTAGCACTGGATGTCCCCAACGCTGATCATGCCATGAGGCTGGTTGAACAACTTCGCGGTCTTGCCGGAATGTTCAAGGTGGGGAAGCAGCTGTTTACGGCGGAGGGACCGCACGTTGTCCGCAAGATCAGAGAACACGGCGAGAGGGTTTTTCTGGATCTCAAGTTTCACGACATTCCAAATACGGTCGCGTCAGCTGGAGTCGAGGCGGCGAGGATGGGGGTGAGCGTGTTCAACGTGCACGCGCTTGGCGGACGGGAGATGATGCAACGCACTTCCGATGCGATTCACGATGTGGCAGAGCGTGAACGTCTCACGCCACCGCTGATACTTGGAGTCACGGTACTAACGAGTCACGATCAGAAATCCCTCGGCGAGGTTGGAATCGATCGCGCCATTGAAGAAGAGGTTGTCGCGCTGGCAAAGCTCAGCGAATTATCCGGCCTCGATGGCGTCGTTGCCTCCCCCCACGAGATTCGACCGATTCGCAGTGCAATTCCGCGTAAAGACTTCGTGGTGCTTGTTCCCGGGGTTCGTCCAACAGGGGCTGAGCGTCATGATCAGGCACGCGTCATGACCCCCGCGCAAGCGATCGATGCAGGTGCGACATATATAGTCGTTGGTCGGCCAATTATCGGAGATAATGACCCTCGCGCGGCCGCTGGGCGCATTCTCGAAGAAATCGAACAAACCGGCGCGCAAGACGTTTAATGTAAGTCGTTTAAGTTCATCCGATTAGTAAGGCTTTTTGTTGATGTTTCGTTTTCATTTATCAATCAGATTAAGTCTCTTTCTTGCAATTGTTGCAGCGTTGCTGACGCTGACTGCCGCGCCGAGCGCGTTTCAAAATGACGGCCAGCTCACTCCACCACCACGACCGGGGTCGGCAGGTGTCGCTGGAAGCGGCAGCGCGAATCGTGGACCCCTTGTTCCGGGAGAAACCTTGTCCTATTACGTTTCGTGGGGAACGTTTATGACAGCAGCCCGACTCGACCTCGAAGTCGTCGATCAGGGTGCGTTTTTCGGTCAGGACGGCTATCAGCTCCGTGCGCGGGTCAATACGACGGGCAAAGTTCGGTCGGTCTTTCACGAGATTGACAATCAATACACGTCATACGTTCAAAGCGGCACGCTTCTTCCGCATCGCGTCGAGACCTCTATTCGGCAGGGCTCTCGCAGTTCTGAAGATCTGCTGATCCTTGATCAACAGGGTCGTCAGGTGCGATTTGCGGATGCCTCGCAGCGCAGCCTTTCAGGCGAAACTTACGATCTGGTTTCGCTTATTTACGCACTTAGAACGAAGGGGTTCGGGTCGGGCTCGAAGGCCAGATATTCTGCGATCTATGGCCGCGAGCTGGTCGACATTGATATCAAAGTTCTGGATCGCGGGCGAATCACGACTCCCACCGGAGCGTACAACACCGTGCGCATTGAGCTCGATCCAAAGGACCGAAGCAAATACAAGACAAACATCTGGCTCTCTGACGACGCGCAGAAGCTGCCAGTGTTGATCACGGCGAAGCTGCCGTTTGGAGAGGTGCGCGCAGAGCTTTCCGGGGTCAGTTATAACCCGCGGCCGAAGCAGATCTGGACAAAGGAGAAATACGCCGAAGGTCCGAAGGGCGCCGGTGAGAAGTATGCCGAGGTTGAGAAGAGCCGGCCGTTCAGCGTCGGTGAACGAATCGGCTACAGCGTCTCGTGGGGAAGTTTTGCTACAGTTGGAAAGGCGAGCTTTTCAGTCCGGCAGCGCGGTCGAATTGGCAGCCGCAACGTCATTGAGCTTGCAGGAGAGGCGTCAACGACCGGTCTGGCGAGAAGTCTGATCGAAGTTGAAGATGAAATGATCAGCGTAGTCGACGCCGCGACGCTTGCGCCGTTGAGAACCGAGACTCGACTCCGCGAAGGCAGACGCCGGAAGCAGGCGACGGCGGATTACAACTGGAGCGATGGTACGGTAAAGCTGACAAACGGAACGCATTTTCGCGTTCCATCGCAGACGCTTGACCTGGTGTCACTCTATTATGCCGTTCGGGCGACGCCGATGCAGCCCGGGGGCGCATACAATTTCGGTCTGCTTGATGCGAATCATCGACCGCTGATTCTGACGATCAAGGCAGCCAAGGTAGAGCAGATCGGGAGCCTGCTGGGGAATCTGGCAGCGACGCAGCTCGACGTTTTTCGTGACAAGGAGCTGGTTGCACAGGTCTGGGTATCCAACGACTCGCGCAGAATTCCATTGTATCTCGCGGTGAAGACGCGTTTTGGCGAGCTACGCTTTCAAGTCTCAAGCGCGAGTGGGTTGAAGGTAAGGTGTCAGGTGAATCACTCATTTCAATTAAACTTGAAATTGAAATTCAAATTAAGATAGAATGCTCTCGCTATGCTTGAGGCCTTTATTATCGTCCTGAGAGAGGGTTTTGAAGCCTTCCTCATCGTTGCCATCATCTTTGCCTATCTTAAAAAAACCAATCAGAAATGGCTTCTCTCCGCCGTCTACTCCGCCATCGTCGCCTCCATCGCTGCCAGCCTTGCACTTAGCTGGGTTCTTCGTCAGGGCGTCAACCAGGCTCTCTGGGAAGGAGTGCTCGGACTCGTCGCCATTGTCCTTGTCGCCACTTTGATCGTTCAAATGCGCCGCCTCGCCCCGCGGCTGCGCGAGCACGTTCATTCAAAAATCGATCGCGCGTCCACAAATCGACCACGTTGGATCGCCTTTCTCGGCGTCTTCCTCTTTGCGCTCCTTATGATCACCCGTGAAGGAATGGAGACTGCTCTCATGCTGACTCAGGTCCATGGCGAGTACCTGACTGGCGCAATTCTTGGCCTTGTCGGCGCTTCTATTCTCGCAGTGGCATGGGCCCGGTTCAGCCACCTTATCAACATGAAGAGATTCTTTCAGGTGACCACCGTCTTCCTGATTCTCTTCCTCTGTCAGATTGCACTCTACTCCTTCCATGAATTTGCCGAGGCCGGCGTCTTTGGCGTGCGCAGCGAAGAGTGGCACGCAGCTACCGAGGTCTGGTCCCCTGAGGGACTCTACGGCAAGTGGATCTCGCTTGGAATCGTCGCGTCCTGCGCGCTTTGGCTCTGCATCTCGTGGGCTCGGGACCGCGTAGCCCGCAATAACGGCTTTCGACAAGGCACACGCGTCGAAAACTCTGTCTGACATTCCCTGGATCACCAAAATCCTCAGCTGCAACGACCACAATTTGTGGTAGTCTAAGCTCTCCTTACCACTACTTTCTGTATCAGGGGTCTGAAGTGTCACTTCTTCTCGTTCATTTCTTATTGTTCGTATCGCCCGTATTTCAGGATCGCGCCATACTTGCGGCCAACGCATCTATCGAAAGAAACTCCCAGGGAACAGTATTCATCGAAGTTGATGCTCGAGGGGACGAAAACACTTTTGGTGCGAGTATCAACTTCGATCCAGCTGAGCTCGTCCTTATTGGAGCGGCACTCGCACCTGGCGCACCTTCCGGATCGAGTCTTATTGTGAATTCTTCGCAGAGGGCGAATGGGCACCTCGGGATCGTTGTCAGCATGCCCATTGGTCAAAGCATTGCGGCGGGTCGCGTCCGACTTGCTGCACTCACCTTTCACGCGCTTGCGGAAGGGCTGGCACCGTCGACCAGCATCACATTTGGCGATCTTCCGTTGGCGCGGCAGGTGGTAAAGGCAGATGCAACCGCGATTCCCTTGTCCAGTCTTGCTTTCGTTTCAGGGAGCATTACGTTCACGCGAACCGCCACGATCGTCTCATCAGCCAGTTATCTGCCTGGTCAGCCGGTCGCGCCTTTGTCAATAGTCTCGGCATTCGCTCTTCATCTCGCTACGGGCGAAGCAGGAGCGTCGACAATTCCGCTGCCATTACAACTTGGCGGTACACACGTTCGCGTCAGGGACGGTGCAGGCGTCGAACGAGCGGCTCCGCTCTTTTACGCGGGTCCGTCCCAGGTAAACTTCGTGGTCCCGGAGGGAACGAGCACTGGTCCGGCTACGGTGACGGTAGTTGCAAGCGATGGTGTCGATATCAACCGGCAACATAAGCGTCTCATCGGTCTCTCCTGCATTCTTCACGGTGAACTCGAATGGAATTGGCGCGCCCGCTGGCGCGGCCTATCGATACAGGAGTGGAGCGCTGATTTCAGAGGAGCCAATTGCAACATGGGATGGCACAAAATACATCACCAGGGCAATTGACCTCGGCCCTGATACGGATCAGGTATTTCTGGTCTTGTTCGGCACGGGTTTTCGATTCAATACGGGACTCTCAGCTATCCAGGCGTCACTCGCGGGACGAGCGATCACGACAGACTATGCTGGTCCTCAAGGTTACTATGTGGGCGAGGACCAGGTGAACCTCGGACCGTTGCCCCGCACCCTTTCGAGCGCAGGCATAACGAACCTTTCTGTGATTGTAGACGGCAAACCTGCCAACATTGTCACCGTCGAGATTAAGTAGCCATGCCTGGGAGCGCCGGCTGCCGGCGCTCCCAGCCCGGACGCCGCACTCCAAATATGTCTCGCTGAATCTCCCTTTCTTGACGCTCTTTGTAACGCGGTGCTAGACTTTTTTCAGTCGATTCTCTTTGGGCCGCTTCCGGCCAACCGTCGTCAGTCAAAAAGCCCAAAAGGAGGACGGTGTGGTCTTCAAGATAGGGCAAAAAGTTGTCTATCCGAATCACGGTGTCGCGATAGTCGAGCAGATAGAGGCTCGTGATATCGGGGGGAAGAAGGATGAGTTTTACCTGTTGCGATTGCGATTCAATAATTCGCTCGTAATGGTTCCGACGCGGAATGCAGATGAGATCGGGCTGCGCCGCCCGATCGCCAATGATGAATGCCAGACCTTGCTTGTGACACTCGGTCAGGATTTCTCCACCCCTCCATCGGAATGGAAAAACCGTTTTCGCGAGTTCTCTGACCGCATGCGCAGCGGAGATGTCTTTCTGGTCGCCGAAGTTCTCAAGACGCTGACCTACCTCAATCAACTGAAGCCGCTTTCATTTCGAGAAAAACGGATGCTCGATCGTGCGCGCTACCTGGTGATCAGCGAACTCGCAATTGTCTACGGTCAACCTGAAGCAACGATTGAACCAAAGGTCGACCAGGCTCTGCGCGGCGCCTGCAGTAAACACAATCAAACTTCAACCGGGCTCAACGGCGCTGGTCAATCCCACTAAAATCGCTCTCAACCCTCAGGACTCTTTTCGGGACTCTTGTTGTCCGCCCTCTTTTCCGCAATCGAGGTCGACCCTGCAGTCCATCGCGGTTCGTACGGGCAATGCCGGCAACCGGAACCGCAGCATGATCCGCGCATCAGGTGATACCGGGCGGTGAAGACCATGCGGTCTTCTTCCCAGTAGAAGTCTTCGTTCACTCTCAGGTCTGGCATGCTTTCGAAGTCGTCGATAGTTGCCCGTATCAGGCAACGAGTCAAATCCAGGCCGCAGGAGACAGTCTCTGCGGAATCGCTCTTCAAGTCGCTTATCAGCGGTGAAAACCAGGAATCGGGCTGGAAGCACTTTCTGTCGGCATTCGTCGAGAACTGCGATGGACTGACCGCTTCGCTTGAGCGCAACCTCAAGGATGAAGACCTGATCAATATGCTCGGGACGCTTCTGATACCAGCCTCCCGCATCGGCTTTCGCGACGGAAAGACCTGGACCGAGCTCTTCGACGTTTCAGAGCGAATGGGAATTCACATCCTGCCCGTTGGCTTCTACAGTCCAGTTCCCAACTGCCAGGCATTGGGAGACGAAGTCTGGCAGTCGCGATTTGATGATGCCTTCGCTCTCTCGACTGCTCAGCAATTGGACCTTCTTTCGCAGATTGCGAGGTTTGCTCCCGAAATGGAGTCGAGTCCGCAACGTTCCGCGAAACGCAAGTCCTGACCGGTACGATTGGACAAATCCGGCATACAATCCGATCGATGCGTCAATCTACCACTCGATGATCCGCCATTTTCAACCGGGACACATCATCGAAGTCGGATGCGGATATTCGACCCTTGTTGCCCTTAACGCGATAGAGCTCAATGGCAGCGGAAAAATTACGTGCATCGAGCCATTCCCACCTGAATTCCTCAGCGCTCAAACGCACCGTCTGGCTGCTATGCACGCCATTCCAGCACAGAATGCACCACTCGAGATCTTCGATGCGCTTGAGCCAGGCGACTTTCTCTTTGTAGACAGCACGCACGTCTCCCGGATCGGCTCCGATGTCAACTTCCTGGTACTCAAAGTTCTCCCGCGACTCAAGCCCGGAGTGATCGTCCACTTTCACGACATCTTTCTTCCGTTCGAGTATCCGCGGGAATGGGTTATCGATAAGAAGAATCTTCTGGAATGAACAATACCTGCTGCTTGCATTTCTGATGTTCAATCCAGAGTTCGAAGTCCTTTTTGCGAGCCATTCCATGCTCGTGAAACATCAGAAAGAAATGAGAGAGGCGCTCGCCTTTCTTGTAGAAGAGAACTGGCGGGGAGCTTCATCGCTCTGGCTCCGTCGGCGATGATTGACGATCTATCAGCTTCATTGCGTCTTCCTGATACCTCTCGCCGACGGCTACGCCTGGAGGCGCAATCCGGTCCAGCTCCTCGAGCAGCTGGGCTGTCAACTCGAAATCGAGAGCGCCGAGATTCTCGGTCAGATAGCCTCGCCGTTTCGTTCCCGGAATTGTGAAAATGTCATCACCCTGGGCGAGCACCCATGCGAGCGCGAGCTGCGAAAGAGGCCGATTGAGATTGAGCGAGACCGCTTCGAGCTTGCGCATGAGTGCGAGATTCTGATCGATATTAACCGGGGCGAACCTCGGAAGAGTTCTCCGCGCATCACCAGCCGTCAGTTGGTCTACGCTCCGTACGCGACCAGTCAGAAACCCGCGCCCGAGCGGGCTGAAAGCCACAAAGCCGATTCCGAGACGGCGGCACGCGGACAGAATCTCTGTCTCGACATCTCGCGTCCAAAGCGAGTATTCGCTCTGAAGGGCAGCAATCGGATGTACGCCTGTGCGCGTTCAAGCGTCGCGGGTGAAGCCTCGGAAAGCCCGAGGAGCCTTACTTTGCCTGCATCGACAAGCCTTGCCATCGCGCCGACTGTCTCTTCGATCGGCACGTCAGGATCAACACGATGAAGATAGTAAAGATCGATGACATCCGTACCGAGTCTTTGAAGGCTGGCGTCACAAGCCGCTCGGACGTACTCGGGACGTCCATTGACACGAACCTTCCGCTCGGAATCGTATACGAGACCGAACTTGGTCGCCACGAACGCTTCCTGTCTTCGGCCTTTGATGCCCTCGCTTACGAGCAACTCGTTGCTTCCCTCGCCGTAATAGTCCGACGTGTCGAGATGTGTTACGCCAAGATCAAGTGCCCGCCGAATAGTAGCTATCGATTCAGCATCGTTCGTCATTCCATAGGACTGGGACATTCCCATGCAACCGAGACCAATAGCGGGAATCTGAGGACCATTTGCACCAAGTCGTCTATTCTTCATTCTTTTCCTGTTAGCCGGCGATAAAAGAGCTCCGTGTCCATTATTCCAATTTCCGGATGATTGTCCCTGGAATACTCGACCGAGAAACCGAGCGCCGCGAGCGCGTCATCGAGTTCCTTTCCGTAAATTCTGTAGCGCCCATGCGCATCGCGGTGGCCGGATTGAGGGAGTATGTTCGCTTGATCGGTTCGCGAATGCGAAGCCGTGAAAAGGTAAACGCCGCCGGGCTTCAACACGCGGCGAATCTCGGCATGGGCAGCAGTGTCATTCTCTATGCGTTCCATGAGATCACTCGTAATAACAACGTCAAAGGTGTCTTCGGCAAAAGACAACCTCGTGATATTGCGGTCACCGAGGAGATCGACTTCGATCCTGCCACTTTGGCTCAGCAGATCCGGAATCGGGTATGCATACTCCGCTGTGTAGAAGGAGTTCTGTACATCGAACACCCGAAACTTTTGGCTCGGTGAAAGCCAGCGAAAATCGGCAATACTTCTCGGAGCCTGACCAGACCACTCTCGAACTGCACGCAGCAACCCAGATGCGATCGAACGGTTACGACTCGTTGTCTTGCATTCAGCGCAGCGCAGCGATTCTCTGTAGTGCGATTTGTCGCCACAGAAGAACGCAGTGAAGTTTCCACAGATGTTGCACATGCCAAGCAGGTAAGGAGACTGGCCAAAAGTCTCAAAGTGCTTGAGGAGGAAAGGTGTCAACTGCGCCACAGCGTCCTGCCGCTCGCCACCTCCACCCATATACTCGATGACCGCACGCAAAGACGCTGTCACCTCCTCGGCGGAATCGAGATCTTGGCGGAGCCGCGCGTTCTCATTAACGAGTGATCGCACTTCATCGCTCATCCTCGAGTCGATTGCACGGAACTCCTGGATAAGCGCTCCTTCCGTGCTTCGCACGGACTCAGGTACCTCTGGCTCTGACTTCATCTCTTCTTCGAATGCATCGAGATCGATCTTCTGATCGAGAGGCATTACGATCAGGTAGCGGTAGCAGGGTTCCTTGTAGTCAAACTGCCCGAGTCTCTCGTTGTATATCCGATTGAACGACTGAAAAAACTCCGGCCTTGGATGATCGAACTGAAGATCAAAGAAAATCAGTATCTGGTGAACAAGCCGGTAGACGAAATTGCCGGGAAGAGGTACGACGCGATCGGCTCCCTGCGAGCGAATGGTTTCGATCACCCGATCTAACGGCTCAAGCCCATAGACATTGTGTTGTCTCAAAGGCTCGAATGGCTTCGCATACTTACTCCAGATAAAGTCAAAGATGACTTTATCCAGGCGCGTGACTATGTGTTCATCAACCGGGGTCGCTACAAGCGCGAGCGATGACGTCACACGCAACATCTCCTTCACGATTTCAGGACGTTGTTCCTGCTCGATGTGCTCATAAGAATCGGTTACAAAACTCACATCGAAGGAACGATCGTCAAAGGGAAGAAGCACTGGAGAAGAAAGGCAAGGCTGCTCATTGGCATCGTGCGTAGCATAACGCTCCACCTCGGCTTCCGGCAGATACTCGACCAGGTTTGTCTTGAAACGCGACAGCTCCAGAACGCGCGGGCGACTGACCCCAAGCTGGTGCGACACGATACGGATCGCGCGGGCGATCTGCATCATATTCTGGTAATGATCGAAGACGTCGCCAAGCATCGTTGTCTTCATAAGAGTATCTCCCCTGGGAGCGCAAGTACCGCGGAGCGGTACGAGAACGTAGCCAGGGGTTGAGTCTTCGAAACCCCTGGATCGTTTCCATTGACGAGGTGCATCCCGGAGGGATGCGAGGAAGACGACACGTCTCACCGGATCCGTCTCTCTCGCATCCCTCCGGGATGCAATCTTACTCACAATTGCAACCAGGGGTTTCGAAGACTCAACCCCTGGCTACGATCTTTGTACGCCTCCGGCGTACGGCGCCCCTTTTTTTCTCGTCACGTAATCCCTGGCCGGTAGCGGTGCGGCTTCCAGGTCTCGCCCCACTTCTCCTCGAAGCGGCGCCGGTTCTCGTCAAAGATGCGCCTGTACTCGGAATCCTCGAGCTTCCCGAACGAGGCACCACCCCAGTGATGAACAAAAATGTCTTCAGCGCACACGATGCGATATCCTGCCCGATTGACGCGCTCTGAATAATCGTCATCCTCGAACATCCCGACCCCAAATTGTTCATCAAGAGGTCCTATCTCGTCGAATATCTCTCGTCGCATTCCGAGGCAAAACATTGCAAGCACCGGAATATCAAATGACCGCGTGCTCCGCTCGTGCGTGTACCGCTGAGCGAATTCCTCAATCCCTTCGCGGCCGGAGTAGTCAACGAGAATCCGCGCCTCATTGCCAATCGAGTTTGTTACCGGTCCGACAAGCCCGATTTGCTTGTCGTCAAGATAGTGAATCAGTTTGGGCAGCCACCCTGACGTGACGATAGTATCGTTGTTGAGCAGGATCAGATATTCGCATCCGGCTGTTATTGCCGCCGCAATTCCGACGTTGTTCGCCCGGGCGAAGCCGAGGTTAGTGTCGTTGAAGATGACGCGCAGACGCTTCTCACTCTTTGCCGTCTCTTCGAGGTAGCTTTTGACATCGTCGGTTGAGTTGTTGTCGACCACGATCACTTCATAGTTCGGATAGGACGTCTTCTCCCAGATACTCTCAAGACAGAGCCTCAGGTATTCAGGATTCTGATAGCTCACAATGATGATCGCCGCGCGGTGAAAGAGTTTGTCGATCTCAGCACTGAGCAGGTTGCACCTTGAATCCCATGTCTGCTCTCGCGCAAAAACGCGTCTCTTTTCTTCGCGCTCCGGAGAATTTTCGCGGAGCGCTGCCTCGAGCTGTGGCACAAAGGCGGTTCGAGAATCGACCGCATAGAAATGCTCGCGGAAAGGCTCCAGCTCAGGCAATGTCACCGCAACGACCGGCTTTCCCGCGCTCAGATACTCATAGAACTTCACGGGATTTGTTGCTTCTGTCAGAGAGTTCCTGATGAAGGGAATGCAGGCCACATCGAAGCGGTAGAGGTATGCGGGAAGCTTGCTGTACGGTTGCTCACCCGCAAGATGGACGTTGCGAAGCGACCTCAAACTCGAAAGCGAATGCTGGTCGGTTCCGAATGTGTCACCTACAAGAACAAAATGCCAATCAGGCCGCTCTGTGGCTGCTCGCCTCACCATCTCGAGATCAAACCAGTTCGAAATGGCGCCGTAGTATCCTATTACCGGACCGCGAAGCCCGGCTGGAATCAATTGTTCCGGATGTGTTCCGAAGTGCGCGTAATCCGCAGCGTTGGGCAGAAGCAGCAACTTGTCCGTGATCATCGAAGCCTTTTCAAGAAGCATACGTGCTGTCGCCACCACCAAATCGCTCGAGCGAATCAGCGATTCTTCCTGCCCGACCATCCGCGCGTCATTTGTGTCAAAACCCGCGTGCTCGTCGAGACAATCGTAGATTATCCGCCAGCCCCACTTCTCCTGAGCATACGTGGCCAGCGGAGCCCAGAACGGAAGTTGCACAATGCAAACGACGTCCCAGGCGCCGACTTCGTGGCGAAGATTGTCGAGCGCGCGCACCCATTCGAGAATAACGTCTTCAGGAATTGCATCCTGATAAAGGCTGAGATTCTCAGGTCCGGGCAATTGAAGGCCATAAATACGATCGCTGATTGTTTCGAACAGGATGTCACGTCCGGATGCGTGAAACTCAGTTCCAACGTAAAAGACTCGATGCCCGCGCGAGGCAAAGCGTGATAGCAGTTGTTGTGGTCGTTGAAAACGAAAATTCCAATCAATAATCGGCAGACAAAAGATGTCGTAGGTCTTTGCCGCCGGGATCGACTCTCGCAGCGTCGAGAGGACACTTCCTCTCTCTCTTCCAACTCCATCTGCCAGCCTGAACTGGACTCCTGCGTTGAATGTGATTGAACGACGGCCAGAGGATGCAAACTGAAAAGTCAGCCTGAGGAATCTGGTGTTGAGGGTCCAGCCACGATTGAGCGCGCGCTTCAGCTTCACCGATGTCCGCGAACGTTTGAAAACCACGTCAGCGAGCCGGGCTAATCCGTTTCCAAGAAAGACGATTGCCATCCATGGCAAATAGAGGATGCCTTTAAGCGCTTTGCCCGCCTTCCAGGAACCGCTGGCATAAATCGCCTCGATGTGACGATCCTTTTCATTAATGGTCTCCGTAAGCTGAGAGATCTTCCTCTCTTGCTCATTGACGGCAGTCGTCAGCTCGCGTACGGCTTCTTCGAGCTGCGACGCATCTGATCGGCTTTGCTTCAGCTGACGTGCGAGTTCCCTGAGAACTGGATCGGACGGCTCGACCATGCGTTTCGGGCTTGACGGGGTATGAATCGAAGGGTCTTGAGCCATTGAGTTATCGAAGCTTACCGCGTTGCAGCCTTTCGCGTGAGGCAGGTACTAAGGGCAAGAATATGTCATTCGGGAAACGAATTCCAGTCTGGGAATTGCCGGTCAAGCTCGTCGAGCAGAACAGATTGTCTGACTGTAAGAAAATCTTGACATCTGGACCTGGGAGCGGCAGGCTGGAGCCTCTCGCGCAGAGTTTTGTGCAATTCGAGCTGGATTCAGTACATCGCAAAGTCCGAATGGTTCTATCGCCGCCTGGAGCGCCGGTCTCCGACCGGCCACGAGCCGCGAAGCGTGCGAGTCTTCAGCTCAATGACTCTCCACGACTCGCACGCTTCGCGGCTCGTGGCCGGTCGGAGACCGGCGCTCCCAGGCCAGTGACGTGCGTGCATCATCGAGGAGGTCCCGAATGAAGAACAGGATGATCGTCGGAGCAGTTCTTGCATTGGTAGTCTCGATTCACTGCCTTGCTCAGAGTGCAGGGTCAATCACCGGCACCGTCAAGGACTCGCAGGGAAGCGCCATTGGGGGAGCTTCGGTGACAGTTGAAAGCGCTGCAACAAGCGTGCGTCAGAATTCAACAACCAACGCGGATGGCATCTTCATCGCTCCTCAGTTGCCGCCAGGAGTCTACGTGATCCGCGTTGAGAAGAGTGGATTCAAATCGATCGAGAAGAGCAATGTCATTCTCTCGACCGCGGACAAGCTGAATGTTGGCGACTTCATCCTCGAGGTCGGTGCGGTGACCGAGGCGATCCAGGTTCAGGCTGATGCGGGACTATTGCAGATCAAAACAGAATCGGGAGAACGTTCGGACCTGATTACGAACGAACAGATCAAGAACATCGCGCTCAACGGCCGCAACATTCTGGACCTGACAAAAACGATCCCGGGAATCTCCAACGTTAGTCAGACGGCACAGTCGACAGTGACGAATGCCGGAGGCACGTTCAACGTCAACGGCACGCGCAGCAACATGCACGAGATTACAGTGGACGGCGCCACAAATCTCAATCTCGGAAACAACACCGGACTGCTCGTGACAGTCAATCCCGATGCCGTCTCCGAAATCAAAGTGCTGACATCGAACTATCAGGCTGAATACGGCAAAGCCGGTGGCGGTTTCGTTCAGCTGACTACCAAGTCGGGACGCAATGAATTTCACGGCACGGGGCGATACTTCCGGCGTCACGACAGCATGAACGCGAACAGCTATTTCAATAATGCCAATCTCCGGCCGCGAAACATCTATCGATACAACTTCTATGGCTATGACATTGGCGGTCCGGTATTCCTTCCGCGGTTTGGTGAAGGCGGGCCTGCTGTCTGGGATGGCCGCAAGAAGCTCTTCTTCTTCTGGAGCCAGGAGTTCTACCGGCAATTGATTCCCGAGGCTGCACGTACGATCCGAGTGCCCACGCTGGCTGAGCGACTGGGTGATTTCTCAAACACGCGTTGATGGTACAGGAGCGACGAATCTTCATCAGGGACCCGCTGCTCACAGGAAACTGCAACGCAACGGATCAGACGGCCTGTTTCCGTGATGGCGGAATCGTGAACAAGATTCCGGCAAGCCGCTTCTACAGCAATGGGCAGGCGATCCTCAACCTGTATCCGGAGCCGAACGTCGCCGGGCGTAATGATTTCAATTACACGTCGCAGAGATCGAGCGAGTATCCAAGGCGCGAGGACATCCTGCGTATCGATTATCAGATCACGGACAACATGAGACTCAGTGGCCGGTTCATTCGCAACTCCGATGAACAGCGCTTTTCATATGGAACCACGACGGCTTCCTTCAACTGGCCGCTGACATTCACGGCACGGCGCAATGGGCCCGGGCTATACGTTTGGATTCACGTTGACCAACACTTTCAGCTCGACTCTCGATCAACGAATTCAATTACTCGCCGAGCAAGGGCGGCGTCAACATTGCGATGACAGACGATGCAGGCACGCGCGCTGTCAACAACATAACAACGCCTTTGCTCTTTCCAAATGCGGACCCGAACGGCACGATTCCGAATTTCAATTACGGAGGAATTACCGGACAGACATTCCCGCACAACTGTCTTCAACGGATCTCCGTTTGATCAGAAGTTCTCGATTCATAACATCACCGATAATCTGACCAAGGTCTGGGGATCGCACACCATCAAGACGGGATTCTATTTCCAGCGCGCCAGTAATCGAAGGACGTCATTCACGCCGGTGCAGGCGAACATCAACTTCAACAATGACGGAACGAATCCGTCAAATACGGGACACCCGTTCTCAAATGCGCTGCTCGGGATCTTCAACACCTACGAACAGGCCAACGTCCGGCTCAACAATGATTTCGTCTACAACAATATCGAAGGCTACGTCCAGGACACGTGGAAGGTCTCGAGGCGATTCACGCTCGACTACGGGCTGAGGCTGTCCTATTACCAGCCGATCTATGACCGTGAGGGGCAGCTCGGATTCTTCAATCCTGAATTGTTCGATCCGGCGAAAGCGGTGCGCATTTACAATGCGGTATGTGTCAACAACGTTGCGCCCTGCGCGAGCGGCGCGACGCGCCGAGCTGTCGACCCGGCGCTTCAGGTTCCGGGATTTGTGCCAACTCTTGCCAACACTCTGCCGACTTCTTTTATCGGCCTGATAGTCCCCAACTCGGGTGATCTGGCGAACGGAATCGGGCGCGCAGTTAATGGCTATCCGAAAGGTGGTTTTGAGAGCGACGCGGTGCTTTGGGGACCGCGATTCGGTTTTGCGTACGACATTCGCAGGAGATCAGAAGACGGTGATTCGAGGCGGAGTCGGCATCACATATGATCGCATCTACACTGATGTCATTGCGGATGCGATCGCCAATCCTCCAAACGTGCTTCAGCCAACGCTCTTTTATGGCCGGCTGGATGATATTCCAAGTCTAAGGGGCTCAGGAACGCTTGCGATTCCGACTGTCTGGGGTGTCGATTCGTCCGGCAAGTTGCCGACTGTTTATACCTACAGCCTGGGCGTTCAGCGCAACCTTGGATGGTCGACGGTGCTCGATGTTGCATATGTAGGAACTCTTGCTCGCCATCTCGTTCGTCAAAGCAACCTCAATTCGACTTGCCTATGGCACGACTTTTACGTCGCGCCGCGCAGGATCCGACGTTATATGCGGGAGCGACTGTGCCAGCGGTGCAACCTCGCTTCCCAGCTTCTACAGTCAGGCCGGGTTGAGCTTTACAGGTCAGAACGCGCTCGCGGTGAACTATCTGCGTCCGTATCGAGGTTATGCGGACATCAACTTCAGATCGTTCGATGCATCATCCAATTACAATGCGCTGCAGGTATCGGTTAACCGGCGTTTTGCCGAGCGGCTCGCGTTCGGCCTCGCATACACCTGGTCACGAACTCAGACGACGTCGAACGCAGGCAACGAGTACGCGCATCCGTTCAACACGCGAGCCTTTGACTACAAGGTAGCGGACTTCGATCGCACTCACATGCTGGTTGTCAATTATGTATACGACGTTCCGGGTGTGGGCAGATACCTCGGAAACAACTGGCTGGCGCGCGGAATTTTGGACAACTGGCAGCTCTCTGGAATCTCTCAATTTGTGACAGGGACGCCGCTCGAGGTAGGGCTGACGATCGCTGGCGTCGATGCGGGTCAGCGCCTGGTCGGTGCGAATACAGGCGGTAACCTGAGCGCGCAGCAGCCGCGACCTCTGCCTCGGGAGATGCGGCGCAGCGGCGAGGGCGACCTTGAGATCAACCCGAACGCGTTTGGTGCGCCGCCGGTTGGATTTGCCGGACCGTACGGCCGCACATATCTTCGCAATCCGAGCTGGAACAATCACGACATCTCGCTCTTCAAGAATTTTCCGCTGGGCGGCGACAACTCGCGGTATCTGCAATTGCGTTTCGAGTTTTTCAATGTGTTCAATCACGCTCAGTTCTCGGGAATCAACGTGACATCGAATCTGGCGGTGCCAAACGGAACGGATGCGGCAGGATCAGCAGTTCATCACAGGAGCGGCGATTTTCAACAACAATGCGGCGGGAACAGGGAGCAACTATTCGAACGTGATTCTTTCGAACAATGTTCGAGGACAAAGGGTATGATGACAGTACGCGGCCGCTGGGGACATTTTTTGGTGAGTTCAATGCGACGCGGGAGCCGCGAGTAATCCAGCTGGCAGTCAAGCTGTACTTCTGATTTTCTTTTGATTAAGTGAACTTCAGATCTTGCAATCACGAAGCACTTGAATTAGATTGTCCCACGTTAGGACAATTGATCAGACAGGTTCAACCGTCCTGTCCGCTTTGCTGGGATAAAGAATCGCATTAGAAGCTGGGAAACAGGATTCCGATCGATCGCACGGCACGCACCTTCTCGAGGCGCGACGCACGCCTGAGCGTGAATGATCGGCAGATCGACGGAATCGTCGATTTTGTCACAGGTTGGGACAAACGCCGGGCAATGCGGAGAATCAACCCGAATAACTTCCATATCGCTACTCGCGGTACCTCGCGAGAGATAAACCGCCAGATCGCTTTCAACCTGGTGAGAGCCCATCAGCCTATCTCGCGCGCGGACCTTGCACGCGTCATGGGCCTCAGACGCGGCGCCGTCAGCCTTATCGTTAATGATCTGCTCGCCGAAAGATTGATCTTTGAAGGCTCGACCGGAGAAAGCATGCGCGGCCGCAAGCCGACTTTCCTCTATATCGACACTCGCGAGCAGTGCGTTGTCGCCATCGATATCAGAGTCACACGCACCTACATGCTCGTCACCGATTTGCTCGGCCGCCAGCTCGTCGCAATATCGAGCTTCCCAACTGAAAAGGAACCAACGGCACTTGTGAGCGAGCTCAGCAGACGCATCCGAGCCGTCGTCGCCGAGCACAACGAAGTGGGTATCTGCAAAGGAATCGGTGTGGTTGTTCCCGGTATGGTTGATCGCCAGACAAGCCGCGTAATACATGCGCCAACCCTGGGCTGGCACGATGTCGAAATCCGTGATTCGCTCGCATCGGCTACCGGTTTACCTGTCTATATCGAGAACTCGGGGAAGGCGTGCGCACTCGCTCAGATGTGGGCGAAACGCGAAGAGATGCAGCCCGGGGGCGATCTCGTCTTTGTGAGCGTCTCGGACGGCATCGGCGTCGGCGTAGTCATGAATGGAGAGGTGCTCCGCGGCAATCACAACATCGCGGGTGAGTTTGGTCATGTGCCGCTCAACATTGATGGGCCGAAATGTTCGTGTGGCGCCAGCGGGTGCTGGGAAGCGTACATCTCGAACCTCGCGACGCTGACGCGTTACTTCGGCAAAAGCGATCGCGATTCCCGCTCGTTCACGATTGAAGATCTGATTGCACGAGCACGGTCGGGAGATTCGAAGGCGCTCGCCGCAATCGAGGCTACTGCTCGTTACCTCGGACTGGGGCTTGCCTCGATCGTGAATGCCGTCGATCCGGCGCGAATCTATATTGGCGGAGAGATCATAGCGGCGTGGGAGATGATCGAACCGATAGTCCGCAAAGCGCTTGCTGAGCGAGCACTTTCTCCGGACGCGAAACGAACCGAGATCCGAACAGTTTCACTTGACGAGCATCCACGCCTTCGAGGCGCCGTCGTGCTCGTCGCAGCGCCCGCATATGCGGCGCCGGCAGTGGCTTGAGCTGGTTATGAAAAAGATGAATGGACACTCTCAGCTTTGCGATTGGGAAACAGTACCTGTCGAGAGACTCGAGGAAGGGATCGCTCGTCAGATGATCGTGGGTGACAATTTGATGGTATGCCGCCTGGTATTTCCGCCCCACGTAGTGACTACGCCACACGATCATCCGCACGAACAGATCACATTTGTTGAGCGCGGCAGCGTCCGTTTCCTGGTCGGAAACGAGGAACACATCGCTCGTGCGGGCGATGTTCTGCATGTGCCATCGGGCTGCTGGCACGGAGCGACCATGCTCGATGAGGAAGTTGTACTCATCGACATCTTCTCTCCTCCGAGAGAGGACTTTCTGGTTTAGGCATGTTGTACCGCCTTCAGGCGGAACGGTGACTTTGAAGCTTTCGGGAAGTCACGATTCCGGCTAAACGCCGGTACAACATACCCAAAAATATGCTCAGGCTTTTCCTTCTGATTCTGACGATGATCGTGCCGCAGGAAGCGGTGACATGGTCGGCGTGTCTCGATCAGAAGGCGTCCTGGTACAAGACTGACGAAGCCATTCGAATCGCGGACAACGTGCTGCTCTACCAGCGAGAGTGGGGAGGGTGGCCCAAGAACATCGATATGGCCGCCAAACTCTCCGCATCACAAACGGCAGAGCTGATCAAACAAAAGCGTGTTGACGATTGCACAATCGATAATGACGCCACCACTACTCAGATGGAGTACCTGGCAAAGGTCTTCACTGCGACCGGGCAGCCGAGGTTCAAAGAGGCCTTCATCAAAGCATTCGATTACCTGCTCGCGGCTCAGTACTCAAATGGCGGCTGGCCACAATACTATCCGAAGCTCGAGGGCTACTACCGGCACATTACGTTCAACGATAACGCGATGATTGGTGTCCTCTCCCTGCTGCGCGATGTCAGCAAGCCAGCTCCCTGATTATTCATTCATTGATGTCGCGCGGCGCGAGAAAGCTGCTGGTGCAGTTCGAAAAGGCATCAAGTGCATTCTTGATAGTCAGATCATCGTCGACGGAAAACGCACGGTCTGGTGCGCACAGCACGATGAAGTCACTTTGAAGCCTGCGCCGGCGCGGACATATGAAAAGGCTTCATATAGTGGCTCTGAGAGCGCAGGAATTGTGCGATTCCTGATGCAGATCGATCGTCCTGATGCTCACGTAATCGACGCGGTCGAGTCCGCGGTCCGATGGTTTGAGCGCATGAAGATTTCCGGGAATACGCGTAATCAGAAAGCCTGATGCGTCGCTTCCCAAAGGCTACGACGTTGTAGTGATAAACGATCGAATTCTGAACCTCTATGGGCGCGCTTTTACGAGCTGGGCACAGGGCGTCCGATATTCTGTGGCCGCGATGGTGTAACGAAGTACAGTCTTGCCGAGATCGAACACGAACGCCGAACCGGATATGGCTGGTACTCGAACGCCCCGTTGAAGCTGCTGACTGAAGACTATCCAAACTGGCAAAAGAAATGGTCACCCGGACGGAAACGAACGGAGCCAACCCCCAATTCTCTCTCCGGACGCTTCCATCCATCAGGCGTTCGTGGAACCTCATCCTCAAAAGGAGAACTGTAATGAACCCAAGGATCAATTTCGCGGCCAGGATGCTTGCCTCGCTTTGTTTTGCGATGCTCGTATTCTGTTTGCCGCATTCTGCGAGCGCGCAGGAAGCACGAGGTACGATAAAAGGCACCGTAATGGACGAAAGCAAAGCTGCTGTCCCGGGCGCGACGGTCAAGATTACTAATATCGCAATGGGTACAGCCGTGACAGTACCGACCAACGCTGCCGGTACTTTCCAGGCGCCATTTCTCATTCCAGGCTCGTATCGAGTTGAAGTCACTATGCAGGGCTTCAAGACGTACGTGCGCGACAATGTTGTCGTGCGCGTCAATGACCTTCTCGAGCTCGACGTTAACCTTGAAGTAGGAACTGTCGATCAGTCAGTCACGGTGACGGGCGAAGGGGCTGTTCTTGAAACCGCTTCTGCCTCACTTGGCCAGGTGGTGGATGCGCGGCGCATAGCTGAGCTTCCAATCGCCCATGGTGATGCATATGCAATGATAGGTCTGGCAGCGGGAACCTCTTTTTCGAGGAGCCTGCGGCTTGATCGGCCCTTCGAACCGACACACATCGTTGGCTATGCGATGGATGGCACCCGTGCAAACCGCAGCGATGTGACCATTGACGGCATATCAAGCACGTCAACCGCGAATGCCGGAGAGGTCATTTCGTCTTACGTGCCGCAACAGGACATCGTTCAGGAGTTCAAGGTTCAGACCGCGACCTTTGATGCCCAATTTGGCAACACTGAGGGCGGCGTTACGAACCTGAGCATCAAGTCGGGCACGAACGCTTTCCACGGAACCGCTGTACTATTCGAACTTCACAAAAGCCACCTCCGCCAACGATTTCTACTCGAACCGGACGAACACGCCGCTGGCCGACTTCTACTATCACCGGTATGGCGGGACCATAGGTGGCCCGATATCGATTCCAAAGGTCTACGACGGCAAGAACAAAACGTTCTTCATGTACGGCTTTGAGGGAATCCGCGAATCGCGACCGAGAAACAACGGTACATTCCAGATTCCAAGCGCGAAGATGCGAACCGGCGATTTCTCTGAATTGTTACTGGCGGGCGGTTCGAGCTATCAGCTCTACAACCCGTTCACGCGCAAGGCGGAGGGCGCACCGGTTCCGGCAAGATCCCTTTGTCGGAAACATAATCCCTGCATCGCTCATCAATCCGGTTGCGAAGAACTTTATAGACAAGTATCTACCGGGGCCGACGAGCACGCCGACGGCGTTTGACGGCACCAACAACTTCGTGCAGCCTGACCTGCAGGAGCCAGTGAAGTACGCGACGAACACGATCCGAATCGACCATGTGTTCAATCAGAATCACAGGACTTTCGGACGTGCGAGCTGGTACGACCGCAACAGCGATTACAACAACTACTATCGCAACATTGCGACAGGCACGCACTTCCAGTTCGTCTCGCGGCAGGCAGTTGCGGACCACGTCTGGACCGTCACTCCCACGATGATTCTTAACTTCCGGTTTGGCTACAATCGCTACATCCGTTCAGATGACACGAATCCGGATAACTGGGGTTTTGATCTCACGACACTGGGCTTCCCGTCGTCTTACGACAACCTGATTTCAGACGATCTCAAGCGCTTCCCACGATTTGATATCTCGGGCTATCAGGGCACAGGTGCCGGAGCGGACTTCAGACCAACCGACACCTACAATGGTATCGCGCAGGCCACAAAGGTTGCGGGTGCGCACTCAATCAAGTTTGGGCTCGAGTTTCGTTCCTATCGTGAGAATGCAATATTTCACCCCAACACTCAGACGGGTCAGTTCAACTTTGACAACACCTACACAAGGGGACCGCTCGACAATGCGACAGCTCCGACCCAGCTCGGCTTTTCGTTCGCGGCGTTCCTTCTTGGAATCCCGAGCTCCGGCTTCATCAACCAGGAGTCGGCCTACTCTGAGCAGTCACTGACCTGGGGGTTGTACGTACACGATGACTGGAAGGTCAATCAGCGTCTGACCCTCAACCTCGGCCTGCGTTACGAGATCGAAGGCGCACTGACTGAGCGTTACGATCGGTCAGTAACCGGCTTCGATTTCGCAACTTCGCAAGCGTTTGAGGCGGCCGCGAGAGCAAATTATGCCAGGAACCCGCTGGCTGAGCTTCCCGCGAGCCAGTTCAACGTCAAGGGAGGACTGCTCTTCGCCAACGTCAACGGACAACCACGCGAACTTTACACGGTACCGAAAAACAACTTCATGCCGAGACTGGGCCTGGCCTTCAAGCTGAACGACAAAACAGTTTTGCGGATGGGCTACGGAATCTACTTTGGATTCCTTGGTCAACGGCGTGGTGACGTGTTTCGGACCGGTTTCAGCGGAAACACGCCACTTAACGTAACGACGAACAACGGTCTCTCATTCATTGAGACTCTCTCTAATCCGTTTCAGAATGGACTCAGGGCGCCGGTTGCTGATTTCACAACGAATCTCGGACAGAGCGTTACGTTTTTCAACCAGAATCCTCTGTCTCCCTACATGCAGCGATGGCAGATGGGATTCCAGCGTGAAATCGGTGGAGGCTGGGTCGGCGAGATTTCCTACGTCGGCAATCGGGGAACGCACATCGAACGCAACGTCAACCTCAATGCCACACCCATCCAACACCTGAGTAAGAGTCCGGTACGCGACGATGCGCGGAACGCCTATCTGACTGGCAACGTGCCAAATCCGTTCTTTGGCATTCCGGGTATGCCGGCGGGAACATTCCTCACGAGTGCGAACATATCTCGTGAACGGCTTCTTCGCCCGTATCCCCACTTCGACGCAGGTAAACTCGACAGTTAACGATGGATACTCCTGGTATCATTCGTTGCAGATGAATCTCGAGAAGAGGTTCGCAGCCGGCTACACCTTTGAGGCTACGTACACCTACGCGAAGTTCATGGAAGCTGCCGAAGTACTCAACGCCGGCGATCCGCGACCGACTGAAGGCCATTGCGGCCGAAGACAGGCCGCATCGTTTCACGGCAAGCGGAATCTACGAGCTGCCTTTTGGAAAGAACCGCAAGTATCTCGCGCAGACGAACTCGATCACGTCAGCACTCGTCAGCGGCTGGCAGATCTCAGGGATCTATGGCTACCAGAGCGGACCTCCGATCGGCTTCGGCAACGTCCTCTTCACCGGAGATGTTGCCAACATTGCTCTGCCGGGTGATCAGCAGCAACTCCTTCGCTGGATCAACACGGACGCCGGGTTTAATAAGGTGACGAATCAGCAGCTCGTGAGCAACGTCCGCACCTTCCCGCTAAGGTTCGGCCATGTTCGCGCACAACCGATCAGCAACATCGACTTCGGAATCATCAAGAAGACGTACATTGGTGAAGGCAAGGAGTTTCAATTCAGGGCTGAGTTCCTGAACTTCTTCAATCATCCGCTGCTCTTCACAACCCAGATCAACACGACACCAAACCAGGCAGCGTTCGGACAAGTTACTGCGGGCACGCAGGAGAACTACCCGAGACGCTTCCAGATGACGTTCAAGTTCCTGTTCTAGGAACAGGGATCAGGGTCAGGGATCAGGGGTCGGGGTATGGAGTTCAAGCTTCAGCTTGCTCTTCGCAAGCTAGCTTGCAGCAAGCAAGCTGAAGCTTGAACTCCGTACCCCGACTCCCTTTCTTCCGCTTGAATTTCCGCCTTATTCTCTGGCAACATTATCAGATTAGATAATGCGAACACTGGGGCGGACGATACCTGCGTGCATTGGTTTTGCTCGCTGGCTGTCTCCTGCTGGTGTCCACTTACTCGGAATCCTCCGGGTTCGGGCGACTCCGAAGGCACAACGGCGACCCGCCGGACCTTCGTTTGAAACCGAAATCAAGCCCTTCTTTTCTGCTAACTGCGTCTTCTGCCATAACGCGAAGCTCAAGTCCGGCGATCTTAGTCTCGAGCAATTGACTCAATCTCCGGACTTGACCGCTCAGCGCGACGCCTGGGAGCGTGTGCTCCACAAGCTGAAAACGGGAGAAATGCCTCCGAAGGGTCTCCCCCGGCCTCCCGCAGAAGAGATCACAAAAGTAACCAACTGGCTTTCGACCCAGTTTGATCGCGTGGACGCGGCTGCCAAGCCCGATCCCGGCCGAGTCACGATCCGGCGCCTGAATCGCGAGGAGTACAACAATACCGTCAGAGACCTTGCGGGCGTAAAAATTCGTCCGGCCGACGACTTCCCTCAGGATGATTCCGGTTATGGCTTCGACAACATAGGCGATGTGCTTTCGCTCTCTCCCGTGCTCATGGAGAAGTATGTGGCTGCGGCGGAGAAAGTAGCACGCACGGCTGTTTTTGGCACTGAGCAACTTAAGCCGACTCTTGTTCGTCTCGCGCCCACGGGATCGCAACATCAAGCCCGAGAAGACCCCACGATTCGATTACGATGAGCTCGGTTTGAGTTTGCCTAACGCGCTTCATTTCACGCACGCGTTTCCCGTTGATGGCGAATACATGTTCAGGCTGAGTCTCGGCGGAATACGACCAGCAGGCTCGGACCCAATCGATATTGCATTCTGGATTGATGGGAAGCAGGTTGAGGTAAAGCAATTCGATCCGGTAAAAGTCGCTTCGTTCGAGGACTACAGACAGGACCTCGGCGGAATGAGAGTTGAGTTTCGCGCAAGACTCACGGAAGGTCCGCACTGGATCGCCGCATCGATCATGCGGTTGTATGAGGGACTTCCTGCAAGTTATCTCGGACCGAACCCGGCAAAACGGACGCCGCCTCCACCGCCCACTTTCCGAACTCCGCGAAACGCAACGCCCGAGCGTGTAGCTCAACTCAAGAAGGAATTCGAAGAGAGGATCGCCACGCGGCTTCCTTACAATGATGCTCGCGTCAACAACATTGAAATCGGCGGACCGTATTCCCAGCCAACGGGACCTTCGGCAGCAAGCCTTCAGAAGGTGTTTGTATGTGGTCATCATGACGGCAAACATCTGGCGGGCTGCGGCCGGAAGATTGTTGCTTCGCTCGCTCATCGCGCCTACCGTCGCCCGGTGACGCCAGCCGAGGTGAACGAGCTTCTGAGCTTTGTTTCGAAGGCTCGAAGTGAAGGAGATTCTTTCGAGGAAGGGATCGCCCTTTCACTTCAGGCAATGCTTGTCTCGCCACATTTTCTTTTTCGAATTGAAAAGGATCGCGGACAGAAGGGTGAGCCCGGGCGCCTGAGCGATCACGAGATTGCCTCGCGGCTTTCCTATTTTCTGTGGAGCAGCATGCCGGACGATGAGCTGCTCGGCACTGCAGACCGCGGAACGCTCACTTCACCGGCAGTACTTTCGGCCCAGGTGAAGCGGATGCTCAAGGATCCCAAGTCGCGTGCGCTGGTCGAGAATTTTGGAGGACAGTGGCTCGAGCTGCGAAAGCTGGAATCAGTGAAGCCGGACCGGCAGAAGTTTCCCGAGTTCGAAGAGTACCTGCGAATGTCGATGCGTGAAGAGACCGACATCTTCTTCGATCACATCATCCGGGAAGATCGAAGCATCCTCGAGCTGATTGACGCGAACTACACTTTCCTGAACGAACGGCTCGCGAGGTTCTACAATATTCCGAACGTCAAAGGCCCCGAGTTCCGCAAGGTCATTCTCGCGCCCGAGACGAATCGGGGAGGGCTGCTCAGCCAGGCGAGCGTGCTTACAGTATCGTCGTACTCGACGCGAACGTCTCCCGTGCTTCGAGGCAAGTGGATTCTCGAGAACATTCTGAATTCGGCTCCTCCGCCGCCTCCACCCGACGTGCCCAATCTTGATGAGGGCAAGATCGCGACTGCTGCTTCGATGCGTCTTCAGCTCGAAGAGCATCGCAAGAACGCAACGTGCGCATCGTGTCACGTCAGAATGGACCCGCTCGGTTTCGGGCTCGAGAATTTCGATGCTATTGGCGCCTATAGAACACGCGACGGAAATGACTGAGATTGATTCGTCCGGCACATTGCCCGATGGCAGGTCATTCAAAGGGTCGCGTGAACTCAGGGCGATAGTAAAGGCGGACAGCGAGGCATTTGCCGAGTGTTTGAGCGAAAAGATGCTGACCTTTGCTCTTGGGCGAGGTGTCGAGAAGCATGATCGGCCTGCGCTCAAGAAGATAGTCAGGACGGGGATAGCGAATCAATATCGCTTTTCGAGCTTTGTTATGGGCATAATAACCAGTGTTCCCTTTCAGATGCGACGAGGAGCTGACAGCCCTATGATCATCAATAAGACGCAGCTTGCGCGACGGACATTTCTCAAGGGTGCAGGCACGGCGATCGCGCTTCCAATGCTCGATGCGATGGTGCCGGCGATTACTCGAGGGACCTCATCGAAGGCGCCAGTGCGGATGGCCTTCGTCTACGTTCCAAATGGTATCGTGCTCGAAGAGTGGCGCCCCGCCACGCTCGGAAAGGACTACGAATTCACGAGAATTCTCAAGCCGCTCGAGCCTTTCCGCAGCGACATGATGGTGCTCTCGGGACTGGATGACCACAACGGCAACGCGCTTGGCGATGGTCCTGGTGATCACGCTCGCGCGGGAGCTTCATTCCTTACCGGCGTGCACTGCAAAAAGACAATGGGCGCCGATATCCGCAACGGAATCTCGGCTGACCAGGTAGCGGCACAGTTTGTCGGCTCGAAGACGAAGTTTTCTTCGATAGAGCTGGGTTGCGAAGATTCGCGCACTGTCGGTAACTGCGACTCTGGATACAGCTGTGCTTACACCAACAGCATCTCGTGGCGAAGTCCAACGACACCAATGCCGCCGGAGATCAACCCTCGTGCAGCTTTCGAGAGGTTGTTTGGAACCGAAGACCTGAGTCTTGATCCGGAGACGCGCGCTCGCAGAATGCGCTACCGGAAGAGCATCCTCGACATGGCGAGCGAAGATACACGAAAGCTGGTTTCTACGCTCGGCCCGGTTGATCGCCGGAAGATCGATGAGTACCTGACGTCGGTCCGTGAAATCGAAAAGCGAATTGCGGCAGCCGAAAAGCAAACCACGCAGCTCACTCCCGGCATCGAGAAGCCCGCAGGAATTCCGGTTTCGTTTCTCGAATACGCGAAGTTGATGTTCGATCTCAGTCTGATTGCATTCCAGACTGACCTGACTCGAATCACAACGATCATGCTCGGACGTGAAGGCAGCAACCGGGTCTATCCCGAGATCGGGATATCGGACCCGCATCACCCGCTGACGCATCATCGCAACAACGGAGACTGGATTGAAAAGGTAAAGCAGATCAACACGCTGCATACCGAGCTTTTCGGTTATTACCTGAGCAAGTTGAAGGCTGCGAGTGATGGGGACGGGTCGTTGCTCGATCATTCAATGATCATTTACGGCAGCGGTCTCGGTGATGGAAACCGGCATACGCATGAAGACCTGCCGATTCTGCTTGTTGGACACGGCAACGGCACTTTGAAGCCGGGACGTCATGTGCGCTTTGACAAGGGTACGCCGATGACGAATCTCTATCTTTCCCTTCTCGATCGAATGGAAGTTCGTCCTGAAAAGATCGGCGACAGCAACGGCAAGCTCGAACTCTTGTCGGAACTTGCTTAGGCCGCATTGGGAGTGCGGCGACTTGGCGCCGCTTTAGTCTCGAGCGAGCGTCATTCATGGCCAGAGAAAAGCGGCGCCAAGCCGCCGCACTCCAAATATGAAAGCATTCGAAATCAACGTTAACGGCGTCAAACGACGCATCGAGTCTGACGCAGAGCGCAGCCTGCTCGACATACTTCGCAACAATCTCGATCTCACTGGCGCCAAATACGGATGCGGCGAGGGGCAATGCGGCGCGTGCACGGTCCTCGTTGACGGGAAACCGGTGCGCTCTTGCATCACATCGGTCGAATCGGTCAATGCAAAGAGTGTTACCACGATCGAAGGCCTCAGCCGCAATGGACGACTGCATCCTGTCCAGGAAGCATTCATCGAAGAGGGCGCGATGCAGTGCGGTTACTGCATCCCCGGAATGATCATGTCTGCCGTCGGTCTGCTCAGCCGTTCACCGAAGGCTCGCACCGAAGAGATTCTTCACTCGATGGAAGGCAACATTTGCCGTTGCGCGGCATATCCGCGGATCGTCGCCGCGATCACTCGTGCCTCGCAGAATGGAGGCAAGTCGTGAGTCGACCCGTCGAGGAAGAGATTGTCATTGTGGAACCGGAGCGGTACGAGCTCACGGCGCCATCTCTTTACTCTTTCGAGTTAGGCCGCAGAGACTTTGTTCGCGGGCTGGGCGGCGGGATTCTGCTGGTATCGATGATTGCCAGGGCCACGGCACAGCAGGAATCTGGTGGTGCGCGTCGTGGCGGTCAGATGGAGAGAATGCCGCAGGAGGTCGGTGCCTGGCTTCACATTGCCGAAGACGGTGCAGTTACGGCGTACACAGGAAAGGTCGAGTTCGGACAGGACATCAGGACTTCGCTCGCACAAGTCGTAGCCGATGAGCTGCGATTGCCGGTGACATCGATCCGGATGGTAATGGGAGACACCGATCTGACGCCCTTTGATATGGGCACGTTCGGGAGTCTGACTACAAGAATCATGTCGCCGCAGCTCAGAAAGGCAGCGGCGCGCGCGCGAGAATTGCTGATTGATCTCGCTGCCGAGACGCTCAAAGCTGATCGCTCTACGCTGAGTGTTTCGAATGGCAAGGTCGTGGCTTCGGGATCCGGCAAGGCATTGAGTTTTGGCGAGCTGACGCGCGGACGAAAGCTGACTGAGAAGATCGAAGACGACGCACGGGCGGCCACTCCTGATAAGTGGGTAGTTGCGGGAAAGCCTGCTCAAAAGGCAAACGCGCGAGCAATCGTAACTGGATCGCATCGCTACACTCCGGATATCAAGCTGCCGGGAATGCTTTTCGGCAAAGTGCTTCGACCGGCAGCTCTCGGTAGCAAGGCTGGAACAATCGATTCGAGCGCCGCTGAAAAGATCCCCGGTGTGACTGTCGTTCGCGACGGCGAATTTGTCGGAGTTACAGCGCCGACTGAGAGTGATGCTGCGCGCGCGGTTTCGGCGATTCGCGCAGAGTGGAAGAGCGTGCCGCAGCCATCATCGAAAGAATTGTTTGAAGTGCTTCGCAAGGAAACGGGAACGAGCGCTCAGCCGGCTCGACCGAACCCCGGCAAAGGGAACATCGAAGAAGGGCTGAAAGCAGCGCAAGTAAAACTTCAGAAGACCTACACCATCGCCTACATCGCGCACGCTCCTCTTGAGCCGCGGGCCGCTGTAGCTGAATGGAAGGATGGAAAGTTGACGGTGTGGACCGGGACACAGCGTCCTTTCGGAGTCAGAAGCGAGCTTGCAACCGCATTTCGTCTCGAGGAGACGAAAGTGCGGGTGATCGTTCCCGACACGGGATCCGGCTACGGCGGAAAACATACGGGTGAGGCGGCGATCGAAGCAGCACGGCTCGCGAAAGCGGCGAATGCTCCTGTAAAGCTCGTGTGGACGCGTGAAGAGGAGTTTACCTGGGCGTACTTTCGTCCTGCAGGCGTAATCGACATCTCGAGTGGAGCGTCGAAAGATGGCGTGATCACAGCCTGGGATTTCCATAACTATAATTCCGGAACTGCTGCGATCCAGCCGATGTATGACTTCGCGAATCAGCGAGTCGAGTTTCATCGCTCGGATTCACCTTTGCGACAGGGTTCGTATCGGGCGCTCGCGTCGACTGCAAACCACTTTGCACGGGAGGTGCACATCGATGAGCTCGCGCACGAGCTCGGGATCGACCCTCTAGATTTCCGTTTGCGGAATCTGAAAGACGACCGGTTTCGCACTGTGCTCGAGCGGGCCGCCCTGGCTTTCAAGTGGCGTGAAATGAAGAGCGGTCCCGGACGAGGCTGGGGTATCGCAGGTGGATTCGAGAAGGGTGGTTACGTTGCCAACTGCGTCGAGGTAGCGATAGACCGGCCGAGCGGGAAGGTAAAGATTGTTCGCGTCGTTACATCGTTTGAGTGTGGTGCGATTGTCAATCCTGATGGATTGAAGAATCAGGTCGAGGGAGCAGTCATTCAGGGAATCGGTGGCGCGTTTTTTGAGGCGATCGATTTCGCTGAGGGGAAGATCATCAACGGCAAATTCTCACGTTATCGTGTACCTCGATTCAGCGACGTACCACCGCTTGAAACAGTTCTCATAGATCGCCGTGATTTGCCTTCGGCGGGCGCAGGTGAAGCTCCGATAATCACGATCGCCCCAGCGCTAAGCAACGCGATCTTCGCCGCAACAAAAATGCGCCTTAGATCCATGCCAATGCTTCCACCAGGTTCCGAATTCAAAGCATAAGGTACGTTGTACCGCCTGGGAGCGCCTGGAGCGCCAGTCTCTGGCGCGTGCCAGTGACATGAGACGTTGGGCTTGATCACGCGCCGGTCAGAGACCTGGCGCTCCCAGGAACGCTCACATACTCCCATCTATGAAACAAATCATCCTTCTGCTCACTTTTGCTCTGTTCACCCTCCAGAATCCCACTCAGGATTTTCCACCTGGTCCAGATTCAAAACCTCAGGAAGGTGTTCCAAAGGGTGAGGTCCTCAAGTTCAGCTTCGACAAGTCCAAGATCTTTCCCGGCACATTTCGTGACTACTGGGTATACATTCCTTCGCAATACAGTCCGGACAAACCGGCGTGCGTGTACGTCAACCAGGATGGCGTGCGGTATGAGGCTCCAGTAGTCTTCGACAACCTGATTCACAAAAAAGAGATGCCTGTGACGATCGGCGTCTTCGTCATGCACGGGCGCGTGCTGGCAGCGAATGCCGAGACGGCGCTTGACCGGTTCAATCGAAGCTATGAATACGATGGTCTTGGGGACAACTACGCCCGTTTCATCCTCGAAGAGCTTTTGCCGGATGTTGAAATGCGCAAAGCTTCTGACGGCCGCGCAATCCGTCTTTCGAAGAATGGTAATGATCGCGCGATTGGCGGATCGAGCAGCGGAGCTATCGCTGCGTTTACGGCCGCATGGGAACGGCCCGACGCGTTCAGTCGTGTCTTCAGCGCGATTGGCACTTATGTAGGGCTTCGTGGTGGTGAACGGTATCCAACTTTGATTCGCAAGTACGAACCAAAGCCGATCAGGGTTTTTCTTCAGGATGGTTCGAATGATCTGAATAATTATGGCGGTGACTGGTGGATGGCCAATCAACTGATGGAGCGTGCTCTCGTTTTTTCGGGCTACGAAGTACAGCATGCCTGGGCTGATGGCGCTCACGATGCGAAACATGCAACCGCCGTGTTCCCCGATGCAATGCGCTGGTTATGGAAGGACTGGCCGAAGCCCGTAAAGACAGGTCCGACCAAAAACAATACGCTCAATGATCTTCTTATCCCAGGACAGGACTGGCAGCTGGTTGGAGAAGGATACCGGCTCACCGAGGGCCCGGCAGCAAATTCGAAGGGCGAAGTATTCTTCACCGACATTCTGGCAAGTAAGACATACAAGATTTCACTCGACGGAAAGGTCACCGAGTTTATCCAGGACACGAAGCGTGGAAATGGGCAGGCGTTTGGTCCAGGAGGCGAGTTGTACGTTGTAGCGTCAGGTGACGAGAAGATACTCAAGTATGATGCCAACGGAAATCCAACCGTGGTGGCCGAAGGAATCCGGGGGAACGATATCGTTGTTGCCAGCAACGGCAACATCTACGTGACTCATCCCAATGTTGGAGCGCCCGACCAGAGCCGCATCTGGCTGATCAAGCCGAATGGAGAAAAGAGTGTAGTCGACACAGGCCTCGTGTATGCAAATGGCATCACACTATCGCCTGATCAGACGTTGCTTTATGCAGCCGACTACAGATCGCACTGGGTATACAGCTATCAGCTAAACTCCCAGGGCATTCCGACAGCCAAACAGAAATTCTATTACCTGCACACGCCCGATTCGGCAGACGATAGCGGCGCCGACGGTATCAAGGTTGATCGCGATGGTCGGCTTTACGTTGCAACGCGAATGGGGATACAGGTTGCGGATCAGCCAGGCAAAGTGCAATGCATCATTCCGACTCCAAATGGTGCGATCACAAATCTCGCGTTCGGCGGGCCAGAGTTTGACGTGCTCTACGCTACGTGTCGCGAGAAGGTCTACAAAAGAAAACTCAAGGTCAAGGGAGCCTTCGCGTGGTCGGCACCAAACAAGCCGCCGACGCCGCGACTCTAGGCATGTAAGTACCGCCTTCAGGCGGAATCCTGACTCACGGTGATCGCAAAACAAATCTCTCACTATCGACATCATCAGTCAGCTCGGCGCGGGCGGGATGGGTGAAGTTTGGCGAGCTCGCGACACGCGCCTCGACCGGGACGTAGCAATCAAGTTTCTGCCCGTCGCTTTCGCCGAAGACCCTCACCGGCTGCGCCGCTTCGAACAGGAAGCACGCGCGACCTCGGCGTTGAATCATCCAAACATCCTGACCATTTACGACACAGGGCTGCAAGATGGCGCGCCTTACCTCGTCGCCGAACTGCTCGACGGGTCGGAGCTGCGCGCGCACCTGAAGGATGGAGCGATTCCGCCGCGCAAGGCCATTGAGTACGCCGGGCAGATCGCCGCGGGTCTTGCCGCCGCACACGAGAAAGGTATCGTTCATCGCGATCTGAAACCGGAGAATCTGTTCATCACCAATGATGGCCGCGTCAAGATTCTCGACTTCGGTCTGGCAAAGCTCAACACTCAGGGAAAAATTCGGCTGATTCGCAAGCCGACACGCAAAGGCAGATGACTGATCCTGGTACGGTGCTGGGAACAGTTGGCTATATGGCTCCTGAACAGGTGCGTGGGCAGGAAGCCGATCATCGCGCCGACATCTTCGCGTTCGGCGTGATCCTCTACGAGATGCTCTCAGGCCGGCGTCCCTTCGGCGGTGAGTCGTCGATTGAAGTGATGAACGCGATTCTCAAAGACGAGCCGCCGGAGCTCGGCGAGACGAATGCAAAGATCAGCCCACAGCTTGAAAAGATCGTACGGCGGTGTCTCGAGAAGAAACCAGAGCGCAGATTTCAGTCAACCAGCGATCTGGGCTTTGCGCTCGAAGCGTTGTCGACGCCTTCGGGAGCAGCTTTGACGGCGGCAACAAACGTGCTTGACGAGGCTACGCATGGCGGCTGGCGTGACCGGCTCGCGTGGATCGTCGCAGGTTTGGCCATGATGTCGGCGCTGGTGTTGGGTATTGCATATCTCAAGCGATCGGAGAGCACAGCAGCAACCGCGAATGCCGTACGGCTTGCTTTTTCCCCGCCGCAGAACCTGCTTTTTGAAAACGGCTCTACCGACTCCCTAATCGTCTCACCGGATGGGCAGAAGCTGGCGTTTACGGGCCGGACGCCAGACGGCAAACGCCAGCATTCTGGCTGCGATCATTTGAATCGACGGAAGCGCAAGCAATACCCAACACGGAAGATGCCCAAAACCCCTTCTGGTCCCCGGACAGTCGCTCGCTCGGCTTCGGCTCACGAGGAAAGCTGAAGCGGATTGAGTTGACGGGTGGCCGTCCGCAAGTTCTGTGTGAGATCTCCGAGCTCGCTGGCGGGACGTGGGGCCGGGCTGGAGTGATCGTCTTTGCCCCAAGGTTTGGCGGTGGGTTGTTTCAAATTCCAGACACCGGAGGCGAGCCCAAGCCGTTGACCAGCCTGGATACGCAGCGTCGCGAACTCCTTCACTTGTATCCGTGTTTCCTGCCGGATGGCCGCCACTTTCTTTACAGGGTTGTTGGGGCAGACGCAGCGCAAACCGTCTTCGCCGGCTCGCTTGATTCCAAAGAAGCAAAGCAATTGCTGACCGATGCCGCGCCTCCTGTGTACGCACATCCAGGTTGGTTGCTCTTCGTGCGCAACGGCGCGCTGATGGCACAACGTTTTGACGCCGACGATCTCGAACTGACCGGCGAGGCGTTTTTCCTTACGCAGCCGACACACATTGCCAACGTCTTCGGCGTTCCCATGTCAGTCTCCGAGAATGGCGTACTGGCCTGGCAGGGAGACAGGCTGCGTGAATATCAGCTCGTCTGGGTTGACCAGCGCGGGAAAACAAGTCGGCACAGCGGGCCCGCCGATCAGAGACACGGTACGGGCAAGCTCCGCGTCTGTCGCCTGATGGAAAGCAAGTTGTCATCCTGCATCGTAATCCGCAGCAACAGGCTACCGAAATCTGGGTGAATGACCTTGAACGCAACCTTCCTACCCGGCTCGCCTCGAAGGATGCGCCTGGTCAAACTGTACTCTGGTCTCCGGATGGTAAACACGTTCTCTTCCAGACGAGGAAGGAAGACACCTTTGGCCTTTACCAGATTGCTGCGAACGGCGTAGGGACCGAAGAGTTGTTGCTGAAAGGAGGCAACGAGCCAACTGACTGGTCATTTCATGGCGACTTCATTCTGTTCAGTCCGTCAACGAACAAGACGCGCGGGGATGTCTGGGTGCTGCCACTCAGTGGCGACCGCCAGCCCTATGCGCTCCTCAACGCCACATTTGAATTGCTCCACCCGCAACTTTCACCGAGATGGGAATTGGCTGGTGTACGTCTCGGACGAATCGGGCAGCTATGAAGTCTATGCACGACCATTCACTAAAGAGGGCAACTGGGGGGCGAAAGGAAGCGCATTTCGACCTACCGGCGGCAGCCAACCTCGCTTCAGGCGCGACGGACAGGAACTGTTTTACGTTGCTGCGGACGGACAGATGATGGCGGTGAAGATCAATGGCGCGACGTTTGAGTCGCCGAAAGCGCTATTCAAGACGCGCATGCTGACCGGGCTCATTCAGATCACTTGGATAGACTACGACGTGACCGCGGACGGGCAGCGTTTCCTGATTGGGACGCAGTTGGGTGAGGCTGCTCCAGCGAGCATTATCCTCAACTGGCCGGCTCTGGTGAAGCAATGAAGATTCCGCCTGAAGGCGGTACAACGTACCAAAAAACCTAATTCAATGGCATAATGCCGGAAACAAGATTAGCCCCCAGGAGGAAGCAAATGAACTCGCGCCGATTGTTCTTACAAAGCGCATCACTCGGTGCCGCGTTTTTCACCGTGCCTGGAGCTTTTGCACAACAACTGGTTCGAACCGCCGCCCAGACCGAGGGCCGTTCTATCCCAATCACCTGCCGCTCGACACTGATAACGACCTGGTATCGTCATCGATGGAATCACGCCAAGCGTTGGTGAGATCACTCACGTGACCGGTCGCATACTTGACGCGACGGGGAAGGCCCTTCGCAATGCACTGGTTGAAATCTGGCAGTGCGACACAATGGCGCCTACCTGCACACCGGTACGACGAATGCTGAGCGCAGGGACAAGAATTTCCAGGGATTCGGACGCTTTCTGACAGGATCAACGGGCGAATATTACTTCCGCACGATCAAACCTGTTCCATATCCCGGCCGGACACCGCACATTCATTACATGGTTAAGATGAAAGGCAGGGATAAGTTCGTTACCCAGCTTTACATCAAAGGCCACCCCGGCAACGCGAAGGACCAAGTGCTGAAGGGAGTGACAGACCCCAAAGCCCTGGCGACGTTGATGAGCGATTTTGTTCCCATCAAGGGATCAAAGACGGGAGAGTTCTCGGCGAAATTTGACGTTATCCTCGGCTTCAATGCCGAACCGACTGTATAAAGGCTCGCTACCAACCACAAGCTAAAGCTTGAACTCAAACCTCATCGGAAGTTCGAGTTCAAGCTTTAGCTTGTGGTCGCATTCAAACCCCTTGGTGTTCACTTCAATTCCCCGATGCCGATCATCTTGAAACCAAGTGATCTTGCCAGGAATATCGCGTCTAAGTTGTCCTTCTATTCAGGACGTTTTATCGACATCTTGACCTTTTGTAAAGGACAATAGTTTCAACCGTGCTGCGTTTCCAATTCGGTGATTTTAATGCCTAGGAGCGCCGGTCTCCAGACCGGCGCTCCTGGAACTTGTAAAGCTCGACACCAACCACAAGCTAAAGCTTGAACTCAAACCACTCAATTCCCCGATGCCATCACCTTGAAACCGGTCACACGTTGGCAGGGAGCAAGGTCTATTGATTGACCGAAGTTTTGTGCTTCGGCTCTCGTTGCATCCTTCGACAATGGCTTGGATATCAGGAAGTACTTCCCTGGAGCAATGTTTCTCAGACTGAAGCTGCCGTCGTCCTTTGTAGTGACATCATTGAAGCGCAGAAGATTCTCGGCAGCTTCTGTCTCGGCTGGGAAAAGGAAGACCTTTCTTTGGCCCGTGAGCTTCTCTTCTCCGCTCTTCATCAACTGTCCCGCAAGGCTTGCCGCGCCATCGGCAACAACCGCTGAGAGACCCGTGACGCGCTGGCCATTCTTTACCACTATTCCGTTCTTTGCCACGTTCGAAGTGGTTGATGCAGGAGGCAGCTGGAGTGACTTCAAATACCAGTTCTCTCCAGGAAAGCGAACGCGGAATCGATATGTCCCGGCATCGATTCCGCTAAAACTGAACTCGCCACTCATTTCCGGTGCTTCGTCTCGCGACCATTTCTCCGTGCCATCGCGTTTCGTGCCAACCAGAATCTCGTCGATGACATAAGCTCGCGGCACAGGACAGGCCGCAACACCCGCACTCTTCTCAATCGATAACTTGCCTGCGATGCTTGCAAGCGGATTGAGCGTCAGTTCGATACCACTAACATCCGCCCCTCGAACAGTGATCTTCCTCGGTGTTGATGCGGCATCAGAATCACCGCGAAATCCCGTAGTCCGCGCGCTGATTTCATACTCGCCGTCAGGGATTCCATAGAAAGCAAATCCTCCGCCTCACCGCCGCCTGGCCCTCGCCCCTGGGGTCCGCCACGCTCAGCTTCTCGACCGAGAGCTCCTGAAATGTCGTAGCGATCGTGCCGCCACCGGCGTCGCGAGGGCTATCTGTGCACCGCCGGGCCGTTCTCCGTCAACAGCACGAGCAATCACTTTGCCACTTATCGAACGGCCCCTCTCTCCGCGATAGCGGATATCGATTCCCGGTACCTCATCGCCCGCGCGTACTGGAATCACGACAGCAGTATCACGAGTCGCTGACGGGTGATAGGTAGGCGCTTCCTGAATGCGAGGTTTGGTGGCCCACCATCCGCTCGGCGCGGAAGCCCGCACAATATAAGACCCTGGCGTGAGACCATAAATACGGTAGGTTCCGCGGTCATCCGTGCGAAAGGTGCGCCCGAAGCCAACACCGGCTCCACTGGACCCAACAAATCCAGTTCGCCATCGATGCTTCCAATTCGCATCGCGCTTACTTCAACGGCCGTTAGAGCCTCATCGTCGCCTGCTGTTACCTTGCCCGTAATGACACCACCCTTTACGAGGGTGATTTGTGCAACGTCTCCGAGTCGATAGACATTGGGCTCGACTCACCACTGCGGCGGAAGTGTGACGTATCCGGGAGATGAAGCCGATATCGCATAGGCAGCGGGCTGAAGCCCGTCGAATTGAAAGTTTCCGTGCTCATCGGTTGTTGTTTGTGAAAAGAGGCCTCCTCTCATTTCTCTCGCTTCAGGTCGTTTGCCCATCGCAACGGCACTGACCTGAATGCTCGAAACGGGTTGCCCGTCAGAACTGACGACGCGGCCCTTGATCGAGCGAATGCTGGCTCGGCAGGTTTTTGTGGCGCGCAGTCTGAGCGAGAGAAGGTAGCGAGAGAAGAAGAAAGAAGAGGGCCGGCCAGAGGCCGGCGTTCCCAGGCCGCATATTCATTGTTGTGACAAATCGAGGGTCAACGTAATCGTCGAAAGATTGCCAGCAGTGACTGTGACCATTTGTTTTACTTCAGGCAAGCGGACTGGAGGTTGCCTGTTGCCTCCGCCACCTCCTGCGCCAGCACCGGGCCTTCCGCTCCTGCCCCGCGGAACTAGGAGGTCCAGGGCGTCCCGGTTGAGCTCCAGGCATTTGTGGGCGGCCCATCGCGCGCGCTGTTACCTCATAGCTTCCTGGCATCAACCCGTTGATCTCGAAATTTCCATTTTGATCGACCATATCCGAGCTCACGCCCGATTGACCGGCCGTGTCAATTCGGCGCGTGGTCACACGCACTCCACTCGTTCCCCCCGTTACAATCACTTTTCCGCGAATAGACGCATTAGCTTCACGAACAACGACGGCAAGATTTACGACCTGCTCGCCTGAAGCTGCATGGAAATCATTCGGCACTGCTGCGCCGTTTCGCTCTATGCGAACTATGCCGAGCCGTGCGACGACGGCCCACGCATTGGATTCACTGATAGCGATACCTGTCCAGGCGAGAGCCCACCGATCCTGAACGTCCCGTCGGGTGAGATGTTCGCTCTTCCAAACCTCCCCGAAGCCGGAAGCCCCTGCTCACCTCGGTTCGGCGAGGCTGGCTCTTCAGCTCGCACCGTCGCATTGATGTTTGTGTCTGCAAGCATCGCAGCGATCGTTGGGCCATCCGTCACGCCTTCGATGCGGACAATTCCCGTAATTGATACGCCAGCTGAAGTCGAACCTCCAGCCCGCCCGCATCACCGTCGTTGATCTGAAAGCGTGCCGGCTCGCTGTAATAATCCGATGAGAGCGAGCGCGGTCCTCCCATAAAGTTGTTTATTGATGCAACGTAATTGCCGGAAGGGAGACCACTGATCCTGAACACTCCCTGCGCATCACTCATTCCAGGATTGCCCGCCGGCCCTCCCCGCCACCACCACCTGGCACGCCAGGTTGACCACGTACCTGCATAACCGTGACCGTGATGCCGGGAACGGGTTTACCTGTGCTGGCATCGATCGTGCGCCCTTCTACAACAAAAGTGGCGGCCGGTTCGCCGAGTTTGATGTCGATATTCTCCGCAACCTTACCCGGACTGATCTCAATTATCGTGGCCTGGGCTTCCTGTTGAACGCTTGGATGCCAGGTACGGGGGTATCGTGCTCGACGCATCGGACCAAAGCCGGGTTCATCCGAACCGGCGCTCAAAACATAGCGACCTTCCGAAAGGCCGTAGAGACGATAGATGCCACGGTCATCAGTTTCAGCGCCGGAGCGATTGCCGCCCACAGCCCCTTGCGGACGTCCTGTCGCCTCAACACGCGAAAGGTTGACGCGCTCCGCAATCACTGGTCGTCCTTCGGAATCAGTGATCTTTCCGGTGATGACGCCACCACGAACTACTGAGAGCTCAACGGACGCGGTCGACTGGCCGTCGCTCACCTTTACTGGTATTCCGGTCGCGCCGGCGGCTGCGTCGGGGAGGACATAAACCTCTGGAATCGGACCAACCCTGTAATCCCCTGCAGGTACATTGTTGAATACGAACTGTCCCCGCTCATCCGTAACGGCGCGCAACATGTTCCCACCTGGCTGCGGAGGCATTGGCACCTCGCGCTGAAACGCGGGCAGGCCGGGTTGAGCCGAATCGCGCGTGAGCGCCACGGTCACTGATCTTACGGGCTTCGTGCCCACCTTGACCGTTCCCGTGACAGTTCCACCTGCAGGCTGCGCGGAAGCTGGCGTTGCGGGCGGCGCCTGTGACTGCGCCCAGATCAGGGATGAAAGAAACAGCAGAAAGATAATCGATCTCATGAAACCCTCCGCAAATGAGCCTTCTCCGCGGTTCTCATCGACATGAGACGTAGAATCCGAGTGAATGGTTGTGGAAAAGTCACTGGGAGCGTCGTATTTGGAGTGCGGCGGCTTGGCGCCGCTTTTCGTCCGCGACGAATAGTCCCCTCGGAGACTAAAGCGGCGCCAAGCCGCCGCACTCCAAATACGACGCTCCAAAGGCATTACCGAATTCGCCGTTGCTCAATTACGTGAATTCTGTCCACGTTCCTGATCTCGTGCGTTTCGGGTTTTCCATTTGCCCAGAAGACTTCGAGCTTTTCAACTTTGGTAGCCGAACCAAGTCCGAAATGTACCCTCAGATCCGACTGCGAATTGTAGCTGCGCCCGCTGGCGACTTCGGCTCGCATTCGCCGTCCGTTTACCGTGCAGAAGACCGTCGTTCCGATCGCATCGCGCGGACACTTCTGGTCGACATTGCCAGTCAATCGCAGCGTCAGCCAATGCCCAGCCTTATTGCCTCCGTCATTGCGTATCAACGACGGCGCATCATCCATATTGTTCAATAGAATGTCGATGTCTCCATCATTATCGAAATCACCGACGCTCGAACCGCGAGACGCTCGTGGCGTGTAGAGCGCTGATCCTGCGCTCGATCCGACGTCAAAGAACTTTGCCTTGATGTTGCGAAATAAGAGCAGACGCTGCTTGTAGCTCGTTCCCCAGTCTGTAGCATCGACCTGCGGGTAGACGTGGCCGTTAACCGCCAGCAAATCGAGCCATCCGTCATGATCATAGTCAAAGAAATTGGTGCCCCATCCCAGGAATGGAAGTGTTACCTCGCCGAGTCCCGCCTGAAACGTAGTTTCGGTGAAGTTTCCACCACCATCATTCCGATAGAGCACATTTGAATCATCCGAGAAATTCGTGCGGTGAATGTCATCGCGTCCATCGCCGTCGTAGTCGCCAACAGCAATGCCCATTCCTGCCTGCTCACGTCCGTTCTCATTGAGCGCGACTCCTGAAAGATAGCTCACGTCCTCGAACGTCCCATCACGTTTGTTGCGATAAAGAAAGCTTGGAGTCGAATCGTTAGCAACTGAAAGGTCGAGCGCACCATCATCGTCGTAGTCAAACCAGGCAACGCTAAAACCGTAGCCACCATTCTTGTCCGTCACACCCGCTTTCGCTGTTACATTCGCAAACGTCCCATCACCATTATTCCGGAAGAGATGATCCGCTTCGGCTTTCAAACCGCGTGGGCCGCACATCACGCGCTGACCGCGATACTGGCAGGCATTCGTTCCCGCGGAGTACGCCGCACCCATTCCACCGTCCTTGGGCTTAGCCCCCGGTTGAGCCTGTGTAGCGGGAGCCACTCCACTTGCCGGCGGCGGTGGATTATCTATATCGAAAGCGACATATCCGGCTACAAACAGGTCCAGCAGTCCATCACCATCGTAATCGCCAAAGGCACTTCCCGTTGACCAGCCTCCAAGGGCCACGCCTGCTTTCTCGGCAATGTCCGTGAACGTTCCATCGCGATTGTTGTGATAGAGCCGGTTCTTTCCAAAGTTTGTTACATACAAATCCTGCCAGCCGTCGTTGTCGAAATCGCCCGCACTCACTCCCTGCCCCCAGCGTTCATTCGCTACGCCTGCCTTTGCGGTGACGTCGACAAAAGTCCCGTCTTTGTTATTACGATAGAGTGCCGCGCGCGGAGCTTTGGCCCTGCCGCGCAGGGCCTCGATCGTTGAGCCGTTCACCAGATAGATATCGAGCCACCCGTCGTTGTCGAAATCTACAAAGGCGCAGCCCGCACCAGTCGATTCAACAAGGTAGTCCTTTGCTGGAGTGCCTGACACAAAGCGAAACCCGCTTAAGCCCTGCCGCGCGTGTGACGTCAGTGAACGTGACTCCCGGCGCGGCGTTTGCCGAAGGTCCTGGAACCCGAACGGTCAATGGCGCGGTCGATTGCCACACAGCAACAAGCATCAGCACACGCGCAAATTGATCTGACAACAATCATTTCAAAACTGAAAGAAGGTACGTTGTACCGCCTTCAGGCGGAACGGTGGCATTCGCGCCTCTCGGATTCCACGATTCCGGCTCAAGCCGGTACAACGTACCTTAATACTGCTGCCTCGCAACCTTCGTGCTGCATCCTCCGCAGTGATATCGCGCTGCGGTTCTCCGAGCAGTTCAAACCCTACCATAAACTTTCGCACTGTTGCCGAACGCAACAATGGAGGATAGAAGTGTGCGTGCAGGTGCCATTCGGGATGGCTCTCACCATCCGTCGGCCGCTGATGAAAACCCATCGAGTAAGGGAACGGAACCTCGAAGAGACGGTCATAACGTCCCGTCAGCACCTTCAGAATCGCCGCAAGACCGTCACACTCCTCACTGCTCATTTCATCCAGCGCCGTAACGTGACGCCTGGCAATGACCAGCGTCTCAAATGGCCACACAGCCCAGAACGGAACGAGCACTGCGAAATGTTCGTTCTCGCAAACAATGCGCTCCGCCTTATCGAATTCGAGCGCGAGATAGTCACAGAGCAAGCACGACTGAGAGTTTTGTGCATGCATGCTCTGCGCTGTCTGCTCTTTGACCACTTCGTTCGGAAGGCTCGAGCTCGCCCAGATCTGCCCGTGCGGGTGAGGATTGCTCGCACCCATCATCGACCCGCGATTCTCAAAGATCTGAACGTTGTTGATGAAATCGCGCGAACCGAGCTCCCTGTACTGGTCGATCCAAACATCAACCAAAAGCCGAATATCGCCCGCTTCCATCAGTGCAAGCGTCAGATCGTGCCGTGGCGAGTAGCAGATGACGCGACAGATACCGCGCTCGGTTCTCGCGACCAGCAAGCCGTGCTCATCAATTGTGCCTTCCGGAGTCCGAGCAGCAAGCGCGCCAAAGTCGTTATCGAAGACTAAGGTGTGAGCATAATCAGGATTTCGGTGCCCGCCAGCGCGGGTGTTGCCAGGACACATATAACAGGCAGGATCAAACCTGGGGATCTCAAGACCTGGTACGTTTTCGATCTGGCCTTGCCAGGGGCGCTCGGTGCGATGCGGCGAAACCAGCAGCCATTCGCCTGTCAGAGGATTGTAACGTCGATGCGGGTGGTCTCTTAAATCGAACGTCATTCTGCCTCGATCACCCTGCCCGCGCGCTCGGCTGCGTCACAGATGTAGATCTCCGGCGTCCGGCCGGTCGCTTGCTCATAGCCTTGAGTTACCGTCTGCCTGAAGCTTTCAACATTCTCAGTTCTGACCAGGTTTATGGTGCAGCCACCAAATCCGCCACCCGTCATGCGCGCACCGAAAACGCCGTCGACGTTGCGCGCAAGCTCGACCATCAGGTCCAACTCGGTGCAGCTCACGTCATAGTCATCGCGCAGGCTGCGATGCGACTCACGCATCAGATTCCCAAACGTAACAAGGTCTCCGTCTCCCATTGCCGCTGCAGCCTGTTCGACCCGCGCGTTCTCGCCGATAACGTGGCGGCAACGGCGATAGACCACCTCACGCAGATTCCTACCGTGTTCTTCCAGATCGTCCATTGTTACGTCACGCAAGGCGCGTACGTGAGGCAATGACTCAGCCAGAACGGCTACTCCCTCTTCGCATTCAGCCGCGCGCTTATTGTATTCTCCACTCGCCAGCTCGTGCTTAACCATCGTATTACAGATGACCAGTTTCACTTCGGGAGCCAGACCGAGCAACCTGTAGCTCAATGAGCGACAGTCGAGCAGCAGCGCGGACCCTTCACGCCCGCAGCATGAGATAAACTGATCCATAATTCCGCAACGCATTCCGACAAACTCGTTTTCCGCCCGCTGACACAGCCGCGCGAGTTCCACCGGGTCAATTGCAATACCAGCCTCACCGAGCATTGCAAGTCCCGTCGCAACCTCGATGGCTGCTGATGAGCTTAAGCCCGATCCAATCGGAACCTCGCCTCGAATCATCATGTCCGCGCCGCGCAAACGGTGACCCGCATCTTCAAGCGCTACGGCGACTCCACAAACATAATCGCTCCAATGACGCTGACGCTCTCCATTAGGACAAGGCGCATCAAGATTGAACTCGATAGACTCTGAAAAGTTCTCGGAATGGACCTTCAGGATGCGGTCTTTGCGCTGACTGATTGCAACAAAAGTTGAGAAGTTGATCGCGGCGGGCAACACAAAACCATCGTTGTAGTCCGTGTGTTCGCCTATCAGATTTACTCGGCCGGGAGCGTGGTAAATATCTGCATTGCGGCCAAAGAACCTCTGAAACTCCTGCTTTAACGCGTTCGCTTTTGAACCCATTGCCCTCGATTGTTCACGCCTGTCAACCCTCGAGGAGCTTCCACGGAGCGCGATACGCTTTTGAAAGCCACTTCGAAGCCTCGGCATCGCCGATGATCTTTTCGGACTGTCCATCCCACTTCACACGACGATGGGATCGCAGAGCTATGTTGGCCAGCAAAGTGGTGCTGGTGGATCGATGCGCAATCTCGACATCCGAGGTCGGCAGCTTCCGCGTCTTCATGCATTCGATGAAATTGCGGCAATGATCGAGATGAGACAAATCTGCGCGCGGCAATCCCATCCGCGCGGGCGGGACTTTCGCCGTGAACAGATCGTCGCGCCGGCGGCCGGTGTATTCAGGGATGATCTCGAGTCCGGAGCGATCAACGAAAAGACTCGCATCGGTACCGACAAAGAGAATCCCGTAGCCCTTTCCATCCAGTCCGCGACCGCTGAATGCACGATTTTCGTACGTAGCAATGAACTTCGGATACTCAAATGTCGCCATCAGTGTGTCCGGAGTTTCGCGATTATCATTGAGCGTAAACTTGCCACCCATTGCATCGACAGCTACCGGCGCATCAACGTTCATTGCCCACTGAACAATGTCGATCAGATGAACTCCCCAGTCTGTCATCTTTCCGCCCGAGTAGTCCCAGAACCAGCGGAAGTTGCCCAGGAAGCGATTCTCGTTGAATGGAACTTTGGGTGCCGGCCCAAGATAGAAGTCCCAATCGAGCCCGTTCGGAGGCTGCGTATCGGGCGGGATTTCCGATGCCATCCGGACTCTCCTGATCGTGATTCCACGTGTGCACACGTCCGATCTTCCCGATGCGTCCCTCGCGCACCAGCTCGACCGCGCGCTGAAAATGCCTGGCCGATCGCTGCTGCGTTCCTACCTGAACAATGCGGTTGTGCTTACGTGCTGCATTTACCATCAGCCGCCCTTCTTCAACCGTCAGCGATAGCGGCTTCTCGACGTAGACATCCTTGCCCGCCTGACAGGCCATAATCATCGTGAGAGCGTGCCAGTGATCGGGTGTGCCGATGATCACAGCATCAATGTTCTTATCGTCCAGGATGCGACGAAAATCCTTGTAGTGTGGCGTCTTTGTCTGATCAAGCTTGAGGCTCGGGTTCTCGAGTGTGGACTTGATGCTTCCTTCGTAGACATCGGCGAGCGCGACTATCTTTACATTTGGAATTCGCGAGAACTGGTTCGCGTCTGAATTTCCCTGTGAACCGCACCCGATCAGACCGACTCTGATCTGATCATTCGCGCTTTGCTGTTTTCGTATCGCAGTTGCGCTTCCGGCCACAACCGATGACTTCAAGAATTCACGACGTTTCATCGATACACCTTGTACGTTGTACCGCCTTCAGGCGGAATCTTTGGTTTCAATTACAACACCGCTTCCATCAACCATCCTCTCAGAGTCTTCAAATCGCGCCGCATCGCCTCGATGACGACTTTGCGATCAATGCTCAGGTTCTTTGCGCCGCTTTCGGCACCTCCGAGCGGATACTCAAAGTGAACCTGAATCGGACCTGAAAAACCTGCTGTCTTGAGAATGCTGAAGAAACGCTTGAAATTCACCATACCTTCACCAAGCGGGCACCAGGCCGGTCGCCATTCACCCCTGTCACTCTTCTTCCACGTAAAATCTTTGACTGCAATCCCGCGGGTGATGGGTGCCACGAGCCGGGTGTTATTCACATATCCCCCCAGCCCGCCTTCGATGGTCGCGTGCGCGAGATCGAGATTGACGCTCACGCGCGAGGGGTCGAGATCCTTCAGAATCAACCACAGGTCCCATATCGAGGCGCCGACTTCGAGGCCGGAATGAGTGTGATACATCGCGCAAAGATCATACTTCCGGTTGAGGTCGGCGAGCTTTGCAGCCTCTCCCCTCAACTCCTCGAGTCTCGATGGTATCGATTGATTGTCAGAGTATCTGAATCCTCCCCAGCGATAGCGTGTAATCTGCGCGCTTTTCAAGGCGCTCATGATCTGCTCTGCGTGTGGTGTTCGCACATCAACTATTCCCGCCGTCACCATCGGCACTGCGAGACCGGCCTTGCGAATCAACTCGACCGCGCGGGGCAGGTCCTCTGCCGCTCGTTCAGGTTCGACGTGGCCGCCTTTTCGCACGGTAAGGTCAACACCGTCGAAACCAATCTCAGCTGCAGTCTCGGCAAGACCCTGCCAATCCAGCCAGTGCAGATGTTTCGAAAAAACACAGACCTTGCCCGGCTCGCGCGAAGGAGCAGCCACAATCGAAGCACTTGCAGGAGCTGGAAATGCCACAGCAGCCAGGCCTCCGCTGATTGCACCCGCGAAGGCGCGGCGCGACCAGAGAGGCTTACCGGTTATGACGTCATTTGATGTCGGCATGGGGAAATGTTTGTACGAGAGTGATTCTACGCGGGGAAGGCTCGCTCGTGAATAGTGGCGGTGGGGACTTTGGAAGTAAGCGGGTGATAGAAGTAAGCCGGCTTCGAGTCCAATCAAATTCTCCCTCCTTCTCCTGAGAGAGGCAAATGGCGTCTCGAAGCCGGCTATGTCGCAGAACTTTGAAAAGTTCCGCTCGCAGGACTATCTATTCCTGCTTTTCGTATCGCGCTCAGAAGTGCTTCGCTGGAGAAGGGCTTTTCAAGAAACGCTATCGCCCCATCCTGCATCGCCTGTTCGCGGTTTCTCTCGTTTGGCTGCGCGGTTATAAAAATGACTGCCGCGCGAACTCCAATCTCTTTCAGCCTGTGCTGTAACTCGATGCCGGTCATTCCGGGCAGGGTCACATCCAAAATCAGGCATGCCGAGTCATTAATCCTGTCAGACGCCAGGAACTGTTCAGCCGATGCGAATCCGAGAACATCGAAGCCAAAAGCCTCGATGAACATCTCCAGCGATTCACGGACCGATCTATCGTCCTCGATCACTGATATTAGGAATTCGCCAGACAACATCACCTTCCGTTCTGGCCACTGATTCTCACCTGACAGCTTCGGCGAGTTCAGAGCCTAGCCTACCCAAAGCAGGGAATCTATACGACTTTAGTAGTAGTAAGGTGCTGAGTGAGGAAGTGCTGAGTGCTGGGTGCTGAGTGCTGAGTGCTGAGTAATGGGGTTTGAGTTCAAGCTTTAGCTTGTGGTTGCATTCCGCAGCTCATGCAAGGCTGCAGAATGCAACCACAAGCTAAAGCTTGAACTCAAACCCCATCTCAGCACTCAGCACTCAGCACTCAGCACCCGCACTCAGCACTCTTCTTCTACGCTTTGAGCCTCTCATCCATCCTGACAAGCTCAGCAACTGAACCGGCGCGCATCTTGCCCATAACCTGGCCACGATGAATCTTGATCGTAGCTTCGCTGGCGCCCAGCATCCCGGCAATCTGTTTGTTGAGCATATCCTGTAACCACGAGAGCCATAACCTCTTTTTCGCGGGCAGTCAGCATCTCGTACCTGCGTCGAAGATCGGCGACCAGGACACGTTGAGCTCTCGCCGTTCGATCGCTCTCGATCGCGTGCCTGACAGCTTCCACCAGAGCCTTCGTATCGAACGGCTTCGTCAGGAACTCAACGGCGCCGGCCTTCATCGCTCGCACCGATTGAGGAATATCTCCATGACCGGTAATAAAAATGATCGGAATCTCTGCGCCTGTTTCGGTCAGCTCTCGCTGCAGATCAAGACCGCTCTGGTCAGGCAATTGTAAATCCAGCACAAGGCAACCAGGAATTTCCGGGCGCGTGTAGTCAAGGAATTGCTGCGCCGATTCGAAAGTTTCAACCGGCAACCCTACCGATTCCATGAGCAATGTGATCGCCCTTCGCATGGACGGATCATCATCCACGACGAATACCATTGCATCTTCGGAGAACTGCGATGACTTCATGCGAGTTCGTCAATGACCGTTTTGGTCGTAGTCGCTCCGGGATTCCTGAACGTCACGAGAGTTGCTCACGGGGAGAGTAAACTGGAGTGTCGCTCCTTGCGATCCGTTGGCAGCGGCCCACAACCGCCCTCCGTGAGTCTCGATGATCGTCCGGCTGATGGAGAGTCCGAGCCCGATGCCTTCGGCTTTCGTGCTGAAGAAAGCCTCGAAGATCTTTTTTGAATCCTCTGGTTTCAAACCCGGGCCGGCATCGTGAACTGAGATGAGAATCGAGTCTGTCCCTTCACGCTGTGAACTGATTGTCAGCCGGCGCTCAGTTTTCGGTACAGGACTCATCGCTTCGATTCCATTAGCGATGAGATTCAGCAAAACCTGCTGGAGCTGCACTCGGTCAGCAGAAATCAGTGGGAGGCCGCTATCCAGGCTGAGTACGAGTTCGATCTCGTGGCTTTCCAGCTCGCTGCGCGTCAGGTTGATTACCTCATGAATGACATCATTGACATCCAGGAGCACCTTCTCCGGCTCCGTCTTCTTGACCAGCCCTCGCAGGCGTTTGATCACCTCGCTGGCGCGGATACTGTCACTGACGATGTTCGTCAGCGCTTCGCGCGAACGAGTAAGATTCACTGTATCTCCGGAAAGAAAACGAAGCCCGGCTTCACCACACGTACGAATTGCGGCGAGCGGCTGATTGACTTCATGCGCGATTGAGCTCAGAAACTCGCCCATCGTCATGACGCGCGTCACGTGCTGGAGTTCCGCCTGCGCCTTGCGCAGCTCCTCCCCGGCAGCTCTCAGCTCAGTCGTGTCGCGACCGACTGCCTGAAACTCGCTCACTCTTCCGTCGGAGTCCAGAATCGCGTGATTGACCCACTCCTGCCATCCGATCCGGCCACCCGGGGCTATCACCTCGTGTTCATGTTTCATGCTTCGCGGATTGGCTATCAATGACTCAATGTGGCCAAGTGCGGAAGCGCGAGCCTGTGGCGGTATCAGCTCGATGAACTTTGTTCCAATTAGTTCTTCACGCGGCTTTTCGAAATAGCGGCAATATGCGTCATTCACAAACGTCAGCGTCGTGTCCCGCTTGAAACGGCAGATGAGCTCTGTCTGAGTTTCGACCACGTTGCGATAGCGCGCCTCGCTTTCGCGGAGCGCCTCCTCGACGAACTTGCGTTCCGATATCTCCGTCAGCGTTCCAATCAGCCGGTACGGTTCGCCATCCTTGCGCTGGAATGCCGAGCCGCGAATCTGAACCCACCGATGTCCGCCCCTGGCGTGCAATACTCGGTACTCGAATGCAGGCACAGGACGGTTCAAATCTGCCCAATCTACGTCCTCCGTATTGATCAATTGCCGCTCGTAAGCGAGCAGGCGTTCGAGGTCGTCGGGATGCACCCATTTGAGCCAGTCTTCGCGGTTCATTATGGTCGAGGGAGGAAGGCCACAGATCAAAGGAAGGACCGGATCGGAATAGACCTCGCCAGTCTCGAGGTTGAGCTCCCAGACACTCACGCCTCCCGCGGCCGTCGCAATAGAATAGCGGTTCTGGCTGTCAACGAGAGACGCTTCGGCGTGTCGGCGCAGGAGCGTTTGTGCAAAGATCTCGCCTACAAGACGCAAACGTCCAACCATCTCATCAGGCCACACACGGTAAGACCGCATTGTAGAAAGGCCCAAGGCAAAATTCACTGAGCCATCGACAATAATTGGAACTGTGAGGTGCGACTTGATGCCTTGACGCTCGACGTACGTTTTCTCGATGCGGGCTGCATCAGAGAGCTCTGAAGCCATCCTCGGAAAGTTCAGAACATTGCCTCTGCGGAGCTGGTCTGCATACCATGGCGAGTACTCATCACCCACCACTTCCGGAGCTGCAGGAATGCCAGGAGCGGCGTAGGAATGCGAGCGGAACGCAAGCGAACTGTCTGTCGCGAACTGGAGCAGCGTTCCTCGATCTACATCGAGAAACTCGCACAGCTGCTTCAACCACCCGTGAATGCTGGCATCAACCTGATCAGGCTTGAGACTCGCAAAGTCGGCAGAAAGATTGCTGACCAGAGTCTCGAAGCTCAATTGCTCGTGCACGTCCTGGCGGGCACGCCGAAGGCGGACCCGCTCGTAAAGCAGCCATGCGATCAGGATTCCGCAAAGCAGAAGTAATCCTGCAAGTGTTTGAACGATCGAGTTATCTGACATTTTGGGCAGATCCTGGCATGTTGTACCGCCTTCAGGCGGAATTCAATCAAAGACTCCACGATTCCGCCTCCGTCTAGCCCTAACCGGTTCCGTCATCTTAAAAAGTTCGAGGAGCGCTTCGAGCTCGCGATCATCCAAAACTTCGCGCACGCTCAGATTGCGCTCGTGCGCTGCTTTCGCGATCTCCGCGGCTTTGTCATAGCCAACCTTCGGAGCCAGAGCCGTGACGATCGACAGGTTTCTCTCGGCCAGCTCGAGGCAGCGATCAACATTGGCAGTGATGCCGGATACGCACTTCTCGGCAAAAACTCGACTCACATTCGAAAGAATCGATATCGACTGCAACAGATCGTATGCCATGACGGGCATCATGACATTTAACTCGAGAATCCCTCCCATCCCGCAAACCGTGATAGCAGCGTCGTAGCCAATCACTTGAGCTGCAACCATGGTCACCGCCTCGCACATCACCGGATTGACCTTCGCCGGCATGATCCAGCTTCCCGGCTGTGTTGCGGGAAGGTTGATCTCACCAATCCCGGTTCGTGGTCCTGATGCAAGTAAGCGGATGTCACTGGCAATCTTCATCAGGCTGCAGGCAACCGTCTTCAAAGCTCCTGATGTCTCGACACAGGCATCACGAGCTCCCTGCGCCTCGAAGTGATTGCTCGCTTCACGAAATCTGAGCCCTGTCTCGGCTGAAATATGTGCAATGGCCTTTGCAGGAAACTCAGGACGGCGATTGATTCCCGTGCCAACAGCAGTGCCTCCAAGCGCCAATTCAAGCAAAGCGTCACGAGCACTCGAAACTCGGCGGCGTCCCTTGTCGATCTGTGCTGCATACCCGCCGAACTCCTGTCCAAGCCTTACCGGCGTGGCGTCCATCAAGTGAGTACGGCCCGGTTTGATGACTCCATCAAACTCCTGCGCTTTCGTGTTGAGTGCCTTATGAAGTTGTTCGAGCGCCGGAAGGAGGTCCTCGGTTATTGCCATCGCGGCAGCGACATGAATCGCGGTCGGAATTACGTCATTCGATGACTGCGACATGTTTACGTGATCGTTCGGATGAATCGCTTTGCTTCCGCGCTTCTCTCCCAGTATCTCCGCCGCGCGATTCGCGATGACCTCGTTGGCATTCATATTGGTTGAAGTGCCGCTCCCGGTCTGGAATATGTCGACCACAAACTGATCATCCCATCGTGCCATCGGCAACTTCTGCTGATGCCTTTTCAATGGCATCGCCGATTCGCTGGTCAAGGTCACCAAAAGCCATGTTCGCCTGCGCGCACGATCGTTTGATTACACCGAGCGCATGGAGAAACCGGCGCGGAAAGACAAGACCACTGATCGGAAAGTTCTCGACGGCACGCGCTGTCTGCGCTCCGTAATAGGCGTTTGAAGGGACGCTCATTTCCCCCAGCGAATCCTTCTCGATGCGAAAGTCGGCCATAACAACCTCACTCCCTCGCCTGGGAGCGCTGGTCTCTGACCGGCGCGTGCGAGAGAATCATGATTGCGCCACACGCGCCGGTCAGAGACCAGCGCTCCCAGGTGTTGATATGTATTCTTCACGTCTGTTCCTCTTACTTTCCCTGTTACTGCCTTTGCCCGCGGTTGCAATCGGTTTACGAAACCCGCGCGGTCCACGATCCTGACGGTATCGGCAAGTTTTACATGGGCCGCGAGATTGCCCATGTCATTGGACATCAGGGAGCAGACTGGCTTGAACGTCCTGACAGAGCAGACACGGAGAAGCCCGATCAGGTTGTAGCGAATATGAATCTCAAGCCGTCAGATGTAGTAGCCGACATCGGTGCCGGTACGGGTTATTTCACTTTTCGGTTGAGCCGCGCAGTTCGGCAGGGAAAAGTATACGCCGTTGATATTCAACCGGAAATGCTCGCAATCCTCGAGCAACGCAAGAAGAATCTGAAAGCAGAAAACGTCATCCCATTTCACGGATCAGAGAGAGACACAAAACTGCCTGCAGCATCTGTCGATGTTGTATTGCTGGTCGATGCCTACCACGAATTCTCCTACCCGCGCGAAATGATGGAGAGCATCGTCCGCAGCCTTAAGCCGGGCGGCCGCGTCGTCCAGATCGAATATCGTGCAGAAGACCCCGACGTCCCCATCAAGCGGCTGCACAAGATGAGCGTCGCCCAGTCACGAAAAGAAATGGAGGCTGTTGGTCTTCGATGGAAGGAAACCAGGGACTTCCTGCCTCAGCAACACTTCATTGTGTATGAAAAAGGTATGTAGTACCTCTCATCACTCATTCCTCAATGCTTCAATCGGATTCACCCTGGAAGCACGCCTTGCCGGAACATAGCACGCCAGTAACGCCACCACTGTTAACAACAATGCAATAGCGATCAATGTAATCGGATCTGTCGGGCTGACGCCAAACAACTCAGCTCTGAGCCACCTTGTCACAAGGAGCGAACCAACTATCCCAACCAACAGGCCCATTCCCGACAGCTGCAGGCAGCGCACGAGAACGATCCGGGCAACATCGACCTTCTTTGCCCCGAGCGCGATTCGGATTCCCATTTCGCGAGAGCGCTGCGAGACGGTGTAACTCATGACGCCATAGATCCCGACCGCTGCCAGCGCGAGCGCCACAAGTGCAAAGAGGCCGAGCAACCAGGTATTGAACGTTCGAGGACCGATATGCCGCGCCAGCTGCTCGTCGAGCATCTCAACTTCAGAAATCGGCACGTTCGGGTTGATCGCCTGCACCTCTCGCTTGATTGATGAAACGAGGCTGAGTGCGACATCGGAGTTCGGGTTCTCGGAACGGACCGCAAGAGTCACGCGCGGGATCGGCGCGCGGCCAAACGGTGTGTAGATCTTTATTCGACCGAGCGCTTCGGCGCCATAGTTGCGGACGTTGGCAGCGATTCCGATGATCTCGATCGGAGTTGCACTGTCGTACTTGATATGTTGCCCGAGCGCATTTCCATCGGGCCAGAACCGACGGGCAAGGTGCTCATCAACCAGCATCACGGGAGCTCCGCTCGCAACTTCTGCCGCAGTAAACGATCGCCCCTGCCTTATCGGAATTTGCATTGTCCTGAAGTAATCAGCGCTGACGATGCCCCAATCGACGTTGATCAATTCGCCAGGCGCAATCTTCTGATACTTTCCGCCGATTTCGGGATTGATGTCGGTCTGCCACGAGGGTTCGAATCCGGGAGTATCATTCAATAACGCTATCGCCTTAACACCGGGCAACGCCCTGAGACGTTCTTCGAGCTGCGAATAAAACGGCATCAATTTCGGGCGGCTGGGGTATGCCTGGCGCGGCAGCAATTCCATCGTGACAACACCGCGAGGATCGAAGCCCGGGTCCGATCTTAAGAAGACGCGCGAGGCTCTGTATCAATAATCCAGCACCCACAAGCAAGACCATGGCTATTGCGAATTCGGCGATTACGAATACGCTTCGCAACCGTCCAGTGCGTGCGTCAGCCGTAGTTTTGCTTCCTTCCTTGAGGGCCGTCTGGAAGTCGGCATTCGAACTTTGCCAGGCAGGAACCGAACCGAAGATGAGCCCAGTGAGAAGCGATACGAGAAAAGAAAACGCGAGCACTCGAGAACCCAGGGTGACGCCTGAAATGCGAGGAAGTGCCTCAGGAGCAAACTGCAGCAACAGGTCGATTCCCCATCTTGCCAGCAGAATGCCCAGACCACACCCGAGAAGTGAAAGAACCAGGCTCTCGATCAGTGAAAGTCGCAAGAGACTGGAGCGGCTCGCGCCAAGGGCGGCTCTCACTGCAAACTCTTTCTTTCGTGTCGCGGCACGCGCGAGCAACAGGTTCGCGACATTCGCGCACGCAATCAGCAACACCAGACTTACGGCGGCAAAGAGCAGAAAGATCGATTGTCGCGAATTGCCAACTATGCTGTCCTGAAGTGAAACTACGCTGATCCTGTTTCCGCCATTGCGCATCGGATGTTCGCGAATCAGTTGCTCCTCGATCGATTTCATGTCGGCGCGAGCCTGAGCAAGGCTCACACCTGCTCGCAGCCGGGCAATGCCGAAACCCGCCATCCGGTTGTCGCGAACAAGCCAGCCTCCCTCGGCGTAACGACCCATGAGCACCCATAGCTCGGGTGGACCCTGATGCTGAAAATCTGCGGGCATAATCCCGACAACTGTGAATGGCTGGCCATCGAGCGTGATAGCCCGGCCAACAATCGCTCGGTCACCTCCAAACTGCGTTTGCCAGAACGCGTGACTGAGGACGGTGACAGGTGCGGCTCCAGATCTGTCTTCTTCTGGTGCAAAGTCGCGACCCAGTTGTGGACTGGCGCGCATAACACGGAAGTAATCCGCGGTTACCATGCGCGCATTAACCGACTGCGCTTCTCCAGCACCCGTGAGGGTCATCTGCCATCCGCGAATCGCGGCCATGGCCTCAAAGGACTGATTGCGCTCGCGCCAATCGAGAAGGTTTGGATAGGATATCCAGCGCGTCGCGATCTCTTCGTGCTGCTCTGACAGCCAAACGAGTCGATCAGCTTCATAGTAGGGCAGGGGCCGCAGAAGTATTGCGTTGATGACGCTGAACATCGACGTGTTCGCGCCAATGCCGACTGCGAGCGTGACGACGGCAATCAGTGTAAACGCCCGATCCCTTCCGAGCGTTCGGATTGCGTAGCGGAAGTCATGAAGTATCTTTTGCATCTCGCCAGCAACCACAAGCTAAAGATTGAACTCAAACTCAATAAGAGGTTTGAGTTCAAGCTTCAGCTTGGGGTTGAATTCGAACCCCTTTGAGGTCGTTGTAACACGTCTCACTCATATCGCAGCGCAATCATCGGGTCTACTCGTGATGCTCGAAGAGCGGGAATGTAACAGGCAAGCAACGCCACCAGCACCAGCAGTACCGCGATCGCGATGAAGACGATCGGATCGGTTGCGCTTACCCCGAAGAGCAATCCCTCCATAAATCGGGTTAGTGCGAACGCGCCGAGAGCCCGATAGCTGCACCTGAGACGGCCAGCTTCATTCCCCTGCCGACAACCATTCCAAGAATCTCTCGAGGGCGCGCGCCCAGGGCAAGCCGCACGCCGATCTCTCGCGTCTGCTGGCTGACGGAATACGAGATCACGCCAAAGATTCCAATCGAAGCCAGCAGCAAGGCGACTACTGCAAAGATTCCGATCAACCACGCCGGAAGGCGTCTGAAGAAAGCCGCAGGCGAATTTGCGATCATCTCTTCAAACGTTCTGACGTTGAAAATACCGATCTCCGGTTCGAGCGCTCGTGCTGCATTTCGGACGGCACCAATCAGAGCTGCGGGATCGCCAGTTGTCCGCACCACCAGACTCGGACTGAGCGTCTGTCCTTGAGCAAGCGGGAAATAGAGCACGGGTTTGAAGGCATCGTCGAGTCCTGTGACCTTTACATCTCCTGCAACACCCACGATCTCGACCGGCTGGCTGGTAACGGATCGAAATTGAATTCGCCTTCCGACCGGGTCCTGCCCCGGCAGCAACCGATCCGCGAGAGATTTGTTTATGATGGTCACGCCGGGCGACGTAGCGATATCACGTTCATCGAAAAATCTTCCCTTGATCAGCGGAATTCCGAGTGTCTGGAAATAGGATTTGCCGGCCTGACGAAGATTGGCTTCGATCTCCTGACCCGGCGGCGGTGGCGCCTCACCATCGAGGAAGAATCTTGTCGTGTTTCCTCCGAGCAAAGGCAATCGATCAATGAGCCCGACTCCAGCGACTCCGGGAAGAGCCGCCACACGCGAAGTAAGCTGATCATGGAAGCCCGCGATACGGCTCTGTTCCTGATACCTGGCTCCAGGGAGCGAGACTGTCATCGTGAGAACATTGTGAGGATCAAAGCCTATATTGACCTGCATCAATCGCCACAGGCTCTTCATCATCAGACCGGCGCCGGCAAGGAGCACGACAGCAAGAGCGATCTCCGTGACTACAAGGACCCTGCGCAACCGGTGGCGCTCGAGTCCCGAGCCGCTGCGTCCACCCTCCTTCAACGTATTGTGAAGATCGAGCTTCGACGCAGCTAATGCGGGCGCGAGACCAAATACGATTCCGGTCAGGAGTGACAGTCCAAAGGTGAAGGCAAGAGCGTTCGAGTTTACCCGCGTGTTTCTCAGAAATGGCATCGTCATCAACTGAGCATCCGGAACAAGTGAGATGAGTGCGTCTACACCCCAGAACGCGAACAACAATCCCGCGCCGCCTCCAATAAGCGACATCAGTAATGACTCTGTCAGAAGTTGTCTCACAATTCGCGAACTGCCCGCGCCGAGTGCAGCACGAATCGCGATCTCCCTCTGTCTCCCGAGCGATCGCGCGAGCAGCAGATTGGCAACATTCGCGCAACCTATGAGGAGCACAAACGCCGAAGCTAGAAGCAGAGCAAGAAGAATGGGCTTTACCGTGCCAACGATCTGTTCGTGCAGCGGAACAAGTCTCGCACCCGTTCCTGTATGCGAATCGCGATGCTCTGCCGCGATGCGACCGGCGATCGCGCTCATCTCTGCCTGTGCCTGCTCAATGCTGACACCTGATTTGAGCCGGGCAATGAGATTCGTTCCGTGAAGGAAGCGCCGGGTAAGTTGTGCTTCACTTGGCTGGTACGCCATCCACAGATCGCCTGGTCGCAGCGCGAACGTGAAATTTGCTGGCAGTACGCCAACGATTGTTTGCGGCATACCATTGATGGTCAGTGTCTGACCAACAACGCCGGGTATCTCGCGCGAACATCCGCTGCCAGAGTCCATAGGAAAGCACAACCACTCTTGGCGCTCCTGGCTTGTCATCACCCTCGTTGAATGTGCGACCAACGATCGGTGTTACTCCAAGGAGCGTAAAGAAATTGGCCGTGACCGATGGCGCAAAAAGGCGCTCCGGCTCACCTCGACCCGTAAGCAGCGCACCGCCGCCACCTGTATAAGCGGTGATGCCCTCGAAGACTTGATTCGTCAGGTAATCCTGGTAATCGGGATATGAGAACTCGCGCTGCGGGTATTCCTTCTGCGGCGTCGTCTCAAAGAGGTGAAACAGGCGCTCAGGCTGATCATACGGGAGGCCTCGAAGAAGTGCCGCTTCAACGACTGTAAAGATCGCAGTGTTTGCTCCAATCCCGAGTGCGAGCGTGAGGATTGTGATGGCGGCGAATCCGGGCTTTGCAAGGAGCATTCGAGCCCCGTAACCCACATCTTGAATCAGTTTTCCCATTATGATTTCCTTTGCCCCAAAAGGACTTGGCGTAACAGTGATCTCCGCGCAATGATATCCCTGTCCGACTGTGGAATCACGTTCTTCCAAAATCGAACCAAATGAGATTTCTATTGATAACGCTGGTTTTCGTTTCCTTGTTCGGACTGAGCCAGGACAACCGCCCGTGGTTTGTCTTCACCTCGTTCAGAGGCAACGGTGAGGATGGGCTTCATCTTGCCCTCAGCCGGGATGGGTATACGTGGAAAGCGACAAACCAGGACAGGTCCTATCTCAAGCCGACCGTTGGCAAAGGCCAACTAATGCGCGATCCGTCTTTGGTGCAAGGCTCGGACGGCGTATTTCATATGGTGTGGACGACGGGTTGGTGGGATCAGACGATTGGCTATGCGAGCTCAAAGAATCTGATCGACTGGAGCGAGCAGCAGGCCATTCCTGTAATGACGCACGAGCCAACCGCACGAAACGCGTGGGCCCCGGAATTGTTTTATGACGACGTCGGGAAGCAATGGCTCATCTTCTGGGCCACGACGATTCCTGGTCGCTTTCCCGGTGCTGATCAACCGGGAAGCAACGAAAAGAACCACCGCATCTATTACACGACGACGAAAGACTTCAAGACTTTTGCTGCAACCAAACTCTTCTTCGATCCAGGATTCAACGTGATCGATGCAATCATTCTGAAGGACAGTGGGAAGTACTACCTCATTTTCAAGGATGAGCGAGAGAAACCAGTAAAGAAGAATCTTAGACTTGCTGTCGCGACTCGCGCCGAAGGCCCCTATACCCAGGTATCGGAGCCATTCACACGCGACTGGGTTGAGGGTCCTTCAGCAATCAGGATCAATAACGAATGGTTGGTATTTTTTGATATCTATCGCGAACACCGTTATGGCGCAGTCAAGTCGAAGGACCTGAAGACCTGGGAAGACATTTCGAGTACAGTAACTTTTCCAAAAGATCACAGGCACGGCACGGTCCTCCAGGTCCCCTCTGCTGTTGCTCAGAAGTTGACCTGATTAGCGTGCAACCCCAAGCTAAAGCTTGAACTCAAACTAATACGAGGTTTGAGTTCAAGCTTCAGCTTGGGGTTGCACGCGAACCCCTCGGATTCCCCGAAACGTGGGTGAACTATTATGCGACGACACCTTCTCATTGCTTTCTTCCTGGTACTTGTAATTGTGCCGCCGGCAGATTCTCAAAACGCCGTTGGCGACAGGCCCAATCCGCGCGGAGGCGGTACGCGCTCCGCGGTCCGTGCGATGAATGGAATGATCGCGACAAGCCATCCGCTCGCTTCGGCTGCCGGCCTTCGCATTCTCGAGCGCGGTGGCAATGCGGTCGATGCTGCTGTTGCAGCGGCAGCCGTACTCTGCGTAGTTGAACCGATGATGGTAAGTCCGGGAGGCGACCTTTTCGCTCTCGTCTGGGATGCAAAGAAACAAGAGCTCAAAGCTCTCAATTCAAGTGGTCGATCTCCAAAAGGCATCAGCATCGGTGAGCTTCGTAAGCGAGGCTTTGATCGAACGCCGGGTGCAGGCATCCATGCAGTCACGATTCCGGGTGCCGTTGAAGGCTGGTCGCAGCTTCTCAAGCGTAACGGATCAATGACGCTCGCCCAGGTCCTCGAGCCTGCAATCGAGTACGCAGAACGCGGATTTGTGGTAACCGAAGTCATCGGTCGTGACTGGCAGGAAGAAGGTGCAGCACACCGGGGAAGCACAGACTTCGCGCGTACGTATCTTCCGGGTGGAAAAGCGCCCGCGATCGGAGAGATTTTCGTCAATCGAAACCTCGGCGCGACTCTGCGTGCGATAGCGACCGGCGGTGCAGATGTTTTCTACAAAGGAGCACTAGCAGAAAAGATCGTCGCCTTTGCCAAAGCGCAGGGTGGTTTCCACACGCTCGAGGATTTTGCCGGCCACCGTTCGAACTGGATTGATCCGATCAACACGACCTATCGAGGACACACGGTTTACGAGCTGCCTCCCAACACGCAGGGACTAGCTGCACTTGAAATGCTCAACATTCTCGAAGGCTTTGACCTTCGAGCAATGGGAGGGCACAACTCTGCGAAATACATCCACACAGTTGTTGAAGCCAAGAAGCTCGCGTTTCTGGATCGCACGAACCATATAGCTGACCCCGACTTCTACAAAGCGCCGCTCGATGAACTGCTCTCGAAACCATACGCTGTGAAGCTGCGCGGACGCATCGATCTTCAAAGGGCTTCCGGCGCAGAGAGCTCCTCGCGAGGAGGCGAGGACACCGTATACCTGACCGTAGTCGATCGTGATCGCAACGTCGTCTCGCTGATTCAAAGCATCTTCAGCCAGTTTGGTTCGGGGCTGGTCGCAGGGGACACAGGCGTCATCCTGCACAATCGCGGCGCAGGATTCTCGTTTGATGAAAAGAGTCCGAATCGGCTTGAAGGCAACAAGCGGCCGTTTCATACACTCATTCCGGCGATGGTATTTCGCGATGGACGCCCCTGGCTTTCGTTTGGAGTCATGGGTGGCGACATGCAGGCTCAGGGACACGTACAGGTGCTGCTCAACATCATCGAATTTGGGATGGATGTTCAACAGGCCGGAGAACAGCCGAGAATCAGGCACTTCGACCGAGGGCTGGCGCTCGAGTCAGCAATCGGCACTGATGTTCGCAACCAGCTAACCAGGATGGGCCATCGTTTGACTGAAGCGCCAGGTTCCTTTGGCGGATACCAGGCAATCATGATCGACCCCAAAACTGGAGCTTTGGCCGGAGGCTCTGACCCCCGCAAAGACGGATGCGCGATGGGATGGTAGAGGAGGACGCGCCTGGGAGCGCCAGGCTCCGAGCCTGGCGCGTGGAGCGAGCTCCGAGGCACGTTGAGTGTGTATACATGCGCCAGCTGCTGGCACGACTGGCCGCTCCAGGGACTTGGCGCTCCCAGGATGCTACATCCCAAGCCACTTTCTGCTCACTTCACCTATCTCAGCGAGTACATCCGCGTGCGAGCGTCCGGAAGACTTTGGTACTTTGAAACCGTGATCGGCGCCTTCGATCCAATGCATCGTGAAATTGCGGCCAAGACCGCTCACGACCTTCTTCATGATCTCAGGAGTGCAGAAGCTGTCGCGAGTCCCGTTGAAGCACAATACGGGGACCTTGATACTCGAGAGGTGTGCATCCCGCAACTTTTCGGGTTGACCCGGCGGATGCAACGGATACGCGAGCAGCAAAACACGATCGCATGCGAAGCCTTCGGCTGCCATCATCGAAGCAGCGCGCCCTCCCATCGAGCGCCCGCCTATGATCATCACGTCAGGTTTGAGCATTCCTCGCGCTGATTCGACAACAGCACTGAAACACTCCTGCAGCCGAGGCATCGGATCCGGCCCTCCCGATCCCTTTTCCCGATAAAGAAAATTGAAGCGAACCACATGCAGACCGCTTTCAGAGTAAAGCTGACCCAGCTCGAGCATGCTCCGGTCCCCCATCTCGCCGCCTGCTCCGTGAGCGCACACAAACACTCCACTCGCTTTTGGCGTCGATGCGGCATCAAGCGCGGCCGTGGTTTCACGTTCTCCGACTCGCACCTTCCATTCTTTTTTCATTTCTGTGTCACCCGAGATTTACTGTAAAGAACACGGCCTGGCCGCGCTGCGGTCATCTGTCCATTCTCATATGCTACCTGGCCATTGACGATGACTTGCGAGAATCCTTCGGCGTACTGGTGCGGCTGCTCAAAGGTTGCAGTATCGCGGACGCGTGCCGGATCGAAGACAACAATGTCGGCTTTCATCCCGGCGCGAATCAGGCCCCGATCGCTGAGCCGCAGCCGCTGAGCGGGAAACGAGGTCATCTTCCGCACCGCCTCTTCGAGAGTGAGCGTTTTCTTCTCGCGCACATAGACAGCCAGCACGCGCGCAAATGTTCCGTACCCTCGCGGGTGTGGCCGAGCTCTTCCGAAGACTGTAACCTCACCGTCGGATCCGATCATCGTCGCAGGATGTTTCAGGATCCTCTCGAGGTCCTTCTCACTGATCGCGTGAAAGATTCCCGAACATCCACCGCGCTCAACTATCCATAAAGCTGCCTCGGCTGCGTTTTCAATCGTAGGCTCGAGACCACGGAGCCGCGCCACGTCAGCGAGATTCTTTCCGGCAAGCGATGCATCCCATCCACAGCCGGCAATGACTACATTCTTCGGATCACCTCCACCACGCTCGCGGCGTATTATCTCAGCGCTTTCAGCCTTGATCCTGGCTCGTGTCGCTGGATCTTTCAGCCGGTTCATAACCTGCTCTCTTGAACCCTCCTGCGCCCACGAAGGGATGAGCGCAGCCTGAATGCTGGTGCTCGATGCCGTGTACGGATACTGATCGATAGTCGCATCGACGCCGCGTGCGCGCGCTTCGTCGATCAACCGCAACGTTTCGTCGCTCTTTCCCCAGTTTGCCGGTCCAATGATCTTGTGATGTGTTACCTGTGTTGGCAGTCCTCCCAGCTCTCCAATCGCGATCGTCTCCTTCACACTGTCAACTACACCGGCAGCCTCGTTTCGCATGTGCGAAATGTATATTCCGCCAAAACGACCCGCGACGCGCGCGAGATCCGTGACCTCTTCTGTAGAGCTGAAATTGCCGGGCAGATAGAAAAGACCGGAACTCAAACCAAACGCTCCGTCCTTCATACCCTGCTCGACCAGTGCTCGCATTCGCTCGAGCTCTTCCCCGGTCGGGCGTCGATTCTCATTCCCGAGAATCGCTGATCTGATAGATCCCTGGCCGACAAAGCTTCCGATATTGACTGACTTTTGGAGTGATTCAAGTTCTGCGAAAAAAGGAGCCAGCGGCACAGGTGAGTTTCCGTCAGGTCCTTCGATCAGAGTCGTGACGCCCTGTCGCACATAGTTCTCCGCCGTCGGCACTTCGAAGAGGCCCCGGCGCGCGTGCGTGTGAATGTCAATGAAGCCGGGAGCGATGACCAGCCCTGCGACATCGATCACCCGAGTGGCGGCACCGGAGACTCTCGGCGCTACGTCAACGATCGTGTCACCACGAATGGCCACATCGCCGCGGTACCAGACGCTTCCCGTGCCATCCACGATCCGACCATTGCGTAACAGGAGATCATAGTTGCCGCCCGGATTCTGGCGAGCATTCGAGATCAAAACCAGGAGAAGGAGGACTGGAGTGAGTCTGCGCATAGACTCGAGAAAATACCAGATTCCGTGTCAACGCGCCAAATTTGGAGTGCGGCGGCGCTGGTACGCTAAGGCTTGAACTCAAACCGCGTGGGTTCGAGTTCAAGCTTTAGCTTGCGCTGCCGCGCAGCGGCAGCGAACCGGTGCCGAAGGCACGCCAGCGTCATCATGGATGCAAAGGTTGCAGAGCATGCGTGAAGACGAAGTGGCCAATCTTCTTCCCTTGATCGATCCCGACTTCCACAGCGGAGCGGAAGTGAATGCCCGCGTAGATGCGAGATTCCCCGTTCTCAGCGGCTGCTTGCGAGAAGCTGGTAAACGACCTTGTTATGCCTGCGAATGGGACGCCGCTTGTGGTCGTAAACGCGACATCGCCTTGGAAATACTCGCGCAGCACTTCAGCGGCAGCGCCGCCTAGAACGCTATGTGTTGAGGTATAGTCAGGAATTGGGGGTGTGTTGAGATAGGTCGACCACGTCGCGTCGGCGATTGTTTCGTCATTCCCGTCCGTGTCCCCAAGCCTGATCGCTGTGACCGGGCGCCAAAAATTGTAGTGGTACTTGGTCTCAAATCCGCCGATGAACCCATCGGCCATCGCAAGGTTGACGAGAGCCAGCAGGCGCGCCCTCTCCCACAAATCCAAATTTTCAGAGTCAGAAACAACGATCGCGATCCGGTTCCACCCCTGAGGGGAACCTTCATACCAGAAACGAGCTATCGAGCTCTGGTCTGCCGTCCGGGAAGCGCTGTTCTGCGAGCCGATCTCTTTCACTTCGTTGTACTCGCGCGCCCAGAGCTTTTTCGATAGCTTCGGCGGTGCATTCGGCTCGAACTGACTACTTCGCCGCAATACGAATGGAGTGACGCTTCCCCACCAGGAAGAGCCGCCGCTGCAAGTCCGGGGCCGCCAGCCGCCGGACTAGGGGGAACAGGGTTGGGAGTCGGACGCCAGTCGCCTGGTTCCGTCCCAGGTGTGTAGGGAACAAACTCAAGTGCGTGGTCCGTGCTTCTGAGCGCAAGGATTGCAGCAGCGGAGGCCTGGCCAATCGCGATTCCGTCGCTCTTCGAAGGGCCATCAGGAATCGCCGCCAAGGCGGCAGTGTATGCCAGGTTGACCTGACCCATCGCCGCTGTCTGAGTTGCAACCGACCCAAAGCCAGTGAATGGCAGCGCTCCGACCGCAATGGCGCCAACGAGCGCATCGCGGGTTGCGGCCGCAACCGCCGCGTCAACAGAAGCGCCCGGTTGCGCGTTGCCAGTAAACGCGTAGCGTTCATACCGCGCATCAATCGCGTTCAGCGCGTCGTGAACCGCCGCCTGCACGATAGCCAAGGTGCGGTATCCGGCTATGCTCTGCCCTGCCGTAACAAAGGCCTGGACAGCTGTCGTATTCCAGTGAGTCACCGGGTCTACGATGGCCGAAACTGGCCGGATCGATAAGACCGCGATTCCAACCGTCAACGCAGCCAGAAAGAGTGAAGGTACGAGCCTTCGATTCATTGTGTACGTCTTGCCTATGGGGGCGATGCTTCGCTTCATGTTCATTCCTTTTCTCTCCAGGATTGGAGTTACCGAAGTGGTTTTTTCGAGTTATCGAATTGCTATGGTTACGAGATCGCTCTTAACGCCATTGCGTGAAGCTACCACTGTGTGATTCCCCGAGCTGATTCCGACCGGCAGCACAGAATTGATTCAGACTTGTATAGCCGCGGGCATGCCCGGCGAATGCTGTCGTCGGCAGACCATATCCGCACTCGGGCGAACGAGTCCTCAGAAAAGACTCAGGATTTTCTCAAAGATGTTCTCAAAGCCATCAGGCGCACAAGCACGCGCCTTAGACGTCTGTGACCTTCTCCCTAACACTGAAAAATGGTGGGGGCAGGCATGCGAGAGAAAGCAGAAATGGGTAGAATATCGTACCGCGCTTTAGGCGAAACCCGGACGACGAAATGCACAACGAGTTCACAGCGATTATTGAACGCGACGAAGACTGTTATATCGCCTACTGCCCTGAGATTCCTGGTGCTAATGGACAAGGCCGCACGCTTGAGGATTGTCGCGAGAATCTCGCTGAGGCAATATCGCTCATTCTTTTGGATCGCCGAGAGGATGCTCTGCGCGGCGTACCACAAGACGCAATTCGGGAAACGGTTATCGTGCGATGAAACGCAGCTCCTTGCTACGGCATCTGCGTAAGCATGGCCGTTACCTCAAGCGCGAAGGACGCTCGCATTCGCCTGGTGCAATTCTTCTAGTGTTACCATAATTAGCACCAACCTCAAGAGCACTTCAAGATTCTCCAAGGACGCCGACGAATCTTCCAATCAATCAGGCCACGAGAGAAAGTGGATTGATCGAAGGCAACATTTTTGAGCCGACGCCACACGTCCAATCCCTACTTAATCAGATAGCGTTGTTGGTGGCGTAACCTGTACCGGAGATCGCTCGACGCGAGGCTTACCTTAACGGTTCGCCAACCAGGAACGCCGTTGGGCGCGTAGTAGCCCAGGCAAAAATGGTTATTCACATCTCGCTGATCTCACTTAGCGCGTCGCCGATACCTGTGGGCACTGAGAAACGAATCATCCCTCCGGTGGCTTCGACTAACTGGGTTAGGAGTTTCCGACAGCGAAGGTCAAACTCTGATTGACCACCCTTGAGGTTGGAGAGAATCCCTATGGTATAGACCGTGGCGTGACGCGCCGACACCGCCTGTTCGACGTCGGCCAGGCTCGCGCGACTACGATTGTCATCACCATCGGAGATGACGATCATCGCGCGGTGCTGTTTTGGCGACTGATCCAGCGTCTCCAAACCGAGCAACACCGCATCGTAGAGCGCTGTGTATCCGAATGGATCCAGCGCGCTCGCAGCCTGCCATAGCTCATCAGCGCTCACCGAACGAACAATCAATCGCGGGGAAGCGTTAAAGCTGATGAGAGTGTAGTCGTTGCTCGGCATGCGCACTCTGAAGAAACCTCTTGAATGCGCTCCTCAATTCCTGCACCTTCCGCGCCATCGACGAGGAAATGTCGATAACGAAGACCATGCTTGCGGGTCCCCGCTTATCAAAGAACTCCAGCCTTACCGGCTTCCCGTCGTCCGTCACAACAAAGTCTCCAACCCCAAGATCGAGACGAGGAACCGGACGGTCCTTGCGATCAGTCACCGAGACACTGACCGTCACCAGGTCCGTATTGAGTTTGATCGTCGGCGGCAGGTCCTGACCCGGAACTGATGACGACAACCCTATGGAAGTCAGTATCAGCAATGTCAGCAATGTCAGCGCAGTAACAGACCGGGTAACTGAGCTCTGCACTCCAGCCGCGGTGGCATAGATCACAGTAACGAAGAGTATGGTTGCGATCGCAAGCGTGCGCGGGACAAGATTCACTGAATCACTCCTGGTTATTGGTGTCCCTCATCGGTCGCCATTTGGAAATTTCCACAATTCTCAATATCAACCATGGATTGTCTGCGGACCGACCATCTGACTACGAATCATCCGATTGCTATCGTCACGAGGTTGCTCTTTACGCCATTGCGTGAAACCACGACTGTGTGGTTCCCGGAGCTGATTCCGACTGGTAGCACGACATCGAATTGATTCAGAGCCTGGATAGCCGGGGCACTACCGGCGAATACCGTCGTTGCCGGATTGCCATCGATCGTCACCTCGACGCTCGAACAGACGTCGACGCCATTGAGGTCGGTCGCTTCCGCTCCGAGGCCAGTCCCAAATAAGCTGATGATGTTCGGCTGACCATTCGCTTGCGTCGCGGCGAATGGAGCTTTAGTGAATGTGATCGCGTCCATGGCAGCGGCCGGTCCTGCACCCGTCTGGTTGATCGTGAAGAGCGCCGGCGCTACTTACGAGATCAGTATTAGTCCCGTCGAAATGCGTCCGTCCTCGCTGGAACGCTTACGACAGCCGGTCCCAGTCGCAGCTGCCGACGGGAACCAGGTAATTAATCTGAGTGGGGGAGACATAGAAGAGGAGCGCGACAAGTTCGATTCCCGCACTGTCCTTGACACCACCTGAGTGCCACCGAGCGAAATCGGAAGCGGGATCGCGCAGGCACTCTCAGTCGTCGTGGCCAGATGCACACCGAAGGCGGCCACGATCGCTTTTCGAGCAATCGGCGAAAGGTTGTAATGCGCGGCCGAGACACTCAGACATCCGGAGCAATTCTGAGAGCAAAGCCTCCGGTGTTTGAAGACTGGTAGGCACCAGCCGTAACTGGAAAGTCCGGTGAGTAGGCATATCCGGACAAGTAGATGTTGCCGGCATGGTC
>CAWEYR010000012.1:0-119816 GCA_963813345.1 uncultured Acidobacteriota bacterium | reverse complement strand
ATTGCCGTCCTCTATCGTTCTCACTTTCACGCCCTCGAACTGCAGCTCGAGCTCGTCCGCCGCGGTATTCCGTACGAGGTACGTTCCGGCGTGCGTTTCTTCGAGCAGGCGCACATCAAGGACGTAACCTCGTACTTGAGAATCGTCGTCAATCCGAAGGACGAAGTTGCGTGGAGGCGGGTTCTGAAGTTGATACCGAAGATTGGCAACGCCATTGCAGGGCGACTGTGGGAGGCGATCGCACTCGCGGCTGAGCCCCTGGATCTTATTCGCTCCGATCAGATATCAGAGATCGCGGGCGCACTCCCTCGACCGGCGGTCGATGGTTGGAAAGATTTCGCCGGACTGATCAATGACCTGATAGCGCCGGAGACGATCGACCATCCCGGCAAACAGATCGAGCTGATTCTCGAAAAGGGCTATCAGGAATACGTCACGTCGAGTTTCGACAACGCCGAAGCGAGAGTTGAAGACCTTCACCAGCTGGCTAACTTCGGTTCGCAGTTCCCCGCTACCAGTGATTTCCTGAGCGAGCTCGCGTTGATCAACACTGAACGCTTTGCTCCGCCGGGTCCTACGGTCGGATCTGATGTTGTCACGGGAGGAGACGAAGATGAGCGATTGATTCTTTCGTCGGTTCATCAAGCCAAAGGTCTTGAATGGCAGGTTGTATTCGTGATCTGGGCATCCGACGGGCGCTTTCCATCGGCCCGAAGCCTGCGCGATCCTGAAGGAGAAGAGGAGGAGCGGCGGCTCTTTTATGTCGCGTTGACGAGAACCAGGGACGAACTGTATTTATGCTACCCTCTCATCGAGAGCGACCGCGGACGACAAACCGTGATCCAGCGTCCTTCGAGGTTTGTGACTGAGGTGCCGCGCGCGCTTTTCGATATCTGGAGCGTTGAGGATGAGCTGCCGATGCTTGAAGGAGATCAGTCGAAGCTCATCAACTGAGGAGTAGAGAATGAGTGATATGACGGCAAAGCTTGTATGGAATGGAGACCAGACCTTTACAGGCACCAACTCCGCGGGAATTGAAACGCAAATTGATGGCACGCACTACACTGGAGCAAGCCCCGTCGAGATACTCCTTGAAGCGTTAGGATCGTGCACAGCGATCGATGTAGTAATCATTCTCGAAAAGATACGCTCACCTGCATTACGACTCGAGGTAACGCTCGATGCTGATCGTCACAGTCCTGAACCGCGTTATCTCACTAGTGTGCGTCTGCGTTTCGATGTCTGGGGCGACGGAATCAGGAACGATAAACTGTCGCGCGCAATCAATTTGTCGATTACCAGATATTGCAGTGTTTACCATTCCCTGCGGAAGGACCTCGTCCTCGTACCGCAATACCGGATTCACAGGCTAACGCGGAAGCAGCGGGCGAATATGTCACGGTGAGTCTCGAGACGGAAGAGATTGATGAAGGTGGCATGTAGCATGGAGTTCAAGCTTTAGCTTGCTCGTATCATTCGATAGCATGATACAGAGCAAGCTAAAGCTTGAACTCCATGCCAACTTCATGTTCGAAACACAAGCGGCAGTCGAACATTATCATTCATTGCTTACTGGCGGGTTTGCCGATGACGCGGTCCGGCGACTCGATGCAGGCACGCGCCGTTGGGGTCTCACTTTCGGTGGACGACCGGTGTGCAACGTGCTCCGGCCATTCTTCGTATCTGAGCAACGGTATGCTCAAGTCACCAAACGTTCGGCCCTCGTTCTGTCCGCAATACACAAGCTGTATGAGCTCATGATCAAAGACGCTCGAGTCCGACGGGCGACGGGAATTACGCCAGCAGAAGAGAAGCTGATCCAGATCGAGCCGGGCTACAATGCGCCTGACGCGAGCGGCCGTCTCGACGCTTTTTTTGATTCCAGTGGTGGTTTTAGCATTGTCGAGTACAACCCTGATAGTCCCGGTGGCTTGCTCTATGGCGATGTTCTCGGTGACATCTTTTCTGAGATGGCGCTGATGCAAGAGTTCGAGAAACGCTTCCCACTGCAGCGAGTCCTTATCCGTCCCCGAATTCTCGAAACTCTACTCGCCTGCTACCGTGAATGGGGATGGTCGGACCGTCCAAACATCGCGATCGTCGACTGGAAGGATGCCAAGACGCGCGCCGAGTTCGAAGTTTCCCGCGAGTACTTCGAGTCCATGGGCTTTCCAACGAGAATTCGTTGACCCCAATGAACTTGAATATCGCGGAGGATGGCTGTGCTCAGGTGACTTTCGGATTCATCTTGTCTACAAGCGAGTGGTAACGGGTGAGCTGCTCGAGCGGTGTGGTCTCGAGCACGCATTGATTCGCGCGGCGGCAGATCGCGTTGTGTGCGTCGTCAATTCGTTCCGCGTTCAGCTTCTGTTCCGGAAGTCACTTTTCGCGATGCTACAGGATCCGGCTTTCGAGAGACTTTTCACGGCAGATGAAATCCGGGCCGTGAAAATGCACGTGCCGTGGACGCGCCGCCTTCTCGAAGGACCTACGTTGTATGGCGATCGTAAGGTTGACCTTGTCGACTTTGCGGTGAAACAGCGGGATCGGCTGGTTCTCAAACCAAATGGGGAGTATGGCGGGCGCGGTGTTATCCTGGGCTGGGAATCGAGCGATGAAGAGTGGCAGGAAGCGATCGGATCCGCGATAGAGGGTGACCTGGACTTTGTGGTGCAGGAGCGCGTAGAGGTACCCGAGGAGGAGTTCCCTTCCCTCGACCGTGGCGAAATCAGATTTTCAGGACGCTACGTTGATTTCGATCCCTATGCGTGGCGCGGCGAAATTGTCGAGGGTGCCGGCGTAAGACTTTCGACGTCACCGGTTCTTAATGTAACTTCAGGCGGCGGGTCAGCGGCGCCGATTTTTCTTCTTAGCAATGGAGGTGGGGCTTGATAGCACTCAAGGCTGTAATTGTTGGAGCGATGTTTTTCGCATCAATCACAAAGACCGAGTTCATCTTCGAGGAAGCTCCATTCGCTGAATGTCACGCTTCGACGATTGCAGAGACTGGAGGCACGTTGGTCGCAGCGTGGTTTGGAGGCACACGCGAAAAGAACCCGGACGTCGGCATCTGGCTGTCACGCTACGAAGGCGGAAAATGGACAAAGCCTGCTGAAGTAGCAAATGGCGTCGAATCGCCTGAGAAGCGCTACCCTTGCTGGAATCCAGTGCTGTTTCAGCCTCGCCGCGGTCCACTGATGCTTTTCTACAAAGTTGGTCCAAGCCCGTCGACATGGTGGGGAATGCTCATGACATCGCAGGATCACGGTAAGACATGGTCACAGCCGAAGCGCCTGCCAGATGGCATCGTTGGTCCGATCAAGAACAAACCTGTGGAGCTCAGCGACGGAACTATTCTTTGTCCTTCAAGCTCGGAAGATAACGGCTGGCGTGTTCACTTCGAGAGAACGAGCGATCTTGGAAAGACCTGGACGTCGACCGGCCCGATAAACGACGGCAAGGAGTTCAGTGCAATTCAACCGAGCATACTGTTCCATAAAGACGGCAGTCTTCAAGCGCTTGGCCGAAGCAGGCAAGGTCACGTGTTTGAAACCCGGTCACGGGATGGTGGTAAGACATGGAGCGCATTGGTTGCAACCTCGCTGCTCAATCCCAACTCGGGAACGGATGCGGTCACGCTGAAGGATGGGCGACAGTTGATCGTATACAACAATGTCGGCAACTCACCCGGTCGCTCCGGCGGTCCGCGCTCTCCACTTAATGTCGCAGTTTCGACTGATGGACGTGAGTGGCGCGACATACACGTGCTTGAAAACGAACCTGGCGAGTATTCGTACCCGGCCGTGATTCAGACTGCGGATGGAAAAGTCCATGTGACCTACACCTGGAAGCGGAAGCGCATCAAGCATGTGGTCATAGACCTGTCAGATACGCCGAAAGCCAGATAGTCAAAGCGCCCACCATCAGAAGAGAATCAATCAATGATCGTTGGTGCGGCCGCATTTTCAGCCAGAGTCGACGGTGCGGGGAAATCGCGATAAGTGCGGTGATGACGGTAAGAGCGATTGATAAGGCGAGTTTCAGGTGGATCGTCCCGAGCGTTCCCAGCTTGTGCCAGGGCATCAGGTAGAGACCGGTAACCCAGCTGACAATCAATGAACCCCAGAAAACGCGCCGGGCGCGAAGCATCACCTCGCCTCTGAACTGCGTCGCTTCTTCGGAACTGAGTTCGCTGGCGATCGGGAAGATGATCAGTCTTAGCGCTGCTCCAGTCCCAAGCAGGACAACAATTGCAAGCAGATGGATCGAATTTACAATCACGCGGCTGATTATGGCCTAACTCTTGCATTGACTCGTAAGAGAGGAGGCAGTCTCCCAAGATTTTTGGCTTGACTGGAGGAGATTCCCGCCAGTAGTGTAAACATAATAGGAACGTGGACTTATGGATTCACTGGGCCCTTATCTGGCAGCAATTGTTGAAAGCTCCGATGATGCAATCATCGGAAAGACGCTGGATGGGACAATCACGAGCTGGAACAGAGGTGCTGAGCTCATCTTTGGTTACTCGTCCGAAGAGGCTCTGGGACAATCCATATACCTGATCATCCCTGATGACCGTAAAGATGAAGAACCGCTCATTCTTGAAAGAGTGAGGCGAGGCGAACGGGTTGATCATTATGAAACCGTCCGGAAGCGGAAGGACGGCCAGCTGATAAATATTTCCGTCACTGTCTCCCCCATCAGAGATGAGGACGGTCGCATCATCGGGGCCTCGAAGATTGCGCGTGACATTACCGAGCGGGAACGGATGGATGCGGCGCTCAAGGAGAGCGAGTCACGTTATCGCGAGTTGTTGCAACTTCTGCCTATCGCAGTACATGTCTGTGATGCTACCGGGATGATTCGTCATTTCAATCAAGCGGCGACTGTCTTGTGGGGACGCGAGCCAAAGACTAACGACAGCACAGAACGTTTTACCGGAGCTCACAAGCTCTACTATCCCGATGGCCGGCCGATGCCATTCACGGAGCATCCCGTAGCCGTTGTGTTGAGGACCGGACAGCCGAAACTCAATGTTGAGATCTGCTTCGAGCGCCCGGATGGGTCCCGGCGAACGGCACTCGCCAGCGCGGTACCACTCTTTAATAGTGAAGGTGAGCTTAGTGGCGCTATCAACTGCCTCCAGGACGTTACTCAACAGAAGCTGGCTGAAGAGGATCGGATGATGCTTCTGGAGCGAGAAAAGGAAGCCCGAAACCGAGCCGAGGAAGTCAGCCGGCACAAGGACGAGTTTCTTGCTACGGTCTCCCACGAGCTGCGGACACCCTTGAACTCAATTCTTGGATGGGCCCGTCTCCTGACCGATACCCAGATGGATACTCGTACATCGGCTCGCGCCATTGAAACGATTGAGAGGAACGCCAGGGCACAGTCTCAACTGATCGAGGATATTCTGGACGTCTCACGTGCGATCTCTGGAAGGCTTCGGCTTGATGTGTCGACTATCGACTTGATTCCGCATATCGAAGCGGCAATCGATACCGTGCGCCCGGCAGCAGCCGCAAAGGGCGTAAGACTCCAGAGCATTCTCGACCCCAATAGCGGGCCGATTGCCGGTGATCCGCAACGTATCCAGCAGATTGTCTGGAACCTGCTCTCAAACGCTGTAAAGTTCACACCCAGGGATGGGCGCGTCCAGGTCCGTCTCCAGCGAATAGAGTCGCAAGTGGACTTGACAGTGAGCGACTCCGGGCTCGGCATACGCGAGGAATTTCTGCCTTATGTTTTTGATCGCTTCCGTCAGGCTGATAGCAGCACCTCTCGAAAGTTCGGCGGACTCGGTCTTGGGCTGGCGATAGTGCGGCACCTGACGGAGCTGCATGGCGGTACAGTCCGCGCCGAAAGTGCCGGTGAAGGGCAGGGCGCGACGTTTGTCGTCAGACTCCCGGTCGCGATAGCTCATTCGGCTCAGACTTCGTCAACTCAGTGGCAAGGAATATCCGGGCATAAGGCTACGCCAAATCTTCGCGATCTTAGAGTTCTTGTTCTGGACGATGAGCCGGACGCAAGAGAGATCATTACATTGATACTCGAACAGTGCGGTGCCGAAGTTAGAAGTGCCGCTTCAGTCGGCCAGGCGCTCGGACTGCTCGACGAGTGGAAAGCTCATGTCCTCGTGTCAGACATCGGAATCCCGGAACGCGATGGCTATGACTTCATTCGCGAGGTTAGACGTAAGGGAATTGATAGTCCGGCTATAGCGCTCACGGCATACGCACGATACGAAGATCGATTACGGATTCTGGGAGCTGGTTACCAGATGCATGTTTCCAAACCAGTCGATTCTGAAGAGTTACCAGTGGTCGTCGCGAGTGTCGTCGGCCGTCAAAGCTCATAGCGCCCTGGGAGCGCCACGAAGAAGAACGTAGCTTACCACCAACGCCAGAAAAACGATTCCGGTAAGGATAATTGGCGGAAGGATCGCAAACAAAGCCATCGTCACAAAGCAGATACCAAAGATAATGATGTTGATCCCCACAATGCCTTTGAGTATTTGAGCGTCCGCTTTCCTGATCAGCAAGTATCCATTGGTCAATCCGCCAAGCAAACAGAGTAGGCTGAAGCTTGAGCTCAGTGCCGTGACAAGCTCTGCGGTAGATCGCACGAAGCCACCACCAAAGTCCTTCCGATAGGTGGACATCAACTCAAACAACTGCCGCTCGGTATCGTTCAGCGGAGGCGGACTCACGAACAGGGTCACAGAGTGAAGCCCCGCTGTCAGCAGCAGAACAATAACGGCAACCCAAAGCCAGAAAGAGTATCGCTTGAGCATCATGGTTCTCAGTTAACGATGAGGAAAAAGGCCAGGACCAAAATGAAATGGTGTAAAGGGCATCAGCGCACCTGCACTTCAGACGAGGTTGAAGGAACCAAAAATTAAGGGGTGGAACTTTCCACCCCTCAGGCTTCAGCACAGTACCTTTGTCTAGTGCAAGTGGCAAGGAAGCGCGGGCCGTCTGGGAGAGAAGCAACGGGCCAGCCAGCCCCAATTCACGCCCCTCGGCTGACTCATTACTTCTCGCCTCAAACGGATTCTGAGCCCAAGGCTCAGGAAATCTGCTCTTCCGGTGAAGCTTTGCCCCCGTCCATCGCTGGCCCGCCTCACGACCTGACTGCGGGAATTCATCGATTTCGGGGAATGACACGGTGTCGATCAGCTTACGTTGCGGAGGTAATAGCCGATCCAGCCGTGCCATCTACTGCAAGCAATCTCCACTGGTGGCACTCTATCCAAAACCGGGAAGCCGAGCATGACGGTTCAGTTACGATTTGGTAACGACGCGGCAGAGGGCAGGGGTCAGGGGTCAGGGGTCAGGGGTCGGGGTCATGGAGTTCAAGCTTTAGCTTGCTCTTAGCAGTTGCGAGTCAGGTACGAGCAAGCTGAAGCTTGAACTCCATACCCTGACCCCTGACCCCTGACCCCTGACCCCTGCCCCTTCCCTAGATAACCCATTCTGCTGCTATAGTTTCCGCTTCTTCGTTCCTGCCGGCTGAAATAAGGAGTCTGTGAAGCTGCCTTGCGACTGGGTTGCGAGCTTGCAGGAATGCCGTACGTCTCGCGGTGTCCTGAGGATCAATCTGATCGCGCATACCGGATAACGTTACAATCGCACGCCGCAGCAACGCTTCGACTCGAGCGGGATTGATTCCATCACAGGAAGCGAGCACGGAATCAGCACGCCATAACTCACCTGAGCCGCTCGCTTCAAGCAACGAGACCGACTGTTCGGCATCGGTGTGGCCACCGGTCACGTCGTCAAGCGCAATCCGGGCGCGCGCACGTTCGAGCAGGGCCAACCCATAACCATCTCGACTTCCGAGGCTTTCGGCAATCTCCACAGCTTCGCGCGCCACTTCTTCCGCCGCTTCTGCATTCCCTTCCGCGCTTCTCAGTCTCGCGAGATCGACAAGCACACGCAGCTCGTCATCGCGATCACCGATCACACGCAGCATTTCGAGTGAGCGCTGGAACAGAACCGCAGCCTGTGCGTTGCGTCCAGCTTCGCTGTGTGCCCGTCCCAGGGCCCACAGGGCTTCCGCCTCGCAGTGCGCATCGCCGATGACGCGAAGATTGTCGAGAGTCCGGCTGATGTGCTCAAGTGCTTCTCCATGACTTCCCTGAGCAATGCGCGACAGACCGATCGACAGATTTGCCTGTGCTTCGCCAAGCATGTCGCCAACTCGACGAAAGTCCTCGCGAGCTTTGTACGACAGCTCGAGCGATTTGTCGTACGCTCCTCGATTCAGATGAGCCCAGGCCAATCGACGTTCGACAAGCGCTCGCTGCCGGAGATCGCCGCTCCGCTCCTGCTCCTCGAGTGCGCGCTCAAGAGCCGCAATTCCTTCGACGTAGCGGCCCTGTAGAACATGCGCCCATCCGACAAGGCCCCACGCGATGACAGCAACGGGTCCCGGCGGCTGCTCCCGTTCGAGTATCCCTACAAGTGGAACTATGCCAGCGTAGTTGCCCATAGCCACTTCGCCCGCCCCCAGCTGGATTCGAGCAAGAACCTCGCCTTCGGAATCCTGAACCTCACGGTAAATTTCGAGCGCCTGTTTGGTCAGATCATTCGCTTCGCGATAGAGGCTCAGACCGATTCGCGTCTGGCCCTGCTGGAGCAGTACTGCCGCCCTGGCAGCCTTGTAGTCGAGCGCATCCGCAAGAGCCAGAGCTTCATTGAGAACGAGTTCAGCTTCTCTCACGCGAGCGACCGACGAATACGCTTCCCCAAGCCCGAGAAGCATCGTCAGCCGATCTCCTGGATTTCGATCCTTGCTCGAAAGCGATTCAAGAGACCGCTGAGCCCGTTCGAGACACTGAACTGCATCGGCCCAGTTCCATCGCGCTCGCGCTGCCTGCCACGCACGCATGCTCCAGACAAACGTCTCCTCGAGCTCTCGCGCAACTTCATAATGATTGCTGAGCGAACCAGCGATCCTGTCAGGTTCCTGTTGATAGACCTTCTCGAGAGAACGAGCCGCGCGCGCGTGCAGATCACGGCGCATTCGGGGAGGAAGGTTGTTATAGAGAACTCTGCGCAGAGTTGCGTGATAAAAGCGATAGTCCTCGCCCGCAAGCAAGCCTCTATCAGAAAGAACTCCGCGCCGTACTGCTTCGTCAAGCAACTCTACAATCTCTTCTTCCACCTTTCCGGACATTCCCGATAGCACATCGACGCGAAACTCGACCCCAATCACCGATGCCTGCTCAATGATCTCTCGAACCGGAGGAGATAGTCGGTCAAGCTTGTTCTGAGCCGCCATGACGATAGTTTCAGGCAGCTGCAGATCGCTCAGTCCCTGCCAATGCCATCTGGGCTTCGGCACGCCACCCCACGCAATTACCCCTTCGGTAACCAGCAGTCTCAACATTTCAGTGAGAAAGTAAGGATTGCCTCCAGTCAGCCGGTAAAGCGTACGGAGGTCCTGTGGAAGAGGATCGGGAGCTAGTGCTTCGCCACCGAAGATGGCTTGAATTGCGGCTCCACAGGCTTGCTCGCTCAGCGGTCTCAGCGTGAGACTCGTGTAACTTCGGTAGTTGGCCTGCAGCCGCATCCATTCAGCAAGCGGGTGCTGCGGATCTATCGTGCCGCCACGACGTATCAGGCCGACTATCAGAAGCGGCTCTGTCTCGATGCTGCGCATCAGGTAGCCGATCAGGTCGCGGCTCGGGCTGTCAGCCCATTGCAGGTCATCGAAGACCATGACGAGCGGGCGCTCACGGCTGAGAAGAACAAAACACTTGCTCAAGGGAACTACTGCCCGAAAGTTATCTCCGGCAAAAGCGCCCGTTGATCCTCGCACACGGGCAGCCCTTGTTTCCTCTCCCTTTTCAACAAAGAGCTCATCAGGGAGCTCGACGTCAAAGCGTGACTTGATGGTCTTTCGCAGCTCACTGAGAGACTTCACTTCGAGCGCGGTTCGCAGGAAGTCGAGAAAGATCTCGTACGGGGCAAGCCGGCTGGCACGGTAATCAAAGAACCGCGCGTAGAGGCAAAGCGCTCCCTGTTCGGTGGCCCAATTCTGAAAGTGTCTCGCCAGGAGTGTCTTGCCTATTCCAGGCTCGCCGAGAACAAGCACCGGGCGCCCGGTTCCTTCAATCGTCCGTCGATATTCCGAATGAAGGACTGCAATCTCGGCGTCGCGACCGACAAGCTGGTCGTAGTCAGGATCAGGCGGTGTTGTTTCGCGATGCTCGGGTGCAACGCCAGATGAGACCGAGAGAGGACCCGTTGTACTCGCGACCGTCTTGACGGGCGCTATGAAGCGATAGCCGCGTCCGTGATACGTTTCGATAAATCTTGCATCGTCGGCATCATCGCCAAGCGCCCTCCGAGCCTGCGAAATTGCCTTCTTAAGAACACCGTCGGTCGTGAACACGTCCGGCCAGACCTGCTCGAGCATCTCTTCTTTGGTGACTACGCGATCGTGATTCTGAGCGAGATATCTCAAGACCCGAACCGCTTGCGGTTCGAGTGGCACAACTTCCTCGCCCTGATACAGTAGGTCTACATCAAGCGGGAGTCGGAATGGCGTGAATACCAGCGTCTGTCGCAAAGATTCCGTCATGAAGTTAACAAGGGAGTATCGTGCGGGGCTTCTGTAAGATTCATTGTATCAGAGAAGTGACAAGCATGTATGTTGTACCGCCTTCAGGCGGACGTCGCCGAAGGCGATACGACGTACCTGCCTATTTGTTGCTCACGAGAATGCGGCCGGCATCTTCAAGCAGGATTGAAGGTTGCGTTAGCGACAATTCGGGCAGTTTCTCGCGAGAGCAGAGGAGAAAGACTCGATCCGAGCTCTTCCACATTGAATCCAGGTCTTCCCTTCCGATTATCATCTTCGGCGCGTCAGCATGCTTTAGTCCCTGTTCGATCGATGGCGCACCACCCGCATATACCAGCAATCGTACCGGCGCATAAAAGCTTATCGAATTTGCTGATTCGTAGTCTCCAACTATGACTACACGTTCGCCTGGAAGCGCTGCACTCTTGAGCACGATGCCGAACTGTTTTGATGACAGCAGATCCGCACAAATGCTTAGACTGTGAAGTGCAAGCCAGGAAAAACACGCCATCATCAACGCAAGCGCCAGTACCGCAACGCTCCGTTTCCCTTTTCTGTTCGTCCACCAGGCGCCCAGAAATCCGCACGCGAACACACCAAGTGTCAATATGAGTGGAACGACCAGTCGCGATTGAGTAGATACGGGCAGTTCAAACAACGGAGAAAAAAGATTTGCATAAGCGCGATCGCGTGAGACGGCCGCGTCAGCATCCGGCAGTACCCCGCCAGAAACTGAGAGCCAGATGAGACTGGCGACGAATAGCACTCCGAGGAGCGTTCCCAGAATTCCCAGAGCGCTGAAACAGCGATCAACGATGCGAGATGTATTCGCTGCAAAACGCCCAGACGTCAGCCCCGCTCCTACCAGGAGAGCAAGCGGAGGCAATGCCGGAAACGAATAGTGTTCGAGACGTGACGAGAAAGTGAAAAAGGCGACGATGACACCTGCCCAGCACCACGCCATGACTATCAGTCGCCGCGCCTCACCCGCCGCTCGCAATCTGATCGTTGAAGGCAGGAATACGCTCCAGGGAAAAAACCAGACGAGCAGAAGAAGCCAGAAGATCGGAATCGGAATCGATCCGTAGTCAACCGGCTGTCGCTTTCCAAGGAATCGCAGCAGTTGCTCATTAATGAAATAGTGATCGAGGAAGCCGGGGTTGCGACTTGCGGCAAGCACATGCCATGGAACAGCGAGCGCTAAGAAGATGAGCAAACCAGCTGCGACAGGTAGCAACCGGATGCGCGAACGTTCCTTCGAGAACCACAGGAATCCAAGAATAATGCCTACCGGAAAGACAATGCCAACCAGACTCTTTGCAAGCGTCGCACCCGCAACTGAAGCAAAGAACAGAGGAATCGACCACCATTGCGTCGCTTCATCCGAAACGCCGGAGAGAAAGAAATACACGCTCAGTGTCACAAAGAGCACGAGAAAAATGTCCGGGAAGGATTCGAAGGTAAAGAAAAGAGTCCCAGCCGAAAGTATGAACGCAAGTCCGGCCGTCAGACCCGCAAACTCGTCGAGGCGGCGGCTCGCAAGCAGGTAGAGCAACAGAGCCGTTCCGAGGATCGCAAGCGCAGACGGCAACCGGGCAGCACGTTCGTTGACGCCAAAAAGCTTGAACGACGCAGCCATCGTCCAGAATGCGAGCGGCGGTTTATCCAGAAACCGAACTCCATTCGCGTACGGCGTCACCCAGTCACCGCGCAGGATCATCTGATGCGCAACGTCAGAGTAGAGCGCATCCCCATCGTCAAGAATCGCGCGCCCGGATGGAATCACGTAGACGACGATGGTTGCGATAAGGAGCAATAGCGGCGCAAACAGAACACGCCGCCGCGATTTCGCTACGGATGCGGTTTCAGAAGTAGGACTGAAGCTCTCCACGACGTCGAATGTCGAGCGTGGCGCAATGGAACGCGCCTCCAAATGGAAGGTAGTTTGCAAATGCCACGGGGATCGGCTCGAATCCGTGGTCACGCAGCTTGCGCTGCATGCCCACTTGAGTCTTCTCGACGATCACGCGTTGCTCATCGAGCGATAGCACATTGAGACTGATCCACTTGCTGCACATCGAAAAGAACCGTGCCATGACACCTGAGCTTGAAAGTGGTTCAGGTTCGGGAGCGATTATCACATCCCATGACTTGAAGAGCTTCGGCAGACGGGCAATGTCGACATACTCGGGGTTGACGAGAATCTTGCCCGGTGCAAGCAGCGTTACACTTGAGTCGATATGCATCGGATCAACGCACAGCGTCTCGATCTCGACAAGCTCGTAGTTGCCAGCCAGATGCCGTCTCAGCCACTCGATTCCCGGCGTATTGGTTACATTGCTCTTCTGGTAAAAAATATGCCTTCCGGCGCGAACGAAATCAGCCGCATCAAACACAATCTCTGAATCGTTGATTACATAGCGAAGTGGCTCGCCATATACGGGAAGCTTGAAGTCATAATCGTAAAGTGAATCGAGGAGCTGCGGACGCGGAGCCACGGTCCACCGCGCACCGCGTCGATAGTACTCGCTGAAAAGAGGCCGGTATGCAAGAGTCTCGTGATAACGCGACCTCCACGCCATCGGAGTTTCTATGATCTCGTCGCCGACCACGAGGAAACCATCGCGCGGGCAGGCAATGCAGAATCCGCGAGAGCTCCAGTCAGGGGTCGAGAACCGGCTCTTGAAATCAATGATCTCCGGTCGCCGTACCGTGACGCCCTCCGCCTCGAGGATATGAATAAACTCGTCGAGCTGGCGTTGCGCCGCTCGCTTCATCCACTCCGGATAGCGCATTCCCCCAAACAGCTTCACGAGCTGGGCAACCGGTCGCGGCACGTTGTATGTGACAGTCACATGACCGGGCGGAATCACGGCACCCTCGAGCCGACCCACGATGATCTCTTCGAGAGGATCCCACTCGTTGTAGGAAGCCACCGGCCGATCCACGGAATCGGGCGCAAGGGTGCTTGCTTTCTGTTGTTCCAATGTCACCATTCGAGTGCGCGGTAGCGATGACTCGCTAGTACGTGATGCCGTGTCAGTAGCTCGACCGTATGGGAGGGCTCGCGCGATCTAGTGTGTGTCGCGAGACCCTCCCTAACGGTCGGGCTACTGACAACGCGGCACGACGTGCAAATCACGCGTGTCTCACTCTGATCCTGTGATCCTGCACTAGAGTGCCCAATGCCTCCGAAACCACGCTACCGTCCTCGCAAGCCCATCCTCAAACTCGATATGCGGTTCCCAGTCGAGTTCTGATCTCGCTTTCTCTGCGGAAATCTCTTTGCCGCCGAAATCACCCGGACGCTCAGGCGTAAACTCGATGCGCACCTGGTCTCCCAGAATTCTTCGTATTCCTTCAGCAACTTCGAGAACCGTTACAGGCCGCGCTCCTTCAAGATTGTATGTCTCGTTCGCTCCTCGATCGTTCATAGCCAGCAGATGAGCTTTCGCGAGATCGGAAACATAGAGAAACTTTCGAAATTGGTCACCCTTCCCCGCAATCGTGAGTGGCTGGCCCGTCAATGCCTTTCGCAGAAAGACAGGAATCAACAGCTCTTCACGCATTCGCGGACCATAAGGTATGCCGTACCTGAGAACCGTAATCGGCACGCCATACAGCTGATGATAGTTGTGACAGATCATCTCTGACGCAATCTTCGATGAAGTGTATATGTGACCCGCTCCGTTCAGATAGAACGGGGCGGATTCATCAGCCGGTCTGCCATTCGGAATTCCGTTGTAGACCCAGACCGTCGAAGCAAAGTGCACTCGTTTTGCCCCATTGATACGGGCCGCTTCAAGTACATGCGTCGTTCCCATGACATTGAGCGAAGTAGCATAGACCGGGTACTTGTGTGCCGTATTGACATTCGAAACAGCGCCCAGATGGAAGATGTGTTCCATTCCTCGCGTTGCGGAGAGGACCGATGAGAAATCCATGAGATCGACATCTTCAAACGAAACATCACTGCGATGCGGCTGCACGCGATGATCCATCACAGTCACCTTATGCCCGGCGTCCACCAGAGCGTCGACGACGTGTGATCCAATAAACCCGCTGCCACCTGTTACGGCTATCGTTGCCATATGTTTCTTGTATGTATCCTTACAAAACCGCCTCGATCGCGTCGATCACCTGTTTCGCATCATCCTCTGTCATTCCTGAAAAAATCGGCAGGCAGATGTGGCGCGCGCAGATGTCCTCAGCCAACGGCAAAGACCCCGTAGCATAGTTCTCAAACACGGGCTGCCGATGTAGCGGGGACTCATAGACCTCGCCCGAAAGTGATACTCCCCACTCGTCACGCAACCTCGCTTTCAGCTGCGCTCGATCCACTTTTTCCTTTAGCAGGCAAATGTACTTGTAGTAGTTCGGCAAACTGCCCGGTGGAACGGCAAGACTCTGCACCTTGTTCGAAACCGCGAGCTCACGATCGTAGATACGCGCAATCTGTCTCCGCTCCTCGACCATCTCCGGAAGACGCTCGAGATGCCTCAATCCTATGATCGCGTGAGGTTCGGACATCCTCCAGTTGTAACCAAGACGCACGTGCGCATTGACAAGAAAGCTCGCCTTTCCCTGATCGCGATAGATGCGAGCCTCTTCAGCGATACGATCGTCGTTCGTGACGATCATTCCACCCTCTCCCGAGGTCATCACCTTGGTTGGATAAAAACTGAATGCACCGGCAACACCGAATGTGCCGGCGTGCGCCTCTTTGAATCTCGATCCGTGCGCGTGTGCCGCGTCCTCAACCATCCAGATGCCGCGTCGCGTTGCCAGTTCACGGAGTTCTTCAATCCTGCCCGTGATGACGCCGCCGATATGAACAACAATTAGGCCGGCAGTGTCATCTGTGATTGCGGCATCAACATCTTCAGGGCGAACGCTCATCGTTTCGGCATCCATCTCGAGGAAGACGGGTGTTGCGCCAGCGTGTATCACCGCCGCAGCAGTTGCAAAGAACGTATTTGCCGGAACGAGCACCTTCTTCCCGGTCACGTCGAGTGATCGAAGGATGATCTCGAGGGCGGCCGTGCCACTCGAAACTGCAACAGCATGACGAACGCCGCAGAACTCTGCGAAGCGTGTCTCAAACTCGGCCCCGTAACGCCCGAGAGTCAATTGCCCGGTTTCCAGCACTTGCTGAATCCGATCCGCTATCCAGACGCGGTCTTCTTTTGTGAAGTCAATCCGCGCTGCCGGCACGCGTCTTTCGGGAACCTGTTTCTGATGCTGTTGCTGTTTCTGCTCCAAACCTCTCTCAGCCTGTAACGTCAATCTTCCGATTCTCCTTCTTTATTATTTGCTGGTGTGCGTCACCGCCAGTTGCACTGATTAGCAGTACGCCTATGATCACCAGCGCGATGCCGAGCCATCTGAGCGCAGGCACCTTCTCTTTCAGAATTATGACCGCGAGGAACGCGGCAAACACGTATTCGAGTGCTGTCAGCGGAAATGCGACTGTGACATCGGTCCAACCGAGCGCAGTCAACAATGCAAAAAAGAAAACGCCACTCAGGATCGTGCCCACTATGACGTACGGTTGCGTAATCGCCTGCCAGAGATAGGCGGCAATATCCATTACACCGTACGTTTCAAGAGGACCAACGATCTGCATTCCGCGGCGCATAAAGACTTGTCCCACAGCTCCAGAAAGCGTCGCAATCGCAGTGACAATCAGAACACGCAACATCTGCCTACCCGCGCCCTATTGTTGTTCCCGCGGCAAGCCGCCCGTCCGCCGTAAGCACAAACTCTGTTCCCCGCCACGTTGTCTTGCGCCACAGAAATGAAAGAAGCCACGAGACCATCCCGGCCACATCGCGTACGGGCAACCACCATAGAGCACGCACACCTTCGCGATCTTCGAGCCCGAGCCCCATGACCAATCCGGCTGTAGCCATCCTGACGATTATCGTGCCCGCAAGAACCATCCAGCCAGCAAGTCAGCAGGATTGAGCAATGCAAAAATCAGAGCGCACGGCACAGCTCGAATAAGAAGCGTGCAAAAGTAGGCAAGCGGTCGTGCCGCGCGCGTGTTTTGGTCCCAGTACACCTGATGCTTCCACCAGTCAGAACGCGTCTTGAGATCGACCATGGTTTCGATGACTGGAAGAACCAGGACGCTTCGATAGCCGCGGGCGACAATGCGGCGACCCATCTCGTAATCTTCGACAAGATAATCAGAAAGCCCTTCGATCCCGCCAATTTCGTCGAGCGTCCTTCTCCGAAGCGCGATCGATGCGCCAAGACAGAAAAGAGAGGCAGATGTCTCGTATGCAAAAATGACACTCGGCATGAAATCGGCGTTGAGCGAAAGCAACTCCAGTTTTTCAAACCAACGGTTTGCCACGGCGACCCGGAACGGGGTGCAAACGAAGCCAACGCTCTCATCCTTTAGAGGTGCGACGATCGACTTGAGATATCCGCGTGGCAATCTGACGTCGCTGTCGCTGATAACATACACGTCGTGACGTGCGTGCGGCAGCGCTCCAGCCAGGTTGTTGATCTTGCCGTTCCAGCCTACCCTCTTCTCTTCAACGACAACCTTCGCGCGTGAAGGCCCAAATTCGCGCTCAATCTCCCGCAGTACCGGAAGCGCGGGATCATCATGTCTCTGAACCGAGAAAACCACTTCGTAGTCGGGGTAGTCGAGAAGGCAGGTAGTTCGAAGGTTTTCGTGCAGGTTCTTCTCGAGGCCATGCACGGGTTTGAGGATACTGACAGCCGGCCACGACTCCCATTCCCTGAACTCCGTCACCGCCTGTCGCCGCCGAAAACGCGTGATCGTCCAGACGCAAAGGAGTCCAAATATGGTACCGCCTGCGACTGGGACTAAGAACAGCCAGCGAAGGAAAGTGAGACTCATCGGGATATCGGCCAAAGCTTCGGAATTTTCAACTCGGGAAGTGTACCTAGAAGAAGACCTCAAAGTCCATCTTAAACCATCGACGATACTGGCCAAAAAAGACACCAAACTGCGGATCGGCAATGTTTCGATGCACGTCCCACGGATTGAAATGATTTGTCACGTTGTAGCCGATCAGCGAAAGCCGAATGGTGTATTTCTTCTGCTTCCAGGACACGTCGAAGTCCTTCATCAATCTCAGATCGAATGAGTAGAAGTTCGGGAAACGGGTCTTATCCGCATTGGGTATGCCGACATACTGCTGTAATTCATTCGTGACAGCATAGGGAAACCCGTTGCGGTACTCTATGAGCGGTGCAAATCGCATGCGCCAGGGCAGCTTTACAAGACCATATGCCAGGAACCGATGTGGGAGATCAGCTGCAAGATTCGAATACTGATTTGGCCGGATGACCGGCGAAGGAAAATTCCCGAGGTACTCATTGAATTCGTTCAAATCGCCGCGCGCGCGACTTCTGACATATGTCAGAACAAGGTTCTCCTCCTCGCGCCACTTGAACTTCGCAGTCACCTCGATCTGCCGGTATCGCGATGAGCCGCCGCCGTTCATGACAAGAGCATTCCGCGTATCGCTGACTGCCGGATTGTAGATCACGATGCCGCCTGATCTGCTCTCGAGATAACCCGCGCGCAAGCGCAGAAAGTTTCGAACAGTATGCTCGCCCTCGATCTTCCAGGTTGTGCTGTAAGGTGAAAACCCACCCGGCCGGCTTGAAGAGCTGACAAATGGATAATCGATACTCGAAACGCCAATCACATTGTCAAATCGTCGCGGTCCATCGAGGATCGAGGAGTCAGGACTGTAGGTGGTCACTATCTGGTCGGGATAGCTGGTGAATGCGTAGACATTGAGCGGAACGCGATCGTAGAAAACACCAATCCCCGCCCGAATCACAGTGTTCCCCGTGGTGAAAGGCGACCACGCGATACCAAACCGTGGAGCAAATCGCAGATTTCCTGAGACCTGCTGCCGTTCGAATCTCGTGCCAAAATTCACACTCACTCGCGGCGAGACGATCCAGTTGTCCTGTGCGTAGGCTGCAACTTCGGTGTCACTAACGTCGAATCTCTGCCCACCATCGAACTCGATTCGGCGAATCAGTCGCCCGGCAGCATCGTTGATATTCACCGGGCGAGCAAAGAACTCACCCTGGTTGTTGCTTCTCACAAACGATGCCCCTAAACGAAGATTATGCGAGCCTAACCACGTCACAGCTTTCGGAGATAGCTGCTCCATCCATTCAATGCGCGAGGCATGTCGGTCCTGCCGGTTCCAGTAGTTTCCGAAATTACCCGTCGGGGTGAGTGTCATCTCCTGCGAGCCCTGCCCCCAGACATCACTCCCGTACCGTTTGTATGCCAGCGTGCTTTCAAGCAAATGCGGACCAATGTTTATCCGGTCAATGAAAGTTGTCGTGTAATCGCGCGCGCTGAAGCTCGGACTGACTGGCCGCGGATCGAAGTAGTTCAGGTTGGCGTAGAGCACTTTGCGCGGCGCAATATGAACAGTGCCCGTCATAGTGTGACCCGCAGATACAGATGTAATCGAACTGCGTGAAGGAATTTACGGATTCGGACTTAACCTCACGATCAGGATGAGGAAGCGTCCGCACGGGATCCTTGAACAGCCGGTACTCGACACCTTCCGAAAAGAAGAGACGATTCTTGATCAACGGGCCGTTGAAGACGATCCGAGGCGATGCGTTCAGCATTCCTGCAAGATGCCCGCTTCTAAAACGGAATGCCGGTAGAGGATCGTGGACATCGAAGTTCCATGAATCGCCTCCGCGCCGTGTCTCAACCGAGACTACCCCCGCAGTGAACCTGCCGTACTGAGCCAGAAAGGGAGACTTGTAGACCTCCAACCGCTCGACACTGTCGACGGGAATGGTCATACCAAACTGTCCGGTTGCCGGATCCGTGACGTCAGCGGCGTTTACGATGAGAGCGCTTCGATGTTCGCCCGTGCCTGAAATATTGATCTCGCCATCGGGCGACCGCGAGACGCCGGGCACAAGAGGCAGCGCATCCGTGACGGTCGTCGGCCGGCTCGCAAGCTGTTGAAGCTGATTTCGCTGGAAGTCACCGGAGCTGGCAACTGGCGTATCGTTCACGCCCGTGATTGTAAGCGTGTCTTTGAGCTCGATCTTTGGAACGAGCGAGAAAGTGATCTCAACGGGCGAGCCCGGTCGAAGATTGTCGATCCTGCGCGTCAGCCGCTCAAAGCCCGTCTTGTCTACAATGACGTCGTAGCTTCCCGAGGCTAGAGTGCTGAAGTCAGCACTTCCATTCGCTCCGGTGGTTGCGCGAGCGACGACATTGCCATCCCTTTGAATCTGAACTTCCACGCCGGAAACCGGCTGATTCGATTGATCAAGCGTGATCACGCGAATCTGCGCAGCCTGAAGAAAATTGAGAGAGATAGCCGCGAGGAAAAGGCCTTTAGAGAACCACGACATCAGAGGATAAAGTTAACCCATCAGAGGGCTCCCTGCCAGTCGGAACAGAAGACCACGGAACACACGGAAAGAAACGGAAAAACACGGAACATGTCTATCTGTTGTTTCCGTGTTTTCCGTTCTTTCCGTGTGTTCCGTGGTTATCTTTCTCGCCCGCTTAGAAGAATCGCAGCGTGTAGGTCAGTCTGACGCCAAATCCGATCTCTGGCGCGAAATCCTTGATGAATGAGAGATGATTTCGATAGAGCCGGTCGCCCAGGTTGAATGCGTTGACGGAAATTACTTGCGCCAGATGCTGGCTCGCAACAGTGTAAGACGCCGTAATGCCAAACGTTGTATACCCGGCCGTCCGTGTCTCCAGCGGATAAATCCGCTCCTGACTGCTTACCATTGTGACTTCCGGCTGGACTCGAAAGCTCTTGTACAACCACTCGAAGCCAAGCCGTCCGCGCAGTGGAGGGATACGAGGCAGTGGTGTCGTCGGGTCGATATCGGTAAGCTCGGCGTTTACATAATCGAGACCACTCTTCAACCAGAAGCCCTCGAACAACCCTACGTCAAATCTCACCTCAGTTCCCGTAAAACGGCTTGTGCCCTGCGCATAGACTGCAACCGGCAATCCATCTTCAACCTGTCCTGTCGGTGAAAGAAAGATGAAGTCATTCAAACGATAGTAGAAGAAATTGAGCTCCCCTCTTACACGGCCTGAAGTGTGCCGCAACGCGAGGTCGATCCCGTCTCCCTTTTCGCGGACAAGCTCCGGATTGCCAATCTCGAAGACCGCGTTACCAGTGTGAGGACCGTTGTTGTACAGCTCTTCGAGCGAAGGCGCGCGGTAGGAATGCGTGTAGTTTGCTACAAAAGCGCCCCCATCCCATAAAGGCACGCGCACTCCTGCCGCGCCTGAGAATCCCGTGAATGACCGGTTCGGATAGACATCCTGATTGTACGAGTTGTGCTCAACCCTCGCACCCAGCTGCAGCACTGCCCTCCGGAAATCGAACCGTTGAAGCGCAAATGCAGCAAAGTTGTTCTGAGTTGTCGGAGGCGCCAGCGCTTCAGCGCCTATCGTTTCGAAGTCACGATGGAATCCCGCGACACCGATATTCCCTGAATATGGGCCGGTGCGCTTCTGGTCAATCACGGCGCGATAGGCAAAGAGCTTGTTGTTGAATCTGGTCTCAATTTCATTCTCGATCGAATTGATTTCATCGTGTCGATAGTCGGTGTACTGAATCGAAAAGTCGCCACCAGTAATATATGAATTGAGATCGCGTAATCCGCCGTGTACGTGCAGCCCATGCCGCCGCATTTTCAGATTGACGATTTCGCCTGGATCGTCAGGATCGAACGGAATTCCGTAGCGGCGCCAGTCGTAGGAATAATCGGTGCTGAAAGAACCGTGATCTGCGAAATAGCCAAAACCGCCGACACCATTCCCGCTTCTTACAAACGAGTTGGTCACACGCCCAAGAGGCGTCTCATAGTCCCCCGCGCGCTGCCCGCCACCATTGCCCCAGAATGACCATCTCGCTGTCCCGAATTCGATGCCTCCACTGCCGCCGGCCTGGTAGTTATTCGTGCTTCCAAGTCCAGTCACATATCCTCGTACACCCGGATGAGCCTCAGAGTGCTCTGAGATCGCGTTGACCACTCCACCAATTCCATTGCTGCCGTAGAGAAGAGTCGCTGGACCTTTGACGACTTCAACCTTGCTCACCGAAAGCGGGTCGATTGGCTCGCCATGATCACTCGATTGAAATCCGAGAGACCCGGTCCTCATCCCATCCTGCAGCACCAGCACACGATCGCCATCGAATCCGCGAACAACGGGACGGGAGCTTCCCGGTCCTGAGCTCCGCTTGGCAATTCCCGACTCGTTCTCGAGAAGCTCACCAAGTGAAAGCGCGTTCTTCTCGGCAATCTCTATTGAATTGAGCGAGGTGACAGATTGGATCGAATTGAAGGATGTCTCTTCGTTTCCGCTTGCAGTAACTGAAACCTGCTCGCGAACCAGACGCAGCCGGATCTGAAAAATGACCTCAACTGCCTGACCCGAACCTACCTGCACCGTTTGCACGACGTCCGGCACGCGATCGAGCCGCGCTGCAACGTTATACCGTCCCGGAGGAATATCTTTCAGTTCATATCTTCCATCGTCGTCCGTCTCGACTGCACGTCCAAGCTCAAGGACCAATACCTGCACGTTGTGGACCGGCTTCTGTGTGTCCTCGAGCGTCACGACGCCGCGGATGGTGCCGTTCGATTGAGCGAGGGCTGTAGCCGCACAGATGACTACAAACAAGAATCCGGCAAGGTTTCGCATTCATATCAAGTTAGATCAGCCCTTTCATAACGACATCAACTTTTCAATGAATGGTCGAAAAAGGCCGTTAAGCGGTCGAATTTGCCCTGGGAGCGCCGCCCTGGGAGCGCCGGTCTCCAGACCGGCCACGAGCCGCGAAGCGTGCGAGTCTTCAGCACAAGGACTCTCCACGACTCGCACGCTTCGCGGCTCGTGGCCGGTCTGGAGACCGGCGCTCCCAGGGCGGCGCTCCCAGGCACTTATATCTTCAACAGCTGATCACGCAGAACTCGGGACTGCTGGCGGCTGACAGAAAGCTGTTGGTCGTTCGAGAGGGTTACAAGATAGGTGCCACCGGGCATCGGGCTGACGCGGACGATCTTTTCAACATTTGCGAGAATACCGCGACCGAGCCTCACGAAGCGTGATGGATCAAGGCGAGTCTCGAGCTCCTTGAGCCGGTAGCTGAAGGTATATTGCTCATTGCTCACATTTGTGACGCGAAGCAGCTCTCCTTCAGCTACGACAGAGACGATCTCCCGGACCGGAAGAATCAATATTTCGTCACCGCGTCGCACCGGCAGACGCTCGAGATATGGCGAACGCGCCGCCGCTTCGTACGCTGCCGCAGCATTCCTGACGCGTGCGGCCTGCGCTTCGAGCTGTTCTGACCGCTCAAGCCGTTCGTGAGCGCGATTGAGAGTTTCACGCAGGCGCGCCTTGTTTACAGGCTTCAGTAGATAATCAACGGCATGCAGCTCGAAGGCACTGACTGCATACTCATCAAAGGCAGTCACAAAAGCCACAAGTGGCAATCGATCCTTCTTCAGAAGCCGCACGACGCCAATTCCGTCGAGCTCAGGCATCTCGAGATCGAGGAACGCGAGATCCGGGCGCTCATGCTCGATCAATGTCACAGCCTCCGCGCCATTTGTTGCCTCACCAACAAGGCTGACATCCTCAAATGAACGTAACAGAGCCGTCAGATACGAGCGCGCAGGCCGTTCATCATCAGCAATCACAACTCGAAGGTTCATTGAGTTACTTTCGAAGTCATTTTCGAGATCAATGACGTGCGAGAGTGGGAATTGCGGTCTCGGCGGCCGACTCAACCGGTATTCGGATTTCAACCGACGTCCCGCAGCCGTGCGCACTGATGATCTCAACAGATGCGTGATCGCCGTAGTACCCATGCAGCCGGCGTTCAACGTTCGAAATGCCAACGCCGATTTCCCTTCCCCGCGCCAGTTCCTCGGAGCTTGCGCCTAATCCGGTATCGTTTATGACAACTCGAAGCGTCTTGCCGGGCTCAAGCTCAGCACGGATATTCACGTCGCCTCCAGACCGCTGACGAGTGATGCCGTGCTTGATTGCATTTTCAACCAGCGGTTGGAGGAGGAGTGGCGGTATGCGCAAAGAGCGCAGCTCCGGCGGAACATCGATAGACACACGCAGACGCTCTTCAAAGCGCGCTTTCTCGATGGCCAGATATGAATCCACCAGGTCGAGTTCCTCGCCTAGCGACGTAAACTCGCCACGTGATCGTTTGAGGACGCCGCGCAGCAGTTCTGTCAGTCGCATCAGCGTTTGCAGCGCTCGGTCAGGAGTCGTCTGGATCAGATACCCGATCGTCGTCAATGCGTTGAATAGAAAATGCGGATTCAACTGCGCTCGCAGCGCTTTCAGCTCGGCTTCTGCAGCCAGCTTGCTGATCTGCTGCTCTCTCAGATTGCGCTCGTAGCGCTCGTGCGAAACGCGAAGACTGTCGAGGCGTCGGGCAAGCTGCTGCACCACAGCGTCGAGCATCGCGAAGTCGTCTGAAAGCAACCTTCTGCCCCCGGCGAGCGGGCCGATATCGATGCGTAGTGCCGGAGGATCAGTCACAGGAATCTCGAGACTTGCGGTCAGGTGCCCATTCTCGTTTTGGCCATCGTGCTGTGTCCATTTGATGTCGCTCGCAGTCAGAGCTTCCTTGAGAAGTTCGCATGTCGCATCCAACATCTCTTCGGGACGGTCACTGGCCGCAATAGTCGCCGCAATCTCGCTTCGCAGACGGTCGTAGTCGGCCCGTCTCAAAACTACCTTGTCGACAAACCAGTTAGCTGCCCTGGAGATGTGAGGGAAAGCGAGTGCCGTACCCACCCACAACCCAAGTAGTGTTCCTATCGCTCGCAGCGAGAAGGCACCGGAGCCGCCGCCAGCTTCATTGGTTAGTGATGAAAGGACGGGTGCAGCGATCGTTACATAGAACCCGAAAGCTACAGAGACGAGCGTCACAAGCGCAATCGCGCGCTTGAGAAAAATATCAGCAAACGCGAAGCGATAGTCCTGATAGAGAATCGCAAGCGCAAGAGGAAGCGACGCGTGATGTCCGGCGAGCTCGATCCACCATACTTCGGTGCCACGGTGTTCACTCAGATGGAGTGCAGAGACTGCAAAAACGGCAAGAGCTACCGCCCAGATCGCGCGGCCCCAACCTGTTTGCTGCCTGGTTTCGAGCACCAGGGCAAACATCAGCACTCCAAAGCCGAAGGTGAGCGTTCGAAAAGCGAGTGCGGACGGCGATGTGGCGGTGGCGGCAGCAGTATAGAACTGAAGCAGTCCTGCTATTGCGCTGAGAGCATAGGCAAAAACGACGATCACATATGAATGGCGGCTTCGACCCGCAACGCGAGCCGAACTGAGTGCGGAATCGACTACGACAGCAGGCAGGAATCCAAGCGCTGTGAAAGCTGATGCGGCAAACAGCGGCGAAGGCTCACCGAGACCGAGATCACGAAGCCCGTAGACGACGAGCGCGCCGACATTCCAGTAAAGTCCAAGCAGAGCGGTCGCAAAAAGTGGTCGCCCTCGATTCCTGAGCACCATTGCGAGAAGCATGGCATAGAGCACACCGCCAATCAGGAAGCCGAGAACATTGACAAGTGTTGCGATCTCTCTGGGATTCATCGATTTCACGATTCCGCCTGAAGGCGGTACAACGTACCTAATCGTGCCGCAGCGCCTTGATAGGATCGACGCGTGCGGCGCGCATCGCGGGATATATTGCTGCGATCAAACTCACGAGCACGGCAAATGCGATTGCACTCGCCGCCAGATACCAGGGTATCGAGAAGAACTCTACCCACGGAGCCTGCTTTACCACGTACTTGTTTACATAATAGTTCGCAATCCGATCGACGCCCCAGCCTGAAATCACTCCAACAACTCCTCCGGCGAGTCCTATCAGGCTCGCTTCGATGAAGAAGATTCGCATGATTTCTCCATCGCTGCCGCCGATAGCCTTCATGATACCAATTTCGCGCGTCCTTTCGAGGATCGACATGATCATCGTGTTCGCAATTCCGAAGGATGCGACCAGAAGCGCGATGCCGCCGAGCAGCGCGAGCGCACCATTGACGATAAGGAAGACATAGCGGATTTCGTCGATCTGATTTGTCAAAGAAAACGAATTGAAGCCGAGTTTTTTGATGTGCTGTTCTACTTCGCGAACTCGTGATGGATCCATCACCCTCACCTCAGCTCGCGAATAACCGGTGTCACCTACGAGAGCTTCGCCCATTCTCTCGAGCGGATCTCGATTCGCCTCGCGAAAAACACGAGCCTGCTCGACTGGCACATAGATGTCTGTTCGCGCGAATTGATCAAAGTTGACCCCGGTTTCTGTAGCGAGTACTCCAACGATGCGAAACTGGCTCTTCACGAATCTTCCATCGAGCTCTTCATCGCCGGAGATCATCGAGAGCGGAATGCCAAAGACTGACGCTTGAGCCGGACCTGACGGGAGAGTCAAGAGCTCTACCTCTTTGCCGATCGAAGCCTGAGCATCAGCTGACCGCTCTGCCTCGGACTTCTCCGGCATCCTTGACTGGCCAAAAGGACCCCCTCCCCTGCGACGCCGCTCGCCACCGGCGGCAAATCGAGCAAGGAATCCTTCAGTTACTACAACCTCTTTCGCGCTGTCAGCCGAGAATGCCTGTCCAGCCAGAATCTTCCTGAAGCGCGGATTGAATTCAGTCGAAGCAAGCGCTCCGCCGATGCGTTGCCTCGCCGTCCGTTCTCCAAAACGCACGTAGCACTGGAACATCAAAACCGGGATTGCATATCTAACGCCATCAAGCTTCGCCATCTCAGCGATTGCCGCATCGTCGAGCATTCTTTTTTTCCGGTCACTAGTGGCGGGTGGCGCGTCTCTTCGAGCCATTTCGGCCGAGGTCTCCGGATTGCCTCCGCTAAGTGACAGAAGCTCATCCGCGCTCGGACCGAAGACCTGGACTACAGTGAACAGATCGAGCTTCGCGAATGCGTTTGCGATGATGTTCTGCTGAAGACCAATTCCAAAGCTCACCATAGTGATGATGGCCGCGACACCGATGACGACACCAAGAACAGTCAGAGCCGTGCGGAGCTTCGCCTGGCGAAGATTTCTGATTGCCAGCGCAATGATGTCGGTAAGATTCATACCGCGAGCTTCATTCGACTACACGTCCGTCTTTGAGCCTGATGAGGCGGTCCGCGTGGTTTCGCGCAAGCTCCTGGTCATGTGTCACAAGGACAATCGTCCTGCCGTCGGTCTGTCGCATTTTATCGAGCAATTCGATCAGTTCAACGGCGCGGCTGCTGTCAAGGTTTCCGGTGGGTTCGTCGGCAAGCAGAACGTCAGGCGCGTTTGCCAGCGCTCGCGCGATCGACACGCGCTGCTGCTCGCCGCCTGAAAGTTCGGAAGGTCGATGTTGAGCGCGCGCCTCGAGCCCTACACGTAAGAGCAGCTCGGAAGCGGCGACGCGTCTTTCACTGCGTCCCAGGCCCGCGAATGCCAATGCAAGAGACACATTCTGTTCGGCACTCATTGTCGGAATGAGATTGAAACTCTGAAAGATCATTCCGACGCGACGGAGTCGATAACGCGACATCTCTTTCGACGTCAGCGGACCGAGGCTGTTGCCATCAAAAAGAACGTCTCCTGAGGTCGGGCGATCGAGTCCACCAAACAGATTGAGAAGGGTAGATTTCCCCGACCCGCTGGTTCCAAGAATGGCAACAAACTCGCCGCGCTCGATTGAGACTGAGACTCCCGCGAGAGCGCGCACAACGTCGCCTCCCATCTGGTACTCTCTGGTTACATCCTGCGCTTCGAGGATTGGCATAGGTACGTTGTCTATTTGAGATGCGCCGGATTTGAGATTTGTCATTTGTTTAGAGTTCAAGCTTCAGCTTGCATCGTGCAAGGAGTCCGATGTCACGAGCAAGCTCGAAGCTCGAACTCTAAACAAGATCGACAGATCCCAAATCTCAAATCCCAAGGCAGACGCTCCCCTAACAGAGTTCGTCTTCCTTGAAGAAATAGTCGAGCTCGATTTTCGCATTATCCGCGGAATCCGAGCCGTGGGTCGCGTTCTCCTGAACACTTGTCCCGAAATCGCCGCGAATCGTGCCCTTCGGAGCTTTGGTCGCGTCCGTGGGGCCCATCAGATCACGCCATGTCTGAACCGCATTCTCTTTCTCGAGCGCCAGCACCACGCTTGGCCCGCTTGTCATAAACGACACCAGATCATTGAAGAAACCGCGCTCGCGGTGCACGTCATAGAATCCTTCGGCGACGGGTCGCGTCATATGAATCATCTTCATTCCGCGAACTTTGAAACCACTATCGTTGATCCTCTGGATGATATTTCCGGTTGATCCCGCGCGAACCGCATCGGGTTTGATAATTGCCAAAGTCATTGAAGCCATGAACTGTATCTCACTTAGTCATTGTCTCCTCTTCACTGTAATCATAATAGCGATACGAATAACCCGCTATCTTAACATTTTCACCGCGCATCCGTGCAAGAAGAGTCTAACTTACCCGTTCTCTCATCGACTGACCAACGAGAAGGAGGGAGTTATGCTCCATAGACTGGTAGTTTGCTTGCTTGCCCTGGGAATAACGTTAGTGGCTTTCGCGCTCACTGGAACTGAGGTTGATGCAAAACGCATCACGCAGGGATCACTTCAGGTAATCGACAAAGACGGCAACTTCAGATCGATCTGCCCGTTGAAACATACAAATGTCGATGCCTCGATCTCCGGTTCGATCTCGCGCGTCACCGTTACTCAGGAGTTCACAAACCCTTTCAAAGAAACAATTGAGGCAATCTATGTCTTCCCCCTGCCCAACCTCGCAGCCGTTGATGACATGACAATTGCCATTGGCGAACGCAAGGTCAAAGGTCTCATCAAGAAACGCGAGGAAGCTCGCGCGATCTACGAGGCAGCCCGCGATCGCGGAATGATAGCCGCTCTCCTCGATCAGGAACGTCCAAACATTTTCACTCAATCCGTTGCGAATATCGTTCCCGGGGCATCAATCAAAGTTGAGATCAGCTATGTCGAGCAGCTCAAGTTTGAAGACGGCACGTACGAGTTTGTATTTCCAATGGTCGTCGGACCCCGATACATCCCTAAAGCAAAACGCGGAACTTCAATCGGTTCCTGACGCCTCAAAGATCACACCGCCGGTAGCGCGGGAAGGAACACGCGCAGGACATGATATCGACATCAAGGTCTCGATCGACGCGGGAGTCGCGATCGAGCGTCTCGAGTCGCCATCTCACGAAATCGAGATGACGAAGGCTGGCGCGAATCAGGCGCAGGTCTCTTTGAAGGACAGAGCAGACCATCCCAAACAAGGATTTTTGTCTGAAACTGGACGTCACCGGGCAGAAGATCAAAGACGCATTTCTCGCGCACCGCGATGAGCGGGGAGGCTACTTTGAGATGGTGCTGCAGCCGCCGGACCGGGTGGAGTTGAAAGATCTGACACCCAGAGAACTTGTCTTCGTTCTCGACACCTCCGGTTCGATGTCCGGATTCCCCATCGAAAAGGCTAAAGAGACGATGAAGATGGCGCTTGCCGCGCTCAATCCGATGGATACATTCAATCTGATCACGTTCTCAGGAGACACCGCGATCCTCTTCCCTGAGCCTGTTCCGGCCACGATTGAGAATCTGAGAAAGGCTCAGGATTTCCTTGCGTCGCGCGAGGGTCGCGGAGGAACGGAGATGATGAAAGCGATCCGTGCAGCGCTCGATCCTTCAGATTCACAGGAACACATTCGGATCGTCTGTTTCATGACTGACGGTTATGTCGGCAACGATCTCGAGATTATCGCCGAAATTCAGCGTCATCCGAATGCCCGCATCTTTTCGTTTGGCATTGGTGGCTCAGTGAATCGCTTTCTGCTTGACGGGATGGCCGCGGCAGGTCGCGGTGATGTTGAATATGTAGCCCTGACAGACGACGGGTCGCGCGCGGCTTCTCGATTTCACGAAAGAGTGCGCAACCCGGTGCTTACCGATATTTCGATCGATTGGGGCGGTCTGCCAGTAGGTGACGTGTATCCGAGGCGCATCCCTGATCTCTTCAGTGCCAAGCCGGTCGTACTCACCGGGCGATTCTCGGGTGCGGCGAAGGGCACTGTGCGATTGACCGGGCGAGTCCGAGGACAGTTCTACGAACGTGAGATTCCGATAGTTCTTCCGGAAAGGGAAAGTGCAAACGATGTCATCGCCACACTCTGGGCGAGAGCGCGTGTTGACGGTCTGGTTGCCGAAGACTATCTCGGAATTCAGCGCGGCAATCCAAAGTCGGAAATTCGTGATGCGATCACCGCACTCGGGCTTGAATACCGGCTGATGACTCAGTTCACATCCTTCGTTGCCGTAGAAGAAGTCGTGGTCACGGATGGAGGCACACCTCGTCGTATCCAGGTTCCGGTTGAGATGCCGGAAGGCGTCAGACACGACGGAGTGTTTGGAGGTCAGGGACAGCAGGGAGGTCCACTCATTGGTAGATACGCGGGCCGCGGCGGTAAGATGGCGATGGGTGGGGGCACGAGCGAGCATGGCCATCTCCTGCTCCCGCTATTTCCGTGTCCCCGTCGGCGACAGGGATCCCAGCGCCAACACCTCGTGTCAAGGATCAATCGCAACAATCAGAGGTGGTGACGAAGCTCGATGCTGACCTTGCGCAGAAGGTCAAGTCAGGTGCGAAAGGCCAGATTGAAGTTCAGATATGGCTGACCGAGAAAACCCCGGCGGTCATCGCACAGCTCAAACGTCTGGGCGTCACTATCCTCGTCGACACGAAGGGTTCACGACTCGTCATCGGGCGGGTGCCAATTGAGAAACTGCAACAGATTGCCGAACTGAAATCTGTTCGACAGATCACCCTTCAGAAATGAGGGCTTGTGTATGTTGTTCCGCTTCAGCTTGCCGGCAAGCTGAAGCTTGAACTCCATACCTAAACCTTCACTACTTCATAAAGCGATTGCCAGGAGGCGCGGAGCATCTCTTCGATCTTCTGCCAATCAGTTCTCGCTGACTCCACCTGCGTCCGCCTTGTCATCTCTCAAGAGCATTGCTTCCGCTCGCAGACTCGCGTGCCTCGCAAGGCGGTCCGCGGGTATCTGATAGATTTCAGCCTGGAGCTCTGCGAGCGACCGATCGAGTTCCTCTGCGCGTATGCCGCTTTCGCTCGCGATGGATGATCCACCATTCAAGTTCGAGCTTCGCCGCGCGATCAACATCAAATGCGATGTTTCCTGACTCGCGAATCGATTTGTAAAAGCTCTGCAGCTGAGGCAATGCCTTCTCGTAATCGCTCCTGCCTTTCCCCTCCTTGAAGGTGAACGCCGCCCGCGCTGCCTGAACCGCCACAGCATAAGATTGCGTATAGCCCATGCCGTATTGTTCGCGGAGTGTCCGGGCAAGCTGATTGAACAGGCTCACTCGCTCACCGGAATAGTAAGAGCGCCACATCTCGGTCTCGAGTCCGACCGACCTCATGAGGATCAAAGCGGCGCAGATCGCCGCGATGCGATCCAAAGAGATCGAAACCCAGCCAGATCGCTCCTGCAAGAATGGCTAAAAGGAACAGGCGTTTCATCACACCTTCATACGAACATTCCCCGCGCGTCGGATTTCGCTCGATTCGAGCGCCAGCCGATCGCGCGCACTAATGTAGAAGTGATGGAAGTATCCGTACATGGACCAGCAGGCAGAGATCACCACCAGCCAGAGCATCAGCCGGCCCGCTCCATAAAGCATGACGCGCACATCGAGTGACGTTACGTCACCCGCGCCAAAGAGATGTCGAATGGCTGCATCCACTTCCGGGACGGTCCAGAATGCAATCACTGGAAACGCACGCGTCGCGACGGGAGGCGCTCCGCCGACAGCCGACGTGATCAGCAGCGCGATCGTTACCACTTGCGAGAACATCTTCAGTTTTCCCATCCGTGAAGCGGGAATCGTGAAGCCCTCGGAAGCCGCAATCGACCGCAGCCCTGAGACGGCAAACTCACGACCAATAATGATGACCACAGCCCAGGCCGGCGCGAGGCGATTTTCGACAAGCGAAATGAACGCCGATGATATGAGGAGTTTGTCCGCTATCGGATCGAGAAATATTCCGAGCCTCGAGACCTGCCCGCGCCTGCGCGCTATCCACCCGTCAGCGGCATCTGTAATCGCTGCCAGCAGAAACAGAGTGACACCTGCGATATGCTGCGGCACGCCCACCCAGTCTTCAGAGAACTTCGTCAGCAGGACCACTACCAGTAGTGGTGCAATGAAAGATCCTGAGAAGAGTGAGAAGATTCGGTAGCGTTATCACGAGGTTTAGAGTTCAAGCTTTTAGCTTGCCGCCGATTGCTCCACGCGCCGGTTAGAGACCGGCGCTACGCGCTGCTTCGCGGCGCAATCACCGCGGAGCGGTGCGAGAACGTAGCCAGGGGTTGAGTCTTCGAAACCCCTGGATGATTAAATTGATGAAATTGCATCCCGGAGGGATGCGAGAAAGACGACAGGCTTCGCCAGATCGTTTCTCGCATCCCTCCGGGATGCACTCACTCTCACAATGCAACCAGGGGTTTCGAAGACTCAACCCCTGGCTACGTTCTCACACCGCTCCGCGGTGATAGTGCGCAGCTTCGCAGCGCGCGAGCGTCGGTCAGAGACCGGCGCTCCCAGTCTATCCGGAGAACTTATTCGTAATCGGCATGCGGCGGTCGCGCCCGAATGCCCTTCCCGATATCTTGATTCCCGGTGCTGCCTGACGGCGCTTGTATTCGTTCAAGTCAACCTGTCGCACGACCCAGCGCACAATTGTTTCATCGAAGCCTTCAGCTACGATCGCTTCGACGCTCAGATCGTCTTCGACATAACGTTCAAGAACCGCGTCCAGTACGTCGTACGCCGGCAAAGAATCAGAATCCTTCTGATTCTCGCGCAACTCCGCCGAAGGAGGCCGCGTAATCACGTATTCCGGGATAACCGGCTTCCCGTCTCGCGCATTGACATATCTCGCCAGATCGTAAACCAGCGTTTTGGGAACATCCTTGATGATCGCGAAGCCTCCTGCCATATCACCATAGAGCGTGCAGTATCCAACGCTCACCTCGCTCTTGTTGCCAGTTGAGAGCACGAGAGCGCCGAACTTGTTCGATAGAGCCATCAGGATGTTGCCGCGCACTCGCGCCTGAACGTTCTCTTCAGCAACTCCAATCGGTGAATCGTCGAATACCGGTCGCGAGCATGCGAAGGTATTCGTTGAAGGTTTCTTCAATCGGAATGACGCGATAAACCGTGCCGAGATTGCGCGCCAGATCTTCGGCATCGCGCCCGCTTTCGGATGAGGAGTAGCGAGTTGGCATGTATACGCAAGTCACCGCCTGTGGACCAAGCGCGTCAACAGCGATGCACGCCGTCAGCGCAGAATCGATGCCACCTGAAAGCCCGATGACCACTGATCGAAATCCGTTCTTGGTGACATAGTCTCGTGTGCCAATCACAAGCGCACGATAGACCTCCTCGACACGATCCAGAGGCTTCGCGAGCGGTACTTTGTTTACAGATCGACCAGCTCGATCCGCGGCATTAACGTCACCAAGGAATATCTGCTCCACCGTGATTTCATTTTCAATTCCATCGAAGTCGCTCCTGCCGGCCACGTGGATCGTGCAGACGCTCTTTGAAGACGCGCTCAGTGTTGATCTCAACCACAAGCAACTCTTCTTCAAACGCGCGTCCTCGGGCAATCGTTCGACCACGCTCGTCAATCACCAGACTCTGACCATCAAATACAAGCTCATCCTGACCTCCGACCAGGTTCACGTAAGCGACCGCAACCGCATTGTCCTCAGCCCGTGTCTGCAGCATCCGTTCACGATCGCGGCCTTTGCCGGCATAGTAGGGGGAAGCGGAGATATTGACCACCAGATGTGCACCGGCGAGAGCCTGAAGTCTGGTCGGGCCTCCCGGATACCAGATGTCTTCGCAGATGTTTACTCCGAACGATACATCGCCAAAACCAAATACCGGGACACCGGTGCCTGCCTTGAAGTACCGGTATTCATCAAAGACGCCATAGTTAGGAAGGTAGGCTTTATGGTAAACGCCGGCGATCGATCCGTCGGAGATGACAGCGGCAGCGTTATGGATATCGGCAGTCCGATCGACAAAACCAACTATGGTAATGATTCCGGTGGATGCTCGGGCCACCTCTTCGACGGCTCTTCGGTTGGCTTCTATGAACTGAGGCTTGAGAAGAAGGTCTTCCGGCGGATAACCCGGAAGAACCAGTTCCGGAAGCGCGACGATGTCGGCTCCAAGCGAGCGCGCGCGGTCAACGTAGGCGATAACCTTGCTCGTATTGTTCGCAAAGTCGCCGACAGTAGGATTGATCTGAGCGAGCGCGATCCGGACAACACTCATATCTTGAAATCATCCCTGTCAGTTGTCCCTGCTAAAGCCGATAAAGCTGAATCAATCATTGACTTCGACCGTATCGATAATACCTACGATCGCCGCATCAACCGGCCTGTCTTTGAGACCTTCGGCAAGACGCGCACTGCTGCCCGATACGACAAGGACGCGCTCCCTGTAACCGGCTCCCACTGTATCGATAGCAACCAGGTAACTGTTCTCATCCTCACCCTGGAGAGTGATCGGACGGACAAGAAGGAGCTTCTTTCCTTCGAGTCGAGAGTCTTTTCGTGTGGCGACTACCGTCCCGATGATGCGTCCGATGATCATTGGAAGACACGCTATTTGCGACTTCGCGATTCCGTCGTCAATGGCAGATTCTCATCGACTGCCGAATGCGGGCGCGGAATGACGTGAACGCTCACCAGCTCACCCACACGGCGCGCAGCCGCAGCTCCGGCATCTGTGGCGGCCTTAACCGCGGCCACATCGCCTCTGACGATCGCCGTTACAAAACCGGCTCCAATCTTTTCATATCCGATAAGCGTAACATTCGCCGCTTTGACCATTGCATCGGCAGCTTCAATCATGGCCACAAGGCCTTTGGTTTCGATCAATCCGAGTGCTTCCATTAACGGGATGCTCCTTTCAAAGTCGTGACGACTGAGCCAGTAGCTCGAGGAGCTCGGCTCGCGTCAGCGTCACAGTCTCACCATCATTGGCGCCATGGTTTGTAGGGGCGCATACCTGCCCGGTTCGAGCTTCGGGCCGCATCATGCCCCCGCGTTCACGAATTTCATATAGCTTCTGCACGGCTTCCGGGGGAAGACTGTTCTCATTTCCGAGATTGCGCGCAATCAGACTGATTCGAGCTGTATGCTCGAGCGTCTCCAGCTTATTGAACGCCTTCTCGAGCGTATCAGCATAAGCTACTGCGCCATGGTTCGCCATAAGCAATGCATCGTGGTATGCGATAAACGGTTCGATCGCCGAAGTGAGCTCGTCAGTTGATGGGGTACCGTAGGTGGCAAGCGGCACGCACCCTAAAGTCAGAACAACCTCCGAAAGTATCGCCTTGTCGAGCGCGAGACCAGCGACGGCGAAGCCGGTGGCATGCGGCGGATGAGCGTGAACGACCGCATGAATGTCCGGTCTCATTCGATAAATCAGTTGATGCATCGGAAACTCGGATGAGACTCGATAGGTCGTCGCCTCGAGCGGAGTGCCATCGTCACTGACTACAACCATCATCTCCGGCTTCATCCAGCCTTTGCTGACAGCTGATGGCGTAGCAATGATTCGATTGGAACCGACGCGGACGCTGATGTTGCCGTCACCTGCGACAATCAGCCCGCGATCGTAACATCGGCGGGCAATATCGACGATCTCTTCACGTATCTGTCTCTCGTCCATTACTTTCACGATGGAGGCGTGGGCTGCGATTTTCCGTTCCCCGAAGGTTCGTCCGACCGGCGAAAGTCGCGAAAATCATCGGCCACGGCTTGCGCAACCGGACGGGCAAGGAAGTAGGAGAGACCTTCAAGCGATATCGCGAGATCAACGTTTTTTACCTTGACGCCAGGCTTGGGATTGAGATGAGTCGGAGCGAAATTGAGCACGGCCTTGACACCCGCAGCAGTCACCGCGTCAAGCGCCTGGTCGGCAGCAGATGCAGGCAGCGCAATGACGGCGATATCGATCACTTCGCGACCGATTACTTGCGCAAGTAACTTCGAATCTTCGATGACGATGCCGCTGCGAGTGGTCTTTCCGATCTTCTCAGGATCGCTGTCAAGGAGAGCGGCGATGTGAAAGGTGTCCTGATTGAAGCCCTGGTAATTAGCTAACGCGGTTCCAAGGTTTCCGGCTCCGATGATGAGCACACGATGGAGTCGATCGAGTCCAAGTATCTCGCGCAAATGCCTGCGTAGGTCATTGATGTAATAGCCTACGCCGCGAACGCCAAACTCTCCGAAGTACGCCAGATCTCTGCGGATCTGAGCTGAATTCAGATTGAATTGCTCGGCCAGCGATTGAGATGAGATTGTCTCCACTCCTGCTGCCGCGAGCTCGTTCAGACACCGCAAATAGACCGACAATCGGTTGGTGGTCAGCTCCGAAATCTTCTCTGTCTTCATAAGGATAGGCTATTAACAGCCACGTTCTCGAACAAATTAAAACGAGGGCCTCACAAGTATAGATTATCGCATATTGCACAAGCATGTAGTACCGCCTTCGAGGAGATCTCACGCGAAGCCGCGAAGACGCGAAAAAATAATAGCAGTTGATTCAAGATATCGCATTTCTTTGGTTCGTTTTTCGCGTCTTCGCGACTTCGCATGCGATCTCCTGGGCTTGCCTTGTTTCTTGACAGTTTACTAACCGTTCGGTAGGGTCACACCGTGAGTTGGGAATCCGAAATTGATGAGATCCGGCGTCGCATCGAGCTCGCCAAACAGATGGGAGGCGAGGCCAACGTCGAGCGTCAGCATGTCAGCGGCAAATTGACGGTTCGTGAGCGTATCGAACGTCTGCTCGATCCGGGTTCCTTTCACGAAATGGGCGCTTTGGCAGGAAAGCCCACTTACTCCAATGGTCAGCTTGTGTCCTTCATTCCATCCAACTATGTGATGGGCACGGGTCGTATCAATGGCCGGCGCATTGTCATCGGCGGTGATGATTTTACCGTTCGTGGCGGCGCCGCGGACGCGAGAGTTGGCGACAAGGCGGGCTACGCTGAAAAGATGGCGCACGAGCTGCGACTGCCAATCGTAAGGCTGGTCGATGGCACCGGAGGCGGTGGAAGCGTCAAGACACTTGAAACGTCACAGCGAACGTATGTGCCAGCCAACCCGACCTGGGACGTCGTTGTGGCTTTGCTCTCTGAAGTACCGGTTGTGGGAGCCTGCCTCGGATCAGTCGCGGGCCTCGGGGCAGTACGTGTCGTGACGTCGCATTTTTCCGTGATGGTCCGCGGTACCAGCCAGCTCTTTGTTGCAGGACCTCCGGTCGTCGAGCGCGGTGTAGGCGAGAAAGTAACCAAGGAAGAGCTCGGAGGATCTGCATATTCATGCGCGAGGAAGCGGGTCAGTCGACAACGAAGTCGAAACTGAGGACGAGGCCTTTGCACAGATTCGCCGCTTTCTTTCTTATCTTCCACAGAATGTCTGGCAGATTCCATCGAGAGCCACACCGGAGGACGATCCGCGAACGCCGCGAGGAAGCACTTCTTTCGTTTATTCCTCGCGATCGCCGCCGCACCTATAACATTCGGGAACTACTGAATCTGATCGTCGATCACGCAGTCATTCTTTGAGATTGGCCGCTTTTTTGGGCGCCCGATTGTTACTGGCTTTGCTCGATTGGATGGCTATCCGATTGGAGTGATGGCATCTGATCCTCAACAGGGCGGTGGAGGACTCGACGCACAGGGCAGTGAAAAGATGACCCGATTTGTCGACCTGTGCGATACGTTTCACTTGCCTGTCGTCAATTTTGTGGACCAACCGGGCTTTCTGATCGGAACGCGCGCCGAACGTGATGGCACAGCCCGCTACGGTGCGCGCTCGATGGCCGCAGTTTATCAGGCAACTGTGCCGTGGGTCTCGATCATATTGCGGCGGGTGTTTGGCGTGGCAGGTGCGGCGCATGGCAACGCACAGGGTCTGAATCTGAGATTCGCGTGGCCCTCTGGAGACTGGGGATCTTTGCCAATTGAAGGCGGGGTTATGGCAGCTTATCGTCGCGAGATCGAAGCCTCACCGGATCCGGACGCTCGCAGACGCGAGATCGAGGAAATGTTGAATACGCTGCGTTCCCCGTTCAGGACTGCCGAGGCCTTTGGAATCGAAGAGATCATCGATCCGCGTGACACCAGACCGATCCTGTGTGAATGGGTGGCGACTGCCTATGAGAAACTTCCTTCAGAGATTGGTCCCAAGAGGCGAGGCTTTCGTCCGTGAGTAGCCTGGGAGCGCCGTCGCTGGGAGCGCCGGTCTCCAGACCGGCCACGAGCCGCGAAGCGTGCGAGTCTTCAGCACAAGGACTCTCCACGACTCGCACGCTTCGCGGCTCGTGGCCGGTCTGGAGACCGGCGCTCCCAGGCGACGGCGCTCCCAGGCGGTCATTCGTATCTTCGGCCGATCCATTCGGCGACGCAGCAGGGTTTTTCTGAGCCTTCGCATTCGACGATCACATTCCAGGTGACCTGAACGCCGCCCGGAATATTCTCGACTGACAGCAATGAGAAGCGCCCTCGAATACGCGCGCCGGCGGGAACAGGAGCCGGAAACCTGACACGATTTAACCCGTAATTGATACCCATCCTGAACGGCTTTCTAAAGCTGATGGCATGAGACATCAGATGACCGATCATCGAAAGCGTAAGAAATCCCTGCGCAACCGTCTTTCCGTAAGGAGACTCCTCGCGTGCCCGTTTTTCGTCGGTGTGTATCCACTGTCTGTCGTCGGTCGCCTCGGCAAAGACATTGATGCGCTCCTGGGTGACTTCCATCCATTCCGAGACACCAATCTCAGTACCTATCAGCGAACGAAGATCGTTGATGCTTTCAATTTCTGTCACAGGAATCCTTCTTGATATGTAACTGACCGGTCAGTAGCATATCAGGAAAAATGCCGAGCCGGAAATTTTCCGGCTGAACGAAATACGAACTTACAAGGAACAAGATGGAAGAGCAGCCAAGTATCCTTTCCGGTTTGCGAGTGATCGATTGCGGGACATATATCGCCGGTCCCGCTGCAACAACAATCATGTCGGACTTTGGCGCCGAGGTGATCAAGATCGAACGTCCGCCACACGGTGATCCGTATCGAAAGCTCTCATTTCTCCCTGGGATGCCGGTCTCCGACATCAACTACTGCTGGCTGCTGGATGCGCGCAACAAGAAGAGCCTTGCCCTCGATCTCCAGGAGGAAAGAGGACGTGAAGTGTTGCGCAAGCTTGTCGCGACAGCAGATGTGCTGGTTACAAACTATCCGCCAGGCCTGGCTGAGCGACTCGAGGTGACATACGAAAAGTTCGCTGCCATCAATCCAGGGCTTATCTTCGCGCACGTGACCGGTTATGGCGAAGACGGTGATGACACAAACAAGCCCGGTTACGACACGACCGCGTACTGGGCAAGGTCCGGTTTGACCGGCATCATCTATGATCTCAGTGTCCAGGTTGGCGCACCGCCATGCGGGTCGGGTGATCATCAGGTAGCCCTTGCTCTTTTTGGATCGATAATGGTGGCGCTCTATCAGCGGCAGATGACGGGTCGAGGCACAAAAGTGACGACATCGCTCATGGCCGCCGGTGCCTGGAGCAACAGCTGTCAGATTCAGGCAGCAATGGTTGGAGCCAACTTCCCGACGAGACGCACGCGATTCACCACTTTGAATCCGCTCGTCAACCAGTATCAGGCGAGGGACGGCCATCGATTCATGTTCTGTTGCCTCGACTTAGCGAATGACTGGCGCCGGGTTTGCCGTGCAATCGGTCGCGAGGACCTGATTGACGATTCCAGATATTCGAGCGCCGAGGCGCGCTCGAAGCACAACGAAGAACTGGTCAGGATTCTGGATGAAGCCATAGGTGCGCGAGATTTCGCGGAATGGGAGATTCGGTTTCGCGAGCAGGGAGTCGTCTGGGGACCGATTCCGACAATTGATCGCGTGGCTCTTGATCCACAGATGAAAGCCGGCGGAGTCTTTGCAGAGATGAGCCACCCTGAGCTGGGCATGATTTCTACAGTCAACAATCCGTTGAATGTATCGGGGGTGGCAAAGAAACGGCCGGAGCCTCCGCCCGAAGTCGGCGAGCATTCGCGAGAGATTCTACGGTCACTTGGTTATGAGGAGTCTGTCATAGACAAGCTTCTCGAAGATTCCGCCTGAAGGCGAGTACAACACTACCTTTGACTCACCTCTCTCTATCCTCGTACACTCTAGCGCAATGATTGCTCATCTGACTGGGAAGCTTATCCAGAAGCAGCCAAATTCTGTGATCATCGATGTCGGCGGAGTGGGTTATGAGTTGATCGTGCCGTTATCCACCTTTTATGAACTGGGTGAAGCGGGCACCGAGGTTTCCCTGCGTGCTTACACATACGTCCGCGAGGACGCCTTGCAGCTGTACGGGTTCAAGTCTGACGGCGAGAAGAGACTCTTTCTCCTGTTGACGAGTGTTTCAGGTATCGGGCCAAGGCTTGCCATCACGCTTCTATCGGGATTGAGTCGCGGAAGAGATCATTCAGGCTATCCGTGAGAATAATCTTGCGAGGCTGGTCTCCGTTCCCGGAGTTGGAAAGAAGACCGCGGAGCGTCTTGTTGTCGAGCTCAAGGACAAGGTCACGACGGCGATCTGGACTGAAGTGGCCGCGCGCGCGGCTGCGTCATCCGGATCAAGCCAGTCATCGAGTGCTGCGCGATGACGTCATCTCGGCTCTCGTGAATCTCGGATATCAGAGACCTGCTGCAGAACGTGCGTTGAACGATGCTTTGAGGGACGAGCCGTCGGCATCGTTTGAAGGTGCGCTCAAGCGGGCGCTGAGGACTCTTTCGCATTGACTTCGTAGTTCAGTGTTTTTCTATGCCGGATTTTGAAGACTCAGGCAGAGATCAGGGCATCAGGCTGGTTCAGGGTGCGACCTCTGAGGAGGAGCGGCAGTACGATGCAGCTCTGAGACCGCAGCGTCTGTCTGAATACGTCGGCCAGTCCAAGGTCAAGGAGAATCTCGGGATCTTCGTGAAAGCTGCAAGAGCGCGCGGTGAAGCTCTTGACCACATGCTTCTCAACGGACCTCCCGGTCTCGGGAAAACCACGCTGGCAAGCATTGTGGCGCGCGAGATGGGGTCGCAGCTGAGGATGACGGCGGGTCCGGTGATCGAGAAAGCAGGTGACCTGGCTGCAATTCTCGCGGGGCTCGGTGAAGGCGATGTTCTTTTCATCGATGAAATGCACCGGCTCCATCCGGCAATCGAAGAAATCCTTTATCCGGCGATGGAGGATTTTCAGTTGGACCTCGTCATCGGACAGGGACCATCGGCAAGGTCTGTGAAGCTGGACCTTCCTCGATTCACGCTCGTCGGAGCGACTACGCGAGCCGGTCTGATCTCCTCTCCATTGCGCGGAAGGTTCGGGATAAATTTTCATCTCGATTTCTATCCGGTTGACGATCTGAAGATGATTGTCACCCGTTCAGCCGTGATTCTTGGGATCGAGATTCAGGAAGCGGGAGCGCAGGCGATAGCCGAGCGGGCGCGCGGTACGCCGCGGATAGCGAACCGGTTGTTGCGACGCGTGCGCGATTTTGCCGAGGTCGAGCATCAGGGCACGATCACCGACGAGGTCGCAACCGATGCCCTCAATCGAATGGATGTTGATCGCTACGGCCTTGACGAGGTTGACCGGCGCCTGTTGCACGCGATCATTGAGAAGTTTGGCGGTGGACCGGTGGGTGTCGGAACGATTTCGGCGGCCGTAAACGAAGAAAAGGAAGCGATCGAAGAGATATACGAGCCTTATCTGATTCAGATAGGCTTTGTGAATCGGACGCCGCGCGGACGAGTCGTAACGCCAGCTGCATACAAGCATTTGGGACTCGACGCATGGGCATCTCGACAACAACGCGGACTGTTTACGAATGAGAGATGAAAGTGGTTTGAGTTCAAGCTTTAGCTTGGGGTTACATTGAAACCCCAAGCTAAAGCTTGAACTCAAACCTCCTTCACCGTCCCCTGACCACTATGCTGCTCACGGATTTCGACTATGAGCTTCCTGAAGAGCTGATCGCGCAGGAGCCACTCGAGCGGCGGGACGCTTCTCGAATGCTGGTCGCTGGATCGAAGATCGAGAGAGTGGAGTGACAGGAAGTTTGCAGACATGCCTGCACTGCTCGAGCCGGGCGATATGGTCGTCTTTAACAACACGCGTGTCTTTCCGGCTCGACTGAAAGGCGTTCGGCGCGATTCAGCCGGTCAAGGCGCCCGGATCGAGGTGTTGTTGCTTCGTCGAATTCCCGATGCGGAAAGTGAATGGGACGTACTGGCGAAACCGGGCCGTGCCTTGAGGATCGGGGCGGAACTTGATTTCGGTAACGGGCGTCTTCACGGAGTGGTGACTGGAGTTGGGGAGAATGGCCGAAGGCGCGTCCGGTTCAGTTCTGATGACAACTTTGAGGATGTAGTCGATGAGATCGGCAACACGCCGCTGCCACCATATATTAAAAGGATGGCGGGCAAACGAGTCGATGAGCCTCGGTATCAGACTCTTTTCGCCTCGCGTAGAGGGGCAATTGCGGCGCCGACGGCCGGCCTGCATTTTACTCAGGCAGTAATGGATGCGTTGCGCGCCCGTGGGATCGGTACGGTCGAAATCACGCATCATGTAGGATATGCAACTTTCCAACCGGTCCGCGAACACGAGATCGAGCACCACCGTATTGAGAGTGAAGAGTTTGAGATCAGCGGCGAGGCAGCGAAGTCAATAAACCAGGCGAATCGAGCGGGTGGCCGAGTAGTTGCAGTTGGCACGACCACGGTGCGAGCGCTCGAGAGCGCTGCGCAAATTGATGGTACGATAACACCGCAGCGCGGATCGACAGACCTTTTTATTCGTCCGGGATACCAGTTTCGGACAATTGACGCACTACTGACGAATTTTCATCTGCCTCGATCTACGCTGCTTGTGCTTGTTTCTACTTTTGCGGGTTTGGACCTGGTGCTGAGCGCGTATCGGCATGCAGTTGCGGCGCGCTACCGGTTCTTCAGCTATGGTGATTGCATGCTGGTGGTTTGAGAATCTGAATTATGCAGGCGATTAACGAATTTCGCGCAACTGAGCCATTCAAAGGGACGCTCTGTCCTATCACGCTCGCAGATTTGAGTGAGTGCTGGCAGCTCGATCTCAGATGTTTTGTAGATGGAGAAGCTTACGAGCGCGAGACCTTTCGTTATCTGCTCTCTAATCCGAACACGATTGCGCGACAGATCAGGTCGGCCGCGGGTGAGATGACGGCATTCGCGATCGGTGTGATAGAACCGGACGGAACGGGGCACGTAACCACAATCGGCGTAGCTCCGGAACACCGCCGGCGAGGGCTTGCGCGGCTAATGATGCATGAAGTTGAGCGCAGTTTTTGCGATAGGGGTGTAAAAACGATCAGACTCGAAGTGCGGGTTGGAAACGTCGCTGCCCAGCGATTGTACGATCAACTCGGATACATGGCCGTCAAGCGGATGAACCAATACTATTCGAACGGTGACGACGGCTTCCTGATGGTAAAACCCATTGAGATAGAATAAGTTACAGCCAACCTCCCACCTCCCGCGGTCGTCCGCCCGAACTCCTCCGAGCATTGACAAGACTATTCTAATCGGTTATAAATTAGAGACTTAGCGAATGGCAGCATCTTTGAGAGAGATGAGAGAGAAGAGAGAGAGAAGAACTGACGATGAGGGAATCGCTCTCTAAACGTTCTCCCTCCGGGCGAACATCGGCTTCGGCGTCGTCCTCACGGCGATTGAAGTCCCTCGTTTCCTCAAAAGTCTCCTCAAAAGTCTCCTCAAAGAAGAAATCCGCTTCAGCCAGAGCATCAGGACGGCTCGTTCGGCCGCAGATTCAGAAAAAAGCTAAGAAAGCGGTTTCCAAATCCGCCAAGCCGCCAAAGAAGGCTATGGCCTCCAAGTCAGCTTCTGCCAGAAGAGCAGCCAAGGCGCCGAAGGTGGCTAAGTCTAAGTCGTTGAAAGCGCGCAAGGCTGCGACGCCAGCGAGAGCAACCAAATCGTCGAGAGTCGCTAAATCGGCTAAGGCAGCGAAGCGAACTACACTAAAGTCAAGAACCAGGGCGGCAAGAACCGTAAAAGCGGCGAGGCGCGCAATTTCGGCTCCGCGCAAAAAAGTCGCCGTCGCATCGAAGTCGAAGAAGGCTGGAGGCCGGCGAGCTCTGCCTGGACGCAAGATTGTTGCGAAACGAATTCCCGAACGCCCGCCAAAGTTTGTCGAGCGCGTCGTACTCTTTGAGACTCCGCGCCGCCAACCATCGTCGGGAGCTTTGCGGGGCTTCGAACATGCCGTCAGAGTGTTCAATCGACGTCAGTTTGGTGAGGCGCGTGATCTTTTTGAGGCCGTTCAGCGCCGGTACCCGCAGGAGGTCGAGATCATTGCAAGGTCGCAGACCTACATCCAGGTCTGCAGCCAGAAGCTTCAAAAAGCTCCCAGCTCACCTCGGGATGCTGATGAGCTGTATGACCGCGGCGTATTTGCCCTTAACACTGGAGATTTCGAGCAGGCGCGTCAACTTTTCGAAAAAGCATTGCGCTTGAAACCTGATGAGCCGGATCTCCTCTACTCACTTGCGGCAGCGCACGCAAAGATGGGTTCGCACGACACGGCACTCGAGTATCTTGATAATGTTGTGCAAATGCAGCCCCGCTTCAGAACCCAGGCGCTCAACGATTCCGATTTCTCTGCTCTCCACGAAGACAAACGCTTCCTGGACATACTTGGCGTCAGTTCCCTGTTTGACCTGCTGGATTCCCGCGATTAGAGCTAGATGGGGTTTGAGTTCAAGCTTTAGCTTGGGGTTGCATTCCGAGATCAACAGGGATTCAATGCAACCCCAAGCTAAAGCTTGAACTCAAACCCACACTCAGCACCCAGCACTCAGCACTTTTCTTACATTCGCTCCTTCACTCTTTTTCTGATTTCGGGCAACAGATCGTATAGCTTTTCTCCTGGACACTGGGTAAATCCTGGGCAGGCTACCGATTCCGGTGGTGCGGGATTCCCGTCGAGGTGACCGAGGATGTGATTCAGGATGAGCCGAGTCTGAGGATGCCAGGATGAACCAATAGGATCAATCCCGCTTTGATCACATTTCCAGGCGAGCAGATTCTCGAGAGCATTGAGCGCGCTCACACTCGGTTCGGTCGTGTTGAACGTACCGATGAGCGCGACTCCCATTGTATGTTGATTCGCGCAAATGAAGTGGGCGCCCACCACATCATCTCCTCCAGCGCGGCCTTCGTAGATAATTCCGTCGGGATCGATCAAATAGTTATAGCCAATGTCCTTCCAGGAATTGGCGAAGACGTGAAAGTTCCAGATGCTGCGAACAACAGCGTCCCAGCGCGGCGCATCATTTGACGTTGCCGTGTGGTGAAGGACTATGTGGGTGACTGTAGTGTATGAAGGTTCGCCACGGGGACTATCCTGACCATCAGGGCAGCCCCATTCAGTACGAGTCACGATGGCAAACTTCGACCACTCCGGCAAGACAAGTCCTCTTCCGGCAACTTACGATCGCGACTACTTCGACATCTCAGGCCCGTTTTATTAGGCCAACTATGAAGAGCAGCACCACGGCACCGATGACAGCGGTGACCAACCCGCCCCAGGGTGATCCCAGACCGATCTCGATGTTGAGCCATCCCAGAAGATGGCCACCGATGACGGCACCGATGATGCCTACAACGATGTTCCCGAGCAATCCGAAACCACCGCCCCTCATAATCAACCCGGCCAGCCATCCGGCTATCGCACCAATGATCAGGAAGTAGATGATCTCCATTTCTCGTTGAACCTCCTTGCCGCAAAGTCTCGCAGAGTGTTCTACTAAGGTCAATGATTTGAAACGGGGAGATGCAAAAAGTTGTGCGTTACGTCAGCAACCCTCCGAATCCCTGGCTCAGCTCTCATCACGAATGGATTGGAGAACCTCCGCCCGTTCACATAGAAGTCTTTGAAGAGACAGAAACTCGCAGCATCATCACCAGGAACAACAGTCCTGATGTGCCTTTTGACTTCTCCGTGAATTGCTATCGAGGCTGTCCGCACGCGTGCACCTATTGTTTTTCAAGACCGACACACGAGTATCTCGGCTTCGGGGCAGGAACCGATTTCGAGAGCAAGATTGTTGCCAAGGTGCGAGCGCCGGAACTTCTGCGAAAGGAGCTGATGAAGAAGACCTGGAAGGGCGAAACGCTGGTCTTCTCCTTCACTTCAGATCCTTATATTCCGCTCGAGGCAAATTATCGGCTGACCCGGCAGTGCCTTGAAGTCTGCCTCGAGTTTCGCAATCCCATAAGCATGCTGACAAAGTCTGCTCTGATTCGCCGCGATGTTGATCTGATTGCTGAGCTCGCAAGAGAAGCTGAAGCCGACGTCTTCTTCACGATCCCGTTCTCTGACCACGAAAGTGCGCGTGCACTCGAGCCTCTTGCGCCATTTCCTGAGGCACGTTTCTCGGCCATGAAAACGCTGGCAGATGCAGGGATTTCAGTGGGCATTGGAATTGCCCCTGTGGTTCCGGGCCTCAACGAGTCACAGATTCCCGAGTTGCTCGCTCGGGCGCGCGATGCCGGCGCTACGAGGGCATTTATCAGTCTGCTTCGTCTTCCCGGGAGTGTCGCGCCGTACTTTATTGAGAAGGCTTCGTGAATCTTATCCTCACCGGGCCGACAAGATTCTGAACCGCCTTCGCGAGATGAAAGGTGGAAAGCTCAATATCAGCGAGTTTGGAGCACGTATGCGGGGCGAAGGTGAGTATTGGCAGATGATCGTTGATTCATTCAACCTTCACTGCCGCAGGCTGGGGATGAACAGACGCAAAGAGAAGATCGAACCTGAACGGCATACCTTCAGACGGCCGAGCGCACAGCCGAGCTTGTTCGATTAGCGTTCAGGCCTGGGAGCGCCGGCCTCCCGGCCGGCCACGAGCCGCGAAGCGTGCGAGTCTTCACAAGGACTCTCCACGACTCGCACGCTTCGCGGCTCGTGGCCGGCCGGGAGGCCGGCGCTCCCAGGCCTAACGTACTCTACTATCCTCCAAGCTTTGCTTTCACAAGCTGGTTAACAATCTTTCCATCAACGGACTGACCTGCAAGCTTCGACATTACCGCCTTCATCGCGCGTCCCATGTCCTTCGGACCCGCCGCGCCAATCTCCTCGAGCGCGGCGGCTACAATCCTTTCAAGTTCAGCCTCGTCAAGCGAAGCAGGAAGATACGCTTCGATAAAGGCAATCTCTGCCTCCTCCTTGGCAGCAAGTTCGCTCCTTCCCGCATCTCTGTACTGCTCGGCACTGTCACGTCCCTTTTTTACAAGTGACTGCAGCACCTTGATCGATTCGGCATCATCAAGCGGCGCCATCTTCTCGATTTCTTTGTTCTTGAGCGCCGATTTGATCATGCGAAGTGTCGACAGCTTCAGTTCTTCGCGCGCCTTCATCGCGGCAGTCAGGTCCTGATTGATTCGATCGAGATAAGTCATGAGAGAGCCGTCAGGGTATGTTGTACCTTTGATTGCCGTAGCAACCATCGAACTCAAGAGTCCGATGGTTATCGTGAGCGCGATTGCGATTCTTATCCGGATATTTCGCATAGTGACTCCTTCACGTTACTGATCTGGTTGATTGGCTCGCAGCGGCGCACGCGCTCGAGTCGTGCCTTTATCAAGCGTGTCACCTTCCGGTCAATCGCCCAGAACGAGAGCTTTTCCGGCGTGACCTCGAAGTACATAAAACTATTCACCTTGTCGTTGCCAGCCTCGTACAGTGGAGACTTGCGATCGAGATCGCCCTTCCGCAATTGGCCGCCCACACCTGAGACGAAGTACGTTATGCCCTTTTGAGGCTTCGTTCGTTCGTAAGTGTGGTCATGTCCTGACAACGCTGCCGCCACGCCAAACTTCACAAACAACGGTTCAAAAAGTGCGCGCAGCTTCGTATCAGAGCCGTGCGTAATTGCGGATGAGTAGATCGGGTGGTGGAAGTAGGCGATTTTCCACGGCGCTTCCGAAGCCATCAACGCACCCTCGAGCCAGGCTACTTGCTCCCTTTTGACGTCGGTCGAATCAAGGGCAAAGAACTCGATTACTCCGTTCCCTTTTACGAATGAGTAATACGCTCTCCCGTTCATATTGAAATGCCGATACCTGATTTGAGCTTCGCGCCCCCGCCGCACGTCGTGGTTACCAAGGGCTGCAAAAAAACGAACTCCACGGTGCAGCAATTCGGCATACGGCCATTCGAACTTTTCTTTGAAGAATTTCGGGTCGCCATTCGGGTAGATGTTGTCCCCAAGCATGAGCGCTGTATCAAAGGGATGTTTGTCGTGATACGCCACCATCGCATTGGCGACTGCATACTGGCCATCTTCTCCCGTACCCGAATCGCCAAACGCAACAAAGCTGAACTTAGCTTGCGAAGCAGTTCCGCTCGTAGTCCCGATCGCCAGGGCCAGCACCAGAGCCCAAAGGATGCACATTTTTTTCTGTATAATCATCAATGAGTCCAAATCATTAGAGTGATGGTGTGCCCAAAAAGGATGCCCAAAAAGGATAACAAACCATGGCACCGATGATGAACACTCGGCAGCCATTTGCAAGTCGCGTATGAAAAGCCGACCGTTTTGTCGCTCGCCTCTTCAACAACGTCTTCGGCTTTCTGGTGAAGCTCGGGATCGGCTTGCCAAGCAGCTTCCTCCTGGAAGTTCGTGGGCGAAAGAGCGGGCGAGCTTATTCGACGCCGGTCAATCTGCTTGAGTATGGTGGGAAGAAGTATCTTGTGGCTCCGCGAGGCGATACTCAGTGGGTACGAAACGTTGTCGCGAGCGGTAGTGCGGTTCTCAAGAAAGGAACGAAACGCGAAGAGATTCAATTGAGACGCAATACCTGATGCCGCGAAACCCGATATTCTGAAATCCTATCTCGATAGCTACAAAATGACAGTCCAACGATTCTTTCCGATGCCAGCCGGATCGCCACGCGAGGCGTTCGAACCGTATGTGAGCCGATACCCAGTCTTTGAAGTGACCAGGAGCGACTGATGTGGACCTTGAGTGACCAGCTTGTAGTGCTGGTTGGCGACATTACAGAGCTGCAGGTTGACGCGATTGTTAACGCTGCGAACTCCTCTCTCCTTGGTGGAGGAGGTGTCGATGGCGCGATTCATCGTGCGGGAGGTCCTCAGATTCTGGAAGAATGCAAAGAGATTCGCCGCACACGATTCCCGGGCGGTTGCCTACAGGCGAAGCGGTTCTGACAACTGGCGGAAATCTCAAAGCTCGCTATGTGATTCACACTGCAGGACCCATCTATGGGAGCTCCGGAGGTCGAGATGCTGAGTTGCTTGCAGCCTGCTATCGTAACTGCCTTGCGCTCGCAGTTGAGCACAACCTGAAAACGCTGGCGTTTCCATCAATATCGACAGGTGCATATGGATATCCTCGTGAGGAGGCTGCGAAGGTCTCGTCTGAGGCCATCAGAGAATTCCTGAAGAATAATGATTCTATCGAAAAGGTGCACCTTGTGTTTTTCAGGCAGCGAAGATGCGGATGTATTCCTTCAGAATCAGAAGTTGACAGAAGCAACTCCGCAATTAATTCCATGCTCGCAAGTCTCTCGTCGCACCAGCGCCAGTTCAGAATAATCCGCTCAAGCTGACCGAGGTGGCCAAGCCCGTGCCTCATGGTGACCAGGTACTCGTTCGCGTCAACGCGTGCGGCATCTGCAGAACAGATCTGCACGTAGTCGAAGGTGAACTGGCGTCACGCAAATCGCCAATCATTCCCGGACATCAGGTCGTCGGACATATTGAAGCTACGGGTCCCGATGTCACCAGATTTCAAGGAGGGGAACGCGTAGGCATACCGTGGCTTAATGAGACTTGTGGCAAGTGTGAATACTGTCAGGCGGGGAAAGAGAACCTTTGCGATAACGCAAAGCTTCACGGGTTGGGTCGTTGATGGCGGATACGCCGAATATGCCCTTGCACCTGCCGGCTTTATATATCCGATACCGGACGCTTTCGATGACGAACAGGCAGCTCCGCTGCTCTGCGCAGGAATTATCGGCTTTCGAAGTCTGAGACTTTCCGGGATTGAAGCAGGTGGCAAACTGGGACTCTACGGTTTTGGCGCAGCAGCTCACGTCGCAATCCAGGTTGCCAGGCACTGGGGCATCGAGGTCTATGCCGTTTCGCGCGATGTTCGTCACCAGCAATTAGCACGCGAACTTGGCGCCGTCTGGGCCGGTGACGCTGGAGACGAACGCGTTAGCAGTCTCGACAGCGCGATCATCTTTGCTCCCGCAGGCGGGCTCGTAGTTTCGGCACTAAAGAGATTGAAGAAGGGTGGAACCGTAGTCTGTGCAGGTATTCATATGAGCCCGATTCCAGAGTTTGACTATCAGTGGCTCTATCACGAACGCGTCATTCGCAGCGTCGCCAATAACACTCGCGAAGATGGTGAGACCTTCCTTCGTATCGCCGCCCAAATCCCTATCAAGACCCAGGTCGAAGTTTTCAACCTGAACGAAGCGAACGCCGCACTAAATGCACTGAAGAACGATGCGGTACGCGGCGCCGCCGTCTTGCGTGTTTCTTAAGTACGTTGTACCGCCTTCAGGCGGAATCTTCGGATTGTCGCTACCAACCCCAAGCTAAAGCTTGAACTCAAACTCATCGGTTTGAGTTCAAGCTTCAGCTTGGGGTTGGCAGGAAGTTTTCAAAGTACTGGCAGAATGTAGTCCTTTATTCGCGCACAACTCTTGAGCTCGATCTCGAGCTTCGCAGCTTCAGCCTCGTTCCGCAGCTTTGTTCGCTCAGCCACCGATTCCCAGGCCACGGGACGAACCGGAACATCAACCGGCTGATCTTCAACAAGCAATTTCGAAATGATCCAGTATTTGCCGGGAGCGAGATGCGAAAGGACAAATGTCCCATCAGCGTTCGCGATGACTTCATACCAACGCAGAGCGTTCTCCGCCTGAGTTGCCTCAACTGGTATCAAATGGACGCGCCAGCGACCACGCTTGGCCTTTTCACCAGTCAATTTTCCTCTTATCCCGGCGGCGCCCTCAGCAATCGTCACCGTAGCACCCGAAATCTTGTCACCAGACTTCAGCACAATAGGACCACGTCCAAGGTCGATCCTTTTCGACGCTGTTGTTCCTGGAGCGCTCATTTCCTTAACGTACCAGTTATCGTCGGGAAGATCCGGAACGAGCCGGTACTGCCCGGCCTTGAGGTGGCGAAGTAGAAATTCCCCCCTTTCGCTCAACGCACCCGATCTCGTGAATATGATATCGTTCGCTAATGCTCCAGTCAATTTCCTTCTCGTCACGCTGAACACTCATAAACATTTCGACAAGCCCTGATTCGCGTGTTTTGGAACACTTTTCGTTTTGCACCGGCAGCAGCTTCAATCGCTACCTTGCCAGCAATGCTCGCGAGCGGTACCAGGGTTAACTTGATCCCGGAAACGTCCGATCCACGCACACTCACTCGCCGCGGAGCCGTCGTATGTCCCACTTCCTGCGAAGGATAGCTATAGGCAACAAGCACGTAATCGCCGTCGCCAACTCCGTTAACGACAAAGCTCGTCACTCCGCCGACTGACCGTGCGAATCCCGAACCGACCGATCTTCCTCCTCCACCTTCCTGTAGATCGATACCCACGCCATATTCGATCGGTCCCCGTTCAGATTCTCCCTCGACAGTACCGCTGATCGTATGCCCGCGTTCACCACGGTAGCTGATGTCGATCCCGGTTACCTCCTCTCCCGCTTGCACCTTCACTTCCGTCGCGCCATCGCGATTCGATGCCGGGAAGTAAGTCGAGGTGTCAAGATTATAGGCTGACGTGAATCCAGGACCGGTCATTGGGTTGGCAATAACGTGATATGAACCAGCCGGGAGACCGTACATCCTGTAGATTCCGCGATCGTCGGTTTGACGTGAAGGGGCAAATGAATCACTGAGCAATACGCGCCCTTCTGCATCGCGAACTCTCCGCACCGATCACTTGTACAGCAACGACCGGCGCACCGCTCGCATTAGTCACGCGGCCCGTAATAACGCCACCTTTGACAAGCGACAGGGTGACCGTCTCGCCAATTCGCACGATCTGACCCTCGATGCCTGGACTCGTCGCAAGCACGTAACCAGGCATGCGAGCACCGATGCGGTAGGCGGCGGGATTAAGTCCGGCAAAGCTAAATTGACCCTCTCCGTCTGTCGTCGTCGTCCTGGACGGCGAGTTGCTGCCGGAAACGCTGCAGTACACGCTCGCACCATCGACGTTCTGTCCATCCTCTGCTATGACACGTCCGCTGATCGTCCCCGTCCGTGACGCTGGCCGATTCTGACCAGGTACGAAAGCGTCAAGGCTTAATGACGGTCAGAATCAGAGAGCCGACTGACAAACGCAGGAAAACCCGTAGCCCCTGACGAGGAGTCTCTCTTATCACTGCTTCTGCTCCGGCAAAGTGAGATCGATGTTGAAGGTCACAGGGACAGTCTGGCCGTTGGCCACAGTGACCTTCTGCGCACTCGAAGCAAAGCGGCGATACAATTCCTCTTGGCAGCGGGACGTTCTGAAGAGACGGCTGCACGACGATCTCATATTGTCCTGGCGGAAGTCTTTCGAGCACAAAGTTACCTCTCGACATCACTTCGCGCCGATGGAAATCTGCCGGATCCATCGCCTTGTCGGGCGCTGACAAAAAAGAGGGTTCCTTCGGGCAGCGCGCCGCCCTTAACAGTCACTTGTCCACGGACTATGCCGGTACCATATGCGAAGACCAGTCTGACGCCGGTCACCTGCTCACCGGGTCCGATGTCTATTGCGGCCACCCTGACGCCGTCTCGCTCAATCCTCATTAGAGTCACCGGAAGCCGCGCGTCAGAATATGGGTTGAATGTCACCTTTCCGGGCCTTAGTCCTTCAGCCTGAAACTTGCCATCGCTCGCGATCTTGATGAACGTTGGGTTGACCGGGATGTATTCGTCGGGTTTCCACATAGACCTGAATTCGTTGTTGTGAGAGCCCTGCCAGAATCGCCTGATCTGTGACACCTTCGACGGTAAGCACGCCGCTGATGCTGCCACCTCGTTTGACGCGAATCTCAACTCCCGTCGCATCTCCGTCGATGACATCAACAGTTACCGGATCGCTATATCGAGGGTCTACAGGCTGCGGGACCATTCTGTTGCCGGTGTAGACGCCGTACCGCCCGGAGCGTACCGAGTCGATCCGAAATTCACCGTTTGCGTTAGTCTCGCTACCACCGCCCACCCCGGCGAAGTTCCCATTGGGTCGTATAGTCGAATAGAGAATACCAAGATTCGCCACAGGTTCGTTCGTCTCGGCATCGACGGCCCGTCCCACAATCGAGTAGGTCTTGACGGGCGGATTCAACTGAATATCGACTCCTGTCACTTCGCTGCCTTCAGCTAACCTCGATAATCTTTGCCTGACTTACCTCTGTAGTATCGGGATGAAAGGTACGCGGATATGACTTCCGGCCGGGCATCCGCATCACCGAACCTTCGCCTTCCCCGGAACTCGCTCGATATCTCCCGGGAATAAGTCCTATGATGCGATAGATACCCCGGTCGTCCGTGGTGTATTGTCCGCGGTTCATTGACATCGGAGTGGGATTGCCACGTTCATCCAGCCGATCCAGTTGAACAAACTGCTCGATCATCGGGCGGCCTTCGGCATCGACTACCTTACCGGTCACAATACCCCCTCGAATGAGAGACAAGTCGGCGTTGGTGACATTCTCACCTTCGGAAATCATGATCGTGATTGAAGGCATCGATGCGTACCGGTCTTGCTGCGGAAGGACAAAGAGGGGGCTCAACACGATGATCTGATAGGTGCCCGGTGGAACGCCGCGGAATTGATAGTTCCCTTCAGTGTCTGTCTCAGCTCGGCTGACGCCCAGAACAGGAACGCGCTCGGCGATGACTGCGACTGCAAACCAAGGACAATGCCCGCGAGCGGTTTGCCTTGAACTGTTACCCGGCCGCTGATAGAGCCAGTACCCTGTGCGGCGTGACCAACGACAAAGAGACAACAAGAGACATGCAATCGTCTTGAGCATCTCACGCATTCTCAGAGAGTACGTTGTACCGCCTTCAGGCGGAATCTTCGGGTCCTCGCTACCAACCCCAAGCTAAAGCTTGAACTCGAACCAATGAGAGGTACGTTGTACCGCCTTCAGGCGGAATCTTCGGGTCCTTGCTACCAACCCCAAGCTAAAGCTTGAACTCGAACCCCAAAAGCAGAGCGGAAGAAGTATACTCTTCCATCGCCCCGGCTCTGCTATTGAAACTTCACATATGGAAACACCGCATTCGATCCTTAAGAACGTCTTTGGGTTTGATAAGTTCCGCCCACATCAGCTCGAAGTAATCGAAAGCATTCTCAAGAAGCGCGACTGTCTCGCGGTCATGCCTACGGGCGGAGGCAAGTCGCTCTGTTACCAGATTCCAGCGTTGTTGTTGGACGGTCTTACTGTAGTCGTCTCGCCGCTGATCGCGCTGATGAAGGACCAGGTCGAACAACTGCGCGATTACGGCGTTCCCGCTGTCGTCCTTAACAGCTCCATTCCGCGACACGAATATGAGTCCAACATCAGGGCCGTCCAGTCGGGCAGCGCCAGGCTTGTCTATATGGCCCCTGAGACGCTGCTCACACCGCGCACTCTTTCGCTCCTCTCGACAGTCAAAGTTGATCTTCTGACGGTCGATGAAGCTCATTGCATCTCTGAATGGGGGCACGACTTTCGTCCCGAATACCGGAGGATGATCGAGTTGCGCGAGATGCTTCCACCGGCGGTGTGTGTCGCAATGACTGCGACAGCAACGCCACGCGTTCGCCAGGACATCAGATCGTCGCTCAAGCTCGATTCATCGCGCGAGATCGTCGCCAGCTTCAATCGCGAAAATCTCTTCATTGAAGTCGCTCCCAAGCAGGACGCAATCAGACAAACTGAGCGCTTCCTCGACAAATTCAAAGGCCAGTCGGGAATCATCTACTGCTTTTCGCGAAAACAGGTGGATCAGCTTTCTGCGTATCTGGCACTTGAAGGGCGGTCGGTGAAGCCTTACCACGCAGGCCTCGACGACATCGAACGCCGCAAGAATCAGGAAGCTTTCATTCGAGATGATGTTCAGATCATGATCGCGACAATTGCGTTTGGCATGGGCATCAACAAGCCCAATGTGCGCTTTGTCATTCACTTTGATCTGCCGAAGAGCATCGAAAGCTATTACCAGGAGATCGGCCGGGCGGGCCGCGACGGACTGCCTGCGCATTGCCTGTTACTCTATTCCTATTCAGATGTCCTCAAGCTGAAACACTTCATTGACCAGAAGGAAGAAGAGGAACGCCAGGTAGCGAACGCTCATCTCGAGTCGATGGTGCGCTTCGCTGAAGACGACGCTAACTGCCGCCGGCGGCCCTTGCTGGCCTACTTTGGAGAGAACTTTGCAGCACGCAACTGTGACAATTGCGATAACTGCACGCGTCCGCCTGATGAAACGGCTGACATCACTATCCCTGCCCAGAAGTTTCTCTCGTGCGTCAAGCGCACTGGTGAGCGCTTCGGGGCGGCCCACATCGCCGATGTTTTGACAGGCTCGAGCGGCGAAAAGGTTCTCAAATTTAGACACGACCGGCTGACGACGTATGGCATCGGCAAAGAACTAACGCGAGACCAGTGGAAGAGTCTTGGCCGCCAGTTGGTAAAGCTCGGCCTGCTTGACCAGGATGTCACTTACCGCACCTTGAATCTGACAACGAAGGCAATGGAGGTATTGAAGAGTAGGGCGCCCATCATGGGTGCAACGCTCGACGTCAACGATCGCTCTCGTACTCGCACAGAAAAAGCCAGAGAAACGGCCATAGAGTTTGACCAGACTCTGTTTGACCTGCTGCGTCAGAAGCGAAAAGAACTGTCAGAAGCGGCGGACGTGCCACCCTACGTGATCTTCTCAGATCGAACATTAGTCGAAATGGCGGCGTACTTTCCTCAGGAGAGCAGCAGTCTCTTGCGGATCAACGGCGTCGGTGAGGTGAAAGCGGAACGTTATGGCGAAACGTTTCTCGCTGTCATACGAGAGTATTGCATTCAGAATAACGTCTCAGAGAGTTTTCCATTGGTAGAAGCTGATAGACGCAGCAATCTGGACAGCCGGTATCTTGTTTACGGCCAGGCATACAACGCGGGCGAGAGTATCGAGGCTCTGATGAGGCGATTTCAGGTGAAGTTGGGCACGATCATCGATAATCTGGCGAAGTATCTCGCCGATGGAAATCGCTTGCAAAGCGGGGATGAGCTTCGCGCACACGTATCAGCACCCATCGAGGTCCAGCAGATCGTGTTCAAAACCTTCGAAGAGCTTGGTATTGAACGCTTGAAGCCCGTCTTTGATAAGGCTCGAGGGACGGGTGAGCTATGATGATCTGAAAATTCTGCGAATACTCTATTTAAACACGGAGAAATGAGGCCCTGGGAGCGCCAGGCTGAAGCCTGGGAGCGCCGGCCTCCCGGCCGGCCACGAGCCGCGAAGCGTGCGAGCCGTGGTGAGTCCTAGTGCTGAAGACTCGCACGCTTCGCGGCTCGTGGCCGGCCGGGAGGCCGGCGCTCCCAGGGTGGTTATTCGTTAATGGATTCTCTCGATATCACTTATCGATTGCACCTGCGCTCGTCTCCCGCTGACGTGTTTGAAATGTTGGCCACCGATCGAGGTCGTGCGCGTTTCTGGGCTGAAGCCGCACCTGAGACCGATGGGTGCATCGATTTCAGTTTTCCAAATGGCCAGAAGTGGCAGGAAGAATATTGAAAGCGTCGCTAATCGACAACTGCAAATCGAATACATAGACAATAGCATTACCACCATTGATCTTACAGATGATGGATACGGCGGAACGGAGCTTGTGCTTACGGATGCTGGTGTAGCATCGGATGCTCGAACCGAGGTGATGGCTGGTTGGGCGTCTGTCCTGATGTCACTAAAGGGAGCAGTCGACTTCGGCATTGATCTACGAAATCACGACCCGGAACGGACCTGGGATCGTGGATATGTAGAAAATTAATGTCAGAACAGAATGTCAGGGAACAAGGAGTCGACATGAGGCGAAAGTATACGGTCTTTCTCACATTCCTTCTTCTGCACGTATTAACGCTTACCGCGCTCGCGGATGGTGTAGATGAGTACGTCAAGGCCGAGATGAAGACGCAGCACATTCCCGGCGTTTCGATCGCAGTCGTCAAAGATGGAAAGGTCATCAAGGCTGAAGGGTATGGACTGGCCAATGTCGAACTGAACGTCCCCGCACGAGCAGACACGGTCTACAAGATTGGCTCAGTGAGCAAGCAGTTCATAGCTTCGGGCATCATGCTACTCGCGGAGGAGCAGAAGATTGGTCTCGACGACAAGATCAGCAAGTATCTCGAAGGGACTCCCGATACGTGGAAGGATATAACGATCCGGCATTTGCTCACACACACCTCTGGCATAGTGCGCGAGGCGCCCGGCTTCAATGCTTTCAAGGTGCAGCCAGACGCGGATGTAATCAAGACAGCCTACCCATTGCCGCTTCGTTTCGCGCCCGGAGAAAAGTGGGAATATTGCAATGTCGGTTATTTCTCGCTTGCCGAGATAATCTATAAGGTGAGCGGCAAACCATGGGCTGAATTCCTGGCGGCACGCATCTTCAAACCACTCGAAATGAACGCGACTCGAGCCACCACCCCGACGGAGATTGTCCCGAACCGCGCGGACGGTTACGAGTGGAGGGACGAGCGCTTCCAGAATGCCACCGAACTATTGGCGATGCGTCCGAGTGGCGCCTTCATCTCAACTGTCCTTGACCTGGCAAAGTGGGAGGCTGCCCTCTACACGAACAAGGTTCTGAAGGCTTCAACTTTCGACCAGATGCGAGCCCGGACGAAACTGAATGATGGCAGCACTCATCCCTATGGGCTCGGGTGGGAACTAGCAGTAGTCAACGGACACAAGGTTGTGCAACACGGCGGAACGCTTTCCGGCTTTCGAGCGCAATTTGCACGATACATCGATGACGGTGTGACTGTTATCGTCCTGACAAATAGTGCGACTGCACGACCGAATGAAATCGCACGTGGAGTCGCGGCTCAATACGTGACAGGTCTCGCAACTGCAGCTACAAAGTAGCTGGATGGCCGAGGAATCCCTTCGCAAAATCATCGATCAGACTTCCGCGGATCACCGCGCCGACCTCGAGGCCGGTTCCTGGTGGCACAGCATCAGACTCAAAGACGGAACGATCACGCGAGGCGTCCACTCGATTGAGGAGCTCGAGGAGAACTACAGGCACTTTGCCCTCCCTGAAGATCTGACCGGCAAGCGGGTGCTGGACATGGGATGCTGGGACGGTTTCTACAGTTTTGAAGCTGAAAAGACATGGCGCGCAGGTGATTGCGGCCGATTGCTGGCGGCCTCCCAACTTTCACAAGGCGCGGCAAGCTCTGAGCTCGAATGTAGAATTCCGCGAGATGAGCGTGTACGAGCTTAACAGGGCGGACGTTGGAACGTTCGACATCGTGTTCTTTCTCGGAGTTCTCTATCATTTGCACCACCCTCTGCTCGCGCTTCAGAGACTCTGTGAAGTTACTCGCGAGACGGCGATCATCGAAACACACGTCATTGATAATACATTTCCGTCCACCAATCCCGTGATGGAGTTTTATGAGTTCGACGAGTTGGGCGGACAGTACGACAATTGGTGGGGCCCCAATAGCGATTGCCTGATTCGAATGCTGAGGACCGCTGGATTCGCTCGCACCGAGATACTGCGACAACAGCCTACAAGGATTGTCTTGAAGGCGCACCGCAAATGGGAAAAGCAAACGATACTGCCTTATCCAACAATGACGATAGCAGACGTAACAAACGCTGTTACGTTTGATAATCACCTGCCCAGGAGCGGACGTTACGCTTTGCTTGGCATCTGGGTCGACGGCCTCCCAGACGATGCGGCTCGGGAAACGGTTCGCATTGAGGTCGGCGGTTTCGGTGTCAACCCCTACTTCGTTGGAAGGTCACCCGAACCTCCGGGTAAGAATCGCGCACAGATAAATGTCATCGTGCCCCCAGGGTTGGAGGTCGGGCCGACATCGGTCAAAGTGATCTTCAGGGATAAGTTCTCTGACGAAAAGTCGATCAATCTCTCCGAAGGCACCGAATGGTAAGGTACGCCCTGGGAGCGCTCCCAGGCGCCGATTATGAGCCGGAAACTTACATATTACGTCGCCTGCACTGTGGACCGATTCATTGCCCGCGAAGATGGATCGTTTGATTGCTTCCCAATGGAAGGCGAGCACTTTGCTGACCTGTTCGAGTTGTTTCCCGAGACGATCCCGGGTCATCTGCGGGACATTCTTGGCGTGAAAGGGCAGAACAGGCGATTTGATGCTGTTCTCATGGGCCGAAAGACTTACGAAGTCGGACTCAACGTTGGAGTCACAAATCCTTATCCATCCCTGAAGCAGTATGTGGTTTCGCGCTCGATGAAGAGCAGTCCCGACGAAAACGTGGAACTTGTTTCAGGTGACGTGATCTCATTCGTGCAGGAACTGAAGAAGGAATCGGGCAGAGACATATGGCTTTGCGGCGGCGCGGAATTGGCGGCAACGCTTTTCCCTGAGATCGACGAGCTAATAATAAAGTCGAATCCGCTCCTGCTTGGTTCGGGAATACCGCTTTTTGCGGGCACAATCGCTCTTACAGACCTTGATCTAAGGGCAAGCAAAATCTATCCCAATGGATTCATGTCGCTCGAGTATGCGGTGAAACATTGAACGCTGCGAGGCGGACGAAAAGCGGCGCCGAGCCGCCGCACTCCAAATTTCGTCGAAAGAATGCTGGTTTTTAGTCTACTGATTTGGTTGCTTTCTGCTTGCGCGCAGACACCGGCTCGTCCGGCTACTGTCACGTGGGAGCAGATTTCGGGACCTCCAGGACCGCCGGCCGATCAACGGATCCAGTACGGCGAGCATCCGCTTGCTTTTGGTGAACTGCGCTTGCCACGGGGATCCGGACCTCACCCTGTAGTTGTCGTAGTGCATGGCGGGTGCTGGCAATCTCAGTACGACCTTAAGTACATGTCGCACCTCAGTGCCGCACTGGCACAGGCAGGCATCGCCACGTGGACACTCGAATACCGGCGGATCGGAAACGCGGGTGGAGGATGGACCGGTACATTTGATGATGTAGCGCGCGGGACTGACTATGTGAGAACGCTCGCTCAGACGTTTCCGCTGGACGTGAATCGTGTGGTGGTTGCCGGTCATTCTGCGGGCGGGCATTTGGCACTGTGGCTTGCTGCACGGCGCAACCTGCCGCGTGAAAGCCCTCTTTTCACGGCAAATCCACTGCCGCTGCGTGGCGTCGTATCGCTTGCTGGAATCACAGATCTCCGGAAGTACGGAGCTGGAACGGGATCATGCAATGCCTCGGTGACACCATTGCTCGGTGGCATGCCTCAGGACGTTCCCTCTCGATATGCGCAGACCAATCCGAGTGAATTGTTGCCATTCGGAGTTCCGTTGCGTTTGATACACGGGGCACTGGATCCTTACGTTCCAGTCGAACAGAGCCGGGACTTCGCGGCCCTGGCACGGAGCAAAGGAGACAAAGCCGAGGTAGTGCTGATCCAGGAGATAGCGCATTTCGATCTGGTCGCACCTTTTGCCGAGGTTTGGAACCGAATTCAAAACGAGATTGTCTCGCTTATGTCTCAGTCAAGTCATCCAAAGTCATATGGGCCCGTTCATGAGCCATGTCAGATTCCCAATGTGACCGGCGAGGCGCGATGTGGCCGGCTGGAAGTCTACGAAAACCGCGAGACGAAGAAGGGCCGGAAGATCGCGCTCAACATTCAGATCCTCCCGGCGCTTAACGCCAAGGCTGCCTCCGATCCACTCTTCTTTCTTGCTGGCGGTCCCGGTGGTCCGGCGACTGGACTCGCTCCTTTTGCCAACGACACTTTCGCCGCAATTCGCAAAGAGCGCGATATTGTTTTCGTCGACCAGCGCGGGACCGGCGGCTCCAATCCGCTCACATGTTTGCTGTACGGCGAGACGTTGCAGGGACATCTCGGCGACCTGATTCCTCTCGAGAAGCTCGAGGCTTGCCGACGGGAGTGGGAGGAGCGAGCAGATCTGCGGTTCTACACAACGACGATTGCGGTCCATGATCTCGACGAGGTGAGAACGGCGCTTGGATACGAGAAAATCAACCTCTTTGGGACTTCGTATGGAACGAGAGTCGCTCAGGAATACATGCGACGCTATCCCGATCGCGTGCGCGCCGTTATTCTCAAAGGTTCTACAGCGATCAGCGATGGGTTCGCAGCGTCCATAGCTGTCGATGCTCAACGTGCACTGGACATTCTTTTTGCCGATTGCGCGAATGACGAAAGGTGTCGCACTGCGTTTCCGAACCTGAAGAAAGAGTTTGAAGCAGTGCTGGATCGATTCGCGTCCGGTGATGTGACCGTTGAGATTCGCGAGTCGACCGGAACTCCAGCGGAGAAGGTGAAGCTTTCGCGCGGCGCGTTCGCAACCACATTACGAAGTCTGTTACAAAGCGCGCAATCAGCTGCACAGATTCCGAAGCTGATCCATCAGGCTTTCGAGAATGATTTTGCTCCTTACGTACGATGGGTCAGAACGCTTCGAGCAAACAGTCCGGTTGGCAGCGGTACCTTCATGTCCGTTGTCGCGACGGAAGACCTTTCAATTGCAGATCCGGCGCAGGTGAAACAGCGATCGGCGGGAACATTCATGGGCGACTACTATTATCAACAACTGGTTCGAGCGTGCCGGGATTTTCCGCGCGGCAACCTGCCCAGGGATTTCCATGTTCCAGTCAAATCGTCCGTGCCCGTGTTGTTCGTTTCAGGCCACCGCGACCCGGCGACGCCTCCGGCGAACGCTGACAGCATCGCCAGACATCTTTCGAACAGCCTGCATGTGGTCGCAAGATACGGCCACCACTCCTATACAGGTTTTGCTCCTTGCGCAGATAAAATAATGGCGGAATTCATTGTAAGAGGGACTACAAGAGGCCTGGACACGTCGTGCGTGAATCAGCTGCCTCAAGTTCCTTTCGAGAGATGATATGTAGAGGAGAAGACGATGTTTCTGACTTTGCTGGTCGTGACGTTGCTTGTGGCCTTCGGGGTCTCTTTTGTCGTCATGCGCGCGTTTGCCAAACCCCTTGACACCATTCTCAATCGAATCATCTCTGATGATATCAGTGCGGCCTGGGTGAAATACCTGAAGTTCGCAATTCTTGTGGTTGGCGTGTCTGCTGGCGTGAGGATCTACGACCTCGAGAAATACATTACTCCGGTCTATTCCGATACCCAGCAGAGGATAGTTGCGTTGACGTGGGAGCGGTGGACTCTTGAGCTCTATCGCACGGTCATCGAGACCCTGCAGGGAATCGCATGGATGCTGCTGGTATTTTTTGTCTTCGCGCTGATTGCTTACGTCATCGTCAAAATTGCTGAGATCAAACGAGCCGTGCGCTGCTTCGACAATGAAGGATTCGTCCTTAGTTGCCAGTGGCGAACTGCAACCTGCTGTCAGTAGCCGGAACCGTGAGAGAGGGCTTGAGATGAGACTGCTTGTGTGACGCGAGCACTCTCTGACACGGATCGGGCTACTGACACGACCTCACAGCCAGATCTCGGCGTTCTCCAGGGCCGGCCGTGAAGCGGCGCTACAAGTACCTGTTTGCTGGTCGTGCGGAGTTTTGTTAACCTTTATTGTTTGCGAAAGTGGTGAAATTGGCAGACACGCCAGACTTAGGATCTGGTGCCGTAAGGCGTGGGGGTTCGAGTCCCCCCTTTCGCATTTTCGAACTTCGGAAAGGCAAGGTGAGTTGAATTGAAAATGGAAGTTGCCGTCTCCGACTCGGAGAACTGCAAAAAGGACATCACGATCGAGATCCCAGCTGATGAGGTCAAAGCCGAGTTCGACAAGACCTATTCCGCCTATGCCAAGTATGCCAAGATTCCAGGATTTCGGCCCGGACACGCTCCATTAACGGTCGTCAAACAACGATTTCGTAAGGATGCACGCGAAGATGTAATCAAGGAAATGATCCCGCACGCTCTCGAGCACGCGATTGTCGACCACAAACTGCAACCTGTTGGCCCGCCCGAGATCAGCGACATCACAGTCAGCGAAGGCGAGTCGCTACGGTTCAAAGCCAGCGTGGAGGTGTTGCCCGAAGTTGACCTTAAGGATTACAAGGGCCTGAAATTGACACGGCAGGTGTCACCCGTGACTGAGGAGATGATCGACAACGTGATCGAAGAGTGGCGCCGGCGGGCAGCGCAGCTCGTAACGATCGAGGACCGGGTATCGGAAGAGGGAGATTTCATTTCGGTCAATCTGGCCGGCAAGTTCGTCGGTGACGAGAATGCCGAAGACCTCAAGGCCGACGATGTAACGGTTGAGATCGGAGGTGAGGGGGTTCCCGAGGAGTTCAGCGAGCATTTGACCGGAGTCAAAGCCGGCGACGAGCGCCAGTTCAGAGTTGCGTATCGCGAGGACTTCACTTCGCCAGGCCTTGCAGGAAAAACGGTTGACTTCAATGCGAATGTAGTAGCCATCCGGCGTCAGGAATTCCCGGCGCTTGATGATGACTTCGCCAAAGAGTACGACCAGGAGAATCTCGAGGCTCTCCGCGCCAGCATCAGCAAAGATCTCAAGCAGATGGCTGAGACGCGCTCTGATCAGGCCTTGCGCGAGGAGACAATCCGGAAAATAACCGCCGAATACGATTTCGCGATCCCGGATTCGCTTATCGAGCGCGAAACCGAACAGCGGTTGCGCGATTTTGCCAATATGCTGCTCCGCCGCGGAGCCGCGCCTGAAATATTGCACAACCTGGATTGGGAGGCACGACGCGCCGAGGCGCGCGAGCAGGCTGTTGACAATGTTCGCGCGGCGCTGGTGATTGCTAAGATCGCAGAGGCTGAGAATATTGAGGTTAGCAAGGAGGAAGTTGATGCCGAGATCTCCCTCATTGCAACACACGCAGGCGAGTCGGAAGAGGCGGTAAGGGCCCAATTGACAAAGGATGAAAGCCTGACTAGTATCGAACGTAGGTTGCGCCATCAAAAAACGCTTGAATCAATCGTCAACCACGCTGAAGTGACAGTCGAAGAGATTGCAGCGGAGCCAAAGGACAAGCGGCCAAAAGAACAATCGGCCAAGAACAATCTAGAAGGAACGACGGAGGCGCAGCCGAATGAAACAACTGAAGAGTAAAAGTCACACCGTTCCTCAAACCCTGATCTTTTCGATTCAGCAGTAATCTATGATGCAACCACAGGCTCATCTTGTACCCATGGTAGTGGAGCAGACGGCGCGCGGAGAGCGTGCCTTCGACATCTACTCGCGGCTTCTGAAAGAACATATAATTTTCATCGGAACTCCGGTTGACGACACGATCGCGAATCTGGTCGTGGCGCAGCTTCTCTTTCTCGAATCGGAGGATCCGGACCGTGACATTTCGCTCTACATAAACTCGCCGGGCGGCTCGATTACAGCCGGCCTGGCGATCTACGACACGATGCAGTTCGTCCGATCGCCGATTACTACAATCTGTGTCGGCCAGTGCGCGTCGATGGCTGCGGTGCTGCTTGCGGCGGGCACGAAGGGCAAACGCTTCGCACTTCCCAATTCGCGCATCCTGATTCATCAACCGTCTGCAGGAGGAATCTCGGGACAGGCAACCGACATCAAGATTGCGGCGGAGGAGATCATCAGGATGCGCGAGAATCTCAATGAGATTCTCGCGCAGCACACAGGTCAGTCGGTCGAACAGGTCGAAAGAGACGTCGAGCGCGACCGGATCATGACGGCGGCTCAGGCCAAGGAGTACGGAATCATCGATCTGGTGATCAAGCATCGCGAGTGATGCCCATTCACCGATCATTCTCCGAACGAACCGGTTGCCGGGGGACGCTTCAAGTCTATGAGCCGAAGCTTTTCGTCACTTGGATTATCGGCTGCCGAGCAGCGGCCGCTTGAGCAGGCTGGCGCGCTTCAGGAAATCTCCGAGGCAGCGGAACAGGCAGCGTACGAGATCGCGGCGCCATTGCGTTGTACGTTTTGCGGACTTGGTGAGGGAGAGGTCGCGAGACTCTTTCAGGGCCGCGCCGGATACATTTGCGATGAATGCGTGGATGTATGCGCCGTGCTCATAACCGACTATCAGGAACACGCGATTGCGCCGCCTGAGGATCGCACGTCGTGGCTGGATCGCTGGTTTGGCGGAAAAAAGGCACTCGAGTGCGGTTTCACCCCGCATGGTCACGACAATCCTCAGGGCGAGAGACTCTTTGCATCACCTGAGATTCAAATTTGCGATCAGTGCATCCGCCAGTGCGCACTCCTCAAGGCGGAAGCAGAAGGGCGTTCTGCCTGAAGGCGGTACAACTGCCTACTTGCGCGGCTGGTAGAGTGTTGTTTATGATCTTGAATGCAATGAGCCATCAACCGAGTTCACCCCGATCAGCAGACGTGGAGGCTGCTCAATATGCGACGAAGTGAAGATACGTTGCGTTGCAGCTTCTGCGGAAAGAGTCAGAACGAAGTCAAAAAGCTGATTGCCGGCCCGACTGTCTACATCTGCAACGAATGCATCGACATCTGCATCGAGATCATCAGCGATGATGCTCAGCAGGAAGCGGCCGCTGCCCGCCCACCGCTGCCAAAGCCTACAGAGATCAAAACCTTCCTTGACGAATACGTCATCGGTCAGGAAGAAACAAAGAAGAAGCTCGCAGTCGCGGTCTATCAGCACTACAAGCGAATCGAGATGTTGAAGCGGCGTTCCGACGTCGAGATTCAGAAATCGAATATTCTTCTGATCGGCCCGACGGGCACTGGAAAGACGCTGCTTGCGCAGACGCTCGCGCGAATGCTCAAGGTGCCATTCACGATCGTTGATGCGACGACGCTGACCGAAGCCGGCTATGTCGGGGAAGATGTCGAGAACATCATTCTCAAGTTGCTGCAGTCTGCAAACGGAGATGTTGAACGCGCGCAGCAGGGAATTATCTATATCGACGAAATAGACAAGATATGCCGCAAGGATGAGAACCCTTCGATCACCCGCGATGTCTCGGGAGAAGGCGTTCAGCAGGCACTGCTCAAGATACTCGAGGGGACAGTTGCGAATGTGCCGCCGCAGGGAGGCCGCAAGCATCCGCACCAGGAGTTTTACCTGGTTGATACAACAAACATCCTCTTTGTCTGCGGTGGAGCATTCGTCGGACTCGAAAAGGTTGTCCAGAAGCGGCTCGGACAAAAGGCGCTCGGGTTCAATGCAAAGATCCGCAACATGCGCCAGATGAGAACAGCGTCGCTTCTCGAGCAGGTTCAACCCGAAGACCTGATCAAGTTTGGTTTGATTCCTGAGTTTGTTGGAAGGCTTCCGGTCGTGGGCTCGCTCCACGAGCTCGATGAAGCCGCAATGATAGAAATACTGACACAGCCAAAGAACGCAGTCATTAAGCAATACCAAAAACAGTTCGAATGGGACAGCATCAAGCTGCGGTTTACAGACGACGCTGTGCGTGCGGTGGCCAAACAGGCTTGCGAACGCAAGGTGGGCGCACGTGGATTGCGCATGATTCTGGAAGAACTGATGCTCGAAGCGATGTATGCGCTTCCGAGTCAAAAGAAAGTAAAAGAATTTGTCGTGACCGCGGAGATGGTCGCGAATCGCCGTGCCGTATTCCCACTCGAGAAAGCAGGTTGATGGCCGACCACTCGGGTCAGGTTGCGCCCTTCACTGCACGACGATCATACAGGCGAGCCGTTGCGGAATTTCAAATCCCCCCGTCTGATCCTCCCCTGGGTCTCCTGGTTCCCCAGGGTTTCCATGGTCTATCAGGTCCTAAGTGTTCTCTGACAAAAGGACAAATCAAACCCATGCAAGAATTTCATGACAGTACCCCAAGCGACGTCGTTCGTTATCCCATGGTACCGATTCGTGACGTCGTTGTTTTTCCTCACACTCGCGCAGCCTTTACGATCGGACGCGACTCATCCGTCAGCGCGCTCGAAGCTGCACTCAACGGAGACCGGCTGATCTTCCTCGCGACGCAGCACGACGCGACGGTCGAGGACCCGGCTCCAGATCAGATCTACCAGACGGGAACGCTTTCCTATATTTCAAATTCACTTCGCAAGCCCAACGACACGACCATCAAGGTGGTCGTCGAGGGACGCGAACGAGCTCGCGCGGTTCGTGTCGAGGAGAAGGACGGATATTTTCTGGCGACGCTCAGGCGCGCTCCAGTGGTTGCCGAAGCAGGCAAACGTGCTGCAGCGCTGACAACCCGGCTTGGGACGCTGGTCGAGCAATTCGTAAAGCTCGCACAGGATACAAGTCCGGAGCAGTTGCAGGCCGCGCTCCGCACGACCGACCTCAGTCAGATGGCGGACAGCCTGGCGCACGTCCTGAAGCTTTCGGTCGAAGACAAGCAGGGACTGCTCGAGATTTATCCGACCCACGAACGGCTCTTGCGGCTTGCAGAGCTTCTCGAGATCGAGATCGACAAATTGAATGTCGATCGCACAATTCAGACTCGCGTCAAGAGGCAGATGGAACGCGCTCAGCGCGAGTACTATCTCAACGAGAAGATCAAGGCGATTCATAAAGAGCTCGGGCGCAAGGATGATGTTGCCGAAATCGAAGAGCTCAAGCAGAAGATCGACTCCGCGGGTATGAGTCCGGAGGCGTACGAAAAGGCGATGAACGAGCTGCGCCGGCTCGAACAGATGCCTCCAATGTCAGCCGAGTCGACCGTCTCGCGCCATTACCTTGACTGGTTGCTGGCTGTGCCGTGGCAGAAGCGAACTGACGAGATTCGAGACCTCAACTTTGCGCAGGAAGTCCTCGATAACGATCACTACGGCCTCGACAAGGTCAAGGAACGCATCCTCGAATACCTCGCTGTCAGACAGCTTGTAGAGAAGCCGCGCGGATCGATACTTTGTTTTGTCGGACCTCCCGGAGTCGGAAAGACGTCGCTCGGAAGATCGATCGCCAAGGCTACAGGACGAAATTTCGTGAGGCTGTCGCTTGGCGGAGTGCGTGATGAAGCCGAGATACGGGGCCATCGCCGCACCTACATCGGCGCGCTGCCGGGCCAGATCATCCAGATGATGAAGAAGGCGGGGACGGTCAATCCGTTGATTCTGCTCGATGAGGTCGACAAGCTCGGAGCGGATTTCAGGGGCGACCCGTCAGCTGCCCTGCTCGAGGTTCTCGATCCCGAACAAAACCACACATTCCATGATCATTACCTCGATATCGAATATGACCTTTCGCAGGTAATGTTCATTGCGACCGCGAATGTACTTCACCGGATTCCTCCACCGTTGCAGGACCGGCTCGAGATCATTCGCCTCGCCGGTTACACAGAGCGCGAAAAGCTTGAAATTGCCAAAAGGCATCTGGTTGCCAAACAGTGCCAATCAAATGGCGTCACTTCGGATCAGCTTTCATTTACTGATGACGGCATCGCGACGATCGTCGAATCGTACACGCGTGAAGCCGGCGTCCGGAACCTCGAGCGCGAGATCGGATCGATTTGCCGCAAAGTGGCAAGGCAGCTCGTCCAGGTGAACGATTCGAAAGAGAGCGGCGAGCCGTTCCATTTCACTGTCAATGGTGAGGTCGTTCGCAAGTTCCTGGGGCCGATCAAGTTCCGCCCGGTGATTGCGGCCGAACGCAGCGAAATCGGGCTCGCGAACGGGCTCGCGGTAACCGAAGTCGGCGGTGATGTGCTTCAAATCGAAGCGACACTCGTTGAAGGGAGCGGACGCCTGACGCTGACCGGAAAACTGGGCGACGTCATGCAGGAGTCAGCGCGCGCAGCGATCACTTATGTCCGATCGCGTGCCGCGGATTTTGGAATACCAACCGACCTGCACAAGAACTACGATCTGCACGTCCACGTGCCCGAAGGCGCGATTCCAAAGGATGGACCGTCGGCGGGGATCACCATGGCAACGGCAATGACTTCAGCGCTCACGACGCATCGCGGTGCACAAGCAGGTCGCGATGACGGGTGAGATCACACTTCGCGGTAAAGTCCTGCCCGTTGGCGGATTGAAAGAGAAACTGCTGGCCGCGCATCGCGCCGGATTTACGACGATCATCATTCCGAAAGAGAGCGAGAAAGACCTGGTCGAAGTTCCTGCTGATGTGCTCGAAGCGATGCAGATCAATCTTGTCGATACTATGGATGAGGTATTGCTGCTGGCGCTCGAAAGAGTGCCAAGTCCGCGCGTGCCAACGATTCCATCAACGCCGGAAATTGCTCCTCCCGGGCCCTGGGAACAACCCCAGACTCCAGCGGGCAGCCCTGAAGGGATAGTCAGCGGGTAACCTTGCTGGGAGCGCCAGGCTGAAGCCTGGCGACGCTGCGATCAGGTTTCACCGCGGAGCGGTGTGAGAACGTAGCCGAGGGGTTCGAGTCTTCGAAACCCCTGGTTAGCCATTGTGAGCAAATTGCATCCCGGAGGGATGCGAGAAGCGGAAATTGTGAAACCTGGTCGTCGTTTCTCGCATCCCTCCGGGATGCAATTCGGTCCAATCGGATATCGATCCAGGGGTTTCGAAGACTCAACCCCTGGCTACGTTCTCGCACCGCTCCGCGGTGATATGAAGATTACTAGTGCGAAATTCGCACGGGCTACGACGGCCGCTGAATCATTTCCGGGAGACGGACGAAATGAGATTGCGTTCATCGGGCGTTCTAATGTAGGCAAATCGAGCCTGATAAACAGCCTGCTCGGTGTCAAAGGTCTTGCGCGTACGAGCAACACACCGGGACGGACGCAATCCATCAACTTCTTTCTGATAAACGAGGCCTTTTATTTCGTTGACCTGCCCGGCTATGGGTATGCGCGCGTCTCGAAGTCGACGAGGCAGTCGTGGCGGCATCTTATCGAGAAATACCTTGCGGACCGTCCGCAGATTGTGCTATCAGTATTAATTGTCGATGCTCGGCATGAGCCCTCCCCGCTAGATCTGCAGATGCAATCCTGGCTCCGACACTTTGGACTTCCCAGTGTGGTGGTCTCAACGAAAATTGACAAACTGTCTGGTAACGAGCAACGCAAGATTCGCGAGCGAATGGGAAAGGTCCATGGACCAGACCGCATCATCCCCTACTCCTCCATCACACGCGCCGGAGTTCGAGAATTGTGGGAAGTGATCCAAATGAGCCTGAAGGGAGATTCGGCCTCCGCCCAAGCTAGCCGGCTATAAATACCCGGGACGACACCTCAAATCTTCATCCCGTTTTTTCGTGGATGACCAACCGCTGAACCTGAGAAGCAACAGAAGACTATTCATATGCCAGAGAAACCAACACACCAGTCGAGAGAGAGAGTCAGCGAAGACTTCGAGTCTGAGGCGAGCCTCGAGCGCGATCTTCTCGATATTACCGATCTGAAGGAGATGAATATCTCCAAGCTGACTCAGATCGCCAAAGACCTCGATGTTCCCGGCGCGACCGGAATGCGCAAACAGGAATTGATCTTCAAGATCCTCCAGGCGCAGACCGAGAAGTCCGGCCTCATCTTTTCCGAAGGCGTCCTCGAAACGCTTCCCGACGGCTTTGGATTTCTTCGCGCGCCGGAATACAACTACCTTCCCGGTCCCGACGACATCTATGTCAGCCCGTCACAGATTCGTAAGTTCGATCTGCGTACCGGCGACACGATCTCGGGACAGATCCGGCCGCCAAAGGAAGGGGAACGCTACTTCGCGCTCATCAAAGTCGAGGCGATCAACTTCGAGCCGCCAGAGGTCGCTCGTGACAAGGTCTTCTTCGACAATCTGACACCGCTCTATCCAAACGAGCACCTGAAGAGCGAAACCCTAACCGACCTTCTCTCGGGACGCGTGATCGATCTTTTTACGCCCATCGGCAAGGGGCAACGTGGTCTGATCGTTGCACCTCCGCGAACTGGCAAAACGATGCTCCTGCAAACGATCGCCAATTCGCTGACAGAGAATCATCCCGAGGTGACACTCATTGTGCTGCTCATCGACGAACGGCCTGAAGAGGTCACCGATATGCAGCGATCGGTCAACGGCGAAGTCATCTCGTCAACATTTGACGAGCCGGCAACGCGACACGTTCAGGTGGCGGACATGGTCATCGAGAAAGCGAAACGTCTGGTCGAACACAAGCGTGATGTAGTCATTCTTCTCGATTCGATCACGCGGCTTGCGCGCGCTCATAATGCTGTCGTCCCGCCGTCGGGAAAGATTCTATCTGGCGGCGTCGATGCGAACGCGCTTCAACGCCCGAAACGCTTCTTCGGGGCAGCTCGTAACATCGAGGAAGGCGGTTCACTGACCATCATTGCAACCGCGCTGATTGAGACCGGAAGCCGTATGGACGACGTGATCTTTGAAGAATTCAAAGGCACGGGCAACATGGAGATCCACCTCGATCGCAAGCTTTCAGACAAGCGAATCTTCCCCGCTATCGACCTGCAGAAATCCGGCACCCGCAAGGAAGAGCTCCTTATCAACAAGAAGGACCTCGATCGCATCTGGGTCTTGAGGAGGGTGCTCAACCCGCTTTCAAGCGTCGAGCAGATGGAACTTGTACTCGAAAGGCTCGAGAAGTCGAAGTCGAACGCCGAGTTCCTTTCGTCGATGAATCAGTGAAGAAGTGGCCAGTGGGTCAGTGGTCAGTGGTCAGTGGGTTCGAGTTCAAGCTTTAGCTTGTGGTCTCAATGTAACCACAAGCTAAAGCTTGAACTCAAACTCACTGATCACTGACCACTGACCACTGACCCCTGACCCCTGACCCCTGATCACTGACCACTGACCACTCTCTTCATCGATATCGCGATTTGTCTGACGTCGTCCCCTTCGATCTCGACGTCTTTTGATACTGTCTCGAAACCCTTGGCTGTCGCTGTGACACGGTAGGTCGCCTTCTCGGCTGTCAGCCGGAATGAGAATTCGCCGGCCTCCTGCGAGATGACTTCGCTCTTGAAGCGCTTCCCTTCACTGATCTTTTCTATCTTTACAAGTGCGTTGGGCAGCGTGAATCCTTCTTCGGTAAAGACGGCGCCGCGGATAATCGCGTAAGGTGGCCGCTCACGCGAGAGCTCGACCGCACCTCTGAGTTTGACAGTCTCACCAGCAGCGACTGGAACTTTCCGCGATCGGAAAATTTCGAACCCCTGCTTTTCAAAACTCAGGGAATAGTCACCTGCGGGAAGGTCTTTGAGCTCAAAGTCACCTTTGGAATCGGTGCGAGTCTCGTGCTTCTTCGACTCATCAGCGGCATTGACTGCGACGACGAGTACGGTCTCCGCGGGCTTTCCTCCGCGTTCTTTCACCTTGCCCTTTATGATCCCGGTTTGCTGAAAGAGCGGGAGGGCGATGAGCAGCAATATAACCAGCATGGCGTTCTCGTTATATAATTGATTCCCTGCGATGAATTATATCAGGTCAGCAGCCCTGGCGAGCATGATGGTGACCCTGCTTTTCCCGCCACAATCGGGGACTGGTCAGGAAAGGCCCGCCGTCACGCTCAAGATTGATACCGACCTCGTTGCCATCGACGTGACTGCGATGGATAAGTCGGGGAACTATGTTCGCGATCTGAAGAAGGAAGATTTTGAAGTGCTTGAAGACGGCAAGGCACGGAGGATTGAGTTCTTCTCAGTCGCTGACGAGGCTTCCCTCTCACGTCCGATTGCCATTGTTTTTGCGCTCGATTGCTCAGGGAGCCTGAGACCTGAGGAGACCGCAACTCTCAGAGAGGCTGCGCTGAAGTTTGTCGAATTGATGAAGGGCGATGCCGTAGTTGCGACGATGAACTTCAACTATGACGTCAAGATCACCCAGGGGTTCACCGCCGACGCTCAGAAGGTCGAACGCGCGTTTCAGCGGGCAACAAAATTCGAAGGGTCCACGCGCATCTATGATGCGATCGATCGTGCAGTGACGATGCTGGTTCGCGATGCGCCGAAGACACGAAAAAACCGCCCGGTGCGGCGCGCCGTGGTGGTAATCACTGACGGCTTCGATTCGGCGAGCGTGATTGACCGGCGCGAAATGGTCCGCCGGTCGCTCGAAGCCGGCGTCACAGTCTACTCAATAACGCTTCCTTCGTTCATGCTCAGTGCGACGCGGACTACGGACAGAGTAATTACACCGCTGGATGCGACGCGCATTGTTTCAGCGACAGGGGGACGCGATTTTTCGGCAAATGTAACTGACTTCCGGCCGATTTTCAGACACCTGGTTGAGGAAATAAGGGCAAGTTACGTACTGGCATATTACCCCGACCGCCGCGACGGAAAGTTTCACGAGGTGAAGGTAAGAACGTCGCGGCCCGGAATCACGCTGCGATCGAATCGAACCGGTTATGTCGCTCCGGCATCCTGAGACTCAGTATTCATCGTCCTCATAGTCATCGTCACTTTCATCCTTGACAACGACGTCGAGCTCGATCGGATCAAGCCCTACGACTTCGAGTTTGGCGTCACATTCTTCACAATGTAGAGAATCACCTTTGTCGAGGTCTTCTTCGACATGAATCTCGGCTTCGCATTCGGGACAGGCAGCTAATGGCATCTTATGAATCCTCCCTCTTGTATCATTCACGGCCGACCGGGCGAGGAGAGAATCTAAAACAAACGAGTCCGGTTTGGCAATAAGCCATGAAGATCAATAGGGGCGGGCTCCGGAGAGCGTGACCTTCATTTTCCCCTGAAAAATCAGGCATTTTTGCTTGCGGCAGGCCACAACGTACTGTATACTGCGGCCCGATTGAGCACAAGATAGTGTTATTACCGTTGTACATCAACAACCAGAGGGAAACCGGCAATTCGGGTTCATCCTCGATCACAAGGAGCGAAAATGGCAGTTAAACAAATGACGAAGAGTCAGATCGCGACACACTTCGCGACCAAATTCGGCGTCTCAAAGAAGACAGCAGGCGAGATCATCGACGAAGTGGCAGCTCTCGCGATCGCACAGACAAAGAAGGTTGGTATGTTCACCATACCCGGGGTTGGCAAGCTGGTGAAGGCACACCGGAAAGCGCGGATGGGCAGAAATCCCGCGACCGGCGCAACGATCAAGATTCCGGCAAAAACCGTGGTCAAGTTTCGCGTCGCGAAAGCGGCCAAAGACTCTGTGGTTCCGGGAAAGAAGTAGTCCTTTTACCTTGTCAGTTTCATGAAATGGCGATGCGTCGATAGCATCGCCATTTTGCTTTTGTGTACGTTGTACCGGCTTTTAGCCGGAATCGTTCCATTCGAACTAATCGAATGTAACGATTCCGGCTAAAAGCCGGTACAACGTACCTAGGTTGCTCTGATACAATAGGTCGGGATTATCGACCATTATGAATGTTGTAGAGAAAGCAATTACCAAGGTCTTCGGATCCGCCAACCAGCGTCTTTTAAAGAAAGTCTGGCCGATCGTCGCCGAGATCAACAAGTTTGAACCTGCCATTCAGCGGCTCAGTGATGACGAACTGCGTGCCAAAACCGTTGAGTTCAGAGAGCGGCTCGCGCCCAGGCTTGAAGGGGCCGCGGAGCTCGAAAAGCCTGCCCGTAAGCTGCTCGAACGCGAGGCCCTGGATGAACTGATACCTGAAGCCTTTGCCTGCGTTCGCGAGGCGTCCCTTCGAACGCACTGACATGCGCCATTTCGATGTGCAGATGATCGGTGGAATCGTCCTGCACCGAGGCATGATCGCCGAGATGCGGACGGGAGAAGGCAAGACTCTTGTCGCCACGCTGCCGGTCTATCTCAACGCCCTCCTTGGAAAGGGTGTTCATGTTATCACCGTCAACGATTATCTTGCGCGACGCGACGCCGAGTGGATGGGTAAGATCTATAAGTTCCTCGGCATGACCGTGGGCTGCATTCAAAACGATCTCGACGACTTTCAGCGGCAGGAAGCTTACCGGGCGGATATCACGTACGGCACCAACAACGAATTCGGGTTCGACTACCTTCGAGACAACATGAAGTTCGACGTAGCCACGTGCGTGCAGCGGGGGCACTACTACGCCATCGTCGACGAAGTCGATTCGATCCTGATAGACGAAGCCCGGACGCCGCTCATTATTTCAGGTGCTTCCGATGATTCGACAACGAAGTATTATGAAGCTGACGCAATCATCCCCAAGTTGACTCGTGAGACTGAATATCAGGTCGATGAGAAGCAGCATTCAGCCACATTGACCGAGCCCGGCATCGAAAAGGCAGAGAAGATGCTGGGTTATGGCAATCTCTATGACCCGTCAAACATGGAGATCCTGCATTGCCTCAATCAGGCGCTGGTCGCTCACACGCTCTATCATCGCGACAAGCAGTACATCGTGCGCGATGGCGAAGTTGTAATTGTTGATGAGTTCACCGGGCGCATTATGACCGGACGCCGCTGGTCGGACGGTCTTCACCAGGCGGTCGAAGCGAAGGAAGGCGTAAAGATCGAGCGTGAGACGCAAACGCTCGCGACAATCACGCTTCAGAATTACTTTCGCATGTACGAGAAGCTTGGCGGAATGACAGGTACGGCTGAGACCGAATCGGTTGAGTTCGCAAAAATATATGACCTTGAAGTGACAACGGTGCCGACTCATCGTCCTATGGTTCGCAAGGACAATTCCGACGTCATCTATCGAACGCTCGAAGAGAAATGGGATGCAGTAGCCGACGAGATCAAGGACCTGCACGAAAAGGGCCAACCCGTTCTGGTCGGCACGGTCTCGGTTGAAAACTCGGAGCTCATTGCCGGACGTCTCAAACGAAACGGGATCAGACACAATGTTCTCAATGCGAAGCCAGAGAACGCCGGCCGCGAAGCGGAGATAGTTGCTCAGGCGGGACGAAAGGGCGCGATCACGATTGCGACCAATATGGCGGGCCGTGGAACGGACATCCTTCTCGGAGGAAATCCGGAATTCCTCGCGCGTGAGGTTTTGAAGCGGCAGGAAGTTGATCCCGATGAGGCGACTGCTGAGCAGCTTGAGTCAGCAGTAGACCAGGTGCGGCCTCAAACCCAGGCTGAGCACGACGAAGTTGTCCGTCTCGGAGGCCTTCACATTCTCGGCACCGAGCGTCACGAGTCGCGCCGGATCGACAATCAGTTGCGTGGCCGTTCCGGTCGACAGGGCGATCCCGGGTCATCGCGTTTCTACCTTTCGCTCGAAGACGATCTCATGCGCATCTTCGCAGGTGACCGGGTGAAGGCGATCATGCAGCGACTGGGGATGGAGAAGGGCGTCGCGATCGAGTCAAAGATGGTGAGCAAGCGGATCGAGGCTGCCCAGAAGAACGTCGAGGCGCACAACTTCACCATTCGCAAACATCTCATCGAGTATGACGATGTGATGAACAAGCAGCGCGAGACGATCTACAGTCTGCGGCGGGACTTGCTCGAGCAGCCGGATCACCGGGAGGAGCTGCACGACATCGCTGAAGATTTGCTCGATAACATCCTGGATCAATACCTGAGCAGTGATATTGCTCCCCACAACTGGGACCTCCATGGATTCAAGGTTCAGCTCCTCTATCAGTATGGATTTGACCTCGAGCAGGAAGGACTGGATCCCGCCAAGCTTGATCGGGGAGAAGCGCGGGATGAGATATGGAAGAGGCTTGAAACGCGCTACGCTGAGAAGGAGGCACTCGTTGGCGCAGAGGCGATGCGATACTATGAGCGCATCATCTGGCTCAACATTGTTGACGCGCAGTGGAAGGATCACCTTCTTGCCCTGGATCATCTGAAAGAAGGGATCGGACTGCGAGGCTACGGTCAGAAGGATCCGCTGGTCGAGTACAAGAAGGAATCGTTTTCGCTGTTCGAGGCGATGCTCGATCGAATTGACGTCGAGACGGTCAGGGCACTCAATCTGTTGCACGTCACGGTTGAGGAGCCGCCACAGCAGCGGATGCAGCGGCGGCAGCGGCGTGGTCAGGTAACGTACACAAAAGCGAATGCGACCGCTGCGTCCGCCGGTCAGGACGAAGGAAAACCGAGAACTGTCGTCAGTGATTCACCCAAAATCGGGCGCAACGACCCGTGTCCCTGCGGGTCGGGAAAGAAGTACAAGAAATGCCACGGGGCGGAAATCTAAGCAACTAACTCACACAATCACGGAGGAGAACAAATGTTCAGTCTGCTGTGGACGCTCATCGTTGGACTTGTTGTAGGAGCTATCGCGAAGTTGCTCATGCCGGGCAAGGATCCCGGTGGGATTCTGATTACGATGGGGCTCGGAGTTGTGGGCTCGTTTATCGGCACATATGTCGGCCGCTTTCTCGGATACGGCGAAGGATACAACGCCGGGCTCCGTCATGTCGATTCTTGGAGCTGTAGTCGTGCTCGGGATCTATCGTCTGATTGTACGCAAGCGCGCCACACCTTGAGCGCTCGGACATATCCGGGTTATCTTGGATATGCAGTCTTGCACCCGTAGCTCAGCTGGATAGAGCGTCAGCCTCCGGAGCTGAAGGTCCCGCGTTCGAATCGCGGCGGGTGTATTCCAGCCTTCTCACCGAAAAGTCCGCATCGATGGATCGCTCAGATGCGGCACACCATTGAAGGTAAAGAGTGAAGTCTGCCCGTCATTCAGTCTGATAGTCGTGATGCCGGTGTTGTAAAGCACGCTCATCAACGAAAGTATGCGCTCATCGGTCAACCCTAATGCGAGGCCCGCCGCGATTGCGATCGGGGTCGCAGACGTAAAGACAAGAATCCTCTCCCCTGCTCCGAAACCGCGAAGACGATTGAGACCTTCAACTACTCGATTCTTGAATCCAGGCCACGTCTGTTCGTCATAATCCGGATATCTGTTTTCGATCCAGGCGCGAATGACTGACTGATCGCACCGGCCAACAGCACCACGAGTCGTGTGTGGATCGAGGGCCAGAGCTCTCGCCATCTCTTCGTGGTCCTCGGCAAAACCATCAAGGTCTTTCGCGAGTCTTGCTGAGAACGCCTGGTAGAGAGAGGAGAGGTAGAACTCGTTCCATGCTTCATCGATCTCGGTTACTCCGCCGACACACTTTGACGTTTCCTGTTGCCGGCGCGGTCTGCCCGAGTAGACGGCAGCAGGCTTGATCTCTTCGCGCGCGAAATACTCCTCGAGCCGGTTCACCTGTTCACGGCCGAGATCCGAAAGTTGATCATAGTTGTCGCGCGTTCCCGCCTGCGCATGACGAATCAGATAGATGGCACTCAATTGAGGGAGAATCTCCTTTCAGTGGTCAGTGGACAGTGGTCAGTGGCTGAGTGCTGAGTGCTGAGTGCTGAGTATGGGGTTTGAGTTCAAGCTTTAGCTTGGGGTTGCATTCCGAGACCAACAAGACCTCGGAATGCAACCCCAAGCTAAAGCTTGAACTCAAACCCCATACTCAGCACTCAGCACTCAGCACTCGCACTCAGCACTCAGCACTCAGCACTCCTCGTGCTAGAATGTCGCGGCTCACATCAATATTCAACTGAAGGAGAGATGCTATGGCAAAGAAAGGGAGCGCTCACAAGAGCTCGAAGAAGAGTTCGAAGAAGAGCGTCACAAGAAAGAAAGCGGTTTCCGCGAAGAAGAGTTCGAGCAAGAAGAAGAGCGCATCGTCATCAACATCATCGAAGTCGCTTCAGGATGATCTGGCGAGGTTGCGGCGAAGGCGGTTTGGTTCGTGATGAAGAGTGCGCACAACAAAACAGGGGTGGTTTCCCACCCCTATCTTAATAGCCCCAAAATAGACTGCCGCGTCTCGCGTATCGAGCGCGGCCCTGCAACTATTTCTTCTTGGCTGACTTTTTCGCGGCCTTCTTCGCAGGTTTCTTCGCAGCTTTCTTGGCTGGCATATGTTTCTCCTTTCTCTTTGGTTGCCTGACCACAAGATGCAGTGTTTGGTTAATTCTTGTAGCCTTGAGCGATGTACATACAATATGTAGCTTATAGTCATGTTAAGGACATGTGTCAAGAAAATTCTTCTCGTAGACCACTGAGGACGACGACATGCGCACGCTAATTGCATCAACTCTTACTCTGATTCTCACACTCTCTCCTCTTCGCATCGCCGATCTGACCACTGCACAGATCGAAGAGACGTTGCGATCGACGCCGCAACCGGAACGTATCGGCGAGTACATTCGTTTGCTCTCTGCTGAGCCGCACGCAATCGGTTCAGAAGCGAGCAAGCGAAATGCTCAATGGATACGGGATCGTTTTGCAGAGTGGGGACTCGATGCATCGATCGAAGAGTTCGACGTTCTCTTCCCGACGCCGAAGGAACGCATCGTCGAGCTCATCGCTCCGACGTCATACAAGGCTCAGCTCAAAGAACCGGCGATACCTGAAGACCCTGATTCCGGTGATGCGAAACAACTGCCGACATACAATGCATACTCCGGTGACGGCGATGTCACCGGGCCGCTCGTCTATGTCAATTACGGTATTCCCGGAGACTACGAACAACTCGAGAAGCTCGGCGTCGATGTGCGCGGCAAGATCGTCATCGCGCGATACGGGCAAAGCTGGCGCGGCATCAAGCCGAAGGTGGCATACGAGCGCGGCGCGATCGGCTGCATCATCTATTCTGATCCTCGCGATGACGGATTTTTTCAGGGAGATGTTTTTCCCGAAGGACCCTATCGTCCTCAACACGGCGTGCAACGCGGCAGCGTCATGGACATGCCCATTCATCCTGGAGACCCACTGACGCCCGGATGGGGTTCTGTAAAGGGAGCGAGGCGCATTTCGCGAGACGAGGCGAAGACGATTCTCAAGATTCCAGTGCTTCCAATTTCATACGGTGATGCCCTGCCACTTCTGAAATCCATTCGTGGACCTGTAGTGCCGGAAGCGTGGCGCGGCGCGCTCCCGATTACCTATCACGTGGGGCCTGGACCTGCGGTTGTGCGGCTCAAGGTCGAATCGGACTGGAGTACACACACGCTCTACAATGCGATTGGTAAGATCAAAGGGCACCGATTTTCCCGATGAGTGGGTGATTCGCGGCAATCATCACGATGCCTGGGTGAATGGGGCTTCTGATCCGGTGAGCGGCATGGCAGCGGTGCTCGAGGAAGCGCGCGCATTCGGTGAGCTCCTGAAAAAAGGCTGGCGACCGAAAAGGACGATCATCTTTGCAGGATGGGATGGTGAAGAGCCCGGCCTTCTCGGATCAACGGAGTGGGTTGAGCAACACGCTGCTGAGCTAAAAGAGAAGGCAGTGGCTTATATCAACTCAGACAGCAATGGCAAAGGCGTACTCAACGCGGGCGGATCGCATTCTCTCGAGCGCTTCATAAACGACGTCGCACGATCTGTGAACAAGGATGGCAAGTCACTCTATGACGCAATGAAAGCACGTCGCGCGCAATCGTCTCGACCGGACCGGCGGGAAGCCGCGAACCGGCCCGAGAATCCAGAGAGACCGGATGTTCGAATTGGCTCGCTTGGTTCGGGTTCCGACTACACTGCATTCATCGATCATCTCGGCATTGCGTCACTGAATCTTGGCTTTGGAGGCGAAGGTGGAGGCGGAGTGTATCACTCGATCTACGATTCATATGCCTGGTATACCCGCTTTTCCGACGGCACATTTGAGCACGGCCGCGCGCTCGCGCAGGCTGCGGCGATTGCTGTTTATCGATTGGCAGATGCCGATGTCCTGCCGTTCGAATTCACCAATTCCGCGGATGCCATCCTTGGGTTTGTAAGTGAGCTTGAAAGAATGCCGAGCGAAGGCGTCGACCTCAAACCTCTGCGCGCGGCAGCAGAGAAGGTGCGGGCGAGCGCTGAGAAATACGGGCGCATGAAGAAGCCCTCTGACAGGAAGGCGCTCAATCAGATGTTGATTCAATCCGAACGCAAGTTGACCGAGCAGACTGGTCTGCCCAGGAGGCCGTGGTTCAGACACCAGATCTATGCTCCAGGTTTCTACACTGGCTACGGTGTTAAAACGATACCGGGTGTACGCGAAGCTCTCGAAGAAAAGAACTGGCAGGAAGCAACAGCACAGGTTCAGGTAGTTGTGCGAGTGCTCGAGCAGTTTGCGGCTCACCTCGAGCGCGCAGCAGGGATGTGACCACACAGGATAACCACGGAAGTACACGGTCTAGAGACACGGCAAAAAGACGGAATAGCGAATCTACATTAAGAGGCTCGCTTCTGTGTTGCTTCGTGGCTCTTGACCGATGCTCTTCAAGTGGTTAATCTACTTCACAACCTTTCCGCCTTTGATCACCTTCTTCACTCTTTCAAGTTCAGTGATGTCTTTGAGCGGGTCCCCTTCGACGGCGATGAGGTCGGCGAATTTTCCAGCCTCAATTGCACCTGCTCGATCTTCCCAGCCGAGAAGTTTTGATGCATTGATTGTTGATGTGCGAATTGCTTCGATCGGAGTCATTCCAAACTTTACATAGACGCCGAACTCTCGCGCGTTGAGACCATGCGGATAGACCGCCGAGTCTGTTCCAAAGGCAACCGGAACGCCGAGCGAAAAAGCTTTCGAGATGTTTTTCTGCATGGCAGGCATAACTTCTTTTGCCTTGCCGATGATCGGTGCCGGGATTCCCAGAGTCTGATAGTTCGCCATGAACCATTCTGTCAGGTAAATCGTCGGAACAAGGAACGCACCCTTCGCTTTCATCAATTTGACGGCGTCTTCATCGATGTACGTTCCGTGCTCAATTGAATCGACACCTGCCTCAAGGGCAAGCTTGATGCCATCTCCGCCGTGAGCGTGTGCAGCGACCTTTCTGCCGAGACGGTGCGCTTCACTGACGATAGCCTTCATCTCTTCAAGCGTGTATTGTGATGCCTTTGGATCATCGCCCATTGAAAGCACGCCTCCGGTTGCGCAGAACTTTACAACACCCGCTCCGTACTTAATCACTTCGCGCGTCTTCTGCATGACATTGCTCACGCCGTCGGCAACACCTTCGCTCTTGAAGTGAAACTCAGGTGCCAGAAGATTCTCATCGCAATGACCACCCGTGATTCCAAGCGACGGTCCGGACGCAATGATCCGGGGCCCGGGAACATCGCCCGCATCGATCGCGTCACGCAACGCGATATCGCGTGTAGCCGTGGGAACCGACATTGCGCACAGTGGTGAAACCAGCTTCGAGCGTAAGACGCGCATTCTTTGCGCCCCTCAGAGCTTCGCGAGGCACCGAAACGCCCAAAGATGAATACCCGAATCCTCCGGGATCAAACGTCAGATGCGTGTGACAGTCGATCAACCCGGGCAACACGGTCATTCCGCTGAGGTCAACTACAGTAGCGGAAGCGGGAATCGCTACATTCCGCCCGACCGACACGATGCGGCCATCTTCGATAAGGATCACAGCCTGTTCAATGTATGCCCCCGTTCGCACGTCGAGCACGCGGCCAGTCTTGACCGCGGTACGCGTTGTTTGAGCGGTTGGCGCGGTTTGCGAGAATGCGATCACACTGGCAAGAGAAGAAACGAGAAGGATTGCAAATAGTCGCACAAGTGTTTTCATATATGTGATGCTCAGCCTTTTCTATCGTTCGAATTTCTGCGCTGAATGTGGTAACGAACAGGCCGCGAAACCCTGGTGGCATCATCCATACCTCTGCGCAGAATGCGTTGCGCGGGTCGGAGGATACAGACGGATGATCGTTGGATTCGCAGTTGTCCCAGTCGCGATGATCGTTGTCTTCGTGATCTGGGGAAAAAGCTGGTCTTCGCGTCCTGACGTATCGGCTGTTAATACAATCGTTGAACGCCCACGTCAAGTCTCGAGTGACCGCGCGCAAACTGAACGATCGCCAATTGCGAAGGCTGAAAAAGTGCAATGCGGAGCCCGCACGCTCAAAGGTACGCCTTGTAAACGCAAGGTTCCCGCGGGCGAGAGGTGTGCGCAGCATAAAGGCCGGCCTTCGATTCTTGCAGTTTCGTCTAACCCCTGACTTCCGTGATAATATCACTCTCTCAACTCGGCCCCTTAGCTCAACGGTTAGAGCAGCAGACTCATAATCTGTTGGTTGTAGGTTCGAATCCTACAGGGGCCATATTGTAAAATTCCTGGTAACTCGCGACCACGATGTCGATTTCGCTCCTCGCAGGTCGTCGAAGACGTAGCCAGGTCATTAGCCTTCGAAACGCCACTGGTTGCCTTGTGACAAACGGATGTTGCCGATCCCGAAAGGGATGCGAGAAGCGATATGTTGAAGCCTTCGTCGGATCTTTACTCGCATCCCTCCGGTGATGCGATTGTCAATGGAATCGGATCCGGGGCTTTCGGAAGACTCAACCCCTGGCTAGCGGTTCTCGTACCGCTCCGCGGTGACTTCAAAACGCTGCTTCTGCAGCGCAATCGGTATGCCAGATATCGACCGAAGACAGTTTCTGACAGTACCACCGGTTCCACGCGTGCCGGTCGAAGGGTATTGGCTGCACGTCAGTCGTGCGGCGATGGCCTGCCGCTTTGAGGTCACGCTGCCGGCAGGAATTTTCGGAGGTGACGCAGGTGTCAAGGCCGCTCAACTCGCCCTCGATGAAGTCGAACGGCTCGAACAGCAACTCTCGGTCTTTCGTGAGACGAGCGAAGTTTCAGCAATCAATCGGCAAGCGCGACTCGAAGACGATGTCAGTCGGAAACCGATTCGCCTCGAGTCGTCACTCTTCAATCTGATCCTTCAATGTGTTGAGCTCCATCGCGAAACCGAAGGCTGCTTTGATATCACTTCAGGCCCCTTGAGCCGCTGCTGGGGATTCCTTAGACGACAGGGACGGATGCCAGGTGCAGTCGAGATCGAGAATGCGCTTTCAGTTGTAGGGACCGAAAGGCTCATCCTTGATGTTGAATCACAAAGCATCTCCTTCGCGACGAGTGGAACGGAGATCAACTTCGGCAGCATCGGCAAAGGCTATGCGCTCGATCGTGCTGCATTGCTTCTGAAAACCAATGCGCGAACCGCGTTGCTGAGTGCCGGATCGTCGAGCATGCTGGCGCTTGGCAGCGGGGCGCCAGGTGGTCGAGGCTGGACGATCGGCATCAGAGATCCGAGAGACAAGAGTAGCCGCCTTGGAACAGTAAAATTGCGGAATTGTGCTCTGGCGATGAGTGGAAGCGAAGAGCAGTTTTTCGAAGCCGAGGGGAAGCGCTACGGTCACATCATTGATCCGCGCACCGGCTACCCTGCAGATGGCGTACTGGGAGTGACGGTAATTGCTCAATCTGCTGCAACGGCCGATGCTCTCGCGACTGCATTCTTTATTGGAGGGCGAGAGCTCGCCGAGCGGTACTGCGAAACTCATAAGGATATATTGGCAATCATGCTTGAGAACGGATCCGATCGTCCGATTCTGGTTGGGGATAATCAAAACTGTGAGGTCGATCTTGGAGCAGAGTAGACCTGGTCCGCTCGTCCTATCTTCCTGGCAACAGATCGCGCTCATCGCGTTACGAACGCTGATCGGCTGGCACTTTCTTTACGAAGGCTATTACAAGCTGGCACTTCCTGGCTGGAGTGCAGACGGCGCACCGATAGCGCGGTGGAGTTCGAGCGGTTATCTTCGAGCAGCCACCGGACCTTTCGCTGCTCTCGCGCACCGCGTCGTCGAGGCCGGGTGGACGCCGTGGATAGACAATACGGTCAAGATCGTTCTCATACTGATCGGGCTCTCTCTGATCCTGGGCTTTGTAACAAAGTGGGGTTGCGTTGCCGCGTTAGTTCTACTTTCGCTCTTCTATCTCGTGGCGATTCCTCTTGCAGGAACTCAGGTTCCGGGGAGTGAAGGAGCTTACCTCATTGTGAATAAGACATTGATTGAAGCTGCAGCGGTAGTAGTGCTGCTGACATTCAATACGGGAGAGATTGCGGGGTTGGATAGGGCCCTGGGGAGAAGATTCCGGCTAAAGCCGGTACAACATACGCCGGTACAACATACCAAGGTCGAGGTATAAGTGATGAACCTTACAGATGAGATGAAGGAGCAGGGGCGACGGAATTTCTTGAAGGTGGTCGCGGGATCACCGGCACTGATCGCTCTCGGCGTGGCAGCGGCAGCTCGCGGACCGATTCGAGGAGGTCCGGTGAAGGCTGGCCGTCATCGGCACCGGAGGTATGGGCAGAGGCCTGGTGGCGCAATGTCAGAAGGAGTTTATTGACTTGAAGGCGCTCTGTGACATCAATCCCAAACGCCGTAAGTCGGTTTCCGACAGTATGGTCAAAGCCGGCTGGGCTCAGCCCAAAGAGTACGATGACTGGCGTGAGATGCTGAGTAAGGAAGACATCGAAGCCGTGATCATTGCAACACCTCTCTGGACTCACGCAGAGATCGCAGTCGGATGCCTCGATGCCGGCAAGCATGTTCTCTGTGAAAAGATGATGGCCAAGAGCGAGGAAGAATGCTCAAAGATGATTGATGCGATGCGGCGCAACAAGCGGATTCTCGAGATCGGATATCAGCGATATTACAATCCGATTTACCAGGCAGCTTACGAGAACATCATCAAGGCCGGGCAGCTTGGCGATGTTTACTGTGCGCGGCTCGCATGGCATCGCAACGGAAACTGGCGGCGCAAGGAAGACCCGCCGTCAGCGAACTTTGATCCGAGCAGATGGGGATATCCTGACTGGGAGCATCTGGTCAACTGGAGACTTTACAAACGCTATTCTGAAGGTCTCATCGCGGAACTGGGAAGCCATCAGGTGACCGCTACGAACTGGTTTTTTGATTCCGCTCCGCATTCTGTGTACACCACCGGAGGCATATCGCGCTTCAATGACGGTCGAGAAGTCTTTGATCATATTTATTCCACATTTGAATACCCGGGCGGCCGCACTGCAACCTTCTCTTCGATCGAGTCGAATGCTTTTGACGGAGCCTACGAAATGTTCATGGGCACGAAGGGCACGCTTATCCTGAAGAACGAGGTGGAAGCATATCTGTTTCAGGAAGGAGAAGCGGCGACTACGCGCGTCGAAGTTTCGCGTCAGTCTGCTGATCCGGTCGCCGACGCCTCTGCGACGCGGCCTGCCGACTCGCCGGGCCGCACGGTCAATGCCGGCGCTCAGCCTGACGCCGAACGATCGCTCGCCTATAAGAACGAGATTGCCGAGTTCTGTTCCTCGGTCAGAACCGGAAAGCCGGTACGTGTAGGTCCCGAGAAAGCAATGCGCTCGGCAATCAGTTGTCTCACAGCAAATCGATCGGCAGACAAACATGTCCGGCTTGAAGTGACAGCGGAGTAGGTACCAGGTACGTTGTATCAAGAGGTAACCCTGGATGGCGAGCAACGAACTGGACACCAACGTCCGAGCTTGCGTTTCGTGCAAGCGATGCTACAGCTCAAACATTCAATTCTGTTCGGACTGCTTTGTTGAGCTGGTAAACATCGACTTCATCCCCTTTCTTATCGATTCGCGTTACCAGCTTGAACGTCTGGTCAATCAGGGGACCATGGGAGCGGTGTTCTCAGCGCACGACCGTGAACACGGCAAAGAAGTAGCCGTCAAGGTTTTTCGATCGAGCGCAATGGCCGACCCGAGAGCCCAGGATCGTTTCAAGCGTGAAGTCGATTTTGCGACCAGGCTGAAACACCCGAACCTTGGCGCCATCTTCGGGCACGGTGTCCTCAGCGACGCGAGCTATTACATCGTTTCGGAGTTCGTTGAAGGCCGGACGCTGCGCGACGAGCTGAGGCATTCGGGAAAGATTCCAGTCGTCGAGTGCATCGCACTTCTTTCAGCGATCGCAGACGGCCTGAATGCCGCTCACCAGGCCGGTATCGTTCATCGCGATCTCAAACCTGAAAGTATAATTCTTCTCTCCGAGCAGGGTGCGACGCCGCCTCAGCTAAAAATTGTAGATTTCAGTTTTGCGCGTATCGCTATCGGCCGCAGATTTGTTCCAGGGACGACACGAGCATTGCAAGGCAGAGGGATTCTTCCCCTGAGTGTGAGTTACATGAGCCCGGAACAGTTTCGTGGAGAAGAAGTCGACCTGAGATCGGATATCTACACTCTGGGTGTGATCGCTTACGAAATGTTTGCGGGAAAGGTACCGTTCAATGCGCGACGTACTGGCGATTTCGCCTCGAAGCTGCTCGCAGAACGTCCGGCATCAATTCGTCCACAGAATCCTGACGTGAATGTGCTCTTGCAGGCCGAAATCATGAGAGCGCTCGAGAAGGAGCCACGCCAGCGTCATCAAAGCGCCGCAGAATTCAAGCGTTCGATCGTCAGTGCGCAGCAGATAGGATTGAAGATCGTGGAATGAATTAAGGTACGTTGTACCGCCTTCAGGCGGAAGCGTGAAATGCGAGTCGCGCGATTGCCACCGTGCACCCTTCAAGCGTAATCGTGAAATTCGAGTCGCGCGATTGCCACCGTGCACCTTCAGGCGGAAGCGTGAAATGCGAGTGCCGCGCGATTGCCACCGTGCAAGCCTTTCACCCTTGGCGAGCGTGAAATCCGAAACGCGCGAATGCCACGGTTCCGCCTAAAAGGCGGTACAACGTACCTTAATCCATGTCTACGCGCGCACGATTCCTTTGAAGGTATTTGAATTGACTTCGTGTTTCGGGAAGATTGTGTTGACGTTGGTTGCGCCAAGGTGATTCTTGGCGATCTCGGCAAATACATCTCTGAAGTCCGTCGTCAACGCGAGATCACGACGTTCATAGAGGTCTGACTCTTTCAATCCCGGCCATTTGCCATACACCTTGCCGCCATTCACGTTTCCGCCAAGCACGAACATTACACTGGCGTGTCCGTGGTCAGTACCGCGGTTTCCATTCTCGCGAACCGTGCGACCGAACTCTGTCATCGTCAGGATGATGACGTCATCGGCTCGTTCCTTAAGGTCTGCATAAAGCGCACTGATTCCCTGGCCAAATTCCGCAAGCCGCAATGCGAGCTGACCCTGACCGGCACCCTGATTTGCGTGAGTGTCCCATCCGCCGATATCAGTGAATCCGATCTCGAGCCCGATATCCGATTTGACCAACTGCGCTATCTGCCTCATCCCCTCGCCAAACCGTCCCCTTGGATAAACAACTCCAGGCGATTCCTTGTACTGTGCGGGGTTGACCTGCTTGAGCAGCTTGACGGCCTCGAACGTCTCGCGGCCGGTGCCAGCAAGCGCCTTGTCGACTGTCTGACCATACATCGCCTCAAATCCACCCTGCACCTTTGCTCCTGCATCTCCGCCGCCTGCACGAATCCCGAAATCATTGATTCGATTCATTGCAACTGTAGGCGCACGCCCCTGCAGAATTCTGGGCAGATTGGCACTCATCGACACCGCTCTGAACGCACTGGCTTTGGCATTCGCGTTGGTCTGCAGATATCGGTTGAGCCATCCATCAGCAGTGCTCTTGATCCCTGGAGTGCCGGACTCCATGTAGTCCTGCGCATCAAAATGCGACCGGGTATTATCCGGAGAGCCGACAGCATGCACTATTGCGAGCTGCTTCTCGTCGAAGAGAGGCTTGAACGGTTGAAGTGATGGATGCAATCCAAAGAAACCATCAAGGTCAATCGCTGAAGTCGCCGCGTCGCCTTTGCCCGGACGCGGAACAGCGAGCGTGGGCCGCAGACTGTAGTACGAGCTTTCACCGAACGGTATGACTGCGTTGAGGCCGTCCATGGCTCCGCGCTGAAAGATCGCGATCAGGATCTTGCGACGTGTGCGATCGGGCGTCTGCGCGAGCGTCCGTACCAGGAATGATGGCGATTGAGTTGCCGCACCAAGTCCTGCGAGCGCTATCCCGGAATTCTTTAGAAAGTATCTTCTCGTTGACATCGTCTACCTCTACCTATCTCTGACTTCACTGGCGCTGAAACTCTGGTGATCCGAGGATCAATCCCAGAATCCTCGCCTCGTCCGGCGCCGGAAGACATCGCCGCCTTCGCCTTGACCCTGCGAGCTCGCGATTGCTTTGCTGATTGTTGCCCTGGTTTCCGCAGACGCTTGTCCATGGAGAATCTGAGCGATATATCGATCTGCCACATCGTTGGACTTGCTCGCTTTGCCTTCAGCAATCGAACCAGGATTGACGCGCGTTCCGGGAATCCGATTCGCCACGAGTGCCAGACTGAAGTTCATTCGCTCGAGCAGAGCACCGGTATTGACCCACGTCTCTGCGGTATCAGCGTATCCGGTTGGTGGTTGAGCCAGAAATAATGGCTCGCCCATCTGTGCGATCCACCTGTGGAACTGCGGTGCCGCCGTTGGTCTCACCACCTACGGCCCTGACTGCGCTGACGGTCATTTCGAATGGCGTCTTGATCTTTGAGCGGAAATTCTCAGCAGCCCAGAACTCGGGTGATTTGAACATTACAAGCAATACCTCGCGGATATTGCCGTCAGTCTTCTGAAAGGTCTGCGCCATCTTATCGACAAGCGATTTCGGCGGATTGTCTGCGACAAACTTTCGCGCCAGTTTTGTCGAGATGAATTTCGCCGTCGAGGCATGCTTTGCGAGAAGCTTGATCACCATCTCGCCATCGTCCATTCCCCCACCTGACGGAATCTTCGTGCCAAGGACTACCTTTTCTCCGTCGTCGTGGAAGTTTCGATTGAAGAAGAATTCGCCGCCTCGTCGTGGGTCGCGTATCGTCCATCCGGTAAAGCAACGTGCAACTTCCTGAACATCCTTCTGCGCATATCCGCCATCGACACCCAGAGTGTGCAGTTCCATGATCTCGCGCGCATAGTTCTCATTGATCCCGCGCTGCCGCCGCTGCTGCTGCTGAGGCAGCGGCTGTTGTTGCGGTGCGGGCATTCGCGGCTGAACCGGCATCTCACCGATCTTGCCACGCTCGTAGCGCCCGAGAGCCATCGGCCGGCGCGCGTTGCCTGCGTTTGGTGAAGCGCTCAACCAGTTGTCGAGATAGAAGAGCATCGCCGGGCTTTTGGCTGTTGCCCGCAGCAGGTCTTCGAATTTTCCAAAGACGTTCGGCCGGATCGCATCGCGTTCATACGAAGTGATGAGGACGCGATCAGCGCCCTTGTTCGCAAACACATTGAAGTGATTGAACCAGAAATCTGTCATCACTTCCTGAAGCTGACGCTCGCTATACACGGCTCGAAGAATCTTGGCCTGCTGCAATTCCTGGACGAGCTGCTGCTGAGGACGCAGTCCCATCTCGCGCAATACCTTCTGAGCCTCCTGCCGTCGCATCTGCATCTGAGCCTGCATCTGGGCATCCTGCTCACCCGCTGCCGGCTGATTCTGACCTTCAGGAAGTTCGATACCACGAGCCTTGAGTGCTTCACGCACGACTTGTTGCTGAGGATACTGCGCCGCAATCTGGTCGTTCGTCAGCGTGATGCTCTCCAATCCCTGGAGCTTTGTCTCGGCGAGCGTATCCGGGATAGTCTCGGGACGCAGTTGCTGCTCGATGAACTTCTCCCAGCCCATCGCTTTGACTCTCTCGATATCTCCGGGCCGCGATCCGAAAGTGGCTCGGTCGAGCAGGTGAATGACCTTCTGGTCATTTGACAGTTTTTTGGCAACGGACTTTTGCTGACCCAGACCCGCAAGCGGGATCATCAGAAGCACAAGCGCCAACCCAACCGAAACTAATCTCTTCGGCATTGTCTCCTCCCGGAACTACGCGAATTCTCGACTACTAAGACGTTGGGAAAGCCACTTTGGTTTAAGAAATTGTTGCCCGATACCGCTATAATCTGCCTCCTATGCGCTTCACCCAGAACGAAATACTCGAAACGATCGCGATGACCGAGATGGAGAATCTCGACATCCGGACCGTCACTCTTGGCGTTTCGCTTCGGGATTGCTCCGCAAGCGACATGGCGGCTGTAAATGACCGGGTTTACCGCAAGATAACGCATTATGCCGCGAAGCTGGTAGCGGTCACGGACGAAATTGCATCCGAGCTTGGAATCTCGATCGCGAATAGACGGATCGCCGTAACGCCGGCGGCCATGGTCGCGGAAAGCGCCGAAGATGCCGATTATGTGGCACTTGCGCGCACGCTCGATCGCGCTGCGCATGACGTTGGCGTCGATTTCATAGGAGGATTCTCAGCCCTCGTTCAAAAAGGCCTGACACGTGGAGACTCGGCCTACCTTGATGCTCTCCCGCAAGCGCTTGCGACTACCGATCGGCTGTGTGGTTCAGTAAATCTCGCCACCACCCGGGCTGGCATCAATATGACGGCCGTCCGCCGCGTCAGCGCGGGAATCAAGGACCTGGCTGAACGCACGCGGGATAAGGGTGGCATCGGATGCGCAAAATTTGTCGTATTCGCAAACGCGGTCGAGGACAATCCGTTTATGGCCGGAGCATTCCACGGCCCCGGCGAACCTGAGGTAGTAATAAATGTTGGCGTCTCTGGTCCCGGAGTAGTGGCTTACGCCGTAAGGGATGCCGGCGACTGCGATCTCTCGCGCCTCGCCGACATTATCAAGCGAGTTGCTTTCAAGATTACGCGAGCCGGCGAACTGGTGGGACGAGAAACGGCGCGGCGGCTCGGAGTGCCTTTCGGGATCATCGATCTGAGCCTCGCACCGACACCCGCCGCCGGAGATTCCGTTGCCGAAATTCTCGAGCATATGGGCCTTGAGAAGGCCGGCGCTCCCGGATCGACCGCTGCGCTCGCGATGTTGACGGATGCCGTCAAGAAGGGCGGCGCGATGGCTTCAGGTCATATTGGCGGGATGAGTGGCGCGTTCATTCCCGTCTCCGAAGACGGGGCAATGATAGAAGCTGCAAAACTGGGTGCATTGACGCTCGAAAAGCTCGAGGCAATGACATCAGTCTGTTCTGTAGGTCTCGATATGGTCGCAGTGCCCGGGGATACGAGTGTCGAGCAGATCGCGGGAATCATCGCCGATGAGATGGCCATTGGAGTGATGAACAACAAAACTACAGCAGTGCGAATCATTCCTGCGCCCGGCAAACGAGTCGGCGAAATGGTCGAGTTTGGCGGCTTGCTCGGAAGTGCTCCCGTAATGCCAGTCAATCGCTTCAAATGCGATCGCTTCGTGAGACCGCGGCGGAGTCATCCCCGCTCCCATCATCAGCCTCAGGAATTGAGTATGGAGTTCAAGCTTCAGCTGCTCTTGATTCGGAACGTCCAAGAGCAAGCTTAACATTGTCCATTAGAATTGTCATTTGCATTGATCCGATAGCTTGCAATCCAAATGACAAGATGACAATTGCTAACTCTTAATTGGAACGTCGCAAGAGCGCTGACGCTTGAACCCTACTACGTCCATAATCGATACTGCTCTTCTGCCTGCGCGTATAACATTTCCAGCCCGCCGATCGTTTCGCATCCTGCCGCCCGTGCCATTCGCAGGAGTTCCGTCTCTTCAGGGTTGTACACAAGGTCGTAGACCAGTTTGACTCCGGACAGATTTCTTACCGGACTCTTCCCTTCATTCTCACCCTTCATTCCAACCGGCGTGCAATTGATCACGATATCGACACCGCCATTGAACTCCTCGAGTGTCTTTCGACCGAAAGAGACAACCTCGGCACCACGCTCTTTGAGACCATAGGTCACCGCGCGAGCGGAACCACCGGTTCCGAGCACCGCGACGCGCGCGCCCTTGAGTTCGATCCTCTCCTCAAGTGGTTTCATTGCGCCCGCAACATCCGTGTTATATCCCAGAAGCCGATCACCTCTGACAACTACCGTATTTACGGCACCAACAGCCTGCGCGACCGGGTCTATCCAGTCCAGGTGCTCCATGATCGTGATCTTATGAGGAATCGTGACGCTCAATCCTCTTACGTTCCAGCGTCTGACAATGCCATTCATGAACTCGGCCACGTCTTCGACCTCGAATGGAATATAGACGGCGTCCCGGTTATCGCGAGCAAAAGCGCTGTTATGATATCTCCGGCGACCGCGAGTGTCCGATCGGGAAACCGATGACGCCATAGATCTCGGATGCGTCCGTCAGCCGGTCGACACGATAGAGATTGCGCAATTCATCGACTGTAGGCTGCCCGGCTGCGCTTTCTGCACCCGGCCGCAACGCTCCGAATGTAAGCAGCGCTCCGCGCGAGAGCGAGAGTACGCGGGTCGCGACGCCGGCGGGACCCATTCCAAGAAGGACAAAGGGCCTCGTACCTGCTCTCTTCGCAAGATTCAGTATTCGCTCGCAATCGTTGACTCGTGTGACGTGTGTTGCGAGTTTCGCAACACGCGCCGGCGTGAGTAAGACTCGATCAAAGACATCATCAAGGTTCTCCGGCGTCCGGTCGAAATCGTGGTAGGAACAGATAACCTTTTCCCATGGTATGGGACCGTTGCCTTCAAAGCTCTCGACGAGATCGAGCTCGAGGTCGGCATAACCGATTCGATCCTTCAGCGCGCGATCAATGCTCCTCCAGAACTCCTGCCTCATCTTCGAGACTCAAGTCTTTCCTCCCGCCCTGCTCGAGAGGCCGATAGGTAAGTATGAGCGGTTTGATCGATGGACGAGTCCGTAATGCCGCCATGACTTCACCGAGTTGATCGTGATCAAGAAAGTCGAGGCGCGCTTCGACACAATCGGCGACCTGCTCGGCTTCGTCGAGCGAAGCGAGAAACTCGCGTGCCTTTGTATCAGTTATCGGCGCGCAGATCATCGAAGTATTCAAGAATCGCGGCAGCAGTCTCTCGCGCCTCACCGCGCGAGCTTCTGACAATCGTTGCCTTTGAGACTACCTGTTGAATCACTTCAAGTGCACCCTTGGGATTGCGCCGCGCAGGGACAGTATGTTGCAGAAGCTCGAGCGCGCCGCGGCCGGCTGACAACTGTCGCGGCTTCCAATTTGTACCGCGTATTGTAGCGGCTGATCACGATCAAGCCCCACTGGCAAGGCACGTCTGCCTACCGTCGCACCGAAAGACTCCGGTTCTACTTTGTGCTGTCTTCCGTCTCATCGCTGCGTACTTCAAGTGGTCTCAAGAACGGATGTACGCGTCCCCAGGAATCGAGAACCGCGTACTCATCTGAATAATAGACTGCGCCGGCGCGGATGAGCTCTTTTACAAGTGTTGTCTTGCCGCTGAAGCTCTTCCCGGGAAGGATGATCGCAGCCCCGTTGCGGGCGACAACACCTGCATGGATAAAGACTCGTCGTGGAGCAAACTCGGCAACCAGAAGGCGAAGGTTTGACTCGAAGGCGTCATAGACTGTGGCAAGCCGCGACGATCTCACAACTGACTCGTCGTCGCGAGTAATCTCGTATCGAAACGAACGTTTCCCACTATCGAGGACTGTGTAGATCGCTGCTGGCCGCCGGGCATTACTGCTTGTCGAACCAGGCGGAAGAATCGCAGTCAGCGCAGACATCAGCCGGGGCGCATTCGTTCGTATCTCGTAGACAACTCCAAATGAGCGGAACTGCGAGCGTGATAATGAGAATGATGACCGGTTCAGAGTGTCATTCGGAAGGCGCCCGGACGAATAACTGAGTATCGAGGACTACCCTCCAACCTTTTGATGCTGCATCACTGAGCTGAAGCACAAAGGGCTGGGTGTCTTTGAACTCGCGGTTGAGGTTGAGGGTCGCCATGATTCCATTGGGCCAGTGTTTCGGAAGCTCACGCCAAAGCTTTCGCGGATTGCCGGCTGAAAAAGCAAGTCGATCTGGAAACTCGTAAACCTTTCCCCACTCCGAGAGTACCGATGATTCAACCCAGTCCGGTACATTGTCAGTGTCACACTCGGCACTGTGGTGTTGAGCTTCGCTCCCAGCAGATTTACCGCGAGCGCGATGGCAGTCGTGTCCAGTTCGCTCGCGTCTTGATCCGCGAAACACGAGATCCCAGTCGAAGGTATCAGGTTGCGTCTCGAGAGCTACGCCGATGTCACACCCCCAGAGAGCGCGGTTCCCCCGTGACGAAGAAAGTGCAAACAGACGTAGCGCAACTGGTCTTCATCAGCAAGGACTCGGATTTCTGCGCCGTCAACATCGATGAGTCTTGTGCGTGACCAGACTTCTTCGTCGAGCGCTCTCTCATAGAACTTGGTGAAGCCTGAATGAAGGTCTACGACGCAATTGACTGACGAAAGTCTTTGAGCAATCTGTCTGCTTCGGGGTAATGATCAGGCCTGACACAGAGGTCGATGTCTCCAAACGGACGCCGCGCACTCTCTGAATACAGCCTGCCGATAGACCATCCCTTAACAAGAATGGGCTCGATCTGTTTGGACCTCAGGTGAGCGACGACGGTCTTCAGGGTTTGCATGTGCACCGCGTTGTATATCGCGCAGAAGCGATAGACGTCACCTAGTATTGCAAGACTTTCGGATTCACCCAATGGCGTGTGTTGCCATGCCTTTCCATGCGAGTGCACCAGTACCTGAAGAGATAAGTAGCGGAAGGATTTCAACGAACTTTGCGAGATCAATCTGGGGTGGTGGAGGTTCACGGCGCCAGGTGCCGCTGAGAGTCTGCGCCACGAGCGCTCCACGAGACCTCGAGTAGCCTTCGCATTCTGGATTTGGGCATTACGCTTCGAGATAAGGGAAGGTACGTTGTACCGCCTTCAGGCGGTACAACGTACCTTATTCAATTCGGATTCGCATTCGAGCGAGAGCCACTCCAAGCTCTTTGAGATATTCAAGCTTGGTTTCGGGGACTTTATCGCTGGAAATCAGAATGGCGACGACACCGATACTGATGTATCTGCTTTTTCAACTGGCCGGTCGAAATGATGCGATATCCGTGTATCAGCTTTCCAACCTTGTTCTCGTCATCATCCACAAAACCGACCGGTGCGTATCGAAGGTCCGGATTGTTGAGTATCTCTCTCAACAGCAACTCTCCTCCGTCGCCTGCGCCATAGATGAACACTGGTCGCGCGCCGGGAAGAGCGTCGGACTTACCGACGATTATTGTTCGCAACAGCCGGAAAGACAGCCGGCTTGCGCCGAGAAAAATGATCAGCAGCAGCGCATCAACGATGAATACTGCACGTGACGGCCCCGTCCACCCGAACATCCCAAAGACTACTACCGCACTGACTAAGACCCCGCCGACAACAGATCTTCCGATTGTCACCAGGTCCGAGACGCTCGCGTAGCGCCACAACCCTCCATAGACGCCGCCAATCAGCAGGCAACTCAATTGAATTGCCATCACGAGCGGCAGTGTCTGAAGGAAAATTCCATCTGCGGGTCCGGTATTCCTCCCTCAAACCGCAAAGATAAGCAATCTGATATGCAAGCCCGACCAAAACTACGTCAAGAACGATCTCGAAGAAACGCCGCTTGTAAGTGAAGCCAACCAGCGCTCGAAGCGCTGTGTTGTCAAACTGCAGATGCTCACCCTCTTTGTAGACTCGCACCTTACTCAGGTAGAGGCCGACAAAAAGAAGCAGGATCGCAAACGTGACTACAAGCGCGACTACAGTTTCGAGTCGCTTGTCCCGGACGAGCAGAGCAAGTATCCCTGAGGCAGCAGCCAGCACGTATATCAGTAAGACTGCGCGCCGTTCTGAAATTCCCAGCGCCACGAGGCGATGCGAAGTATGATCACGCCCACCTTGAGAGAGCGGCCGTCCGGATAGCTTGCGCGTGATCGTGACTACGCTCGTGTCAAAGATCGGGATCAGCATGATCAGAACTGGCGTGATCAGCACTGACGTCACGTTCCTGGTTCGGTCGTAAGAGCTGAGCAACGCAATTCCACCGAGCGTGAAGCCCAGGAACATTGATCCGCTGTCGCCCATGAAGATCGAAGCAGGATTGAAATTGAAGAGCAGAAAACCAAGCGCTGCGCCGCCAAGGATGGCAGGAAGTATCGCCTCCTGGTACTGACCGTTCAGAAGGAATGTTGCAGTCAGAAACCCGCAGGCGATGGCGACCACGCCCGCAGCCAGGCCGTCCATGTTATCAAGAAGATTGATCGCGTTCGTCATTCCCACCAGCCAGAAAATCGTGATGAAAATATTGAACGCGTTTGAACTGGTCCAGGGTAGCTTTCTTCCGAAATAGACGACGATCGCCGCAACGATCACCTGAATCACGAGCTTTACCGGCGGCTTGACGCTAATGAAATCGTCGACGAGTCCTGTCAGAAAGAGAAGCGTACCTCCCAACAGAATCAGACGAGAACCAGCGGGAAGGTCAGGGTAGAAAATGAAGAAAGCCACGGCAAAGGCCAGATAGACGGCGGCGCCACCCAGGAGAGGCGTCGAGCGGTTGTTCCATCTGTCATCGCTGGGTGTCGCGACGAGGCCAATGCGAGTGGCCATAAGTCGCATGAGGGGCGTCAGTCCCAGACTGACCACGAACGTAAGCACGCTGGCGACAAATAAATCCATATGCCAGTAGTGAGGAATGTACGTTGTACCGCCTTCAGGCGGAATCTTCGCCTTCAGGCGAAATCTTCGAATTCCACGATTCCGCCTCAAGGCGGTACAACGTGCCTTAGCTTGCTCTTATCTCTTGGGGCATCTTAATCTCTCGTGCTCAATCACGCTTGAGAGAATCTCATCAAGCGTGTGGCTGGGCTTGTACCCGATCAGCTCGCCAATCTTCGAGATGTCCGGTACTCGACGCATCATGTCTTCAAACCCTTCCTCGTAAGCCTCTTCGTACGGCACGAGCCTGATTTCTGAATCCGATTCCGTAATCTTCTTTATCCGTTCAGCCAAACCAAGAATCGAAATCTCGTTCGCGCTTCCAACGTTATATACTTCACCAACGGCACTCGGATGCTCTGCGAGCCCGATCAATGCACCGACAGCATCGTGGACGTGAGTGAAGCATCGCGACTGTGTTCCGTCACCGAAGACGGTGATCTCCTGTCCGGCAAGCGACTGCCTCACAAAGTTCGGTATCACCATTCCATAGCGGCCTGTCTGGCGCGGCCCCACGGTATTGAACAGCCGCGCAATCACGGTCGGCACCTGCTTCTCTTTCCAGTATGCGATCGCCAGGAACTCATCGATCAACTTCGAGCAGGCATAGCTCCAGCGCCCTTTGTTACTCGGGCCCATGACGAGGTCATCGTCCTCGTGAAACGGGATGCGTCGCGTTTGCCATAGACTTCTGACGTCGAAGTGATGAGAACTCGCTTGCGCTTCTTCGCTGCGAGCTTCAGGACGTCTTCAGTCCCACTAATTTTGTCTCGATTGTCTTGACGGGACTCTCGACGATCAATCGCACACCAACCGCCGCCGCAAGATGATAGATGACGTCACAAAGATCGATCAGCTCGGCGGTGACATGGCTATTGCGACCGGATCGAGGTGATAATGGAAGCTGGAGAATGATTTGAGGTGCTGAATGTTCTCGATCGAACCCGTTGAGAGATCGTCGATAATGTGGACTTCATCGCCGCGGTTGAGCAGTCTTTCGGCGAGATGAGATCCGATGAAGCCGGCTCCGCCGGTAATCAGAACGCGCAAGTTGAACCTCCCAGGACCTGCCTGTAAAGGCTCTCAATTTCCCGGATCAAACGATCCTTGGAGAGCTTGTCTTTTACGAAGGCGCTTGCTCGCGCCCCCATCTCCTGTCTCAGCTCCGGCCTCTCGTAGAGGTACCGGATCCTTCGGCGAAGCTGCCGGCATCACGGCTCGGTGTCGTCACGCCGTGCGACCAGATCGATATCCCTCGATCTCTCGCCGCTAAATCGCCCATCAGGTCGCGAACACCCTCCGACCTCGGTTGCAATCACCGCTCGTCCGGCACACATCGCTTCGATCAGTGTTACCGGTGTTCCCTCGTTGAGCGATGTCAGGGCGACAAGGTCGAGGTCCGCGTAAAGCTCACCCGCATCCTTGCGGAACCCGGTGAAAATAACACGGTCCGCAATTCCAAGCTCGCGAGTCTTTCGTTCGAGTTCTGTCGCGAAGTTCTCCATCGCCGATGATGAGGACGCGGAACTTCGCAGAATTCAATGACCTTGCGAGAGCCTCGCCGCAGCTTCAAGTAGCAGGGCGTGATTTTTTACATCACACAGCCTGCCGACGATGCCCAGGAGGAACACATCATCGCCCAAATCGAGGTCCGAACGCAATCTCCCGCGGAAGACTTGATTTCGGTAAGGTCAATTCCAAGTGGAATTACGTCCACCTTTGTGGCGTCTCCAACGCCAAAATCGCCGGTTATTTCGCGCTTCTGCTCTTCGCTGATGGTGATGATCCTGTCCGTCGCGTGCTTCGCCAGAATTCTTTCGATATGAACGAAAATCTTCGATTTGAGAGGAGTGTAGTAGCTGTGGAAATACGTGCCCGTGAAATGTATGGACCGTGCGACATCTCACGGAACGAGGACTAAGCAGATTGTAGAAAAATGCAGCTGTTCGCCCGATCGCACCGGCTTTCGCCTTATGAGTGTGCAGGATATGCGGTTTAACGCGACGAGTTCCTTAAAAACCTTCCACGCAACGATCAGATCGCGAGGACCAATCTCACGGCTCATTTCGGCGATTACGATGGGTTCAACTCCAGCCTCGCGCGCGAAGTAGTTCATATCGCCTTCGCTCGCGGGCACGGTTCCAGTGATCAAAGTCGATTCGAACTGACCGGAATTGAGCCCGGCCGTCAACCAGGTGACGTGCTTCGCGGGCCCGCCAATGTTGAGCCGGTCAATGATACGGACTACTCTGATGGACATTGTGCCTGGAGATTGAGTTCAAGTGGTTTGAGTTCAAGCTTTAGCTTGGGGTTACCATTGTAACCCCAAGCTAAAGCTTAACTCAAACTCTTCTTCCTTAACCATACCTCGAGTTGCATCCCGCTCTTCGTCATCTCCATTATCCGGCGCGCAAACGAATCTGCAAATTGCGGCACGTAAGTCTGAGAAGCCACATAGTACTCGTGATGAGCGATTTCGTAACCATTCCTGAGCGCGTGCTGCTCGAATGATCGCAAGACCGAACTCGTAGAGATGATACGGAGGATGCATCGGACTGAGGTTGGTCACCCAACCGCCGCCTGTCAGCTTGTAAAAGAGATTACCCAGGCGACTGATCAACCACCGGGAGGACGGAACTTCAAGGTGGATCAAGCCGCCAGCTTTGAGCCATCTCAGGGAACGACGGATCGCCGCCGACGGGTCATACAAGTGCTCAAGAACCGCACCGAACGTGATGAAGTCGAAGCTCGATTCCTGAAACTCAGCTGTTTCGATCGTTGCAAGCTTCAGCCGATCACCTGCGACTCCTCGTTTCTCGATCGCAGCCTTGAAGAATGACCGCGAGCCTTCAATGCCAAACGCATCAAAACCACGGCGATTGAGCGCGGCCATGCATTTCCCAAGTCCCGCGCCGATATCGAGAGCTACCGGTTTCACCTTCACATCCGATAGCCGCCTGAAAGTTGATATCTGCTCCGAGAAATATTGATCGCCTTCGTTGAAATACTCGGAACTCCAGTACTCTTCCGGATCTATGCCGTAGTGGTCTTCGATTGAGGCGGGAAGCGGCATTGGATTCGGATAGATCAGATCGCAAGTCCGGCAATTCACGACCGAGATTGAAATGCCTGCAATCCCGGAAGGCCACTTCCCTTGCGAACGGTCGAGCCTTCGCCCGATCACACGTTGAGACGCACCGCTCGCCCCGCACATGTTGCAACCGTCAACAGGTTTGAAGGTATAACTAACCAGGTGTTGTATGGAGTTCAAGCTTCAGCTTGCTGCTTGTGCCTGAGGGAAAAAGTTACATCTTGAACTCGCGCCGCCACAACTCGAGCATCATCAGGTTCCAAAGTGGATAGCCGTTCTCAGCGCGGCGCTCGAGATGTTCTTCGATCTTTTGCGATACAACCGTTCGGTCCAGATAACCGTCGCGGCTTGCACTCTCCGAGAGCAGCGTGTCGCGAAGAAAATCCTTCATTGACCCTCGAAACCACTCGCCCACCGGAACACCAAAACCCATCTTGCGACGCGAAACATTCTCTGCCGGCAACAGATCCGCAAAAGCGCGCTTGAGCAGATACTTTGACTGAGTGCCACGCAGCTTCAAGTTGACCGGCAGGGTCGCAGCCAGCTCCATAACTTCATGATCCAGAAAAGGCGATCTCGCCTCGAGACTCGATGCCATCGATGTGATATCGACCTTTACGAGCAGATCGAATGGAAGATACGAATCGATGTCGACCGCCATCGTCCGGTCAACCGGATCGAGTCCTTCACGCCTTGCAAAAAGTTCGGCCATCCATCCTTCAGGATGCGAGCCGTTGATCGCTTCGCGCGCCTCGCTGTTCAAAAGTCGACTCCGCTCAGATTGATCGAAAAACCCGATCCATTGAGCATATCTCCCGGACATTGGCTCGTTTGCCGCTGAGAAAAACCGGTGTGCTGTACTGCAGGCGGCTCTTTGCAGCCGCTCCCTGCGGCAACATCGTATCGACAGCCATCGCAGCCAGTCTCGCTCCCGGAACTCGAAACATGCGCTCGGCAACGCGATTGCCAAGATATCGTTCATATCCAGCGAAGCTCTCGTCGCCTCCATCACCATTCAATGCGACCGTCACCTCCGATCGCGTGAGCTTCGATACATAGAAAGTCGGCACCGCCGACGAGTCAGCATAGGGTTCACCATAATGGCGCACGAGTGTTGGCAGGATCTCGAGCGCATCGGGCCTGACATCAAATTTCTGATGATCTGTGCCGAATCGCGCAGCAACCCTCGCGGCGTGTTCTGTTTCATCCCATGCCGCTTCGGCAAATCCGATCGAAAACGTCTTGACCGGCTGGTTTGAAACTTCCGCCATCAATCCAACAACGATCGACGAATCGATTCCTCCTGAAAGAAATGCGCCAAGAGGAACATCACTCAGCATCCTCAAGCGAACCGCTTCCTTCAGCTTTTCCCGCAGAGCCTCTGCTGCCTCGGCCTCAGTGAGCTTGAGCTTTGGTTCGTACGAAAGCGACCAGTAACGCTCGACTCGCTCTTTCCAGCCAAGAGGAGTCTCTTCGAGAAGCAGCCAGTGCGCTGGTGGAAGCTTCCTGATTCCGAGAAAGGCAGTCTTCGGAGCCGGGATATAACCCCAGGCGAGATAGGAATCGAGTGCACCGAAATCCACCTCTCGATCAACACCTGAAGCAGAGAGCACGCCCTGAAGCTCGGATGCAAACAAAAAGCGATTCTTGAATCTGCCATAGAAAAGAGGCTTCTTGCCGGCACGATCGCGCGCGAGAAAAAGCTGACGCCGATTCGTATCCCATATGCCGAACGCAAACATGCCCCGCAGCCGCTTGACGCATCCGGTTCCCCATTGCTCATAGGCATAGATGATCGCTTCGGTATCGGTGCGTGTACGGAACCGATAACCAAGTGATTCGAGCTCGCGGCGCAGTTCCAGGAAGTTATAGATCTCACCATTGAACGTGATCCAGACTGACCGTTCTCATTCGACATTGGCTGATGTCCGGCTGGACTGAGATCGATGATCGACAAGCCGGCGATGCCCGAGCGCGCACACATCGTCCTGCCAGAGTCCCGCAGTCATCCGGACCCCTGTGAGCAAGCGCAGCGACCATGCCCTTCAGGTCTTCGCGATTGCTCGCGCGCCTGCCCGGACTGCCTTGCTCGTCAATGATTCCAGCGATCCCGCACATGATGAATTTGTCTCTGACCAGCTACCGCCGGAGCAAGCCTGCACCGGAATGCGAGACAGCATCGGCGACGAAGAACGCTTTCTCTGGCGCTTGAGCTGATACTGATGCCATCCGATGCAGACAAAGATGATGAAGAAACCGAGTATCTGAACACGCATTCGGTGCGCAGTTCCAAAATTGGTGAGATAAAGGGCGTAGGCAGAAGTCAGCCCTGTTGTAAAGAGGCAAATCGCAAGCGAAGGCCGTAACCGGTGCCTGAACGAGAACCAGAATCCCCAGAAAAGGAACGGAGCGGCAGCCCACCAGACAATCATTTCAGGAAGCGCAATCAGGTGATTGAGATTCCGGTATCATCCACGGAAACGGCGCAAACAGGAAGAAGACCGTTCCAAGCGGCAAGCAGACGAGCGCCTGTCGGGTATCGGTGATGTCTACGTCGCCGCCGTAACCCGATTCGGAGACTCTCGCTGACCATTCACGCCCAGCCTGGAGTCGTTGAAGATCGAAACTCTGTGAAGCGACATCACCGGCACCGTAATAGGCAAACACGAAACCCAGAAAGAGCACCGCGACGCTGCCCTGCATGATTCTCTGAGGCGAGAACTGTCTTGGCCGCAAAGAGAAGCGACGCCGCCACACCCATAAAGACTACATAAAAGATGTAGTGTCTGAGTGCATAAAGGCCTGACATCGAGAGCAACAGCAGGATACTCCCGGTGACCGTGAGTTTTTGCGTCAACCGCACGGTAAGAAACAGGCACGCGGCGAGCAGGAAGACTATCAGTGGCTCTTTGAGACCCTGCGAGCACCAGATAACGAGTGAAGGCGTTACTGGTGCAAGTATTGCTGCAAGCCGCGCGACGCGCTGGACCGGATAGATCATTCGCGCTATGCGATAGATCAGCACACAGGTGTTTGCCCCGAGAACACAACAGATCAGTTGAGTAGCCAGAGGATTTCTACCGGTAATGTAGTAAATCGCGGCAACGAAATAGTACATCCCCAGCCCGACCGGTACCGCGCATAGTCACTGACGATCCATGCGGCCCCTGTTATTCCACCTTCCTGCCAGTACCTTGCGAGTTCGTTGCCAAAGAAGTCATAGGTCTCCCAGTCCGGTCCCAGGCGATTGCCGAGGCCGAAACCATATATCGTGAATCCAACCAGGACCCTGAGGGCAAGCGCAGCGAGCCACAACCGGATGATGAACTCTCCGGTCTTCCTTGTTCACATTGACTACAATCAGACTGAGAAGGCTCGCAATCAGACCGGCGATAACGGCAGTCACCATTTCGGAATCCGAGACGACAAACATACCCAGAAAGACACTGATGACTGCAGTGCCCGCAACCACAACCCCCACAATTGCTCGATCCTATCCTGCATCAGACGATCAACGAGCTCATTAAGTGAAATCCAGTTTCCCCTGATCCCTTAACGCGCGCGCATGCGTGCAGATATCTCGCAGTCCCCGGAACATCGATTCCATTTCATCGACCAGATTGGTCGGATGAAACCAGAGGTGGAAAACTCCTCCGCTGCCTCGCCGCCGCATCCAGCCCCTTCACGGCCCGGCGCACGCGCCTGCTCAAAGGAATATAGCGCCTGATACCGTGCATCGGAAAGTAGATCATCGATCCCGGAATGTTCCAGAGGCCGCTTCCCTCGTCGATGGGGGTGACTACAGGCGGCGTCATCGCGAGCGCCACGTGCGCCAGATGTGCAATCCGCTTGATGGAGCCCGGCCATCGTCCATTCTCGTACCACACCGGTTCAGGACCGCGATAGCACAGGAAACCAAAATCCCGAAGCAGGTCGACGTGGCCGACAACGTTACGGGGAAAGACAAAAGAACGCAGCTCAACACCGTGCGCTCCCGCTACAGCCAGCGAGGCCGCGAGCTCGCTCGCAGCTGTCTCTCTCGAGCAATCACCAAAGATCACGTGTGAAAACGAATGGCTTCCTATTTCCTGCAACTTGCACGCTCGAATTCTTTCAATGAGATCGCGGCCGTAAAAGATAGGATCGCGGGTTAGATCGGTGCCCGGATCATGAGCGAACCACTGCTGGTCGATCGCGATCTCCGGGTGTTTTCCATCGCACCTGTCGAGAAACAAGTGGCCCACGATGCACCACGTCGCCGGAATCTCAAATTCGACGAGCACCTCGGAGCAGCCGGTCCACAATCTCCTCGCGCTCGATCTCGCACGCTCTTCTGAACCCTTCAGGGCCAAAGAGGTCCAACGTGCCCCATATGAGCTCGAAATCGAGACTGAGTGTGAATGCACCGCGGGTAAGCATATTCGGGTATGGAGTTCAAGCTAAACCTTGAACTCCATTTGCGCTACGAAGCAACGCAAGTTGACTTTGGCCACGCAGGGCGTACAGCCCGCGTAGGAGCGTCGGCCAAGCAGGCCGGCCCCTGGGAACGCTGGCCTCCGGCCGGCGAGCGATTTAGGTAACGGCCAATCCAGCATTAGTGCCGAGCGCGGCCTTGATTGATACTGGATCCGAGTTCAATACACTCGCTTGCCGGTGGCCAGCCTTACCAGGGCCGCCGAGGCCGGCGCTTCGACGTCCGCTCCGCATTCCCGCGCGAGCTACTCCGACTGGTTTTAGCAGATGGCCAACCCAGGTTGATAGAACTAAAGCTTGAACTCCATAGGCTTCCTCCCTACCACGAGAAACATATTCGACAGCTCGCGCAGCACGGGGGCATCCGCTATTCGTGCATCGATCGGCTCCCACGCTTTTAGACGCCCGCGGCAGCAATCCCAGGCGCAGATGCTCAATCCAGTTAAGTGGCCCGGAGTACACTCCCCGCACCTCGACGTTCTCAAATTCCTACCCGCCTGCTCAAACGCCGACCGCCAGAGCCCTCCCGATGTGGAAAAGAATTGTTTCAGCCTCACAAGATTTCCGATCGGCATCATCGTTGCAAGCCGGTTTACAAAGTAATATCCGTTCAGGCTGAACAGAGGAGCCGCAGTTACCAGTGCAGTACCTCCGGGCCGGAGAACTCGCGCGATTTCTGCTATCGAGCGTTCCACTCTCGGCAGGTATCTGAGGACTTCAACGCAAAGAACGTAATCAAAGCTCGCACTTTCAAATGGAAGCTCTTCGACATCCGACTGCCTGATTTCCGCATTCGGATTGTTTCGCCGCGCATGTTCGAGCATCTCCGCTGATCCATCCACGCCTGCTACATCGAACCCTCGGGAGCGCAAGAGCGCCATGTGGTGGCCCGTCCCGCAGCCGACATCAAGCAGCCGATGAGGCATCGATCTGTCTACCCGCGCCGGCAAATACTGTTCGAGCATTACCTCCAGCCTGCGACGGCTGTATGTAAAGCAGCTTTGAAATGCATCCTTGCCTAATCCGCGATATGAGTCGTCAAACTCACTTGCCTGAGACGAATGCGTCTCTATCGCTCGCTGTTTCTGAATGTGATTAACTTCCATGTACTTGTTTCACTGTCGCTTTACAGTCTCGCACACAACCCTTGCAAATAGATTTGCAGATCGCTCCATCGAATAGCTTTTCTCGACCGTCTTGCGCCCCTCGACTGCCACTCTAGCTCGAAGAATCGGGTCGTTCATCAACATCATCGTCTGTGCAATCCAGTCATCTTTTGAGCTGGCCAGAAACCCATTGACGCCATTAGTAATCACGTCGCGATTTGCGCCGATGTCAGAGCATATCGCAGGAACCCCAACCGACATGTAAAGCAGCGCTTTCATCGCGCACTTGCCACGAGCCCAGTCAGTATCCGGCATCGGCATGATTCCGACGTCGAACTGGCTGATCTCGTCAACCTCGGTCTCAGGTGACCAGGGCCGCCATTCGAACGGAATGCCGGAGAGCTCCGGCTTGCGATTGGAATGCACGCGGAACTCGATACCTCCCCTCGACACCATCTCGCGCAAGACCGGCGCAAACCACTCGAGATAGGTTTGCGACGTCGAGCTGCCTGTCCATCCCACAACCAGCGGCCGATGCCCATTACGCGAGGGGCTTTCTGATCTGACACGATATCGCGATGTGTCGACGCTTGTGGGCACGATCGTGACCTTTGCGTTGAATTGCCGTGCGTAGTCTCCTAAAAATGAATTGCCGACCACGACATGGTCGCTGAGCCGGCAGATTGTCTCAGTCTTTCGCGGGAACTTGAGCCACCCCCACTCTCGATTTGCATCCGTCGTATGCTCGAGGAAGATCGCGTCATCGAAGTCGAAGATTACCGGCGGTCCGACTCTCGCAAGGATCGTTTCAAGCAGGGCCGGTCCGGCAATCGACAATCCCCGGTGCACCACAACAGCGTCATATCCTCGCGATCTTGCGATGTCGCCAATTCGCGATGCGAATCGCATTGAGAGTCGGATATGCCTTTGAAGCAGACTGCCGGAGCTGTGCAGCTGCCGAAAGAGCTCGTCATCGGCAAACGGGAAGAAATCGACGTGAATGCCTTGTTGTTCGAGCAGCGGTGCCCATTGCTCAAGGCGGAAGCGCTGACTCGGCGTTGTGCCAACAGGATATGGAACCAGCGCTGCAAGCCTGATTGCCACTGTCGTGTCTTTACCAGGAATGCTGAAGGCCGTTGTAGCGGCTCCGGAGGAGCCGGCATTGCCGCGAAGCGGCAAAAGAATTTTGCCTGGCGCGTAAGCGCCAGGTTAATGTCACGACTTTCAGGGCCGGCGGCAGGTACCCCGACTCTCGCCCTTCCAGGGCTGGCGCTCCCGCAGTGCTCCAGGGCTCACGCCCATGAGATTAAGATATTGCGAGCTCCGGAGGAGCGGCATCAAGAGTGTCGTCGGGATTGATCTCGGACCCCTAGAGAACCGCCAGTGCGTCCCGGAGCAGTGTCACGCGGTGTCAGTAGCCCGACCGTTAGGGAGGGCTTGGCAATACATTGTCGTCGCAAGCCCTCCACGTTGATGACGGTCGTGGCTACTGGACACGTCGTTCCTAACGTGGACTCGTGTGCGATTCATTCTGATCCGTGATCGGCTAGATCAGGCACCCCCGAAGCCAAGGAAGTACTCCGGCAGTTCCCCGCCTCTCCCGTCGTAAAAAGATAATTCAACCACTGCGGATGACCTTCGATCCGCTCGCGCTCTTGAGCGCCTTCGGGCGTCAGCAGATAAAATCGATAACCAAGCGGCTTTAGAATCTTTTCAAGCGACTCGCTCAGCTCCTCTACCCTTGAGGACTTCGCAAAAAATGGTCGGGCGATCGCGAGCGAGCAGCTTTGCTGCGCCTCGAAGGACGTCGGGCTCAGTGCTCTCAGTATCAATCTTCAAGAGATCTACACGCTTCAGTCCACGATTCGCCGCAAACTATCGAGTGTCACGACTTGCACTGACGATGACGTCAATCGTTCGCGGTCCTCATGAACTCGTGGCTCAAACTCGAACTCGTCGGCAGACCGTTCGCCACGTGAAAAAAATCAGCGACTCCTTCCCGCGCCCCTACCGCAGCATTGATACATTCGACATTGGTCAATTCATTCAGCTCGATGTTGCGGCTGAGGCGATCGTAGACCGGCGCCAACGGTTCGAAAGAGAAAACTCTTCCGGCAGGGTTCGCGTGCGCGGCAAGCAATGTGAAGAAGCCGACATAGGCGCCGACATCGATTGTAACGTTAGAGCGCGAAGCATACTGCAGAAACAATGATGCGGTCTCCGGTTCATACCCTTGCCATCCTCTCCAGAAAAGCTGGTTCGACACCCAGTCATCCGCTCTTAGACCGCAAACGCAGCTTTCTTTTGTTGGGCAGGACGCACTCAACCCCCCGATCCGATGCAGATGCCTGATGACAAACTCGGACTTTATGCCTGTTGCGTCAAAGATACCCTTTAGACCTGAGGTCGCGATAGCATTAAATGGCTGAGAAGCACGGAGCCGAATAAGTCCGTTCTTTACAACAGTGTTCTGTATCTCACGCGGGGCCGCAATAGCAATGAGCGATACTCCAAACGGTAAAGAGCCATTTCTGAGCACGTACTTCTCCGCGCTAAAGACCGAAGTGAGAAGGCGATTGACGCTTTGCGGCGGGACGAAAGATCTGACTTCGCCTCTTTGCCGGCAGGCAACAGGCGTCCTATCAGACGGGCAGCAGCTATGGGAGGAAAAAGAACTGAATTGAAGTAAGAGATGTATTTCACTCGGAAGCCCGCATCCTGAAACTCGCGTTCGAGCATCTTTCGAGTGTACCTGCGAAAGTGATGATTGATATCATCATGAATGCTCCAAAGAAACTTGAATGCGGGAACCGTGCAAACGAATACTCCATCGCTCTTGAGCACCGACGCTCAGCCCGCGCAGTCCGCTGACTGCATCCTGCAAATGCTCAATCACGTCGAATGCGGTTATTACGTCAAAGCTCATTCCCTTTGGGAACGCCGTCGGGGATACCTCCCAGGTGAAGAGTCGCTCGATCACCTACGCGTTCACGGCAATAGTTGATCGCGTCAACAGACGGGTCCAGCGCGTGAACCTGACCGAACTCCATGAGCAGGTCAAGCATCCCGCCCGGTCCGCATCCTACGTCGAGGATTTTTCGCTTGTCACCTGGGCTCCGAAGGAAGCCACTTCCCAAGCAGCTCACGGATGATCGCCCTTCGACCCTCGAACCACCAGTGCTCGTCTTCGGCAGCTGCGTACTCGTGATAAAAACTCTCTTCCAATCTTCCTTCTCGTGTTCCTTTAGGTTTCAGTCCAGAAACTCTGATACTACATAGCTGGGGCGGCGCTTGCTTTCATCGTATATGCGCGCGACATATTCACCAAGAACACCAAGTACCAAAGTTGGACTCCGCCCATAAAGAGAATGAGTGCGATAGTTGATGTCCATCCGGGTGGCAAATACGTTCCACTCCATCCTCATGTATATGGCAACAACCAGGTAACAGATGCCAACCAGAAATGATATAAACCCCAGGATAGGTTGCCAGTCTCAACGGAAGCGCCGAAAAGGCGAGCATTCCATCAATCGCAAAATGGAAGTAATCACCCCAGCTGTACTTGCTCTCGCCTCCGTGTCGTGACGAACGCTCGTATGCCAGTCCCTGTGTGCCTGAAACCAACCCAGACTCGCAGACCTCGCGTAAACCGGTTTCGTTCTGGCAGAGCACGAAGAGCCTTCACTACGCGACGATCCATTAGACAAAAATCACCGGAATCAGGAGGAATGTCTATGTTGGAAAGGTATCTCAAGGTCCGGTAGAAGAGAAAATAGGATGCGCGTCTGGCCCAACCGTCCTTTCGATGCTTGCGGACAGCGTAGACGACTTCGTATCCGCCTCTCCATAGTGCAACCATCTCCGGCAGGACTTCGGGCGGATCCTGAAGGTCGCCGTCCATAACAATAACAGCTCGTCCACGACAAAAGTCGAGACCCGCAGTAACGGCTCCCTGATGGCCAAAATTCCGCGAAAGGCTCAAGACCTTTACCTTGCTGTCCTCGCGTCTCAACTCTCCAAGTAACTCTTCGGAACGATCCCAGCTCCCGTTGTTAACAAACAACAGCTCATACGTCACCAAGCCCATCAAGCGAACCTTTCAGCCGCCGGTACAACTCCGGAATATTCTCCTCCTCGTTATAGACCGGCATCACAACTGAGAGTTCTATGTCCTGCCTGGCAAGTGTCATATTCTCGGAAGAACTGAAGGTTCACGACCATCAAGGAATGACGCGAAGCCGGCGCAAGGCATAACTCGCTGTTGCTACCAGCCCTACAGCGCAGATCGGAAACAGAAAGGCCCGCCCCGGCAGGCTATAGCTTGCTTCAAGGTGAAATACCATATGAAGCGCCGTCAAATAGACGGGTATCAGCCAAAGCAGGCCACATTGTTAATACAGATCGCCGCAGGACAAAGGCTCCCGATAACGAGTGATCCGATGAGGATTACGTGAAGCAACTGCTGCAGTCGATGAAATAGTCCCGTTTGCCAGGGCGAAGAGTCTGCGCGTGCTCCACAGCCAGAAAATCCGGCGAGGAATCGACGAAGAGATATGTCAGCACCGGAATGGCACGCAACTTCTTACACCGCATCTGATAGATAGACCTGGTCTCGAAGTACCTCGCGCTGGACTGCGAGCCGCGACGGATCAGCGTTCTAGCTTGATTTCTGGCAGTATGTCGGATGCAGCAATCGTTCTCTGATTGAATTCCTGGACAATGACGTCCCATTCAGGCTTCAGCATGCGATGACGTTATTTCACCAGAGTACTGTTGAGCAGAGACATACAATGTCCAGCCGGCGCCCTGAGGCGAGATTAAGGAAGCTGCTCCGCCAGTAGACTGTTTCTTACGATCCACGGTGTGACGACAATAAAGAATGCGGCCAGCAAAAGAAGCCCACCGCTGAGTCTCTTCCTGAAAACGAAGAACGGAAGTATCGCGACCCGCAAGCAGAAGGAATGAAGGACGCGCCAAAGCTGCTGCGCCACCAAGAGCAGCACCCGCCAGAATGTACTTCCACCAGTCCTTCCATACGATCGAGTAGTCAACATCCCGCTCATAATAAGAAACATCGAAAGAGTCTCGGCAATATACAGCGGCGCAGTGAAAACGAACGGCGGATAGAGAGCGCAGAGAATAGCACCTATAAGCGCCGCTGTCTTGTTTACGTGTTTAAGCGCAAGAAGATAGAGAAGAAAGCTGGTCAGCAGCCAAGAGTGCGAATTGCGCAATCCCGACCATCATCGTACTTCGACCTGCGAGCAAAGTAAACGCCCGCGATGAAAGCGCGGATAACCAGCGTGACCGAAACGTCGTCGGATCGAGTGGCGGTCGTCTCATTCATCGAGAAAACATGGTGGTCGATCAGATTGAGAGCTAGCCGCTCGTAAACCAGGTAATCGTGGTGAACGATCGGTGCTTCCCCGAGTCCGATGACTTTGAGCACGACGACTGCCCTCGATCACCACGATCAGAATGATGAGCAATGCCACTCTTGAATGAGAAGCGATTCTTCCTTTGCTTAACCTCGCGCTGCAGCGGACTGCCGCTCAGCGGCAGCAGCTAAAGCTTGAACTCGAACCCACGCGGTTTGAGTTCAAGCTTGAGCTTGCCACGGCGCTGAAGGCGGCGTTTCAGGGCGTTGGACTTCGCAAAAGCGACTTGTACATCGCAAACTGGCGTTCACATGCAGGTCGAAGGCATAGTGCTCCTCGGCAGCAGCACGGCAACGTTCCGCGAACGCAACGTCCTCAAGTAACACCTTCAATTCACTCGCTGCCTTGCGATAAGCAGCATCGGTATGATCTTCGACAATGACGCCGACGTTCTTCGCATCGGATAATCTCGTCCGTATCACTGACATTCGGAGTCGTTATTACAGGCAATCCCATCGCCCAGTACTCGCCGATCTTTGTAGGCGAACAGCCATGTTCGCTGATTCCTCGAGTCAAAAAGAAGAGTCCAGCCCGTGACTGCGACAATCTCTCGGGCATCGACGTATACGGTACGCTCGCCATCGACCATAGATCATCCTTAAGCCCCCTTCCCCGAGCATCTGTGCTACCGTCTCGCGATCGGTCCTTGTCAGAACCTCGAGATTGACGCGCCCAAGTACCTCATTAGCTATGCGCACGAATCGGCCTACCTTATCGAGGATGTATCGCCCTCCGACACTTCCGCTGTAAACAAGGCGAGTGCCCTCCTTGCTGCGCCGGCGCCGTTCCCATTCATCTGAAAAAGCTTCAGATCGACGCAGCTCGGAACAACAATCACGGGGGTTTGCCGCTCTGCGACACTCGCACGCTCCTCGATCTCGCGCCTGCCCCGATGGGACATCGCGATGATTCCGTCAGGCCCGCGAATACATTTGATCTTCGAGATATCTCGCGATTCGATGTGGCGCCGATCCATTTTCCACACGCCGCCGTCAACCTGCTCATCAGGATAAAAACCTTCGTTGTGGTAGATGAGCTTGGATCCGAGAAGCGGGGCAAGAAATGTTCCAATCAGCCCGCCTACAAAAGTCCGTGCGTGAACGATATCAAAAGCGCCGCTCATCCTCGATGCCACTGAGCGCGCGATGCCGCTTGCCACATCCAGCAGCGTGGCCGGCACTTTCGGCCGTTTATGGTATTGCAAAGGAAACCACTTGATCCCTCTTGCACTGAAAGCCTCTCTGATGCCTGCGATATATTCGCTACGCATCAAATCAACTGGCTTCTCAAAAGTTATCAGCGTGATCTCCGCACCAAGCTCTGCCAGCGTCTTCACGGCTGGCACCACGAGCGACTGCCCCAGCGGCTCGCCTGCACCCCAGTAGACTATGTAAAGAACTCGTGGTCGCAAGTGCTTAGTCGCCAAGCTTGACACTAACGCTCATCTCAAACCATGTGGCATGCGCCATCTCGGCCAACTTGAGGATGTGAATCGTATGGACTCAACTCTTCAAACGCTAACTGCTGAGCACCTGCTGGCTATGGGCAGTGACGCGAGGTTCGAACTGGTCAAAGGAGAGCTCCGCCCGATGTCACCAGCAGGAAGCCGTCATGGCCGCATCATTACACGTATTGCGGATCCATTGACCAACTTTGTGAACCACACCACTTGGCGAAGTCTTCGGGTCCGACACCGGCTTTATCCTCGGCCGCAACCCCGATACGGTGCGCGCTCCGGATGTCGCATTTGTCTGCGCCGAACGCATGTCCGCTGTCGGCGATACTGATGGATTCTGCCCAGGGCTCCCGATCTTGCAGTCGAAGTCATGTCTCCAGGCGACAGAATTTCTGAAGTCAGAGAGAAGATCGGTGATTATTTCGTCTCGGGCTGTCGCGCGGTTTGGATTGTAAATCCGAGGAAACGTACCGTTACCGTCTATTACCCTGATTGAACCGATCGTCCACACCGATGGAGCGACAATCGATGGCGGTCAATGTCGTCCCGGGATTCTCGCTCGCGGTAAGGACATCTTTCCACACTAGCCGCATACTTTCGAGTCCAGAAGAGTGTCCTCTCGGATGGCAATCGCGACGATGTTCGGTGCGAGGTAACCTACCGAACCAAAGCGTACATCCGCTCTACCTTTGCGAGACGATAGCTGAACTCTCGGACCAGCTTACGTTGCCAGTCCATAGCCCACGGTGTGGGATACTGAAAGTACTGTCCTACAAACTCATGCCAGTTCGGAGTTTGCACCGGAGGCTCGAGGCTGATCTGAAGCGTCCTGAAGCCGCTTTTCGCTAGCATGGCCCGGAGTGTCGTGTCGCTATAATGGACTACGTGCTCATACGAATCCCACAGTCCCTGGTCCGGCTTCACATTTGCCAACCCAAGCATTCCCTGCTTGAAGAGGCTCCATCTCACGTTAGGGACTTTGACGTACAGGATGCCATCCGGCTTCAGGAAGCGCGACGCTTCGCGAAGAAACGGTTGCGGTTCAGTAATGTGCTCGAATACGTCAGACAAAGCCACGACATCGAATCTCGCTTCAAGCTCTGAGGGAAGCTCATGGAGAAAACAGTTGTAAACGCGAAAGCCATGTTTCTCCGCCAGAGACGAAAGCGAGGGCGAGGGCTGAACGCCTGCTACCTGCCAGCCGCGCTTTTGCGCGAGTCGCAAAGCATTCCCATGTTGCAACCAACGTCGAGAAGGCTTCCGCCCTTTCTGACGCGTTCAATGACTTAATCTCATGCAGGTAGTTGGGATCGCGATGATGAGAGGCCTTTCCCTCGAATATGAGACGCGCTTCCTCGTAGTAGCTATCTGCTTCGCCCCAATAAGATCTTCTCGGGAGTGCGAAACCGAGGACTGGTATAGATGAGACTACATTTGGCACACTGCGAGATTCCTATTACTCTGTGTTCAGTATAGATCCGCCGGCACTCGGCGCTATAGCAAAGTGGGCAGTGTACGTCTACGACTTCGTCAGGTGGATACTTCTCTTTTTGGGTCCCGCCGCGGCGATAATCCTGAGATTCCGCCACTAACCTAATTCGCTTCATATCGTCTGCTGGGAAACCCAGGAGGTAACTTGCCTGTCGAAGGTCGAGCGCAACGGCCCGGACAGCGCATCTCAGACAATCCGACATCAGCCCAGCATGAAAATACGATCCTGCAAGTACCATATAGTTCCTTGCAAAAGCTGCGCGACGGCTCAACCGAACTGTCTCTGGAAGCTCCGGAATCTCAAATGCCTTTTCAAGCACACGTAGACTGTCGCGTTCGAGAAGTTGCGCGTTCCGGCTCATATTGCTCGCGTGTTGCCGGTATGTGACGAGGGGCTCATCGATGAAGAGAAACTCGGTATGCATTGCCAGTCTCACCCACATATCCCAATCCGCACACTGGCTCAATTCAGGGTCGAAGCCTCCAGCAATCTCGAAAAGGCTGCGTTCACACAGGATGGTGCAAATGCTTCCGATCAGGTTCCCTCTCAACACCAGGTCCTCGATTGCGCGCGCTCTTCGCTCCATTCGGTGCACCCCAAGAGGACGTGAATCCGAAGTAACATTCAAGTAGGATGAGTAGCACGCCTTCAAACCATCGCTTTCCTCGAGCGCTTGCATCTGCTTCTCGAGCTTTTCCTTAACCAGGTTCATCCGCGTCGAGAAAGGCCACATACTGCCCTGACTCTCCTTGATTCCACGATTCCGAGCGACAGCTACCCCTGCATTTGATTGCCGGACATATCGGACCTTCGATGCAAACTGCTTGACAACATCCGGAGTTCGATCAGTCGATCCATCGTCGATGACGAGAACCTCAAAATCCCGCCATGTCTGAGCCAACACACTTTCAACAGCATCAACGAGATAGCTCACCGCGTTATATGTTGGAATGATGACCGAGACCTTTGGCATAGACTGCGGCTCTCCTCCGTTAATCAGCTCTTCGTAAACGCGTTCATAGGCGCGGACCATCGTTTGAAATTGAAATCGCTCAACAACCTTTTGACGCCCCGTGCCCCCATTTGTCGACGCCGCGTGTCATCGTTGAGTAGCGATAATTGCGTTTGCCAACTCTGGCTGTCAGCCGGTGGGACGTGGGACACTTCGTCGAGGATCTTTGTGCCCTTGTTACGGACGATCGCTACGCCGCCATTCCGTTGCTGAATGTAACAAATCGGCGAGCGGAGCGGCTTCATCACAAGCGCTGTTTCGTCATGGAACCATCATCAATCACCAGAATCTCCAAATCACGCCATCTTTGCGCGAGCGCGCTTTCAACAGCGCGACCACAAAGCGCGCCAGTTGTACATTTGGAATGATGATCGATACTGCCGGAATGCCGCCACGCTTTTCCTTGAACAGTTTCATCGCAGACGCCTTTCAGTAAGCACGTTCGTGGCTCACTTTCCTTGGACCTCGGAGAAACTCTCCGCAGTCGAGAACACGTTCCACGCATTTCGCTCAAGCACCGGAGCCAACTGCCTCACCGTACGAAAGTCCCAGTGCAATTTCTCCAGAGTCTTGTCGTTATAGTGCCGGAATCCAATGAGTGTCCGAGCAGCGTCACTCCGCTCAGCCCTCGAATCCTTTGCCCCTCAGCCAAACCGCGCGAGTAAGAAGCAACTATGCCAAACACTATCAAAGAAAGTAGAACCCCCGACATCGCCCACCTTAACGAATCGCGTTTCAGTCTTGTTGCCAACAAGTACACCGCAACCATCCCTCTGATTCCACTAAATGTCGTATACCTGGATATCAGCGCTTCCCACACTCCCGCCCAACTCCGCGAAACCATGACGCCGACCGCGCTCAATAGGCTGAAAGCCAACAATGCCAGCAGAACAGGTGTGCCTTCGTTTCTGTCCTTGAAAAGACAACAACACACACGACATACACCGCGAACAAAACTGTCCCAGCAATCGACATGAACAAGGCATATCTATCTATAGATCAACGAATTACCAAATAAGGCCGCCACGAAGGATGCTGAGCGCGTAGGATGTCCAAGGAAATAGAAAGTGCTCAAGCGTTCCCTTGATTGTTGATCGATGTAAGGAACTCTCTCCGTAATCAACAAAGTAGCAAACTGCTACTAGGGCAAAAGCTACAACCCAAATTGCGCACTTAACAAGCCATTCACGCTTCGACCGAATACCACGAACATACTTTCGAAGCACTAGCAGCAGAAATCCGACGGGCCACGCAGCCAGTCCAATAGCAGCCGAGAAGGAAGCCACAATGCCCGCGCCGATAGAAAGCCAAAACCGTCGGTCCAAACCAACAGACAATCAAGCAAATAGACCGACAAAAGGGAAAACAGAACTACCATCAAGAAGCAAGTCTGAAAGCCCCAAAGAAAGTTTTCCCATTGTCGCACGCTGAACATGGACAGTGTCACGGGCACAAGCCGTACCAATGTTGGGGAGTTCTTCTCGTGTTGTTTAACAATCAAATAAAGCACGACAGTGCTGGCAATCTGAAGCAGCACTCCAAAGAACATCTCCCAACGTGTGTTTAACCGAGACAGCGAGGAAATGACGAGCATGACGACACGGGGAAACAATATCCTGTGTTCGTTGTGTTGCTTGAAAACACCACCAGCCGCCAGTGTTCCGTTTCCCCAAGCTTCCAGCAAGGGCACAAGCTGCCACTCATCCCAGAAAAGTACATTGACCCCATACGAGCCTACGTAACAGAACAAGAAAACGACGGGGGCCAAGTCACGAGTACTAGAACGGTAATCAGCGCATGATGACGGTTATGAAATGCGTTAATTATTTCGCCTTGATGTGCCCGGGTACTGGTCGCACAGCAGTGGTCCACAGACATCCGCAGTTCCCGCAAGCCGTTGGAGCCCCCAAAAGTAGGCCCTTGACCTATATTCACGATCAGCCACCTCCCTTTGAACCGAGCACCAGAAACTGGCGTCCGAGAATACGCCAAACGAACGGGAGCCCGAGATATGCCTCTGTTAGAAACGAGGACGCTGGGAATAGTCCCCTGAATGAGTAGGGCAAACCGCGGAACCGTTTCTATCAGTTCAAAATCAGCTGCGAAAAGATGCTCCTTTACTGCGATGTGGCTCAACGAAGAATTGATCTGCACAATCAAAATACTCGCGTGAGCAATACTTGAAGTTCGGACCCGATGACTGCGATACGGCCTCCAGCTCGCAACAAGGTGTTCATTCGCGTGAGGAACGCCGCTACTTCCAAGGGGGAAGACAGATGCTCAAGAAAGTTTGATACAAAAATGCCGTCAATAGTTCTCAGGCAGTTCTTATGCATTATGTCACCGATCACACTGTGCACATCGCCGGTTCACCATGTCCTCCGAGTACTCCGACCAGATCGACAACCCATTTCTCTGTCGCTGAAACTGCATTGATGAACTCACAACGCCCCGCAGCGGGTTCCAAGATGCGCGCTGGACTACCCAAGCGCTTGTAAATGAAAGGGGCAATGCTAGACCAAACCGCCTCCCGCTGTCGCTGGTCAATTCCGGAAAAACGGTATTCGTAAGGCGCTGGTAATTCATTCGATAAGTGCTCTCGACCATCTATGAACGCAGGGATGCGCCGTCCCACTCTCCCACCGACACTCATCGAGGTAATCGTCCTAGCCAGGGATATCATCGCGCACTTCGTGCAGCGAAGCTAATGCTCAAGAGCGCGATCTCGATGGAAGTCTCCTCGCGAAAGCCATCGCTCGATCAGACAATAGAGAGCAATGAAGAGGTAGCGCGATCCCATTTCCTTGGTCCTCAGTTTCGATACACCATGTTTGCGATTGACCCACCGATTAGGCACGATCGCATAGGAATAACCGCGGACTATGGCTTTTAGCGGCAGCTCGAGCGTCAAGTCGAAGTGCGGAGCTTAAGAAAGGCTTCAGTCCTTGTACTGACATTCCTCCGATAGATCTTGAATGCGTTCGTGAATCGTTGCTATCGAACTCCAAACAGTACTCTGATAAAGGTGTTCGCAGCGCGATTGATCAGTAGCTTCGACCGCTTGGGTAGTCGACAGTAGACCCACCTGGGACGAACCGCGACCCGAACACGCATTCGACATCCTAACAATCATTGTTCGGAAAAAGCCAAAGCGAACAAGATCATCAGGAGATCCGATGGTTGTCTGCCATGAAAATTGCGATGGCATCCCCTTTGGAGTCGTCCAAACCGCGTCTCACTGCCAATCCAAAGCCTCGAGGGGTGGGTTGTTTTACATAGCGGAATGTGCCAATCTCCGCCTGCAGCATCTGTAACAGCTTTTCGGTTCGTCCTCTGACGAGTCATTCACTCCAAGAATCTCGTGCTCGATATCTTCATCAACCAGACGTGTTGCCAGCTGGCGAACGGTGTCTACAATGCAGCCCTCCTCATTGAATGCTGGAATAACTACTGATAGTTTCATCAATCACGCGTCGAGTTGTAAACTGTAAGCATCGACTATCTCTGTAACAATATTCCTCAAGTTGTATTGAAATTCCATTCCGGGAAGTTGATGGGCTTAAACCTGCTGACATCACTGATCCACCATACGTGGTCTCCGGGGCGCGGCTCACCACTCAGCTTGTATTTCAGTTCGCGATTCGATATCTCCTCAGTAAGATTGATTGCCTCCAGGATCCAGCAGTTGCTGTGCCGAGAACCACCAATGTTGTAAACGCTACCAGCTCGCGGACTTCGGAAAAAAGACCCGAAGGCCCTTACGAGATCATGCGAGTGTATATTGTCGCGCACCTGCTTTCCCCTTTTTTGTAGCCATGTATAGTGTACGGCTTTCCAGTGACTGCACATTCGATCAGGTAGGCAAGGAATTCATGCAACTCTGCGCTAGAGTCGAGAGGGTCCTGTAGACATCCACCTCGAAACGTGCCCGTCTTCAGCCCGAAATAACGTCCATATTCCTGCGTCATGGAGTCTGTCGCTGATCTTGCTAGCTCCAAAGATGCTGTGACTGATTGATCGATGCTCATGTCTCCCATCGATTCCTTTGCTGGCGTAAGCATGCGCGGGAATGATTTCCACCGGCTCTCACGTTCGACGAGAGGCGAATCTGTTAGGTGCATCGCCGTATACCTTGTTAGTGGACATGAAATAAGACTGCATCGGAACAGTACTTGCGCATAGCCTCAAGCACGTTTAATGTACCGGTAGTGTTCCCCGGAAAACCCGTTATGGCTCCCGTGCTGCCCAGTCGTGCTGAGGTTGTGCGGCTGCATGAACCATCAGAGAAATCGACCTGCCGTAGTCGGCAAAGTGCTTGTCAAGAGTAGCCTGATCACGAATGTCAACGCTGTGATGCCGAAAGTTGTGCAGTTCTTTCGTCATCCGTCGCGCGTTCCACTCGGTCCAGGCCTCCGGGCCCAAAAAGAAGATGACGACGCAAGTCGTTATCCAACCCAATAACTTCGAGACCCATCGAGTGAAAAAAACGCGCGGACTCGCTTCCG